>NZ_JBASBR010000001.1:0-40945 GCF_049651205.1 Castellaniella sp.
CCACCGCTCGCCTTGGCCAGCACCGTGGTGATGGCCGCCGTCAGTGTCGTCTTGCCGTGGTCAACGTGCCCGATCGTACCGACGTTTACGTGCGGTTTGGTCCGTTCAAACTTACCTTTTGCCATGACTGACTCCTGAAAAAATGAGCGCTGGTCGAAATATTGGTGCCCATGATGCGGATCGATCGCATGACCTCTCCCTTACCAAGGGAGTGCTCTACCACTGAGCCACATGGGCGGTATCTATGTATGTCATCAACAAAAACCCGCTGGAGCGGGTGAAGGGAATCGAACCCTCGTCGTAAGCTTGGAAGGCTTCTGCTCTACCATTGAGCTACACCCGCGATTCGGTATCCCTGCTGATGTGTTTTCTTTGCCAGAGGCCAAGAAAACAAGACCGCTTGGTGGTGGGGGTTGGATTCGAACCAACGTAGGCGCAAGGCCAACAGATTTACAGTCTGCCCCCTTTAACCACTCGGGCACCCCACCGAAGCGAACTTCGAATTATGCAGATATTTTTTTTTCGTGTCAAGCGTTGGCGTCTTGCTGATCCATCACCTGGCCCAAGCCCTGGCGATCCAGCAAAGCGTCAAGGTGCGCCCAGTCGGAAAAGTCGATCACCAGCTGACCACCCTTGCGGGCACCTGTTTTGATGCGCACACGGGTGGCAAGGTGATCGGACAGTGCTTTTTCGAGACGGCCAAGATCACCGCCCCCTGCCCTGGGCTTGGCGCGCGCCACATTGCCCGATTGCGTAAAGACGGCTTCGTCTTCGTCGCGCAAGGCCCGTGCCACGCGTTTTTCGGTTTCACGCACAGACAGTCGCCGGGTAATGACTTCTTGCGCCAAAATGATCTGGCGCGCTGCGTCAGTGGCCAGCAGGGCACGGGCGTGGCCCATGTCGATGTCGCCTGCCAGCAACATGGTTTGTACCGGCTCTGCCAGGTTAAGCAGCCGCAGCAGATTGCTGGTGGCTGACCGCGAGCGACCAATGGCGCTGGCAGCTTGTTCGTGGGTGAGGCCAAATTCATCCAGCAGACGCTTGACCCCATGCGCTTCCTCGAGGGGATTGAGATCTTCGCGCTGGATGTTCTCGATCAAGGCCATCGCAGCGGCGTGTTCGTCGTCAACCTCGCGCACCAGTACAGGCACCTGGGTCAGGCCTGCCAGTTGGGCCGCCCGAAAGCGGCGCTCGCCAGCGATGATTTCGTAGTGCCCCAGCTTGGCCGCCAGTGGGCGCACCAGGATAGGCTGCATGATGCCCTGTGCGCGGATGGACTCCGCCAACTCGTTGAGGGCCCCTTCATCCATGCGGGTGCGCGGCTGGTAGCGCCCCGCACGCAGAACCTTGACGGACAGTTGGTGAGGCGTATCGCTGTCTTGTGTACCGACCTGATCCAGTGCATGACGATCAGCGCCCAACAGAGCGTCTAATCCCCGACCCAAGCCTTTTTTGCGTGTAGCCATAGAGAAATCCTGTGTCTTTGAAGCTGCCTGCGTCAGGCAGCGCGTCGGCGGCCCTTGCCACCAACACGTTTAATCAGTTCTTCGCCAAATTGCAGATACGCCTTGGCACCCCGGGAGGATTTGTCGTACACCACCCCCGGCATGCCATGGCTGGGCGCTTCTGCCAGACGCACGTTTCTGGGAATCATGGTCTTGAAGACCTTGTCGCCAAAGTGTGACTCGAGCTGTTCGGACACCTGTTGCTGCAAGGTAACCCTGGTATCGAACATCACGCGCAGCAGGCCGATGAGCTCGAGCGAAGGGTTGAGATTGCGGAACACCCGCTTGATGGTATTGACCAGATCGGACAGCCCCTCGAGCGCGAAGTATTCGCACTGCATGGGAATAATGACACCATGAGCGCCCGCCAGGCCATTGAGCGTCAGGAGCGACAGCGTGGGTGGGCAATCGATCAGGATGAAATCGTAGTCTTCAGCCACCTGATCCAGCGCACGCTTGAGCTGCGACTCACGATGCTCCATACCCACCAGATCGATCTCAGCACCCGAAAGTTCGCGATTGGAGGGCAGCACATCGTACTGCCCGGTTTCCGAGCGCAGACGCGCTTGTACGACGGTGGCTTCGCCAATGAGCACCTGGTACAGGTTGATATCTGCGGTATTTTTATCAATACCGCTGCCCATGGTCGCATTACCCTGGGGATCGAGGTCGACCAGCAGCACGCGTTGCCTGTGTAGTGCCAGCGCCGCAGCCAGATTGATGGCTGTGGTGGTTTTACCCACCCCACCCTTTTGGTTGGCGATGCAAAAAACCTTGGCCCTTGGTGTTTGGGTTTCAAGCGTCATGGGTTTCCTTCAAACCGAGTTCTAGCAAGCAACGTTGTGCTGACATTTCGGGTACCTGCAGATGGGCCACGGAACGCACTATCCATTGGGTGTTCTTCAGGGCATCGACTTCGTTTTCGGGATACTGGCCTTTCATGGCCCATAATGCGCCGCCTAACGCACAATGATGGGCAGACACCTGAACAAAATCCTGCAAGGACGCAAACGCACGGGAGACCACGATATCCGCTTGCAGGCTATCGAGGGTTTCGATACGGCCGTGAACAGCACGGACATTGCTTAAACCCAGCACTCCGGCGGCCTGGCGGATGAAAGCGGTTTTTTTGCCCACTGCATCAACACACACCACTTGCCAGCCTGGCTCGCAGATCCCCAGAATGATACCCGGTAAACCGCCGCCCGAACCCATATCTGCCACGGAGGTGTCACGGCCCGCCCGGTGCCGCCGCAATATCGGCACAACGGCCAGGCTGTCAAACAGATGCTGAACCAGCATCTCTTCCGGCTGGCGGATGGCCGTGAGGTTATAGGCCTTGTTCCAGCGCTGCAGCTGCTGCAGATAGCCCAGCAGGAGGTCTGCACGATCAGCATCCGCCGCCATATTCAGCGCTGCCAGGGCTGCAGATAAACGGTCGCGGAATTCAGAGAAGTCTGCCGTCATGCCGCTGGCTGGCTTCTTTGTGAGCGCTTCAGGTGCACCAGCAGCAAGGAAACCGCTGCGGGAGTGACACCCGACACCCGGCTGGCCTGCCCCACCGTTGTTGGACGGGCAGTCTGCAGGCGCTGACGTACTTCGTTGGACAGGCCTGAGATATGTGCGTAATCGAAGTCGCCCGGGATGCTTTGACTTTCTTGCGCGTGCTGACGATCGATCTCCAGGCGCTGCCGCTGGACATAGCCCGCGTACTTCACCTGGATGTTGAGTTGTTCGGCCTGCTCGGTATCTGCCAGGCCGGGGCCCGCCAGCGCAACACCCTCGGTACTTTGCAGGGTCATGAGATCGGCATATTGCACATTAGGCCGACGCAGAAGATCCAGCAAACTGGGATGGCGATCCGCGTGCTGGATCGCCAGTTGCTCGCGGTCGTGCGCCGAGAGCACCGCCGGGTTGATCCGGGTTTCTTGCAGCCGCTGCATTTCAGCGGCAACGGCGTCGCGTTTGCGGCAAAAGGCCTCCCAGCGAATGTCGTCCACCAACCCCAGCCTGCGGCCCGACTCTGTAAGGCGCTGATCTGCATTGTCTTCTCGAAGGCTCAGGCGGTACTCCGCCCTCGACGTAAACATTCTGTAAGGTTCTGTAACACCTTTTGTTACAAGATCATCTACCAGGACGCCAAGATATGCGTCTTGCCGGGAAATTGTCCAAGGCTCCCTTCCTTGAGCGCGCAAGGCAGCATTGGCACCCGCCAGCAAACCCTGAGCGGCGGCTTCTTCGTACCCCGTCGTGCCATTGATCTGGCCGGCAAAGAACAAACCTGAAATGGCTTTGGTCTCAAGCCAGGCGTGCAGATGGCGAGGATCGAAGTAATCGTATTCGATCGCGTAACCTGGCCGCATGATGCGTGCATTTTCAAGCCCAGGCAAGCTGCGCACCAGCGCGTACTGCACGTCGAATGGCAAGCTGGTGGAGATCCCGTTTGGATAGATCTCGCATGAGGATGCGCCTTCGGGTTCTAAGAATACCTGGTGGCTGGTTTTATCCGCAAAGCGATGAATTTTGTCTTCAATGGATGGGCAGTAGCGCGGTCCAATCCCTTCGATGGTGCCCTGATCACTGTAAAGCGGTGAGCGGTCAAGACCAGCGCGCACAATCTCATGGGATTGCTCAGTAGTATGCGTGACCCAGCAAGGCACTTGATCTGGGTGCATGTCTGCTCTTCCCAGATACGAGAAAACAGGGACAGGATCTAGATCACCTGCCTGAACCTGCGTTTTCGAAAAATCAATGGTTTTGGCATCAATACGGGGTGGCGTACCCGTTTTAAGACGGCCCTGCGGCAGTTTCAGTTCTTTCAGCCGCTGCCCAAGGCTAGTGGCCGGGGGGTCTCCGGCACGGCCGGCAGCATAGTGAGACAAGCCAACGTGCATCAGGCCATTTAGAAATGTGCCCGCCGTCAGTACCACGGTTTTTGCACGAAACACCAGCCCTATCTGGGTTTTGGCGCCCACAACCCGATCTCCCTCCAAAATCAGATCATCGACAGATTGCTGGAAAATCGTTAGGTTTTCCTGGCTCTGTAATGTCATCCTGATCACACGGCGATATAGAGAGCGATCTGCCTGCGCGCGGGTTGCACGCACAGCAGGGCCCTTGGAGCGATTCAGGATTCTGAACTGGATCCCGGCATGATCTGTGGCCCAAGCCATTGCGCCGCCAAAGGCGTCTATCTCTTTAACCAGATGTCCTTTGCCAATACCGCCAATAGACGGATTGCAGGACATCTGGCCCAGGGTATCGATATTATGGGTAAGCAGCAAGGTAGATGCGCCCATGCGTGCGGCTGCCAGCGCGGCTTCAGTGCCGGCATGACCACCACCGATTACCAACACGTCAAATTCTTCAGAGTAATTCATGAATAAAACCAATAGAGAGTAAGGGTATTATAAAACGGCCTACTCTCAAATCACTATGTTTCACGTGAAACAAGACTGCACTTTTTGCTGAAGCAATAAGGTGCGGAAACGATACATCGCCTAGGAGATGCAGAGAAGCGTTAATAACAACAAAATAGGTCATTGGAGAGATCAAATCTTCCTGCCGGCCGTGCATAAAATTTTGTCTTATCCCAAGGCGCCAATAGATCGCTGCTACCAAAAAATGACGACAAGCTTAGTTTTAAGAGAAACACCTAGCGTTATGCAGAACATCATGAAACCACTTCTCTGTGTGCAGAGGTACTGCCTTGCCCGCAATTGATTCCCTACATTTCCGTGCTGCCATCGATCACGAACATTTGCACATCTAAGCCATGAGACCTGGTGTTTCACGTGAAACATGCCCTATGTCCAGTTAACGGTGAAGCACTTCACGAATCGAAGACGAGCAAATCGTAGTTGTCAGAGGTTTCTATTCACAACTGAAATAGGGTGTGCATCAAAGTCAAACATCCGCCAACACTGATGATAGGGTAGTTTCACGTGAAACATAACCAGCATATAGAAGGCCAAACAATCTTAGGTAAGTAACACCAAAACCCACAGAGCATGCGACACCACAGACGCAAGAATCCGAACCGTATGAAACCTAAAGATTATCGGAACACCCGTGTACCAAAGATATATTGTTCCGTACCACAGAGCCGCCAAGTTATCCCTAGAATCTAGCCAAAAAGGATCCGAACAGCGTGCGATAAATCGACCACAACATAATATTTAAACTTTTGTAAGGGATTGCGACCACAACACAGCGCGCAAAGCACAGAACATACGTCAACACATATATTTCACGTGAAACACAAATCGATGATGCAAATTCCCTAATCGTCGAACCGAGGATAACCATGTGGATAATCGGTGGACAGCCTGTGCAAAACCAGGTAAAACTTTTACGCGTCCAAAAACAAAAGGCACCCGTGAGGGTGCCTGGTGCAGCTAAAGCAAGAAGCCTTACATCGGGCGGATTTCAGCCGCCTGAGGGCCTTTGGGGCCGTCCTTGACTTCGAACTCAACTGCTTGGCCTTCGTTGAGGCTGCGATAACCGCGGCCTTCGATGGCTGAGAAGTGTGCAAATACGTCGGAACCGCCGGCGTCGGGAGTGATAAAGCCGAAGCCTTTCTCAGCGTTAAACCATTTGACTTTGCCCGTTTGAGCCATGATCTGGTACGTCCTAAATAAAAGAAAGATAACAACAATGAATCAAGAACGCGGAAACGGAACAGATCGTGCCTGAGTAGCGGTATGCGACAGGGCAAGCCTACTGCGAGACGTGCGTGCTGCTTGAATTGCATTGCAACAAAGAGAATAACCACGACTACTCGAAAGTCAAATCATAGTTTTCCCTTATGCGAGATTGTATCCGGGCTGGCGAAATTGTGCATAAATAATTGCCTGGAACCCTAGAAAAGTATTTTAAATCCAACATTTATGATCAAAATAGACTCGAAACTACCCTTAGTGGGCGACACCATCTTCAGTGAAATGAGCCAGCTGGCCAGGGCAACCGAGGCCATTAATCTTGGCCAAGGGTTCCCCGATTTCCAACCAGACTCGGATTTGTTGGAGGCAGTATGCAATGCCATCCGGCATGGACCAAACCAGTACGCACCCATGGAAGGCATCCAGACGCTACGCGAAGTGATCAACAACAAGGTTCTGGCACATCAGCAGTGCGAGTACGACACAAACACAGAAATCACCGTGACCTCGGGTGCAACCGAGGCAGTGACCGCGACCATTTTGGCATTGGTACGCCCCGGCGATGAAGTGATCGTGATTGACCCTGCCTACGACATGTATGCGCCTGTCGTGCAACTGGCCGGCGGAATCGTAAGGAGGGCAGCCATGCTGCCGCCCTCAGAAGAACATCCCGGCTTTACGCTGGACTGGAATGCAGTAGCAACCGAATTAAATCCAAGCACGCGGCTATTGATTTTGAACTTTCCACATAACCCGGGTGGGGGGGTGCTGACCGCAGAAGATCTGGATGCGCTTGAAGACTTGGCTCAAAAGTATCCGTTTTTACTGCTGTCCGATGAAGCCTATGAACATATCGTCTTTGATAACCGCCCATATCTCAGCCCGGTTAATCGGCCAAGCCTGGCAGCCCGTTGCGTCTTGATTTCATCCTTTGCAAAAACGCTTCATGCAACTGGCTGGAAAGTTGGTTATTGCTGTGCGCCTGTGGAGATATCAAGGGAAATCAGAAAAGTGCACCAGTTTGCGGTGTATTCGGTTAACACCGCTGTTCAGGCCGGAATAGCCGCCTATCTGCAGGACAGCTCGGTCATTGCACAACTGTCTGCGTTTTACCAACGAAAACGTGATCGCCTGATAGCAGGTTTGCAGGGTAGCAAATTGCGGCCGCTGTTGTGTGAAGGCACGTTTTTTTTACTAGTCGACACAATAGCAGTTGGCAACACATCGGAGAAGGCGTTGGCGATTCGACTGACGAAGGAGGCAGGCGTGGCCAGTATTCCTGTCTCTGCGTTCTATCAAAATCCCAATGCATCTCAGGCCAATCATCACCTGTTGCGTCTGTGCTTCGCGAAGCAGGATAGCACACTGGATTTTGCGATCGAGCGCCTGACCCGCGTTTAGCGGGCGTTGTTGCTGGCAATGTGTATGTTTTGTTTGTTCTTATCTTTTATATCTAACTGATAATAATAATGGAGCCCTGTGGATAAGTGGCATAAGTGAAAAAAATGAGTTCCATCAATGTGTTAGCCGACTTTTTACGGTGGACGAATCTGTGACTGCCTGTTGGATCAATTGGGGATACATTTTGCCAGGTACAACAGAACCCTACTTATGCAACTCTCATCCACATGCCATGCACAAGTTCGGCGCTCTAGAGTTATCCACAGAGTGATTTAAGTGGTGGGAAGCTGCTGGCCGTCATCAAACACGAGCTCGCGCTCGGGCCACATCAGGGCAGCCAGGCGATAACGCCGTGCACTGACTGTGCCCCCTTGCGCTCGCTCGCTCCAGCGGGCACCTACGGAGTAATCCACGCAAAACGCCTGGTGATGATTGCCATGCCAGGCAGTTGGCGTGATGTTCTGGAACAGGCGGCTATAGCGCCAGGCATCCAGCTTTGTAGGGGGTTGAAAAAGCCGCCAGTAGTGCCCAAACACCACAGGGGTAGGGTCTGGGTCCTGATCCCACCAGGCAATCCTGTCGGAGTAGCGCCAGCGGTGGCCTGAGTAAAACGGCTGTGGGCTTCGGGCTTCGATGCCGGATGTGAGCCGCTTGATTGGACTGCAGCGCTGCTGCAGGGATTCAAAGTCTGCAACTGCATCGAGATAAGGAGGTGGATTGTTGGGATCTTCGAGTTCTTTGCCCCAACGCTCATGTTCGGCGATGTAGCGTGCGTGAAGATCATCTTTTTTTGCAAGCTCTTGTATTTTGAGATCGCATTCGTGGATATAGCCCAGAATGGTGCCCAGTGGAACCTGTGCAATGGCTTCTATCGATGCAGCGTCCCAGGCTGCGTGGATGATGCGCAGGCCCGGCATCTGGATGGCCATTGGCAACTGACAGAAAAAGTTGCGAATTGCCGGACGTTGTGACGCGCTTGCCCGCTTAAATGGGGCATAGTGGGGCCTGTCGGCAGCCTCCCGGCTGTCAAAGTACCAACCGGAGCCGTCCTTGGCATCGTGTGCCAGAAGATTGATTTCGTGGTTGCCCAAGATCATCAGGGCACGCCCTTCGTCTACCAGTGACTGCACTCGCTGGATGACAGCGACGCTATCGGGTCCGCGGTCGCAGAGGTCGCCAATAAAAACCAACAGGCGATGCTTGAAAACCGGGTGGTGCTTCAGGTGCTTGAGCAGTGCATCAAGGGCTTCGATCTCGCCATGAATATCACCGATAATTGCCAGCGGTTGTTCTGGAAGCGTGTGGACAAGTGTAGGGTTCATCGGACTATTGTCCGCCCGGGGTGGCTTCTGGACAATGGGCGTAAACCGGGGGCTCCTCAACGGCTGTTACCAACGCTATACTTTCTACGGCCTTCCTAAGGCAGTGCTCATTGTGTCGACGTAGTCTCGTGTTATCCAAACCGGAGACCTGAATGCTGAAAAATTTCAGTGCCAGCACTTGGCCACTGCTACAAAATTTGCGTCAATATCAGGCCAGTGCTCTGCGCCTATTACGTAAAGCACGAAGCGGCCCTGCTGCCAGCCTGTTTTTAAAAGAATGGTTGGTACGTCCAGGGGCTGTCGGTGCTGTGTGGCCAAGCTCGGGACAGCTGGCTCGCCTGATGGCAGCACAAATTTCCCAGACGGGTGACGGCTTGATTGTCGAGCTGGGGGCCGGTACCGGGGTAGTTACCCAGGCATTGCTGGATGCCGGCGTCCCAGCCAACCGCCTCTGGGTGGTCGAGCAATCCCCCGCATTTGTTCAGCACCTGCGCCATCGGTTCCCCGCGCTGACGGTGGTGGGGGGCGACGCAGCCGATTTACAGGCATTGCTGCCTGCCAATATGCATGTGGACGCCATCGTATCCAGCCTGCCTTTGCGTTCCTTGCCGGCCAATATGGTTGCAGATGTGGTTTTGCAATGGCGTGCCTGTTTGTCGCCAGGGGCCAATGTGGTGCAATTTACCTACGCGTTGTGGGGCGCTCAAGAGGCTTTGGCCGACGGCTTCAGCCAACAATCCGTGCGCTACGCCTGGCTTAACGTGCCGCCCGCACGGGTGTGCTGTTATCGGCGAGAACAGGCAGATATTGGATTGCCGCAAGTGGGCCGCTTGCCTGATTAGGCCGCGGCCAATGGGGCGGGTGTTTGCTGGCGCTTGATCAATAAGGCAATGACTGCAGCAATCAGCCCGGTGGCACCCGACAACACAAAGGCGGTCAGGTAGCTGCCGGTAGAATCGCGCATATAGCCGCCCATCCATGCTGCGGTTGCAGCGCCTATTTGATGCCCGGCCACAATCCAGCCAAACACCACGGGTGCGTCGCGGTCACCAAAGGCGTCTGTGGCCAGACGCAGGGTTGGCGGTACCGTGGCGATCCAGTCGAGCCCATAAAAAATAGCAAAGATCGACAAGCTGTAGAGTGAGAAATCGCTATAGGGCAGCAAGATCAGCGAGATGCCGCGTAGTCCGTAATACATGCACAGTAATTTGCGCGGATCGTAGCGGTCGGTAAGCCACCCCGAGGCCGTGGTACCCACCAGATCGAAAACACCCATCAGTGCCAGCAATCCGGCTGCCTGAACCGGCAAGATGCCGTGATCACCACACATGGCGATCAGGTGTGTGCCTACCAGGCCGTTAGTGGTGAAGCCGCACACCCAAAAGGTGGCAAACAAAAACCAAAATGTTTGCGTGCGTGCTGCCCTGCCCAGTGCGCCAAACGCAGAGGCCAGTAAACCTATTTTGGGTGTGGTTGGGGCAGGGGGTAGATCGGGATTACTGCCATAGGGCAAGAGCCCAACATCCGCGGGCTGGTTGGGTACAAAATACCAGGCCAGAGGCAGCATCAGCAGCATGGCAAACGCCACGGCCCAGACGGCCCAGCGCCAGTCGCCGGAAGATGCCAGGGCAGCCAGCAGGGGTAAAAAGATCAGGTTGCCTGTGGCGGTACTGGCCGTCAGGATGCCCATGGCCAGGCCACGGTGCTTTGTAAACCACCGATTGGCAATGGTGGCGCCTAGCACGGCTGCCACGGCACCAGACCCTACACCCGAGAAAAAGCCCCACAAGACGATCAGGTGCCAGGTTTGGCTCATGTATGCGCTGGCGGCGGATGAACCTGCCATCACCAACAGAGCACCCAGCAAGACACGCCGCAAGCCGAAATGATCCATGGCCGCTGCCGCAAAGGGCCCGACCATGCCATAAAAGAAGATGCCGATCGCTGCTGCCAGCGAAGTGATGTTGCGATTCCAGCCAAAAGCTTGTTCAAGGGGGTCGAGCAACACGCTGGGGGTGGCTCGCAAGCCCGCAGAAAACAGCAGGCACAGAAAAATTACGCCCACAACAACAAAGGCGTAACGCTGTCCCAAGCGGTGGATAAGATTTGCAGGCATGGCTGAGTCAGGGGGTGGGGAGGCTTTGGGAGTCAAGGTCTGCATGGGCAAACTGTTGATCTGGGCGTCACGGAAAGTTTTTGTGTGGGCCTTGGGGCGTCTGGAAAATTCATACACCGGGATGTTAAGTGAAAGTTAGAAATGCCGCTTGTGCCTGGTTCCGACACAATACTTCAGGGCGCCAAATTATCTAATAAGGTCGAAGCCAAAAAACTGTAGCGAGGAGAAAAGTCAGGGTTTTCCTGGAGTTACGCCCTCATACTTAAAATTAGTTTCCTTAAAGCCATGGCTGCATCAGAGCCTGGTATTGCATTGTTTGCCTGAAGAAGCCCACAGGTGTGGGGAACTACAACAACTGGAGACGCCGTCATGAAGACTTTCAGCTTCAAATTTGCGCTTGCGACATCATTCTTGTGTGCAACTGCTTTCGCGGGCCCGACCCAAGCTAAGCAAATCTGGGATATGCCGAATGAATACAACGACACCTCCCTGCCTGCGGAGGCCCAACGTGCCTTTGGGGATGTACTGATGCGAGAAACCAAGGGTGAGATCGTCATCAAGAATCAGTTTGGTGGCTCTATGGGATACCGTTCCCAAGACCAATTTGACATGGTGGGGTCGGGTGCTGTGCCCATTGCAAATTCCAATATCACAACTTTGGGCGGTATCAACTCTTATTTCTTGTTGTCCTCGCTTCCTTTTCTGGCTAATTCAGCACAGGAAGCTAAGAAGCTTTGGGAAATTTCCAAGCCTTACTATCAAAAAATATTCGATCAGAACAACCAGGTGCTGTTGTATGCAACACCCTGGACACCGGCTGGCCTCTGGTCCAAGACACCGGTCAAGTCACTGAATGACTTCAAATCACTCAAGATTCGTACCTGGGATGCTACGGGTACACAAACTCTCATCAATGCGCATGCTAATGCGGTTCAACTCAATTGGGGTGATGTTGTTCCTCAGTTGGCTGCTGGTGGTATTGATGCGGTACTCACTTCCACAGAGGGTGGATCCAATGCCAAGTTTTGGGAACACCTGAAGTATTTCACAAGCCTTAACTACTCCATGTCGCTCAATGTCACTCATATGAACAAGGACGTTTACAACGACCTGAGTGATGATCAGAAAAAAGCGATCGTCGACGCATCTCTGAAAGCTGAGGCTGTTAGTTGGGAAGGGGTAGTCAAACGCCAGGAAGGCAATTTTGTCGAGATGGCAAAGGAAGGCGTGCACATCCAGAAAACAGCGCCTGCAGACATCATGCAAGCGCTGACTTCTGCAGCCAAGCCCATTATTGATAGCTGGATGCAAAAAACAGGTGCAGATGGCCAGAGCACGCTGGATGCTTACTACACCGCCATTGGGCGCAAACACTAAAACTACGAAGGCAGTCACCATGATCCGATATTTTTGTGACCGCTACATATCCTTGACGGCACGGGTGTCTGTGTTGGGCGCCTGGGTGAGTGGTCTGCTGCTGGTTTATTCCGTGGGTCATATCCTGCTTGATATTGTCTTGCGCGTGGGCTTTGGTACGTCCACGCACACGATGGACGAATTGGTGGGGTATGCCATTGGCGCCACTATTTTTTGGTCATTGGCATATGCCCAGACGCGTGATGGATTGATTCGGGTCACGTTGATCCCCGCCTTGCTAAAGAGTGAAAACAGTAAAAAGTGGCTGGACGCTGTTGGTCTTGTGTTGGCTTTGCTGACGGCAATTTTCCTGGCGTATTTCATGACTCGTATTGCGCATACGAATTTTCTGAATGGCAGACGCAGCATTGGTATGGCGCAAGTCCTTATCTGGATGCCACAAACCTTCATGCTTCTGGGCCTATACGCCTTTATTTTGCAAACGTTCGCGTCCATCCTGGCACTCTTCATCACGCCTTCCCAGGCCCGTTAATAAGGCAAGCTCATGGATCCGCTCTTTGTTGTTATCTCCGTCCTGGCGCTTGTCCTGTTTTTCCTCGGATTGGGTGTCTATGTATTTATTGGCTTGCTCCTGGTGAGTATTTTCAGCCTGCATTTCATACTGGATTTTTCGTTCTTTCGAATCGGCACGATTATGGCCACCATTCTTAATCGTGCCTCGACATCCTGGGAGCTGTCAGCTATCCCGTTATTTGTCTGGATGGGCGAGATGATGTTTCATACGGATATCTCCTCGAGGCTGTTCAATGGCCTGTCACCAATGGTCAGGCGCGTGCCGGGGGGCTTGCTGCATACCAATGTGATTGGTTCGGCACTTTTTGCGTCCATCAGCGGCTCCAGTGCGGCTACTACGGCCACAGTTGGCCAGATTACGTTGGCTGAGCTCGATAAGCGTGGTTACTCGCGCCAGTTGGCTTTTGGTTCCCTGGCTGGGGCAGGCAGCCTGGGGCTACTGATCCCGCCCTCCATAGTCATGATTGTTTATGGCGTCCTTGCGGAGGTATCCATTTCGCGGCTCTTCGCTGCGGGAGTGTTTCCCGGCATTATGCTGGCCCTCATGTATTCCGGCTATATCGCGGTTGCGTGCCTGGTGAAGCCCCAGCTTGCGCCCAGCGATCCGACGCCGGTCAGCCTGCTGGAAGTAATCAGAGGTATTGGCCAGCTGTTGCCGCTGATTGCTCTTATGGCAGTTGTTTTGGGCTTGATCTATACAGGTATCGCAACGCCGTCGGAATCCGCCGCCATCGGGGTAGCCAGTACGTTGCTGCTCATTGTGCTGACCCGGCAATTTAATCTGGGCGTCATGCGCAACGCGCTGCTGTCGTCCATCGTCACCTCATGCATGATCACCTCGTTGCTTATTTCGGCGGCCTTCTTGTCCACAGCCATGAGCTACCTTCATGTACCGCAGAACGTGGCAGCGCTCATCACTACGCTGGATTTGTCGCCTGGCGGCCTAGTCTTGGTGATGGCGGTGTTCTACCTGCTGTTGGGTATGTTCCTGGATGGTATCTCGATTACGGTCATGAGCCTGCCCATCACTTTGCCACTGATGGTCAGTGCCGGATTTGATCCTGTCTGGTTTGGTGTGTTTATGGTCATCATGATCGAGATGGCGCAGATTACGCCCCCGGTGGGTTTCAATCTGTTCATTATCCAGGGCATTTCAAAAGCAAGTATCGCCTCAGTGGTAAGGGCTTCCGTACCCTTCTTTTTCATCATGTGTGCAGCAACCATCATTTTGCTGTACTGGCCCGATATTGCACTTTGGTTACCGAACAACCTGTACGGCAAGTAATTCAAGACATCACATTTATTTTTGACGAAAGGAAAACTGATTATGTGGCAATTCTGGGTGGATCGAGGTGGTACCTTCACCGATATCATTGCAAAAAAACCGGATGGCACAATTCTCTGCCATAAAGTGCTGTCTGAAAACCCTGAGCATTACCGTGACGCAGCGGTCTATGGCATCAAAGAGATTTTAGGAGTCGCTCAGAATGAAGTGATCCCTGAGGGGCTGATCGAAGTCGTGCGAATGGGCACGACGGTAGCGACAAACGCCTTGCTGGAACGCAAGGGAGATCGCACGCTATTCGTGACTACACGCGGGTTTGGAGATGTGCTGCGCATCGGTTACCAGAACCGGCCCCATATTTTTGATTTGCATATCGTGCTGCCCGAAATGCTCTACGAGCGTGTGCTTGAAGCCCAGGAACGAGTGGATGTGCAAGGCACTGTGTTGCAGCCACTTGATGAGGCTGTTGCACGCAAAGGCTTGCAAGCTGCCTACGATGATGGCATCCGTGCAGTAGCTATTGCGCTGATGCACGGCTATCAATATCCTGCGCACGAAAAACGCCTGGCCGCGCTGGCCCGGGAGGTTGGTTTTACGCAGATCTCGGTCAGCCATGAAGTAAGCCCGCTTATGAAGCTGGTGCCACGGGGCGACACGACCGTAATGGATGCCTACCTATCGCCAATTTTGCAGCGCTACGTGCAGCAAGTGGCGGGTGAACTGGATAAGGATCGAACACCTGATCAGGCCACACGCCTCATGTTCATGCAATCCAGCGGTGGGCTGGCCAGTGCCGAACACTTTCGCGGTAAGGATGCCATTCTCTCGGGCCCGGCTGGTGGCGTGGTCGGGATGGTGAGCACCGCGCATCAGGCTGGGTTTGACACGCTGATTGGTTTTGATATGGGTGGCACATCAACCGATGTCACCCATTATGCTGGTGAATTCGAGCGTTCTTTCGAAACAGAAGTGGCTGGTGTGCGCATTCGTGTGCCGATGATGAGCGTCAACACCGTGGCTGCCGGTGGTGGATCCATCCTGCACTTTGATGGTGCCCGCTATCGGGTGGGCCCTGATTCGGCGGGTGCTGATCCAGGGCCGGCATGCTATGGCAGGGGTGGGCCGCTGACGGTGACGGACTGCAATGTCATTCTGGGGAAAATCAACCCGGCGTACTTCCCGCGCGTGTTTGGCCCTGACGCCAATCAGCCGTTGGATCAGGCTATTGTCCGGAAAAAATTTACCGAACTGGCTCAAGAGATTGCGCGAGCCACCGGAGGCGCACCGCGCAGCCCTGAAGAAGTGGCAACCGGATTCCTGCGAATTGCTGTTGCCAACATCACCAACGCCATCAAGAAAATATCGGTTCAGCGCGGCTACGATCTGTCGGATTACACCTTGAACTGCTTTGGTGGCGCCGGCGGCCAGCACGCTTGCCTGGTGGCAGATGCCTTGCGCATGAAACGGGTTTTCCTGCATCCGTACGCCGGTGTGCTCTCGGCCTTTGGCATCGGCCTAGCGGATGTACGCAGTATTCATAATCGGCAAGTAAATAGCCCGTTTACGAAAGAAGGCCTGGTTGCGTTGCAGAGTGCAGTTGATGATCTGGCCAACCAAGCCCGAGCCGAGCTCGTGGAGCAGCAAGTGGGCGATCGGCCAACCGAACAATTGGTCAGTTTGCACCTGCGTTATGCCGGAAGCCATCAGGCTATTCTGGTTGAGCTTGCCACCCTGGGGGCCATGCAAGCCAGCTTTGAATCCTTGCATCAGCAGCGCTATGGCTTTTGCACACCTGATCAGGACATCATCATCGATGCGCTTACTGTCGAAGCAATTGCGCATAATCCGGAAATCGCTGATCAGGCAGAGGCCATATCCAACAACCTGCCACTGCCGAGCAGTGAGCAGATCTCTATGGTGTCGGCTGATCAGCGCGTGCAAGCGCCCTTGTATCAGCGTGCGGATCTGCATCCCGGGCATCACGTTGATGGGCCCGCCATTATTGTGGAGCCTACAGGCACCAACGTTGTCGAAGCCGGGTGGCGCGCAACCATGAACGAATTTCGGCACCTGATCCTTACCCGGGTGGTGCCGTTGCCAGAGAGCGAGCATGTCGGTACGGATGCTGATCCCGTGATGCTTGAAGTCTTTAATAATCTGTTCATGTCGGTTGCTGAGCAAATGGGTGCAACCCTTGCCAACACTGCCTATTCAGTCAATATCAAGGAGCGCTACGATTTCTCCTGCGCCATCTTCGACCCGGAGGGAGGGCTGGTTGCCAATGCACCACATATTCCCGTGCATCTGGGGTCGATGGGGGAATCGGTACGGGCCGTTGTTACACGCAACCAGGATTCTATCCAGCCAGGCGATGTGTTCATGCTCAATGATCCGTTCGTGGGAGGCACTCATTTGCCGGATATCACTGTCGTGACGCCGGTGTTTGACGAGAACGGGAAAGATATTTTGTTTTACGTCGCTTCGCGTGGCCATCACGCCGATATTGGCGGTAAGACACCTGGCTCGGCGCCTCCGGACAGCAGGACAATTGACGAGGAAGGGGTAGTTATTACCAACTTCAAGCTGCTGGAGCATGGGCAGCTGCGCGAACAGGCCTTGCGTGAGTTGTTGGGTTCGGGGCGCTATCCTTGCCGTAATCCGGACCAGAACGTGGCCGACCTGAAGGCGCAGATCGCTGCCAATGAAACCGGTGTCCGTGAAATCATGAAGGCCGTCAGCCATTTTGGGCGTGATGTGGTGCATGCATACATGCTGCATGTACAAGACAACGCGGAGGAATCCGTACGCCGCGTCATTGGCAAGCTTAAGGATTCGCATTTCAGCTATGCCCTGGATAACGGCAGCGTCATCCATCTGGAAATTCGCGTGAAACCAGAGAGCCGCGAAGCCGTCATTGATTTCACTGGCACAACTGCACAGGTGGATGGCAACTACAACGCGCCTGCGTCGGTATGCAAATCAGCAGTGCTTTACGCCTTTCGAACGCTTGTAGCTGATGATATTCCATTAAATGAAGGTTGCCTGAAGCCTCTGAAAATCATCACTCCAGAAGGTTCCTTCATCAACCCCTTGCCCCCAGCGGCTGTTATGTCAGGCAATACGGAGGTGTCGCAAGCGATCACCGAAGCCCTATATGGTGCATTGGGTATATTGGCTGGCTCACAAGGCACCATGAATAATTTTGTGTATGGCGATGAGGTCTACCAAAATTACGAAACGATCTGCGGGGGTACCGGTGCTGGGCCAGACTTCGATGGTGCCAGTGCCGTGCATAGTCACATGACCAACACCCGGATGACAGATGCAGAGGTGGTCGAGTGGCGTTACCCCGTTCGGGTTGAGGAGTTTTCCATCCGGCATGGTTCAGGAGGTGCAGGACAGCACCATGGTGGTGATGGCGTTGTGCGTAAGGTGCGGTTCTTGCGTCCGATGACAGCGACGGTGCTGACTTCGCATCGAAGTACCCAGCCCTTTGGTGTCGGCGGAGCCGAGCCTGGACAGGCAGGCAAAAACTATGTGGTGCGTTCTGATGGCCGCGTTGAGGTGTTGGGCACCAACGATGAGGCGGATATGCAGGTGAATGACCTGTTTGTCATCGAAACGCCGGGAGGAGGTGGCTACAACGTGTGATCGTAGCCTGCAATTATTGCGGGCTGAGCTTTACAGAGCCGGCGCACTTAGTGCGCCGGTGTTACATCAATCGCGTCAGCAGCGATGTCCGGCAGGTGCTTTCGAAGTTGTGGAAGCACATCATTCATGACGATATAGCGGGTGACGTCTTCGACCTGCCGGGCCAGGGCCTGCCATTCACCGACGCGGCTTAAGCAGAAGAAACCACGCGAGCCCAGTTTACTTGGTGTAAGCGGCATCACCTGGAGTTGATCCAGATAATGGCGTGCTTGCCATAGGCACAGGGGCGTGGTGACAGCGTAGCCTTCTCCTGCACTGACCAGGTCCAGGATGGGGTCGGTGGCATCAAATTCATATTTGAGCGGTGCTTGTATGCCGATATGTAGCAGGTAGCGTTCGATTTGTTGGCCAATGACGGAGCGCCGTGAATACCGCATAAGTGGCAGCTTGGCCAGTGTGGCCATGGTGGGTGCACGCCCCTCAAGCAGTGATTTTCCCACTACCGCCACAAATTGTTCGGAAAACAGAAAACGTTGCGTGATCCGGGTATCCGTTAACGGTGAAACCGTGCAAATGGCGATGTCCAGTTCTCGTTGCTCCAGGGCGCCCGATAAACCGGGCGTTAAACCGGACCACAGAGAGACTTCGCGCACCCGGTTGCTGAGGGCACGCACCAGTGGGCCGCCGCATGCGCCTGTAAATGAGTCGACGCATCCCATGCGTACGATCGCCTGTTGCGATTGATCTGATAGGCGGCCCGCTACTGACTGGGCGTGCGCCAGGAGATCCTTTGCCATATCCAGCAGCAACAATCCTTGGGCCGTGGGCCGGAGAGGCCGGAAATCGCGATCGAACAAAGTCATGCCGCTTTGTTTTTCCAGTGCTTTGATGAGCTGGCTGGTGGCGCTTTGGGTGACTTGCAGCGTGCGCGCTGCATCCGCCATGGACTGTGCCTCGCATACAGCCACAAAAGCACGCAGGGAATGAAGATCAAAGGGATACGGCGTCATCGAATACACCCTGACTGAAGCACTGCTTAAGTTTCTCTCACTAAGTAAACCTGCGCGAAACCCAGGACTACGCTGGTTGTAATTATTAAACCTACGGGGATGAACTCCATGTCGCGCCACCCACTCTATCCTATTTACGAAAACAACTCGGGATGGAATCAACTACTGCCACCGCGTGAGCCAAGGCAAATCCAGAAGCCAGATAGCCAGTACGCCTACGTGGTAGTGGGCGCCGGCTATACAGGTATGGCAGCTGCGCGGCGTCTGGCTGAACTTAATCCCGACGAAGAGATTCTACTGTGCGATGCTGGGGTCGTCGATTCAGGTTCCTCCGGGCGGAATTCCGGTTTTATGATCAGCGAACCTCACGTTGCCCGTGCCAGCCATGAAAGCCGCCAATTATTTGCTCAGCGCACGCATAAACAACTGCGGCTATATCAGACAGGTGTGCAGGCTCTGGAATCACTTGTCAAACAGCACCAGATTGATTGCGATTGGCAGGCAGTCGGAAAATATCATGCGGCGGCTACTGCACAGGGTGCGGAGCATCTGCGTGAATATCTGGACGGATTTCAGGAATGGGGTGTGGAGTGTCGAGAGCTAAGTGCTGGAGAGCTTGCACACGACCTTGGAACGCGCTATTACGACTATGGTTATTGGACCTCACACAACGTACTGATCCAGCCGGCAGCGCTGATCCGTGGGTTGGCTGATCATTTGCCGGAGAATGTTCATCTTAGCGAAAACACGCCGGTTACCGCAATTTCGGCGACTGCTGACGGTGCAGAGGTTCATATTGGCGCCCATTCTGTGCGCACGCGTGCCGTTATGCTGGCTACTAACGGATTTCTCAAAGAGCTGGGATTTTTGCGGGATCGTCTGGCCATTATCTATACATATGCGGGTCTTTCGCCTGAGCTGAGCGCGGAAGATATTGCACGCAGCGGTGCGGTAGAAAACTGGGGTATCTTGCCTGCCCACAGATTAGGGACAACATTGCGGCGCATCCATGGCAACCGTTTTCTGGTGCGTACCAGTTACTCATACGAGAAGGCAAGCCCGTTGCCTGAGGTTGAGGCGCTGCTGCGAGGCCGTTATGTGAGTCGCTTTCCACAACTGTCTGACCACAGTTTTGAATCCGTTTGGGGAGGAACCACCGCACTCACCAGAAACGGCGCGTTCTACCTGGGCCAGCCTGCAAAGAATGTCTTTGCCGCGGTCGGTTGCAATGGCGTGGGTATCCTGAAGGGGACGGTCTACGGGCAACTGATGGCGGAAATGGCCATGGGTGGGCAGTCAGACTTGCTGAGCGACGCCTTGAGCCTGGCGGAGCCTTCCTGGCTGCCACCAGAGCCACTGCGTAGCCTGGCAATACATAGCGCCATTCGGTTTGAGCGCTGGCGGGCTGGTAAAGAGATGTGAATGTCAACAAGGTAGGGGCATTGCTGTGAACTGGCTGTAGATATCCAGCGAAGCCAGTGTGCCCCGTCCATTCCTACCCCGCTACCGTGATGTTAGCCAGATGGCCTGTCTTGAGGTAAATAGTGGCACCCTGTGCGCCGGTGGTGATGACGGGGGTGTCGTCCATCGGCAGGCGTATCCAGCTGCCTTGTGCGTAATGCTGCTCATCCATCAAAACCTCACCGGACAAGACCAGCAACTCCAGGCCTCCTGTGTGTTGGGTGGGTATGGGTTGATTCGGCGACACGCGTTGCAGGCAGACATTTTCCTGGTGACTCGAGAACAGGGGGCAGATTTCGCTGTCACCATTACGCTGCCAGGCAGATGGGGCTTGGGTATCAATGCGCACCAGATGCTGATCGCCTGCGGCCATCTGCCGAAGCTTGACGAAGATGGTGGCGCCGTCCCGGCTGAAAGGCTGGTGGCCGGAGCCGGGCGGATTGCGCAGGTACCAGCCTGCGGGAAAGTCTCCGCTCTCATCGGAGAAGGTGCCTGACAGCACGAGGATTTCCTCGCCTTCGGGGTGTTTGTGGTTTGGAAAATAAGAATCGGGTGCGTATCGCACGATGCTGGTGGCACGAGCTTTTTCTGCGCCGATGCGATCCAGCATCACGCGCTCGACACCACCCTGGGGAGAGGTGATCCATTGGTATTGTTGGGAGGTCACCGAGGCGCGTTGCGAGAAATCGGCATTGATAAGCATAAGTATTGTTTTGTGCAGTGAAACGTTTTTCATCCACCAGGCATCTATGGCGATGAGGTGGCCCGTTTCAACGGAGCATACCGTTCAAAACCCAATACTGCTATTTAAGGACAAAAAATGCTTACCGCCGCAATTATCGTCTTCGCCATCGCGGCCGTCGGAGGCCTGATTCTTGCCTCCCACGTCCTGCGCGACAAATTTGCACCCTGGGCGCTATCGCTGTTGCATGCCTTGCTGGGGGCTGTGGGCCTGATATTGCTCATCATGACTTTGGCCGAAGGGGCTGCTTCGCAGCCGGTGCTGGTTGGCTTCATCCTGCTGCTGATTGCCGCATTGGGAGGGTTCTTTCTTGTCTCCTTTCATGCACGCAAGCGGCTTCCGCCCAAGGCCATCGTGGTTGTGCACGCCGGCGTTGCAGTGATTGGCTTCCTTACGCTACTTAGCGCCGTACTCTAAGACCATGCGCCATCCTCTGCATCCGGCACTGGTTCACTTTCCAATTGCCTGTTGGTCGCTGGCCACGCTGGCTGATTTCAGCAGTCTTTGGCTAGGGGAATCCGCCTGGCGTTGGTCGGCTGGCCTGCTTATGGTGGGCTGTGTTGTTGCTCTGCTGGCGATGATGGCTGGCCTGATGGAGTTGTCCCGCGTACCGGACGGCCCCGCACTACGGGATGTGTATCTGCACATGGGGCTTATGCTGGCCGCCTTTACGCTATACACGGCGCGGCTTTTTCTGCGGCTGGATCACTTGCAACCACTGGCCCCGGATGTGCTGGCGCTGTTGCTGAGCCTGGCCGGCTTTATCACGCTGGCTGTTGGCGGCTGGTTGGGCGGCCGCTTGGTCTACGGCCACGGCATCGGGCGCTGATTGCCTGGAGGTAGTGGATGGTTTCGCATACAACCTCCAGGCGGCCCTTTATTATTTTGCTGTCAGGCGGCTTTCCGCCCGTCAAGTTCAGATGCGGTAGTTGGCTGGGCGTGCTTGTGGGGATTCGTCCGGCTTGGGCGTAGAACCACTCTGCCGGTTGTTGCCGCAGTGATTGAACAGCAGATTCAGCAAGACAGCCACCAGAGCGCTCATAGCCACACCGCTGCCAAAAATTGTTTGTATATTGGCCGGCAGGCTGTGATACATGCCGGGGATCAATACTGGCAGCAAGCCCAGTGCCAATGCCAGCGTGCAAGTAACCAGGTTGCCCGTTTGCGTAAAGTCGACTCTGGCTAGCATCTGGATGCCAAGCACACTGATGATCGCAAACACGACGACAGCCGTGCCGCCGACGACCGCGGGCGGGATGCCGTTGAGCATCCGTGCCATCGGTGTAAAGCCGATCACGATAAGGAGCACGCCGGCAACAGCCGTCACGTAACGGCTACGCACCCCGCTGGCACGGACGATGCCGATGTTTTCTCCGCTGGTGACCATGACCGGTGTGCCAAACAGCCCGCCGATGATGGAGATAATGCCGTCCGAGCGGATCACGCGCGGTACATCCCGGGTGGGGTCGACTTCGCGCCCTACAATTTCACCGTTAATGACGGTCTGACCAGTGGCTTCTGCCATCGAGGCCAGGCTCCAGACCAACATCGGGATTGCAGCGACCAGATCCAGATGCGGCATGCCAAAGGGAAACAGGGTCGGGGTACTGATGACGGGGCCTGCGATCAGCGCCGTGAAGTTGGTCTCACCAAGCACCATGGCAAAAAGCGTGCCGCCCACCAGGCCAAACGCGACGGCCAGCTGACGCAGAAAGCCGCGCAGGAACCTGAAGCACAAGACCGTCAACACAATGGTGACCAATGCGAGCAGCAGCTGCATGGGATCACCAAAATGCTCGGTGCCCGGCCTGCCCGTGAACAGAAAGCCGGTAATCCTGACCAGACTGATGCCGATCACCAGGACCATGGTGCCAATGACCAGTGGCGGGAAATACTTGAGGATACGGACGAAAAGCGTGACGGCCAGAAGGTAGAAAATACCGGTCAGGATGACCGCGCCCGCCGCTGTCTGCAGATCTGTTCCCTGAGCAATCGAGATAAATAGAATCGTGGCAGCGCCACCGGGCAGCATGATGAATGGCAGCCGTACGCCGATTTTGCCGATGCCTACAGACTGCAGGATCGAGCCCAGGCCGCAAAAGACGAAAACGCTGGATAGCAGGGCCGAGGAAAGCGCCTCGGACAGGTTCAGAGCCTTGGCAATCAGAAAAACGGATGATACGGGCGCTGCAACCATCACAAGAATATGCTGGATGGCAAACATGAACAGCTTGCCGACGGGACGGATCTGATCCACTGGGTGGATTTCTTCCACCAGGGCATCACCCTGAGAAGGATGGTTTGTCTCCATGACTGGCCTCTAAGTGCGGTTTATGGGTTTACGAAATCGATTTGGGTTTATGTTTTTTGTTTCCCAAATCGATTTATGTGAATCCTCAATCTTCTCGTCATTTCTGTCAATATAGGGTTTACTCTGTGCATTGGCAGGCTGGTCAGTCTGTTGGTTGATCGACACTTGATGAATTGCCCCAATTCGATTTGGCAGGTAGAATTTCATCACACAAATCGATTTGGGCAATACAGAACGGGAATTTCTCTGAACATTCCATCTGCCTTGTCCTGGGTTATTTTCCAAGGAGATCGGAGATGAACGCATTGAAGGACATGCATAAGCGGGCCGTCTTGCTGGCGCCAGACAACGTGCTGCTGCCCGAAGGCGTGCGTTCGGGCTTCGGGGTTCGTGTTGAGAGCGGCATGATCACAGCCGTGGGGCCGTTGGAACAGTTTGCCGGCCAGGATCTGCCCGTGTGCGCGCTAAAGCATCGGCTGCTGATGCCTGGCTTTATCGATGCCCACCATCATGTCACGCAAACGTTTGGAAAATCGCTGGTGTTTGGTGAGCCGTCAGAAATATTCAAGCGTGTTTGGGTGCCGATGGAACAATACATGGACGCCGAGGCAATTGACGTGGCCACACGCCTGGCGGCCTGGGAATCCCTGCGTGGGGGATTTACCACTGTGGCCGATGCAGGTACCCGGGCGACAGTTGGCATGGAAATCGTGGCCGATGCGGTCTCTGAGGTGGGATTACGATGTGTGCTGGGTGCCATCTGCAATGATCTGCAAGGGGGTCAGTGTGTGGCCTCAAAAGAGGAGATCCTGCAATTGGCACAGCATCATCTGCATCGATGGGGCGCAAATCCGATGATCCACCCCTCTTTGGCGATCTCCATCCCTGAAGCGGCCAGTGACGAAGTTCTGGTAGCGGTTACGCAGCTGGCACGCGAAGCCCATGTCGCTTTCCAGACGCACCTGAACGAGCATCTGGCTGCGGTCGAGCGCTCCTTGGTTGCTACGGGGTTGCGCCCGCTGCAGCGGTTGGGCCACCTGGGCGCCATCGGCCCCGAGTTGCTGGCGGCCCATGCCACCTTGCTGACCCCCGACGAGATTACCTTGATGCGCGACAGCGGCGCCGCGGTGAGCTACAACCCGGTGGCCAGTGTCTGGAAAGGCAACGCTGTGGCGCCGGCCCTGTTGCTCAGTGAATTGGGCGTGCGGCTGGGGCTGGGCACAGACGGCACCCGCAGCGACGCCTTCCGCCTGATGGATGCGGCGGAGACCGCACAACGCCTGGCCTACACGATGGCGTCCGGAGACTCTGCTTCAGGGGGCGGCTGGCGTTGGTTGAATATGGGATTGCAAGGTGGCGCGGATGCGGTGGGTCTGACCAACAAGGTGGGAGTCATCACACCGGGTGCCTATGCCGACATGCTGGTGGTCAATCTGGATGTCCCCGAACTGGTACCTTCCTGGGATCTGGAGTGGGAACTGGTGCGGCTGGCAAACCGGGACCAAATCGAATCCGTAATTGTCCACGGGCGGCTGCGGCTTGACCGTGGCATGCCGGTGGATTGGGACGGCAGCGCCCTGATGGATCGTGCCCGTACCTTGGCGGAAAATATTGTCGCAAGCGCACCCATCCATCGGATCAATCCCCTAGCCAGTGAGCATCGCGCCCAATGGGGGGCTCGGCATCCATGAGCCCAACCATATTCATGCTGATCGGGCTGGCTGTTTTTATTGCCGCCTTTGCCCAGGGGAGCAGCGGCATGGGGTTTGCCATGCTGTCGGCGCCGATTGTGACGCTGTTTGCGCCGGGCCTGATCCCGGTGATGCTGCTGGTGCTGATGATTCCGCTTAACGCGTATGTTGGCTGGCGTGAGCGTGCGGCCATCGATTGGCGGGGTGTAAAACTGATCAGTATCGGCCGGTTTGCGGGCACGTTTTTGGGCTTGTGGATCTTGCTGGTGGTCAATCTGCATCAGCTGTCCCTGCTGATTGGCTGGTCTACCCTGATTGCCGCCATCGTGGCGCTGTTGTCTCCGTCCTTTGATCTGGGCAAGAAAGGCCTGGGCCTGGTTGGTCTCATCACAGGCATCACCGAAACATCAACCGGCGTAGGTGGGCCGCCACTGGCACTGGCGTATCAGCACAAAAGCGGCTCAGTCCTGCGCTCCACGGTTGCGCTGTGTTTTTTGGTGGGCGAGGTTATCTCGATCGTGGTTCTGGCGATTGGCGGCAAGGTGGATGCCCATACCTTGCTTGTTTCGCTACAGATGCTGCCGTTTTTGGTGCTAGGATCGTACGCAAGCAAGTTTGTACACCACCGCCTGGACGGGCCTTTGCTACGCTATCTCGTCCTGGGTTTCTCGAGCGTCTCCGGAATCGTGGTGATTTTGCAAGCCTAAATCCTGATTGCCTCCCATGATCAACAATCGCCGTACGCCCAAACGAGTCACTATCGCCGATGTCGCCCGCGAGGCTGGGCTTTCGCCCACGACAGTGTCTCATTCTCTAAACGGCATCGGCCAGGTGGATCCGCGCACGCGCCAGCATGTAAAGGATGTGGCGGCACGCCTGAAATATCGCCCAAGCGTCCGGGCCCAGCGCTTGCGAACCGGACGCTCTCATGCAATTGCCTTGCTGTCGTCCATGCCGGCTGCGGTCTCGGCCGGCGAATCACAACTGGGCTTTTTTACTGAACTGGCCATGGGCCTGGCCAGAAGAGCCCTGTTAAGTGGCTATGTCCTTGTGCTGGCACCGCCCATGGATCAGTGCGACCCCTTGTCTTTGATGGACATCGATGGCGCCATCCTGCTGGAGCCTGCGCCGGATGACCTTATCGCCCAGGAGCTGGACGAGCGTGCAGTGCCTTATGTCACTGTCGGTGGCGAGCCTGGGCCAAACAATATCGATCTGCAGCATGCAGCCGCAGCAGATCTGCTGCTGTCGCATCTGTATGCATCGGGTGCCCGGCGCCCGGGGCTGATCCTGGGTGCCAGCGGGCGGGCCTCTCAGCGCAGCTTTCACGAACGCTACCTGGCTGCGGCACAGGCCCAGGGGTTTACGCCTGTGGTGGCCATGGCCGCCGAAGAAGAAGGCGAAGCAGCCGGCCAGCAAGCTGCGGCGCGCCTGTTGGCAGCACATCCAGAACTGGATGCACTCTGTGTTCCGATCGATACCTTTGCCAGTGGTGCTCTGCACGCCATCGAAGCGGCAGGGTTAAGTGTCCCCGGAGATTTGCTGCTGACCACCCGTCACGACGGCGTGCGCGCCCGGATGTGCCATCCGCCACTGACGGCGGTAAACCTGCATCTGGACGCTGTTTCCAGCGTTGCGGTGCAGCGGCTTTTGCAGATCCTGGGCCATGAGATCAAAGATCCGCTGCTTGATCTCCCGGTGCCGGATCTGGTGGCACGGCTGTCGACAGGTGCGTAGGAGCGGCGCGCTGCCCGTTTTTTGAGTCGCACTGAGGTGCGCCAAGAAGCTCAACCAGGCGAAATTCGCATGGGGAGAGATCATGCCCCCGCCGTTGCGAGATCATGAACGTGAGAGAACCGAGATGCCAGGCGCGGCGTTCAAGTTCAACGAGTTGTCCGCTTGCGAGGTCGTCGCGAACCAGGTGCAGCGGCAAGTGTCCCCAGCCGAGACCGGCATTGAGAAGATCGCGCTTGGCGCTGAGATCATTAACCAGCCACTGGCGCTTGCCCGCAACCCCCTGCTGGATCTTCTCTGCCCCGGGCTGGTTGTCCGTCACGACAATCTGAACATGTCTGCTGAATTCGTCCATCGGGATGGGCTCTGGTGTTGAAGCAAGCGGGTGGGAGGGCGCACACACCGTCACCATCTCCACCTCGCACAGCCAGTCGCGTTCTATGGCATCCGGGTTCACCTCGGGCACGTTATTGATGGTGACGGCTAGCGCACATACTCTTTCGAGCACCAGGTTTTCGCCGCCTTGCATGGTGGTGATACGCAGGTCGATCAACGCGTTGTGGAACTCTGCCTGCAGCTTCCTCAGGCAGTTGATCAGGTGGCTGCGCGGAAAGTAGGCATCGACGGCAACTGAAACCTGCGGTGCCCCGGTTTTGGCGATCGAGCTGGCGCGGTTTTTCATCTCTTCTGTGCGGGAGATGACTGCTCTGGCGTCTGGTAAGAGGCTGTGCCCCGCGGCCGTGAGCTGCGCCTTTCGTGTGTTGCGCTCGAACAACTCAACATCAAATGCGGTTTCCAGCACCTTGATGGCATGGCTGATGGCGGATTGTGCACGCCTGAGTTTGCGCGCCGCACCGGAAAAGCTTCCTTGATCGCAGACGGCAACAAATGCGCGCAACTGGTTAATCGTAACGCTGTCGAGCATATTTGATCTAAATAATAGATTGAATTGAGCAATTTTTCGTCAATTGTATTGATACGTCAAGGTGCTTAGACTGTTTACTAACTTCAGTAAAGGACGCCGATTTGGCGACGTATTATGAATAGATTGAATGGAAAGACCGCTGAGCGTGGAACCCTGGATATCGTCTTTGCCAATGCAGGGGCAAGGAGCCAAATGGCGCTGGGTGAGATCATCGCCGAGCACATCGACGAAATTTTCGACACCAACGTGAAAGGGACGATTTTCACGGTTCAGAAGGCGTTGCCGCTGATGGGCAAGGGAGGGGCAATCATCCTGACCGGATCGAGCGCCGGCACAACAGGTGCCCCGGGCATGACCGCCAGCGAGGTTGCCGTGGACGGTGGCCTGGCACAACTTTGACGCGATCTGACTGCGTTAATAAATTCAAGGAAAGTATATGAGTTACGCAATTATCGGCTTTGGCAACATCGGCCAAGCACTTGCCAAGGCATTTGCCCGCAATGGCATCGAAGTATCCGTAGCAGCCACACGCGATCCCGCCAGCTTCGCATTCGATGCGGCTACGATCGGGCCCACGATTCTTCCCAAAACACTGGAGGAAGCCGTCAAGGCCGACACCATCTTTTTGGCGGTTCGTTTCGAGTCGCACCCCGAGGTGGCGAAGGTGCTGCCCAGCTGGAAGGGAAAGACCATCATCGACGCGATGAATACCTTGGCCCCCTCCGAGGAACTGGATGGGCTCCTGTCTTCCGCATTGGTTTCAAGGGCATTTTCTGGCGCCAGGCTTGTAAAGGGCTTCAACCATTTGGGCGCGGGTGTCCTTGCTCGGGATCCCGCTGTAAACAGCGCCAGGAGAGTGGTGTTTCTTGCCGGTAATGATGATGATGCCGTCGCGTCGGTTGCCACGCTTGCCCAGCGGCTTGGCTTTGCACCTGTGAATCTTGGGAAGCTCGAAGAGGGCGGCGCACTTGTGCATGCACAGGACGCGGCCTGGGGGCCTCTGATTTTTCAGGATCTGTTCAAGCAAGAGGCGTAATCACGATTGTCCCTGCATAATTGAGAGTGCGGTACTGAGCCACCACTACCAGGAGGAAAAATGAGTACCCGCCTCAATCACTACGGACAACCCATTGGCGAGCCACTACCTGATTGGTCGGAACGGCCGCGACCAGGGGATGTGGTGCTCCAGGGAAAGTTTTGTCGCCTGGAGCCTATCAGCGCAGATCGCCACGCGCATGACCTCTATACGGCCTACAGCCAGGCGCCGGATGGGCGTGACTGGACGTATCTTTCCGTTGGGCCTTTCGATGGCATGCCGGCGTACCTGCAGCATGCCAAAAACCTGGAACGCTCCACAGATCAGAAGCATTATGCAATCATCGACATGACGTTTGGGCGTGCCGTAGGGACGCTGGCGCTGATGCGCGCCGATCCCCGTGGCGGCGCCATCGAGGTCGGTTTCGTTACGTTTTCGCCGCTGCTCAAGCGGACACCTGCATCAACAGAGGCGCAGTTCCTCCTGATGCAATATGTCTTCGAAGGCCTTGGGTATCGTCGCTATGAATGGAAATGCGACAGCCTCAATGCGCCATCCCGCAAAGCGGCCGAGCGGCTGGGCTTCATCTATGAGGGCATTTTTAGACAGGCCACCGTCTATAAGCAGCGATCCCGCGATACGGCCTGGCTTTCCATCACCGACAAAGAGTGGCCGCGCCTCAAAGAGGTGTTTCTGGCTTGGTTGGCTCCGGAGAACTTCGACGGCCAGGGCAGGCAGATTAAGTCGCTGGCTGCCATCAGAGAGGGCGCAGCAAGCGCTTCACCCGGCTAAAGGCGCGCTGAAAGTGCTGTGGTCAGAAAGTCCGTCGCGCGTCGCACTCGTGTGGGGATGAACCGGCGCTTGGGCCAGACGAGGCTGACATCACGCGTTTCGTTCAGAAACTCATCGAGCACCGTGATCACGTCCGGCGTCCCGAACTCTCCGACCAATGAGGCGCGATACATCAGACCAATGCCCACACCATTGATCACACCTGCCAGGATTGTCTCTGCGCTGTTGGAAGACAATGTGCCACGCACGGGGATGCTCAAACGCCCTCCCGAGCCGGCAAATGCCCATTCGGTCATTTCGCCATAGATCAAGCAGTTATGGTCGATAAGGTCGGCTGGCGTTTTTGGAATGCCACGCTGTGCGAAGTAGTGTCGGGAACCCACGCAGACCAGAGACGTGCTCGCCACTCGCCGGACAACGGAATCCGGATCGTTGACCTGGCTGATGCGTATTGCCAGATCGATCCGGTCGTCGACCATGTCACGCAGCGCATCGGACAGCACCAAATCGACCTGCAGACCGGAATAGAGCGACAACAGCTTGGGAATCAGTGGCAGCACGTGCAGACGGCCGAACGTTGAGGGTGCGGCAATCCGAATCGAGCCTGAAACATCCTGCACGCTGCTGGTCAGTTCGTTATCCGCTACAAGGATTTCGTCGAGCAGGGGCTTGGTGCGTTCGTAGTATTTCTGTCCCTGGTCGGTCAGGGTCACTTTGCGCGTGCTCCGATGCAGCAAGGCTACGCCCAGGCGCTTTTCCAGTGCATTGACTGCCTTGCTGACCGCAGATTGCGACTGTCCGGTTTTCCGCGCAGCAGCAGAGAATCCGCCCGTTTCGACTACGGAGATGAAGGCGCTCATTTCACTGAATTTATCCATTCTTATTTGGAATAGGTTTTATACCAAAGACATGGATTATCACATCAAAAGAATGGAATTACCATGCTTCCTATACAAACTTCAGAACAGGAGAAATTTGATGAATATTGAACTCAAGGGACACAAAGCCGTTGTGACCGGTTCCACCGCAGGCATTGGCCGTGCAATTGCCGAAGGGCTGGTGCGTGCAGGTGCGGCGGTGGTCATCAACGGGCGCACACAGAAGCGGGTGGATGCCGCTTTGCGCGAGATAAGCGCCCTGTTTCCAGGGGCTGAATTAAGCGGCGTGACGGCAGACGTCGCCACCGCTCAAGGGTGTGCAGTGCTGTTCGAACATGCACCGGACGCCGATATTCTCATCAACAATGCCGGCACTGCGGTTCTGAACAATTTTTTCGACCAGGACGACAGCGAATGGCTGAACCTGTTCCAGTTGAACGTCATGAGTGGTGTGCGCACGGCCCGTCATTACCTGCCGAAAATGGTGGCACGTGGCTGGGGCCGTGTGGTGTTTCTCAGCAGTGAATCCGGGCTAAACATTCCGAAGGAAATGATTGACTACGGCATGACCAAGACCGCGGTGCTTGCTGTTTCACGCGGGCTGGCTGAACTCGTCGGCGGAACGGGCGTTACGGTCAATGCCGTACTGCCCGGCCCGACGAGATCCGAGATTCTATCCAATTGGATGGAATCGACAGCGAAAGAGCAAGGCATTACTCAAGAGCAGGCCGAACAGCAGTTCCTGAAAGCGGCTCGTCCAACCTCGCTGATCAACCGGTTCGCAACAACCCGAGAGGTTGCGAACATGGTGGTATATGCCTGCTCGGAAGAGGCATCTGCAACCACTGGCGCCGCGTTGCGGGTTGATGGTGGGGTCGTTCGCTCAGTCGCCTGAAATCGGGGATAAACCGGCCACAACGATGCAGTATGCTCCACAATCAATTCTCTGAACTAAAGCTGGGCGGATGTGGGCCGCTGCGTCGATGCAGTCGGTACGGGGGTAACGAACGGTTGGGTGCCTCCAGAGCATCACCGTGCAGGGGCTTCGGTTGCCAGACGCTTGAGCCGACACAGCCGTTCACGCAGCAAGGTGTCGGCCAGCGGCTCGGGCGCGTGGCCCAGCGCAACAGAGTCGACAGCCACAGCCTGTACGGCAGCGTCCAGGCGCGATGGTTCCGCCCGCCACCAGTCGGCCAGCAATTGATCGGGGGTGCACACCCTCAAGCCCTGGCGCCGCAGTTCGGATCGGTTGAAATCCTTTAGATTCCATGTCATTACGTGCACGGCTGGCGGGCGCTGCAAGCCGCAGCGTGCTCTACGTGCCAAGCCTGCTGCGATCACGTGAAAATCCTTGGGGTCGCTGTAGCGCAACCCGACTTCATAGGGGTCGGTGTTGGGCTCCATGGCCCCAGGAAAGCGCTGGTTCATGTCTGCCCATTGATTCGCCAGTTTTTCAGGTGGAACCTGCCAGACACGCTCGGCGTTGCGGCGCCACTCCTCGCCGATGCGTTCTGTCCAGATCGGCTGAAATACGCCTTGTTCGGCCACGCGCAGCAGCAATTGGCGCTGCACGGTGGACATCAGCACACAGGCATCAAGAACGACAAAGGGTGGGGCAGGGCAGGCCTGTGGGTGAGAGATTTGCTGAGGCTGGGGCATTTCAAAGGCCCGCCTCATCGGATGCGACAAATCCGCCGGTCTGGCGCCGCCACAGATGTGCGTACAGCCCGTTTCGGGCCAGTAATTCAGTATGGGTGCCGGTTTCGGCGATGCGGCCCTGATCCAGCACGATCAGGCGGTCCATACGGGTGATGGTGGATAGCCGGTGTGCGATGGCAATGACGGTTTTACCTTGCATCAGGATGTCCAGACTGTCCTGGATGGCGGCCTCGGTATCCGAATCCAGGGCGCTGGTGGCTTCATCCAGCACCAGGATGGGTGCGTCTTTTAGCAGCACGCGGGCGATGGCGATGCGCTGGCGTTGCCCGCCAGACAGTTTTACCCCGCGTTCGCCTACCGTGGCATCCAGGCCGCGCTGGCCGTCGCGGTCGACCAGATCCGGGATAAAGCTGTCGGCCTGGGCCTTGCGGATGGCCTGCAGGATGTGCGCTTCGCTTGCATCGGGCCGGCCGTACAGGATGTTGTCCCGGATCGAGCGATGCAACAAGGACGTATCCTGGGTGACGACGCCAATCTGCATCCGCAAGCTTTCCTGGGTAACCTGGGCGATGTCCTGCCCGTCGATGGTGATGCTGCCCCCCTGGATGTCGTGCAGGCGCAGCAACAGGCTGACCAGGGTGGATTTCCCGGCGCCGGACGGCCCGATCAGGCCGACCTTTTCTCCGCCGTGGATGCTCAGGTTCAGCCCGGTAAAGACGGGGTGCTGTGAACCATAATGAAAGTGCACATCGTGCAGGCGCAGGGCACCCTCAACCACGCGTAGCGGTGGGGCGCCAGCCTCATCCTGGACTGCCCTGGGTTGTGAAATCGAGGTAATGCCGTCTTGCACTGCCCCGACGTTGGAGAAGATGCTGTTGACGACCGTCATGACCCAGCCCGACATATTGCTGATGCGGATGACCAGGCCAGTGGACAGTGCGATATCGCCCACCGTGACTTCGCCCCGGCTCCAGAGCCACAGCGCCAGCCCGGACGTGCCGGCGATCAGCAGGCTGTTCAGGGCCGTGACCCCCGCGTCCAGCGCGGTGGTGATGCGGGTCATGCGGGCCAGTTTGTCGGTCTGTTCGGCCAGCGCTTCGGCGACGTAGGCTTCTTCTCTCTGGCGATCAGAAAAGAGCTTCAGCGTCAGGATGTTGCCGTAGCCATCCACGATGCGGCCCATCAGTTTGGAGGCTGCCGCCGAGGCCTGCCAGGAGCGGTCTTTCATGAGCGGCACGCAAATCCGCAGCAGAACCACGTAGACGATGATCCAGACCAGCAGCGGCAGGGCCAATCGGTAGTCCGCGTGTACAAACAGGGCGATCGCGCTGCCGGTGTAGACCAGGACGTACCAGAGCGCATCCACCAATTGGACGGCGGAGTCTCGCAAGGCATCGCCAGTGCGCAGGATACGGTTGGCAACCCGGCCGGCATAGTCGTTCTGAAAGAAGCCCAGGCTCTGGCGGATCACATAGCGGTGGTTCTGCCAACGGATGCGGTTGGTCAGGCTGGGGACAATGGTTTGGTTGACCAGCAAATCGTGCAGGCCGCTGAACACAGGCCGGGCAACCAGCGTGATCAGAGCCATCCAGGCCAGCTCGTGCCCGTGGCGGATGAAGAAGCCCGGCTCGGGAATCTCCTTGGCCAGGTCTACGATGCGGCCGATAAAGCCAAATAGGGCCACTTCGATCGAGGCTACCCCCAGCCCGACCACCAAAATAGCCAGAAACACCGGCCAGACCTGCACCAGGTAATGGAGATAGAAGCGTCCCACCGCAGTGGGCGGCATGCGTTCGTCCGGCTCCTGGAAGACAGGGATCCGGGACTCGAACCAGCGAAAGAGAGGCGTAAACAGGGCGGTATCGTGAGTGAGAAGATATCGTCATTTTACGCGCAGGGGATGCCGGGTTGGCGTTTTGCTTGACCAACTAACAGCAAGCTTAAAACAGTGCCCCTGGCGTATGAATTCAGGGTCGTGTCAATGTCCGACTGTACTATTTAAGCTTGAAGTTTCTACAGAAACGGCGCATACGCTAGGCGGCGCGCGATATGGCAGAGTCATTTGCCATCTACGACTGAGAGCCAGCTTCAGACTTCCCTGTCGCACCCACTGCACACCACCCGGACGGCCAGGCGCCTGCCCACCGGGAGTATTCATGGCTGATGAAAACGTCACCATCATTGCAAGATCCGCGCGGCCATCCGACGGTGACGACGAACTGACCCGCCTGTTCAGTGCGTATACGATATGCGCAACGATCTGGCTGATCTTTGCCACTGCGGTAGGTGTCCTGCTTTCGTTAAAACTCGTGTCACCAGAACTGGCCACCGCACCGGCCCTGACATTTGGGCGCCTGCGCCCCATCCACACCAACGATACCTTTTATGCCTGGGCCAGCCCGGCGCTGATCGGCCTTGCCCTCTATATCTCTGCAAAGAGCTCTGGCACACGCCTCTACAGCGCGAAGCTGGCGTGGGCAACACTGGTGCTGCTAAATGTCGCAGCCATTGCCGGGACGGTTACGCTGGATCTGGGCTACAACAACGGCGGCCAGGAATATCGCGAATGGCTGTGGTGGATCCGCGCCATCCTGGGCGCCGGCCTGGTGACTGCTGCGTGGAACATGATTGCCACGGTGGCGCACCGCGAAGGCAAGGATATCTACCTGTCCAATTGGTACACCATCGGCGGCACTTTGTGGACGATTGTCATTGTGGTGGTGACGATGGTGCCCTGGTACCAGCACGGGTTGGGGCAGGTTGCGGTTCAGGGCTACTACATGCATAACGCCGTGGGCATGTGGTTCACGCCGCTGTCGCTGGGTGTTTTTTATTACGCCCTGCCCAAGTTGATGAACCGGCCCATCTATTCGTACTCGTTGGGGATCTTTGCGTTTTGGACAAACCTGGCGTTTTACCCGCTGCTGGGCGCGCACCATTTTCTATTTAGCCCCTTGCCGTGGTGGCTGCAGACAACCGCCATCGTTGCCAGCGTGGCGATGCTGGTGCCCGTGTGGGGCGGCAGTGCCAATTATTTGATGACCATGCGCGGGCGCCCCGAGCGCATGCGCCGCACTCCGGCCATGTTCATCCTGGTGGGTGTGCTGGGCTATCTGTTGGGGTCTACCCAGGGCACGGTCGAGGCCTTCCGGTCCGTGCAGGCAATGTGGCACTTCACCAATTACACCGTGGGCCACTCCCACCTGACGATGTACGGGTTTGTCACTTTTGCGATCTGGGGCGGCATCTACGCGCTGCTGCCCAAGGCAACCGGCAAGGCGCCCAATAACCTGCTGCTGGGGATTCATTTCTGGCTGGCCACGGTTGGCATCATCGTGTACGTGCTGGCATTGTCCATCGGCGGTTCGATACAGGGGCTGGACTGGATACACGGTGCGCCGTTCATTCAGTCGGTGGTGGATATGGGGCCTTACTGGCTGTGGCGTTCTGTGGGGGGCACCTTGATGTTTCTAAGCCACCTGGTGTTTGCGTGGAATGTCTGGACGATGACGTATCGGGGCTCGTCCACGGCTGCGCAGACCTCCATCCCCCTGCCGGCGGAGGCCTGAGACCATGAATAAACTTATTGCCATTGCGGGTGGCTCGACACTGCTCTATATCGTTTTGTCGGTACTGATGGCGGTTTTGCCCGGCATCGAGTTATCGCAAGTGCCACCCGGGCCGGAGGTCAATCAACTGACCCTGTGGCAGCAAAAGGGCAGGCAGGTTTACATCAGCGAAGGCTGTGTCTATTGCCATACCCAGCAGGTCAGGCCGCAAGCCATCGATCGCGTGTTTGGCCGGCCATCGGCGCCTGGGGATTTTGCCTACCAGACCCCCGAGCTGCTGGCATCCGAGCGCACCGGGCCAGATCTGACCAATATCGGCAAGCGCCAATCCAGCAAGATCTGGCAGTACATCCATCTGTATGATCCGCGTGCCGTCGTGCCGCAGTCGGTCATGCCGTCGTTTCCTGCGTTGTTCAAGCTTGTGGCGCAGGCCCCGCAGGGCACGCAGCCCGTGCCTGTGCCCAAGGCCTATGCGCCGGCCCATGGCGTGGTGATTCCCAGCCCCGATGCCCAGGCCCTGGTGGCGTATCTGTTGTCCCTGAAGCAGCCCGCACTGCCCAATACCCAGGCTGCCGGTGCGCCCGCCGCCGCGGCGCAGGCGCCAACAGGTGCGACGACGGCGGCCGGGCCTACAGGCAGTAAGGGTGCAAGCACCTTTAACGCTGCGGATGGTGCGAAGCTGTTTGCATCCACCTGCGCCGCCTGCCATGGCGCGCAAGGGGCAGGGGTTCCGGGTGTGTTCCCCCCGTTGGCGCAAAATCCGGTGGTCAATGCTAAAGACCCCACCGAGCATATCCACGTCGTCTTGCACGGCCTGCACGGCAGGGTTATCAATGGCATTACTTATGCCGCGCAAATGCCGTCCTTTGAATCCCAGTTAAGCGACAGCCAAATTGCCGACATCATCGATCACGAACGGACCTCCTGGGGTAATCAGGCGCCAACCGTGACTGCGAAAGACGTGGCTGCCGTACGGGCTAAAAAATAGGAGGCCTGCATCATGATAATGGACAGTTTTGCAAACCATTTGATCGGCAATCTGATCATTATTGCTGTCTTTGGGTTGGGTGCCATCGGGTGTTTTGTTGCCGCCATCATCATGCTGGTCAAGCCTGGCGAGCAGGATAAAAATCACCCGAAATATCTGATCATGGATGATGATCGATAAAGGAATCAAGGTCATGGAAGAAGAATCCCGCATCCGCATTTACCTGGATGACCGCCCGGATCCCATCGCGGATTACGAGCCGCCAGTTACCGTTAGCCTGGACACGCATGCATTGCCGGACGGCCCGCATCGCCTGCATATCGAGGCGCGCAGCCACAGTGGGCGCATTGGTGTGCGCGAGGTGCCGTTTCAGGTGCGCAATGGTCCGGGCATCACCTTGACAGGACTGCGCAGCGACTCGGTCGTGCATGGCGACCTGAGCTTTACCGTCAATGCCTTTGGCGCAGAAGAGCGGTTCGAACCTCGTCGCGCCGAGTCGCCCTCGCCGATACCGGTATGGCTATGGGTGCTGTCGCTGATCATCGTCGCGTGGTCCGCATGGTATGTGGCTGTGCAGTGGGAGCCACCCGCGCCATTTGCCAGTACACCAACCTACGTCCACGGCACGATGTGGCAGCATTGACTTGACTCTGGATCTCCTTGACCCTTATGGCGCCCTAGATGCAGGAGAGCAAATTCCGGGCGGCGCCAAGGCGGTCTTCAAGGTGCTACCCTTGGATAGAATATGTCAGTTGCAATCTATTGGTAGGAGCTTCACATGGTCACCCGTATCAAGATCGATTTCGTCTCCGACGTGTCTTGTCCCTGGTGCGCGGTGGGGTTGGGCTCGCTGGAGCAGGCATTGTCCAGGATCGAGGGCGAAATCGAAGCAGAACTTCATTTCCAACCCTTTGAGCTGAACCCGGACATGCCGCCCGAAGGGCAGGATACCGTCGAGCGTCTATCGCGCAAGTACGGTATGACGCCAGAACAGGTTCGCCAAAATGGCGAACTCATCACGGCACGGGGCCGCGAGGTCGGCTTCACCTTCAACATGGACAAGCGCACGCATACGTACAACACCTTCGATGCGCATCGGCTTTTGCATTGGGCGGGCCTTGAAGGGCACCAGCTGGCATTGAAGCATGCGCTCTTGAAGGCGTATTTCACGGACGGCGAGAATCCCAGCGATCACGAGACTCTGATCAGGTTGTGCCGCGAGTCGGGGTTAAACCAGGATCGCGCACGCGAGATTCTAAACTCCGACGAGTATTCGGCGGACGTACGATCGCGTGAACGGTTTTACACCCAGCAGGGTATCAATTCTGTCCCTTCCATCATCCTGAACGACCGGCACCTGATCCAGGGCGGCCAGCCCCCCGAGACATTCGAGCAGGCGTTGCGGCAGGTGGCTGGTGCCGGGTAAATCTCAGGGAATCTCCGCTCCCGTGCGTCTGTGCCCCAAGGCTGCCCTGAAAGCACGTTTCGCCAAGTTGCTTCGTGGCGCTTCTTCTTTCATTCAGCCAACGTGACGTTCACCATCCACGGCGTGCCGAAGCGATCTCGGGTCATGCCAAAGCCCGGTGACCAGAAGGTTTTGGCAAACGGCATCACGACCTGACCACCTTGTGCCAGCGCGTCAAACAGGCGCTGGCCTTCGGCTGTGTCGGCTGCATGGATTGAGACCCACGTGCCTTGCGGCGCCTGATAGCCGCCGCAAGCGGTGTCCGCACCTGGCATGGCGTCGGACCCGAACAGTGATTGGTCTCCCATTTGCAGATGCACATGCATGATGCGCTGCCGGGCCGATTCGGGGATAGGCGGCATATCGGCGGTAGGCGGGATTTCGCCGAAGGTGCCTTGGTAGACGATGGTGCCGTTGAACAGTTTGGCGTAGAAGGCAAAGGCCTCGGCGCACTCGCCGTCGAAATTGAGATAGGGGGTGAGCTGCATCAGGATCTCCCAGGATTTCCGTGAATGATGAGGGTGTGGACGCTGTACACTTAGTGTTAATATGAAAGCCTGAGTGGACGCTGTCCACATAAAAATTGTTTCTAAATGTCGGATGATCCTTTGCGCCCGGCCCGCCGCACCTATAGACACGGGAACCTGCGGGCCGCGCTGCTTGAAGCGGGTGTCGCGCTGGCGCGCGAGGGTGGGCCTGATGCCGTGGTGCTGCGCGAAGTGACGCGGTGCGCAGGTGTGGTGCCAAACGCGGCCTATCGCCATTTTGCGAACCATCAAGCGTTGTTCGAGGCGGTGCGAGGGGTCGCGCTATCGCAACTGGCGTACGCCATCGAGGCCGAGATCAATGCGGTGCAACCCCTGGACGATCCGCGTTTGCGCGCGCGGGCTTCTTTTCGCGGTGTGGGGCTGGGCTATTTGCGCTTTGCGCGTCAGGAGCCTGGCCTGTTCCGCACTGCCTTTGCGGCACAGCCATTCGACTTGAACGAAACTCCCCACTCTGACCATGAGTCGGCACAAGGTGCCAGCGGCCTGGATCCCTTCCAGTTGCTGGGCCAAGCCCTGGACGGAATGGTCGATGCGGGTCTGATGCTCCCCGCACGTCGCGCCGGAGCAGAGTGGATGGCGTGGTCGGCTGTTCACGGCATGGCGTTCTTGGTGCTTAACGGCCCCTTGCGGGGCCAGGGCGAAACCGAACACCAGGCGCTCGCCGAACAGTTGGTGGCGATGGTTGAGCGAGGGTTGCTGGCGGAGCTGGGTGGTTGATCAACCGCCTCACGCCCACACGATGTTATTGCTAGTTGTGGCTCGCACCGTTCTTGCTGAGACGACGGCCAGCGCTTCTGGACTCAGGTGCAACCCCATGGGCACTGTGACGGCGGGGAAAGTGGGCGTGACGGTGTAGGTTCTGGTGAGGTACGGATGACTGCTTACGGCCAGGAGCAGACGTTCCCTTGGGTTAAGTCAATGCCACACCAAAGCAGACAACTGCTAATTTCTGCTTTAATGAAAATAGGTTGGAGGAATTTCTTACCAAGTCCGCTTCGACCCATAGAGCCTTCTTGTCTGCGCAATTTTCCGACCACCGCTCATTTGAAATAATAAAAGTGAATGCCTATTCAAGTAGAGCAGCCCGTTCGTTCAAGTCCTTCATCGGTGAGCTGACTGCCGTAGCGGCAGGCCTGCACGTTGGAATCCACGAGGTGATTCCCATCATCGAGGCAAATGATGTTGCGGATCCGTGGAAAGCAATGGCCGAGAAGCATGGTGTCGTCGTCGACGGTTTGAGATCACAGAAGATCATCCAGAGCACCGCGCGCTTGAACGTGGTAAGTCTATACAGTGGTTTTGATCTGTTTTTGGAAGAGGTTCGAGATGACTTCTTCCGGTTAAATGGGAGGCCCTGGGTTCAACACGATGGTGATGGGCCGTTCACATCTTTAGCTCGCAATACCCTTTCGCGACCGGAGGTGCACACAGCGCGCTTAGGAAAACACCGCATCGCAGCGATGGACTATTATCGTTTGGTGCGAAATGCTATCGCTCATCCAAGTAAAGATTCACTGGAAAAGGCCAAGGAATACTACGATAAGAATGCTGAGCTGCTTGATCAAGCACGTGTCGAGTATGGAATGCAGTCTGCGCCTAATAGTATTAACCAACTGTCATTCCACGACGTCAAGTTGTTGGCTCAGGTGGGACTTGCTCTAACGAAGGCGATTGATGCTGAACTGGATCCCGGCGACGAACGGCTGTTTGTAATGCTTGAGCTCAAACAGAGTGACCTGACGCATTCGTCCCAGCGCAAGCGCAATGCTTGGATTGGCAAGCTTCGGACTGATTATGGCGTTTCCGTGGCGAGAGCCGAAGGTATACTTGACAAGTTTTTGGCCCATTAGCTTAACGGTCGAGCGTCCCCCTTCACAAGGTCACTTCGCAGTGCTCTTGTGAAGGGGCAGATCTTGGTTCAAATCCAAGATGGGCCACCACCGATTTTGATTCCGGTCACAAGCGGCTGACGTCTGTTTATGACTCCGTTGGGCTGACACGGCATGCAGATAGCAGACGCAATGTGAATGGGGAGCGCTGATTTGTTTCCCGTCGTAGACCGAATGGGCGAATGCCTCCTTGTCGAACAGAAAGTGACCAAGGTGAGTGACTTCGCCGGGCTCTACCCCATTAACGGGGGATGGGCATTCATCAGACACGGTTGATGACACCGTTCCAGCCGCATTGAGCCAAGACTCTCATGCGGTAATTCTCAAAGTTTCTGAAACCATACGCCCGACGCGAG
>NZ_JBASBR010000002.1:0-66400 GCF_049651205.1 Castellaniella sp.
CCCCAACACCTCCCCGCGAGGATGAGCTGCAGCCAAGAAAGCGCCCCAGCCAAGAAAGCGCTTCAGCCAAGAAGCAGGCGCGGCCAAGAACCCTCAAACCGGATTAAACACATCCACAAACGTCACCTCCACCCCAAACCGCGCCGCCACCCCCGCCCCCAGCGCCTGCACCCCATACCGCTCCGTCGCATGATGCCCCGCCGACACATACCCGCACCCGGACTCCCGTGCCAAATGCACCGTCGGCTCTGACACCTCCCCACTTACATAACAATCCACCCCCGCCGCCAGCGCCGCATCCATAAACCCCTGCGCAGCCCCCGTACACCACCCCAAACGCCGCACAGGGCGATCCAGATCGCCCACCACCAGCGGCTTGCGCCCCAAACGCTGCGCCACATCCATCGACAGCTCGCCCACCGTGCACTCAAACCCTGGCGTACCCAGCCATACCAGACCATCCGGCCCGCAACTTACCCGCGTCCCGTCCGCCCGCACCTCTGGTGTCCAATCCATCACCCGAGCCAACTGTGCGTTATTACCCCACTCCTCGTGCGCATCCAGTGGCAAATGGTAAGCAAACAAATTGATCCCAGCGCCCATCAACGCCGATAATCGTTGATGCTTGATCCCCCGGATGCAGGGATCCTCGTTTTTCCAGAACCACCCGTGATGCACCAGAATCGCATCTGCATTGCGCGCGATCGCTGCCTCGATCAACGCCTGCGACGCGGTTACCCCCGTCACAATGTGCCGGATCTCCTCCCGGCCCTCCACCTGCAGACCATTCGGGCAATAATCCCGAAAACGCTCTGGTTGCAGCGTAGCCGTCAGCCAGGATTCCAGATCCTTGCGTGAAATCTGTGGTTTCATTCAACATAGTCCTTAAAACAAATCATCAACAGAGAGCCCATCCAATGCAACGATTGTGGCTGATTTTTGCCCAGGCCGTCACCGTCTGCCTGGCTGTCCTGTTTCTTGTTTCCACACTGCGCCCCCAATGGCTGCCCGGTGGCGTCCCTGCAAACGCACCCGCCCATACCGCAACTGGCGGGCAGGCCTCCGGCACTGGTCAGGTCAGCAGCTACGCCCCGGCCGTTGCCCGTGCCGCGCCCTCTGTGGTTAATATTTACACCCGAAAGCACATTGATGTTCCGTTGGTGCCCATGCCTGCCGACCCAGGCCTGCAGCGCTTCTTGCGCAGCGTCCCCGGATTCACCCGGCGCCAGGACTCCACCAGTCTTGGCTCTGGCGTCATCGTCAGTGCCGACGGCTACATCCTTACCAACTACCACGTCATCGAGGCGGCGGACAGTATTGAAGTCAGCCTGAAAGATGGCCGTCACGCCAATGCGCAGATTGTCGGCGCCGATCCCGAAAGCGACCTCGCCGTCCTTAAAGTCAATCTCGACAAACTGCCCATCATCGTCTTCGACCCCAACCAGTCCGTGCAGGTGGGTGATGTCGTGCTGGCAATCGGCAACCCCTTTGGCGTGGGGCAAACCACCACCCAGGGGATCGTCTCTGCCCTGGGGCGCAACCGCCTGGGTATCAACACCTACGAAGATTTTATCCAGACGGATGCCGCCATCAACCCCGGTAACTCCGGAGGTGCTCTCATCGACACACAGGGCCGGCTGGTGGGCATCAATACCGCCATCTATTCAGAAACCGGCGGCTCGCTGGGCATCGGATTTGCCATCCCCTCCGGGCCCGCTCACGCCATCCTTGACCAGATCATCCAGACCGGCCATGTCCAGCGCGGCTGGCTGGGGCTCGAGCCCCAGGACATCACGCCGGATCTTGCCCGGGCCTTTCACCTGGACGACCTTCAGGGCGTGATTGTGGCGCGTGTCTTTGCCCATGGCCCGGCCGCACAGGCAGGGTTGCAGGTGGGGGATATCATCCGGACACTGAACGGTCAGCCCGTGCGCGACGCCATTGATCTGCTCAACCGGCTGGCTGGCATCAAGATTGGCAGCACCGCACAGCTGCAGATTGTGCGGGCGGGTAAATCATCCACTATCGATGTTGCTGTGGGTATCCGTCCGCAGGTGCGCCGCAGCCGATAGAGGCACCCGCAACTTGCCGGCACTGGGCTTGCCTGGCTGAGAGTGGGGTACCTGCAGGCACTGCTGCCGGCAGGTGATGGTGCTGTGGGTGTGGCTTACGCGCCACGCAGGATGCGCGCCGCAGCAATCGCGAAGTATGTCAGGATGCCGTCGCCGCCGGCCCGCTTGAATGCCAGCAGGGATTCCATCATCACCTTGTCGTGATCCAGCCAGCCATTGGCCGATGCCGCCTTGATCATCGCGTACTCGCCACTGACCTGATAAGCATAGGTGGGCATGACAAAGGCGTCTTTGACTTCGCGCAAGACATCCAGGTAGGGCAGGCCGGGTTTCACCATCACCATATCGGCACCCTCGCGGATGTCGGCAGCCACTTCGCGCAGGGCTTCCAGGCGATTGGCCGGATCCATCTGATAAGTAGCCTTGTTGGATGTACCCAGTTGTGCCGCCGAGCCGACGGCTTCACGGAAAGGCCCATAAAAGGCGCTGGCGTACTTGGCTGAATACGCCATGATGCGCGTATGGATGAGTTGCTGCGCATCCAGTGCCTGGCGCACCGCGCCGATACGCCCATCCATCATGTCGCTGGGGGCGACGATGTCCACACCGGCTTGTGCATGGGTAAGCGCCTGGCGCACCAGCATCTCTACCGTGGGCTCGTTAAGCACCTGGCCGTTGTCATCGATCAGGCCGTCTTGCCCGTGGCTGGTGTAGGGATCCAGCGCTACGTCGGTGAGTACGCCGAGTTCGGGGAAATGCTGTTTAAGTAGTGCCACCGTGCGAGGGATCAGGCCATCCGGGTTGGCCGCCTCGGCGCCGTCCGGGGTTTTCTGGGCAGGATCAATGTGCGGAAACAGCGCCAGCACCGGGATGCCCAGCGAGACGCAGGTTTCGGCCGTCTCCAGCAAGGTATCGGGCGAATGGCGCACCACGTCGGGCATCGAGGATACGGGCTCGCGCACCCGCTTGCCCTCTTGCACAAACACCGGGTAGATCAGGTCGTCTGCCGATAGGCGGTTCTCGCGCACCAGACGGCGAGAGAAGTCGTCGCGCCGGTTGCGGCGCAGACGGGCAGTGGGAAAATCAACGGGAGGCAGAAATTGGGTCATGGAGAACTCCTGGCAGCCTGCCCATGATGGCAGGCCAAGCAAAAACGATGGGCCAAACAGCGTGGCCGGGCGCAGGCGGGTATCTAAGGCACCTGCTGCGGCGAAATCCAGTTTTCGATATGCAACGCGGCTTCTTCGAGGCCGATGCGGTGCGTGGCCGAAAACGGCAGTGCGGTCAGCGTGCCGATCTCGGCAAGTTCTTTGCGTACCTGTTGGGTGGCGCGCACCCGCTGTCCATAAGGCAGTTTATCCGCCTTGGTCAGTAGCGCCAGCGTAGGCAGGCCGCGCAAGCCGATCCAGTGGGCCAGCCGGCGATCGAGATCAGTAACGCCACGACGGATATCGATGAGCAGCACCACACCGGCCAGGCTGCTGCGTTGGTGCAGATAGCCGCCCAGCACTTCGGCCCATTCGTCGCGTGCCGCGCGATCGACTGCCGCGTAGCCATAGCCCGGCAGATCCACCAGAAACCCCAGCCAGGCTTCGGGGGTGAGGGGGTCGGGAATGCCAAACAGGTTGATCAGTCGTGTGCGCCCGGGGGTTTTGCTGGAAAACGCCAGGCGGCGCTGATTGGTGAGCACATTGATGGCCGACGATTTGCCAGAATTGGACCGGCCTGCAAAGCAGACCTCGGCGGTGGTGGGGGCGGGCAGCTGATCCAGGCGGGCGGCTGACACCGTAAAGCGGGCGCGATGAAGTAGGGACACAATGGTGCGGCGCGAGCCGAAAGGATGCTGTCAATAACGCTATTGTATAATCCTCGCTTGTATCGAATACGGTGGCTGCCCCGCGCCCAGTGTGTGCGCGGCTTGGCGGCCTAAAAGCCGGCGCCTTTGGCGCCCCGACCCAACCTCGAGGATCTCATGAAGCGTGCGCTATCCAGTATGTTTATGGTCGGCAGCCTGGTGCTTGCCGGCGCCCTGCCCGGCCTTACTCACGCTCAGGATGTCACTACGCCCGACGCCAAAGCCGGCGAGCAATTGTTCGTCAAGGGCGATGCCACGCGCGGTGTACTAGCCTGTATTACCTGTCATGGCGACGGTGGCAACAGCACCATTCCGGCCAACCCCAATCTGGCCGCCATGCCCCACGAATACCTGGCCAAGCAGCTGCACGATTTTGTCCCGCAAGGCGACAAACCCGCTGTGCGCACAGGCGCCGACGGTGCACCGTCCATCATGTCCACCATCGCGCCCGCGCTCAGCGCCCAGGACATCCAGAACGTCGCCCTGTATCTGTCGCAGCAGCCGCTTAATCCGGATACCGCCGCCACCGCCACCCACGAAGCCACCACCGAGCGCGGCCAGCACATCTGGCGTGCCGGTATCGCCGATCGTCAGGTGCCTGCGTGTGCTGCATGCCATGGCGCCACCGGTGCCGGCCTGCCCGGCGAGTTCCCCCGGCTGTCCGGTCAGCACTCCGAATACCTGCTGGCACAGCTCAAGCTGTTCCGCTCGGGTGATCGTAAAAACACCATCATGTACGACATCACCAGCCGCATGACCGACCCCGACCTCGCTGCCGTGGCCGATTATGCCGCGGGCTTGCGCTAATTCCTCGTTGTTTCCGGGGTCTTCCGGGGCGCGCCCGGCAAAAACGGTGTAAGGTTCAACTTTAAAATAATACCAATAGGGGGGACGCTCAGGCGCACCCCCTTTTTTTCATTTTTTGGGCAGTCGTGACATCTTCCAGCAAACCTCGTGTCCGTGGTGCCGACATCATCGAGCTCTTCGGCTCGATGCGCTTCGCCATCAGTCTCCTGGTGTTCATCTGTGTCGCCAGCCTGATTGGTACCGTGCTGCCGCAAAATCAAGGTGCCAACGCCTATATCGATCAGTTCGGCCCGTTCTGGTTTTCCGTCTTCGACAAATTCTCCATCTGGCACATCTACAACAGTGCCTGGTTTTTGATGATCATGGGCTTTCTGGTGGTGTCCACCACCTTGTGCGTGATGCGCAATGCGCCCAAGATGATCCGCGACATGCGTACGTTTCGCGAGTACGTGCGCGGCTCCAGCCTCAAGGCGTTTCATCATAAGGTTGAGGTCGACAGTGCCCTCACCCCCGACCAGGCCGTAGATCAGGTGGGCCGGCTGCTGCGTAGCCGGGGTTTCCGCTTTCGGGTGCGCGAAGATGGCGAAAGCCGCATGGTGGCAGCCAAAAAAGGTGCGGCTAATCGTCTGGGCTACATTTTTGCGCACGTGGCCATTGTGGTGATCTGCCTGGGTGGCCTGCTCGATAGCGAGTTGCCGGTGCGGATGCAAACCTGGTTGTTCGACAAGCAGCCGGTCACCGGCAATATGCTCATCTCGGATGTGCCCGAATCCGGGCGTCTGTCGGCGCGCAACCCCAGTTTCCGCGCCAATATGTTTATACCCGACGGCAAGCAAAGCAGCGTGGGTATTGTGTCTGCGGGGCAGGGGGTGCTGTTGCAGCCATTGCCTTTCTCAGTGCGTCTAAAAAAGTTTTATGTCGAGTACTACCAAACCGGCATGCCCAGCGATTTTCGCAGCGACGTGGTCGTCACTGATCACGAAACCGGCAAGTCTTTCGAGCAGACCATCAAGGTCAACGAGCCCCTGCGTTACAAGGGCATCACCGTGTATCAGTCCAGCTTCGATGACGGCGGCAGCAGCCTCAGTCTGAAAGCCTGGCCGCTGTCGGGGGATGGCGCCCAGCCACTGGATCTTAAAGGCACGGTGGGCTCTGATGGCAAGCTGCCACCGGCATTGGGCGGGCAGACGGTCGATTTCACGGGCTTGAGGGTCATCAATGTCGAAAACCTCGGGTCTGATCCGGATCCACAGCCCACAGACATCATCCGTGATGTGGCTGCGGTTACCGGCAGTGCAGCGCGCCCGCACGACGAGAGCAAAAAAAATGTGGGTCCAAGCGTGCAGTACCGCCTGGTGGGGGCTGATGGGCAATCGCATGAGTTCACTCAGTACATGCTGCCCATCCAGATCGATGATTTTCCCCTGTTTTTGCTGGGCACGCGCAAAACCCCGGCCGATGCCTATCGCTATTTGCGCATCCCGGCAGATGATCAAGGCACCATGCAAGAATTCATGCAGCTGCGTGCGGCCCTGGCCAACCCCGCCATGCGAGAGGTCGCTGCACATCGCTTTGCCCAGCTGAACGCTCCCGAGGGCGAACAGCGCACCTTGATGTTCCAGGCGGCCCAGGGCGCCCTGCGCACGTTCTCTCAGCGCGGCTTCAATGGCATCATCGATTCGGCACCACCCGATCAGCGCGAGAAAATCCTCGATTTTGCGGTTCCCATGATTCAGCTCAGCTTGCAAGAGCTGCGTGGCCTGGTGCGTGTGCAACAGGGGTTACCCGCACTTGACCCCAGCGGCCCGCAGGCCGAACATGAAGCCCAGTGGTTGCGCCTGGCCGTCCTGGCGCTCGCTTCGCTGCCCGATTATCCGGCTCCCGTGGCCTTGCAGCTCACCAACTTCAATCAAGTCCAGGCCAGTGTCTTCCAGGTGGCGCGCAGCCCCGGCAAGATTACGGTCTATATTGGTTGTGTATTGCTCATCCTCGGAGTGTTTTCGATGTTTTACATTCGCGAGCGACGGGTCTGGGTATGGGTGCGTCCTGTACAAGGTGGCAGCCAATGGCTGGCCGCCATGACAACCCAACGGCGCAATCTGGATTTCAACCACGAATTTGAAAGGCTGCGGGACGCCCTGCGCAACCTCGGAGACACTCATGAGCACTGATACTGTAGCCCGGCAACCGATGGCCCTGTGGTCACCAGACATGAACACCAGCGGCGACCACCGTGGCCGGCGCGGTCGTCCCAACTGGACAGACCTTGGCTTTTTCCTGTTACTGGCAGTGGGGGCGGCACACGTCCTTACCTCCTATGGCCAGTTCATGGATTACTACGAAAAACTCATCCTCATTGGTGCCGTGGCGGTGTTCAGCTGGCTGGGCTGGCTGTGGCGCCCCCTGCGGGTGCTGATGATTGCGGCCGGCGCCTGTGCGCTACTGGCCATCTGGCTCTATAGCCCCACGGGCTCTTTGTTGCAGGGTGATCTTGCCCGCGCCGACACCAGCTTCCTGCTTAAGTACTTGCTGTCTTCGCAGTCGGCCATTTTGTGGATGTGCGCCTTGTTTGTGCTGGCTACGGTGTGCTACTGGATCGGATTTGCCAGCACGACAGCCGCCTGGCTGGGCACCGTTCTCACCTGGAGCGCTGTGTTTTTCGGGCTTACCGGCCTGCTGGTGCGCTGGCGCGAAGGCCACCTGATGGGCGACGGCATTGGCCATATCCCGGTTAGCAACCTCTATGAAGTCTTCGTGCTGATGTCGCTGATCACGGCACTGTTTTATCTCTACTACGAGCGCCGCTACGCCACTCGTGCCCTGGGCGGCTTTGTGCTGCTGGTCATCAGCTCTCTGGTGGTGTTTTTGCTGTGGTATTCGTTTACCCGCGATGCCTATCAGATCCAGCCGCTGGTGCCTGCGCTTAAAAGCTGGTGGATGAAGCTGCACGTGCCGGCCAACTTTATCGGTTATGGCACCTTCAGCCTGGCGGCTATGGTGGGTTTTGCCTACCTGGTCAAATCCCATGGCGAGACCCGCAACTGGAAGCCATTGATTCCTGTATTTGCGCTGGGTGCGGTGCTGTGCGCCGAGCCATTCGTCTTCGGTTCGCGCGAGCTCTCGGCCACCTGGATGCTGTATTTTGGCGTGGGTGCCCTGATCGTTGGCACCATCCTGGCCTTCCGTGCCCCCATTGCACAGCGCCTGCCCTCGCTCGAGCTCCTCGACGACATCATGTATCGCGCCATTGCCGTGGGCTTTGCCTTCTTTACCGTGGCCACCATTTTGGGTGCGTTGTGGGCGGCGGATGCCTGGGGCACCTACTGGCAGTGGGATCCCAAAGAAACCTGGGCGCTCATCGTCTGGCTTAACTATGCGGCCTGGTTGCACATGCGTCTCATGAAAGGCCTGCGCGGCTCCATGGCCGCCTACTGGGCGCTTAGCGGCCTGCTGGTTACCAGCTTTGCCTTCCTGGGGGTCAATATGTTCCTCTCAGGGCTGCACTCCTACGGAGAACTCTAAGCTCCAGATCGCAGCACAAAGCAAAGGCACCCTTCGGGGTGCCTTTGCTTTGTCTGGGTCTCTGTAGGGATGCCAGGTGGGGCGGGATACGGGAGGGCAGCCAAACGTCTAAGTCCTGGTGAAAGCCCGAAGGCGACATCAGGCGCGGCGGCCGCTGATTTCTTCGAGCAGGGTGCGCGTGGCGGGGTCGCTGATCAGGGTAAGGATGTTCTCGTGGGCCAGTAGTTCTGCAGGCTCGCAAGCGGGCGACACAACATAGCCTTGCACATAATCCACGCCCATCTCAGCCAGGGCGCGCAGCGTGGGTTCGTCTTCAACCCACTCGGCGATGCATTCCATGCCCAGGTTGTGTGCCAGATCCACGATGCTGTTCACGATGGCGATGTTGGCTTCGCTGGCCAGCATGTCGCGGATCAGGCTGCCGTCGATCTTGATGGTGTCGGCCGGCAGTTCTTTGAGGTATGAAAACGACGTATAACCTGCGCCAAAATCGTCCAGGGCCACGCGAGCGCCCATGCGCTGCAGGCGGCGCATAAACTGGCGGGTACGCTCGAGGTCCTGCAGGGCCACGCCCTCGGTGATCTCGATGCACAGCCGCCGGCTGAGCTGCGGTTGCAGGTTAAGCAGACTGAAGAGCGCATCCACAAATCGGTCGTCGTTAAGTGAGACACCGCTGAGGTTAAGGTTGACCAGCTGCGTGTGATGCAGCTTGTCATGATTTTTGATCATCCAGTCCAGGGTAGATGACACCACCCATTTGTCGATGGCGGTGATCATGCCGCTGTCTTCGGCTGCCTGGATGATCTTCTGGGTTTGCGGGACATGGCCGTTTTTGTGCCGCACGCGCAGCAAGACCTCGAAGTTGAGCATCTTGAGGGGATGGCGCAGCGACACGATGGGCTGCATCAGCAGATACAGGTCTTCGGGCGGGGTGCCTTGCTCGAGTTGCTCGAACACCCGCAGCTCGTTGATGTGATCAAACAATGCCTCGGTGTTTTCTTCGTAGAGCACGATGTCCTGGTGCTGCTTGCGGGCGTCCCGGCAGGCGCGGGTGCCCGCTGCCATGGCATCTTTGGGGCCCATGTCGGTGTTCAGGTCGATCAGGCCCATAGCGCTCTTTACCTGAAAAGACCGATCGCCCACGTAAAACGGCGCACCGTTCAGGCTGTCGACCATATCCTGGGCCAGAGGGCGGGCGTCGCGCGCCCGCATGTTGGGAAACAGGATAATGAATTCGTCAGTGCCGATGCGGCCCACCTTTTGCTGGTCGGTCAGCGAGTATCTCAGACGGTCGCAGGCCAGCTGCAGCAGCTGATCCCCGGCCGAGTGCCCGAAGAGATCGTTGACGCGCTTTAAATGATCCAGGCTGAGGTAGGACATCGCACAGGGTGTGCCGTTTTGTTGCAAGTCTTCGATGGCGGCTGTCATGGCGGACTCTATCCCACGCCGGTTAAGCGTGTTGGTCAGTGCGTCGTGGTCGGTCATCAGTCGCAGATTGCGCAAGGTTTCAGATCGGGCGGTGACATCCTGCAAAGAGCCTTCGATGCGGCTGCCTGCCAACGTGGCACGCAACAGAAAACTGCGTATCGAACTGCCGCCGCTGCCACGATGAGCCAGCTGGATCTCGGTGTCGCGGCCTTGTTCGGTGGCCAGTGACACCTCTACCCAATCGATTTCTTCGAAGTAATCTCGCCACTTGAGCGCAGGCACCTGCAGGCCGTCTTCTATGGCCAGCATCTCGCGCGCGTTGGGGTTTAGGTGCTCGAAGTGGCGTGTCGCGCTTAACGTAAACAGGCCCAGGGGTGAGAGCGAATCATGCACGATGAGCTCGTTGCGCTGCCGTAGCCGTAACTGGCGATCTTCGCGGGTGCGGTTGGCGGTGGCCAGCGCCACCAGCAGGTTGCAGCCCAGAAACAGGGTGACACCCATCGCGCTGTCGATATCGTTAAGGCGGTTCAAGGCCAGCAGGACCAGGCCGATGACGATGAGCAGTACGGCCAGGCACACGGCCAGCGTGTGCCAAAACAGGGTGCGGGTGCTTACCCGGAACAAGGCGTGAACCAGGATGGTGGCCACCAGGGCGCTATTGGCCCAGGCGGCAAAAAAGGCAATGGTTTGCAGTGCCTGGGCAGAGCCCAGCAAAACACCCGCCAGCAGCAGCACAGACCCCGCCAGCCCCAGCAGCTGCAGGTGACGGCAAAGGCGTGCACCCAGGCTGTGCCGGAACAGGCGGCTGAACAAGAGCCAGGTGAGGGTAAAGGCAAACAGCACCACCAGCTTGCGCGAAGCAATCAGGTTGGGTGGCGATAGGGTGTGCTCGAGCCAGAAGTGATCCCAGCCCAGCGCCCACGCGCCCAGGCGCACATTGCACAGCATCCACGCGGCCAACAGCACATACAGGTGGTCGCGTGTGGTGATCGACACCATGGCAATAAAGGCGATAAGGAGCAGCAGGCCGCCGGTAAGCATGCCCATGGCGTGCGCGTGCTGCCCGCTGGTGAAGGAGAATGCCGGTAAAGACCACTGCTGGATAGTGAGCATGCCGGGGATGAATTGCTGTACTTCGCACAGCACCTGATTGGCAGCGGTTGGGCCGGGCAGGCCAGCCGAGTATCCCAGGATCCCCAACCGGAAAGCCAGCGGTGTGACTTGATCGGGGCGCTGCTGGTTAAGCAGCCAGCACACAGGGGATGCCGTAGTGGCAGTGGGTATCAGCAGCACCGACGCAGGGCTTGTGTCGGGCTGTGAGGGGGGGTGGAGTTCGGCCAGCAGCCAGTGGGGGCCAATCGGGATATTTTTAGCCAACCGAGTAGGCAAGGCTTGCAGATCTGTGACTGCCTGGCGGGGGGACTCAAACGGGCCGGAGGCAAACTGGGTGGCCAGGCCTTGGCCATGGGTGGGATAGGTGTGTGCAGGCAGTAGCCAGGCAGAGCCAATCGCAAGCAGACCGGCGATCAGCGGCAGTAAAAAATACACCAGAAAGGCGCGTGTACTACCCTGCCGATGAGACCGGGACGGGTCGATCAAGGAAACGGAACCCTTTAGTGCAGGCATACCACAGGCCGGAGATGACAAAAAACTACAAGACGTTTAACAGACACTTGCAGCCCCTGACGATTTACGACGGTAAGTGTCAAAACTTTAACGTACTTTTTGCGCGCCGGTTTTTGACTCGGGCGCGATTACGGGTTTTCTGGGATACGTTCTGTGGCAAAAAGATCACGCACCTCTTCTCGCGGCCGGATCTGCCAGTGCTGCTGGCCATCAACCAGGATTTCGGCTGCGCGCGGACGGGTGTTGTACTGGCTGGCCATCGAGAAGCCGTAGGCGCCGGCCGACAGAATGGCCAGCAAGTCTCCCTGCTGGATCGCCAAGAGGCGCTGGCGTGCCAGCCAGTCGCCGCTTTCGCAGATCGGCCCCACCACATCGTAGGTGACTTGGGGCGTGCCCCGGCGTGGCTGCACCTCCAGGACGTCGTGCCAGGCTTCGTAGAGAGCCGGGCGCATCAGGTCGTTCATGGCGGCGTCCACAATGGCAAAGTTGCGCGCCTCTGTGGGTTTCAGGTATTCGACACGGGTCAGCAGCACCCCGGCATTGCCCACCAGCGAGCGCCCGGGTTCTAGGATCACCTGCAAGGTATCCAGCCCATGCGCGTGCAGGGCCTCAAATACCGGGTTCAGCAAATCGGCTGGGTGCGGTGGGGTTTCGTCGGTATAGCGGATGCCCAGCCCGCCGCCCAGATCCAGGTGGCGCAGGCCAATGCCTTCGGCCGCCAGTGTGTCGATCAGGCGCAGCAGCTTATCCAGCGCATCCAGATAAGGGCTGATCTCGGTGATCTGCGAGCCGATGTGGCAATCGACACCGACAATTTCCAGCGCTGGGTACTGGCTGGCCTGGCGATACACCGCCGGTGCCTGCAGGATGTCGATACCAAACTTGTTGTCTTTCAGTCCGGTGGAAATATACGGATGGGTCTTGGCATCCACATCCGGGTTCACGCGCAGCGACACCGGCGCGCGCACGCCCATCTCCTGGGCGATGTCGGCCAGGCGTTCAAGCTCGGGGATGGATTCGACGTTAAAACACTTGATACCGGCGTTCAGTGCCGCACGCATCTCCCAAGCCTGTTTGCCCACGCCCGAGAACACGATGCGATTGGCCGGTGCGCCGGCGGCCAGCACACGCTCGAGTTCGCCCCCCGAGACGATATCGAACCCCGAACCTAGTTGTGCGAACTCGTGCAGCACGGCCAGGTTGGAGTTGGCTTTGACGCCATAGCACACCAGTGCGTCGCGCCCTTGGATGGCGCTGGCGTAACGGGCCCAGGCCGCGCGCAGCGCCGCGCGTGAGTACACGTACAGGGGTGTGCTGTATTGATCGGCCAGTTGGGGCAGCGGGATGTCTTCGGCGTGCAGGATGCCGTCCCGCAGAGGAAAGCAAGGGGCAGTCGTCATGAAGCGTTCAGGGGTGAGAAGAGGGAAGTGGAGTGGCGTTGGGTCTCTGCGCAGCCGGGCTGATGGCCGGCGGCTGAGTCAGGACGGGATCAACCGGCGGGGGCGGCGTTGCCGGCACCAGCGGACCTTTCATGCCGCAGCCTGCAAGCCCCAGAGCCAATGTCAGGGGGGCAACGCGGGCGGCCAGGCGGGCCACGGAGCAATTAATCATTAAAAGGGCACTCGGACAGGTTGGGGCACGGCCGCTTCGTTGTCGCTGCGGCTGTGCAGTTGATCCAGCAGGGCACCGATGCCGTCCTGGCCGCTGTCGGATGGGTTTCCGGAAAGCGGATCGCCAGGAGCGGGCAGGCCGACGCGTGCGATGGCCACCCCGGGGGGGTATTCGGAGAAATAAAAATCACCGTTGATACGTGACAGGCCACTGGGCATGGGGCCAGGCGGAATCTCGGGCTGGCCTTTAAGGGCCGTGCGCATATAGCCTACCCAGATGGGTAGTGCTGCGCCGCCGCCGGTTTCGCCCTGGCCCATCGATTTGGGCTGGTCGAAGCCCATCCAGGCCACGGCCACCTGCTTGGGCGTAAACCCGGCAAACCATGCGTCCTGAGAATCATTGGTGGTGCCGGTCTTGCCGCCGATATCGTTGCGTTTCAGTTCGCGGTGTGCGCGTGCGCCGGTGCCATAGGTGGCCACGCCGCGCAGCATGTCATCCATCACGTAGGCGGTGCGAGGGTCGATCACCCGGGCCAGCGTATCGCCGGCCACGGTGGGCCGTGCGCGCATGATGACTTTGCCACTGCTGTCCGTGACGTGATCAATCAGGTACGGTGGTACGCGATAGCCACCATTGGCAAAGACGGCAAAACCACCTGCCAGTTGTAGTGGTGTCACGCTGCCTGCGCCCAGGGCCAGCGGCAGCACCGCGGGCTGGCGCGAGCGGTCGAAACCGAAGCGGGTGACGTAATCCTGCACGTATTGCGGGCCCACTGCCTGCATGATGCGAATCGACACCATGTTCTTGGATTTGTACAGGCCCTGGCGCATGGTCAGCATGGGTTCGTAGGCCCGGCCGTAGTTTTTGGGGTTCCAGGCCTTGGAGCCGGTTTGCTCGGCGGTCAGCGAGAAGGGCTCGTCGGAGATCTGCGTGGCAGGGGTCAGGCCGCGCTCGAGTGCCGAGGCGTAGATAAACGGTTTGAAGGACGAGCCTGGTTGACGCCAGGCCTGGGTGACGCGGTTGAATTTGCCTTCTTCGAAGTCAAATCCGCCCACCATCGCCAGGATGCCGCCGTCTTGTGCGCGCACCGATACCAGTGCCGCCTGAATGCTGGGTTTGTTTAAAAGCTCCCAGACATCGTTATCCTGCTTGTGCACATACACCACAGATCCGCGTGAGATGCGTACGGAGTCTTTGGCTTTGGGCCCCAGGCCGCGGGCCACCACCCGCAAAGCGCTTTTGTCGGTGATGGTGATGATCTGTTTTGGGCTGCGTGCCACTTTGACTTCGGTAGGGCTGGCCGAAAGCACGATGCCGGTGAGGAGATCGCCGTTGTCCGGGTATTTTTCCTGGACGGTGTCCAGGATTTCGTTGAAGGCCTCGGGCTGGTTCTCGATGCCTTCGGGCAAATCGATGGTTTCTTCGGGGCCCGGGTAGTAGGCGCGCCGGGTGTAATCCAGCACGCCGTCACGCAGCGATTGGTAAGCGGCTTCCTGATCCACCGAATTGATCGTGGTGTAGATATTGAAGCCGCGCGAATAGATGTCGTCCTGATACACGCCGTACAGCAGCTGGCGGGCCAGTTCGGCCGGGTATTCGCCGTGCACTGCGTAGCGCCCGGTGGGGGTGCCGGCAGCCGATTGGATCACGATCTCTTGCGCCTTGGCCTTCTCGTACTCGGCGTCGTTCAGGTAGCCAAGCTCGTGCATCCGGCCCAATACATAGGCCTGGCGGGATTTGGCGCGATCAAAATTGGCAATCGGGTTAAACCGCGACGGCGCTTTGGGGATGCCGGCCAGCATTGCGGCCTCGGCGGGCGTGATGTCGGCCAGTTGCTTGCCAAAATACGTGCGGCTGGCCGCCGCAAAGCCATAAGCCCGGTGTCCCAGGAAGATCTGGTTCATGTACAGATCCAGAATCTGGTCTTTGCTGAGCGTGGCTTCGATCTTGAAGGTGAGTAGAAGTTCGTAGAACTTGCGCGTGTAAGTTTTTTCGGAGGACAGATAAAAATTACGCGCCACCTGCATGGTGATGGTGCTGGCGCCCTGTGTCTTGGACATGTGCACCACGTTGGCGACGGCTGCGCGCAGCACGCCCGCCCAATCGATGCCGCCATGCTGATAGAAGCGGTCGTCCTCGGCGGCCAGGATGGCCGATTTCATGACGTCCGGGATCTCGTTGAAGCGCAGCACATTGCGGCGCTCTTCGCCAAACTCGCCAATCAGCACGCGGTCGGCCGTGTAGATGCGCAGCGGCACGCGCGGCCGGTAGTCGGTCATCGCGTGGAGGTCGGGCAGATTGGGCCAGGCCAATGCCAGCGCCAGTGTCAGCAAGAGTGCGCCACAGATGCCCAGGCCGGCGCAGAGCACGAACGCCTTCAGGATCAGGCGCGAAAGCCAGGAGCGGGCGGGCGCCTTTTGCTTGGAGGTGGTTTTGGTGGTTCTCATCAGGGGCGATTGTAAGCCCTGGCAGGGGGCCGCCAGGGATGCGGTGTGAGGCGTATGTAACTGGATGCTGCTAAATAGGGGTAGAACCGCCTATGAAGCAGCCTGAAAGGCTGCTGGAAAAATGATTGGGCCAGCCAATGCGATAATACATGCAAACCATTTGTACACCTGTTGCGTATGCTGTCAGAAACCCCGCCTGCCGATGCTCAAGTTGCCCCAAAAGTGGTGCCCTGCCAGGCCTCGCCAATTTTTCTGGTGGGCATGATGGGGGTGGGCAAAACCACCATTGGCCGCCAGCTGGCTGTTGCCCTCAACCGCCAGTTTGTCGACCTGGATCATGCCATCATCGGGCGCTGCGGCGTGCCCGTGGCCACCATCTTCGACATCGAAGGCGAGGCCGGGTTCCGTCGTCGCGAAACCACGTTGCTGGATGAATACACCCGGATGCCCGGCCTGGTGCTGGCCACCGGAGGGGGCGCGGTGCTGGCCCCCGAAAACCGCGAGATGCTCAAACGCGGTTGTGTCATTTATTTGCGTGCCGGGGCACAAGAGCTCTATCGCCGGGTTGCCCGAGACCGCAGCCGGCCCCTGCTGCGTACGCAAGACCCCCGCCAACGCATCGCTCAGCTTCTCCAGCAGCGCGAACCCCTTTATGATGAAGTGGCTGACATCTGCCTGGACACGGCCGACCAACCCGTGCCGCAGTTGGTGCACACACTGGTGGCCCGGCTGGCCGAGCACTCCATCACTTTCTAATCCGGTATGGCCATGCAAACACTAGACGTCCGCACACCCGGCGGCAACTACCCCATCCACATTGCTCATGGCCGCCTCGATGCCCTTGCTCAGGTCATCCCGGCTGATGCCACTGCCATAGCCGTGGTAACCAATGTCACGGTGTCGGCCTTGTATGGCCCGCAGGTGCGTGCAGCGCTTGCGGCCACCGGCAAGGCCTTGCAGTGGATAGAGCTTGCCGACGGCGAAGACACCAAAACCTGGCAAACGCTTAATCAGATCTTTGATGCGCTGCTCGAAGCCGCGCTCGATCGCAAGGCGGTGCTGGTGGCCCTGGGGGGCGGCGTCATTGGCGACATGTGTGGCTTTGCAGCGGCCTGCTATATGCGTGGCGTGCGGTTCATCCAGGTGCCCACCACCTTGCTGGCACAGGTGGATTCCTCGGTGGGTGGCAAAACGGCCATCAACCACCCGCTGGGCAAGAACATGATTGGTGCGTTTTATCAGCCCCAGGCCGTCGAAATCGACCCCTCCGTGCTGTCCACCTTGCCGGCGCGCGAGATTTCCGCCGGCCTGGCGGAAACCATCAAGTACGGCATGATTGCCGATGCGCAGTTTTTCGACTGGTGCGAAACCAACGTGCAGGCGTTGCGCCAGCTGGACGAAGCCGCCATCATCTACGCCGTCCAGCGTTCGTGCCAGATCAAAGCCCAGGTGGTGTCGCAAGACGAGCGTGAATCCGGCCTGCGTGCCATCCTTAATTTTGGTCACACCTTCGCCCATGCTATTGAATCCGGCTTGGGATACGGCCAATGGCTGCATGGCGAGGCCGTGGGCTGCGGCATGGTGCTGGCCGCGCAATTGTCGGTACAGGTGTGTGGGCTGGATCCCACCGTGGCCGATCGTATCCGCGATTTGGTGGCTGCCATCGGCTGCCCCGTGCAGGCCCCCAAACTTGGGCCTGAGCGCTGGTTTGAGCTGATGCGGGTAGATAAAAAGACCGAAGGCAGCCATATCCGTTACGTGCTGCTGCCGCAGTTGGGGCAGGCCACCCTGCAAGCAGTGGACGATACCCTGGTGAGGCCGCTGCTGGCCCAAGAGATCAAGGTCTGATCATGGCAACCCTGGCACCTTACGCTTGTCATGCAGAGCACACCCGGGGCCGCCGTTACACCGAGGCCCCGCCCCAGGGGCGCAGCGCGTTTCAGCGCGACCGCGATCGCATTGTGCATTGTTCCGCGTTTCGGCGCCTCGAATACAAAACCCAGGTGTTTCTCAATCACGAAGGCGATCTTTTCCGCACGCGGCTTACCCACAGCATCGAAGTTGCCCAGATTGCCCGCAGCCTGGCACGCAATCTGGCTGTCAACGAAGACCTCATCGAGGCCATGGCGCTGGCCCACGACCTTGGCCACACGCCGTTTGGACATGCCGGCCAGGATGAGCTCAATGCCTGCATGCAATCGCTGGCGCCCCAGGCGGGTGGCTTCGAGCACAACCTGCAAAGCCTGCGGATTGTCGACGAGCTCGAAGAGCGTTACGCCGGTTTCAACGGCCTTAACCTGTGCTTTGAAACCCGCGAGGGTATCCTCAAGCATTGCTCGCGGCGCCATGCGCGCCTGTTGGGGCCGGTGGCGGCGCGGTTTCTGGATGGCACGCAGCCCTCGCTTGAGGCCCAGCTCACCAACCTGGCAGACGAAATCGCCTACAACAACCACGATATCGACGATGGCGTGCGCTCGGGCCTGATCACCGTGCAGCAGTTGCTGGAATTGCCCATTTTTGCGCAGCACCACCAGCAGGTATGCCATCAGTATCCCCAGGCCGAGGGCAAACGTCTGCTGTCTGAAGTCATCCGTGCGATGATCAACACCCTGGTGCAGGATCTCACCCGCACCACGGCTGCGCGCATTGCCGCCCTCAAGCCCGATTCGGCCGATGCCGTGCGGGCAGGCCCTTCGCTGGCGGCTTTTTCGAATGATCTGCGTGCCCAGGCAGATGCACTCAAGAAATTTTTGCTCGATAACCTGTATCGCCACGCCCAGGTGATGCGCATGACCAATAAAGCGCGGCGCATCGTCCGGGATCTCTTCACCGCATTTTTGGATGATCCTCGTCTGCTGGCCGGCGAATACCAGCGCGACGACCCCATCGAGCAAGCCCGCGCCATTGCCGACTACATCGCCGGGATGACCGACCGCTACGCCATCCGCGAGCACCACAACCTGTTTCGCATGGATTAACCATGAAAGCCCCCGCCTGTCCCAGCCTGCGCGATGCCTGGCTACAGGCGTTTCTGGATGCGCTGGGAGCCTCGCCTGCCGCGCATCAAGCGGCCTGCCACATTCAGTGGCACGGCCAGGGGGCGCTGGCTTCTGCTTATCCCGTCACCGATCTGGCCTGCGCCAGCATGGCGGCGGCAGCCTGTGTGCTGGCCGGCCACATGTCATCTTCGTTGGTATCGACTGGCCCGGCCGGTGGTACGCAGCCTGCGCCGCCCTCGGTGCAAGTGGATGTGGCCCTGGCCTCGGCGTGGTTTGGCTATACCTTGCAGCCCGTCGGCTGGCAGATCCCCAAAGTGCGTGATGCCGTCACCGGTGATTACCGCACCCGTGACGGCTGGATCCGCATCCATGCCAATGCCGCCCATCACCGGGCGCGTGCCTTGCAGGTGTTGGGCTTGGGTGCCGATGCTACCCGCCAGGCAGTGGCTGCACAGGTGCAGCGCTGGCAGGCCTTGGCACTCGAAGACGCCCTGGTGCAGGCAGATGCCTGCGCGGCCGCACTGCGCACGCCGCAGGCCTGGGCTCAACATCCACAGGGGCTGGCGGTGGCTGCCGAGCCCCTGGTGCATTATCTGCCAGGCTTGCCGCTGCCCGGATCATCCCCGTCGCCTGCTGCTGTGCGCTCCGTTCATGTCCCCCTGGATCCCTTGCGTCCGCTGGCGGGCTTGAGGGTACTGGATCTGACCCGCGTACTGGCCGGGCCCGTGTGCACCCGCTGGCTGGCGGCCTACGGTGCGCAGGTGCTGCGCCTGGATCCCGTCGGCTGGGAAGAACCCGGCATGGTGCCCGAAGTCACCGTGGGCAAGCGTTGTGCGGCGCTCAATCTACGCGATGCCGCTGGACGGGCGCAGTTTGTTCAGCTGCTGGCACAAGCCGATGTGCTGGTGCATGGGTATCGGCCGGATGCGCTGGAGCGCCTGGGGTTGGGGACGTCGGTGCGTCAGCGGATTCGCCCGGGTCTGGTGGATGTCAGCCTCAATGCCTGGGGCTGGACAGGGCCCTGGCGTGGCCGCCGAGGCTTTGACAGCCTGGTGCAAATGAGCACTGGTATTGCCTGGCCGGCAAGCGGCACGGCGGCCGCAGAGCCCCCGGCCGGGCATTTGGCACAGGCCATGGCCCAGGGCGATGGAGCGAGGCCTGATCCTGCGGGGTGCACGCCTGCCCCCCTGCCAGTACAGGCGCTGGATCAATCGGCGGGCTACTGGATGGCCGCCTGCGTGATGCAGGGCCTGCAGCAGCAGGCGGCTGGGCAGGGCAGCGTATGGCGCGTATCGCTGGCGCGCATGGCTGCCTTGTTGGCCAGTGGTCGTGTGGCCGAAAAAAAACCGGCCCTTGGGCCGGTGCCGCTGGATGCGGCGCACACGCGTGCAGAAGACACTGAATGGGGGCCGGCTCGCCGCCTTTTGCCCCCGTGTGTGGTGGGTGAGGCCACCTGGCACTGGGATGGGCCGGCTGGCCCGCTGCGCCGCCATCCGGCCTTGTTTCCCTGATTACTCTTCGCCTTCCAGCGCGGCTTGTGCGCTGGCCGACAGCTTGCCTTTGGACCGGCGGCGCATGATCGGCGGGATGATCACGATGGCCAGGGAGACGATCCACAGGCCGATGGCAATCGGGCTGCCCCACAGGATGGAGAGCTCGCCATTGGTGATGGACAAGGCCCGGCGCAGGTTTTGCTCCATCATATTGCCCAGCACCACGCCCAGTACCATCGGGGCCATCGGGATGCCGCCCTTGCGTAGCAGGTAGCCGATCAGGCCCAGTATCGCTGCCATGGTGAGATCAAACGTGCCGGCATTGATGGCATACACGCCGATGTAACTGATGCACAGGATGCCCGGTACCAGTAGCCAGTTGGGTAGCGCCAGCACTTTGGAGAACACCCGCACCATCGGGATGTTCATCAGGAACAACATCACGTTGGCGATAAAGAGCGATGCCACCAGGCCCCAGACCAACTCGGGCTTGGTGTCAAACAGCACGGGCCCAGGGGTGATGTTGTACAGCGTCAGGGCGCCCATCATCACGGCTGTGGTGCCCGAGCCCGGCACCCCCAGGGTAAGCATGGGCACAAAAGAGCCCACCGCCGCCGCCGTGGAGGCTGCCTCGGGGGCCGTCACACCGCGCAGATCGCCTTCGCCAAAACAGGCATTGGGATCGCGCCCTTCTTGGTAGCGCTTTTCGTTGGAGTAGGCCACCGCAGAGGCCACACTGGCGCCCGCGCCCGGCAGCACGCCAATAAAGAAGCCCAGCAAAGAACCGCGCAGCACCGTCCATTTGGTGTAGAGCAGCTCTGTCATGTTGAACAGCTTGCGCGTGCTGGGAGGCACATCCGGGTTTTCGCCGCGCACGGCGGATTCCAGCAGCTCAAGCAGCTCGGCAATGGCAAACAGGGCAATCACCACCACCACGAAGTCGATGCCGTCAAAGAGGTGCACGGAATCAAAGGTGTAGCGGTACACGCCCGAGTTGGCGTCCACCCCCACGGTGGCAATGGCCAGGCCCAGCATGGCCGACAACGTGCCCTTGACAGGTTGGCGCCCCAGCAGGCTGGTGAGACAGCAAAATGCAAATACGATCAGGACAAAGTACTCGGCCGGGCCAAAGGCCAGCGCCCAGCGTGCCAGCAAGGGGGCCAGCACAATCACACCGATGGTGGCTGCCAAAGAACCGCAAAACGCCGACCAGCCCGACAGCGACAGCGCCACATTGGCCAAACCTTTGCGTGCCAGCGGATAGCCGTCGAGCGTAGTCATGATGGCACTGGCTTCGCCTGGCACATTGATGAGGATGGCGCTGATGCGCCCGCCGTATTCGGCGCCCACATACACGGCCGCCAGCAAGATCAAGGCGGTTTCCGGGGGCAGGTTCAGGGCGTAGGCGATGGGGATCAGCATGGCTACGCCGTTGATGGGGCCCAGGCCCGGCAGCACACCCACCATGGTGCCCAAAAAGGCACCCAGGGCTGCCACCAGCAGGTTCATCCACGAAAACGCGACATCGAAACCGATGCTGAGATGATCAAAAATCTGGCTCATAGCAGAGACTCCAGCGGGCCCAGGGGCAGCACCACATCCAGGGCACGGTCGAACAAAAGGAAAAACAGCACACCCATCAGCACACCGCCAATCGCCAGTTTTCCCCAGGTGCCGCCAAACAGGCGGCCAATGAGCACGGTGACAATGGCCGTGGCGAAGATAAAGCCCAGCGTCTCGAACAGCATCGCGTAGCCAAAGATGTACACCATCATCAGCAGCAGGCGTGGCCAGTCGATGTGCTTGCCATGGCTGTGTTCGTGCCAGTGCTTGTACATCAGCCAGGCACCGCACAGGGCAATGATCAGGGCGATCAGCATGGGAAACGCCCGCGGCCCCACGGGTTCGTAGGAAAATGGGGCCTGCAGGTCGTGGCCGAACCACGCCATCAGGCCGGCAAAGATCAGGGCAAAAAAGCCCACAGTACGATCACTCATGGCGAAGTCCGGTATAGATGGTTTATTTACGAATCAGGCCAAACTCGTCGGCCAGCTTGGTGTAGTCGGCCACACGCTCTTTGATGTATTTATCCAGCTCGGCGCCCGACTTGTTGAACGGGAACAGGCCTTGCTTGTCGCGGATGGCCTCGAATGAGGGGTCGGCCTGCGTTTTATTGAAGGCATCCACCCACCATTGGTAATCGGCATCCGATACCTTGGGGCCTACGTAAAAGCCGCGGATGATGGGCCACTGGATGTCAAAGCCTTCTTCCTGTGCGGTGGGCACTGAAGACAGCTTGCCCGGCAGGCGGTGGTCGGCAAACACGGCCAGCACCCGGATGGGGGCGCCGCCTGCCAGCATCGTGAAGGCTTCGGCGGCATCACCCATATAGGCCTGGATATGGCCGCCACGCAGGGCGGTCAGGGCGTCGCCACCGCCTTCAAAGGCCACAAAGCGCATCTTGCGGTAATCCACCCCGGCTGCGCGCGCCGTCAGCGCGGCTTTCATCCAGTCTTGGCTGCCCACGGTACCGCCGGCGCCCAGCACAATCTTGGTGGGGTCCTGCTTGAAGGCCGCCATCAGTTCTTTCAGATCCTTGTAGGGGGCATCATCGCGCACCACGGCCACGCCGTAATCAGAGCCCACGGCTGCCAGCCAGCGCACATCATTCACGCTGTAGCGGCCAAACTTTTTCTGTGCCAGGTTCAGCAAAGAGCCGCCGGAAAACGCGATGATTGAATTGGGGTCGTCGGGTTTCTGGGCAATCACGTGGTTGTAGGCCACCGCGCCAATGCCACCGGGCATGTACACAATACGCATGGGCTCGGTCAGTGCACCGGAGGCTTTCAGGCCTTCCTGTGCAAGACGGCAGGTGAGGTCAAAGCCGCCGCCGGGGTTGGCCGGCGCAATGCATTCGGGTTTGGACGGGGCTGCCGAGACGGCCATGCCCAGCGACAGCAGGGCGCCGCCCAACAGCAACGTTACAGATCGGGGTGTCATGATGAAAGTCTCCTGTTTTAGGCTTGAAGTCACCGGTCGTCAGACACAGACACAACCGGATATCCTTCGCACCTTAAAGAGCCGAGGCTTTCCATTAGCTTTCAAAATTGCACAAATACGGGATAACCCCGATCTATCGCCCTTTTAAATGTATGGATTATCCTGGCGCGCCAAGAAGCGTGCCGTGGGCGTGCCGGGCGGGTTTGCGTCAGGCGCCGGTGCCGGGTTCTGGCAGCGGAAATACCAGTGCCACTTCGCACCCCGGGTGGGTGTTGCGGATGCGCAGCTGTCCGCGATGCTGCAGCAAAATCGTGTGCACGATGGCCAGGCCCAGGCCTGCGCCATGGCTGCCTTTACCCGCTTGCCCGCGCCTGAAACGGCGTCCGGCCTTGCGGATATCCGCCTCGCTCATGCCCGGGCCGGTGTCCTGCACGGCCAGGATCACGGCGTCAGCGGTGTGCTGGATGCGCAAAGTGATGGTGCCACCCACCGGTGTGTACTGGATGGCGTTGTCTGTCAGGTTTTGCAGGGCTTCGCGCAGCAACCAGTCGGCGCCCTTTACCTGGGCGTTCAGCTCGGCGCCTTCCAGCGCCAGGGTTTGATGTTTTTGGCGGGCCAGGCCGTACATCTGGCGGATCACATCCTGGGCCAAGGGCGTCAGCGCCACGGCCCGATGCGGCTCGGCCTGGGCCTCGGATTCTTGTGCGCGGGCCAGGGCCAGCAGCTGTGCCGCGGTGCGTTGTGCCTGGCTCAGCCCCCGGCGCATCGCCAGCAAGGCCGTGCGCGCCTCGGCGGGGTCGGATTCGCGCAGGGCGTAATCCAGCTGGGTGTTTAACACCGCCAGGGGCGTGCGCAGCTGATGCGAGGCATCATCCAGAAATTGTCTTTGGCGCCGGGCTTGTCGGGCGTGGCGCGCCACGTGCTGGTTTACCGCGTTGACCAACGGCTGCACTTCGCGCGGCAGTTCGGGGGCCAGGATGGGGCTCAGGTCGTCGCTGCGGCGGGTTTTCAGCTTGCGATACAGGCGTGTCAGGGGCCGCAGGCCAATCAGCACGCCAAAAAAGATCAGTGCAGAAGACACCAGCACCTCGACGACATCGCGCACCACGCTGCGCAGCATCGAGTCGCGGATCACCGCATCGCGCCCGGTGCGGTCTTCGCCCACCATCACGATCACCCGGCCGTCGGGCTGCCCGGCCAAGGGTGGGTTCATGGGCCGTGCCATGGCGGCAATGCGCACGCTGGTGCCCAGGTAGCTGCGGTCGTAAAACACCGGCACCCCCGACACCAGTGCCTCATCGGGCAGCGGCAGTTGCTGGTTGCCGATGTCGGCCAGCAGGTCTTCGGTGAGGATGCGGTAGTACACCGTGTTGTCGGCGGTCAGCTCAAAGAACTCCAGCATCAGGTATGGCAGTTCTACCGACAGCCCGCCGCTGTCCGTGGAAATATTGTGGTTGATGGCACGCAAGGCCCCCACCAGCGAGCGGTCGTAAGCCAGGTCGATCTGTGTATGCAATTGGTGGCTGGAATACCACAGGGCAAGGCTTAATACCGCCACTTGCGCCGGGATCAGAATCCACAGCAGCAGGGCCCGCAGGCTATGGGCGCGGGCCGGTTTAGTGGGGTGCATCGGATAGGGGCTCGAGGCAATAGCCCATGCCGCGCAGCGTCACAATCTGCACCTGGGTGTTGGCCAGTTTCTTGCGCAGGCGGTGGATCAGCACCTCGATGGCCTCAAGGTTGATGCTGGTGTCGTCCGGGCTGATGCGATCCAGCATTTGTTGCTTGGTCACTGGCTCTCCCGCCTTTTGCATCAGCACTTTCAGGGCCGAGAACTCGCGCGGCGACAAGCCCAGCGGCTGATCGTGGTGCAAAAACCGCTGGCTGCCGATATCCAGCACCAGGTCGCCCAGCATCCAGCGCGGGTGCTCGCGCCCTCGGCTGCGGCGAATCAGCGCGTGCAGACGGGCTTCAAGTTCTTCGATGGCGAAGGGTTTTTGCATGAAATCATCGGCGCCTTCGTGCAGCGAGTCGATGCGCTCGGACATCGCGTCGCGTGCCGTCAGCACCAGCACCGGGCAGCGGTTGTCGCGCGCCCGCAGACGGTGCAGGAACTCGTGGCCGTTCATGCCCGGCAAGCCCAGATCCAGGATGATGGCGTCAAATTCTTCTACCCGCAGGCGGCGTTCGGCCAGCTCGGCGTCGTCGGCCCAATCCACTATAAAGCCACCGTGGCGCGCCAGGCTGCGCGCCAGCCAGTTGGCCAGCTCGGATTCGTCTTCGATCAGGAGAATGCGCATGGTGACGATGATAGGGCGGTGCTGGGGCCTTGCCTAGTGATTGGCCTCGGGATGGGGGTCGTGCTTGTGGCCGGCGTGATGGGCTGTGTTGCCACCCATGTGGCCGGCCAGCAGGGGCTTTAACCAGGCCCCCGTGTAACTGCTGGCCGTGGCGGCGATAACTTCGGGCGTACCCTGGGCCACAATCTGGCCGCCACCCGCCCCGCCTTCGGGGCCCAGGTCGATCACCCAGTCGGCCGTTTTGATCACGTCCAGGTTGTGTTCGATGATCAGCACCGTGCTGCCGGTGTCCACCAGTTGCTGCAGCACATCCAGCAATACGGCAATGTCATGAAAGTGCAGGCCGGTGGTGGGTTCGTCCAGCACGTACAGGGTGCGATCCGAGCCGCGCCGCGAGAGTTCTTGGGATAGCTTGATGCGTTGGGCTTCGCCGCCCGAGAGGGTGGTGGCGCTTTGCCCCAGGCGGATATACGACAGCCCGACGTCCATCAGCGTTTGCAGCTTGCGCGCCACCGTGGGCACGGCCTGAAACAGGCCCAGCGCCTGGGCCACGGTGAGATCCAGGATATCGCTGATGGAGTGGCCCCGGTAGCGGATGTCCAGAGTTTCGCGGTTGTAGCGCTTGCCCTCGCATACCTCGCAGGGCACATACATATCGGGCAAAAAGTGCATCTCTACCCGCACCATGCCGTCGCCCTGGCAGGCCTCGCAGCGCCCGCCCTTCACGTTAAACGAGAAGCGCCCGGCATCGTAGCCGCGCAGGCGTGCCTCGGGCACTCCTGCAAAGAGCTCGCGGATCGGGGTGAACAGCCCCGTATAAGTGGCCGGATTGCTGCGCGGCGTGCGGCCAATCGGGTTCTGGTCGATGCTGATGATTTTTTCGAAGTGCTCCAGGCCCTGCAATTGATCGAATGGCGCCGCTTGTGTCTGGGCGCGATGCAGGCGTTGGCTGAGTGCCGCCACCAGGGTGTCGTTGATCAGGGTGGATTTACCCGAGCCCGACACGCCGGTGACGCAGCTCAGGCGCCCCACCGGAATGGCCAGATCCACGGATTTCAGGTTATGCCCGCGACAGCCCAGCAGACGCAGCCAGCGCTGCTCTGGCTCGTCGGCCACTGGCCGGCGCACGGGGATCTCGATACGGCGTGTGCCGGCCAGATACTGGCCGGTTAAAGAGTCGGGTTGTGCGGCAATTTGCGCCGGTGTGCCCTGGGCCACCACATAGCCGCCTTGCTCGCCTGCGCCCGGGCCCATGTCCAGTACGTGGTCGGCCGCGCGGATCATGTCCTCGTCGTGCTCGACCACAATCACGCTATTGCCCAGGTCGCGCAGCTGGTGCAGGGTGTCGATCAAGCGGCGGTTGTCGCGCTGATGCAGGCCAATCGAGGGCTCGTCCAGTACATACATCACCCCCGTCAGGCCCGAGCCAATCTGGCTGGCCAGACGGATGCGCTGGGATTCGCCGCCCGACAGCGTGTCGGCGCTGCGATCCAGCGATAAATACCCCAGGCCCACGTTATCCAGAAAATCCAGCCGGGCGCGGATTTCGTGCATGATGCGCTCGGCCACTTCGCGCCGCGCGCCGTCCATATTGGTACGCTGAAACCAGGCACGGCAATCGGCCAGCGACCAGGCTTCAATCTCGTAGATGGCCCGCCCGCGCCGCTCGCCGGGGCCTGGATCGTCGCCCACCAGCACGTGGCGTGCATCGCTGCACAACCGTGCGCCCTGGCACTCGGGGCAGCGGATGGTGTGGCGCAGGCGGTTCAGCTCGTCGCGCACTGCTGTGGAGTGCGTCTCGCGCCAGCGCCGCTCGAGATTGGGGATCACGCCTTCAAAGGTGTGGCGCCGTATCGTGGGTACTCCGCCTTCGCCCAGGTACTGGAACGCGATTTCTTCGTCGCCAGAGCCTTGCAAAATGCGTGTGCGTATCCCGGCATCCAGCGCCTGAAACGGTGTCTCCAGGCTGAAATGATAGTGTTGCCCCAAACTGGCCATCATGGCGTAGCTGAAGGCGTTGCGCCGATCCCAGCCATGGATGGCGCCGGCGGCCAGGCTGAGCTCTGGAAAAGCCACTACCCGTTCGGGGTCGAAGGCATCCACATGGCCCAGGCCGTTGCATGTGGGGCAGGCCCCCACCGGGTTGTTGAAGCTGAACAGGCGGGGTTCAAGCGTGCCCATGCCGCGGGCACACACCGGGCAGGCGTAAGCCGCCGAAAACCCTTGCTCTTTGTTTGAATCCAGATCCAGCACCAGGGCGCGTCCCTGGGCCAGATCCAGTGCAGTCTCAAAACTTTCGGCCAGGCGCTGGCGGCTGTCGGGGCGCACACGTATGCGGTCGACCACCACGTCCAGATCCCATGGCCCCTCCACGGGCTCAGGTACGGCGCTGCCGTCGATAACCTGCATATTGCCGTTGATGCGTACGCGCACAAAACCCAGGGCCTGCAGGCGCTGGCACTCGGCCGGCAGATTGTTGTCGCGCCCGCGTGCCAGCGGTGCCAAAATCGCCAGGCGCGTGCCCTCGGGGCGCGTCAGTACCTGATCCACCATCTGGCTGACGCTTTGCGCCTGCAAGGGCAGATGGTGGTCGGGACAGTAGGGCGTACCGGTGCGGGCATACAGCAGCCGCAGATAATCATGGATCTCGGTGATGGTGCCCACGGTGGATCGCGGATTGTGCCCGGCGGATTTTTGCTCGATGGCAATGGCCGGCGACAAGCCTGTGATGACATCGACGTCGGGCTTGTCCATCATCTGCAAAAACTGCCGGGCATAGGCCGACAGGCTTTCTACATAGCGACGCTGCCCCTCGGCGTATAAAGTATCAAACGCCAGAGACGACTTTCCCGAGCCCGACAGCCCCGTCACCACCACCAGTTGGCGGCGCGGGAGGTCGATCGAGATATTTTTCAGATTGTGGGTGCGTGCACCCCGGATACAGATGGCGTCCATGCCGATAGGGGAGTTCAGGTTCTTAAAAGGCCAACTTGCTACTATAACGCGCAGCCCCTGCTTCTTACGGATCCTCATATGGCCCGATCACCTCGATCTTCTGCTCCACCCCTCAAACTGACGCCCCTCGAGCGGCGCAGCAGCGTGGCTCTGGCCACCCTGTTTGCCGCGCGCATGCTGGGCCTGTTTTTGCTGACCCCCATTTTTGCCGTGGCTGCCCGCACCCTGGTGGGCGGTGATGATCCGGCCCGCGTGGGCCTGGCACTGGGCGCTTATGGGCTTACCCAGGCCGTCATGCAAATCCCCCTGGGCATGGCGTCCGATCGTTATGGCCGGCGGCCCATCATCGTGTTTGGCATGCTGCTGTTTGTGATTGGCGGCGTGATTTGTGCCCTCACCAATGATGTCGATTGGGTCACCGTGGGCCGCGTTATCCAGGGCCTGGGTGCGGTGTCGGCTGCCATCACCGCCTGGATTGCGGACGCCACACGCCCCGAGGTGCGCACCCGTGCCATGGCCATGGTGGGCGGTTCCATCGGGATCTCGTTTGCCTTGTCGCTGGTGCTCTCGCCCATGCTGGTGGGCGAGTTTGGCCTCTCGGGCCTGTTCTGGGCCATCAGCCTGCTGGGTTTTGTGTGTCTGCTGATCGCCATGTTCTTTGTGCCCGAGGTGCCCAAATCCGAAAACGACATCGTGCAGGCCACGCCGCACGATGTGCTGGCTCATCGCGATCTGCTGCGCCTTAACTTTGGTGTTTTTTGTCTGCACTTTATTTTGATGGCCCTGTTCATGGTGGCCCCCGGCCTGCTGGGACGTTTGGGCGGCTTTGATTCGGCCACGCTGTGGCAGGTGTATCTGCCCGTGATTCTGGCCTCGTTTGTGCTGATGGTGCCCGCCGTGTTTTATACCGAGACGCGCAAGGTCCATAAATACGCGCTCGAGTGGTCGGTGCTGGGCCTGGCCGTGGTGCTGGGCGCCTTGCCCTGGCTGATGGATTCGTTTGCCCTGGTGGTGGCCGCGCTCATTGGGTTTTTTGTCTGCTTCAATATCCTCGAGGCCCTGCAGCCGTCGCTGGTCTCGCGTGTGGCGCCACCGGCCTACAAAGGCCTGGCGCTGGGCTTTTACAACACCGCGCAATCGCTGGGTGTGTTTGCCGGCGGCCTTTTGGGCGGCATTTTGGTCGGCCGCAGTGGCCCCTCGATGGTGTTTTGGGTGTGTGCCATGCTGTCTGCGGTGTGGTTGTACACGGCGCGCGGCTTCAAGGATATCAAAGGCGGGCACTAAGGGCACCGGCGGCAGGCGTTGCCGCATGGGGGCTGCTTATCCGATGTCCCGCACTTCGCCGTCTATAAATTGGGGTACCACCGTGCTGCAGTCCAGCTGGCTGACGTAGTCCAGGCTTGCGGCCATGCCGCGCTCAAGCATCAACTGGCCCAGCCGCGCAGCGCGGATCACATCGCGCGGCGTGCGGTCATTCCATACCATTTCGGCCGCCAGCGCGGCGTCGCTGCATATAAAAGAATGGTTTGATGCTTCTTGCAGGCATTGGATCAAATACCCGGCGCCGTAAAAATCTTCCAGGCTGAAGCGCCCAAGCGACCCCGAGCAGATAAGAACGATATCCTCGGATTCGGTGTGCTTGATCACGTGGCGGGCGACGGCGCGGCCGTTTCTCAGGCTGGCCGCATAGACTTGCGAGAAGAACGCCGCCCGGCGCAGGGCCACCGTCCCGTTGCTGGTGGCGTACACCACGTCGCGCCCCCGCACCTGGGCCCCCGAGAGCGCCAGTGGGTCGTAGCTCAGGCACCCCGGAAAAGGATCAGCGTTTTTCTCGCCGGCAATCACCCACTGCCCCTCAGGCAGGCGTGCGCTGATCTGCTGGGCCTCGGCGAAGTCCAGTGCCGGCAGGATGCGCCGGGCACCGGCATCCAGTGCGGCGGTGATGGAGCTGCTGGCAAAAATAATGTCCAGCACAATGGCGCAGGCCTCGGCGTGGCGGCTGCCTTGCAGGGCTTCTTTGTGCAATACCACATGGATTTTTCTCATGAAGCAGCCTTGGCGCTTTGTGCGGATGGTACGCGCCGTGGATTGCTGAGCGACAGCTTCAGGTTCACCAGCGTATCCAGCATGTTCAGCAGTCCGGGTGTGCCGGCTGCCGTGTAGCGTCCGTCCCGGATATCCTGGACAAGGCGCCCGATACCCGCGTCGGGCTGTCCGCCTCCTTGTGCCTGGTAAAACGCCTGGATCGCGGCATGCTGTGCAGCAGCCGCCATGTCTCCGGTGGCCTGTTCGCGGATGGCAATGCCCAAGGCGTTGGCAATCATGAGGGCGTTGTAGTGCTGATCCTGCGGCAGTGCCGGCAACAGCTCGGCCAGCAAAAGCGCCCGGGCCACCTTGAGCAGCGCACCGGCATCCGGCTGGTCGCGATAAGGATCCAGGGGCTGTGGCCCGGTGGCAGGCGTACCCGTGGCAGTGCCCGGATCCACAGGCGTCGGGGTGTCTTTTGCGATACCCGTCAGCTCGCGCAATTGCAGGATCAGGTCTTGCTGGATCTCGGGCACCATGCGCCCGGTAAGAGCCAGCTCAAGGGATTCCTGTTGGCCCGACCGATGCCGGTAGGATTGCTCCAGTGCCAGCACCGCCCAGCGCACGATGGCCATGAGTTCCCAGTAGGCCAGGCGCCCCGGATCAATCTTGTGGCCGGATACGCTTTCGTAGCCGGCGAACAGGTCTTCCTTGCTGCCCACGCCGCCCGCTTCGCGGTCGGGCCGGCCAAAGCGCCAGCATCGCGCGCACATCCAGCCCAGGTCTTCGTAGGGGTCGCTCCAGGAGGCAAACTCCCAGTCGAGGATGGCCGTCAGGCGGCCCTCAGCCACCAGATAGTTGCCTGTCCGAAAGTCGGAGTGGCACAGCACCAGGTCTTGCTGCGCCGGGCGGTGGTCTGCCAGGTACTGCAGGCCAAGTTCAATGGCAGGGTGGGGTTCTTCAAACCGGTTCAGCAGCTGTCGGCATGCCTCGATCTGTGTCTGTGCGGGGTCTGGCCCGGGCGCTGCCAGAAACGGCAGGCGGCCAGGTGTGTACTGGATGGCATGCAGGCGGGCCAGGTTGCTGCCCAGGTCGTGCATCAGCTGTTGGCGCTGAGAGGCCGTCAGGGCATCGTCCTTGACCAAGGCCCTGGCGTTTGCGGTGCCTTCGGCCCAATCCATGATGTAAAAGGCGGGTCCCGCCGCGCTTTTGTCCGCGTTCAGCCACCGAGGCTGCGGTGCGCTGACGCCCACCTCGCAGGCCGCGCGCAGGATCTCGAATTCGTGCGCCCGGCTCAGGCTGACCGACAGCGCAACCGGGGCGTCGCTGCGCACCACAAAGCGATGCTCGCCGGGCAGGCTGCCGCCCGTCATCCGGACATGCAGCCCGTGGTTTTCCTGGACGGCACCGCCCGCCAGCGACCGGTATTCCAGTGTTTCGACGTGGTCGGCGCCGGTTTTTTGCCGGATGAAGTCCAGCAGGTGTTCGGGGGTGTCGATCTCTGACATGCGGCTGTGTTTCCTAAGGCGTGTTGCGAGACTACAAAGTGGATTGCAGGTGTCCCCCGTCCACGACGAGCGTGCTTCCCGTCATGAACGCGCTTTCGTCGCTGGCCAGCAGCAACAGGGGCGCCCGAAGGTCTTCGACCAGGCCCAGGCGCCGCATGGGAATCCGGCGCAGGATGGACTCGCCCTGAGGGGTCTCAAAGAAGCTTTCGTTCATGGGTGTCTGGATGTAGCCAGGTGCCAGGGCATTGACGCGGATGCCGTGCCGGGCCCATTCCAGTGCCAGGCAGCGGGTCATTTGCTCAAGCCCAGCCTTGGCCACGGCATAGGGCATCACGGCACCCGAGACGCGGTGCCCCAGGATGGACGTGATCTGAATGATCGAACCCGGCTTGCCCGCGGCCACCAGGCGCTTTGCGGCGGCCTGCGAGACCAGCCAGCATCCGGTGAGGTTGGTGCCCAGCACGTGATTCCAGTCTGACAGGCTGACATCCAGTGCCGCCTGGGTGGTGGCCACGCCTGCGTTGCAGACGACGATGTCGGCAAGCAGGCCCCAGCCGGCCATTTGTTCAAACGCGTCATGTACGCTTTGTTCTTGCGTCACGTCCATCACCAGCGCATGTGCGGTGCCGCCCTTTTGGGTGATCTCGTCGGCTATTGCTTGCAGGGGTTTCAACTGGCGGCTGGCCAGCACCACCGTGGCGCCGCACTCTGCAAGCATGTGGGCAAAGCCGCTGCCCAGGGCACCCGAGGCGCCGGTTACCAGGGCAGTGCGGCCGCGCAGGTTGTGGGAGTGGAGGTCGCTCATTTTTATCCTTTACTCAACGTTTGCAAGCTGCTTTTGCTGCTCGTGCCGTGCTTGCGTCGCCCGCTTGATCTTCTTGGCCAGCGACCACTTGTGCACTTCGGTTGGGCCATCGTAGACGCGAAAGGCGCGGGTCTCGCGAAAGATCTGCTCGACCACTGTATTTTGCGACAGGCCCAGGCCGCCCATGGTCTGCACGCAGCGATCGGCCACGCGAAAGAGCGTTTCTGCCACCGAGGCCTTGGTCATCGAGCTTTCGGTGGTGGCCATGCTGCCTGCGTCCAGCTCGCGTGCGCACCAGTCAATCATCAGTGCCGCCTGCTGCAGGTCGATCTGGTTATCCGCCAGCATAAACCCAACGCCTTCGTGGTCGATCAGCAGCTTCCCAAAGGCGCGTCGGGTGACTGCATAATCGCTGGCGATTTCATGTGCGCGCACCGCCGCGCCAAACCAGCGCATGCAGTGGGACAGCCGGGCCGGCGAAAGCCGCACCTGGGCGTAGCGAAACCCTTCGTGGATCTCGCCCAGGATGTTGTGGCTGGGGACTCGCAGCCCATTGATTTTCACCAGGGCGTGACCGCCCGGCATCGAGCTGTCCAAGGTATTGATGAGGCATTCGATCTGGATGGCGGGGTTGGGGAGATCCACCAGAAACATGGTGGCCCGGGTTTTGTCGCCACCGCCGGTGCGCGCCATGATGATGCCCACCTGGGCGCCATCGGCACCGGTAATAAAGGCCTTGCGCCCGTTGATGACCCAGTCATTGCCGTCCTGGACGGCTGTGGTCAGCAGCATCGAGGGGTCGGATCCGGCGCCGCCGTCCTCGGCGGGTTCGGTCATGAAAAATGCCGAGCGTGCATGCCCGGAAACAATGCGATCGAGGAAATGCTTCTTTTGCTCGGAATTGGCGACCTTGCCCAGCAGGAACATATTGCCTTCGTCGGGCGCCATGGTGTTCAGGGCAACCGGCCCCAGGGGCGAGAGCCCCGAGCGCTTCAGGATGGCCGCTGTCTCCAGCTGTGTCAGGTGCTGTCCATTGGTCAGAATATGCGGCGTCATGACGCCGGCCGCCCGGGCCTGCTCGCGAAGCTGCGAAACCAGGGCCTCCGCGGGCCCGTGCGAGGTGTTGCGCAATTCTTTCTCGCGGGGGATGACGATCTCGCGGACAAACGCCTCGACGCGCTCGCCAATCTGCTGGCTGCGCTCGCTCGGATAGGGTGTGAACATGATCGGTTTCCTTCTTCGGCTTAACTGCCTTGGGACACGACAAACGAGGCAATGGTGGTTGCCGAGCCGCCGATGTTCAGGATACCTGCGCGTTTGGCACCGGGTACCTGGCAATCACCGGCGCGGCCGGTGACCTGGGCCTGCGCGTCAAGCATCATGCGCACGCCGGTGGCGCCAACCGGATGGCCCAGCCCGATCAGACCGCCCGAGGGGTTGATGGGCAGGCGGCCATCGGCCGCGATGGTGCCGTCCTCGATTGCCTTCCAGCTTTCTCCTGGGGCGGTAATGCCAAAGCTGTCGATGGCGGCGTACTCGGTCATGGCAAAGCAGTCGTGGGTTTCGATGAGATCGAGGTCAAAGGGCGAGTGAATCCCGGCACGCCCGAAGCTGTCCTGAATGCATTGATGCACGTGGGGCAAGACAAAGGGGCTGTCTGCGCCTTCTGCAATCTTGGCCGAGAACCGCATGGGCGCCGTCCGGTGGCCCCAGCCGTCGATGCGTGCAAGCTCGCTGAGCGACTTGCCGTGGCGTTGTGCGTATTCGTGTGCACGTGCTTCCGAGGCAAGAAAGACAACCGCTGCGCCATCGGTCACCTGGCCACAATCGTTGCGGCGTACATGGCCTTCGATCACCGGGTTCAGCGTATCGTCGGTGGTAAAGGCGCCTGGCTCGAACGTCCACTTGCGCGTCTGCGCGTTGGGGTTGCGTTTGGCATTGGCGTAGTTGATGCGGGCGATTTCGCCCAGGTGGCGGTAATCGAGCTCGCCATAGCGCTGGGAGTACGTCTGGTAAAGATCCGAGAACGCCCGTGGCCACAGATATTTTGCGTCCGTCCACTCAACGCCTGCCACGGCGGCTGCACCCAGGTGTCGGGCGGCGTCTTCGCCCGACACATTGCGCATCATCTCCACGCCCAGCACGCAGATGAGGTCGTAGCGCCCCGCTTCGATTTCGGCCATGGCCGCCAGCATTGCCATGGATCCGGAGGCGCAGGCAGCTTCGTGGCGCATGGTGGGTATGCCCGAGAGCGCTGGATCCATTTCTGCCACCATGCCGCCCAGCTGGCCTTGCCCGCAAAAGAGTTCGGCCACAAAATTGCCCACATGCACGGATTCGATGTCGCGACACTCGAGCCCGGTGGCGTCCAGACCGGTGAAGAGGGCCTCCTTCATCATGTCCTCGATGCCGAGCCCCTCGCGATGCCAGTTGCGGGCGAAGTCCGTCTGGGCGCCTCCCAGGACATAGATGTTGCGTTTCTCTTGAGTCTGTGTAGACATATCAAACCTCCAACCAGGATTTCCGGATATCAGGGGCGTTGCGCAATGCCTCTGGTGTGCCTTCGAACATCACGCGGCCGTGGCCCATGACGTACACGCGGTGCGCAATGCGCATGGCAATCGTGAGTTTTTGTTCAACCAGCAGCACGGCAACGCCGCGATGTGCGATGGATTGCAGCAAGTCGCCCACTTGCTGGACGATCAGAGGGGCGAGGCCCTCCGTGGGCTCGTCCACGATCAGCAGATCCGGCCCGCTCATCAGTGCGCGGCAGATCGACAGCATCTGCTGTTCGCCGCCCGACAGAAGCTCTGCCGATGTATCCGCCCTGCGCTGCAGGGAGGGAAAGAGCTCGTAGGCGCCTTGTAACGTCCAGGGGTGTTGTGCCGCCCCGTGGACGCCAAGCAGCAGGTTCTGTTCAACCGTCAAGCCGGGAAACACCGCGCGTTCTTCGGGGACATAGCCAATCCCGGCATGGGCGATCTGATGGGGCTTGTTGGCCACGGATTCATGGCCGTTGATCCGGATGGAGCCGGAGCGGGTGGCAATCCCCATGATGGCCTTGCAGAGGGTGGATCGACCCACGCCGTTGCGGCCCAGCATGGCGACAATCTCGCCGCGCCGAACCGTCATGTCCACGCCGTCCAGGATGTGGCTCAGTCCGTACCAGGCGTGTACGCCTTTCAGTTCGAGCAGGGCAGGGCCGGGTACCGGGGCCTTGGTTGCCTGGGCGGTGGCTAGCTGCATGCTTCTGTCCCCAAGTAAGCTTCCTGCACCCGGACGTCGTTTCTGACGGCCTCGGGAGTGCCCGAGGCCAGGAGTTCTCCGTAGACCAGGACGGAGATGCGATCAGCCAGGCTGAAGACAACACCCATGTCGTGCTCTACCATGACAACCGTCCGGCCCTGGGCAATTGTTTGCAGAAAGTCTGAAAATTGTCCGATCTCGTTGTGGTTCATGCCTGCCATGGGCTCGTCGAGCAACAGCACCTTGGCGTCGCCGGCAATGGTCATCCCGACTTCCAGGGCGCGCTGCTCGGCATAGGATAGATTGCCGGCGATCTCGTCGCGCCGGTGTTTCAGCCCGATGTCGTGCAACAGGCCGTCGACCTTCTCGGTAATGGCCTGATAGTGGTCGGCGGGCCGCAAGAAGCGATAGCCCGCGCCCATCTTGCCCAGCACGGCACAGCGGAAATTCTCGAACACACTCATGCTGGGGAAAATGTTGGTGATCTGAAACGATCGGGACAGCCCAAGGCCGTTGATGATCCGTGGCGACAGGCCTGAGATATCACGCTCATCCAGCAAAATGCTGCCCGAGGTGGGGGCCACGCGCCCGGAAATCAGATTGAACAGGGTAGATTTGCCTGCGCCGTTGGGCCCGATGATGACGTGGAACTCGCCAGATGGTACGAATAGATCCACGCCCTTGATGATTTCGACGTTGCCGAAGGATTTCCGCACCTGCCGCAGGGTCAGGCTGGGGGGTGCGGACGTCATGGGATCAGGTTTCACGAGTGCGCCTCCTGGGTCATGGCCTGGATCTGCCGGGCGGCCTGGCGGCGCTTGGTTTGCCAGAGCATCCCCGCGCTGAGAGCCAACAGCGCCAGTGCCAGCAGCCAGTTGGCGGCAGAAAAGATGTCGAAGGGCAGGCCGGCAAGCATCAGCGGCTCGGTGGGGTCAAAGGCGTTGGCGTGATGATTGCTCATCTCGATGACCAGGATCCCGCCCAGACATCCTGGTAGCAACATCAGGAACCAGTATGCGCCGCGCAGCAGCGTGGGGCCCAGGCCGTTGCGCCGTACAGTTGGCGGGATGGCTGCGAAAAGGCTCCAGATGCCCTTGGGTGCAAACAGGACGATCACCACAAACAGCAGCCCGTAGTACGACAGCCAGGCTTCGGTGTAGCGCGACAGATTGGATTCGAGCAGCGTCACCAGCGCCGCACCCAGAACGGGGCCAAAGACAAATGAAGTGCCGCCCAGGTAGGTGGCAATCAGCACGTCGGCCGAGGTCCGCAGGCCAAAGATGTCCGAGTTTGAAATTTCGAATAGCAGGGCAAACAGGCCACCGGCCACCCCGGCGAATGCGCCGGAAAGGCAGAACTGCATGTAGCGGATACGGAACGGGCTGTAGCCCAGGAATACCACGCGTTCCTGGTTGTCGCGCACGGCATTGGCCAGCCGCCCCAACGGTGTGCGGGTCAGGTAGGCCATTGCCGCAATCGCCAGACAGGCCCAGACAAGAATCAGCCAGTACAGGTTTTCTGCGCGGCCATAGTTCAGGCCTGTGAGGGTCAGGTCGACCATCCGGTCGGTTGAGATGCCTTGTTCGCCGCCAAACGCGGACGGAAACACCATGGCGGCCACGGCGACCAGTTCTGCAATGCCCAGCGTAATCATGGCAAAAGCAATCTGGCCGCTCTTGACCGAGACCGGGCCCAGCACCAGCGCGGCAATCAGGCCGCCCAGCCCCGCGCCCAGCGGCACAAGCTCCAGGGGCAGGGGCAGGCCCCCGGATCCGATTCCATTGGTCATGTAAAGCGCGGTGAAGACACCGGCGCCAAAGTAGACGGCATGTCCAAAGGACAGGAGGCCCGTGTGCCCAAGCAGCATGTTGTAGGACATGGCAAAGCTGGCGGCCACCAGCACTTGCGCAACCATCAACACGGTGTATCGGGATCCGAAGATGGGCGGCAAAATCAGCAGCAGCAAGACGATTGCCAGCCCGATGAGAGGAAGAGTCCGTTTCATGTCATCCGCTCCGTTTACCCAGCAGGCCGCGTGGCCGGATCGTCATCAGCACAACCATCAAAAGATAGGGCATGACTGGTGCCAGGCGTGCTGGGGATAGTGTCCAGATCTCATGAAAGGGCCCGTCGTAGGCAGGGATGCCGCTGCTGAGCAGCACATCGGCCAGCGTAAAGTCGAACGACACCATCAGGGTTTGCAGCACACCAATCAGCAAAGAGGCCAGCAGCGCCCCCACCATGGAACCCAGGCCGCCCACCACCACGATGACAAACAGGATCACAACCATCTGGTGCGCCATGCCGGGTTCTGTGACAAGATAGTTGCCACCCACCACGCCGGCCAGGCCCGCCAGGGCAACCCCGCCGCCAAAGAAGAACATGAACAGGCGCGGCACGTTGTGGCCCAGCGCCCACAAGACATCAGGCTGGTTGAGTGCAGCCTGGATCAGAAGGCCGATCCGGGTGCGGCGCAGGACGTAGTACAGCGCCAGGAAAACCACCACGGCAACCATGAACATGAAGCCGCGATAGGCCGAGAATGCGGTGTTGCCGATCACAAAAAGCGGGAAATCCAGCGCAGCAGGGATGGTGTAGGGAACCGGCTGGCGCCCCCACACCATGCGCACGATTTCCTCAAGGAGATAGGCAAGTCCAAACGTAAACAGCAGCTCTGCAACGTGGCCGTGCTTATGCACCACGCGCAGGCCATAGCGTTCTACCAGCCCGCCCAGCACCGCCGTGAGTAGCGGCGCCACGAAAAGCGCCACCCAGAATGAGCTGTGCAGCCCGATCTGGAATGCAAAGTAGGCGCCCAGCATGTAGAAGCTGCCATGGGCGAAGTTAAGCACGCCCATGAGGCTGAAAATCAGCGTCAGCCCGCTGGCCAGCATGAACAGCAGCATGCCGTACAGCAGTCCGTTGATGATGGAGAACGCGAGAGTGTCCACCTTGGCTCCTTGAGACGATATCCGGGCGCAGCCCGATTCAGGCCGGTTGTTCCACCTTGCAGGTGGAGTCGTCCTTCAGGTCTTTGGCGAGTGTCTCGGACACGGTTTTCCAGCCGATTCCGGTGTTTTCGGAGTCGTAGCGGATGTCCTTGTCTGTGAATACCGAGACAAACAGCGGATGCATCAACTGGTGATCGGTGGAGCGCATGAACATGTCGCCGGTGACGCCGGAGAAGCGGGCATTGGCCAGCGCCTGTGCAACGTCGGCGGGTTTTGCCGACCCGGCCTGATTGATGGCCGCGCCAAGCATCTGCATCTGCACCACGATCTGGTAGTAGTAGAGATCATCGTCGTACTTTTGCTTGAACGTGGCAATCAGTTCCTCGGCCTTCTTTGAATGTTTCTCGACGGCGATTTCCGGGTGCCAGGGCGCTGCATCATAGATGCGCCCGATACCACCCTTGCCGATGGCCGTAGGTGTGCCGAAGGTGCCCGCGTACTGTGTAAAGAGCTTGGCCTTCAGGCCGGCGTCGTTGGCCGCTTTAACCAGTAGCGTCAGGTCGGAGCCAAAGTTGCCCGTGATCACAGCATCGGCCCCGGAGGCCTGGATCTTGGCGATGTAGGGGGTGAAATCCTTGACCTTGCCCACCGGGTGGAATTCATCGCCCACGATTTCGATGTCAGGGCGTTTGGCCGCCAGCATCTGCTTGGTGTACTTGCTGACTTCGTGCCCGTGGCCGTAGTCTTGCCCGATGATGTAGACCTTGTGGATGTCTTTGTCTGATGCGATGCGATCGGTGAGCGCGTCTTGCTTCATCCCCGAGTGCGCTTCGAAGCGAAACGTGTAGAAGTTGCAGTGGTCGCGTGTGATGGACGGATCTGCCGAGCCATAATTGAGATACAGCACCGGGTCGTCGGGATTGCGCCGGTTGTATTTCATCACCGCGTCTTCAACGGCCAGGGCAATACCCGAGTTGGTTGCCTGCGTAACGATGCGGATGCCTTGGTCGATGGCGTCCTGCAAGGCGGTTACGGCGTCTTTGGCGTTGGCCTTGTTATCAAAGCGGATGACTTCCAGTTGTGTGCCCTTGAGCACACCGCCGTCTGCATTGACGAGATCTGCCCCAAACTGGACGTGTTTGCCGTTAACGGCACCCACGTTGGCAAATGCGCCGGAAAACGGATCGATGTGTGCGATCCGGATGTTGTCAGCCTGGGATGCCGACCACGGCAAGAGGCTGGCGACCAGCGCGAGACTAAAAAATACGTGTTTTTTCATGATGCTCCTCCGGGTGTCTGGCGCACGGCGTGTGGCCAGGGACTGTGCTGCAGGATCCGACCTTCGCTCGTGGTCTTGTCTGGATTCTATCAAAATTTGTACGAGCGTTCAAAAACAGAAAGGCTATTAGGCCATATATTCCTGTGTAAATGTGTTAGTCATAGGGAAATTACCGATTTTTTGGCATAATAGTGCTGATACGGTAAAAATATGCCATAAAACGAGGAGTATTTATGAGACAGTCGTCCAATATTTCGGATGAGAAGGCCCAGCAGTCGTCTGTCAGCGCGGTGGTCACGGGGGCAGGTTCGGGCCTGGGATATGCCTGCTGCCAGTCGCTGCTGGCGCGCGGCTACCGGGTAACCGCAGTGGATTTGAACCTGGATGCCTGGGGCGATGGCGCAGAAAACCTGGTGTGCGAAGCAGCCGATGTGGCATCGGCTGCCGATGCCGAGCGCATCTTGCAAGAACATGCCGAGCGCTGGGGTGCGCCGGGTGTGCTGGTCAATTGCGCGGGTGTCGCGGCACCCGGCGCAACGCTTCGCCCGGATGGCCCCATGGCGTTGGATGAGTTTCGGCGCGTCCTCGAAATCAATACGGTGGGCACCTTCAATTATCTGCGGGTAGCGGCGCGGCACATGCAGGGCGGGCCCGCCGACGCAGACGGACAGCGTGGCGTGATCGTCAACACCAGCTCGGTGGCTGCCTTTGACGGCATGGTGGGCCAGGCTGCCTATTCGGCTTCAAAGGGCGCGGTGGCTGCGATGACCTTGCCACTTGCCCGGGAACTGGGAAAATACGGGATCCGGGTGGTTGCGATTGCGCCCGGGGTGTTCTCGACGCCCATGGTGCACGGAATGAAGGAAAAGGCACGCGACATCGTCAGCGCCTTGCGGCCACCCTTTCCAGATCGCCTCGGGCATCCGGACGAGTTCGCCGCCATGGTTCTTTCCATCGTCGACCAACATCTGCTCAATGGTGTGGTGATCCGCCTGGATGGCGGTATTCGCCTCCCTCCACGCTAAGGAAACCATGATGATTGAATCCCGCGAGTCCTACGCGCCCCGGATTGAAGGTGGGCGCTTCGTGGTGGACCCTGCCATCAACACCGTGAAATCCGAGCTGCACTTTGGCAACCAGGTGGTTCGCTGCCTGGCCCGCCGCCCGCAGCGCTTCGACGAACTGCTGCGCATCGCCTCGCGCGAGACGCCGGATCGCGAGGCCCTGAAATGCCAGGATGAAAGCCTTGATTACCGCGCTTTTGGTGACTGGGCCGACCGCATTGCGCATGGCCTGGAAAACGCGGGGATCGGCGTCGGCGACCGTGTGGGCGTGTTTCTGGGCAACGGGCTGCCGTTTCTCATCGCCATGATGGGCGTGGTGCGCCGAGGCGCCATCGCGGTGCCGCTGAGCGCAAAAATGAGTGCGGCCGAGCTGGCCTACGTGCTGAACCACTGCGAGGCAGCAGCGCTGATTTCGGAGACAGACCTGCAAAGCCGCATGCCATCTGCTGATGAGATCCCATCAGTGCGCAAGCATTGGTGCGTCAACAGCCCGGAAGGCCGGCTGGGTGATCTGGGGGAGCATTTTCCTGGGGTTAAGCAGCCGTTTCCGGAAACCGGCGAGGAAGACGACACCATCCTGCTGTTTTATACCTCGGGAACAACCGGGCGCCCCAAGGGGGCGTGCATCACCAACCTGAACATCGTGCATTCGGCCCTGCAGTATGCCTACGGCATCGACCTGCAAACCAACCAGAGGGGTTTGCTGGCGATTCCTGGATCCCATATTTCGGGCTTCATGGCGCTGTTCATCAATGTCCTGAGTTCTTGCGGGTGTACGGTGATTTTGCGCCGGTACGACACCACCACCGTGCTGCGTACCTTGCTTGAGGAACACATTACCTTTACCGTTTTTGTCCCGGCCATCTACCATCTGATCCTGATGCATCCCGACTTCCGCCCAGATCAGATGGGCGAGTGGCGTACCGGCATTTACGGTGGCGGTATCATGGCGCCGGCCACTGTCTCGCGCATGAGCGACCTTCTGCCGCAGTTGCAGTTGATCAACGCCTATGGCGCCACGGAAACCTCGTCCCCGGTCTCGATCATGCCGGCCTGGGCCAGCCGCGAGCGGCCGGCGTCAATCGGTTTGCTTGTCCAGTGTGGTGAAGCCCTGATCATGGATGAGGCGGGCGTGGAATTGCCCACCGGAGAGATTGGCGAGCTCTGGATCCGGGGGCCCATGGTGGTGCCCCGCTACTGGAACGACCCCGCCCAGACCGTGGCCAACTTCAAAAGCGGCTACTGGAAAACCGGGGATGTCGTCAGCATGGATGCGGAAGGCTATCTGTACATCCATGATCGCAAAAAGGACATGATCAATCGCGGCGGCTACAAGATCTTCAGTGCCGAGGTCGAGAACGCCGCCTTGTCGATCAAGGGCGTCATGGAAGCGGCGGCGGTGGCCGTGCCTGACGATGTCATGGGCGAGCGCGTCTGTCTTTGCCTGCGCACCGAGCCCGGAGAGGACAACGAGCAGCACATCAGGGGTGAACTTGCCCGCCTGCTTGCGGATTACAAACGGCCGGAGTTCTATATCATTGGCACTGAACCGCTGCCGCGCAACGCCAATGGAAAAATCACGAAGGCGCCGCTGGTTGAGGCGGCACGACAATTCGTAGGACAGCGGCAGTGACCCCTAAAGACGCTTCTGCAAATATCCAGACCCATACCAGCCCAGACGAGCCGCGTCAGCGGCGCAGTCTGGTGACGCGTGCAAAGATCATCGAGGCGGCCGAGCGCCTGTTTGCCCACCGCTCGTTCACTTCGGTGTCGATGCGCGAGATCACCAGCGAGGCCAATGTCGCCCTGGCGGCGGCCCACTACCATTTTGGCAACAAGGAAGACCTCTTCAAGGCGGTTTTTCTGCAGCGTGCGCGCGAACTCAACAAAGAGCGCTTCGAGTTGCTGAACCAGGCCACACTGGCGGCACAGGGCCGGGTAGTGCCCTTGCGGGCGGTGCTTGATGCCCTGCTGCGTCCGGGTGTGCGCTGGTCTTTCGATGCGGGCGGGCGTGGCCTGTTTGTGCAGTTTCTAGAGCGTGGACACCTGGATCGGGATTCACCGATCTACGATGTGCTGCACCATGACACCTCGCACCTGAAGCGCTTCATCCCTTATCTGCAAGCTGTCTTGCCCGAGCTCACCCTCGAGGAAATCTACTGGCGGCTGCATTTCTCGTTGGGTGCGCTGCATTACACCATCACCAGCCTGAGCCGGCTGAATTCTCTGTCCGAAGGCATCTGCCACACCGAGAGCTTCGAGGAAACCCTGGACCGCATGATCCAGTACGTCGAAGCCGGCTTTCGCCTGGCGCCCTGAGGCGGCAGGTTTTGGCTTACGGTGTCGCCAAATCCTGTTCAACCGCGTAGCAGGCCACCAGGCGGCCGTCCTGTGTTTTCAGTGCGGGCGGTTTCTCGTGGCACATCGGCATCACGCGCGGGCAGCGGCTGCTAAACGGGCAACCCGGCGGCGGGTTCAGCGGGCTGGGCAGCTCGCCTGTGATGCGGATGCGCTGTGCATGGCCCTCGGGGTTCAGACGTGGCGTGGCCGACAGCAATGCCTGCGTGTAGGGGTGGCGGGCATTGCCGAAGATGGCGTCTTTGCTGCCTTGTTCCACTACCTTGCCCAGGTACATCACCATCACTTCATCGGCCAGGTGTTCCACCACCGACAAATCGTGCGAGATGAACACATACGACAGGCCCAGTTCGGCCTGCAGGTCTTTCATCAGGTTCAGCACCTGTGCGCGCACTGACACATCCAGGGCGGAGACGGCTTCGTCGGCCACCAGGATTTCCGGATCCAGCATCAAGCCGCGTGCAATCGCGATGCGCTGGCGCTGGCCGCCGGAAAACATGTGCGGGTAGCGGCCGTAGTGCTCGGGGCGCAAGCCCACGCGTGCCATCATGGCCTGGCCGCGGGCACGGCGCTGGGCCGCATCCAGCGTGGTGTTGATCAGCAGGGGTTCTTCAAGGATGGCGCTGATGCGCTTGCGCGGATTCAGCGAGGCGTAGGGGTTCTGGAAAATAATCTGGATTTTCTGGCGCCGCAGGCGGGTGAGCTCTGGGGTGGTGTGCGACACATCCTGGCCGCGATACAGCAGCTGTCCCGCCGTGGGCGGCTCGATCATGGTGAGCACACGCGCCAGCGTGGATTTGCCACAGCCCGATTCGCCCACCACGGCCAGCGTCTTGCCGGCATGCAGCGAAAAAGAAACCCCGTCCAGCGCTTTTACCGAGCGCTTGGGCTTGAGAAAACCGCTCTCTACCGCGTAATGGCGCTTTAAATCGACGGCCTGCAAAACAACGTCGGTGGCGGCTGCGACTGAAGCAGTGCCCGCTGCGGTGTCTGCGGTGTCAGCCAGCGGGGAGGTGTCTGCCGTGGCGGCAGCAAGTGTGGAATCTGGGGTCATGCGGAAATCTCTTGCGACTGGCCGGCAGGCTGCCCGGTGGGCCGGCCTTCAGCGTCCAGCGGGTAATGGCATTTCACCTGGCGGTCTTCGGGGCCGGCCAGCGGTGGCTCGGCCTGGCGACAGTGCTCGGTGGCATAGGGGCAGCGCGGGCTGAGCAGGCACCCTTGCGGGCGGTCGTAGCGCCCCGGCACCACGCCGGGCAGCGACACCAGGCGGTCGCTGTCGTGGGAGAACTCGGGCAGGGCGCGCAGCAGTGCCTGCGTGTAGGGATGGCGCGGCCGCTTGAAAATCTCGCTGGCCGGGCCGGATTCGACAATCTGCCCGGCATACATCACCAAGATGCGGTGGGCGGCTTGCGCCACCAGTGCCAGATCGTGGGTGATCAGCACCAGGCCCAGGCCCTGCCGGCGTTGCAGATCCAGCAACAGATCCATGATCTGCGCCTGAATGGTGACATCCAGCGCCGTGGTGGGCTCGTCGGCAATCAGCAGGCGGGGCTTACAGGCAATGGCCATGGCAATCATCACCCGCTGGCTCATGCCGCCCGACAACTGGTGCGGATAGGCTTTCAGGCGCGAGGTGGGGTCGGGGATGCCCACCTGCTCCAGGAGCTCGAGCACCCGGGCCCGCAGCACCTTGCGGCTGCCGCCCTGGTGCACTTTCAGGGCCTCGGTGATTTGGTATTCCACCGTATAACAGGGATTCAGGCTGGTCATCGGATCCTGAAAGATCATCGACACCTGAGAACCCACAATGGCGCGGCGCTTGCGCTCGGGCAATGTCAGCAGATCCTGCCCCTCGAAGCGCAGGGCATCGGCCTGCACGCGGCCCGGAAAATCAATCAGGCCCATCAGTGCCAGGGAACTGACCGACTTGCCCGAGCCGGACTCACCCACCAGGCCGACGACTTCGCCGGCATTGACGTGATAGCTGATGCGGTCCACCGCCTTGAAGGGGGCGGCGGTATCGCCAAAATGCACCGAGAGGTTGCGAATTTCCAGCATGATCAAACCTTCAGGCGCGGATCCAGCGCATCGCGCAGGCCGTCGCCCATCAGATTAAAGGCCAGTACGGCCAACAAAATGGCCAGGCCCGGAAAAGTAACCACCCACCAGGCGCTTTGCGCAAACTGCAGCACATTGGCCAGCATCGTGCCCCATTCGGGGGTGGGGGGTTGCGCACCCATGCCCAAAAACCCCAGGGCCGCCATATCCAGGATGGCATTGGAGAAGCCCAGCGAAGCCTGCACAATCAGCGGTGCCACACAATTGGGCAGGATGTTGATGAACATCTGCCGCCAGGCCCCCGCGCCCACCACACGTGACGCCACCACGTAGTCGCGCGTCATTTCGCGCAGCACCGCCGCCCGGCTTAAGCGCACATAGTGCGGCAGGGCCACAAAGCTGAGCGCCAGCGAAGCATTGACGATGGACGGCCCAAAGATGGCCACCAGCACCAGCGCCAGCAGCAGGCTGGGCAAGGCCAGCATGATGTCCACCAGACGCATGATGGTGATGTCCACCACCCCGCCCGTGTAGCCGGCCAGCACGCCCAGAAAGATGCCCAGCACCAGCGAGATGCTGACCACCAGAAAGCCCACCAGCAACGACAGCCGTGCGCCGTGTATCAGGCGCGACAAAATATCGCGGCCGACATCATCGGTGCCCAAAATAAACTGCCAGCTGCCCTGGGTATCCCACACCGGGGGTTGCAGCAGGTGCTCGCGATATTGCATGGCGGGGTCGTGCGGCGCAATCAGCGGGGCGGCAATGGCCACCACCAGCATCAGCACGATGTAGCACAGCCCGATCAGCGCCCCGCGATTGCGCGAGAAGTCCTGCCAGAACGATTTAAGCGGGCCCGGGGGCGCCGGCATGGTTTGAGTGAGTTCGGTCATTTGCGCCCCTGTTGCTGGCGGATGCGGGGGTCGGCCAGGCCGTACAGGATATCCACGCACATGTTCACCAGGATGATCAGGGTGGCCACGATCAGCACGCCCCCTTGCACCACCGGATAGTCGCGTTGCTGCAGGCCGTAGATCAGCCAGCGGCCCACGCCCGGCCACGAGAAAATGGTTTCGGTCAGGATGGCCCCCACCATCAGCACGCCCACCTGCAGGCCAATCACGGTAATCACCGGCAGCAGTGCATTGCGCAAGGCGTGCACAATCACCACTCGCAGGCGCGACAACCCTTTGGCGCGTGCCGTGCGGATATAGTCTTCGTTAAGCACCTCCAGCATCGACGAGCGCGTCATGCGCACAATCACTGCCAGCGGGATGGTGCCCAGCACGAAGGCCGGCAACATGATGTGGTGCAGCGCATCCCAAAAATCGCCGGGCTCGCCAAACAGCAGGGTGTCGATCAGCATGAAGCCCGTGAGTGGCTGGCTGGGGTCTAGAAACAGGGCCGCACTGACGCGTCCGGACACCGGCATCAGATCCCACTGCACCGACACCAGCATGATCAGCATCAGCCCCCACCAGAACACCGGCATCGAGTAGCCCGTGAGGGCCGCCGTGATGGAGACATGATCAAACCAGGAGCCCCGCTTGACGGCTGCCAGCACGCCCACAGGGATGCCGATGGCCAGCGCAATCGCCATGGCGATGATGCTCAGTTCGAGGGTTGCCTGAAACCGCGGCACAAACTCCGACCAGATCGGCTGGCGCGTGGTTAATGATGTGCCCAGATCACCCTGCAACACATTGGCGATGTAGTGCCAGTATTGTGTCCACATGGGTTGATCCAGCCCCAGCTGCGCCATCATGGCCGCATGCTGCTCGGGAGACAGGCCGCGTTCGCCCGCCATGATCATCACCGGGTCGCCGGGGATCATGTGGATGAACGCAAAGGTAAGCAAGGTAATGCCGATAAACGTCGGGATGGCCAGGCCGACGCGCTTGAGAATAAAAGAAAACATGATGCAGAAAAGCCCCGCAATGGCGCCAGGCGCCGGATGATGTGACAGTGCCCCGGCAAGGTTGCCGGGGCACAGCGGGGTTTACTTATCCAGACTGACTTGGTCGAAGATGTGGCGCCCAACCGGCGACACCGTATAGCCCTTGACGTTTTTACGCAGGGGTTCAAACACCGTGGAGTGCGCGATCATCACCGCGGGGGCTTGCTCGTGCATCACCACCTGGGCCTGCTTGTAGAGTTCGACACGCTTGGCGTGATCGGACGTGGTGCGGGCCGGCTGGATGAGGTCTTCGAAGGGCTTGTAGCACCAGCGCGAGTAGTTGGAGCCATTATTGGCCGCTGCGCAGCTGAACAGCGTGGCCAGGAAGTTGTCCGGGTCTCCGTTGTCGCCCGTCCAGCCAATCAGCATGGTTTGGTGCTCGCCGCTCTTGGTGCGTTTCAGGTACTCGCCCCACTCGTAGGTAACAATTTTGGCCTTGACGCCGATCTTGGCCCAATCGGACTGGATCATCTCGGCCATGCGCCGGGCGTTGGGGTTGTAGGGGCGCTGCACCGGCATGGCCCACAGATCGGTTTCAAAGCCGTCGGGGTAGCCGGCCTCGGCCAGCAATGCCTTGGCTTTCTTTATGTCGTGGGGCCAGTCTTTTACCGCATCGTTATAGCTCCACATCGTGGGCGGCAGCAGGTTCTTGGCCGGCTGGCCGGCCCCCTGGAAGACCGCTTCGATGATGGCAGGCTTGTCGATGGCCATCGACAGGGCCTGACGCACTTTGACATCGGTAAACGGTTTTTTCTGGGTATTGAAAGATAGATAACCCACGTTCAGGCCGGCTTGCTCCAGCAGCTGAACATCCTTGTTTTTACGGATGGCATCCAGATCGGCCGGATTGGGGTAAGGCATCGACTGGCACTCATTTTTTTGCAGCTTGGCATAGCGCACCGAGGCGTCGGGGGTGATGGCAAACACCAGGCGATCAACCTTGGCCTTGTCGCCCCAGTAGGCGTCAAAGGCCTTGTACAGGATGCGGGCGTCTTTTTGATAGGTGACAAACTCGAAGGGGCCCGTGCCGATGGGCTTGGTATCCACCTGGCTGGGGGTGCCCGCTTTCATCATGGCATCGGCGTACTCGGCCGACTGGATCGAGGCAAAGTCCATGCCCAGATTGGCCAGGAAGGGGGCCTCGGGGCGGGTAAGCACAAAGCGCACGGTGTGGTCGTCTACTTTCTCGACCTTGTCGATCAGCTTGTCCATGCCCATGCCGGAAAAATACTGGTACGAGCCGTTGGACACCTTATGAAAGGGATGGTCGGCATTTTTTTGCCGCAAAAACGAGAACAGCACGTCGTCGGCGTTGAATTCGCGGCTGGGCTTGAACAACTTGCTGCTATGAAATTTGACGCCCGTGCGCAGATGGAAAGTATAGGTTTTGCCGTCTTCGCTGATATCCCACGATTTGGCCAAGCCGGGGATGACCTCGGTGGTGCCGGCCTTGAACTCAACCAAGCGGTTGAAGATCGGGTGGGTGGCGTCGTTGGTGGTGCCGGATGTAAAGAAGGCGGCGTTGAAGCCCTCGGGAGAGCCTTCTGAGCAGTACACGTAAGTGGTGGCGGCGTGGGCAGACCCCACGGCCATGGCCAGCGACACAAGTGACAGGGCCAATGTATGTTTGGTGAGCTTCATCTGATCCTCGATTATCCTCGTGGGAATGCGTGAATTTTCGAGAACATAGCACAGAACACTGTTTCAACCGTAGTCTTGGGGCACTAAGGATTACCCCAATGCAAAATTGCGCAATTTCCTTAAAAACGGCATATGGCGGGCCTGTGCAGCGATGGAGCCCCTGTGGGTGTTGCTGCAAAGATCCGGGGTGAGGCTGCGGGGTACGGCCCCTTTTATATTGCAACACCCCGGGGCAACGTCTTGTCGGTATATTCCCGACTGGGCGATAATGTCTGTTTTACAAGATCCGATGGCCTGCCCTTGGCCGATTTCTTCGATAATGGCAGCCACATCGTCTACACAGGATTTCCACCATGGCCTCCGTCAACAAAGTCATTCTCGTCGGCAACCTGGGGCGCGACCCCGAAGTTCGCTACAGCCCTGATGGTGCCGCCATCTGTAACGTGTCCATTGCCACCACCAGCCAATGGAAAGACAAAGCCTCCGGCGAGCGCCGCGAAGAAACCGAGTGGCACCGCGTAGTGTTCTACAACCGCCTGGCCGAGATCGCCGGCGAGTACCTGCGCAAGGGGCGCTCGGTGTACGTCGAAGGCCGCCTCAAGACCCGCAAGTGGCAAGACAAAGAAACCGGCGCTGATCGCTACAGCACCGACATCGTGGCCGACCAAATGCAGATGCTGGGCGGGCGCGACAGCGGCGATGCTGGCTCTGGCGCTGGCCCTGACAACGCCGGCTTCTCGCAAGCCCCGGCCCGCCGCGCGCCGCAACAACAGCGTCCTGCCGCCCCGGCGGCCAACCCGGCCAGCAACCTGGCCGATATGGATGACGATATTCCTTTTTAAGGTCTACCACTCTCTAGAGTGTCCACAAAACCCAGTAGCTCGTTGAAGCTACTGGGTTTTTCTTTTTGGTAGGTAAATTGGCTGCATCCTCAAAATCTTAGTAAGGCGTACTGTATTTGCGATGTAAACAACATATGTTTAGTGTTCTGTCTTATCGAAAGGACAACCCCTTAAGCATATGAAAGCAAGGTCGTATCGTGTCATGACTGTGGTTAAAGCAGATGGGGAGCGCCTCCCGCTGCTGACACGTGATGGCATACCCTTGTGGGCTACCACGCTATATAGCCTGACGGAGCTGCGCGCAAAAAATAGAGCCACCAAAACGCTTGAGGCGCATCTGCGGGCACTGATGCTTTTCTATGTATTCCTTGATCAGCACGAGATTGATCTTGATTACAGAATTTCTGAGGGCGAGACACTCCACATGCATGAGGTGGATGAGCTGGTTCAGAATTGCAGGCTGCAAATGCACGAGGCCTATCAAAACAATGCTGCTGCAGATTCTTTGTCTTCGGGATTTCGAATAAGTAATTTGGAACGGTTTAGAAAAAGCCCCGATATGCGTCGGCAGAAAAGCGTTGTTCCACATTTGGCGGCTACGCGTATACAGGCGATTTGCCACTATCTTGAGTGGCTGATGCTTGACAGAGTAGACCGAATGCGAGCTAATCCAACTTTACGGCTGGCGCTGGAAACTTCGTTTCAGCGGACGTTGAATGCGCTGAGAGCACGGAGTCCCAGAATTGATCTACGTGGGCGGGTTCTAGAGAGAGAGGGGCTTAGCCTGGAGGCGCAGCGGCGATTATTGGAGGTTGTTGATCCCTGGTTTTCAAGAAATCCTTGGCGCAACTTAGACGCGAAAGTGCGCAATCAGCTGATTATCGAATGGCTATATCATCTGGGGATACGTAGAGGTGAGCTACTGGGTATTCGCATTAGCGATATAGATTTCAGAAAGAGTCGGGTCACAATTCACAGGAGGGCTGATGACAAAATGGATCCCAGGAAGAATCAGCCAAATGTAAAAACGAAGGCCCGGGTACTTCGTGTTGATTAGGATTTATTAAAAAAAACGCAGAAATATATTATGGAATTTCGGCGCAGATTGGAGGGTGCGCGACGACATGATTTCTTATTTGTCACAGTGGATACAGGAAAACCAATTTCTATTCATGGGTTTGACAAAATTTTCAAGGTTCTGAGAGCCAGCGGGAACAATCTGCCTGAACCATTATTTGCTCATCTGCCTCGCCACACATGGAATGACAATTTTTCACGGCAAATGGATACAAATGGAGTGGCTGAGGACAAAGAGAAAAAATATCGCTCCTACCTCATGGGATGGTCTGAAACTTCTGGAACAGCGGCTACGTATACGAGACGGCATACAAGAAAAGCGGCAGAAAAAATATCCCTGTCGATGCAGGCTCGTGTGATCGGTGGAGGCCGTGATGCGTAGTACGGCGATATCTCACGTTAAAGATGTGGATTCTGGTCTCCTTCCTGAAATTGCGTATTCGCGTTCCGGTGTCGCATTCAATCCACGAGAGGATGTGTGGAGGTTCAGAGATGCCGTCACCAGCACCTTGAGGACTGACGGTATTGATTTCGACGTTCCTGCCAGCTACCTTCGTGAACGTCTGTCATGGTCTACAAGCGTCCATCTCATCGTCCCGCTAGAGGTGCGTGATGAGGCCGAACTCCGGGTCGTGGCTGATCTTGGCAAGCGGCTACTTCAGGGCAAAACGACGATTGAGCGGGAGTTTCCGGGGTATCGCTATGGTCGGGAGCAGTGGCTCGCGGAATGCCACACCATGGAAGAGGATTTGAGGCTGAAGGTTTGATACCAATGAAGCGGGCTCCAGGCAGTCCTAGGGGCCACGTGCAGAAGGACATCAAGTAGGTTAAGCAGGACATCACGGCTCGGCTGGGTGGTGTGGATCGTCATCAAAGCGGCTAGCCGGTGCCAAGGGCAAACATGTTTCTTGGTTGTGCTGTTCTGTAATAATATGTTTTATCGGCGCGTCATTTAGAGTACACGCGTCCACTCCAAACGCCTGTAAGCCTAAGCCCATGGACAGTCTTCCCAAAGGTAAACGTAAAGCCGAGCTCGGACTAGTAGACAACAAGGACATCACAATCCAGTCGATCCTTGGCATTCGGATTCATTGTTTCCGATCCCTAAGGGATCAGTCGTTGATTCTGGGGGAGAACGTCACAGTGCTCTCAGGCCGGAATGGGACGATGAAGACATCGTTAATGGGATTGTTGGCTCACCCCTTCTCTAGTGATGCGAAGGATGCCTTTGGTGCGGAACTGAAGACTCCTCTTAAAGAGGTATTCAAATTTTCCCCTCAGTTTGACAAGGACGACTATAGCTATGACATGAGGTTGCGGACCGACACTGGGGACGTTTTGAGTGAGCCCGTATCAATTTACAGGGTAGAGGACAATACTAATCGTCACCGGATTGTCGTGTCAGGTTCAGAGAAGGGGGACGGAAATTTCTACTACAACACGTCCTTTTTAAATTTGAAGAGATTATTTCCTTTGGTCGATACTAGGGCTAGCCCTACTGACCTCGCCGTCGGGCTCTCTCCGGACGAGGCAGCTGACCTCAAGGACTTCTACGAGACTATATTCCCTAGTTCTGAATACGAAGCTTTCGTGCCGGTTCATCAAAAGAAGGTTAAGACTACTTTTGCGGTATCTGGGGCTTCGGCGCGATACGATTGGCATTCTATATCCTCGGGCGAGGATAATCTTAGGGCGATATTCAATCGGTTAGTTGGCTTCCGGCGCAAGTTTAATGCAGGTCAGAGGGCTGGTAACGGTATTCTGTGCATTGACGAGTTCGAGAGCAGTCTTCATCCCGTTGCGCAGCTACGGCTTTTAGACTATCTCTACCGTTGGAGTGCAAAATACAAAGTTCAGATTGTTGTTTCAACACATTCTCTACATCTGATACAAGACTTGTATTTGAGACACGCCCCGAATCTGTCTGCAGGGCGGATCGTAGTCAACTTTATTAGCAAGTCTAGCGCCCGAGACGGGAATTTTCCAATTCTCCAGAATCCTGATTACGATCTTGCGTATAAGGAACTTACTCTTACGAATCCAGAAAAAGTGGTTTCTGCTCGTAAGGTTCGGATCTTCTGTGAGGACGAGTATGCGGTACATTTTGCTAAGCGGTTGATCAAATCTAGGGATATCCTCTCAGCGGTAGAATTTCACTCTTCATTGGATCCCGATGGTGGCAAGGTCGGAACGAGTTGGCCAGCACTCAAGAAACTGTGCATAGAATATCCTCTGCTACTTGAGGGTTCATTGGCACTATTTGATGCGGATGTAGGTTCCAGTGAGCTGAGAAAGATCAAGAATAAAGACCTTTATTTGGTATTGCCGGATGCTGATTCTCTTGCGATTGAGCGGCGAATAATTGCTTATATTATTGGCCTGGAAAATGATGATGCCTTCTTCGCTAGGTTTGGACAGGAGAGGGAAGCGTTTTTGATGGAATTTAAGGCTGCCAATATCAGGTCTCTTGCTTTGGCCGATATAGTTGATCCCGAAAAAACCTCAATCGACCGATGTAAGGCGTGGGCGGATACCAATAAGGCTAAGTTCAAGCAATACGTTACGTACTACTGCGATCAATCTGGACTGGCCGATGAATTTCGATCCAATTTTGTTAGTAGAGTGAATAAAATAAATCAAGAGCATGGCTTGCCGCTCATCGGATAGCCTGCGCCGGAAGATGCAGTGAGGGGCGAGGTTCGATGTCGGTGACTATTAACTAAAATGATATAAGGCTGAGCGCCCTTAATGCGCGGTAAATTTGGTTTGTTGTGCTCGGATTTTCCATGTGATTTATGAGTTGATAGAGGGGAGTGGCTTTGAAACCATTTACTCAAAAAACAGTGGCTTTATCGCGCCTTCATCTTGATTCACGTAATCCACGGCATGACGCTATTGAGGATGAGCCCTTAATTATTGCGCAATTAGTTAAGGGAGAACAGATATTGCCGCTTGCGGAGGATATTTGTAAACGCGGCCTCAGCCCATTAGAACGTCTTGCGGCGATCCCTCATCCGACGCTGAGTGACCATTTTGTGATGGTTGAAGGAAATCGCCGTCTCTGTTCCTTGAAGTTGCTACGCGATCCCGCTAAAGCCCCGGCATCTGATCGTAAGGCGTTCAAGAAGCTTGCCGATCACAAGCCGCCGTTGCCTCGAAGTCTAGAGGTGGCCGTTTTTCCTAGCCGTGATCTTGCAAATCAATGGATCGCTCTTAAGCATGGCGGTCAGCAAGGGGGGGTTGGCATCAAAAACTGGACAGCCTCTCAATCAAGTCGATTTAAGAGCGGCTTGGATAACATTTCGAAGCCTAATTCCTTAGCCTTAGCGGTTTTGGATTATGCCGTGGATGCCGGACTTCTAACCATTGATCAAAGAAATAACGTGGCATTAACGACAGTTACTCGCTATTTGACGAATCCGGTGGTTAGAAGTGCATTGGGTCTTGTCAGCCCGAGCGAGTTCCTTATCAATGTCCATAAATCAGATTTTGATTCGGCGATATCTCGATTTTTGGAGGATGTTCTATCTGGGCAGGTTCATTCTAGGTCGAAGGCATCTGAGCGAGCAGAGTATGGTCGCGGCCTAATTGCCTCAGGGATTTCTCCGGAAAGCACGCTGCCTGATTCTTATTCTCCGTTAGGTAATTTTTCGTCGCCTTCGCATGCGGCTTCTGAAAATAATTCAACAGATATCAATGACTCCGTGGTGCGAAGAAATAACAGAAGCCCTGATCTTGGCAAGACTGTTGTGCGGTCTGGTTACGCGGTCCATGTCAGTGACCGCAAGACTAAGCTAATCTTTGATGAGCTACGGCATATTGATGCCTCAAAATTCACATTTGCAGCTTCGGCTTTGTTACGGCTATTTATGGAGCGTGTATGCAGAGCGTACGCAAAGAGGCAAGGCCTTGGCGATACTGGTGATCTATCCGCTGTGATCGGGCGCTGTGCGAATTATATGGAGAGCAAGGCGGGTGCTTCAAAAAGCGTTTTTCAAGTTTGGCGTACTTTATCGAGCAACCCTACGCATTACCTTTCCCCCGGCACGCTTGGTACATACATCCACGGGGGAACAACCCCAGCTTTGGTTGATTTGCGCCGAGGGTGGGGCGATCTGGAAGATGGGTTCACGCTCATGCTGGAGGCCATTCGTTGATGGGCTGGCCAAGTTGGTGCTTTTTGGTTAGAGTCTCAGGTTCTTACAGATACTATCCATATGCCCGTTAATAACAGTCCTCTCCGCTATCCAGGCGGGAAGTCCCAGCTTGCGCCGTTCGTTATAGAACTGATGCGGACCAATGGCCTATTCGGTGGGGTCTACGTTGAGCCCTTCGCTGGGGGGGCGGGAATCGCGTGGAAACTCTTGTTTGATGGATACGCAAGCGAGGTTTGGATCAACGACATTGACCCTGCAATCCATGCGTTCTGGTACTGTGTGTTGAACCACACGGACGAACTGTGTGCAAAGATTGAGAGCACCGATGTCACGATTGATGAATGGCAGCGGCAGCGTAGTCTGCAGGCGTCTTCGCGCGAGCAATCCCTCGCTTTAGGCTTCTCTACATTCTTTTTAAATCGAACCAACCGTTCAGGAATCTTGAAAGCCGGAGTAATAGGTGGGCTTGCGCAGGCAGGGGAGTGGAAGCTCGACTGCAGGTTCAAAAAACAAGACCTGATCGACAAGATTCGCCGTATCGCCCTCTATAAGGACCAGGTGACGCTGACACGAGAGGATGCCAGTGTCTATCTGTCTTCGACCGTAAAGGCACTGCCACAGCATGCGCTCATTAACATTGATCCACCTTACTACCGGAAGGGTCCCGAACTGTATTGCAGCTTCTATGACCATGCAGATCATAAGCATTTGGCTCGGGTGATCCGAAAATTGCGACGACCGTGGATGCTGACGTACGACAATGCGTCGGAGATCAGGGCCTTATATGAGGGGCTCCCGATGGCAACCAAGGAGCTGACGTACTATGCGCAGGTAAAGCGCACTGGTGTAGAGCTATTAGTACTTAACCCGACACTGGTTACGCCAGAAGCCAGTGACCTCATCGTAGCTTGAACGATACCCAAGGTAAGGTCGCAGCTAGTGCAGTGCACCGTAAAAGATTCACGACTCACCCCGCCGTTCTTGCGCCCAGTCGCTGGCAAAAAATCCGACCAGTCCACCGCCGCCGTAGAAAACGGCCAGCGCGGTCAATAGGTAGATCGCTTGCTTGGGCTCGGGCTGTAGCCAAGCCATCACGCTCAGCGGTAGGGCTAGGCCTAGGCACCAGGCCAACAGTCCGCCAGTCGGGAATTTTGCTGTCATCGCTGCACTCTCCGTCGTTCGCCACATTGTTCGATTTTGTCGGCGGTAGCAATCAGCCACGTTCCTATCTGGCCGCCGTACTGGGCAACCAAAGCGCCGAGGGCCATCAGGCCCAGCACGAACCCCACTCCTACCGAGGAAATAGTCAAAGTCATTGGTCGGTAATCCCCATTATCGGCGTCTTGCTATCAAGCAGCAGCTCAGCCCATGTACACGGCCGTGTCCTTATTTTCCGGTCTCATCGCTGCGAGTGCAAGGGTCGCCATATAGCTGGATTTTTGTTATACCGCTCTTAAATTTTTTATCGCCAATACGGGCGGATGACTGGGGTGAGAGGAATAGGCAAATGGGGCGGCAGCGAAGAAGTTTGAAGGTAGCAGATCTTTTGGGGGATGATGGCGAGATGCTCGGTGAGCGGGGCGACCTTGGTCTTGCATTCGTCGCGGCACTGCATCGGGGACAGGAGGTCAGCGTGATAAGAAAGAGCCCGTTCCGTCGCCATGATGAGCGCGGATCAACGACTGTCGCGGAGGAGGACCAGGCGGCGGCGCGGCCCAGCGATGTCAACAACGTTCGCTCGCAGGCATGAGTTGTTGACAGTTTTTGTTGGGGTGCAGTGGAAAAGCTAGCAAAATAGCAGCTCATGCAATTGTTGACATAGCCCTGGTACGCATAACCGTTTTAAAACCTACTTTATTGGTTTTTGTTGATACCAAGCCCGCTATCCCTATGGGAGGCGGGCTTTTCTTTGGGTGCGCCCAGCATGGGCGTGCCGCGAATACCGGCTATAAATGCCGCTCCACATCTTGGCGTTGATGCAAGATGCGGATCACATCCAAGCGATCGACGTACATCAGGAAATAGATGACATGTGCGCCGCATAGACGCCAACAGGGCGCCATACACTGTGTTTAAATACAGTATATGGCGCCCTGTTTTATGTCTGCGGGGCCCGCATCAATCTTGATAGGGAATGCCCGTGGCCCGTACTGGCTTGCGCCCAGAAACCATCCATCCATCCTTGTGGCGGGCGTCGCAGGTGGCGCGTGGCCTAGTGCCGGGGGTGGATACAGGCCATCCGGATTTGTCGGCCCAGTTGCCTGGGGGCGGCTGGCCGCCTGGCAGCCTCACCGAGATCCTGCTGCCGCAGCCCGGCATTGGCGAGCTTCGTTTGTTGCAGCCGGTGCTGCGCCGCCCGATGGCGCGTGGCACGGTGGTGCTGGTGCAGCCGCCGCATATGTTGCAGCCTTTGGCGCTGTCCTGGTGGGGGGTGGATCCCGCTTGCGTGATCTGTGTGCGGGCCACCCGCCAGGCCGATGCCCTATGGGCTGCCGAGCAAGCCTTGCTGGCGGGCACGTGTCAGTTGGTGCTGCTGTGGCCGCCAACGGCCGGCGCCAGGTCAACCGGGCGGGCAAAAGGTGTGTCTGATGCCGGGCAGCACAGGCAACTGCGGCCCGATGCCCTGCGGCGTCTGCATCTGGCTGCGCAAGCCGGATCCACCTTGTTTTTTCTGTTTCGGCCGCTGCGCGATGCAGTGCAGCCATCGCCTGCTCCGCTGCGTCTGGGGCTGGCGCCTGCCCGCGATGGCGTGCAAATCCGCTTTATCAAGCGCCGGGGGCCGGTGGCTGCCGCCCCGCTATTTGTGCCGCTGTGGCCGTCGCCAGCTTTGCTGGACGCCAGCCCGGTGCCCGGCGTCTCAAGCCCGGCTTCGCCAGCCGTTGCGTCTCAGTGGCGTGAAAGCCAGCCCCGCATAAAACCACACGCCTTATACGGAAAACAGCATCGGCGGGCTTCTTCTTATGTCTATCAAAATAACTGATAAATAAAGCAGAAAATACGATTTCCCTCATGAGACAAGCCACCCCTAGAATGCATCCACGGGTCTGCATTTACCGGCGATAAGATTTTCCATCAGTGGAGAGAGACATGAGCACCAGTACACCCCTGGCATACATGAGCGGCTTTGGTAACGAGTTCTCAAGCGAATCGCTTCCCGGCGCACTGCCGGATCGCGGCAATTCGCCACAACGGGCACCGTATGGCCTGTATGCCGAACAAATCAACGGCACCGCGTTTACGGTGTCTCGATCGGCCAACCGGCGATCCTGGTTGTACCGGATTCGCCCGGGGGCCACGCATGGTGCGTTTGCGCCCTCCAAGGCCGCCCCGCGCTGGCTGTCCAACTTTACGCAAACGCCCACGCCGCCCAACCGCATGCGCTGGGATCCCATCGCCTTGCCCGGCACAGAAGCCGCCGTGGATTTTATCGATGGCATGATGACAGTGGCCGGCAATGCAGGCTGCGGCATCCATGTGTACACGGCCAACCGCTCGATGGGCAAGCGGTATTTCTACAACTCGGATGGCGAGCTGCTGATTGTGCCGCAACAAGGGCGGCTTACCGTGGTTACCGAGATGGGCATCATCGATGTTGAGCCCCAGGAAATCGTCGTCATCCCCCGTGGGATCCGGTTTCAGGTGCAGTTGCCCGATGGCGTGGCGCGCGGCTTTGTGTGCGAAAACCCCGGTGCCCCGCTGCAGTTGCCCACGCTGGGGGTTATTGGCTCTAACGGCCTGGCACACCCGCGAGACTTTTTAACCCCCGTGGCCGCCTGGGAAGACACCGAGGGCGATTACGAGATTCTCACCAAGTTTGATGGGCACTTCTGGACAGCAAAGTCGGATCACTCGCCTTGCGATGTGGTGGCCTGGCATGGCACGCATGCGCCCTACAAGTATGATCTGCGCAAGTTCAATGTCACCGGCTTTATCAGCTACGACCACCCCGATCCCTGCATGAACCTGGTGCTGCATTCTCCCAGTGCCACGCCGGGGGTGGATACCCTGGATTTCATTGCCTTTGCCCCGCGCGTGCTGGCCATGCAAGACACGTTTCGTCCGCCCTGGTTCCACCGCAATATAGCGGGCGAGTTCATGGGCAACCTGCACGGGCAGTACGACGCCAAGGCAGGCGGATTTGGGCCGGGCAGCATGTCCATCCACAACACGATGACGGCCCACGGGCCTGATGCCGCAACCTTCGAGAAAGCCAGCGCGGCCGACACCCGCAAGCCTGATTACATCGAAGACACCATGGCCATCATGTTTGAAACCCCGGTAATCATCCATGCCACCGAGCAAGCCTTGCAGTCGCCGCACCGGCAAATGGATTACCCGGATGTCTGGAAAGGCCTGAGAAAGTACTTCAACCCTGGGCAGCGTTAAGCCTTGGCTTACGCCGAATCATCAGGGCGATAATCGCCAGGGCACAAAACCCCGCTGCTGCGCCAAACGTGGCAGCGGGCCCGATGCGATCCCACAGCAGGCCTGCAATCACGCTGGCAAAAAGAGTGGCCACGCCGCACACCAGGTTAAAAAAACCAAAGGCGGTGCCGCGCAAATCGCCCGGTGCGGCATCGGCCACCATCGCGGCCAAAAGCCCCTGGGTAAGCCCCAGATGCAGGCCCCACAGCGCCATGCCTAAAAAGACGGCCCACCAGGTGGATACGGTGGCCAGTAGAAGGTCGGCGGCGGCCAGCACGGCCAGCCCAATGATCAACAGTGCGCGGCGGCTGACGTGGTCGGCAAGCCGGCCGCACGGATACGCCGACAGCGAAAACGCCAGGTTCATCACCACCAGTGTCAAAGGCACCAGTGCGATGATGATGCCCACGTGTTGCGCCTGCAAAACCAGAAAGGCTTCGCTGAAACGCGCCAGGGTAATCAAGGCCCCAATGCCCGCCACCCACCAGTAGGCGCGGTTTAGCCGGCGCAGGTTTTCGCGGCGGATGGGGTTGGTGCGCGGCTTGACGCCTGTTTGTGCCTGGGGGGGCTCTTTTAGCCCAAAGGCCAGCAACGCAATACTGGCGGCAGCCGGGATCACAGCCACCCAAAACGCGGCCTGAAACTGGTCGGCCCACAGCAGCATCAGCCCCACGGCCAGCAGCGGCCCCAGTGTGGCGCCCACGGCATCCAGTGCCTGACGCAACCCAAACGCGGCGCCGCGATACTCGGGTGGGGTTAAATCGGCCACCAGCGCATCGCGTGGGGCGCCCCGTACCCCTTTGCCTACGCGATCCAGCATGCGGGCGGCAAACACCACGCCCAAGGTTGGCGCCAGTGCAAACAAAGGTTTGGTCAGGGCGGCCAGGCCATAGCCAAACACGGCCAGGCCTTTGCGCTTGCCCAGAAAATCGCTGAGCACGCCGGAAAACACCTTGACGATCAGTGCCGTGGCCTCGGCCAGGCCCTCGATCCATCCCACTTGCAGCGCGCTGGCCCCCAGCACGGTAACCATAAACATGGGCAGCAGGCTGTGGATGAGCTCTGAGGAGGTGTCCATCAGCAGGCTGACGAAACCTAAAACCCAGACCCCTCGAGGGAGCGTGTCGCGGGGTTGCGCGGGGCTTGGTTTAAGCATGAAAGGTTTCCAGGTTTCACCAGCAGGTTGGTTTTACGGCAGTTTAATCTCGGATCAGCCTTCGTCGTCGTGCGCGACAGTGCGCAATCGGGAGACTACGCATCAATGTTTAGATGAGACTGAGGTGGACATGAATCTCACGGGGTGCGAGACAGTGGTGATGTCCATGCACTATCTTGATAACAGAGTCGCGCGGGTGCGGGATGTGGCTGCGTTAGCGGCGAAGTAGCAGTTGGTGATTCGGAGTGTCCCGTTCTATGGGGGTGGCAGTATGTCAAAGTTGACACCTGCGGCAGTGCGGAGACGCGCCACCGCACCGGCTGGCTATGCCAGTATTCATGGCGGTATCGTGGAGTTGCTGGATACTGCGCGCCAAACTGCAGCGCGTAGTGTCAATGCGCTGATGACGGCCAGCTATTGGGAGGTTGGCCGCCGGATTGTCGAGGCCGAGCAGAAAGGCCGGCGCCGGGCCGGTTACGGTGAGCGGTTGATCGAGAGGCTGTCGACCGACCTCACCGCCCGGTTTGGGCGTGGGTTCAGCCCGGACAATTTGGAAAATATGCGGTGCTTCTTTCTCGCGTATCCATTGTCCTCAATTTCCGAGACACTGTCTCGGAAATTCAACCTTTCCGAGTTGGCTCAAGCCTTTACGCTGCCATGGTCGGCTTATGTTCGGCTTCTGTCAGTCAAGGACGGCCATGCGCGTCGATTTTACGAGGCCGAGGCGCTGCGCGGGGGCTGGAGCGTGCGCCAGCTCGACCGGCAGATCGAAAGCCAGTTCTATGAGCGTACGGCCTTGTCCAAGGAAAAGGCAGCGATGCTGGCCAAAGGGGGCGTGCCGTGGCCTGAGGACGTCGTCACCCCTGATGATGCAATCAAAGATCCGTATGTGTTGGAGTTCCTCGACCTCAAAGATGAATATTCTGAATCCGATCTGGAAGCAGCCTTGGTTCGGCGGTTGGAAGACTTCCTGCTGGAGTTAGGCGAAGGGTTCACCTTTGTCGGGCGACAGCGCCGATTGCGGATCGATCAGACTTGGTATCGAGTGGATCTGCTGTTCTTCCATCGTAAGTTGCGATGTATGGTAATCATCGATCTAAAGCTAGGTAGTCTGACCCATGCTGATGTGGGTCAGATGCACATGTATTGCAACTATGCAAAGGAACATTGGGCGTACCCGGATGAGAATCCGCCGGTAGGTTTGATCTTGTGTGCTGATAAGGGCTATGCCTTGGCGCGGTATGCGTTGGATGGTTTACCGACCAAGGTGATGGCAGCCAACTATCGGATGATATTGCCTGATGCTAAGTTGCTGCAAAAAGAGCTGGAGAATACGCGACGTCTGCTCGAATCCCGTGGAGCACGATCTATCGAGATGAAATAAGACTGTATGTTTAACCAGTATAATTAAATATCCTGCTCGTCTGGCCGGCCTTGCCTGGCCGGAGGGCGCGATATTTATTTGGCTTTCATCATGTCTGTCTGGATAGGCGTGTACGCGCCTGCGGGCGCCCAGGGTCTGGCCAGCGCCCTGCGGCGTTTTACCCCTGATCTGGCCCTGGCGCCAGAGTCTGTCATCTTGCTGGATGTCAGCGCTAGCCTGCGGCTGTTTGGCGGCATCCGGGCCCTGCGGGCACAGGTGCGGCAGGCGGTGGGTGGCCGGCCTTCAGGCCCAATCGTGTCCGTGGCGGCCAGTGGCCCGGCGGCCTGGATGCTGGCGCGTAGCGGGCGGGGGGGCAGCGCCTTAAGCGCCCGGGCCTTGCAGCGGGTGCTGCAGCGCATGCCGCTGGCGGTGGCACCACCCGCCCGGCCGTTTCTGGATTGGTTTCAAGAACTTGGCTGCACCACCTTGGCCGATCTTCAGCGCCTGCCGCGTGTGGGGCTTAAAAAACGCTGCGGGCCGGCTCTGCTGGATTGGCTCGATCAATTGCAGCAGGGCCTCCACTATGCCTTTAGCGCGCCACCCCTGGTGTTTCAGGCAGGGATCGAGCTGCCCGATCACACCGAGCACACGCCCGCCTTGCAGTGGGCCGTACGGCACCTGATCCAGCAGTTGTGCCAATGGCTGGTGGCGCACCAACTGGACGCCACCACACTGACGCTGCTGCTGGCGCATGATCGGCACGCTGCCTTTTTGGCAGAAGCCACCGGGCAAGGGCCTCAAGGCGTGGTGGGTGCGTCGGTTGCTGCCGGTGCAGGCAGTGACGTATATGGCTGTGTCGACGATGCTAAAAATACCCGCCTGGATATCGTTCTGGGTGTGCCCACGCACCAGGCCGATACCTTGATCCGCCTGGCGCAAGAGCACCTTAACCGGCTGGTGCTGCGGGCCTCGGTGATTGCTGTTTCTTTGCGCGTCTCGCAATGGCAGGCGGCGCAAACCCCCAGCCTGCAGCTGTTTCCAGAGCCCGGCGGGTCTCCGCAAGATCACGCCCGCCTGCTGGCACTTCTGGCCGCCCGGCTGGGTGCCGACAACATCCAGCGGCCCGTGCTGGTGGCCGACCACCGGCCCGAGGTCGCGGCCTGCTGGATACCTGTTGGGGCTGCAGCCGGTGCAGCGGCTGCGCAGTCTGCAAAAGCGCGAGCGTTGGTAGGCGTGTCAACGGTATCAGGGGCCACGGGGCAGAGGGGCGACGGGCTATCCGCAGCCAGCGACACCGCTCGCATCCCGCCGCCCTTGCCGCGCCCGGCCTGGCTGCTGGCGCAGCCGCTGGGGCTCAGGGTGCACCAGCATCGGCCCTTTTATGGCACGCCTTTGCGGCTGGTGTCCGCACCCGAGCGCCTGGCGTGCGGCTGGCAAGACGGCTACCCCGTGGCGCGCGACTACTTTGTGGCCGAAGACGATACCGGAATCTGCTACTGGATTTTCCGGCAGGGTGGGGCACAGCCGCAGTGGTTTTTGCACGGGCTTTTTGCCTGATCCGGCAGGTGCCAATGCAATTTCCGAGCCTTGTTTCCGCCTGCTTGCCAGGTTTTAAATCAGCCCTTGATCCACACGCATGAATAACGACTCCCAACCTCCGGATCCCGAGCACACAGGATCAGACCATCCAGACCCCAACCAGGGCCTGCCGGAATACGCAGAGCTGCTGTGCGTCAGCGATTTCTCGTTTCTAACCGGGGCATCCAGCGCCGAAGAACTGGTGCAGCGCGCCGCCAGGCTGGGTTATGCCGCCTTGGCCATCACCGATGAGGCCACGCTGGCCGGCGTGGTGCGCGCGCACGTGGCTGCCAAGAAGGCAGGGCTGCCGCTGATCATTGGCGCCACCTTCGCAATGACACCTTCCACCGATCCCATCCCCCCGCCCACCCTTACTTTCCTGGCCCAGCACCGCGACGGCTATGGCAACCTCTGCGAGCTGATTTCCCTGGCCCGCCAGCAGGCCCCAAAGGGCCGATACCGGCTAAGCCCACACGACATGGACACCTTGCCCACCCACCTGCGTGGTTTGCCGGGCTGCTGGGCCTTGTTATCGCCACCTTATCCGGCGGATGCGGCGGTGCTGGATGCGCAACTGGCCTGGGCCAAGGCCTGTTTTGATGCGCGTCTGCGCGTGGTGCTTAGCCTGCACGCCCAGGCGCTGGACGACCTGCATCGCGGGCAGGTGTTGCGCAGCGCCGCCGCGCAGCAGGTGCCGGTGCTGGCCAGCAGCTGGCCCCTGATGCATGTGCGCACCCGCAAGCCTTTGCAGGATGTGCTGACGGCCATCCGCCTGGGCAAGCCGGTGGGGCAGTGCGGCTATGCCCTGCAGCCCAATGGAGAGCGCCATCTGCACAGCCGCCTGGATCTGGCGCGCCGTTATCCGCCGCAAGCCCTGGCCGAAACCGTGCGGGTGGCGCGCAGCTGTCAGTTTTCGCTGGATCAGTTGCGCTACGAGTACCCCGACGAGCTGGTGCCTGTGGGTGTCAGCCCCGCCACCCATTTGCGCAACGAAACCCTGGCCGGTGCGCAGCGGCGGTTTCCACAAGGTGTGCCCGAGGCCGTGCGCCAGCAAATCGGGCACGAGCTGCAGCTGATTGCCCAACTGCGCTACGAGGCTTATTTTTTAACCGTCTACGACATTGTGCAGTTTGCCCGCGCGCGCAATATCCTGTGCCAGGGGCGTGGCTCGGCCGCCAACTCGGCTGTGTGCTATTGCCTGGGCATCACCGAGGTAGACCCCGCGCGCACCAATCTGCTGTTCGAGCGCTTTATCAGCCAGGAGCGCAACGAGCCCCCCGATATCGATGTGGATTTCGAGCACCAGCGCCGCGAAGAAGTCATCCAGTACCTGTACCAAAAGTATGGCCGCCAGCGTGCGGCCCTCACCGCCGCAGTGGTTACCTGGCACAGCCGCGGCGCCTTGCGCGACACCGGCCGGGCGCTGGGCGTGCCAAACGATGTGATTGGGCAACTGGCGCGCCAGCATCGGCGCGTTGATCAGCCCGGCCATCTGCTGCAGCGCTTTGCCGATGCCGGGCTGGATGCGGCGCATCCCCTGCATCAGCAATGGGCGCAGATCGCCACGGCGCTGCGCGGCCATCCGCGCCATTTGTCGCAGCACACCGGCGGGTTTGTGATCAGCCGTGGGCCACTCACCCGCCTGGTGCCCATCGAAAACGCCGCCATGGACGGGCGCACCATCATCCAGTGGGATAAAGACGATATCGATGCCCTGGGCATTCTCAAGATCGATGTGCTGGCCCTGGGCATGTTGTCGATGCTGCACCGGGCGCTGGACTTGATGGCGCAGCGGCAGGGCCGCCCCTTTACCCTGCAGGATATCCCGGCCGAAGACCCGGCCACGTACGAGATGCTCTCGCGCGGGGATACCGTGGGCGTGTTTCAGGTGGAGTCGCGCGCCCAGATGAGCATGCTGCCGCGCCTGCAGCCGCGTTGCTTTTACGATCTGGTGGTTGAAGTGGCCATCGTGCGCCCGGGCCCCATGCAAGGCGGCATGGTGCATCCGTACTTGCGCCGGCGCCAGGGCCTGGAGGCCGTGTCGTATCCCTCGGTGGCGCTCGAGCGTGCCTTGAAGCGCACCCTGGGCGTGCCGATTTTTCAGGAGCAAGTGATGCAGGTGGCCATGCTGGCGGCGGGCTACTCGGCCGGCGAAGCCGACGAACTGCGCCGCGCCATGGCTGCCTGGAAGCGCCATGGCCACATGGAGGTTCATCACGACAGATTGGTGGGCGGCATGCTGGCGCATGGCTACGACCGCGCCTTTGCCGAGGACATCTTTGCCCAGATCCAGGGCTTTGGTGAATACGGGTTTCCCGAAAGCCACGCCGCCAGCTTTGCCCTGCTGGCCTACGCCAGCGCCTGGCTGCGCCGCCATCAGCCTGCCGTGTTTCTCGCCGCGCTGCTAAACAGCCAGCCCATGGGGTTTTACACCCCCGCCCAGCTGGTGCAGGATGCCCGGCGCCGGGGTGTGCGCGTGCTGCCCGTGGATGCCCGCATCAGCCAATGGGATTCCACGCTGGAAGCAATGCCCGGCGATACTGCACCCGGTGTTGCGGATGCGCAAGCTGTGGCATCGTCCACGCAGCCGTCGGCAACTGCCGGCAGCCAGCCCGCCGTGCGTCTGGGCATGTCCCGCATCCACGGCATGCGCCAATCTGCTGCCACACGCATCGTGCAGGCCCGCCAGGCCCACCCCTTGCCTGATGTGGCCAGCCTGGCGCGCCACGCCGGGCTGGATCGCCACGACCTGCAGGCCCTGGCGCGTGCCGGGGCCTTGCAGCACTGGGCTGGCA
>NZ_JBASBR010000003.1:0-146823 GCF_049651205.1 Castellaniella sp.
CACCACCAGACCGTGGATCCCTAGGATAGAATCGATTGGGGACATCGGCATTGACTCCATTAAACGTGTTTCGTCGCAAAAACAAGTCTAATGAATGCCGGTGTCCCCCGTTAATGATGTAGAGCCCACCTGACGATCTGATTGCCGATCCCAAGACAGGCTTTACCTACCGATCCTCCTGACAAAAGAACCAGACAGGCCGTGACCTTTACGCCAGAACATCCCCTTTCCTCATTCTGGTCTAAGGCTCGATACGTAATCTGAAAGCTACGCGGATTTCCGTGTGCCGGTTGCAGCTACTGCACTGGCACGACCATATGCCCGAGGATTACCATCATGAACACTTTACCCATGGACTGGACACATACGGATGACGGACACGACCTGCTTATCAAAGTGCCCGCCATTACCCCGTCCTTCTGGATCATCAAGATTTTGTCCACAACTGTCGGGGAAACTGCCGCGGATTTTCTGGCTGTGGACGCCGGTTGGGGCCAGAATACAACCCGCCTGGTCATGGCAGGCCTGCTGGCCGCTGCGCTGATCACGCAAGTACGGACACGGCGCTACACGCCCTGGAGCTATTGGCTGACAATGGTATTGGTAAGCATTGTTGGTACGCAGATCACCGATCTTTTAACCGATGACCTGGGTGTCAGCCTGTCCGCCAGCACACCCGCCTTTGCGATTGCCCTGACCGGCATTTTTATTGCCTGGCACCACTCCGAACACACCTTGTCGATCCACGATATCGTGTCACGTCGGCGCGAACTGTTTTACTGGGCAGCAATTCTGTGTACGTTCTCGCTGGGTACCGCTGCGGGAGATCTGGCGACAGAAGCCCTGGGCATGGAGTTTAGCAATGGGGTTCTGATTTTTGGCGCACTGATTGCGGCCACCTATATCAGTTTTGCACTGGGCGGCAATGCGGTTTTAACTTTCTGGATCGGTTACATCCTTACGCGGCCTTTTGGCGCATCGCTGGGCGATTTATTGACACAAGCCCGGATTGATGGCGGCATGGGAATGGGTACGATGTGGACAAGCGCACTGTTTCTATCTGTGATTGTTCTGCTGGTGGCGGTAGAGTCTTATGTGGTTGGCAGCCACCGTTCTGAACAATAATCCAGCCATGGATCCAGTCCAACTAACGAGATAAAACCATGCGTGTCCTGCTTGTCGAAGACGACCCCATGATTGGTGAAGCCATTCGGGATGCCCTGCGGGATGAATCCTATGCGGTGGATTGGATCCAGGACGGCCTGACAGTTGCTGCCACCCTGAAAGCCCAAAGCTATGACCTGATCCTGCTGGATTTGGGCCTGCCAGGCAAGGACGGCCAACAGGTACTCACAGAACTTCGCATGCGTCGTGAAAGCGTCCCCATCCTGATCATCACCGCCAGGGATGCCTTGTCTGACCGCCTGCGCGGCCTTGATGGCGGCGCAGACGATTATGTGCTCAAGCCCTTTGAGATGGCAGAGCTTCTAGCCCGCATGCGGGCGGTGGTACGGCGCAAGGGCGGCCAAGCCAGTCCGGTGCTTGGCAACAGCACGCTGACACTCGATCCAGCATCTCAAGAGGCCACGGTAGGCGATGGGCCAGCAGTATCATTAACCGGCCGCGAGTTTGCCCTGCTGCATGCCCTGCTGATCCGACCCGGGGCGATTTTGTCCCGCAGCGCCCTGGAAGACCACATCTACGGCTGGGGTGAAGAGATCGAAAGCAATATGGTGGATTTTTTGATCCATGCCTTGCGCCGAAAACTGGGCAACAACATTATCAAGAACGTAAGAGGTGTGGGATGGAGAGTCTCAAAAGACGATTAAATCGCTCCATCCAGATCAAGCTTTCGTTTGTCCTGTCGGTGGTGATTGCTGCCGTTGCGATCACCGCCGGCATATTCTCATTTGTATCGGCACTTGAAGACGCCCACGAGCGACAAGACGATGTGCTTTTTCAGGTAGCCGACCTCATGGGCCGTATCCAGGGCTCCGCCCCCTTGGCCCTGCAAAAGCTCGAACTGCAAGACCAGGATCACGACTCTTCACTGTTTGTACAAATTCTTGATCACACCCCTGCCGCGCATCAAGACTTGGGCAATCCGGTGCCCATTCCGCCCACGCTTGCTGACGGCTTGCATACCCTGGACATTGGGGACAAAAATTTTCGGGTGCTGATTCAACCACTAGCAAAGAACACTCGCATCGCTGTGGCCCAGGACACCGATCTGCGCGATGCAGTGGCAATCCAGGACGCCTTGCGCACGCTGGCGCCCTTTTTGATCTTGGTGCCTATTCTGTTGCTTGTCATCGCAGATCTGGTGCGCCGCGTGTTTCAACCCACCCGCGCTCTGGCCGAAGCCGTGGATGCCCGTGCAGAAACAGACTTGCACCCCATCGCCGACAAAAACCTGCCGCGCGAGATACGGCCTTTTATCGATGCAATCAATCGGCTGCTGGCCCGGGTTTCCGAGTCGATGGAGACCCAACGCAGATTCATTGCGGATGCTGCGCACGAACTCCGCTCGCCGGCCACTGCGCTTGCCCTGCAGGCAGAGCGCCTGAGCAAAGCTGAGATGTCTGTTGCCGCGCGAGAGCGCCTGCAAACATTGCAACAAGGGCTTGAGCGCAACCAGCACCTGCTGACCCAACTGCTGGCATTACTCAGGGCACAGGCAACCATCGATACACCGGGGAGGTCTTCTACCCATATCGGGGAAGTATTGCGAAAAGTGCTGGAAACCACATGGCCGCTTGCTGAAGCCAAGCATATTGATATCGGGGTAAGCGGTGCCGAAGACACCAAGATTGCAGTGTCGGAGCTGGATTTGACGATTCTGCTTAGAAATCTTGTGGATAACGCGATCCGCTATACCCCGGACGGTGGCCAAGTAGAGGTGCTGGTTCGCACCGAGCCCAACACTTTAGTGATTTCGGTGTCGGATACAGGCCCAGGCGTACCAGTCTCAGAGCACCAGCGCATTCTTGAACCCTTTTATCGTGTCCTAGGCAGCGGCCAAACGGGCTCTGGCCTGGGTCTCTCGATCGTTACAGGCATTACGCGCAAACTGCAGGCCAGGATCGAATTCAACGAAGCTGACCCCATCTTGCATCGGGGCCTGCTTGTCTCGGTGGCCATTCCACTAAAAGCCCCTCATCCCAACCAAGACGCAGGCGCCCAAGCCTGAGATCTTGGCGGTATGGACATTTGGCAGGCAAAGATCGCCTGATTCAGTTTGTCTTGAGGATTTCCGGCTCGGGGGAGTCGGTTGGATGGGCCAGCAGCTTTTTGAGCTCAGGCGTCATGGGCCAGTTGAGGTTGACGCCACGCGGCGGAATGGGTTGCGTAAACCACTTGGTGTAGAGCTTTTCGATCTGGCCATCAGCGATCATGGCTTTGACCGCGTCATCCACAGCTTTTTTAAATTTTGGATCGTTCTTGGGTTCGATGATGCCGTAGGGCTCGAAAGTATACGCATCCTTGCTGATGCTCCAGGCCTGCGGATCATGCGAATTGGCCACCAGGCCAGCCAGCAGGATGCCATCCATAAAGAAGGCCGATGCGCGCCCATGGGCGACAGTCAGAAAGGCCTCGGCGTGATCACTGGCGGTGATGATCTTCATCCCCAAGTGACGACTGGCATTGATCTCTGTCAGCCACTTCAGGTTGGTGCTGCCTGAGACTGAAATCACTGTCTTGCCCTTGAAATCCTCAAGGTGATGCAAGTTGGACGCTTTAAGCGAAGCAAAGTGCGTAGCCGAAACAAACGTGGCCGGTGCAAAGCTTACCTGCTGCTGGCGCTGGGCATTGTTGGTATCGGGCCCGCAAGAAAGATCAATTGTGCCATTGGCAATCAGTGGAATACGGGTGGAGCCAGTAACCGGAACCTCACGGACGTGGATTTTCTGCAGGCCGAGGTCTTTCTTCAGAGCGTCTGCGATGCCCTGACAAATATCCATGGCATAGCCAACCGACTGTTGGCGGTCATCCAGATAGGAGAACGGGATGGCTGCGTCCCGCGTACCGATAACAATCTCTCCAGTAGACTGGATGCGGTCGAGACGGCTGGTGGCGGCCTGCGCAACCCCGCCGCTGGCGGCGACGACAGCCGCTGCCAAGACCAAAGAAAACACTTTCATGAAAGCTCCTGCTTAAAATCCGTTTGGCCAGCTATTTGCTGACCTTGTTGGTGCAACATCACAATTTTAAGCAATACCAACTGGATTTATTATTCCTTCAAGCTATATGCAAATGAAGGAATCAACAGGGTAGGCAAAGCCGCAAATTACACACTGACAGCGTTAAAACGCACCTGCGCGCCCACAGGAATCTGGCCCAGCAAGTTGTGATGACGGCGGTGCACGACGGCAATGACCGGATAACCGCCCGTCAGGGGATGATCAGCCAAAAACAATACCGGCTGACCGTTGGCCGGCACCTGAATGGCACCCATCACCGTGCCTTCGCTAGGAAGTTCTTGTACCTGCTGGCGCAAAAGCGGCTTGGCCCCTGACAAGCGCATACCCACCCGATTGGATTGCGGCGTAACCTGCCAGCATTGCTGCTGCAACAAAGTGCCCGCCCCCGGGCGAAACCAGTCTAGCCTTGGCCCCAGGACGATATCCAGCACCACAACATCATCTGGCTCAGGCATATGTGCCGGTGCTGGTGCGGATCGCCCACCCAGGGCCTGACTTTGCAGGGGATGACCGGAATCCGCAGGCGCCGCGTTTAAGTGAAAGAGGTCTCCTGTGCGCAGCATGGGCGGCCCAATATGGGCCAAAACATCGGTGGACAGGCTGCCCAGAACCTTGGCAACATCGAAGCCCCCTTGTACGGCCAGATAACAGCGAACACCGGCACGTACGGTGCCGATCCTCAGAGTATCGCCTTCACCAAGCACCAGTGCATGGCCGGCAGCGGCGGGCGCACGCATGCCAGAAGGCCGCGTCACCGCCACAGGAGCGACAGCTCCTGTCACAGCCACCACCACCCGTCCATGCACCACAATCTCCAGGCCGCCGCCTGCATTTTCAAGCACGGCGGCCTCAGGCGGATTACTGACAAGGTAATTGGCTTGCATCATCGAGGCTTGATCCAGGGCACCCGAGGGGGAGACGCCCAGCAACGCCTTACCCGGGCGGCCAAAATCCTGAAATAAGGTTTGCATCCCCGGTTTGAGGATCTGGATGGATCGCTTCTGTTCACTGCCTTCTGGGGGCAGCGTTTTTTTCCGGCACTCAGGCCCGGGAGTGCCTGCGGGCGTGACGTCCACGGGCAGGCTGATTATCCGAGTTTTTGCGGGCAAGACACAAAACCGCACTCGGCAGCCCGGTTGCACCAAGGCAGGTGGCTGGCGATCGAGATCCCACATTTTTAAGGGCGTAACACCCAACAACTGCCAACCACCAGGGCTGTCCGAGGGATAGACCGCGCTGAATCCGCCAGCTGCAGCAACAGACCCGGCAGGCACCCGGGTTCGCGGACTTTGCCTGCGGCGCAACCTATGAAAGCAGGGATCGCCCCCGGCAAGATAGACAAACCCGGGCGCGAAGCCGGCAAATGCAGCCACAAAATCGGTACCGGTATGGCGTTCGATGAGTTCATCGCGACCAAGATGGAGAGTCTCGGCCACCGCATCGAGATCCTCGCCGTTATAGTGCACCGGGATCTCGATGCAGGGCGTACTCATCATGCTGTCTGTAAAAGCGGTGGCCGGATGCTTGCGTACCGCTTCTTCCGTATTTTTCAGGCAATGCTGCAACCAGACTTTGACAGCAGCACCTTCGATGGCCACCGGATCGAACTGAACCAGCAAGGTGCGGGCAGCCGGCACCAGATCAACAATCCCTGAAGGCAAGGTACGCGACGCAACCTGAAACACAGCCAACACAACATCCAGGGAGTGCAACTCCAGCAGTAACGCAGCATCACCGGCAGGCAGGAACCGCGGATGGCTCATTGTCTGCCCGCCATCTCCGTAAAAGGCCCGATCTGTATGCCTGCAGCCTGCAGCCGGGCACGCACCGCCTGCGCCATGATGACCGCGCCGGGACTATCGCCGTGCACGCAAATGGAATCGGCCTGCAATCGTATCTGCGAACCATCTATTGTCGTGATCAAACCCGTCTGCACCCAATCCAGCATCCGTTGTGCAACCAGATCAGGATCCTGTAGGACAGCGCCATTTTCTTTGCGTGAGACAAGCAGGCCTTCTGGTGTGTAGGCTCGGTCGGCAAAGGCTTCGGCGGCGACTTGCAAGCCCTGTTTTTGTGCACGGGCCAAGAGCGGTGACCCCGCCAGGCCAAGCAGCACCAGGTGAGGATCAATCGACAGGATGGCGCTGATCACAGCATCGGCTTGCCGGGGATCTTGCGCGATGGTGTTGTATAGGGCGCCATGAGGTTTTACATAGCTGACGCGGGTACCGGCTGCCCGGGCGATCCCCTGCAAGGCACCAATCTGGTAAATCACATCGGCAATCAGCTCGCGAGAGGTGGGATCCATGGCGCGACGCCCGAAGCCGACCAGATCCGGATATGCAACATGTGCACCAATGATCACGCCACGCGCGGCAGCTGCTTTTACGGTATCCAGAAGGCCGGCGGGATCTCCGGCATGGAAACCACAGGCAATATTGGCGCTGGTGACGACATCCAGCATGCTGGTATCGTCACCCATTCGCCAGGCACCGAAGCTTTCTCCGAGATCACTGTTCAAGTCCATCATGTTTCCTGACCGGCCATATTGGCACAAGAGTACCGAAACTCCGGGCAGTGCCGCAAACCAGCGTCAGTACAGAAACACAAACGGGTGAACCCAGCCCATATCCTGCGCATATTCAATCGCCTCAAATACCGGGATGGACAAGAAATACGGAAGTGCATCCCGCACCGTTTTCCAGATCCCTTGTAAATCGACGGTGACGTACGCGGGCGATTGCCATAAAGACCACTTGGGTAAAAACCGAGGCGTCTTCTGGCAGTAAGCCTGGTAAGCGCCACCAAATGCCTGTTGCAGCAGGATTTCTTCCTCGCCTACGATCCAGCGAAAAATCAGGCTGGCCAAAGCCGCCAGAATCAAGCCTACCAGCAGGCTGCCCGTTTGCAAACCAATGCCAAACACGGCCAGAATCGAAAAAACGTACAGAGAGTTTCGGCTAATCGAATAAGGCCCATCGGTAACGAGGTCTGCACCCTTGCGTCCACCAAGGTACAGCATGCATGCGCTGCGCCCGAGCACGGCAAGAATCAGCAAGGCAAGGCCGGCCCATTCGAGGGACTCATGAATCCAGGGAAGGTGTGTCCACGCCGAGGCCACCCAGGGCAAGACACAAATGGCCAAGATAGCCAGAGCACCTAACGCCCGGCGCCGGCGAACCTGGGAACGTGCCAAATGTGCCCAGGTTGCGTCCAGCGTTGTTTTATCTACTGTGCTGTTGCCGGCGTCTGTGTCGGCATTTGCAGAAGCTTGCTGCATATAAGTTTCCAGTCTGAAATGCCATCTATGGCCCACGAGTATGGACAATAGTCTTCTACAATTAGCGCAGAATTAGCGCAAGCAAAATCCAACCATCGAGGACGACAAAGCATGACATTATCCCCTTTTCATCTAGCCATCCCGGTGCACGATCTACCGGCTGCCCGCAAGTTTTATGGTGAAGTTTTTGGTCTGCCCGAAGGCCGCTCTGATACGCAATGGGTGGATTTTAATTTTTTCGGGCACCAACTGGTGATTCATCAGCATCCCAAGACAGAAGCCCAGACCCACGCGCACACCAATGCCGTAGATGGACACAACGTGCCGGTGCCCCACTTCGGCGTTGTACTTGAGTGGTCGCAGTGGGAGGCACTGGCAAAGCGGCTTCAAGCGTTAAACACCGCTTTTGTTATCGACCCATATATCCGGTTTGAGGGCCAAGTGGGCGAGCAAGCCACGATGTTTTTGCTGGATCCGTGTGGAAACGCCCTGGAATTCAAGGCGTTTAAAGACATCAACCAGCTGTTTGCCAAATAAGGCGTGCTGCCCGGCCACATGCCATCAGAGATTGGTTTGGTCGGGCGGTACACCTTCTGGCGAGCGCGCGGCATCGGCTCCCGTGTGGCAATCGGTGTCTGCGGTTCCGACGCCATAGCCACTCATGGACAAAGCACCCATGGCGTAGCCCCGCAACAGGGGCTTGACCACCTGCCCGGATGCCGCCGCCAGGCCTGCTGTGTATAGCAGGGGCAAGAAGTGATCTGGCGTTGGCACAGCCTTCAAATAATCCGGATGCTCGGTGGTTTTGAGAATATCGGCCGGCGCGTCCATCAGTTGCGCAGCCACCGCATCATCAAAGCGCTGCGCCCAGTCTGTACCAAAATCAGCCCGTTCCCATTGAACCAGCCGCAGGTTATGCACCACGTTTCCGCTACTGAGAATCATCACACCCTGATGCCGTAAGGCATCCAGCTTGGACGCAAGCTCCAGATGGTAATCCAGCGGCTTCAAGGCATTGATGGAGAGCTGGACGACGGGAATATCCGCCTTGGGAAACATATGCGCCAGCACACTCCAGGTGCCGTGATCCAGGCCCCATTGATCATGATCAGCCCCCACCCAATGCGGCTTGGCGATCTCGGCAACCTCTCCTGCCAGCTCAGGCAAGCCAGGTGCGGGGTAATCGAAATCAAACAGCGCTTTGGGAAACCCATAAAAATCATGAATGGTGCGTGGCTGAGCCATGGCAGTGACTGCCGTGGCACCAATAAACCAATGCGCTGACACCACCAGCAATGCCCGGGGCCGGGGCAGCGACTTGCCCAATTGCTGCCACGTCCGGGTATAACCGTTATCTTCTAGCGCATTGGTTGGGCTGCCGTGGCCCAAAAAGACGGCAGGCATGATGGATGTCATAGCGAAATCTCAAAGGTGATTAATGACGGCTTGTGGACGGCTTTATTGCGTAAACACCGTCACCCAGCAGCGCCAAGGCAGCTGCAGCCACCGCCAAAAATACAGGGTACTCCCAGCCACCGCCATTGGGTGCGGCAAATGCCCAGCCGTTTGCCCAATGCACCGAAGAAGCCACAAGCAGTTGCACAACCGCAATGGCGGCCACCCAGCGTGCAAACACGCCGAACACAAGCATTGCGCCACCGATGACTTCAAATGCGATCACGGGATAGGCTAGAAACCCAGGAAATCCGACGCTGGCAAAAAAGCCGGCAGTGCCCACAGGCGTGAAGATAAAGAGCTTGGTGAGGCCATGCGCCAAAAACATGATGCCCAGCGCCAGGCGTAGTAAAAGCGCGGCATAGGATGCCGAGCCGGCCGCTGAAGAGTCGAAAGTGCGTTCCATTTTTGAATCCCTGAATAAGTATGATGAATGATGTCGTAGTGGGCACCTTTAGGTTCGAAACGATGCGCTGCCACGGTCAAACAGAAGCTTAACTAATCCAATTACAGATATAAATAGCTTATCTATAGACTTATTGTATCTATTTAAAAGACAATCACCATACAAACCATTGATTTACTCTTGCGTCCATACGGGATGACGGAACTGCTCAACCAGGAAATCAACCAACTTACGCACCTTCAGCGGCAGCTGCTTGCGCGTAGGATATAACGTCTGGATTTCAAGCTTGGCCCCTTGAAACTCGGGCATGAGTTCAATCAGCTGTCCCGTCTGCAGGCAGTCGTAAACAAGAAAATCCGGCTGAAATACCACTCCATAACCCGCAACCGCAGCCGCCTTGCAGGTATCACCGCTATTGGCGTGGATCCGGGGAGACACCCGAACTCGTGTCTCTCCCGATGATCCGAGAAAAGACCATTCATCGCCCGCCGACCAATAACTGTAGGCGATGACCTCATGCTGAGCCAGATCGTCCGGGTGCAGTGGCACGCCATGATTGGCAAGATAATCGGGGGAAGCACAAAGCACCATGCGCGATGTTGCAAGGGCACGGCTGACCAGGTTGCTGTCTGTCAGGCGCCCGATCCTGACCACCAGGTCGTACCCTTCTTCCACCATATCTACTACGCGGTCGGAGAGCACAATATCCAAGTCGACGGCCGGGTTTTCTGCTGCAAACCGGCCCCATAACGGTGCCAGGTGCAAGGCACCAAATGTCTGAGGGGCTCCAATACGTAGGTTGCCCTGAGCCGTCAGGGTTGCATCACTGACTTCGGCATGGGCTTCCTCGACTGCCAGCAATATGGCCTTGCTGTGCTGATAATAGCTGCGTCCCTCATCCGTAAGGGAGACGCGCCGGGTGGTGCGATGCAGCAGACGCGCACCCAGGTATTTTTCAAGGTCTGCCACCTGCCTTGACACAGCAGGTTTGGAAAAGCCGGTTACATCGACCGCTTTTATAAATCCGCCCGTTTCAACCACAGCGACAAATGTTTTCATCGCCTGCAAGATATCCATATTTTTATCTCTGCCCCGCCGGGATATGCGTATCCAGAAAGAAGTGCTGGCTATACGTACTTGTTATTAACGCAGGAAATTGTCACGCAGCAATGAAACCACCTCAGTGGCACGCCCGTTGAATACAGCCTTTAGCCCAAACAACGCGGTGGATGCAATTTGCGACGCCTGCACTTTGGGCGGCATGACCAGCTCCATTCTGCTGACGTGCACGTCCAGCAATGCCGGCCCGTCGGTGTCCAGCCATTGCTGCATGGCAGGTTCCAGCTGCTCTTTGCGGGTAACCTGCCATGCAGGAAACCCGCAGGCTTCCGCAAGCTTTACAAAATCGGGGTTCCGCAGATGCGTATAACTATCCAGAAGCCCTTCTACTCGCTGCTCCATCTCGACAAAACCCAAAGAAGCATTGTTGTACACCAATAACTTCACAGACAGGTTTTCCTGACGCAAGGTGAGAAGATCACCCATCAGCATGGTAAGACCTCCGTCACCGCACAAGGCTACTACTTGGCGATGGGGATAGGCTGCTGCAATACCCATGGCTTGTGGATAGGCATTAGCCATCGTGCCATGCAGCAAACTGGTTAAAAATCTCCGCTTGCCCCGGGCAACGAGATGACGCAACAACCACACCATCGGCGACCCCCCATCAGCCGTAAAGACAGCATCCTCCGAGGCCAGACGATCCAGGGTCTGCGTCACGAACTGGGGGTGCAGCAACGAGGGGTCTTTCTCTTCTCCGGATTTTCGGTAGGCCGACTGATCCTCCAGCCACTGTTGCCGGGCGGTTTCAAGATGATCGTTTTGTTTTCCCGGTTGAAGCAAAGGCAACAGGGCCTCGACTGTCAATCCGATATCGCCCACCAAACCCATCTGTATGGGCGCCCGGCGCCCCAAATGGGCAGGATCGCTATCGATCTGTATCACATGAGGTTGTTGTGGATAAAACTGTGTCCACGCAAAATCCGTGCCCAGGCAGAGGGTAAGATCCGCACGATCGATAGCCTCCAGACCTGCCTGGTTACCCAAAATGCCGGTCATCCCTACTCCGTACGGGTTATCAGGCTCGATAAACTCTTTGGCCCGACTGGTATGGACCACTGGCGCGTTAAGCCGCTGAGCCAGTTTCAGCACCTGCTGACGCGCATTCCGCGCCCCATAGCCGGCATACAAAGTGATACTTGAGGCTGTATTCAGAGTATCGGCTAGCTGCTGTAGCTCTTCTGGTGCCGGCAGTGCGCGGACAATTCGAGGATGTGCCGCCCAGGGCAACGTATCTTCATCCGTCTGCGAAAACATGTCGCCTCGGACAATCAGCACCGCTACACCTCGCAGGGACAGAGCCGTTTGTGCAGCCAAAGCAGTTAACCGCCTGGCCTGGGAGGGATGGGATATATATTCGCAAAACACTGAAGCTTGCTCATAGATGCGGCGTTGATCTACCTCTTGAGGAAAATCCAACCCCGCTTCCGTACTGGCTACATCTGAGGCAATCAGCAGAACCGGCGCGCCGTTACGGTGGCTTTCAAAGATACCGTTCACAAAATGCAGGCTCCCTGGCCCACATGTGCCAGCACACACGGCCAATCGACCGGTCATGTAGGCTTCACCTCCTGCGGCCAGTGCACCCACCTCCTCGTGGCGGACATGCACCCAGCGCAAGTCTGATCGCCGAATCGCATCGGTAAAGTGGTTGATGGTATCGCCCACTACGCCGTAGCAGCGTTGGGCTCCCGCTTCGATCAAGGCATCAACAATGATCTCTGACACGTGTTTACTCATGCAGCGCTCCTGATTTATATGACCGGTTGCCCCGCAAGCCTGTAATTACTATAGCGCAGGGGGGTTTTCCCCAACCGGTTTGCTCGACAGGGCGACAAACACTCTGGTATTGTGATTTCCGCCGTGCAAACGGAAAAACATAAAACTCTGGAGACATTCCCATGAAAAAAACCGTGCTGGCCGCTACCCTGGCCGCAATCGGCCTTGCCTTTACGCTACCGGCCCAGGCCGCTGGCATATCTGATGATGTGATCCGCATCGGCTTCATCGCTGACATGTCGGGTGTGTACGCCGATATCGACGGCCCTGCAGGTGCCGATGCAATCCGCATGGCGATCGCTGATATGGGCGGTTCCATCAATGGCAAGAAAATCGAGCTTCTCACCGCCGACCACCAAAACAAAGCCGACATTGCTTCTTCTCGCGCGCGCCAGTGGTTTGACCAAGACCATCTGGACATGCTGATTGGCGGCACCAACTCTGCCACTGCCCTGGCCATGGCCGCTGTGGCAGCCGAAAAGAAAAAGCCGTTCCTCGCAGTCGGCCCCGGATCCTCAGCACTCACTAATGATCAATGCACACCCTATACCGTGCACTGGGCATACAACACGGTTGCCCTGGCCAATGGCACGGGCTCGGCAGTGGTACGCGAGGGAGGGAAAACCTGGTTCTTCCTGACCGCCGATTACGCCTTTGGACACGCACTTGAAAAAGACACTGCCAAGGTCGTCAAAGCCGCTGGCGGCAAGGTACTGGGAGAGGTACGTGCACCGATTTCAACCTCCGACTTCTCCTCGTTCCTGCTGCAGGCGCAAGGCTCGGGGGCTCAGGTGCTTGGGTTGGCCAATGCAGGAGGTGATTTCATCAATTCAGTGAAAGCCGCCAAAGAATTTGGCATTACCAAAACCATGAAACTGGCAGGTTTGCTGGTGTTCATCAACGACATCCACTCGCTGGGCCTGGAAAACACCCAGGGGCTGTATCTCACCACCCCCTGGTACTGGAACCAATCCGACGACTCCCGCGCCTGGGCCAAGAAATTCTCTGACACGCATAAACGGGCACCTTCCTTCTTGCAGGCGGGCGATTACTCCGTGGCCAAAAACTATCTCGAAGCAGTCAAGGCCACAGGTACGGATGATGGAGATGCCATCATGAAATACCTGAAATCGCACAAAATCAACGACATGTTTGTCAAAAACGCCTATGTTCGTAAAGACGGCCTGTTGATGCATGACATGTACCTGGCTCAGGTTAAAAAGCCCAGCCAATCAAAGGCGCCCTGGGATTACTACAACATCGTCCGCACCCTGCCCGCCGAGACTGTCTACGGGCCAGAGTCTGAATCCACCTGCAAACTGCTTAAAGGCTAACGGAGACCACCATGCTTCAGGCACGAGACGACTATGCCCAAACTTGCCAGGGGTTTTCCTGGCAAGTGCCGGCTCACTACAACATTGGCATAGACGTCTGCGACCGCTGGGCCGATGGTAGTGGTCGTCTCGCCCTGATCGTAGATCACGGCGACGCAGCACCCGACCGCTACACGTTTGATCAACTCAAGCAATGGTCAGACCAACTGGCGCTGACCCTGCGTGCAAAAGGCGTCCAGGCGGGCGACCGTGTCGGGGTTCTGCTACCCCAATCCCTGGAAACCGCCATATCCCATCTTGCCGCATACAAGCTGGGCGCCATTGCGGTACCTCTGTTTACGCTGTTTGGCACAGATGCCCTGCAGTTTCGCCTTGGAAACTCGGGCGCACGCGCACTGGTAACACACGCCGAAGGCATGGGCAAGATTGCCGTCATCCGCGATGCCCTGCCCGACCTCACCTGCCTGCTGAACATCGACGCAGATGAACAATCACCCGATAGCTTCTGGGCTGCCGTCAATGCTCAAAAGGGGCAAGCCTTTACACCAGAAGACACGCTGGCGGACGATCCCGCCGTCATTATTTATACCTCGGGTACAACCGGTAAACCCAAAGGAGCCTTGCACGCGCACCGCATGCTTTTGGGGCATTTACCTGGTGTGGAAATCTCGCATAATTTTTTTCCCAATCAGGCCAGCCTGATGTGGACCCCTGCCGACTGGGCATGGATTGGCGGCCTGATGGACGTCCTCATGCCCTCTTGGCATCACGGCGTGGCGGTGCTGGCACACCGGTTCAGCAAGTTCGAAGCCTCGAAGGCCTGGCAACTAATGGCCAGGCATCAGGTAAGTCATACGTTTTTACCGCCTACAGCATTAAAGATGCTGCGCACGCTTGATAATCCCCAGCAATATGGCCAGCTGGGGCTGGTGTCGGTGGCTAGCGGTGGTGAAACCCTGGGCGCCCAACTGATTGACTGGGGGCGCAAGACACTGGGTGTCACCATCAATGAGTTTTATGGTCAAACCGAGTGCAACATGATTGTGTCCTCCTGCGCGGCCTTGTTCGACCCGCGTCCGGGTTCGATGGGCCGCCCGGTACCGGGACACGATCTGCAAATTATCGACAGCCAGGGGGAAATTGTGCCTGTCGGTACCGAGGGCCATATCGCCGTACGCCGTCCCGACCCCGTCATGTTCCTGCAATACTGGGCCAACCCCAAAGCCACCGAAGATGCCTTTATCGGCGACTTCCTGGTAACAGGTGATCGCGGGATGCGTGATGCTGACGGCTATCTCTGGTTCAAAGGACGCGGTGACGATGTCATCACCAGTGCTGGCTACCGAATCGGCCCGGGCCCCATCGAAGATTGCCTCTTAAGTCACCCTGCTGTCCGCATGGCGGCAGTCATCGGCGTGCCCGATCCTGCCCGCACCGAGATCGTCAAAGCCTGTATCGTACTTAAGGACGGTTTTCAAGGCAGCCCAGAGCTCATCGCCGATATCCAGGAGCACGTGCGCAAACGCGCGGCCGCACACGAATACCCCCGCATCGTCGAGTTCATGGATGCACTGCCCATGACCACCACGGGCAAAGTCATCCGTAAAGCCCTGCGCGAAATGCAAAGTGCCCCAGGCAACTCCTGAGCAGCCTCGCATGCTTACTCTGCATCAGATCAGCAAACGATATGACGATCACATCCTGTTTCAGGGGCTGAGCCGGTCCTTTGAGCCAGGATGTTTTGCCTTAAGCGAAGAAGACAGCACCGGTAAAACTACTCTGCTCAGCCTTATCGCAGGTGTGGTTCCCCCAGACGAGGGCGACATCGTTATCGATGGATACTCTCTGTCACAGGCACCAGAGCAGGCCTTGTCGCGCGTGTTTTACATACCTGAGCACTGCCCGGTATCACCCACTCAGACAGGACGGCAGTGGCTTGAGGCAATGGCCAAAAAGCACCATACCAGCGTCAACCAAAGCGTCATGGCCTTTACCAGCCAACTGGGGCTTGACGATCATCTGGACAAATCTTTCAAGCAGATGTCTACCGGTACCTGGCGAAAGGTGCTCTGGGCTGCTGCCGATATTGGCCAACCTACGGTGATGATTGCAGACGGCCCCAGCAACGGCCTGGATACCCCCGGCCGTCAGGCGCTGGCAGCGCAGTTGAAGATCTGGGCAAACACGCGGGTGATTTTGCTGGCAAGTTACGACTACGCCCTGCTGGACGCCTGCGGGGCGTGCAGGCTGGGTGCAGCCACACTGAAACCTATCAAACAACAAGAACAAACAGGCTAGTTGCCAGCGCGTTACACACCACGCGTACCAATGAGCCTCAGTATCCGAGCAAGGGCAACCACCACGCCAGCGCCAGCAAAGTGGCCAACAACACAGGCGGTGTAATCAGCAAGCCCGTTTTCATGTAGTACCCCCAGCCGATCCGATAACCTTTACCTTGCAATACGTGCAACCACAGCAACGTGGCCAAGCTGCCTATCGGGGTAAATTTCGGCCCCAGGTCGTTACCGATGACATTCGCATAAATCATCAGCTGACGGGTCATGTCGGGGACTTGCGCATGATCGATGGCCAGCGCCCCCACCAAAGTAGATGGCAGATTGTTCATGATGGATGCTGTAATGGCAGCCAAAAAGCCGGTACCGACAGTGGCCACCGTGGGATCCTGCAAAGCCAGCCACTGAAGCGCCTCGGCCCCCATCTGTGTCAGGCCGGCTTGCCCCAGGCCATAAACCACCAGATACATACCCAGAGAAAACAATACGATCTGCCATGGCGCTTGGTGCAAGACTTTGGCCATTGGCACCACTGCCGGCTCTTTTTGACCCCATCGGCCGGCAACCCCCATCAACACCAGGGCCGCAGCACTGGTCACCAGGCAAAACGGTATCCGCCACGCAGCCAGCACAAAGTACGCCAGCAAAAGGAGCACCAACACCGGAAATGCCGCCCAAAAAACACGGTGATCCACAATGGCATCTGCAGGCTTATTCAGAGACTCGACCGCGTAATGAGGAGGAATATTGCGCCCAAAGGCCAGCCAGAGCACCCCTAACGTGGCTGCAACAGACACCAGATTTACTGGCACCATCACAAGGGCATACCGAGAAAACGTCACATCAAAATAGTTGGCGCTGACGATATTGACCAGGTTGGAAATCACCAATGGCAGGCTGGCAGTATCGGCGATGAAACCAGTGGCCATGATAAACGCCAGTGCGGCCGGCGGGCTGAAGCGCAAACGCATCAAAATGGCTGCAACAATGGGCGTAAGCAACAGCGCTGCGCCGTCATTGGCAAATACCGCTGCAATCAGGGCACCCAACAGCAAAACCAGAGGGAACAGGCGCCTGCCACGGCCATTGCCCAAACGCGCAATGTGCAACGCAGCCCAACTGAAAAAACCAGCCTCATCCAGAATCAGAGAGATGATGATGAGGCCCACAAAGGTGAAGGTGGCATCCCACACAATATGCCACACCACAAGGACATCAGCCCAGTTGACCACACCTGCCAGCAAGGCCACCGTCGCCCCACCTAAGGCACTCCAGCCAATCCCCAAGCGTTTTGGCTGCCAGATGACCAGCACAAGCGTTACCACGAAAATAACTAGTGCCAGCATAAGAAATTCCTGCTTTTAGGTCTGAGAAAGACCGCTATTATGGCTGAATCTGTCAGAAACCCAATTGCTTGCCAGCGCCCAACAAGGTCAGGATTCCCAACATCAAGAAGATCGCCGCGGCCACTGAATGAACGAGTTTCATGGGGATTTTCTTTGCCAGCCGATCGCCCACAAACACCGCAGGCACGTCTGCAATCAACATGCCCAGCGTCGTGCCAACCACGACCAGTATCGGGCTGGCGTAATGTGCTGCCAATGCCACCGTGGCGATTTGTGTCTTGTCGCCCATCTCAGCGAGGAAAAAGGCCAGGAACGTGGCGCCAAACACGCCACACTTACGCGCCAGACAGGTAGCGTCTTCTTCGAATTTGTCCGGGATCATTGTCCAGATGGCCATGGCGATAAAAGACAACCCTAACACCCAGCGCAGGATCTCAGGACTGACCATATCCGTAATCCAGGCACCCAGTGCGCCTGCCAAACCATGATTCAGTATCGTAGCCGCAAGAATGCCCAAAATGATGGGTACTGGCTTTTTAAAGCGCGCAGCCAAGATGAACGCCAATAGCTGGGTTTTGTCGCCGATTTCAGCCAAGGCAACAACACCAGTAGAGATAAAGAGGGATTCCATGCGGGGGGGTCCAGGCCGGTGAATAAACGATTGACCACCCCGCCCCCCGGCCTACCTGGTGGCGTGATGGTCAAAGGTCTTGCCAGGCTGGGCAACTGCTGACGCCATGGCCTGCGGGCCAAGTATGTTGACGTCAGCCTCTTCAGGCGAAGAGCGGCTACTCCCCAATGACGGCGTGAGTTTAACCGCCACACCGCCAATGTGCAACGCTTGGTGGATCAGCGACGGCGTTCGATGAGCTCGAATATGCCCATGCCAGCCAACAGAGCCACAAAGAACACGATGGCCTTGATTTCGCCGGTGCCCAGGTTAACCAGGGCCGGCCCTGGACACAACCCGGCAATCCCCCAACCAATGCCAAACAACAGGCTGCCGCCCACAAGCCGTTTGTCGATAGTTGTGGATTGGGGAATCTTCATCTCGAAACCCAAAATAGAGCGCGGCCGGCCACGGGCTATCGTGAAGGCAACCGTGCCCGCCAGTACGGCCCCCCCCATCACCAGCCCAAGGGATGGATCCCAGGCACCAGCCAGATCCAGAAAACCCAGTACCTTAGCCGGGAAAATCATGCCGGAAATGACAAGGCCAATACCAAAAATAATGCCCACCAATAAAGATGTGATGACACCCATGACTATTCTCCTTAGATGCCTAAAAGGTGGCGAATCACATAAACGGTGATAAAGCCTGCTGCCATAAAGCCGGCCGTGGCCACCAGTGACCGTGGCGAAAACCGCGATATGCCGCACACACCATGGCCAGAGGTGCAACCAGAACCCAGGCGGGTGCCAACACCCACCAGCAAACCGGCCAGTATCAGCGCGGGATAGCTGGAGTCGATGGGCACAACTTGTGGGTGTCCGATCAGCCAGAACAGGCCGGGCGTGATGATCAAGCCAGCCAAAAACGCGATGCGCCACGAAACATCTGTAGGGTTGGGCCGCAAAAGGCCGCCCAGGATACCGCTGACACCAGCGATACGACCGTTGAACAAAACATAAATGGCTGCAGCCAAACCAATCAGCACGCCACCGCCAAGCGCAGACCACGGGGTAAAAGCATTCCAGTCAATTGTCATGATTGCTCCTTGGGACAGTAAAGATCGTAAAGAGTGATCAAAACCTTCAAGAGCTTTTGATCAGCTACCCGGTAATACACATACTTACCTTCGCGACGGGTTTCAACCACGTTTTCTGTACGCAAGACCCCCAGTTGCTGTGACAAAGTGGGCTGGCGGATGTCCAGCATCTGTTCGAGGTCGCTGACACAGCGCTCGCCTTGCGACAGCTGACACAACAACAGCAGGCGATCGGGATTGGCCAACACCTTTAGTTTGTCGACCACGCCCGTGGCTGTTGCACGCATCAGATCCGGATCCAGAACTACTCCGTTCATGGGATTTCCTTGATTAACAAATTTACATTATATCAATAAATATATTATAAATTAATATAGCTTAAGCAAGTACCCCACCGGTCTGTTTGCGCAGGCCTGTATTGCTTGCAAGAGGCCTTGAATGAGTCGCCGCAAAGCATGCCTATGCATGGACTGCGCCCCGGACAAACACCTTGTGCGTGCAGCGCCCTGATCTGCTACTGTATAACGCTGATATCTTCTCCGATGAGGCCCAAGTTTGGGCCTCATTTGTTGCACCGCCCAGCACCTGGCTTTCTATCACACAGGCTTTCCATGTCCGACCATGCATTGATCCTCGTTAATCTCGGCTCTACCCCCAGCACCCAGGTAAAAGACGTCCGTCAGTACCTCGATCAGTTTTTGATGGACCGCTACGTGATCGATCTGCCCTGGCCAATTCGGCGCATGCTGGTTTCCCTGATCTTGCGTTCACGGCCGGCAGCATCGGCAGCAGCCTACCAATCCATCTGGTGGCCGGAGGGATCTCCATTATTGGTCATCAGCGAGCGCCTGCGCGCCAAGCTGGCCGAGCAATGGGCCGGTGCACCTGTAAAGCTTGCCATGCGCTACGGCCAACCATCGATCCAAAGCATTTTGCAGGATCTGGCAAAAGATGGGATCAAAACCGCTACGCTGGTGCCGCTGTATCCGCAGTTTGCCGACAGCACGGTCACAACAGTGCTGGATGAAGCGCGGCGAACAATCCGGCAGCAGGCACTGCCCTTGCAATTGGACGTGATCCCGCCGTTTTTTAATCAGCCCGACTATATGGCCGCACTTGCTGCCAGCATCCGGCCCTCGCTGGCCTCGGCTTACGATCACCTGTTGTTAAGCTACCATGGGCTGCCAGAAAGGCATATCCGCAAGGCAGACCCCAGCGGTTGCCACTGCCTGGCCGCCGCCGATTGCTGTCAAACAGCCAGCGACGAGATCCTGGGCAGCTGTTATCGGGCGCAATGCGTGCGCACCAGCACACAGCTGGTTGCGGCACTGGGCATTCCGGATAGCCAATGGTCGATGTCGTTTCAGTCGCGCCTTGGCAAAGCCAAATGGATTGAGCCCTACACCGATGAAACCTTAAAAAAACTGGGGCAGAAAGGGGTCAAGCGCCTGCTGGTAGCCTGTCCTGCCTTTGTGGCGGATTGTATCGAGACTCTGGAAGAAATCGGTATCCGCGGCAGGGAAACCTTTCTCGAAGCTGGCGGCGAAGAACTGACTCTGATCCCCTGTTTAAACGATCAGCCACACTGGGTCAGCGCTCTGGCCAAGATCTGCCGCCAGGCACCTCGCCAGCCGCTTGGGCAAGCCTGAGTATTCACAGGTGCGCACGGATATCCGTAAGAACCTGACAAAACCTGGCCGCAGGCAGTGAGGTAAGTACGGGCTCAGGCCCTTCATCAGTGTTATGCACCAACACTGCCTTGCCGGTTGCCTTCAACACCAGACAAGCCCCCTGATTTTGTGCAAACTTGGCCCGCAAGGCACGCTCAACCAGCGCATGATGCGCAGGCGAACCAAACGGCAATTGCTGGCCGGCCCAGTACACGAAGTTTCGTTGGGCGCCCTGCCCGACCTTTTTAGCTGCCCACTCCCAAGTAGTAAACGCCTGTTGACGATTGGCATTCCCTTCGGGAAACTTGATGCCCTGAATAAACCCTTCAACTGAAGCCAGCAAAACACCATCCATCACAAAAGGTGCCAGACAGAAATTGGAAAGCGCTACGCCGCGCCAGTCATCGGACACAAAAGATACATTGAGGGTATTGGTGGGCATGGCGGTCAGCCTGATAAGTTGGCGCGCAAAATTGGCGAGAGCCAACCGATTCTAGCCGAAAGGCTTACAGATTCCAGTCGCTCACAGAAGACGTGCCACGCGGCTGCTGTCTCACCGGCTCGGATCTTACCCACATATCAGCTGCCCGGACGATTCCGGCAATCATCTTGCTTCGGTTGGCCAGGTTATTCACGTAAAGTTCATCTTGCAAATCTGTGATCACACCAACCTCCAGCAAGATGGCAGGCACCTTATTGTGTCTCAGCACCGCTAGATGATCGTATTGATAAATACCTAACCGTGCATCCAGCAGCGGGCGGCTTTCCCCACACGCTGTTCCAGCGTGCTCCAGCATCGGAGAACGCCCCAGTGCATGCAGTTGTTCTCCAAGCATCGTGGCGAACCGATAGGACCGCGTGAAGTCCGGATTCTCTTTGGATACGTACAACGAATATCCGCCCATGGGCCTGCGCGTCTCAAACGCAATACGCCCTTCTCTCGTAACCTGGCGCAAGCACCTGAGTTGCACTGAATCATGGTGTATAGACAAAAAGAGGCTTGCCTGCAGATCATCCGTCATCCGGGCACGCTCCACGAGGCTGAGGGACTCACCTGGCTGGCGTGTCAGGATGACACGCCAGCCAGCGGCACGGAGAGCAGGGGCAAGCTCGGCCACAAAGCGGTCGTTATAGCTGATCTCTTTACTGCCAAGAACGCTGATTGCCCCACCATCGGCCGGGTTATGTCCCGAATCGAGAACAATCAGGGGCGTCGCTGAAATGGATGTAGATGAGGATACAGACGGTGCGACGACCGATGGCTGAGCGGCACATCCGACCAACAACAGGCAAGCCGCACTCAACCATATCCTAGACATGAATCACCACCATTGGGCTCTCAGCTTTTGGTTTCTGCTTCTCAATGAGAGAATTCTACTTCTGATCCTCTGAGACCCTACTACTGATACCCGCTACCATACCTTCCCAGGATTTCCTCCAGCCTGTAATCAATGCGCTTGTGCTGGCACGCCGACAAGGTCAGAGCATCCCAGCCGCCGCCTACCAGGAAAAACACGGACGGGGGCCGATATAATCCGAAGCTATCCCAAGCTCGGACCCCTCATGCAAAGCGCCGCTCCATTCACTGACACCCTCTCGGACATCTCCCCACCTGAAGACCAGCGGCAAGCTGCCGTTCTGACGCGGGAGGCCTTCACACATACCTTTCGGCAAGCTGCTGCAGAACCACCGGCTGAGAAGGCCGCAGACATACTGACGCGCTGTCAGTCCTGGATTGTGTCGGCCCCCACCCCGGAGGCTGCCGCCCTGCGACGAGCCATGCTGCTGGTTGGCCTGGACCAATGGGGGCTGGCGTTCAGCCAAGCCTTCGGCATCGTGGCAATCCCTTTGCTCACCCAGCTGATCGGTGATTTGCGCACACAGACAGACGCCGTCGAAGACGCACGCCTGCTGCAGCAACTGGAACAATTGGACACACAGGAAGGCAACGCCATCGACTTCAAGATCAACCTGCGCCGCGACATTCACATGGCGCTCTGGCATGCCATGGCCGGCAGCGCCGATCCAGAATCTGCACAGCCCATCCTGCAGACGCTGGGCAGCCTGCTACTGACCCTGGACACCCGGATGCCAACACTGGGCTGGAGACTGGTGGCCGACACGCTGGCGCACATCCAGATCCGCCTGCTGGACAGCGAACTGCCGCCACTGGCGCAACGCGGTACACAGCAACTGCTTGACGCTCTGCGCCAAGCCTTGCCGGCCGAACACTACAAGACCATCCAGGCACACGCCACCAGCACACTGCTGGACTGGCAGCGTGCCCGACGAGCGCATTAAGAGCACATCCACGCCTGGACGGTGCCGCAGCGACAGTCACACAGCCAAGGCTGTACGGTAAAAGAATGCAAAACTCCGGACCTCCAGTGGACGAGCCGGGATCCGGCAGGGATAATGAGCGAAAGCTCCGGCTGGCGCGACTGCGGCGGCAACCCAGGCCCCGGGGCACACAATACCAGCCGGGAGCACGGATCATGCCATTGAGGATGCCAGTTCTAAGACTCAGTCGGCGTACCGTCAAGATCCTGGCTGGCATCATAGGTACGCTGCTTGTCCTGGCCGCGCTGTCGGCTTGGCTGGTACCCAAGGCCGTGCACCATGCGCTCACTCAAAACGTAGCCGAGCTACTGGGCCGCCAAGTGGATGTGGGCGAGATCCGCTTCAATCCCTTCACACTGGCGCTGAGTGCCCAAAATTTTTCCATTTCTCGGCCCGAATCCAAGCCGCTGCTGCAAGTTGGCAAAATCGACCTGCGCGTGGCCTGGCGATCCCTCGCGTTGTTTGCGCCGGTGCTCGACCGGATTCACATCGACGAGCCCCGCCTGACACTGGTACGGCAAGATGCCACGCACTTCAATTTTTCCGACATTGTCGACCGGCTGTCCAAGCTGTCGGCCGACCAACCGCCCGAACCCGAAGCAGCCAAGAAAGGGCCACCGCGATTCTCCCTGAACAATCTGTCTCTAACAAACGGAACCATCAGCCTGGATGACCACGTCACTGGCCGCCAGCAGACAATCGACGATCTCACGCTGGGCATCCCCTTCATCTCTTCCCTGAGCTACGCCACAGAGATCGACGTGCAGCCCGCCCTGCATATGCTCATCAACGGCAGCCCCTTCGACCTGACCGGCACGGCACGGCCATTCGACAAGGTGCCCTCCTCTACGCTGGACGTGACGCTCGACGGCCTGGCACTCAGCCAGTGGGTGGATTTCTGGCCTCTCGCTCTACCTGTCCAGGTTAAAAACGCGCTGCTGGATTCCAAACTGGAAGTGCTGTTTGAACAGCCTGCCGACGCCGCACCCCGCATCCGTGTGCAGGGCGACGCGGGCCTGCGACAACTCGACGTGGCCGAGTCTTCGGGCGAGCCACTGCTGGCCTGGGACGACCTGAGGATTCAGGGTCTTGCAGCGGATCTGAGCACCCGGACAGTCTCCATCAATACGGTAACCCTGGAAAAACCGCAAGTAGAAGCGCACCGCGATACTCAGCAACTGAATTGGCAGCGAGTGGTCGAAGGCTTTGCCAAGTTGGGTAAACCCGCATCCGCCACCAATGCGGATGCGGCAACTGAGACTGCACCGCCCGCTGCGGTTACCGATACAACAACCAAGGCTGCACCACCCGCTGCAGCTGCCGATGCAACAAGCAAGGCTGCACCATCCGCCTGGAAAATCACCATCGGTGCCGTCAAGCTTGCATCCGGCAAGGTACACCTGCGCGATGACCCGAACGAGCTGGATTATCCGCTCAGCGGCCTGGATGCGGAAGTCCAGCATATTGTCCTGCCGCAACCAGCAGATCAGCCCATGCTCGTGCAACTAAGCATGGATCAGCCATCGGATGGCAGTTCACTGCAGATTCAAGCGCCTGTCATTTTGCAACCCCTGTCGATCCAGGCGCAGGTCCGGTTGGATCAGTTAGCATTGGCGCCCTTCGCGAAGACTATTCACCATTTTGCCCCGATCACCATAAAAGACGGGCGACTCAGTCTGGAAAGCAAGGTGGATGTGGCGGGCACCCACGTCGAAGCCCACGACGTGAAACTGAGCGTGCAACAGTTCACCGGGCGTGACGACTCCATCAAGCCCAGCGTCGACCTGACTCTAAGTTCACTGACGCTGACGGCCGACCGCCTGGCCCTGGACGCCAAGCCGGCAAACTTCACCCTGCAGGCCGAAGGCCTCCAGAAGCACGGCACGCTGGCACTCAAGGGCTCCCTCACCACACAGCCGCTGTCGCTAAAGACCTCGGTTGATCTGAAGAAATTTGACGCTGCCTCCCTAGCCCCCTACATCGCCTCCAGTCTGAACGCCACGGTACGCAGCATCTCCCTGGACGCATCTGGCAACGCGGAATTCGCCCCTGCACAAGGCAGAAAGCCACTGCAGGCAAGCTGGAAAGGCGCCGTTCAGGTCAATGATTTTGGCCTCCAGGATCGCGTCAACAAGGCACCGTTCCTGAACTGGAAGCGCCTGGGCCTGAACAATATGCACATTTCAATGGTGGGGCCCAAGCTGGGATTGGGGTTGGGCGACATCCAGCTGGAAGATTTCTACGGCAATATCCTGCTCAACAGCAACGCACGTCTGAATGTGATGGATCTCCTGGTGGACAAGGGCGAGGCAGGCGGCTCCATCACACAGGACACACAGACGCGCCGGAGCGGCACAACAGCAACAAGCAAACCCACCGCCCGCCGCGCTGGCGAACCCGACATCTCAATCAATAGCGTCAAGCTCAAGCGCGGCCGCATGACGTTCAACGACCATTTCGTGCGGCCCAACTACCGTGCCGAACTGTCCGCCATCAACGGCTCCCTCACTGCCGTGTCCTCGAGCAAACCCAAGCCGGCTAAAGTCAGTGTCAGCGGCCGCGTTTACGGTACGGCACCGTTTTCCATCTCAGGCATCGTGCAGCCTTTCTCACGCTACCTGGCGATGGATCTGAAAGCTTCCGCCAAGGGCGTGGATCTGCCTCGGTTCACCACGTACTCCTCGAAATACGTCGGCTACGCCATCCAACGCGGCAAACTGTCGGTCGACCTCCGATACCAGATCAAGGACCGCACCCTGCAGGCCAGCAACAGGGTGTTGCTCAATCAGCTTACTTTTGGCAAGCCTTCCGATAGCCCCGACGCAATCAAACTGCCGGTGCTGCTAGCCGTCTCTCTGCTGAAAGACGCCAGTGGCAACATCGACATCAACCTGCCGATCTCCGGTTCACTGGACGACCCGCAGTTCTCGGTGGGCGGCATCATCGTAAAGGTGATCGTGAACACGCTCGCAAAGGCAGTCACTGCACCCTTCAAGTTGTTGGCCTCCGCCTTTGGCGGCGGTGACAATGATTTGTCGCGCATCGAATTCGCACCCGGCAGTGCAACACTCGACGACACGGCCAAATCAAACATCGCCACCCTGGTCAAGGCGCTGACCGACCGCCCCGCACTGAGAATGGACATCATTGGCCGCGCCGATCCACAAGCCGATGAAGCCGGCCTGCGTCAGGCCTGGGTGGACAAAAAAATACGCGCACTCAAAGCCGACGACATCGGCAAGAAGGCCGATCCAGGCACCATCACACTGACAGAAGCCGACCGCGCCAAATACCTGGAAGACGTCTACGACGACACCAAGATCAAGAACAAGCCGCGCAACATAATCGGCTTTGCCAAATCGGTGCCGCTCAAGCAAATGGATGCCCTGCTGCTCGCCGCAGCCCCAATAAACAAACAGTCAATAGAACAACTTGCGGACGCCCGCGCACAGGCCGTGTACGAGCAGATTCTGACAATCGCCCAGGACCTGACCAACCGTGTCTTCATCGTGGCGTCCAAGACTGACGCAGCCACCACAGACGACGGCGGCACGGCAACGCGCGTGGATTTCGCGCTGCGATAGCGAGGCGCTGTCTGTTTCTCTCTATGGCTGGTGGCGAATTGCCGCCATACCACCTTAACCCAAAACTTCTCCTTGGGCAGATTCAACGGCGCTGCCCACATCCCTGCGGAATCGCGCACCGGTCTCCCGGATGCCGTGGCGCAAAAGCGTATGCCGGACAGCCCGGGTTGCTGCGACGAGGTAGACAGCAGCACGCCGTTGGCCAGCCTTGCGGGCCAAGTCTTCGATGATGGCAACACCACTCGAATCCAGCAGGGAAACCGCTGACAGATCGATGACGTAGGCCTTGGGCTTGTCACCGATACGATCCAGCGCAGCTTCGACTGCCGAGGTTGCACCGAAGAAGAACGCCCCACTTACGCGGATCACCGCGATGTCTGATGCCATCCTGGCTGCCAGCTCTGTCCCATCAGACGCCTTATCTGCCACGTCATCGGGGCGGTCGTCCTCTACCCAGGAATGGACTTGCTCCACCGCCACGACTTGCGCCATGCGGTGCAGGAACAGGAAGGCGCTCAGGGCAAAGCCGATCAAGATCCCTTCGCTGAGGTCACGGAAAATGACCAGCAGGAAGGTCACGAGCAGTACGGCGGCATCACCCCAGGAGACCCGCAGCAGCCGAGCAAACGCATGCTTCTCGACCATGTTCCAGGCCACAATCGCCAGTACGCCCGCCAGCGCCGCCAAGGGAATATAGGAGGCTGCCGGCGCCGCAACCAGCACGAACAGCAGCAGAAAGACAGAATGCAACATGCCCGAGATCGGCCCGCGCGCGCCCGAGCGAACGTTGGTGGCCGTGCGGGCGATGTTGCCCGTCACACAGATGCCGCCAAACAAGGGGGATGCAATATTGGCCAACCCCTGGGCGACCAGTTCGCAGTTGGACCGGTGCCGCCGCCCCGTCATGGAATCCGCCACGACGGCCGACAGCAGGCTCTCGATGCTGCCCAGCAAGGTGAAGGATAATGCGTTGGGCAGCACATCGATCACCTTTGCATAGGTGAAGTCGGGCAAGTGGGGAACGGGCAAGGACTGGGGGATGCCACCGAACTGAGTGCCAATCGTCGACACCGGCAGGCCCAACAATGCGACACAGACAGAGGCCGCCACCACAGCAATCAGGAAAGAAGGCCAGTGCGGCCGGTAACGCCGCACCAGGACAATGGCGCCGATGGTGATGCCCGCCACCAGAATCGCCATGGGACTGGCAGTTGGTAAAGCGCCCCCAAGCGCCTGTAGCTTTGGTAGCAGCGGCCCTGGTTCGTGTTCCAGTTGCAGGCCCAACAGATCCCGGATCTGACTGGCAAAGATGATGACGGCAATGCCGGCGGTGAAGCCTACGGTGACTGGGTAGGGAATATATTTGATGAAGGTGCCCAGCCGCAGGAGCCCGATAGCGGCCAGCATCAGGCCCGACAAAAATGTCGCCAGCAAGAGGCCCTCGACCCCATGCTGGGCCACCGCTGCAGCGACCAGCACGATAAAGGCGCCCGCTGGCCCCCCGATCTGGAAGCGGCTGCCGCCGAAGGCCGACACAATGAACCCGCCAACAATAGATGTGTACAGGCCACGGTCGGGCGTCACACCAGACGCAATGGCAATCGCCATGGAAAGGGGCAGCGCGACAATGGCCACCGTCAGGCCCGACAGTGCATCCGCCCTCAAACCTGCCAGGCCATAGCCCTGCTTGAGCACCGTGAAAATCTTGGGCGTGTACAGCTCGCGAAACCCTGGTTTCGCGACGGGGGCGGCATTCATACAGATCCTTTTACCTGCAGTGCAAACGACATATCAGCAAGCGGCATAATACATCCAGTTGCGGGGTTGGTTCACTACAACACACACAGGCAGTGCTGCTTTGGCCAACCCCCATACCGCTGAGACAAAAAACAAGGGCCCACACACCAAAGTGTGCAGGCCCTGCTTTTACTGCTGAATACATAGTCGGGACGGTTGGATTCGAACTCACGGCCCCTTGCACCCCATGCAGTTACAGGAGCAATAACCAATATCTGGTCTTTGAGCAGGCCACCCGACAGGTTCTCAGGCGGCCGTATGGACCACAATGAATGGCTTCTTGTGCAGCAATGTTTGACTGTCGCAGATCCAGCCCGGAATCCACCCGCAGTATCGAACGAAAAACAAGGTAATATAAAACACGAGGAGTAAAAAGTCTGGGGGCAACCGCATACTAATCTCGGTATCTGGCATGCTGGCATCCCACCATATCTGTTCTATGAGCTACAACCCTCAGTGACTTCCTTTATTACACTACCCCCCATAAATGGCCTCGATCAGGTGCCTTTGCTGCGGGCCGCTGTCGAGCAGGCATTCAATGCCGTAGTCATCACCAACGCGACATTAAACGGTGAAGGGCCATGCATTATTTATTGCAACCCCGCGTTTTGCCGCATGACAGGCTATACTCCCGCTGAGCTGATGGGCCGCTCGCCTCGTATGCTGCAAGGTCCGCAAACAGATCCTCAGGTGCTTCAACGACTACGAGAATGCCTGCGTGAAGAAAAGTTTTTTCAAGGCTCAGCAGTGAACTACCGCAAGGATGGCAGCAGCTACCTGGTGGAGTGGAATATTTCCCCTGTACACGATGATCAGGCACAGGTGCAGGCTTACGTTTCAGTGCAGCAGGAAATCACTGGGCGGGTGCAGGCAGAACAACGCCAGGCATTGTTGGCACGAGCCCTGAATGCAACACAAGATGGTGTGATGATTGCTGACAAACAGGCAGAGATTCTGTTCGTCAACCAAGCCTTCGAAGATCTGACAGGCTACAGTATAAAAGAAGCCCAAGGGAGCCCCCCAAAATTTTTGCAGCCAGGCGAGCGAGTTCCTGCCTTTTATAACCATCTGCGCGAAGCCCTGGCACACGAAGGAAGTAGTCAGACTACCGTTGCCAACCGCCATAAAGATGGCCATATCTATCACGTGGCGCAGACGATCACTCCGCTCAAAGACGAGTCTGGTACCGCCCAACACTATGTGGGCATAATGAAAGACGTGACGGAGCTCGTCGTACATGCTCAAGAGTTGCACCATCAGGCCCGGCACGATGCATTGACGGGCCTGCTCAATCGGCGCGCCGGTGAGCAAAAGCTGAAGATCTGCCATTTTGCGGCGAAGACCGAATATCGAAATTATGCGCTCATCTTGGCTGATATAGATCACTTCAAGTCTATCAACGACCGTTTTGGGCACGAGCAAGGCGACCGCGTACTGCAACGCTGTGCCGCGTTGCTTGGTCGCAAAATACGCAGCGGCGATGCCTTGATCCGCTGGGGAGGAGAAGAGTTTTTAATTGTCTTGCCCGACTGCAAGCTAGAGGCTGCGCACGAACTAGCAGAGCGTATTCGTGTTTCGATAGCGGATAAACAAGATGCCGTGGCGGGTACCGTGACCCTGTCGTTTGGTGTAGCGGCCTGGCAGCCGACAGAGAGCGACTCCGCGCTACTGCGGCGCACCGATCAGGCTTTATACCAGGCTAAAGCAAGTGGTCGGAACCAAGTGATCGTGGCACAGTGATAGGGCGACGCCGTCTCAGCCTTCGGGCCAATAGATGGCAGGCAGTTGTTCAAAGGCGGGTTTGGCAAAAAGAAAACCCTGGAAGTAATAAATACCCATGGCGCGCAGGGTCTGGTATTCAGCCAGCGTTTCAACACCCTCAGCAATGACTTCGATCGATAGGGCTTCGCACACACCCAAAATGCCTTTCACAATGGCTTGGCGCACCCGATTAGTGTCGATGTCCCGCACGAGCTCCATATCAATCTTGACAATGTCCGGCTGAAATTCTGCCAATAGGTTCAGGCCCGAGTAACCCGCACCGAAATCGTCGATCGATGTTTTGAAGCCACGGCGCCGGTATTCTTCCAGTATGCGCTTAAGGTGGTTTTTATCCACCACACGCTCGTTTTCGGTGATTTCGAAAATCAGCCGATGAGATGGAAACTGATGCTTCTGTGCTGCTTCCAGTGTGGCGCGGATGCAGGCAGCAGGTTCATATACGGCATTGGGCAAAAAATTAATACTGACGTAGCAACTCATTTCTAGTTGCGCTGCCAGGCGCACCGCCTTAACGCGGCAGGCTTGGTCAAACTGATAGCGATTGTCGTCGTTTAGCTGACTTAAAATATGGGGCGCCCCACTGCCGTCTAGACCTCGCACCAAGGCTTCATAAGCAAATACCTCTCGGCTGCGTACGTCAACTATCGGCTGAAAAGCCATGCTGAACTCAATCGTAAGCGGCGGCCGATCCTGACAAAGTTTGCACGGAGCGAGGGATGAGATGCTATTTGTGACCATTCGAAAATTGTACTATAGGCGTTCATGGCCACCTAGAAATCATTTTTAGTGCACCGGTGGTGTACGAACCAAGCAGAAAGAACAAGGGCTTACAGAGAAATCTCTGTAAGCCCTTGATAATGCTGGTCGGGACGGTGGGATTCGAACTCACGACCCCTTGCACCCCATGCAAGTGCGCTACCAGGCTGCGCTACGCCCCGAAAGAACGAAATTCTAGCACAAAAAACGATGGAACAATCTGGCCAAGCCCGAGGAAATCGAGAAAACGACATGCTTCATGGTGTTTGAGCAAACGCTCTTCGACGATCCACAAACAGACTCGACCCTGCCTGCTTCTTGGCCTGGGATTTGGCTTCGCTGGCAGCCTGGGCGATTTGATGACGCAGCTGATAAGCGCCTGGCTCAACCTGTACCAAACCCAGCGACAAAGAAGGCAGTGCAAACTGTTGGCGTTGTCCCTGGCGATCATCGGCCTGGTAAACCTGCACCGCACCCTGCCCTACCTCAATCATCAGCTGCTGCATACCATAGTCAAAGTCTGCCAGCATGCGCTGGCACCGCGCTTGCCAATCGATACTGCGAAACAGCACGATAAAGTCATCTCCACCAATATGGCCAAGAAAATCCTGGTTGGGCTGGATATGTTGCGACAGCACACGGCTGAGCAGCCGGATAACGTCATCCCCCATGCGATATCCGAAAACATCGTTAAACGGTTTGAAATGATCAAGATCCGCATGACACACGGCAAACCGCAGGCCACCCGCCAGGTAGCGCTGGATCTGGCGGTCAATGGGTACGTTGCCTGGCAGTTGCGTCAGCGGATTGGCATGACGTGCAGCACGCAACTGCAAGCGGTTAAGCGCCTGCAAAAGATCCTGGCTTGAGCCCACACCCAAATACTGGCCCCGCCCGGTGATAATAAAGTCGGTAGCCAGCGCATACCCCTCTGCTTCAGCCAGCCAACGGCTGAGGGTCAGCAAAGGCGTGTGCATATCCACAATCAAGGGCTTGCTGTCCATAAACAGCCGACAAGGGCTTTTCCCGTACAGCTCACGCTGGAAGGGCAAGGAAAATCGCTCAACCAGACTGCTGCGCTTAAGCACACCCAAAGGCTGCTCGTTTTCGACAACTGGAATCGTATAGAGATCCGGCTGCGCCAGAAAAAGGCTGAACGCCGCTTCGCTGGAAACCTGCGCTGTCACTGTCGGCACCCGGCGCAGAAGCTGCAGCGCCCAACCCGCCGTATCATCCTGGGGCAGCGCAGGCGGTGCACAACACTGCAAAGGATCCAGCCGCCGGGCGGCAAGCTCGGCAGACAAAGCAGACCAATCACGCACCTGCGGACGCGCCTGAGGGCGATCGATGTAGTAGCCCTGCGCACACGCAATGCCCTGATCGCACACCGCGGCCAAATCATCCAGTGATTCGATGCCCTCCGCCACCACGATTGCGCCTGCCACGGCTGCAATATCGCTGACAGAGCGCAAAATCTGCTGACGCAAAAGATCGTCTTGCACGCCCGCCACAAAGGACTTGTCGACCTTGATGTACTTGGGCCGCAGGGTCACCCAGCGACCCAGGTTGGAATATCCCGCCCCCAGGTCATCAATGGCGAACTGGATCCCTTGCGCCTGCAAGTAACTGACGGCCGCAGCCAGATCTGCGCCGCTGGTACCGAGCTTCTGCTCTGTGACTTCGACCACCACACGGTGCGTGTCCAATCCCAGGGCATGAAGCTCGCCCACCAGATCAAACGACTCGGAGGAGCCGGCCAGCAGCGCCTGCGGGCTCATATTGAGAAACAATCGACCGGGCAGATTAAGCCCTGCAAACTGCTGTATCACCGTGCGGGCTGCCCGATGCTCCAGCGCCACGCCCAGGCCCTGGGCCCTGGCATGGCTGAACAGTACGTCCGGAAAATGCCAGACGGCGTCCTGGGGCCCCCGGATCAAACCTTCGTACCCTAGCGCAGAGCCTTCTCTGAGCCACACAATTGGCTGAAACACCGCCTGCAACGGACAAGTGAGCACATCGCCCGTGCAAACCGGCGCATCGGCGCCGGTTGCCGGCTCAGTGGGTGGGTAAGCAAGAGTTGCAGAGCGCTTTACTATCGACATCTGAGAGACAACCTGTACACACAGGAGCCAAAGGGCAATCTGACGGATTTGCCCTGGCGCCGGACACAACACGGCCCCACCAATCTGCTGGCGGGCAGCAGATTGGAATACGCCTTGCCTGAAACTTAAAAAGGTTTACGACAAGAGATTTAAAGCAGACCCAGCTGCAAGCGCGCAGGTTCGCTGATCATCTCACGGCTCCAGGGTGGATCCCATACGAGATCGACGGTTGCTTCGTCCACGCCCTGGATATTGAGCAGCTTGTTGCGGGCCTCGTCGGCAATCATGGTGCCCATGCCGCAACCCGCTGCCGTCAGCGTCATCCTGATTTCGATGCGATAACGATCGGGGACACTGGCCGGCACCACCTTGCACTCGTAGACCAAACCCAGATTCACGATATCAACTGGAATTTCTGGGTCGTAGCAAGTAGACAGCATTGTCCAGGCGGCGTCTTCTACCGACTCAATGGTGGCCGGGCCCTCGTGGACGTGCTTGACTTCTTCAGTGGGCTCGAAGCCCAGTGCATCACCGTCTGCGCCTTCGATGCGGTAGAGGTTGCCCTCGACCATGACCGTGTAGGTGCCGCCCAACTGCTGAGTGATCACGGCTTCGCAGCCGGCCTCGATGGTGACAGGAGAGCCATAAGGCACCGTCACAGCCGCACAATCGCGGCTGACGATCACTTCCTGACGATTGAAACTCATGATGTTACCTCTGGTTCATCGCGTTATTCGGTTATTGCCGTGGCTTGTGCCTGCGTAATGGCGTTATGCAGGGTATGCCATGCCAAGGTGGCGCACTTAACCCGGGACGGAAACTCACGCACCCCGGACAAGACTTCAAGCTTGCCCAAATCGGCGTCGGGATGTGCCTCTGTAAGCATGGCGTGGATGTTTTTGAAAAGCACCTCAACCTCATCCACCCGCATGCCCCGCACGGCCTCGGTCATCAGCGATGCGGATGCCGTGGAGATGGCACAGCCGTGGCCGATGAAACTGACCTCTTGCACGACATCGCCATCCAGCCGCGCATAGACGGTGAGCTGGTCACCACACAAAGGGTTATGACCGTCCGCCTGGTGAGAGGCACCCTCCAGCGCATGGAAATTGCGCGGATTGCGATTGTGGTCGAAGATGACTTCCTGGTAGAGATCGCGCAGGCCGTCGTCGTTATCTCTCATGCATTACACCCCAAACAGTTTCTGAGCCTTGCGCACGCCGGCCACAAGGGCATCGACATCCTGCAAATTGTTATATAGCGCAAAAGAAGCACGTGCCGTCCCGGGGATCCCGAAATGCGACATAAGCGGCATGGCGCAATGGTGCCCTGCCCGGATGGCCACGCCATCTGTGTCCAGAATGGTGCCAAGATCGTGCGGATGAATGCCATCCACCAGAAACGACAAGATCCCCGCCTTATGTGCAGCTGTGCCGATCAAGCGAACCCCTTCAATTTCCTGCATCGCCTCGGTAGCCCGCGCCAACAAGGCGGATTCATGTGCTGCAATGGTGTCCAGACCGATATCCATCACGTACTGGATAGCTGCACCCAGGCCGACGGCTCCGGCAATATGGGGCGTACCCGCCTCGAAGCGCTGGGGGCCGGTTGCCCAGGTACTGCCCTCAAAGCTGACAGTGCGAATCATGTCTCCACCCCCTTGCCAAGGCGGCAGATCTTTTAAAATCGATGCCCGGACATACAAGGCGCCAATACCGGTAGGGCCATAAATCTTGTGTCCCGAGAAGGCATAGAAATCACAATTCAGCGCCTGTACATCCACCGAGCCATGGGCCACCGCCTGTGCACCATCCACCAAAGCCAGCGCACCGGCCTCGTGCGCCAGGCGTACGAGATCCGCGACCGGATTGATTGTGCCCAAGGCATTGGATACGTGGGCAATCCCCACCAAGCGGGTGCGGCTGTTGAGCTGCGCCTTGAAATCCACGATGTCCAGTTCGCCCGTATCGGTAATGCGGGCATGGCGCAAAGTGGCACCGGTTCTGGCGCAGAGCAACTGCCAGGGGACAATATTGGAGTGATGCTCCATCCCGGTGACCAGGATCTCATCCCCAGCCTGGATCGACTGACCCCACGTTTGAGCTACCAAATTGATGGCCTCTGTGGTGCCGCGTACATAGATGATGTCCTGGCTATCGGGAGCATTCAGCAAGCGCTGCACTTGCGTGCGTGCCTGCTCATAAAGATCGGTTGAATGCTGCGAGAGCCAATGCACACCCCGATGAATATTGGCATTGGAGTGGGTATAAAACTGGCTCAAGGCATCAATCACTACCTGAGGCTTTTGCGTGGTGGCGCCATTATCCAGATAGGCCAAACGACGTTTACGCACGGCGTGCGCCAGAATTGGAAAATCCTCCGCCAGGGCACGACCATCAAGCGCGAGGCTCAAGTCGGTGCCATCCGCGGAAGCAAGACGCTGCGTGACAGATGAGTTCAGGGGCGCGTTCATGCTGCCTCCAGCACCTGACCGCCAGGCAACAGCCTGCGTATGGCTTGCTCGACCCGCTGCCGCAGAGGCTGCGCTTCGATGCGTGCCACGCTGGCCGCAGCAAACGCATAGGTAAGGATATCGCGCGCATGAGCTTCATCCAGACCACGCGAGCGCAAGTAAAACAGGCTGTCCGCGTCGATCTGCCCCACGGTGGCACCATGGGCGCACTTGACGTCATCGGCGTAGATTTCAAGCTCTGGCCTGGAATCCGACTTGGCCAAGCGTGACAGCAACAAACTGTCGTTACGCTGGATGGCATCGGTGCCATCAGCACCCGGCGCCACCAGGATGCGGCCACTAAATACCCCGTGAGATGTATCCGCCAGGATCCCCCGGTAGGTTTCGTGGCTGACACAACGCGGCTGCTCATGACCGATCAGGGTGTGATGATCCACGTGGCGGCGCTGATTGACGTAATACAGGCCATTGAACAGGGTTTCACAGCGCTCGTCGGTAAAGTGTGTGGCAATATCATGACGCGCTAAGCGGGCCCCCAAGGACACCGAGTGCGAGGCAAAATAAGAACCACGAGACTGCCAGGCATCAATCTCGCCCAGATGCCAGGCTTTTTCAGATTCTTGCTGCAGCTTGAGATGAGTGATCCTGGCATCCTGATCCAGTGTCAGGCGCGTGCTGGCATGATGAAAATTGCCGGCATCGGGTGTACCAATATAGTGTTCTACAACGGTGGCTTGTGCGCCGGCCTGTGCGTGAACCAAGTGACGCAAGAAATGGGCTGCCTGCGGCGACGCCGCCACGCAAACAATATGGATGGGGATCTCGAGGGCAACGCCGCGACCCAGCTGGATGAACGCACCATCACCGGCCAGAGCAAGGTTGAGCGCGCTGGTACTGTGGCCGTCTTCGGCCTGGCCATAGGCCTGCTGGATAGCCTCGGCATGTGCTGCCCAGGCCTGGGACAAAGGCAGTACCACCGCACCAGCGGGCAGATCGCCAATATCAGAGGCTTGCGCATTAAATACGCCATCCACAAACACCAGCCAATGGCCAGCATCACCGGCCTTCAATGCAGCAATCTGCTGATCAACGGGTTGGGCACTGCCATCTGTAAAGCTGGCAGCAGCCAATGGCGACAGAGAAGTATGACGCCATGCCTCGATTTTGGGTGTCGGCCAGCCCTCTGCGAGAAAACGATCAAGCGATTGCTGACGCAACGCGGCCAGCCAGGGGATCTGCGCGCCGGGCAACTGACCCGCGCGCCGGCCGAACGTATCGGCCCACGGCTGCAGGTCTGTGCTCATGACCGTGCCCCTGGTTTTACACCGATCTTCTTGCCGTCGTCTGCTGCCTTGAGCGGCCGTTTGGCTGGGGTCTCGTTGACCCCTTCAATCCAGCCATAACCTTTCGCTTCGAGCTCGAGGGCAAGCTCGCGGCCACCCGAGCGCACGATCTTGCCATGGGCAAGCACGTGGACGAAATCGGGCACGATGTAATCCAGCAAGCGCTGATAGTGCGTGATGACGATCATGGCGCGCTCGGGGGAACGCAGACGATTGACGCCATCCGCCACTGTTTTCAGGGCGTCGATATCAAGACCGGAATCGGTTTCGTCGAGAATCGCCAGCTTGGGCTCAAGCAAAGCCATTTGAAGCACTTCATTACGCTTTTTCTCGCCCCCCGAAAACCCTTCGTTTACCGAGCGATAGAGGAACTCGTCACGCATGCCTACCTGCTTCATCTCGGCCTTGGCGCGCTTGACGAAATCCATGGCGTCGAGTTCCGGCAAGCCACGATGGCGGCGTGCCGCGTTGACCGCAGCACGCATGAAATAGGCATTGGAAACACCCGGGATCTCTATTGGGTACTGGAACGCCAGAAAAATCCCGGCACGGGCGCGTTCTTCTACCGGCAGCTCAAGCAGGTCCTGGCCCTCAAACTGTACGGTGCCGCTGGTTACTTTGTAGTCGTCGCGCCCTGTCAGCACCTGAGACAGCGTGCTTTTGCCTGCCCCGTTGGGCCCCATGATCGCATGCACTTCTCCTGGATTGATCTCCAGGCTGAGGCCGCGCAGAATTTCTTTGTCCTCGATAGAGGCGTGCAAATCGTTGATTTTCAGCATGAGTGGACTCCTTAACCGACGCTGCCTTCCAGACTCACGCCAAGCAGGTTTTGTGCTTCGACTGCGAATTCCATGGGCAATTCTTTGAAAACTTCTTTGCAGAAGCCGTTAACAATCATTGATACCGCATCTTCGGCCGAGAGGCCGCGTTGCATGGCATAAAACAACTGGTCTTCTGCAATGCGCGAGGCGGTGGCTTCATGCTCGACACTGGCGCTGGGGTTTTGCACCTCGATGGTGGGAAACGTGTGCGCCGCGCATTCCTTGCCAATCAGCAGCGAATCACACTGTGTGTAATTGCGCGCGTTTTCGGCTTTGGGCGTCATGCGCACCAAGCCGCGGAAGGTATTGCTTCCGTGTCCGGCCGAAATCCCCTTGGAGATAATGGTGCTGCGAGTATTGCGCCCCATGTGAATCATTTTGGTGCCCGTGTCGGCTTGCTGGTAGTGATTGGACAAAGCGACAGAATAGAACTCGCCGGTAGAGTCATCACCCCGCAGGATCACACTGGGATATTTCCAGGTGATTGCAGAGCCGGTTTCTACCTGAGTCCAGGAAATGCGCGACCGCGCGCCCCGGCAATCACCCCGTTTGGTAACAAAGTTGTAAATGCCGCCCACGCCGTTCTCGTCGCCGGGATACCAGTTTTGCACGGTGGAGTACTTGATGCGCGCGTCTTCGAGTGCGACAAGCTCGACCACAGCCGCGTGCAGCTGGTTTTCATCGCGCATCGGGGCAGTACAGCCTTCGAGGTAACTGACGATCGCACCTTCGTCGGCGATGATCAGCGTGCGTTCAAACTGGCCGGTATCAGCGTTGTTTATACGGAAGTACGTGGACAGCTCCATGGGGCATTTGACACCCTTGGGAATATAGACAAACGAGCCATCCGAAAACACGGCGGAGTTGAGTGCCGCATAAAAATTATCACCCGGCGGAACCACAGAGCCCATGTATTTCTGCACCAGATCGGGGTGCGAGCGAACCGCTTCGGAAAAGGAACAGAAAATAATCCCGACATCGGCCAGCTGCTTGCGAAATGTCGTGGCTACCGAGACGGAGTCAAACACCGCGTCTACTGCCACGCCGGCCAGCTTGGCGCGCTCATGCAGCGGTACGCCCAGTTTCTCGTAGGTTTTGAGCAACTCGGGATCCACCTCATCCAGGCTCTTGGGCCCGTCTTTTTTGGATTTTGGCGCCGAGAAATAACTGATGTCCTGGAAGTCGGGCTGCGGGAAATTAACCTTGGCCCAGTTTGGCCGAGGCATTTTCAGCCACTCGCGATAGGCCTTCAGCCGCCATTCCAGCATGAACTCGGGCTCACGCTTTACCGCTGACAGGCGACGAATCACATCCTCATCCAGACCTTTTGGAAAAGTCTCGGATTCGATCTCGGTGACAAAGCCGGCGTCATACTCGCGATCAAGGAAGGTATCGAGCTTGTCGTTGACAGTACTCATTTGGACAGACTCCAGTTCGGGGTATTCGGGATGGGCCGTGCAGGGGCTGCGACAGATGCAACCGGTGCCACGGATACGGGCACGGCCGGCGTGTCGCTGAGCATGTCGGCCAACGTAACGGATTCGAGGGTGCGGCGCACAATCAGATTGATCCGCTGCCAGTGGGTACGGATATGGCAACCACTTTCGACGCTGCAGGCGCCGGGCATTGCAGTACACTCGGTCAGGCCAAACGGCTGATCCTCAAGCGCATCAATGATTTCTGCCACCGAGATCTGCTCGGCATCGCGCTCGAGGCGATAACCGCCATGCGCCCCACGGGTACTGGTAACCAGACGGTGTTGCGCCAAAAGTTTGAGCACTTTACTGACGACTGGCTGCCCCAGGCCCAGGCCGGAAGCAAGCTCCGCCGCACTGCAAACATGCGTCGGCTGGAGAGCCATATGCGTCAGCACAAGGATTCCGTAATCGACGATTTTGCTGATCCGCAGCATCGGCTGTTCCAGGGAATAATTCAAGAAACCAAATAGTACTGCTTTGGTACGGTATAGGTCAAACCCTAATTGCGATCAGGCACGTCCACAGACATTACCGATCGTGACCCACCAGGCGCTTCTGTCGACAAAGCACCCGTTTGTGTACGGGATTGCTGCAACGCCCACATCCGGGCATATCGGCCGTTTTGCGCCAGCAACTGCACATGTGTGCCCTGCTCTATCACTCGGCCCGCGTCCAGCACCAAAATCAGGTCGGCATGGACAATCGTGGACAAGCGGTGCGCAATGATGATTGTCGTGCGGCCTTCAGCAATGCGGTTCAGTTGCTCCTGAATGGCCCGCTCTGTCCGGGTATCCAGTGCACTGGTAGCCTCGTCAAACACCAGAATGGGAGGTGACTTCAGCAAGGCTCGGGCAATTGCCACCCGCTGTTTCTCACCCCCCGAGAGCTTTAGGCCACGCTCGCCCACCGGTGTGTCGTAGCCTTGTGGCAATGAGGTGACAAAATCATGGATATGTGCCGCCTGTGCTGCAGCCACCACCTCATCCTGGCTGGCACCAGTACGACCATAGGCAATGTTGTAGCCGATGGTGTCGTTAAACAGCACGGTGTCCTGGGGCACAATGCCAATATGTGCACGTAAGCTGTCCTGGGTGTAATCACGGATATCGCATCCGTTGATGCGCACGGCTCCTCCGGTGGGATCATAAAAGCGAAACAGCAAGCGGGATAACGTTGATTTGCCGGCTCCGGACGCACCCACTACAGCTAAAGAGCCACCCGCAGGCACCTCAAAATCCACACCATACAAGATCTGGCGGTCGGCCTGATAGCCAAAGTCCACTGATTTAAAGGTGACGCTTGCCTGGCGCGCCTGCAGCACCTTTGCACCCGGGCGATCCGCGACCTCCTGATGATGTGCCATGAGCTCGAACATACGCTCCATATCCGCCAGTGCGTGCTTGATCTCGCGGTAAACAAAGCCCAGGAAATTAAGCGGGGCATACAGTTGCGTAAGGTACGCAGACACCAGCACCACATCGCCAACAGTCATGCTGCCCTGCACCACCCCCAGCGCCGACTGCCACAACAAGGCCGTCATACCGGCGGTAATGATCAGACCCTGGCCCATGTTCAACAGATTAAGCGACACCTGGTTGCGCACGGCAGAATCCACCCAACTGCGCATATCGCGGTCGTAGCGGCCGCTTTCGTAGCTTTCGTTGCCAAAATACTTGACAGTTTCATAGTTCAGCAACGCATCAACGGCCTTGCCATTGGCCTGGCTATCCAGGGTATTCATTGTGCGGCGGTACACCATGCGCCGCTCGGTCACGCGCAGAGTAAACAACACATAGGCAGCAATCGTGGCCAGCGTCAGGGCAGCAAACACCCAGTCGTAGCGCCAGAGCAGCACGCCCGTCACCATGGCAATCTCCAATAGCGTCGGTAGGATATTGAAGACCGTGAAGTTCAGTAGAAAACCAATCCCCTTGGTACCACGCTCGATGTCGCGGGTCAGTCCGCCGGTACGACGGCCCATGTGAAAACGCAAGGAAAGCGATAGCAGGTGCCCGAACAACTGGCTGGCCACCTGCTGGATCGCCCCCTGAGTTACCCGTGCAAACAAGGCATCGCGCAACTCGCCAAACACACCTGTCATGAGGCGTGCCAGGCCATAGCCCACCAAGGCAGCCACCGGCACCGCCAACACGGAGGCAGGAACCCCGAGACCATCGATCAAGTCTTTAAGATAGATCGGTGTCGTGACATTGGCCAGCTTGGCAATGATCAAACAGGAAAATGCCAGGACAACCCGACCCCGGAAAGCCCAGACATAAGGCCAGAGATTTTTGAGGGTCTGCCAGTCGTCGCGCCGCGCGGGCGCTGGGCCGGTATGAGAGAAACGCATGAAACGTCCCGAAAATGTAGGTGACAAGTTGTGGCGGCGCCCAGTGGGCCGCCAGGGCTGCAGCGCATACAATAGAGCGCATCAAGGAAAACCCGGCCAAGCCGGAGAGATTGTATGACTGTTTCGGTATTCGACTACGAGGGTGAGCTTCTGGCGTGTGCCCAGGGTGATCGTGCGGCTTTCCATGCGCTGTACCATCAAGAAGCTGGCGCCATGCGGGCTTTGGCCCTGGCCATGCTTGGAGACGAAGCACTGGCCAACACGGTTTTGCTCGAGGCATTTACACTGATTTGGCACAATGCCGCTGGCTACAGCGCTGGCATTGGCACTGCACGGGCCTGGATCTACAGTATCTTGCGCTACCGCGCACTCGACCATCAACGCCAGTTGCGTGCGCAGGGCGACACCAGTGCTGAACAGCTGCCATTGCCCTCCCTGTCCTTGCACCCAGAACGGCCGTCCGGCGCCGTACACCATGTGCTGGCCAGCTTGCCGGCTCCCCAACTGGACGCCCTGTTATACGCTTATCTGCACGGTGGCAATGCCGCCCGCATCGCTGATCATCTCGATCGCTCCGAGCCTGATATCGACGCCTCCATCGAGACCGTCCTGACTCACATCGACGAGGCGGTTCACGCATGAAATCGCACCGCCCATACTCTGATCACGAAATCGCACGATACGTATTGGGCCTGGACATGGGGCCACACACACAAGAGATCCAGGCACGACTGGCACGCGACAATGCTGCAGCGGCCCGCGCACTCAAGTGGGAAACCTATTTTCTGGATATCGTTGACGCGCTGCCCGCCTCGCCACCACCACCTTCTGTGCTTGCGCAGCTGGAAGCCAGCCTGAGTATGGAACCCTACCCCCCACAAGCAGCTTCAGCAGTGCCTGATACGGATGCTGCCGATGCGCACCCCCCGGAGGTTGCAAGGACGCACGTCTCAAGAAACTACTTTAAACAGCCGCGCGCCTGGCGAACCCTGGGATTGATTGTGGCGGTTGCCGTGCTGATGTTTTTGACGTGGGCAGCCTTAAAACCCCTGCCAGACGAAACCCAGGTGCAGCAAACAGTGCACCTGGAGGCAAGCCCTGCTACAAATTAAGCAGGCCTTCAGCCTGATCCGGCCGATGCCTGCTTTGGAGCGCATCGCCAAGGCGATCGCGGATCGCTGAAAGATCTGCCCTAAGTGCTTGAAGCTCGGCGCCTGTCAGGCGTACGGCGGCATCCTGATCATGCGGCATGTCGGGGCCCTCGCCCAGACGGTTGCGGGCACCGGCAATCGTAAACCCCTGCTCGTAGAGCAAATCGCGAATCCGGCGCACGAGCAGGACTTCGTGATGCTGATAATAACGGCGGTTACCACGGCGCTTGACGGGTTTCAGCTGCGCAAATTCTTGCTCCCAGTAGCGCAAGATATGCGGTTTGACTCCGCAAAGCTCGCTGACCTCGCCAATCGTGAAATAGCGCTTGGCAGGAATGGGGGGCAATGTGGTTGCAGGGGTTGCAGCGCTCATGCGGCTTCCCCGGCACACTCAACACTGTCTTTGAGCTTTTGACTGGCGTGAAAGGTAACCACGCGCCGGGCAGAAATCGGGATGACCTCGCCTGTTTTAGGATTACGCCCCGGGCGCGGCGGTTTATTGCGCACCTGGAAGCTGCCAAACCCGGACAGTTTGACTTCAACACCATCTACCAAAGCATCGCGAATCTCGGCAAAAAAGGTATCCACGACATCTTTGGCTTCGCGTTTGTTCAAGCCAACCTTCTCGAACAGAAGTTCGGCCAGATGGGCTTTTGTGAGTGTCCGATCTGTATTCACCGACAAGTCTCCTATGTACGCAAACGGGCCCCGTGCTGGCGGGACAGAGCCTCTGTGAGGCTATGCATGCAATGTTCGATCTGGGCTTCTTCGAGAGTGGCATCCTGGCCCTGAAACCAGAAACGCAAGGCCAAGCTACGCTGCTTGCCCGAAGACGTGTCGCGCCAGATGTCAAACAGTTTAATGTCTTTAACCACCGATAGGGCGGCATCCGACGCAATCTGATGCTCAAGTGTATCAAGCAAAGACTGCCAGGGTTGATCCGCATCTACCCAGATGGCCAAATCGCGGACCACCACAGGCTGTCGCGACAGGTTTTGAGGGGTGGGAAATACTCGCCGCGCAATAGTGTCGGCATCAATTTCGAACACCACCGGCGCGTGAGGCAGATCCAGTGCCTGCGCCCAGCGTGGATGCACCTCACCCAACCAACCCAGGGCCAGTCCGTCCAGCAGCAATTGTGCGCTACGGCCAGGATGCAAGGCAGGGTGGCTGGCGGCCACGCAGCGCAAGCCGCTTGCACGGGCACCCAGCAAGGATTCGAGGTCGCGCTTGAGGTCGAAAAAGTCGACTGCACGATCTGGGACGGCCCATTGTTCGGGCACGGCAGGCCCCCACGCAGCCGCTGCCAGCCGGGTGGGCTGGGATACACCAGCCACCGCGAGATCGCCATCAACCACGGAGCCATCGCGCGCAAACACGCGGCCAAGCTCGAACACACGCACGCGGTTCTGTTTATGCTTGGCATTGTGGGCGATATTGGCCAATAAACCACCGATCAAACTGGAACGCATCACGGCCAGCTGGCTGGCGATGGGGTTCAGCAGGCGAATGGGTTGGTCATTGCCGCAATAGTTTTGCTCCCAGGCTTCTTCCACAAAAGAGAAGTTGATCACTTCCTGGAAATCCAGCCCCGCCATGGCAGCACGCATGGCATGCGGGCCATAAAGGGTTTCTGGCACCGCCCGCATACGAGCCGGGGCAACGGGGGGTAGATCAGGAATTTGGTCGAAGCCGTAAATGCGTGCCACTTCTTCGATCAAATCTTCTTCAATTTCCAGATCAAAACGGGCGGCAGGCGGCGTCACCTGAAAAACGTCGTCATTGTGCGTAAATTCGAAGCCCAGCCGGGTAAATACATCAGCCACTTGCTGGCTGTCGAGTGTCACACCCAAAACCCGAACACATCGGGACAGCCGCAGCGTCACGGGCTCACGCTTGGGCAATTGGATGATCTGGTCGTCGAGCGGCCCAGCCTGGCCACCGCAGATATCCAGAATCAACTGCGTCATGATGTCCAGATGTGCAGGAATCGTGGAAAAATCCACACCGCGCTCGAAGCGGTGAGCGGCTTCGGATGTCAGCTTGTAGCGACGCGTAAGCCCCATGATGGCTTTAGGCCACCAGAAGGCACCCTCAAGAAACACGTCTGTTGTGTCCAAGGTGACGGCAGAGGCTTGCCCACCCATAATGCCGGCCAGACTTTCGGGGCCATGGCCTGCGTCAATCACACCGACATCCCGAGACAAAGTGACGGTCTGGCCATTAAGGAGTTCCAGCGACTCGCCCTCATGCGCCCAACGCACGGTCAGCCCACCCTGAATACTACTCAAATCGAACACGTGCGTGGGCCGTCCAAGCTCCAGCATCACGTAGTTGGAGATATCCACCAGCGCCGACACCGAGCGTTGGCCGGCACGCTCGAGGCGGGTTTTCATCCACTCGGGGGTAGCGGCCCGGGCATTGACGCCGCGGACGATACGGCCCGCAAAACGGCCGCAAAGATCAGGAGCTTGCACGGTTACTGCAAGACGGTCTTGCAGCATTACTGGCACAACAGGTACCTCGGGCTGATGCAGCGCACACCCCGTCAGCGCGGCAACCTCGCGTGCGACGCCCTGTATGGACAGGCAATCAGCCCGGTTGGGTGTCAGTTTGATCGTGAAGATCGTATCGTCGAGCTCCAGTGCCGTGCGCAGATCAGCACCGGCTTTCAGTTGGTCTGAGAGCTCGAGCAAGCCCGCGTGATCTTGCGACAGGCCAAGCTCGCGTGCCGAGCACAGCATCCCGTGCGACTCGAGCCCGCGCATTTTGACCGGGCCTATCGTCATGCCCCCTGGCAAGCACGCCCCCACCTGTGCCAAAGGCACGGTAAGACCCGCTGCGGCATTGGGCGCCCCGCAAACAATCTGCAGCAAGGTGCCCGAACCGTCGTTGACCTGGCACACCCGCAGCTTGTCGGCATTGGGGTGCGGCTCGATAGATTCGATTTTTGCCACTACCACACCGGAAAATGCCGGCGCATAGGGCTCAGCGTCTTCTACCTCAAGGCCTGCCATAGTGAGGCGATGAGACAAGGTCTGGCTGTCAATATCGGGATTGGCCCAGCTACGCAGCCATGATTCTGGAAATTGCATGATTCGGTTCCGTTTCGCTCAGTGCAGAGACTGGGATATCAGAGATTGAATTGACGCAGGAAGCGCAGATCGCCCTCAAAGAACTGGCGAAGATCATTGACGCCGTAACGCAGCATCGTGAGGCGCTCGAGCCCGGAGCCAAAGGCAAAGCCGATATAGCGTTCGGGATCCAGCCCGAAATTGCGCACGACTTGTGGGTGCACCTGCCCGGAACCGGAGATTTCAAGCCACCGGCCTTGATTGGGGCCTGAGGTAAACATCATGTCGATCTCGGCGGATGGCTCGGTGAACGGGAAAAATGAGGGTCGAAACCGTAATGTGAGATCCTCGGTTTCAAAGAAAGCACGCAGAAAATTGGTGTACACGCCTTTGAGGTCTGCAAAGGAAATGTCCTCTGCGATCCACAGGCCTTCAACCTGATGAAACATTGGCGAGTGCGTGGCATCGCTGTCAACCCGATAGGTGCGGCCCGGTGCGATGACCTTGATGGGCGGCTTGTTCATCCGCGCGTAGCGTACCTGCATCGGGCTGGTGTGCGTACGCAGCACCAGCGGCAAGCCCGTATTGTCTTGCATATCCACATAAAACGTATCCTGCATCGAACGTGCAGGGTGGTTTTCAGGATTGTTGAGCGAGGTGAAATTGGTCCAATCGTTTTCGATTTCGGGGCCATCAGCCACATCGAAACCAATCGAGCGGAAAATCTGCTCGACCCGCTGCCAGGTACGAATGACCGGATGAACGCCCCCGGTGCCGCGCCCTCTGCCAGGCAATGTGACATCGATGGTTTCGGCCGTCAGGCGCTGGTTGAGCGCTGCCTGGGCGATCTCGGCCCGGCGCGCGTTGAGCAGTTGCTCCACCCGCTGCTTGGCTTGATTGATCTCGGCGCCGCGACTGCGTTTTTCGTCGCCCTGAAGACCTGCAAGCCCCTTGAGCAATGCGGTTAAAGAGCCTTGCTTGCCCAAAAAGGCAGCTTTTTCATTTTCGAGGGTCGCAGCGTCTGCGGCTTGCGCAAAGCGCGCCCTGGCGTGCGAAATCAACTCGTCGAGCGTCGTGTCCATAGCTTCTTCCAAAACACAAACGGAGCCCAAATGAGCTCCGTTTGCGATGAGACAGAATCGATAACGAAACTGTTTTAATCAGGCGGCCAGTGCGGATTTTGCCTGAGCCACGACGGCAGCAAAACCAGCTTTGTCGTTGACAGCCATATCGGCCAGCACCTTGCGGTCGAGTTCGATGGAGGCTTTTTTCAGGCCAGCAATGAACACGCTGTAGGTAACGCCGAGCTCTCGGCAACCTGCATTGATACGGGCAATCCACAGTGCACGGAACGTGCGCTTTTTGTTGCGGCGATCGCGGTAGGCGTATTGGCCTGCACGCATGACCGCCTGCTTGGCAACCCGGAATACATTACCGCGGCGACCGCGGTAGCCTTTGGCGGCTTTAAGAACTTTTTTATGGCGTGCACGAGCTGTGACGCCGCGTTTGACGCGAGGCATGAGGTATCTCCGATCAGGCGAAAGGCAACATCGCCTTTACGGAGGCGATATTTGTTTCATGGACAGCAGCCGAACCACGCAGCTGACGCTTATTTTTCGTGGTTTTCTTTGTCAGGATATGACGTTTGAAAGCTTGGCCGCGCTTGATGGAACCACTGCCGCGCACCTTAAAGCGCTTGGACGCGCCTTTTTTGCTCTTCATCTTGGGCATGACGATTACTCTGTTGACTTTGCGAATTCAGGTGGCCCGACATATCGAGGCACTTGTCCAACCCGGTATCCGCAATCTGCTGAAAACCCGCCATGCGCAACGTGCACGAACGGGCTTGTTTTCCATAATTGAAGTATGGAAAAGCCCTTGATTATAGAATGATTTACTGGGTTTTGTCTAACCCGGCGCCCGTTTGCGCTTGTTCAAGTGCCTGCACACGGGATTCGAGTACTTGCACGCGATCAAGGGCACGCGCAAGAAGGGCAGCTTGTATGTCGAACTCTTCGCGCGTGATGAGATCCATGCGGGCAAAGGTTTGTGCCATCAGCGCTTTCATGTTGCGCTCGATGTCGGCCGCCGGTGTCTTGGCCAGCATGTCGGACACGTTTTTTTGAAAGTCGTCCAGCCACTGATTGGGAGCGATCATGAGGGTCCTCCTGCAGGTAAAGCGTCTATTTTAACGGTTTACGCACTGACATCATCTGACGAGGGACGAAATTGCACCGCTTGTGCCACGTGCTGCAATCGAGGTTGCTCAAGCCCATCCAGGTCGGCCAGTGTACGGGCCACCCGCAAAGCCCGCTGGCTTGCCCGCGCAGACCAGCCCAGGCGTTGGATAACCTCTGCCAGCAATGCGCGGGCTGCATCATCCAGTTGAACATTGGCCAGCAAGCTGGTTGCCTCAAGCCGGGCATTGAGGCAACCTTGGCGTTGCAACTGCCGCTGGTGGGCCGCCAATACACGCACCCGAACGGCTTCCGAAGACTCTCCAGCCGGTAGCTCGTGCCAGGCTTTCTCGGCAGCCAGCGTCACATGCAAATCGATCCGGTCGAGCAAGGGGCCCGACACCTGAGCACGATACTTCAGGATGCGCTCCTGAGGACAGCGGCACACACGCCGTGGATGGCCGTACCAACCACACGGACATGGATTCATGGCAGCCAGAAGCTGAAATCGAGCCGGAAAGCGGTAACTGCCTGCAGCCCGTGCCACTGTTACCGAGCCTGTTTCCAGGGGTTCGCGCAAGGCTTCCAGTGCCCGGCGATCAAACTCGGGAAGCTCATCCAAAAACAGCACACCATGATGCGCCAGACTGATTTCTCCCGGGCGGGGATGTGCACCACCTCCCACCAACGCAGCCGTGGACGCCCCATGATGTGGTGCCCTGAAGGGGGGCGCGGCGCTTAGGCCTTGCTGTATGGATACCAGCCCCTGAACCGCCGCGACCTCCAGTGCCTGCGTCTGGGTAAGCGGCGGCAGCAAACCGGGTAAACGCTGCGCCAACATGCTTTTGCCCACGCCCGGCGGCCCACAGAACAGCACACTGTGGCCGCCAGCGGCGGCGATTTCCAGGGCCTGGCGTGCCAGCGCCTGACCGCGCACTTCGCTCATGCAAGCCAACTGGCTGGAAGCAAGCGGCAAAGCAGCAGGCGTCGCAACCAATAGCGGTTGCCGACCGGCCATATGCGCCACAACCTCTTCCAGACTTTGGGCCTGAAGTACACACAGACCGGGCACCAGAGCCGCAATACCCGCAGCAGGCGGCGCAAGGATCAGAACCGCTTCGTGATCTTCGCGCGCAAGCGCCAGGGCAATGGCCAGCGCCGCCCGCTCGGCCATCAGCGCGCCGGTCAGGGACAGCTCACCCGCCAAGACATAGTGCGACATCTCTGTGGCACCCGAGGGTGGCCGGTCGATCTGGCCGGAAGCCAACAGAATCCCCACTGCAATCGGGAGGTCGAAGCGGCCAGAGTCTTTGGGCAAATCTGCCGGTGCCAGATTGACGGTAATCCGGCCGGATGGAAACTCAAAGCCGCAGCTAAGGATGGCAGATCGAACCCGATCCCGGCTTTCTCGAACGCCGGCGCCAGGCAAACCCACAATCGAAAAAGCAGGCAGACCACAGCCGACATGCACCTCTACCTGGACAGGCCTGACCTGAAGCCCAAACATGGCCCGACCGGCCAGCACAGCAAGCGACATTGCTCATCTCCCCCATCCTTATCATTGCCCCAAACTATACGGGCCCCAGCCACCACCGGGCATTGGAACAGGCTCATTCTGTCCTGCACCAAACGGGTGCACACCCCTCTTCTCCTTGCACCATCGCGAGGCATATCGCGCTTTGCGACAACACGCAAATTTCACCTTTCCCAATCGCGTGTCCCTGCCCCAACACGTGCAAGTTCATGACGCATCCAACACGGCAATGTGTTGGCACGCCTTTTGCTATGTAGGCACTGCCAGATAAACAAGGAAGACTCATGAAACTCATCACCGCCATCATCAAACCCTTCAAGCTGGACGAGGTGTACGCCGCCCTGACAGCAGCCGGGATTCAGGGCATGACAGTGACCGAAGCTCGCGGCTTCGGAAGGCAGAAAGGTCATACAGAGCTCTATCGAGGCGCTGAATATCAGGTCAGCTTTTTACCCAAATTGCAGATTCAGATTGCTGTGTCTGACGAACAGCTTGAACTGACGATTGAATGTGTGTGCCAGGCAGCACGCACCGGCAAGATTGGTGACGGCAAAATTTTTGTCACACCCCTCGAACACACTGTACGGATTCGCACGGGTGAAGCCGGCGAATCCGCCCTTTGAACCATACCGGAACCTGCAAAAATGGATAAAAGCGATGTTGTCTGGGTACTGGTAAGTACCCTTCTGGTCTGGCTGATGTGCGTCCCCGGCCTGGCGCTGTTCTACGGTGGGCTGGCCCGCGGACGCCATGTGCTGTCGGTAATGAGCCAAACACTGGGGGCCTGTGCACTGGCCATGGTGCTCTGGTTTGCTTACGGTTACTCACTGGCCTTTGCGCCGGGCTCTGGCATCCTGGGCGGTCTGACACATCTGGGTCTGGCCGGGCTCTATGTCCCGGGCGCAAGCACCACCCTGCCCCTGAGCGGCACGATTCCTGAGCTGCTGTTTGCGCTATTTCAGGGTGCATTTGCAGCAATCACCTGCGGCCTGATTACGGGCAGTATCGCCGAGCGTACCCGCTTTGGCGCCATGATGCTGTTTACCGGCATCTGGTTCACACTCGCCTACCTACCCATTGCCCACATGGTCTGGGCACCCAATGGCTGGTTGCATCTGCGTGGCGCACTCGACTTCGCAGGCGGCACTGTTGTGCACATCAGCGCAGGCACTGCAGGTCTGGTTGCTGCCCATCTGGTGGGCCCCCGCCAAGGTTATGGCCGCCAGGCGATGCCTCCCCACAATCTTCCTTTCAACCTGACTGGTGCCGCACTTCTCTGGATCGGCTGGTTTGGCTTTAATGGCGGATCGGCACTTGCTGCCAACGAGCAAGCCGTGCTTGCCGTGGTCAATACGATGATGGCAGCCGTCTGCGGTGTGCTGGTCTGGCTACTGATCGAGCGTGTCTTAAGAGGCAAGGCATCTTTGCTGGGAGCCGTCTCGGGTGCGATTGCCGGCCTGGTCGGCATCACCCCGGCCGCTGGGCTGGTTGCACCCAGCGGTGCCCTGGTGATCGGCGCACTGGCGGCCTGGGCGGCCTTCTATGGCGTCAACGGACTCAAGCGCCTCCTGGGCGTTGACGATGCCTTTGATGTCTTTGGCATCCACGCGGTGGGCGGCATCGTCGGTGCCCTGCTGACCGGCATATTCCAGTCGAGCAGCCTGGGGGGAGCAGGCCCCGCCGGCGCCCTGTCCATACTGTGGCAGACATGGCTGCAGACAGAAGCGGTCGTTATCAGCATCATTTGGGCTGGCGTTGTTGCCGCACTGGCTGTATTTGTGGCCAACGGCCTGATCGGTTTGCGGGCATCCGCCGACCAGGAAAGTGTCGGTATGGATCAAAGCGATCACGGAGAGAACGCTTACCCCATGGCCTAGAGACGCGCTCCGCGGCAAATCTTCATGTTCACGAAAAAGGGCGCTTGAGCGCCCTTTTTCGTTGACTATCCTCTGGCCATACATAATGGCCAAGCAGACTTATTTGCTGCTGTCAGTGCCGCTACCCACGGCGCCCTGAATCGCCCCATCAGCCTTTTCAGCACCTTCCTTGATTGCATCACGGGCGTCGGTGGCAGCCTCACCCATCTTGTCGCCGAGTTCCTCTGCCTTGGTCTTTGCATCCTCGCCAGACTGCTTGATCTGCTCTTCCAACGTAGGCTTATCAGTCTGGGAGGAGGAATCCTGGGACGACTGAGGCGTTGTAGAGGGTTCTTGAGTGGCTGGCGGCACAGGGGCTGGCGTGGGGGCTGTGGACGGAACCGGCGCAGCCGGGGGTGCTGCGGGTTCGTCACTCTTGGAGCAAGCCGCCAGCAGGCCCATTGAAGCGACGACTGCGGCCATGGTAAGCGTTTTGCGCATTGTATTCATGATCTTCCCTTTTCCAGTTTCCATCGACGGAATTTTTTTAAAGACCGGACTGTAACAGCCGGGCTAGTTACAATTCTATCGACCTTGAATAAAGGGTAAACCCTGACATGTAAACAGCCATTGCAGGCGGCGCCAGGCAAAACACAGGTTTTGATTTGGACACCCAAGGGAGAAACGCAGCAAGTGGGCACACAGGCGGCTCTGGCGCAGCCAACAACTGGACACAAAAGACCCGATGCAAATACCGGGCAAATAAGGCCATAGAAAGAAATTCAGGCTGACAAGGTACTTAGATCGATGCGCGCTGCTCGATTCAGTGCAGAGGCCACCTTGACGCGTAAAGCATTGGAATGCGCCTTGCGAATCTCTTTTTTGACGTCCAGCAACTGCTGCGGGTGCATGGAGAAACCGGTCAGCCCCAAGCCCAGCAGCATACGTGTCACCCGCACGTCACCAGCCATCTCGCCGCAGACGGACACAGGCTTGCCAACGCGCTCGCCTGCATTGATCGTGTGCGCAATAAGCCGCAAGACGGCCGGGTGCATGGGGTCGTACAGCGATGACACATCCTTGTCGCCCCGATCAATGGCCAATACATACTGGATGAGATCGTTGGTGCCAATCGAAAGAAAGTCGAGCGTCTCCGCAAAGGGCTCGATGGCAATGGCCATCGCAGGGATCTCGACCATGGCACCCAGTTGCACCCTGGTTTCGTGGGAGATTCCTGCGTCACTCAGCTCTTCGGCTGCACGCGCCAACGCGCGCCGCACAGCCACGACTTCGTGCATATGCGACACCATGGGGATCAGCACCCGCACCGGACCATGCACCGCTGCCCGCAGCAGTGCGCGCAACTGAATGTTGAAGAGCTCCGGGTTGGCCAGACAATAGCGAATGGCACGCAATCCCAGGGCGGGATTGGTCGCGACCGTCGCCTCGCCATCCAGTGTCTTATCAGCGCCGATATCAAGCGTACGGATGGTCACCGGCCGACCGCCCATTGCCCGTACTACCGATGCATAGGCAGCATATTGCTCATCTTCGTCGGGCAACTCGGCTCGTCCCATAAAGAGGAACTCGCTGCGAAACAGACCAATACCCTCGGCACCTGCCGCCAATGCATCGGCAGCTTCTTCGGGCAGCTCGATATTGGCTTCCATCCGCACCTGTACACCATCAAGCGTTATGGCCGGTGCAAAACGCAAGCCTTTGAGCTCGTCACGCTCACGCAAGAACGCCGCTTGCCGCTCGTGGTACTCGCGCAAGATTGTTGGGGAAGGATTGACCAGCACCATCCCGTTGACACCATCGACGATCAAAATATCGCCATCGCGTACCAAAGCACGCACTGTCCCCATGCCCACCACGGCCGGCACGTTCATGCTGCGTGCGACGATGGCGGTGTGTGAGGTTGCGCCACCCAGATCGGTGAGAAAAGCGCCAAACTTGCCGCTGCGCAGTCGCATCATGTCCGGGGGTGAAATATCGCGCGCCACAACAATCAGGCTGCCATCAATATCCACACCGTCCAGATTGGGCAGCCACGATGCGGTACCTGACAGTACCCGGAGAACCCGCTCGATCACTTGTCGGACATCGGCACCGCGCTCGCGCAGATAGGCGTCTTCCACTTGGGCAAATTGCTCTGCCAGCGATTGCCCCTGAGTAGTCAGCGCCCATTCGGCGTTGTACTGGCGCTCGTCGATCAGTTGGCAGACTGACTGCACCAGCATGGGATCCTGCAACAGCATGGCATGCACTGAAAGCAGCACACTCAGCTCACGGGGCGCGTCCAGTGGCAGCGTGTCTACCATCTGCTGGAGCTCTTGGACCGCGCTGTTTACTGCCGCGCACAGCCGCTTTTTTTCGGCAGTGATGTCTTCGTCAGCTATCCGGTAGTGAGCAACTTCGAGCGCAGCGGCACTCATGACAACTGCGCGGCCAATGGCATAACCACGCACCACACCTTGCCCATACAAACAAAGTGTCGAGGACAGCCCGGAGTCTGGCTCTGACCCGCTCATGGGCAAATCTGGCCGATCATCCTGTCAATGATCATTCGGCCTCTCCAAACTTGCTCTCGAACAAAGCCCGGATATCCTTGAGCGCCTGCTGCTCATCGGCACCACTGGCATCAATACGCACGGTAACTCCAAGCCCGGCGGCCAGCATCATGACACCCATGATGCTTTTTGCGTTGACGCGCTGTGCGCCACGCGAAATAAATACGTCGCTGACGAAGCGGCCTGCCAGCTGGGTAAGCTTTGCCGCCGCGCGCGCATGCAAGCCAAGTTTATTGGAAATCACCAGATCCATTGATGGCATGGGCAAAACTCCTAACTAGCAGTCGGGAGGGGGATCTGCGTTGACTATCCCGCGTAACGCCCCCTGTCGCACGCGTTCGCTGAGGGATTCCGGGTTGTCCTGCTGGTCGGTCAAGGCTTTGAGCACCATGCAGGCATTTGTGCCCGTCAATAGGTGAATGATATAGCCTTCTTCGAGCGCCTGGCGCAGTGCCTGGGCCGCGATGTTGAAAGGCGTTGCACCGTAGAGGTCGCTGAGCAGCAATATGGGTTGGTCCACCTCGCCAGAGTGAATCCACGCCAACAGGTGATCCGCGTGCTGATCGGGGGGTGAATCCGGTTGAATATCGAACACCTGGAGATCAGGCACCCGACCCAGCACATGCTGGGCGCAGGACTGAAACGCTGAACCCAGCGGCTGATGCATCACCAAGGCGATACGGGTTTTCATACGCTGGAGCCCACCGCCTGCTGCAGCGCCTGTACGAACCGGCCAGCGACATCAAAGCCTGTTTGTTCAGTAATCTCGACAAAGCATGTGGGGCTGGTGACGTTGATTTCGGTAATGTAGTCGCCGATCACATCCAGGCCAATCAAGAGGAGCCCCCGCGACGCCAGGTGATCCGCAACTGCCTGGGCGAGAGCGAGGTCGTGGGCCGACAAAGGCTGTGCAACCCCGCGTCCGCCGGCGGCCAGATTACCCCGCGTTTCTCCTTGGAGTGGCAAGCGAGCCAGGGCAAACGGCACAGGTTCGCCACCAATGATGAGAATGCGCTTATCGCCATCGACGATTTCGGGAATATAGCGCTGCGCCATGATGGTGCGAGTGCCCATCTCGGTAAGGGTTTCGAGGATGGTGCCCAGATTGGGCTCTTGGGGCTGCAGGCGGAAGATCCCAGTGCCGCCCATGCCGTCCAGCGGCTTGACGATGACATCACCCTGCTGGGCATGAAAGGCCCGCAAACGAACCATATCGCGGCTGACCAGTGTTGGCGTGGTGTACTGCGCAAACTCTGTAATGGCGAGCTTTTCGGGGTGATTGCGAATCGCAGCACCCGTGTTAAACACGCGCGCGCCCTGTGCCTGAGCATAATCAAACAGATGCGTGGAGTAGATGTACTCCATATCGAAGGGCGGATCCTTACGCATCAGAACCGCATCAAAGTCGGTCAGGTCGGTATCAACCGCGGCATCATCCTGGATCCACCAGTTATGACCACGCCAATCAGCATCAGGCCGCAGTTGCATACCGGTAGCCGCCACCCGCACCCGTCCCTGATCAATAAAAAGATCAGCCTGTAAGGCAAAACTGAAGCGGTGGCCTTGCGCAGCAAGACTGCGCATGATGGCCACAGAGGAATCCTTCCAGGCTTTCAGGCCGGGGAGCGGATCAATGACAAACAGCACATGCATGACAACATTATCCATGTGAAGCAGATCGACCCGACACCGACGCCGGGCCGATCAGAAAAGAAGATCAGGCTGCATCACCCTGTTTGCCTGCCTTACGGCGCGGTGCCAGCACCATGACCATTTGCCGGCCTTCGAGTTTGGGCATGGCTTCAACCTGGACGAGATCACCGAGATCGTCACGCACGCGTTCGAGGACACGCATGCCGAGCTCTTGGTGAGCCATTTCGCGGCCACGAAAGCGCAGCGTAACCTTGGCCTTGTCGCCGTCTTCGATGAAGCGGCGCAAATTGCGCAGCTTGACTTGGTAGTCGCCTTCATCGGTACCGGGACGGAATTTGACTTCTTTGACTTGTATTGTTTTTTGACGCGCACGGGCCTCGGCCTGGCGCTTTTGTTCTTGGTATTTAAACTTGCCGTAATCCATCAGCCGGCATACGGGCGGCGTGGCAGTGGGTGAGATTTCGACGAGATCGACGTCGTTTTGCTCTGCAAGCGCTAGCGCTTCGCTGGTGCGCATAACGCCCAATTGCTCGCTGTCGATGCCAATCAGGCGGACTTCGTGGATACGGATTTCACCGTTGACGCGGTGTTTTTTTTCGGTTGCGATGTCAAGGACTCCTGGAAATTAATAAAACGAGGGTATCAGGCCTGACCTGACTGCCCTCCTTGGTCTCGGGTGGCGATTTCCTGGTGCAGGCGCGCCGCAAAATCGGCCAGCGGCATGGTGCCTAAATCAAGTTTGCCACGCCCGCGCACAGAAACGATACCAGATTCGCGCTCTTTGTCGCCTACAACAAGGATATACGGAACCTTCTGCAAACTGTGTTCTCGAATTTTACGAGTGATTTTTTCACCACGCAAATCGGAGGACACCCTAAATCCTTGTTTAACAAGGGTTTTGGAAACTTGCGCCGCATAATCGGCAGAACCCTCGGAGATGCAGCACACCACTGCGTGCTGCGGTGCCAGCCAAACCGGCAATGCGCCCGCGTGATTTTCGATCAGCATCCCGATAAAGCGCTCGAGGGAACCCAAAATAGCACGATGCAGCATCACAGGCGTGCGACGTTGATCCTGGGCATCCACGTACTCGGCTCCAAGCCGTGCAGGCATGGAAAAATCTACCTGGATGGTACCGCACTGCCAGTGACGTCCGATGGCATCCTTGAGCGTGTACTCGATCTTCGGGCCATAGAACGCGCCCTCGCCTTCGGATACCGCGTAGGAGCAGTGCGCCAGATCGAGACTATCCATCAGGGCTTTTTCGGCCTTGTCCCAGACATCGTCAGCGCCAATGCGTTTCTCGGGGCGCGTAGCCACTTTATAAAGGATCTCGGTAAAACCAAAATCGGCATACACCTTTTGCAGCAAGCGGGTAAAGGCCGCACACTCGTCTTGCAGTTGGTCTTCGGTACAAAAAATGTGGCCGTCATCCTGGGTAAAGCCGCGCACGCGCATCATGCCGTGCAGCGAACCAGAGGGCTCGTTGCGGTGGCACTGGCCAAACTCGCCATAGCGCAGGGGAAGTTCGCGATAAGAATGCAGCCCGGCATTAAAGATTTGCACATGGCCGGGACAGTTCATTGGCTTGAGCCCGTACACACGGTTTTCGGACTCTGTGGTGAACATGTTTTCTTTATAATTATCCCAGTGGCCTGTCTTTTTCCAAAGCGACAAATCGAGGATTTGTGGTGCCTTGACTTCCTGGTAGCCGTTATCCTGGTACACCTGACGCATGTATTGCTCGACTTGCTGCCAGATAGTCCAGCCTTTGGGGTGCCAGAAAATCAGGCCGGGCGCTTCGTCCTGGAAATGAAACAGATCCAGCTCACGGCCAATTCGGCGGTGATCCCGAAGCTCGGCCTGCTCAAGCATGTGCAGATAGGCGTCTTGGTCGGCCTGACGTGTCCAGGCGGTGCCATAGATGCGCTGCAGCATTTCGTTGTTGCTGTCTCCGCGCCAGTAGGCACCGGCAACTTTCATGAGCTTGAAAACCTTGAGGCGCCCCGTGGAAGGCACGTGGGGGCCGCGGCAGAGGTCGATAAAATCGCCCTCGCGGTACAGGCTGATTTTCTCGTTGCTGGGGATGGACGCGATGATCTCTGCCTTGTAGGCCTCGCCAACTTTCTTGAAGAAGGCCACGGCCTCATCACGATCCCAGACTTCACGCACCACGGTTTCATCACGGCGGGCAAGCTCGGCCATTTTCTTCTCGATGGCTTCGAGGTCTTCGGGGGTAAAGGGCCGCTTGTACGAAAAGTCATAGTAAAACCCGTTATCGATCACCGGGCCAATCGTGACCTGAGCATCCGGAAACAAGGTTTTTACCGCATAAGCCAGCAAATGCGCCGTGGAATGCCGGATCATGTCCAGGCCTTCAGGATCTTTCTCGGTAATGATGCTGAGAGTTACGTCGTGATCGATTTGGTGACTGACATCCACCAGGCGGGTTTCGCCATTTGTCGTGAGTTTGCCACCCAATGCTGCCTTGCCCAGACTGGTTCCGATCGACTGAGCAACGTCGAGTACAGAAACCGCATGATCGAACTCACGCTGTGAGCCGTCGGGTAAGGTGATGCAAACCATGAATATGTGTCCTGAAAATACAAAACGCGGCCTGCGCCGCGTCGGAATAATTTAGATTGCCATGCAGGAAGGGTCTTGTATCAGTTTAGCAATCAGGCTGCCAACAAGCAATTTGCATCGACGGATCAGCCACTAAAACATCAGAACTTTTTACGATTGGAAAAACAAAAACCGCTGCCTGTAGAAAGCAGCGGCTTTGAAAATACTGGTAGGCAGTACTGGATTCGAACCAGCGACCTCTACGATGTCAACGTAGCGCTCTAACCAACTGAGCTAACCGCCTGAAGAAAGAACGAGATTGTATGGGTGATTTTTGGAGCTGTCAAATGGCTTGGGGCGATTACAGAGGGCCATCCGAGGGATGGGATCCGGTCGCTTGAGAAGCTACCAAGCCATTGGCCGGGTTGCCTGATGCCGCTTCAGTTTGGGCGAGTTGCGACAGGAGCGAGCGGGCCCACCGCCGTGCCGGCAAGCGGGTTGCGGTCTCAAGGGCAGCGGCACGATCCATCAAGTCTTGTGCACTGCCCGACAGCACATGGCCCTTGAATGCCAAAACCACGGTATTACCCTCGTCCACCTCCGGCAAGCATACAAACTGACCGTTGAATGCGCGGTCGATGGCCTGCAGATTGCGCTCAAAGCTGGCATGCTGCCCAAACAGATTGACCGTCATGACGCCGGGCTCGTCGAGGATACGATAGCAATCCTGGTAGAACGCCGGCGTATCGCACACCGGGCCCTGCGCATGGCTGTCGTACACATCCACCATCAAGGCTCGGTAGTGCCCTGCCCGGGTGGGATCCGCTACCCAATCCAGCGCATCCGTATGGTGAATGACAGATCTTTCCTGGGCCGGCAAGCGAAAAAACGCCCGGCACATCGCAGTGACTGCCGGATTGCGCTCGACGGTATCCACTGCCGAGCGCGTATGGCGCATAGAAAACCGCAGGAGCGAACCGGCACCCAACCCTAAAATGGCCAGATTATCACGGCTGCCTGGCCGCACAAACAGGAGCCAGGCCATCATCTGCTGGGTATACGCGAGCACCAGTTCGGACGGCCTGGCCACCCGCATCGCCCCCTGGATCCACTCTGAATTGAAGTGAAGAAACCGGATACCGGCTTCCTCGGACAGGGTCGGCTCGTCATCCTCCCAGGACGACTGCGGGCGGGTGCGGGATTTGCGGGCGTGAGCCATAGGGTTGCAACGATAAAAAGAACCGGTGATCAGAGACGTTCGAAGATGGCTGCAATGCCCTGCCCGCCACCAATGCACATGGTAACCAAGGCATGGCGCCCCTGCACCCGCTCGAGCTCATGCAAGGCCTTGACGGTGATCAGGGCACCGGTGGCACCAATGGGGTGGCCCAGGCTGATCCCGCTGCCATTCGGGTTGACCTTGGCAGGATCAAAGCCCAGTTCGCGCGACACGGCGCACGCTTGGGCGGCAAATGCTTCGTTGGCTTCAATCACATCGATCTGATCAAGGGTCAGACCTGCACGTTGCAAGGCGGCCCGAGTAGCCGGCACTGGGCCAATGCCCATGTATTGGGGATCAACCCCGGCATGCCCGTAGGAAACCAGACGCGCGATGGGTTTGAGCCCCCGGGCTTTGGCGGCACTGGCTGTCATCAGCAACACTGCGGCCGCACCGTCGTTCAAGCCCGACGCATTGCCGGCTGTGACAGTACCGTCTTCTTTGGCAAACACAGGGCGCAGCTTGCTGAAGCTTTCGGGAGTAGCATCGAAACGCACGTGCTCGTCCTGATCAAACACGACCTCGCCCTTGCGGGTTTTTTGTTTGACTGGAACGATCTGCGACTTGAAATAGCCTTGTTTAATAGCGTTTTCTGCCCGGTGATGAGACTCGAGCGCCAGCGCATCCTGATCTTCGCGCGAGATGCCGTATTTCTTGGCGACGTTTTCTGCCGTCACACCCATGTGATATTTTTCGAAGGGGCACGACAAGGCGCCGGTCATCATGTCGATCAGACGAGAATCACCCATCCGGGAGCCCCAGCGCTGGCCTGCTGCAATATAAGGCGCACGGCTCATGCTTTCGGCGCCTGCGCCGATGGCTACCTCGGCATCTCCCAGCATCAAGCCTTGTGCCGCCGACACAATGGCCTGCAAACCTGAGCCGCACAAACGATTGACGTTGAAGGCGGGAGTTGTCTGGGGAATTCCTGCATTGATCGCGGCCACCCGCGACAAATACATATCGCGAGGCTCGGTATTGATAACATGACCAAACACCACATGGCCGACCTCTTCGGCGGAGACACCCGCCCGTGACAGCACCTCGCCAACAACCAAAGTACCCAGTTCGCAGGGTGCCACGTCTTTGAGGCCGCCGCCAAAATCACCCACCGCGGTGCGGCAGGCCTGAATAACTACGATATCTTCCATGCTGTGTCTCCTGTTGGGTGCTGCGTTGCAGCAATAAAGAGACATGGTAGCGTATTGGCCCGCCTGTGCAAATGCCCCTTGCAGGGCACCGACTGCGGTTGATTGAGTTCAGGTTTTGCTTGGCAGCACCTTGCGCAAGGCAGCTGCCAGCTCTGCTGCCGAGAACTTGGCGACATAGCCGTCGGCCCCCACACTACGCACGTGGTCTTCGTTGGCAGAGCCCGACAGAGACGAGTGGATCACCACGGGCAAGGCCCGCAAGCGGGGGTCCTGCTTGATATTGCGGGTAAGCGTGAAACCATCCATCTCGGGCATTTCGAGGTCTGTCAGCACCAGGCCGACCTTGTCCTGGATGGATTTTCCCTCGGTGTCTGCCTCACTTTTGAGTGCATTAAGCCTGTCCCAGGCCTCACGCCCCGATTTGACCATCTCAAAAGGCAACTGCATGGCCTTGAGTGCCTGTTCGAGCAAGGAACGCGCCACAAAGGAATCGTCGGCCGCCAGCACGATAGAACCTGGCCGGATGGAAAGCTTCTCGCCAATTTCCTGTTCCTTGACCTGATGGCGATCTTTCTCGGGCGTTACTTTTTGCAGGATCGCCTCGACATCCAGCACTTGCGCCAGGCGCGAATTGTCGCCCGCGCCATCCAACCGGGCCATGCTGCTGACCAGGCTTTGCGACGTACCGGTGGACTCGGCGGAGATGACCTGGTTCCAATCTAGACGCACGATATCGTCAACAGACTCGACCGTAAAGGCCTGGGTCGTGCGGCCAAACTCGGTAACCAGCATCAAGGACGGCGGTGCAGACAGCTTGCTGCCCACGATCGCGGGGAGATCAAAGACCGGAATGACCTGATCGCGCAGTTGGACAACACCCAGGGAGTAGCGTGGCGAGCCCGCAACTGCCGTTACGGTGGGCATCGTGACGATCTCACGCACTTTCAGGACATTGATCCCGTAAAGCTCCGACTGGCCGGACTCGGTATTGGTGCCCAGCTTGAACAACAAAAGCTCGAAGCGGTTAGTGCCTGTGAGGCTGGCAGAATCATCCACCATGGGTTGGCTGGCGCTCATGTGCCGGTTTCCTGTTGAAACATCAAAACGATCTGAACGGCCAGTGTACGAGATTGCGAACGGCCCAATCTGTCTAACACAGGCACTGACAATGGTTAATTCAGGGCTAAAATACCGCCGCCCAAGGGATCAGGCCGCTATTCCCGGAGCCCCAGCAATACCCTATGTACCGATCTGCTGCGAGATGACGTCCCATTGCCCCTGTCCCCGGGTTTGGTCACGATACAAGGCTTCTATCGCCAAGGCCTCTGCGCGAGCGCAGCGTAGCGTCCAAGTGACGCCGTAGGCATCAAACTCCGCTGTATCGAACTGCACCCCCGCAGTCAGCAAACGGGCCTGCACCCGGTCCATCTCCGCATAAGCGCAGGTGCAACACACCAGAGTTTCCTCGCGCAGCTCAACCTTATCAGCCAGGCGCAGGCATTCGGCGGCTGCACCCCCATATGCCCGGATCAGGCCGCCTGTACCCAGCTTGATGCCGCCATACCAGCGGATCACCAGCACCGCTACCCGATCACAACCCTGCGCTTGAATGGCCTGCAAAATGGGTCGCCCGGCGGTGCCGCCGGGTTCGCCGTCATCATTGAAGCGATATTGGTCACCATACTGCCAGGCCCAGCAATGATGCGTTGCCTGGACATCGTGATGAGCCGCAAAAAAATCCTGGGCGGCCTGGGCATCAGCGATGGGTGCGGCCAACGCCAGAAAACGGCTTTTACGAACCTCTGTTTCGTGGCGGTTGGGCGCGGTTAAAGTACTGGGCATGTGGCGGCCGTGGCCTGGCATCGGGCCTGGCGCAGGCCTAGACCTCTATCCCTTGCGAGGCCAGGTAGTCTTCGTAGGTGCCGGGGTAGTCGTTCAGCTTGCCATCGGGCAAAATTTCGATGACGCGCGTTGCCAGCCCGGAGACAAACTGGCGATCATGCGACACAAACACCAGCGTGCCCTGATATTGCTCGAGCGCATATTGCAGGGATTCGATCGACTCCATATCCAGGTGATTGGTGGGCTCGTCCATCAGCATCACGTTATGGCGGCCCAGCATCAGACGGCCAAAGCTCATGCGGTTTTTCTCACCACCAGACAGCACGCGCACAGCCTTGGTAATTTCATCGCCCGAAAACAGCAAGCGGCCAAGCACAGAGCGGATCGACTGGTCCTCGTCGCCCGGCTGACGGTAATCCGTCATCCAGTCAAAGAGGTCGCGGTCAGAATCAAACTGGTCGGAGACGTCTTGCGCCATATAGCCGATATCGGCGTTTTCAGACCAACGGACTACGCCTTGGTCTGGCGCCAGGTTACCTGCCAGCAGACGCAATAATGTGGTTTTACCCACCCCGTTAGCCCCAATGATGGCCACTTTTTGACCCGCCTCGACCATGGTGCTGAGGTTCTGAATAATTGGGCGATCATAGGCCTTGGAGAGATCTTCGATGTGAACCGCCTGGCGATGCAACACCTTGTTGACCTCAAAGCGGATATACGGGTTTTGCCGCGAAGACGGCTTGACCTGAACCGTTTCGGCCTTGATGCGATCAATCTGCTTGAGCCGCGACGTTGCCTGGCGGGATTTGGATTTGTTGGCGGCAAAGCGGCGCACAAAATCCTGCAGTTCGCTGACGCGATCTTTGGCACGGGCATTGGCAGCCACCTGCCGCTCGCGAGCCTGAGTGGAGGCAAGCATGTAGTCATCGTAGTTGCCCGGATACACCCGGAGCTCGCCATAATCCAGATCGGCCATGTGCGTGCACACCTCGTTGAGGAAGTGGCGGTCGTGGCTGATGATGATCATGGTGCTGTCATAACCATTGAGCACCGTTTCCAGCCAGCGGATGGTATTGATGTCCAGGTTATTGGTGGGCTCATCCAGCAGCAGTACATCCGGATTTGAAAACAGGGCTTGCGCCAACAGTACGCGAAGTTTCCAGCCCGGCGCAATTTCGCGCATAGGCAGCTGGTGCTGCTCTACCGGGATTTCAAGACCCAATAACAGCTCGCCGGCCCGGGCTTCTGCGGTGTAGCCGTCGTATTCGGCAAACTTGCCTTCGAGCTCGGCCGCCCGCATGTAATCGTCCTCGGTGGCTTCGAGGTTGGCATAGATGGCATCACGTTCGGTCATGGCCTGCCACATCTCGACGTGCCCCATCATGACGACGTCAAGCACACGCTGATCTTCGAACGCGAACTGATCCTGACGCAGTTTTCCCAGGCGTACGCCAGGATCCAGGGCCACATTGCCGGAGGAAGCATCGAGGTCTCCACCAATGATTTTCATCAGTGTGGATTTACCCGAGCCATTGGCGCCAATGAGGCCGTAGCGGTTGCCGTCGCCAAACTTGACGCTGACGTTCTCGAATAGCGGTTTACTGCCGAATTGAATCGTAAGATTGTTGGTAGAGATCACGTTTAGGGTGCACCAGGGAAAAAGCAAAATAACCTATGATTTTAGCAGCCTCGGTGGGCACCTTTGCTTCTGACCGAATAAATCAGTGTTCGTGCTCTTGCAACACCAGATGAGCCATGCCTTTTTCGGTGGCAATCCCAGCCTGGGCGCCCACAGGCAAGGTGGCCTTAACTTTGACATGCCCATACGGCAACCCCCTGACCACCGGCACTTTGACTGTGCTGCGCAGCCAGTGCACCACAGAATCAAGGGTGTAGCCATTGTCGTGCGGTGCCAGACGGTAATCGGTGAAGTGCCCCAACACGATGGCAGCCTGCTTTGCCAGCACACCGGCGTGCCACAGCTGGGTAAGCATCCTTTCAATGCGGAATGGATGCTCGGCAATGTCCTCGAGAAATAAAATACCACCATCAATATCAGGCAAATATGGGGTACCCACCAGCGATGCCACCATCGCCAGGTTGCCACCCCACAAGATACCCCGGGCATCTACAGGGTCTGCATCCGTGGTTTCGAAACTCAGGATTTCGAGCTCGCCCGACAAGGTCTCCTGAAACAGTGCCTGGGTCAGGTCATCCACTTTCTTCGCACCAAAATCGTACAGGGCGGTGGGCCCCGCCAGGCTGACAGCGCCTGTTTGTGCCAGCAGGGCCAAGCTGAACGCTGTGAAATCACTTTGCCCAATAAAGGTTTTGCCGCTGTCAGCCACGGCCCGCCAGTCGATAAAAGGCAGCAAACGGCTAAGCCCGTACCCGCCGCGCGTGGCCATCACCACCGGATGTTTTTGTTTCAGGGCACGCTGGATGCATGCCAGCCGCTGGCGATCGGTGCCGGCAAAGCGCTCGTGCACTGCACTCACGGTGCGATCAAGCGTCACCCGATATCCCATCTCTTTGAGACGCTGTACAGAAAGATCCAGCACGGCAGGATCCGGCACAGCCCCAGAGGGAGAGATCAGATAGATGCCGGACGGAGGTTCGTGGTGGTGGGCATGCTCGGCACCCGTGGGGCATGCCCAATGGGTATGTTCGGTGTGATTGCTCATGGTATTTGCCAAAGGTTTGATGGGCTTGATTTCCGGTAAATAATTTGCTGCCGGCACAGCAGGTTCTGGTAGGGGTGCAGGTACGGCAGAACGCCGCCGGGCCCGAAAGAAATCGCGCAGCATGGTACCGGATTCTGATGCCAGAATCCCGCCGCGCACCTGCGTACGATGATTCAGGCGCGACACCGGAGATAGATCGACCACGCCACCACATGCACCGGTTTTTGGGTCGTTCGCGCCATAGACGATTTCTGCCAGCCGCGCATGAAACATCGCCCCCAGGCACATCAGACAAGGCTCAAGCGTGACATACAGGCGTGCGCCCGTCAGACGATAATTACCCAGTGCCGTGGCAGCCCGGCGCAACGCCACGACTTCAGCATGGGCCGTTGGGTCGTGGTCGAGGATGGTGCGGTTATGGCCGGCAGCCAGCATCCTGCCGGTGGCATCCACCACCACGGCACCCACGGGCACCTCGCCCAGTTGCGCCGCCAACCGGGCTTGCTCAAGGGCCAGCGCCATGGCCGACTCATCATCCAGCACCACCGATGTCTCAGCCATACGTATGCCGTTGAGGCTCGCCCAGACGGGCCAAAGTGGCCAGCGCCTGGGGAAACGCAGCGGGCAGATCTTCGGCCAGCAAACCAAGGCCTTGTTGGTCGGCTGCCAGACCATGCAACCAGACGGCAGCACATGCCGCCAGAAACCCGGGCATCCCGGCAGCCAACAGCCCTGCAATGGCCCCCGCCAGCACATCCCCTGCCCCTGCGGTGGCCAAGGTGGGTGGCGCGTTGTCATTGATAACACTTGAACCATCCGGCGCGGCAATGACAGTATCAGGCCCCTTGAGCACCACGACAGCACCGCAGGCCTGAGCTGCCGCACACGCCCGTTGGCGTTTATCACCAGCCACCATGAACAAACGCGCGAATTCGCCTTCGTGGGGCGTCATGACACAGTGCGGGTGCAAGGCCCGAATCAGTATTTCGGGCTGATCTGCAAACACGCTGAGTGCATCCGCATCCAGCACGCAAGGCCGTTTTGTGTCCAGCATTGACAAAACCTGAGATCGGGCCAACGAAGAACGCCCCAGCCCTGGGCCAATCAGCAAAACCGAACGCCGTGCATCCGACAAGGCCTTGTCCAGGCGGCCATCTGCCGGCAGGGCCTCTACCATAACCGAGGTGAGTGCTGTTGCCTGTACGGCCCATGCCACCGGTGGCACAGCCAGCGTGACCATCCCTGCGCCAATGCGGGCAGCCGACAGACACGCCAGGCGGCTGGCGCCAGGCATGGTTTCACCGCCGACCACCAGCACATGGCCACGCCGGTATTTATGATCCGAGGCTTGTGGCCAGGGAAACCGGGACAGCCAGAGATCCGGGTCGTTGACCCAGGTGTCATGCGCGATATTGTCTAGCACCGACGGCGGGATACCAATATCCACACAGCGTGTCTCGCCACACAAGCTGCGCCCCGGCAACAACACATGGCCGGGCTTGCGGCGAAAAAAGGTGACGGTAAGCGCTGCCTGTACGGCTGCACCGGGCGCCTGGCCGGTCGTGCCATCAAGCCCGCTGGGCACATCCACAGCACATACCGGAGCCAACGCCGCATTAATGGCCTCAATCAGGGCTTTCAGGCCCGCATCAGGCGTACGGTTCAAGCCCGCCCCCAAGAGCGCATCCACAATCAGGCCGGCCCCTTCGAGCACCTTGGGCGACGCCGGTGCTATCTCGCGCCCCCAGGCTGCGGCAGCATTGGCGGCGTCTCCGCGCAGAGCGGAGGCGTCTCCCCACAGTGCCACGCGCACAGGCCAGCCAGCAGCCTGCAGGCAGGATGCAAGCACGAAACCGTCTCCGCCGTTATTACCCGGGCCGCACAACACCACGACAGAGGTGGGAGCCCAGCGGGCCTGGATTTCACGTGCCACGGCCGCCCCTGCGGCCGCCATCAAGGCGCTGGAAGCCCCCCCTGCTGACACTGCCGCCTGATCGGCTGCCGCCATCTGGGCGGTGGTGAGCAAAACATGTCTGGAAGAAGCGGTGCGCATCATGATTTGCCGGCCGCCTGCTGCCGGAGTTCGAATTTCTGTATTTTTCCTGTGGAAGTTTTGGGCAGCTCACCAAAGATAATGTGGCGCGGCACTTTAAAGCCCGCCAAGTGGGCCTTGCAATGCGCGATGATATCTTCTGCCGTAACGGTGGCGTCTGCCTTGAGTTCGATGAAGGCGCAAGGGGTTTCTCCCCAGCGCTCGTCGGGCTGGGCCACCACGGCCGCCGTCAGTACTGCCGGATGGCGATACAGGACGTCCTCTACCTCGATGGAGGAGATGTTTTCACCCCCCGAGATGATGATGTCCTTGGAACGGTCTTTGATCTTGATGTAGCCATCCGGATCCACCACAGCCAGGTCTCCGCTGTGAAACCAGCCACCCGCAAAGGCTGCCCGAGTGGCCTGCGGGTTTTTAAGATACCCCTTCATGCAGATATTGCCCTGAAACATGATTTCGCCCATGGTTTCGCCATCATGCGGCACTGCCTGCATCGTCTCGGGATCCAAAACATCAGCCGAGCGCTGGAGATGATAACGGACGCCCTGGCGTGAATTCAGGCGTGCGCGCTGGCCGATATCCAGATCCTGCCAATGTGCGTGCTTTGCACACGCGGTGGCCGGGCCATAGACCTCGGTAAGGCCGTACACATGCGTGAGATCGATGCCCAGCGCCTCCATGCCTTCGATCATGGAGGCCGGCGGTGCCGCCCCGGCCACCATGGCGCTGACCCCTGGGGGAATACGATCACGCAAGGCCTGCGGCGCATTGACCAGCATGCTATGCACGATGGGCGCGCCACAATAGTGGGTAACACCATGCTCGACCATGCGGTCTATGATGGCCTGTGCATCGACCCGCCTGAGACACACGTTGACGCCGGTGCGGGCAGCGACTGTCCAGGGAAAACACCAGCCATTGCAGTGAAACATGGGCAGCGTCCACAGATAGACAGCATGCTTGGGCATGTCCCACTCAAGGATATTGGAGACCGCATTGATGGCGGCTCCGCGATGATGGTAGACAACCCCCTTGGGGTTGCCAGTGGTACCGCTGGTGTAGTTCAGGGAGATTGCATCCCACTCGGACTCAGGAGGCCGCCATGAAAAATCTGCATCACCCTGCGCCAGCAGGGCTTCGTATTCCAGTGTGCCAATGCGATCCCCGGGGCCGTCATAAAGCGGATCATCCACATCAATGACGAGCAACGGTGTCTCGCGCTGACGCAAGTCCAACGCCTGAGACATGACAGCCGAAAACTCACGATCAACAATCACGGCACGCGCTTCGCCGTGGTCGAGCATGAACGCCACAGTGGCTGGATCAAGCCGGGTGTTGAGCGTATTGAGTACAGCACCCGCCATCGGGATGCCGAAATGCGCCTCTACCATGGCAGGGATATTGGGCAGCATCACGGCAACCGTATCGTCTTGCCCCAGACCATGCTGCAGTAGCGCACTGGCCAGCCGGCGGCACCGCTGATAGAGCTGGTGCCAGTTATAGCGCAGTGCCGATGGCCCCAGACCATGCACCACCGCCAGGCGATCAGGGTATACATCAGCGGCCCGCTCGAGATAGAACAAAGGTGTCAGCGGCGCAAAGTTGGCCGGTGTCTGCGGCAGATTCTGGTCGAAGATCGATGGCATGGGCGTCTCCAGTAGAGGAACAATCATTTTAGCGGCGAAGCAGGCGTCTGCAGTACTTGACCGGGCTCAGGGGTCCCAGATGCCGCCGGCCCGCCGGGTGCGTCGCAACACCGCCTCGCGCAATACCGAATCCCCTCCCGGCAGCACCAGCGCAAGATGCTTGCGGGCACGCGTTGCGCCGGTATATAGCAGCTCGCGGGTAACCAGGGGGACGGCCTGATCAGGCATCACCAACACCACACGATCGAACTCCGAGCCCTGGGATTTATGAACCGTCAGGGCGTAGGCCGTTTCGAGATCAGGCAAACGCGCAGGGGACACCCAACGCACTTTTTGCAGCCCTATCCCGGCAAACGCCACCCGCAAGCGATGCGGCTTGCCTGATGGGCCCGGCACGGGCAACACCAGTCCCATATCTCCGTTGGCCAGGCCCAGGTGGGGCAAATTGCGACGCACAAGCACCGGCTGCCCTGCATACCATTGGCGGGCATCGGACGCGACCCACCCCAAGCCCTGCAAGGCGGTATGAATCTGCTGATTAAGCCCCTGCACCCCCCAAGGCCCGTCACGCAAGCCACACAGCACTTGAAAGCGGGTTTGCAGATGCAAGAGCTCGAGTGCCCAGTGATCCCACAACAACTGCCCGGCATCGTTGCCAGGACGTTGGTCACGCATGGCACTGAATACAGCCGGATAACCCGACGCCGACAAGGCCTCACAACGCTGCAGCCAGCCTGCACCCGAAAAACTCTGGAGATCTGGCAGCCCGGCATGCAGCAGCGCTCGCACCGCACGGACATCTCCCCGGTTCACGGCACCGGCAAAACGGCCAATCCCGCTATCGACACCAAACCTGCGGCTATGCCGCAACATCACGACAGCTTGCGACAAATCTGAGCCGGCCAGATCAGGGCAATGCGGCGCCTGCGCAGAATCTTCCTGGGCGAGCGTCAGTGCCTTGGCGGCCAGCAACACATCCTGGCCGGATAAGTCGTCCAATGCGCGACACGTGGCTTCGGTGTAGTGCATGGCCTCTGCGTCGCGGCAAAGCTCGCCCAACACCGCGCCTGCTTCTACAGACGCCAGTTGGTCTTTGTCGCCCAGCAGTATCAGGCGTGCATGAGGTGGCAAGGCAGCGGTCACTGCATCTGCCATTTCGATATCCAGCATCGAAGCTTCATCGATCACCAGCACGTCAATATCCAGCGGGTGCCCCGCATGGTGGCGCATCTGCCGAGTATCGGGACGGCTGCCCAACAGCCGATGCACGGTCTGCACCCCCGAAGGGACGCTGTCCAACGCTGCCTTCAGTACCAGATCTGCAGTAGCGAGAAGCGCTTGCAACTGATCTGAAATGGATTCGCTGAGCCGTGCAGCCGCCTTGCCGGTAGGCGCTGCCAACCGGATGCGCAAACTTTGAGAAACACCCCCCGCCTGCGCCAGGCCCTGCAAAATAGCCAGCAAGCGCACCACTGTGGTGGTTTTACCCGTACCCGGGCCGCCGGTGATGATGCTGAAGCGTTGTCGCAAGGCCATCGCACAAGCCAGCTTCTGCCAATTGAAGCCAGTGTCTTTTGGGTCTGGCGGAAAAAGCGTATCCAGCCACTGGCGAGCCAGAGCAACATCCACAGCCGGATCATCAACCGGCAACAACCGGCTGGCAATACTGTTGCGAATCCGGGTACCCGCATGCCAGTAACGTGCCAGGTAAAGGCGGGTGTCATGCAATACCAGAGGCTCGGGGCCGGTTCCATCACCGACAAATACCGCCGACGCCAACTGTTCAAGGCAGCGCTCGGGGGAGGCTGGCAAATGCACTGCGGGGGCCATCAGATCCAGACATACATGGCCTTGGGCCAATTGGGCGGAGCACAGCAAGCTCAGCCGCAAGGCAAGAGGAGATGCACTGGGATCACACTGAGCCAGGAAGCGGGCAAATGCCACATCCAGATTGCGCACGGGATCTTCCTGGCCATACTGCAGCCAATCCGGCCAATGACCCGACTGCCCCCTCGGCAAATAGGGTGCCTGCACAGTGTTCTGGTTTCCCGCCGATGGGTCCGGAAAATGATCAGTCATAGGCAGGCTCCGGCCCCAGCAACAGCGCATCCAGCTCATCAACAAGGGCTCTGGGCGGACGCAGAGAAATCAGGCCCTGCCCTGGAGACGGTTGGCCCCGAAGGAACATGTAGACGGCGCCCCCCATATGCTGGTGATAGTCGTAATCCGGCAGGCGGGCGCGCAACTGCCGATGTAAGGCCAGCACATACATCAGCATCTGGACATCGTAGCGGGCAGCGCACACTGCTTTGACCAGAGCCTCATGCGCATAATCCTGCCACGCCGGTCCCAGATCATTTGATTTGTAGTCGATCAGGTAATAACGGCCATCCGCCTGTATGGTGAGATCGATAAAGCCCTTGAACAGGCCATTCAGCAGGTGCGGCTGCAGTGCCGGCCGAGGGATCGCACCAAAGGTGCCGGCCGTGAGGGCTTTATCCAGTGCCTGCACAGACAGGTGCTGTACCGGCAGCCAGAACTCCATCTCGGGCAGACAACGTTGTATCTGGTTTAGCTGCAGCACGGGGGCTTGTGGCAAATCTGGAAACCAGCGTGTCTGGGCAAACTGCAACAGCCAGTCGTGCAACATGTCGATATGGGCTTCCCATCCACGCACGGCACAGCGCCGCGCGATCATGTCTCGCACCCCCTCCAACTGGCGAAAATTGCGCTGCCCTGCCCACTCCAGCAAACCATGCAAAAAGGTACCGGCTTCACTGCCACGAGGAAACCCTGGCAGGGCTAGCGGTGCATCGTCGGCCTCCAGCTGAGACACTTGCACAGGAAGGTCTTCACGCAAGATCTCCTCTATCACTGTCTCAGGAGCATCCGGACGTGCTCGGGCCCTGATCTGGCCTGCATCATCCCAATGCAAGGCAGAATAACTGGCAATCCACCAGGGAGTATCCAGCACCGGCCGGGACAAGCGCCGGGCAGGCCCAGGCGCTTGGGCAGGGGAAACCACGGAAATGCCCGCCCGACCCTCCTGGCCCACTTCATCGCCTTGAGGACTATCCGGCAACCAGGCAAACTGATCCGGATATAAGCGGCAACGCTCATCCCAGGCATTTTTGAGAGGATCGCCCAGCGCATGGGCAATGCCACTGGTGCTGCGCTTGTCGACATCAGCCAAAACCAGCCAGACGGCAAACTTTGCACGGGTCAGGGCCACATAAAACTTTCGGACTTCTTCGCCAAGCTGTTCAAGCGCCCATTGCTGCGCCTGGGCATCATCCAGCTGAAACAGCCACTGACGCCGACCATCCCAGTGCAATTGCTGTGGCCCGGATTTGGGGCCCGGCCACCCACCACTGCAGACAAACGGCAGAAATACCAAGGGGTATTCCAGCCCTTTAGATTTGTGAACCGTGACCACACGAACCAGTTGATCATCACTTTCGAGGCGAACCCGCCGGGCATCCTCGGTGACGGCATCCTGTGCGCTTTCACGCTGACGGGCAAGGTAATGCAATAGCGCTTCTTCGCTATCCAGCTGCACGCTGGCCTGCTGCAGCAGCTCGGCCACGTGAAGGCAATCCGTCAGCTGGCGCTCACCAGCAGCACCCAGGGATAGCAGCCGCGACGGCACATCGAAATCGTGGAACACCTGACGCAAAACGGGTAAAACACCCGCCTCGCGCCAGCGTACGGCATAGGCCTGGAATTGTTCCACCCGCTCATCCCAGGCCCATTCGTCATCCACGCACTGCGCCAGTTGCGACAAAGACTGCGCCAGCAAGGGTGTTGCCAGGGCTGCGCGAATGGCCGCCTCGTCCTGAGGATGTGCGCACGCCTGCAGGATGAAGCCAATCTCCTGCGTGATTTCGGTGGCATATACCGAACGCTGATCTGACAAATACACACTACGGACACCCAGCGCCGTCAGGGCATCCCGTACAGCCTGGGCTTCTCCCCGGGAATTCACCAATACAGCCACATCAGACGGGCGCACGGCCCGCAGGCCCTCGGCCGACAGAAAACCCGCCTGCCCCTCAGCACCGCTTCGAAGCACCTGAACGATTTGACTTGCACAAAGCATGGCCGCTTTATTGCGATAGGCCGTATTTGACAGGGTATCGGCGTCTTCGGGAGTCAGCCAGGCAGCCTGCAACACTGCCGGATGTTTGCCATCAGAGAACCAGCGCTCGGCCCGTCCCTCGGCCCGCACGGGATGAAAGGCAATGGACTCAGCGTGCCGAGCGGTGGGAAACACCGCGCCACCCTCGTGGCGATCGAAACAATGATTGACGGCCTGCACCAGAAGGCTGTCTGACCGATAGTTTCGGCTCAGGGTCTGGACGCGTCCGGCACAGGCCTGAGCGGCCAGCAGATAAGTTTGTACATCCGCCCCCCGAAACCCGTAGATGGCTTGTTTGGGGTCTCCGATAAAGATCAGTGCGGTGTCGGGTGAAGGCTCTGCCACCCGATAGATGCGATCAAAGATCCGGTACTGCAGAGGATCCGTATCCTGAAACTCATCAATCATCACCACGGGAAACTGGTGTCGCAAGGTTTGCGCAAGCGCCTCTCCCTGCGCCCGGCGCAAGGCGGAGTCGAGGTTGCTGAGCAAGCCATCAAAGCCCATCGCACCGCGCTGCGTCAGCATGGCCTGCAGCCGCTGCGCCATCCACACCAGCGCATGCTCATACACAGGCGCACGCAAGGCATGGGACAGCTGCGGCAATTGGGCCACCAGCGCCTGCACTACATCGCTGCCTGCCGGCCAACTGGGCACCTGGCCTTCGCCACGCCAACGGCTTGCCAGCCCTTCTGGTGTGAGAGCAGCCAAACCCGTGTCAGTCAGCGCGGGCCGGATCTGCTCGTCATCAAGCACCCACGCGCGCAAAGCACCCAGCCACTTGCCTCTGGATCTGGCATCAATTTTGATTGCACCGCCCTGAGACTCAAGCCAGGTCTGGAAATCGTCCAGGGTGGCCTCGCAGGCCACCTTAAGCACACGCACCTGGGCTTGCTGTTCGGCCATCCCCTGCTGACACGCTGATTGCAGGGAATCTATTTCGACCTGTGGCAGCCCCTCACGGGTAAGGGCCGAAGACATGGCTGCCGCCAGCGCATCCGGGTTGGCCCACATACCCAGCACGATATCCAGCGAGCGGCCATCCAGGGATGCCACGCAGGCCCGCCAATAATCCCAGGCGACTTCCCGTGTGAGGTCTGCCAGATTTTCGAGCAGTTGCTGATGAAACAGCTGACTGCTATCGAAGGCGTGTTCGCCAAGCACCCGGTTACACCAGCCATGGATGGTGGAAATGGCGGCTTCATCCATGGATTGTGCAGCCAGATCCAGCAAACGTGCGCACCCGGCCCATTGGGCTGTTGGATACTCTGCCCGCAAGGCACACAAAAACGGATCCTGACACTCTTCGGCAGAAACCGAAGGGCCGGCAAAGCAGGCAGCCGCCTGGATCAGGCGGCTGCGGATACGATCCCGCAACTCGTGTGTGGCTGCCTCGGTAAACGTCAGCACCAGGATCTGCGCGGGCAGCCGCGCTGCCTGGCCACCGTGCCCAAGCACCAGACGCACATAAAGTGCGGCAATTGTCCACGTCTTGCCCGTGCCTGCACTGGCTTCTATCAGATGACTGCCACGCAGGCTGAAATGCAGGGGGTCTACTTGGGCAATGGCAACCGGGTCGATGCCAGGATGATTTGTCATACGGCATCCTCTTGCCGGAGGGCTTGCTTGCTACCCGCTGAGCGCTGCTTTTTTTGTGGCAATGCTGCAGCCAGGGAACCATACAGTGTGTTGGCCAGATCAAAAAAGCGACCATCCGACACCAGCTGTGCAAAATCTGCGTAGCTGCGACGCAGGCACAACGAACGATCTTGTGCCTGCTGATAGGCTTTCTCTGCTGCCTGCCACGCACCACTGCCAGGGTCTGGATCGGCACCCGCCCTAAGCCAGGCCGAAGCGGATTCGATCTCTATCGGCAATGGGGCTGATTGGCCCTGCTGCCAGACGGCCCACCAGTTGCCCCACACGCGCTGCGCCTCGTGCACGGGCAAAGGGTCAAACTGGATTTTTCCTTTGGGTGAAATCAGCACCAGGGTGGAAGGCCGCGCCCAGACATGCGCGGTAATATGTTCAACCCACGCAGCCACCATGTTTTTGAATGCGTAATGACTGCTGGACTTCACCAGGTGGCTGGGCTGCAGGATGACTCGCGCCCACTGGCCGTCGGCGCTTTGCCGCCAGCCACCCAGGGCGTCTTCAAACGCAGCAAGGTTGCCGGTGCCCGGCAGCATCTGGGAAAGTCGCAAGGAATGACCTTTTGCGTCAAGCGGCCACTGGGTGCACGCCTCTACGTACTGCTCGATGGCGGGCACCAACGAGGCTTTGATACGTGCGGCAATCGAGTCTCCCAGGCTGCCGTCGACAATCCCCCCCTCTCCTTGCAGGCGAAGCAAGGCCTTATCCAACGCTGCCATCAGGCCGGCTTGAGGGCTATTTGCCAGATCCACGCCTGAAGATGCCGCCTGGCAAACCGCCTCCAGCAAACGGCCGTCTAGCTGCCATTTCTGGAGGCCGTCGTACAGATATGGTTCTTCTTCGTCTTCCGACTGAGTCATGTCATTGAAGCCCACCCGCAGGCGCCGACGATAAAACTGCTCGACAGGGGTCTTTAAAAAACGTTGCAAATCTTCCAGCTTCAGCGTTGCTGTGACGTCATCGTCTGGCTGCGCAAGCGCAGCAGATGGCTGCGTAGCCGGGAGGCGAGAGCGCCACTCGTGCGCATAGGTGAAGAGCGCTTTGGCGCCGGCCAATGGGTTGGAAGGAAAATACCGAAGACTGAACGGCTGAAGGGGGTGCAGGCACGTGAGGGCTTCAGAGACAGGCACCTGAGTATCGGTACACTGCCAGCCACGATCAAGGTGATCCCGCAATTGCGAGATCAAGACGGACGGTGGCTGCTCTGCGTTATCCAGGATGCTGCGTCCAACCCACGAGAGATATAACTGGTCGCGCGCAGACAGCACCGCCTCGAGAAACAGATAACGGTCGTCTTCTCGTCGGGAACGATCGCCCGGCCGAGGATGGCTGACCATCAAGTCCATATCCGAGGGCACCGCCCGACGCGGGAACTCGCCATCCTGCATCCCCAGCAGGCACACCCGACGGAAGGGAATGGCGCGCATAGGCATCAAGGTTGCAAACGTGACAGAGCCCGCAAAGAACCGCTGTGACAAACCTGAGCGATCGATCTGTGCCAGGCAATGTTCGGCCACGATAGAGGAAGGCAAAGGCTCTTGCAGGCCGGCGGCCTCACAGTGCTCGAACCAGGCCAGCAGCGATTCACGAAACTGCCCCAGAATCAGGGCCTCGGCATCGGTATCCGGCACAAAAAAGTCTGCCAGCAAGGACTGAAACTGGCTTAGCCACTGCCCTGGCGTGGCTTGTTTGGCCAGTATCTGCCAATAGTGATCCAGCCGATCCAGCAAATGTCCGATTCCACCCAGGACAACTGCCTGCAGCCCGGAGGGCTCGGCATAGGGCTCGATACCTTGCCAGGCAGAGGAACTGGCGCCCGCCGCATGCCCCAGCAGCATACGGTCGAAGCCAAATTGCCAGGTATATCGATAGGCTGCTTGTGGTGACTGGGCAAGATCAAACGAATCCCGATGGCTCGCATGCAAGCCCCAGCGCACCCGGGCTTCACGTGCCCAGGCCTGAACGGCGGGCAAGTCTTCTGCAGAGATCTCAAAACAGCGGCGTAAGGCCGGTACCTCCAGCCATTCCAGTACTTCGTAGAGACCCAGACGTTGTCGCGGCAAAAACAGCAGTTGTTCGAGCACCACCATCAGCGGATCGGTCTGGCGAGTGCTGCGGTCTGCCAGGTTGTAGGGAATATGACGCGCATCCTGAGGCCCATACAAGCCAAAGACCGCCTGAATATGCGGGGCGTAGGTGTCAATGTCAGGCACCATGACGATGACATCCCGTGCATGCAAGGAAGGATCTGCATCGAACGCTGCCAGCAGTTGGTCCTGCAGGATCTCGATTTCGCGCAAGGCACTGTGCGCCACATGAAAACAGATGGAGTGGTCTGTCGCGGGATCGATGGCAGGCCAGCGCTGGCGGGTTTCGCTCAGAGGCCGAAGATCACGCATATCATCCTGCAACTGCGCCAGCAACATAGCACCCGGCAGCGTCTCGAACGCATCAATGCGTTGATGCAGGGCATCAAACTGAGGAATCCAGCGGGCTCTCTGGGCCGGATCATCAAAATCATCCAGCATGCCGATGTAATCACGCCCCTGGCGCCCCCACGAGGCCAACAGGGGATGGGTTTGCTGATGCAAGGCAGCTTCATCCAGATGGTCCGGTAAACCCGGGCGGCGTGCCTGACGCTTGAACCGCGCCCGCAAGACCTCCCGCCCGCCCTGGATATCGGCCCAATAGTGGGCGCAAGGGTTATGGACACACACCAATACCTGAACCCACCGGGACAGGGCGGCCAGTGCTTCGAATGCCTGACGGGGCATGGCAGAAATCCCGAACACGAGGATGCGACGTGGCAGCCCCTGGGGCCGGTGATCCAAGCGCTTGGTCTGCACTTTAGCCATAAAAGCTTCGTGGATGGCTGCGCGGCCGGCCACGGGACGGCCTTCCGCCTGTAAAAGGCTGCACACCTGGGGATCCGCCGCCAGATCGGCCAACAGATCCTGCCACAGGTGTGCCTGCCAAACTTGTGTCACGGGGATATCGGGCTCGCCATGCATCCCTGGAAGCACCTGCCGGCCCTCAGCCCAGGCCTGCAACCAATCTGCCCGGTACACCTGGTACTGGTCAAAAATATCAGCCACCTGACATGCTAGCTGGTAGCGCTTGCGCACATCAGGATCATCTGTCAAAAACCGCTGCAAGACGGCGTACCTGGCCTGAGCAGACAGCTCCGGCAGCAGACGCATAAGCCGCCAGACGAGTGCATCCTTGTCCAGGGCCGAGCGCTCGGGCACCGACTCTGGCCCCAGCACGCTGCGGTAGGCTTGCCACATAAAGCGGGACGGCAACAGAAAATCCAGAGCTGCGGCTACGCCGCCGTAACGGTTGTCGGCAAGCGCCAGCCGCAGCCACTGGGCGATGCCATTGCTTTGCACCAAAACGCATTCGTTTTCGAGGGGTTCCAGCGGGCTATGCTGCATCCAGGCAGCCAGCACGTCTCTCAGCTGTTCGGCGCGATTGCCGTGCACCAGCACCAATCCTGGTGTCAGTTCGATGGCCTGCGTGTTCATCTCCCTCCCTGTTTCCGGATGCTTGCGCCACGACATTTGACATCATACGGGATCCGGGCAGCGGCCCGGGCAGGCACGCCATGCCAAGGACTTTGCACCGGCGCACAGATGATGGGTATGCAAGGCCACAGCCATAAAGAGGTATCCTTTAGGGCGCTGACCCGCTTTTTTTCGAGAACCACCATGAGTGCTGCTGTCCCTGCCCGCCCCGCCTATCATACGGCCACCTCACAAGAAGAAATTCAGGCAAACCTTGCCGATATCCAACAACGTATTCTGGCGGCCTGCCAGCGTGCCGGCCGGGATCCGGCCGAGGTACGGCTACTGCCCGTCAGCAAAACAGTAGATGAAGCCAGGATCCGCATGGCCTACGCTACCGGGTGCCGCCTGCTGGGCGAAAACAAGGTGCAGGAAGCCTACGGCAAATGGGAATCCATGCAGGATCTCTCTGATCTGGACTGGGCGGTGATTGGCCATCTGCAAACCAACAAGGCCAAGTTTGTGGCCCGCTTTGCAAAAGAGTTTCAAGCACTGGATAACCTGCGGGTCGCCGAGGCACTGGATCGCCGACTGCAGGAAGAAGGCCGCGCCCTGGATGTGTTTGTGCAGGTCAACACCTCGGGCGAGGCCAGCAAGTTTGGTCTGGTTCCTGATCAGGTGATGGAATTTGCACGCGCCTTACCGGCCTATAGCGCCTTGCGTGTACGTGGTTTGATGACGCTGGCCCTGTTTTCCTCTGACCAAAACCACGTGCGCCCCTGCTTCAGGTTATTACACAGCCTGCGCGATCAACTGCGCCAAGAGGCTCCTCAAGGCCCGGACTTCGCCGAGCTTTCCATGGGCATGTCAGGCGATTTCGAATGGGCGATCGAAGAAGGCGCTACCACCGTACGGGTGGGGCAGGCGATTTTCGGCTCTAGAGTGTTGCCCGACAGCCACTATTGGCCCGAAGCAGCCAAACGCTAAGCGGCATGGCAAGCCGTTTTAGCGGGCAAACAGGGTACCCACCGACTGAAAATGCCGGCGATAGTAGACATTATCCAGAGAATCAATGCGCACACGGCCACCCGTGGAAGGCGCATTGATGAAACGACCATTACCCACATAAATGCCCATGTGCGAATTACGCCGCCCCAGCGTATTGAAAAATACCAGATCACCAGGCTGCAACTGGCTGCGCGGCACCGGTTGGCTGAGTTGCGCAATTTGATCGGTATTGTGCGGCAGCCGGGTATCTGTGGCGGTTGCAAACACATATTTGACCAAGCCACTGCAATCAAAACCACCCACTGGCCTGGCCCCGCCATAGCGGTACTGGGTATCCAGAAGGCTGAGCGCCGTCAAAACGACTTCTGTGCGCTGGGCTGGACTGATGTGGGGGCCCTGGGCAACACCAGAGTGTCCACCCTGCGGGCCCGCACACGCCGCCAGCAACACTGCTGCAGCGAGCGTCACACAAAACCGCGTCACTTGGCGTGGGATAAAAGCAGCCATGCTTATAATCAAACCATTCAAAAAGGTTATCCAACCGTCGCAAGACAAACCATGAAGACCACGGCCAGGCCCTTTAAGAGCCTGCTTCTGTTGGCAGGGTGCCTCAGTTTGACGGCACTGTCTACTGTCCAGGCCCACACCGCCTTCATTGCAACCCGATAAGGCGTTAGCGGATACCACCTACCCAATATGTCAGACTCTGCAGAAACCCACCCAACTCCATCCCGGAGTTCGGTCATCGATATCCACTCTCTCGAAAAGACCTACGCCTCCGGCCACCAGGCGCTGCACGCCGTCAGCCTGAGCATCCAGCAGGGTGAGATCTTTGCTCTCCTGGGCCCTAACGGGGCGGGCAAGACTACCCTGATCAGCATCATCTGTGGCTTGGTGAACCCCAGTAGCGGTTCTGTACAGGTAGCCGGCCACGATATCGTGCACGACTACCGCGAGGCCCGCAGCGCTATCGGCCTGGTGCCCCAGGAGCTGACCACCGACGCGTTTGAAACCGTATGGGATACCGTCTGCTTTACCCGCGGCCTGTTTGGCAAATCGCCCAACCCGCAGCGCATTGAAGAGATCCTGAAATCCTTGTCGCTATGGGAGAAACGCGACAGCCGGCTGCTGACCCTGTCAGGTGGCATGAAGCGGCGGGTAATGATTGCCAAGGCCTTGTCACACGACCCCACCATTTTATTTTTGGACGAACCCACCGCCGGGGTTGATGTAGCCTTGCGCAAGGACATGTGGAATCTGGTGAGATCCCTGCGTGCCACCGGCGTCACCGTCATTCTTACTACACACTACATCGAAGAAGCCGAAGAAATGGCCGATCGTATCGGCATTATCAACCAGGGCCGCCTGCTGCTGGTTGAAGAAAAAGCCAGGCTGATGCACCAATTGGGACAAAAACGCCTGATCCTGCATCTGGCACATCCACTGACGCAGCTGCCTGAAGCCCTGAAAAGCTGGTCATTGACGCTTGCGCCTGACCAGCACACCTTGTACTACCGATACGAATCCACCGATGCCGGCAAGGGTGTGCCTGCACTATTGTCAGCCTTGCAGTCTGCCGGACTGGTGTTGGCCGACTTGGACACCGAACAGCGCTCCTTGGAAGATATTTTCGTAGACCTCATCCGGAACCCCAATTGATGAACTGGCCCGCAATCTATGCTGTCTACCGTTTCGAGATGGCCCGTACCTGGCGCACGCTGATGCAAAGCATCATTGCGCCGGTCATTTCAACCTCTCTTTATTTTGTGGTGTTTGGCACTGCGATTGGATCGCGCATCCAGGAAGTGGGCGACGTCAGCTATGGAGCATTTATCGTGCCTGGCTTGATCATGCTGTCTTTGCTCACGCACAGTATTTCAAATGCTGCATTTGGTATTTATTTTCCGAAATTTACCGGCACCCTGTACGAGATCCTGTCGGCGCCTATGTCCTATCTGGATATCTTGCTGGGATACGTCGGTGCGGCAGCCACCAAATCAGTGCTGTTGGGGATCATCATCCTGGCAACTGCCACGCTGTTTGTGCCCCTGAGAATCGACCACCCCCTGGCGATGGCTGCCTTTATGGTGCTGACGGCACTGACGTTCAGCCTGCTTGGTTTCATTATCGGCATCTGGGCGGACAACTTTGAAAAACTGCAGTTTGTGCCGCTGCTGATCGTAACCCCCCTGACCTTCCTGGGGGGCAGCTTCTATTCAATCGATATGCTGCCACCCTTTTGGCAGCAAGTGACCTTGCTCAATCCGGTGGTTTACCTGATCAGCGGGTTTCGCTGGAGTTTCTTCGGCCTGGCAGACGTAAACGTATGGCTTAGCCTGGCCATGACACTGGTGTTTTTGGCTGTTTGCCTAGTAACAGTGGCCTGGATTTTCCGCACAGGCTATCGCCTGCGGCCCTGATACCAGGGCCGGTGGGCGTTGTCAGTCTTTACTCCATCCGATCCAGCGCCTTTGCAAGTGACTCGACCGTGCGCGGAATGTTGTGCAGCTTATCGAGGCCAAACAAACCAAGGCGGAACGTCTTGAAGCCTTCAGGCTCGTCACAAGCCAGCGGCACCCCGGCGGCGGCTTGCAAGCCCGCCTCTGCAAACTTGCGGGTGGAGTGGATGCCATCGTCCGTGGTGTAGCTCACCACCACACCCGGCGCTTCAAAGCCCGGGGCTGCCACACTTTTAAAGCCCCGTTCGCGCAACAGGGCGCGCACGGCATCACCTAACTGCTGCTGCTCGGCCTTGACGCGGTCGTAGCCATAAGCGTGTGTCTCGGCCATGACGTTGCGCAAGATGATCAGAGCATCCGTTGGCAGTGTGGTGTAGTAAGCGTGCCCGCCTTTCTCGTAGGCTTCCATGATCCCCAGCCATTTGCGCAGATCACAGGCAAAGCTGGTGCTTTGGGTGGATTCGATGCGCTCACGGGCGGTTTCACTGAGCATCACCAGCCCGCAGCAGGCAGATGACGTCCAGCCCTTTTGAGGGGCGGAGATCAGCACATCGGCGTGCACATCACGCATATTGACCCAGATGGTGCCCGATGCAATGCAATCCAGCACAAAAAGGCCACCTTCCTCGTGCACTGCATCCGCCACCTGGCGAATGTATTCTTCGGGCAGCATGATGCCCGACGCGGTTTCAACGTGTGCGGCAAAGACAACGTCGGGTTTGAATTCGTGAATCGCAGCCACGACATCCTGGACGGGAGGCGGTGCAAAAAATGCCTGCGCGCCGGACTCGATGGGACGTGCTTTCAGGACACGTGATTCGGAGGGGATATTGCCTGCTTCAAAAATCTGCGTCCAGCGATAGCTGAACCAGCCGTTGCGTATCACGAGGCAGCGTTTATTGGTGCCAAACTGGCGGGCAACCGCCTCCATGCCGAAGGTGCCACTCCCCGGAATCACAATCGCCGAGTGAGCGCCATAAACGCTTTTGAGCGTCTGGGAAATATCCCGCATGACTTCCTGAAAGGACTGAGACATGTGGTTCAATGCGCGGTCGGTGTAGACCACCGAGTATTCCAGCAGACCTTCTGGGTCTACCTTGGGTAGCAATCCTGGCATGGGTATCTCCGGTTTATCAACCTCCCGATTGTAGACTTACCTATAATGTCCTGCGCGATGAGTGAACGCATGCAGCCAACCATTGCACAATAAGATAAAAATCAGCGGGCAGGATGCCGTACGGTTCCGGCTCAACACCAAAAGAGACACAATGGAGACCAGCCTGATGGCCGAGCAGGACACCCCCAAGGAACAAGAAACACCCCCAGATGCACCCCTCCCTTTTTTGATCCGACGAGAGCCTGTCCTCAATAAAGATCAGGGCCTGCACGGATATCGTCTCCGTATTCTATGGACAGATCCACAATACCCCGGCGCTGACGCCGGCCTGGCCGTCATGCAAGCCGCCCGAGAGTACGGGATCAACCAGCTGCTGGCATACGCCCCCCACTGGATTGATGCAACACCGGCCCTGCTGCAAAGCACAATGGCCGTCATGCTTCCGCGCAACCGCTGCTATCTCGAGTTTCCCGATATCCTCGACCTCACGCCTGAGCTCATCCAGGCGCTGCAAGGCTTGGCACATGGCGGTTTGGGCTTCAGCCTGCGCGGCGACCTTGCCGCACAACCCGAGCGCAGCAGCCTGCTGCCATTTGTCAAAGTGGTGGGGTTTAACACCGCCATCAGCACCAAGGCTGATATATTTAAACAAAGCTTTCAGCATAAGCAGGCAGGGCGGTTGTTGCTGGCCATTGATCCACCCGACAAAGCCACGCTGGATAATTTTCTGCTGCTGGGCTTTACCTTGTACGCAGGCCAGTGGCCACGCGACCTGGTCGCCGCCAACACTTTATCTGTCCGCCAGAAAACCTTGCTCAATCTGGTGTCCCTGATCATGGGCGAAGGCGAAACCCCCGAGATCCAGCGCTGTCTTGAACAAGACAGCGAGCTGGTCAAGATCTTGCTGGATATGGTGAATACACCAGCCTATGGCTTAAGCCAGGAAATCACCTCCCTGCCCCAGGCCATCATGCTGCTGGGGCGCCGCGAGCTCCAACGCTGGATACAAATACTGATGTATACCGAGGCCGGCAGGCCCACCGGTTACCTGTCTCCCGTCCTGATTCAGGCCAGCGCGCGTGGACACCTGATGGAAGCATTGTCCAAGCAAAAATATCCAGAACAAACTGTCCGGGCAGAGTCTGCCTTTACAACAGGCATATTGTCAGTGATCGACCAAATGTTTAACAGCACAATGGTGGATCTGCTGCAACAGATCCAACTGGACGTGCCTATTCGGGAAGCCCTGCTGCATCGCACAGGCCCCCTGGGTGATGAGCTCCGACTGGCCGCATTGTTGTTTCCCTCGGATCGCGACCAGACAGAAGACCTCGCTTCATTGCTAAACAACTTGCAACAAACAAGCAGCCAAATTGCACCGCTGGTGCAGGATGCCTTTACCTGGGCACATGGCATCACCCGCGCTGCACCGTGATGATTTGCTGATGTCTGACCGTCCGACATGAAACCACCCAGCCCCGAGCCGGCCGCTTCTGCCTTTTCCCGACTCGGGGCGTGGTTCAAAATCTCGCACCTGTCAGCTGGTTTTATTGCTGTACTGGTGGGCTACACAAGCTCTGTGGCCATCATCTTTCAGGCAGCCAGCGCAGCAGGCGCGCAAGAAGCGCAACTGGCCTCATGGATGTGGGCGCTGGGCGTAGGTATGGGGATCAGCTGTATCGGGCTGTCACTGGCCTGGAAAGCCCCCGTGCTGACAGCCTGGTCTACCCCGGGTGCAGCCCTGCTGGCCACCAGCCTTGGCGACATCGGACTATCCCAGGCAATTGGTGTGTTCATTGTCAGCTCCGTGCTGATCACCCTGTGCGGTATCACCGGCTGGTTTCAGAAAATCATGAACTGGGTGCCTCACCATCTGACGTCAGCGATGCTGGCAGGCATCTTGTTGCGCTTTGGGATGGACCTGTTTACCTCATTGCAGGCACAACCCACCTTGGTATTTGCCATGGTGGCCACCTTTATCCTTGCCCGGCGGTTGTTGCCCCGCTACAGCGTGCCGCTTGCATTGCTGGCCGGGATAGTGGTTGCCGGCGTGCAAGGCCAGCTACCTCTGGGAGGCCTCAACTGGACACCCGCCCATCCCGTGTGGATGGCACCATCCTTTTCAGTCTCTGCCCTGATCGGCGTCGCACTACCCTTGTTTATTGTCACCATGACATCGCAGAACGTGCCTGGTCTGGCAGTGCTCAGGGCCAATGGCTACAGCGATGTACCTGCATCGCCCCTGATTTCCTGGACAGGCCTCACGGGCATTATTCTGGCGCCGTTTGGCGGCTTTGCCTATAACCTGGCCGCCATCACGGCTGCCATCTGCATGAGCCCGGATGCAGATCCCAACTCACGCGAGCGCTACAAGGCCTCGGTGTGGGCCGGTATTTTCTATTTTTTGACAGGCATCTTTGGCGCCACGGTGGTGGCACTGTTTGCAGCCTTTCCTCACGCGCTGGTGGCGGCCATCGCAGGCCTGGCCCTGCTGGGCACGCTAGGCAGCAGCGTGCATGACGCACTGGCCATACCCGCTCATCGGGAATCCGCTCTCATCACTTTTCTGGCCACCGCTTCCGGAATGAGCTTGCTGGGTATCGGCAGCGCCTTCTGGGGCCTGGTGATCGGGATGGTATGCCATCTGGCCTTGCAGCACAGGCGGCACAGCTAAAGAAGCAAGATCTCTATAGCCGCCCGCCCCCCATGGTTCAAGACTGGCGGCTGGTAAACCCGCCGATAAATTTACCGAGCCTGATGGTGGCCGATAAAGGCAATACATGGGCCACATACTGATCGGGCCTGACCAGCACCATCGCACCGTCCCGATCAATCTGGCGCTGCGCAAAAATATCGTCGCCCGGCAATACCGAGTACACCCGTTCGTAGTCTGTCAGGCCAAACCGTCCTACGGCGGGCTTAAAGACGGCCGGCACCTGGTTAATGTCAATTTCTGTGTGCAGTTGCTGGTAGATGACAGACAGGTCGAACCAGGCGTTTGCATCCAGCCCGCCAGGCGTATAGCCACGCAAAGGCGACTCGGCTGCATGTTGCAGCCAGTCGGCCAGAGTGCGCATCGCCTCGGATTGCCCCGCCGCAGCCCGATCTGCAAACACATACAGGCGCCACCGGCCATCGGCACGGGCTTCATGGCCCATATGCAATGCCACGCCGTCAGCAACCCGCGCAACCATCGCCGATCGGAAGCGCCGGCCAATGGGGTAGCCCGAGGCCAGGCCCGCATACTCACCCTCGCCCGCAATCATGGACGGCGGATAGCATGTCATAAAGCCTTGAGCAAACTCGGTAATCTGCAGATATGCGTCTTCGAGGGCCTGGGGGCTGGAAAAATCTTCCGGGCGCTTTGCCAGGATCGATGCCCAACGCTTGTCAAAACGGATGATGTCCTCGCCTACCACCTGACGCTCACCAGAATAGGTATGCAAGAGGCTGGCAGGGCTGCGGCCTTGCAACACATGGGCCAGCTTCCAGCCCAGATTGAAGCCATCCTGCATGGAGACATTCATCCCCTGCCCGGCTTTGGCACTGTGCGTGTGGCTGGCATCACCCACGATAAACACCCGTGGCGTGCGTGTGCCGATTTCTGCCGGCGGCACGTCATCAAAGCGATCACAGACCCGATGCCCAACTTCGTAGACACTGAACCACGCCACATCCCGCACATCCAGGTTGTAGGGGTGCAGGATTTTCCTGGCCCGGGCAATCACCTGATCGACAGACGTTTTACGCACTGCGCCACGATCTGCCGGATCAACCTCACCAAGATCGACATACAGCCGGAACAAATGCCCGCCTTCACGCGGGATCAGCAAGATACTGCCTTCCTGGTCTGACTGAATGGCGCACTTGATCCGGATATCCGGAAAGTCCGTGACTGCCAGCAAATCCATGACACCCCAGGCATGATTGGAGGAGTCCCCGGCCGGCGTGCAGCCAATGGCTGCGCGCACCCGGCTGTGGGCACCATCAGCTCCCACCACAAACCTGGCATGCACAATCCGGGTTTCATCCGGTGCATCAGCGCTTTTTTTAAGCAAGGTAACCTTAAGTGGATGCGAGCCCGTCTCTGTGCGCTCAAGCGACTGGAACTCATACCCCCAGTCGGTTTGCATGCGAGTGGGGGCAAAAGCCATTGCCTCCGAGAAATAATCCAGAACACGCGCCTGATTGACGGTGATATGGGGATACTCGCTGACATGATTGGGATCTTCCAGCACCCGGGATGTCCGGGCAATCCGGGCCGGATCCTTGGGGTCCGGTTTCCAGAAGGCTGTTTCAACCACCCGGCAGCCTTCGGCCACGATGCGGTCAGCAAAACCGAAGGCTTCAAAGGTCTCGACACTGCGCGGCTGGATACCGTCGGCCTGCCCGACTTCCAGGCGGCTGGCCCGACGATCCACGAGGCGGGTGGTAATCTCGGGAAACTGGGCCAGCTGTGCCGCCGCCACGACACCCGCCGGCCCTGCGCCGACAATCAGAACATCCACATGGTCCGGCAACTCGGCAGGACGGTTCAACCCTATACCGGCGGCAGGTTGAATGCGCGGATCCGCAGAAACGTACCCCTGATGATGAAACTGCATAACATATCTCCAAGATCCTGCTTATCAGCGGCGGCGATCTGAACCCGCACCTGTGGCCGCGCACCTAGGATCATGCGTGTTTCCTGAGGGGAAACCTTGTCAATTGAACAAAAAATCAGATTGAATGCGAACCACCTACCCCAATGGGCGCTGGCGCCATTCTGGCGATTCGGCTGAAGAGCTGTGCATACTGATTGTTCGGGCCGGCCCAGGGATCACCGTTACGGACAAAATCCTGATTGATGGTGTGCCATTCATCGAGTGCGAAATACTTGCGTGCAGCCGGCAGGATATGGCGCTCTTCAGTACCCATGTGATCCCATTCTTCTGTCATGTAGGTATCCACTGCATCCCGGAATCCTGCGAAACCGGATGCGCCTGCCTGCATGTAATGCACCAGGGCACGGTCCAGCTCGCTGGTGGCTCGCAGCGTATTCTGATGCTGCGCCTCCAGGCGATCCAGATGCTCGTCTTGCTCGCGTGTTTTGGTACGCAACAGTGCAAAGATCTGTTCTTCTTTGGGATGATGCAGCTTGTCCGGCATCTCTGCGATGTACTCGATCAGGGCGGCCAGCAAGATAAAATCTGGCGCCAAACGCCCGGCCTCGATTTCTTTGACGATTGCCGAGAGCGCATTCAAGACAGCTGCAATCGCGCGATGTTCGTTGCGAATTGCTTCGATCGCAGGCACGGATTTGGGTACAGGCGCAACAGTATCGCCGGAGGATTGCGCTGAAGCGGCCCCCAGCCAGCCATCCAGGCGCTCGCGATCTTGCAGCAACTCGGCACTGTCACCGGCATATACGATTCGGCCACGTTCAAGCACTAAAGCCCGGCGCATGATGGGCAAAATCTGACGGGCATGCTGCTCGACCAGAATCACAGCCATGCCGCCCTCATGCACCATGCGATCAATAATGTGTAAAAGCTCTTGGGCAATCAGTGGTGCCAGGCCCTCAAGCGGCTCATCCAGCAGCAACAACCTGGGATTAAGCATCAGGGCGCGTCCCATTGCCAGCATCTGTTGCTCACCCCCCGAGAGTTGATTACCCAGATTGGCCCGCCGCTCTTCCAGACGAGGAAACAGCTCGTAAACCCGTTTGAGCGTCCATTGCCCTGGCTGGGCCACCACGGTGAGGTTTTCTTCGACGGTGAGCGATTTGAAAATGTCCCGCTCTTGCGGCACCCAGCCTAACCCGGCCCTGGCCCGGCGATGGCTGGAAACCTGCGCAATATCCTTGCCCTGGTAGAAGATTTTTCCCTGGCGCAGCCGGGTTGCCCCCATCAGAGTGGCCAGCAGGGTTGTCTTGCCCATGCCATTGCGTCCCAGCAACGCAAGGCTGTCGTTTTGCTCTAGTGCAAACGAGATGTCTTCAAGGATGACGGCATCTCCGTATCCTGCCCATACGTTCTCCAGGCGCAACAGTTCAGTCATGGGATTCTCCCAGGTACACCTCTTTGACGCGTGGATGCCGGGCAATCACGTCGGGCGTGTCTTCGACCAGCAAGGCACCAGACACCAACACAGAGATACGGTCGGCAAACCGGAAAACCAGATTCATGTCGTGCTCGATCAAGAGGATCGTGACATCCCGAGGCAACTGGGCAATGGTTTCAAAAAGCTCCTGACTCTCGCTGGTGGGCACACCAGCCGCCGGCTCATCGAGCAACAGCACTTTGGGCTGCATTGCCAAAGCCAGCGCAATTTCGATCAGACGTTGGCGCCCATAGGCGAGACTGCGTGTTTCTTCGTATGCATCAGGCAAGAGCTTCAGGCGATCCAGAATGCTGGCGGCCTCGTCGACAAACTCGGCCTGCCTGGCCAGAGGGTTCCACCAACGCGTACCCAAGCCGTGGCGCTCGCTGACAGCCAACACAACAGACTCCAGTACCGTCATTTCGGGAAACAGCTGGTTGATCTGAAACGTGCGCACCAGCCCCTGACGACAACGCTCGTGCTGCGCCATTTGGGTGACATCAGCCCCCATTAGTGAAACCCGGCCGGAGGTGGGCTCAAGATAGCCTGTCAGCAAATTGATCAGAGTGGTCTTGCCTGCCCCATTGGGGCCAATCAGGGCATGACGGGCACCGGACTCAACCGTCAGACTGACGTGATCAGTCACCACAAACCCGCCAAATTTCCGGACTAAATCCTGCGTTTGCAGCGCGACAGTCATTGGGACGTCTCCGTAGGATTGCGTGACTCGGCCCGGCGGCGGGAAGACCTGACCCAGGCCTTGGCAGTACCCAGGATGCCTCCACGGGCAAAGAGTACGATCAGCACCAGGATCAGGCCAAGCCAGAACAGCCAGTATTCGGGGTTCATATCCGACAGGAAATAATGAAGCAGGACGTAGGCAATCGCACCCACCAGGCCGCCATACAAATGACCTGCGCCACCCAGGATCAGGATCAGCAGCAAGTCGGCCGAGCGCTGAAAACCAAGCACATCGAGAGAGACAAACTGATTGGTTTGCGCCAGCAAGGCACCAGCAACACCGGCATAGGCTGCACCGATGGTATAGACCTTTACCAGGCGCCGATTAACCGGTACACCCAGTGCAGGCATCCGCAACGCGTTTTGGCGAATACCCCGCAGACTTTGACCAAACGGAGAATGCACCAGACGACGTGCTACCCAAAACAACAGGAACAGCACCACGACCGAGTAGATATAACCAGTTTTGCCATAAAGATCGAAATCGAACAGCCCCAAAATCGGCTTGATTTCGATGCCCGGCATACCATCGACCCCGCCGGTGATATTGGTGAGTTTGTTGGCAAGCTCGTAGATCATGAGCGCCACACCCAGGGTCACCATCAGACGGGACAAATCATTGCCGCGCAACAATAAAAAGCTGCTGAAAAAACCAATCATGCCGGCAAAGAAAGCCCCCAGCACCAGGCCCAAAAGCGGATCGCCCCAACCATGTGAACCCAGCAAGCCCACGGTATAGGCACCCACCCCAAAAAAGGCTGCATGGCCCAGCGAAATAATGCCGGCGTACCCAAAGATGAGATCGAGCGATACGGCAAACAAGCCCGTGATAGCAATTTGCGTAAGCAGCAGGTAATTGCCAGGAAAGGCAAAATACGCCAGTATCGGCAGACACCAGAATAAGTATTCGAGGGGCTTCCATCGCGTGCTGGCACGAAATCTGGCCAATGGATCTTGTGCCGGGCCCGTACGCCGAGGCTGTGCAGTATGAGTAGCAGACGTCATGATCTGTCGGGCCTCTTATTTGTGAGAATGGCCAAACAGGCCATGGGGACGATAAATCAGGCTGGCCACCATCACCGCATAAATAATGAAGGCGCCGATTTGCGGGATGTAATACTTGCCCACGACATCAGCCACACCAAGCAGGATTGCGGCATACAAAGAGCCAAGAATGTTGCCGCTACCGCCCACGGACACCACAATCAGAAAATAAACAAGATATTTAACTGGAAACTCGGGATCCAGGCCCAGCATCTGCACGCCTAACGCCCCGCCCAGGCCGGCCAGCGCAGAACCCAGCGCAAAGGTAAGGCTGAACACCCGATTGACATCAATACCCATGCCACGAGCCACCCGCTGATTATCAACGGCAGCCCGCAAGCGCGCACCAAAAGATGTTTTGATAATCGACCACTGCAACAGAACCGCAACCAGCAATCCGACCACCACCAAAAACAGGCGATAAACACCAATATCCATGCCGGGCAAATGAATCTGGCCCAATAGGTAATCAGGCAAATGCAGAGGCTGCTGCTGCGCGCCAAACGCATAATGGGCCGCAGCCACCGCCATAAACACCAGCCCAAGAGAAAACAAAACCTGATCGAGATCAGACGAGGCATACAGGCGGCGATAAAGCGTACGCTCGAGGATGGCGCCCACAACTGCGGGCACCAGGATGGCTGCCGGCAAGGTGGCCAAGAACGGCACACCATAGTTGTTGAGCAAAATGACGCAGACATAGCCGCCCAGCATGGCAAACGCACCATGGGCCAGATTGACGAAATTCATCAGGCCCAGGGTGACGGACAAGCCCACACTGATCAAAAACAGCAGCATGCCCGAGGCAATGCCATCAAAGAGAATAGTCATGATTCATCCCGAAGGGTGAGACGGGCAGCCTTGCAGGCTGCCCGATGGCTAAAGAGGCTTATTGCTTGCCCGGGTCCTTCACCGCTTCAAACGTGGCAAATTCGACGTTTTGCAGGGTGCCATTCACACGTTCGAGCTTGCGGATATATTCATTTTGAATAATGTCGCGAGTGTCCGGATCGATCTGTACCGGGCCCCGCGGGCTTTCCCATTTCATGCCCTTGACGGCTGCAATAAAGGCATCGCCACTGGCGTCGCCCTTGGTTTTCTCAAGTGCCTGGTAAATAAGATGCATGCCGTCGTAGCCACCCACCGACATGAAGTTGGGGCGATCCTTGGGATAGGCTTTGGCATAGGCGGCTGTAAATGCCTTGTTGACGGCTGAATCATGCGCCTCGGAGTAATGAAACGCAGTAACCATGCCAAGGGCCACATCCCCCAGCGCAGCCAAAGAAGCCTCGTCGGTCATGTCGCCCGGGCCCATCTGTTGGATACCCAGCTTGTCCAGGCCCAGCTCCCGGTAGCCTTTCATGAGCGCCACCATCGAGCTGCCTGGCGGCACAAAGAAGAAAGCAGCGTCGGGTTTTTCATCCTTGATGCGTTGCAGAAACGGCGAGTAGTCTGTGGTCATCACAGGCGTGCGCACGCTGCCAACTACCTTGCCACCCAGGCTGGTGAAGGTTTTTTTGAAGTACTCTTCGGCATCATGGCCTGGGCCGTAATCAGCCACCAGGGTGTAAGCGGTCTTGAACTTGTTATCGTGCGCCCACTTGGCCATCGCCCAGGCGCCTTGCGGCAGGGTCATCGACACGCGAACAATATACGGCGATTTTTCGGTGACAGAGGACGTTGCTGCATTCATCACCACCATCGGCACCTTGGCTTCGGTGGCCAGCGGCGCAGCGGAAAAAGCATTAGGCGTCAGATCAAACCCGGCCAAAATATCCACTTTGTCCTTGATCAGCAGTTCTTGCGCCTGCCGTTTGGCAATTTGCGGCGCAATACCGGTATCGTCCCGGATCAAAACCTTGACCTTGCGGCCTGCAACCGTATCTCCGTGCTCGGCCATATACAGATCAATGCCTTCGCGAATCTGTTTGCCATAATCGGCAAATGGGCCGGACACCGAGAGCACAACGCCAATTTTGAGGTCGTCAGCGGCTTGTGCCGGATTGCTGAATGCCAGGGCTGTACCCAAAACCAGGGCTCCGGCTTTAAATGCTGATTTCATGTCTCTCTCCTGAAAGGTTTTTAGAAGGGTATGGCACATCAGGCCCGCAATTGTTGCTCGAGCTGATGCAGGACGCGATAGCATGGCAGCACCTGCGCTACGCTGGCATTGGGTTCACGCCCTTCACGGATCGCCGCAAAAAATTCACGGTCTTGTAATTCGATGCCATTCATGGATACCGCCACCTGACTGACATCAATAGTTTCATCGCGCCCGGTCATGAGATCATCGTAGCGGGCAATATACGTTGCGGTATCCCCGATATAACGAAAGAATGTACCCAATGGGCCATCGTTGTTGAAACTGAGCGATAGCGTGCAAAGGGCGCCACTGGCCGCCTTTAGCTGTACCGACATGTCCATGGCAATTCCTAACTGCGGGTGGACAGGCCCTTGCATCGCATGCGCCTGAACAATCGGGCTATTGCATTGATAAGCAAACAAGTCGACGGTATGAGCGGCATGGTGCCACAGCAGGTGATCCGTCCAGCTGCGAGGCTGGCCCAGTGCATTCATGTTGGTACGTCGAAAGAAATACGTTTGCACATCCATTTGTTGGATATTGAACCGCCCCTGCTGCACCTGCTGATGCACGTACTGGTGGCTGGGATTAAACCGCCGCGTATGGCCACACATGGCCACTTTGCCTGCTTTGGCCGCCGTCGCCACCAGCGCTTCGGCGTCCGCCAGTGAATCGGCCATCGGGATCTCAACCTGTACATGCTTGCCTGCCTGCAGACAGGCCATTGCCTGCGCAGCATGCATCTGGGTAGGCGTACACAAAATAACGGCATCGATGTCCTGGCGGGACAACACCTCATCGAGCTCGGTGGTTGCCTGCTCGATGCCGTATTTTTGTGCAACCGCACGTGTCTTATCGAGATCGCGGCTGACCAGCGCCACCACCTCCACGCCGTCAATGCGGGTAATGCCGTCCAGATGCTTGATCCCGAATGCACCAGCACCAGCCAGTGCCACTCTGAGTGTTTGCTGCGACATTACTGTTCCTCCAGAATCATGTGCCCAACCGCCGTATTGGACGCAGGCACATGGTAGAAACGATGTACCAGGCGCGGCGCCGGGCCACCCGCCACATCAGCCATGGCACCTCTAGCAATCAGCCACATCACCAGCTCGATGCCTTCTGACCCTGCTTCACGCACGTAATCGATATGCGGCACCCGGGCCTGCGCTGCTGGATCGCTGATCAGTTGATCAAGGAACGCATTGTCAAACTCGCTGTTGATCAGGCCGGCCCTGGGGCCCTGCAATTGGTGGCTCATGCCGCCCGTGCCCCAGATCTGCACATTAAGGGGCTGATCGTAGCTTTCGATGGCACGGCGGATCGCCTGCCCCAACTGAAAACAACGTTGCCCCGACGGCACCGGGTACTGCACCACATTGACTGCAAACGGAATGACGGGGCACGGCCAGGCATCGGGCTGCCCACACATCAACGACAAGGGCACGGTGAGGCCGTGATCCACATCCATTTTATTGACGATGGTGAGATCGAAATCCTGCTGGATGACCGATTGTGCAATATGCGAGGCAAGCTCGGGGTGACCGACAACTTTGGGCACAGGGCGAGCCCCCCAGCCTTCGTCGGCCGGTTGAAACTCGGCGGCGCAGCCAATGGCAAAGGTAGGAATGAAATTGAGATCAAATGCAGTGGCGTGGTCGTTGTAAACCAGAAAAATAACATCCGGCCGGTTTTCTTTCATCCATTGACGTGAACGATCGTAGCCCTTGAACAAGGGTGCCCAGTACTCGTTGCCTGACTTGCCCAGATCCAATGCGGCGCCAATAGCTGGTACGTGCGAGGAATAGACGCTCGCCGTAATGCGTGCATGGGTTCGGTTCATGGCTTGTTTTCTCCGATTTTACGGTTACCTTCGACGGATCGCCCACCGGACAACATCATGGCAGCGTATTCTTCTTGGGTCATGCCCGTCATGCTGGCTGCCATGTATTGAAACGAGCGACCATCCGTTGCACCCAGCTTGGCCAGAAAATAAATATTGCCGCCCAATGACAGGCAGCGATTTAAATCACGGGCCAATACAGCCTGCTTTTGCTCTTCGGACATCGGCCATTCATCGACATAGGCTCTTTCATCAGCCAGAAAGCGCTCGCGATTGGCTGCTTTCATGAGTGACATGCAAAATTGATTCAGGTGATACCCCTTGCGGGACTGATCAGCATCGAAGATCGTGGTACCCGGGATATCGGTATAGGGCTTGTTCAGGGACATGGCTTACCTCCAGTACAAGCGGTTGGGATTATCGACCAGCAGCTTGCGCTGCAGCTCGGCCGTCGGCGCAATCTGCGGGATGTAATCCACCAGCAAACCATCGTCAGGCATATGGGATTTCAGGTTGGGGTGAGGCCAATCGGTGCCCCACAGCACACGATCCGGAAATGACTGAACCAGCTGGCAGGCAAAGGGCACCACGTCGCGGTAGGCGTATTGTTCGCCATCCAGTGCCGGAGGCCCCGACTGACTCAGGCGCTCGGGACAACTGACTTTCGTCCAAATATTCGGATGTTCTGCCAGCAAGCGCACAAAGCGCTGAAACTCGGGCCCGTCTACCGGCTGGGTGACATCGGGACGACCCATATGATCCACCACTACAGTGGTCGGCAACTGGGTGAAAAAGTCGTAGAGCTCGGGAAGATCCTTGGCCTCGAAGTACACCACCACGTGCCAACCCAGCGGCGCAATACGCGCAGCAAGATCAGCCAGTACCTTGGGAGGAGTGAAATCAGCCAGGCGCCGCACAAAATTGAAACGCGTGCCACGAACACCAGCCGCGTGCATGGCCTGCAATTCGGTATCGGTTACATCCTGGCTCACTGTGGCGACGCCGCGAGCCCGGCCGCCTGAGGACTTTAGCGCATCAAGCAAGGCACGATTGTCCGTACCGTGGCAAGTGGCCTGCACAATCACATTTTTCTCGAAGCCCAGGTGGTCGCGCAAAGCGAACAAAGCCTCTTTGGGGGCGTCGCATGGGGTGTACTTGCGCTGCGATGCATAGGGAAACACATCTCCTGGCCCAAACACATGGCAATGCGCGTCCACCGCTCCTGCAGGTAGCTGAAACCGCGGTTTGCTGGGGCCGGAGTAATAATCCAGCCAGCCAGGTGTCTTGACGAAAGATTCTGCCAGACTCATGAGGGATCCTTAGTCGATATAGGTAAGGCCGGCTTTTTCCAGGCCTTCACGCATTTTGTAGTAGTCCAGCCCCAACACACCAGATGCGAAGATTTCCCGCTTTGAGGTTTCGTTGTCTTCGCGGGCCTGGGCCTTGGCAGCCACCTGCGCTGCTACAGCAGCGGGCACCACCACGACGCCGTCGGTATCCGCCACAACGACATCGCCCGGCATTACCTGGGCACCAGCACACACCACCGGAATATTGACTGACCCCAGTGTGCCCTTGACTGTACCCTTGGCACTGATGGCCCTGCTAAAGACCGGGAAGTTCATCGATTCCAGCGCGTCGACGTCACGCACGCCACCATCGATGATGAGCCCCCGTGCCCCACGCGCCTGGTAAGAGGTGGCCAGGAGATCTCCAAAGTAGCCATCGGTATTGTCAGTGATGCATGCCGCCACCACGACATCACCCGGCTTGATCTGCTCTGCAGCCACGTGCAGCATCCAATTGTCGCCCGGCTGCAGCAGCACAGTGACAGCCGTGCCGCACATGCGCGCACCTCGCCAGATTGGCCGCATGTACGGCTTCATCAGGCCCACACGCCCCATGGCCTCATGAACTGTCGCCACACCGAAGTGGGACAACGCCTCTACGACAGCAGGATCGGCCCGGTTAATCGAGCGATGCACAATACCAAGCTGGTTCAAGGGGGTGTTCATGGTCAGTAATCTCCAAAAAACTTACAAGCCGCGGGCTTTCAAGGCCGTATCCAGGCGCGGATAGACACGCCGGACGTTACCCTCGTAGATCTGGAAGCGATCAGCGTCCGACAAAGTGGTGGTGGATTCGATATAGCGCTTGGTGTCATCAAAATAATGCCCGGTTTCAGGGTCGATCCCCCTGACTGCACCGATCATTTCTGAGGCAAACAATACATTCTTGACCGGAATCACGCGGGTAAGAAGGTCGATACCCGGCTGGTGATAGACACAAGTATCAAAATAGATATTGTTTAGCAAATGTTCATCGAGCAAGGGTTTTTTAAGTGCCTGAGCCAGCCCGCGAAAGCGGCCCCAGTGATACGGTACGGCGCCACCCCCATGAGGAACCACAAAACGCAGCGTGGGGAAATCACGGAAAAGATCAGAGGTAAGGCACTGCATGAATGCGGTGGTGTCGGCATTGAGGTAATGCGCACCCGTGGTATGAAAACACGCATTGCAGCTGGTGGACACATGAATCATCGCCGGGATGTCGTATTCGACCATCTTCTCGTAGATGGGATACCACGAGCGGTCCGACAGCGGCGGTGACGTCCAGTGACCACCAGAGGGATCGGGATTGAGATTGATCCCGACTGCCCCGTACTCCTTCACGCAACGCTCAAGTTCGGGGATGCATGTGGCCGGATCCACCCCTGGGGACTGCGGCAGCATCGCAGCCATGGCAAAGTGTTCGGGAAACAGGGTTGAGACCCGGTAGCAGAGCTCGTTGCAGATCGCCGACCAAGTACTGGAGACCTGAAAATCACCAATGTGATGCGCCATGAAACTGGCACGCGGCGAAAAAATGGTCAGGTCCGAACCCCGCTCTTTCATGAGGCGCAGCTGGTTGGACTCTATGCTTTCTTTAAGCGCATCATCCGAAATACGGAGCTCGGACACTTTGGGTGCAAGGGCCGGATCCTGAATGCCGGCAACCTGGCGTTCGCGCCAATCCGCCAGTGCCTGGGGCGCCGTGGTGTAGTGCCCGTGGCAATCAATGATCAGGGGTTTTCGACTCATGACAATATCCTTTTAAAACAAGTCAGGCGGCACCGCCGTCCGTGGGCCAGACCCCTGCCGGAATCATGACTTCGCCTCGCATGATCAGGCGAGCCGTACGCAAAAGCGCTGCCCGAACAATCTTCTGGGGGTCTTGTGCATCCAGCTCGAGTTCAACCGTGAATTCGCCACTGGGGTGTTCGATGGAAACCGCCTTGCGCCGCCCTGCCGGCAGTTGTGCCAGGGCATGCGGCACGGCACCGTCCAGCACACAGGCCGTACCCACGGTGACCGCCGCCAATACGCCAATGGCCTCGTGACAGACATGCGGAATAAAGCAACGCGTGTTGATGGCCCCATCCGCCTGCGGTGCGGAAACCAGCGTCATTTTTGGATAGTTGCGATCCGTGACATCACCCAGGCCCATCATGGCCGCCGTTTTCAGGCGCAAGGCCTCGATACGGGCCTTGAGTGTCGTATCTGCATTGAGCTCGGCCGGTGTTTCCTGGCCAGAGCAACCCAGATCGGCCGCTTTGAACAGCACCAGGGGCATGCCGTTATCGATACAAGTGACATCAAGCTCGAACGGTGGAAAATCGGCCCCTGCTGGTGGTGTTATCCGCACGTGATCGCATACATTACCAGTGGGCAACAGGCCATCACACACCGAACCCGCCGTATCCAGAAAGTTGATGGTGATCGGCGCAGATGTGCCTGGTACGCCGTCGATACGGGCCTGGCCTTCGTAGCACACCTGACGCCCCTCGGACGTATCGGGTGTCAATACTGTGATGTCGCACTGCATGCCGGTATTGCGCGTCAGGACACGAACCGTGGTTTCGTCACCTTGTGCCTGAATCAGGCCGCGCTCGAGGGCAAACGGCACCACAGCGGCCAGCATATTGCCGCAATTGGCCGTGGTATCCACGGTGTCACGGTCGGGCTGCAGTTGAGCAAACAGGAATTCGAGGTCGACACCCGGTGTGGTGCCAGCACGAACAATCCCCACCTTGCTGGTCAGCGGATGCGCACCGCCCAGGCCATCGATTTGCCGGCGATCGGGCGAGCCCATCACCGCCAGCAGCACGCGATCGCGTGTTGCGGTATCTTGCGGCAAGTCGTGCTCTAGAAAGAACGGACCACGGGATGTACCACCACGCATGAAAAGAGTTGGGACAGACCTTTGCATTACTTCACCAATCAGTCAACGTGAACCTATTATGGTCGGATCCCAGTGAGAGATTAAGTGTGCTTGTCCACTATCTGCTATATCAAATTGATATAATTGGATCGTTCATATAACAGGAAACAAGGGTAAACCCTGAGATGGATCTGAAACAGCTGGAGTACTTCACCCGGGTGGCTGAACTCGGCAGTTTTACGCAAGCCTCCCATGCGCTGGACATCGCCCAGCCTGCGCTGAGCCGACAGGTTCGGCTGCTTGAGGTTGAACTCCGCCAGAATCTGCTCAACCGCAACGGACGCGGGGTGACCACCACCGAGGCCGGCAAGCTTTTGCTGGCACATTGCCGCGGCATTTTGCACCAGGTAGAACGTGCCAAAGAAGATATGGGCCGTGTACAAGGGGCTCTGGCCGGCCGCGTGGCACTGGGCATTGCCCCCAGCGCATCCAAAATGCTTACCGTACCGCTGACGCGGCAGTTTCGCAAGCAACTGCCCAATGCAACGCTGTCCATCAGCGAAGGGCTTTCGCTGATGATGCAGGAGTCCCTGTTGGCCGGCCGCCTGGATATCGCCCTGCTATACAACCCAACCGTGTCGGCCGAGCTCGACCTCCGCCCCCTGACCAGCGAGCGTTTATATCTTGTGGGTCCCAAAGGGCCCCACCCCTCGAAGGTGCCTATTTCTTTGGACGCACTGGCCGGCATTCCTCTGGTGATTCCGAACCGGCCACATACCGTGCGCATGCTGCTGGAATCGCAACTGACACAAATTGGCCAGCGTCCTAATATCCGCCTAGAAATTGATGGGGTGGCGGCCATCCTGGATCTGGTGGCAGACGGCGCCGGCTACGCGGTTCTTAGCGAACATGCCGTCACGACATCCGCACACCCCGATGGATATCACATCCGACCAATCGCCGAACCCAGCCTATATAGCCAGCTATATCTGGCCACGGCATCCGGCCGGATCACAACCCTGACACAGCAGGCCGTGCTGGAGCTCATCCATAAAACCGTGCAAATCGTCTACCCACCCGCCATGATTCAAGGCTGACCAATCCCGCCAGGACAACCACAAGCAAATATCAGGATGATTTTTTGGAAGAGGCAATCAGACAATCGGCATAGGCTTGCCAGTCGGCTTTGGCCGGCAAAGGCTGAAACGCACCTTCAGCAGCCTGCCCTGCCACCCAGTCTTGTTTTTCGGCAGTTGCAGCAGCCATCCAGGGCTCGAAGCCCGCTTCACGGACGGTATTGGCCACCTCGCGCATCTCTTCGGCGCGACGACGCCCGTGCTGCACAACACGGCTGAAAAAATATCGGCCCTGCTCCGTCCAGTCGATCGACGGGAAGGTTTCCTGCAGCGTTGGCAGCACGTAATCCTCGACTCCATACGCACGCGCGGTGGTGTAGCTTTCAATCACCAGCGCCTCCAGGCCTTTGATCATCACGCTGCGGCACATCTTGATGGCTGAGGCCACACCGAGCTCTGGTGAAACCACTTTGGCATCCATGCCCATGGCAGTGAGTTGCCCGGCCAGCGTCTCTGCATACGCGCCTCCCAGCAACATCGGCACGCGGATGCCGTAAGGCGGCACGGACGTCATGACGCCTGCCTCTACGTAGTGCCCACCTGCGGCTTCGATGAGTGCAGCAGCCTGGCGCTTGGCACCGGGAGATGCCGAGTTCAGATCAAGAAAGACGGTACCCGCCTGCAAGTGTGCCGCTGCTTCCTGGGCAACCGCCACTGTATTGGAGGCCGTCACGGCGGAGATCAGCAGATTGCTGGCCGCACAAAGATCCGCCATCGAGCCACTCAGGGTGATCCCGTTTTCGGCCGCCTTGGCCTTTAGCGGCGCAGCACTGGCCGCTGTGGCCAATTTGAGATCCCAGGCGCATACCGCTTGCAGTTGCGGCACCAGCCCGGCACAAAAAATGCCGCCGACTTCACCATAACCAATCATGCCCAAGCGCATCCGTTGCATATATCCTCCATGACGTTGCCAGGCCCACACCCCCATCCGCATATCGGCAGGACGCCGCAGGGCCGGACTAAAACTGTTCCGTGTCTATTTCCAGCTGTGATGCCGGTGCGTAGCGCTCTCCGGCAATTTGACCCGGCTGAAAAAAGGCAGAGATCGCCTGATCAAGTGCCGGGCTGATGGCCACCTGCGCCGCAGCCAGATTTTCTTGCAGGTGCCGGACATTGCAGGTGCCGGGAATCGGGATGATGTCGGGGCCCTGGTGCAGCAGCCAGGCAAGCGCCAACTGGCCAGGCGTGCATTGCAGCGTCCGGGCGTGGTCTTGAAGCCAGTGCAACAACACCTGATTACGTGAAAACGCATCTGGCTGAAACCGGGGGTGGCGGCGTCGCATATCGGTCTCGGGCAACGCGTCTGGTGAGGGCACCCCACCGGCCAGGAACCCCCGACCCAGCGGGCTGAATGCCACCATAGCGGCACCAATATCGCGGCATGCCTGCAGCACCGCAATTTCGACATTACGCGTCCAGAGCGAGTACTCGCTTTGAACGGCAGCAATCGGATGCACGGCATGGGCCCGGCGCAAGGTTTCAGCGGATACCTCGGACAGCCCCAGATAACGGATCTTGCCCGCTTGGACGAGATCGGCCAATGCGCCAACGCTGTCTTCGATAGGAACCGATTTATCCCAGCGATGCAGGTAGTAGAGATCGATGACATCGGTGCGCAAGCGCTGCAGCGAGTCTTCGCAGGTTTTACGCAGAGTCTCAGGCCGGCCATCGATACGGCGCTTGCCGTTTTCACGAAAGATCCCGCATTTGCTGGCCAGAAAGAACTGCTTGCGATGGGGGGCCAGCACCTGGCCCAGCAGCGTTTCATTAGCGCCGAAGCCGTACAAGGCTGCGGTGTCAAACAGGGTGACACCTTGTTCAAGCGCCGCAAGCAGCAAGGCTTCTGCCTGATCGGGCGCTGCGGCCGGGCCATAACCGTGACTAAGGCCCATGCATCCCAGGCCAATGGGAAATACCGGATTACCGGCGATCGTACGTGCGTCTGTCATCATGATCCGATTATCGGTGCAAGCGCCAAATGAAGTAAACCGGCAGGTAGATCTATCAGCTATAGCAATTGGCTATCGCACCTTGTTAGAGGTCTAGAATCAGCCGCGGCGTGCGCGCACGAGAGCAGCATGGGGTGAACTGATCATTGGCTGCATGTTCTTCATCTGTCAGGTAGGTGTCCCGGTGATCCGGCACACCCTCGGTGATCCCTGTCAGGCAAGTGCCGCAGATACCCTCCTCACAAGATACCGGGATAAAGACCCCCTGACGGTCGAGCGCCGAGGTGATCGACTCGTCGGCGGGAATCTGGAAGATCTCCCCCGTACTGGCCAGTTGCACTTCAAACGCAACGTCCTGATCAGTAATGACAGGACGATCGGCTTCGCCCAGCGCAAAACGCTCGACGTGCACCTGGGCATCTGGCAAGCCGGCCTGCCGCACCTGCCCACATACATAATCGATATAGCCGGCAGGCCCACACACATACACATGGGTGTCCGCCAGAGGCTGGGCAGACAGCACACCGGGGATATCCAGTGCCGTGGCAGGGTCATCATCAAAATACAGTGCCACTGCGTCGGCAGGGAACTGCTGCAGTTGATCGAGAAAGGCAGCGCGCGCCTGACTGCGGCTGCTGTAGTGCAGTTGAAAGGGCATCTTGGTGGCTTGCAGCTGGCGCGCCATGCACAGCAAAGGCGTGATGCCAATGCCACCGGCAAACAAGAGCGTGCAGGCGGCCGGAACCAGGCCGAAGTGATTTCTGGGTGCACTGATTTGCAGCAGATCACCCACCTGGACAAGATCGTGGATGGCCTGCGAACCGCCCCGCGACTGAGCCTCACGCAAGACCGCAATCTGGTAATCCGTGCAAACGGTACAGTCACTCAGCAAAGAGTATTGCCGAATCAGCCCGCCGGGCACATGCACATCCACATGGGCGCCTGGCAAAAAAGACGGAAGATCCCGGCCATCCAACGCACGGAGGCCGAGACACACAATATCCTGGGCCACCACACGTTTCTGGCTGACCTGCACGGTAATCAAGGGAGTATCCATGCCTGCCATTATCGCGCGAAAATCTCCTGGGGCAGGATCAGACCACCGGCTCGTAAGGTAAACCGACATAGTTTTCGGCGATGGTGGTAAGCCCTGCCTGTGTACTGGTGTAGTAATCCTGCTCGGCCCGCTGGATACGCTGACTGAAGGGGTCGCTGTCAAACACATGCAACAGAGATGTCATCCACCAGGAAAACCGCTCAGCCTTCCAAATACGCCGCAAACAAATTTCCGAATAACGATCCAGGCGCTCGGGGTGGCCCTCAAGACAGGCACCCCGCAAGCCGTGGTATAGGGTATAGACGTCACTGGACGCCAGATTCAGACCCTTGGCGCCAGTAGGGGGCACAATGTGTGCGGCATCCCCCACCAGAAAGAGTCGGCCAAAGCGCATGGGCTCGGCCACAAAGCTACGCAAAGGCGCGATACTTTTTTCGAACGAAGGCCCTGTCTGCAACTTGGCAGCCAGATCCGCCGGTAGGCGTGCCGACAATTCTGTCCAGAAGCGGTCGTCCGACCACTCTTCGACGTGTTCAGCCAGACTGCACTGCAGGTAATAGCGGCTACGGGTGTGAGAGCGCATGCTGCAAAGGGCAAAACCGCGTGGATTATGGATGTATACCAGCTCTTCCTCCACCGGCGGGGTGTCCGTGAGCAAGCCAAGCCAACCAAACGGATAGACGCGCTCAAACGACTGGATGCGATCGACCGGCACCGACTTGCGGGACACCCCATGAAACCCGTCACAGCCGGCGATATAGTCGCACTCCAGCGAGTGCTGTTCTCCCTGGTGCAGAAACGTCACCTTAGGCTTGCCGTCGAGAAAATCATGCAGCTGCACATCGGTGGCTTCGTAGTAGATGGGCTCACCGTTTTCCCGGCGCGCATTCATCAGATCATGCGTGACTTCCGTCTGGCCATACACCAGTACCGATTTGCCTGTTAGTGCCTTCATGTCCACGCGGTGACGCCCATCCTGAAAAGCCAGCGTAAAGCCTTCATGATCCAGGCCTTGGCGATCCATGTGTTCGGACACCCCCGCCTCGCGCATCAACTCGACAAAGCCATACTCAAGCACCCCCGCCCGCACCCGGCTCAGCACATACTCGGACGTATGCCGCTCGAGAATCACGTTATCAATGCCGCAACGGTGCAGCAATTGCCCCAGCAACAGGCCCGATGGCCCTGCCCCGATAATGGCAACCTGTGTCTTCATGATGCTCCTCCGTTTGTCTGCAACTTCTTCATGGAAGTTGCTTTTGATCTGTGAGGATTCCATCTTGACAAGTCCCTCACTGTTTTGGAATGAACTTTTCAAGCATAAAATTGCCAATATGAACTATTTTCAAGGTGCCCCGCTTTTCCAGCTATACGGGGAACAGGACAGCTGGCCACTGGCAGAAATGCTGCATTGCGAAACCATTGCGTCGCGCAGCCGCTTGCACGATTGGCATATCCGGCCCCATCACCATGCGGGTCTTTACCAGATTTTGTACCTGCACAAAGGGCGTGCCATCGTCGGCCTGGACGGCGCGCAGCATGTGCTTCAGGGGCCTGCCGCGCTGGAGATCCCTCAGGCCTTTGTGCACGGGTTTGAGTTCGACGCCCGTTGCACCGGCCATGTCATCACCATCACACATGCGCTTTTGACACGTTTGGCAGAGCAACTGGGGCCTGCGGCAACGCCGCCATCAGAGCCGGTCATCCATCGTTTTAGCCAGCAGGATCACGGCCGCTGCCTGCACGAGGCGTGCACCCAGCTGCATCTGCAGTACGGTGCCCATCAGCCTTTCAGGGATGCCTTGATACAGGCCTGGCTGACGCTGCTATATACCCGGCTGCGCAGCTCTCCAGCCGAAGGCACACGGCAACGGCAAACGCAGCGCGGCCTGCAGCACTATATACGGTTTGTAAATTTGCTCGAGCAGGCGCATTGCCAGCACCATATGGTGGCCTGGTACGCCCCGCAGCTGGGTTTAAGCACCACTCATCTGACACTGGTAACTCGGGCACATGCAGACAAAACCCCTTTGCAGATGATTCATGCCCGACTGGCACTGGCAGCCAGCCGCAGACTGGTATACACCACACTAAGCATCAGTGAAATTGCCGATGCCCTGGGCTTCTCCGAGCCCGCGCATTTCACGCGGTTTTTTCGTAAAACAGCCGGTGTGTCCCCCCGAAACTTCCGCCTGAATATCGTGCAATAACAACGCCCCCGCACATGGTGATGTACGGGGGCGCATGATACTGCTAGAAAAGCTTACTGACCTTCGAGGAAGCTCTTGAGCTTATCTGCCCGGCTGGGATGGCGCAGCTTGCGCAAAGCCTTGGCCTCTATCTGGCGAATGCGCTCGCGGGTAACATCAAACTGCTTGCCGACTTCTTCCAGGGTCTGATCGGTGCTCATCTCGATGCCGAAACGCATGCGCAGCACCTTGGCTTCGCGAGGTGTCAGGGAATCAAGCACCTCTTTGACCACATCCCGCATGGAGCCATGCAGGGCAAAGTCGGAAGGTGACACCGTACCGGTATCTTCGATGAAATCGCCCAGATGGGAGTCATCATCATCCCCTATCGGGGTTTCCATCGAGATAGGCTCTTTGGCGATTTTCAGGATCTTACGAACCTTGTCCTCGGGCATGTCCATCTTTTGTGCCAAGGTTGCGGGATCAGGCTCGGCGCCAGTTTCCTGCAAGATCTGGCGATTGATGCGGTTCATTTTGTTGATCGTCTCGATCATGTGAACCGGAATCCGGATGGTACGCGCCTGATCGGCGATTGAGCGGGTGATTGCCTGCCGAATCCACCAGGTGGCATACGTAGAAAACTTGTATCCGCGCCGATACTCGAACTTGTCGACCGCCTTCATGAGACCAATATTGCCCTCCTGGATGAGATCCAGGAACTGCAGGCCTCGATTGGTGTACTTTTTGGCGATGGAAATAACCAATCGCAGGTTAGCTTCGGTCATTTCGCGTTTGGCCTTGCGGGCCTTGGCTTCGCCGGTGGCCATGCGCTTGTTGACGTCTTTGAGGTCTTTGAGAGGCAGCACAACACTGCGCTGCAGTTCGATCAGTTTTTGCTGAACCTCCTGAACCGCGGGCGCGTGGCGCTCGAGGGTCTCGGAATACGCATACCCGCCCTGTACTTCCTGGACGACCCAATCAAGATTGGTTTCGTTGCCAGGAAACGCCTTGATGAAATGGGTGCGCGGCATGCCGGCACGGGTGACGCAGATGGCCATGGCCGCGCGCTCTTGGCGGCGAACCTCGGCTACTTGGGAGCGCAGGGCATCCGCCAGGCGCTCGACCATCTTGGCGGTAAAGCGCACGCCTGAGAGCTCGGTGTGAATGGCCTCGCGGGCTTCGACGTAAGCCGGCGAGCGGTAGCCTTCGTTTTCGAAGGCCAGACGCATTTTGTCGAACCAGGATTCGATAACGTCGAATTTCTTGAGCGCCTTGGCGCGCAGATACTCGAGCTGCTTACTGCTCATCCCGCCGGCAGGACCATCATCATCGTCGGAGGTGACACCGGAGCCTGCGTAGTCTTCGCCTTCTTCGTCGATCAGGCCATCGACCACTTCGTCGATCTGCGCCGAGCCATCACGCACCTTACGAATATGTTCAAGGATCTCATTGACGGTGGTGGGACATGCGGCAATCGCCATCACCATGTGCTTGAGGCCATCCTCGATACGCTTGGCGATTTCGATCTCGCCTTCACGGGTGAGAAGCTCGACGGTGCCCATTTCGCGCATGTACATGCGAACGGGGTCGGTGGTGCGGCCAAAATCGGAATCGACAGTGGTCAGCGCGGCCTCAGCTTCGTCCTCGACATCGTCGTCGCTGGACGCCGACGGCACGTTATCGCTCATCAGCAGGGTTTCGGCATCCGGAGCCTGGTCGTAGACCTTGATCCCCATGTCGTTGAACGTGCTGATGATGCCGTCGATTGCTTCAGCATCGACCAGATCGTCTGGCAGATGGTCGTTGATCTCGCCATAGGTAAGGTAGCCGCGCTCTTTACCCAGCTTGATCAGGATTTTCAGGCGATTGCGGCGTGCTTCTTGTTCTTCGGGCGTCATCTGGCTACGCGAGGGGCTTTCTTTTTCGCCCTTGGCACGCTTGCCGCGCTTGGGCAGCGGTTTCAGATCGGGGATGACTTCGCCATCATCCGCATCATCGTTGACGTAATCCGCATTGTCGTTATTGCCGCCCTTGGCTGGACGACCGGGCTTACGCCCGCTGGGCACCTTGGCAACACGAGCTTCGCCCGCTTTTTTGGTGGTTTTTTTAGCAACGGTTTTTGTGGCTACAGGAGTCTTGGCTGCCGCCTTGGTGGCCTTGGCTTTTGCGGGGGCTTTAGCAGCCTTTTTTGCCACTGCAGGCTCGGCCGTTACCGTTGCACTGGCCGCCTTGACCACGGAGTCGAGCTCGGTGCTCTGCGCCTTGGTTTTTTTGGCAGCTACCTTTTTGGCGGCTGCAGGGGTTTTGCCAGTTGCTTGGGTCATGTGCTCTTTCCGTTGTCAGTTCGGTTGACAGTGTTATGAAGGCGTTCAACTTATTGAAAACCATGTAGTTTACTGCAGTTAACAGGAAGATTCATCCTGTTCGCGACTTCAGCCGTGCCAACCGTCGGCTGAGGTCTTGATAGCGCTCGCGCTGGGTTTTGTCTGTCAGGCCTGTCTCTATAAGACGATCGCATTGCTCTTGCACGGATTGCAGTTCAATCTGATGCAGGGCATCCCGCCACTCGGCCCGAGGATCAGGCAACTCTTGCGCCATCAGCTCGGTACTCAGGTCCTGTATCGCACTGGCCAGATCGGATTCGGGATCCGCTGCCTCAAGCAGGGCCCCCGCGTGCCGCGCACCGCTGGTACTGGCCAATGCAATCAGTTCCCGTACCAATAGCAAATGGGGATGATGTGCCAATAATTCAAGCTGCTGGTCGCCCAGGCCCTCAACAAGCTCGGGATGTGCCAACAACAACTGCAACAGGCGCCGCGCCATCGGCGTCACGGTACGTGCCGTTGTACGCCGGGTTCGGTGCCGCTTGCCAGGCACCAGCGGAGTGCCTTGGCTCTGGGCATGCCCACTCATCCCCAGGAAGGATTCAGGATCCTGTACACGCTCCCAGCCCGTATTGAGTTCCCACCCTGCCTCCCCCGCTTGCTGCGCGGCGGCTGCATCATGCTGGCCCCAGGCCGGCTCGCCTCTGGTGCCTGGCGAAAGGCTTTCAGGCTTGCGTATCGATACAGGCTTGAGTTCTCCCGTCTGTGGCGCTGCGCCGCCTGCTTCCAGCATCTCGGCCAATTCGTCAGGCGTCAGACGCACCAATTGTGCAAACTCACGCTCCAGCTGCAGCCGGAATCCGCCGGACGGAATCTGGGCAAACAGCGGCCTGGCCTCGTGCACACACGCCGCTCTGCCCTCCACCTCGTTGAGCGAATGGCGGCTGGCAAGCTCATCAAGCATGAACCGCGACAAGGGCGAGGCTTCGTCCAGGCACGCCCGCAAAGCGGCGGCACCATACGCACGAATGTAGGAATCTGGATCTTGCCCTTCAGGCAAAAACAGAAACCGCATCGACACGTCTTCTGCCACCCAAGGCAAGCACGCCTGCAATGCACGCCACGCGGCCTTGCGGCCCGCATTGTCACCATCAAAGCTGAAGATGATCCGGTCGCTGGCCCGACACAGTTTCTGCAAATGCGCACTGGTCGTGGAGGTACCCAGAGTGGCCACCGCATTGCCCAGACCAAACTGGGCCAGCGCCACCACATCCATGTAGCCCTCAACCACCAGCACACAGCCTTCTGCACGAATGCCTGCCCGCGCCTCATGCAAGCCGTAGAGCTCATTTCCCTTGGAAAACAGCGAGGTTTCGGGTGAATTCAGATATTTGGGCTCGCCCGCCTCGATGAGACGGCCACCAAACCCAAGCAGCTGACCACGCCCGTTATGAATCGGAAACATGATCCGGCCCCGAAAACGGTCGTGCCGGCGCCCATCCTCCGCCTCGATCACCAGACCGGACTCGATCAGTGCCGGCTCTTCGTAGTGCTCGAAGACTGCCGCCAAACCGCGGCGATCAGCCGCTGCCCAGCCCAGCCCGTAGCGCGCAGCGATCTCGCCGCTTAAGCCGCGCTTTTTTAAGTACGCAACCGCCTGTGGCGCCTGCTTGAGTGCCGCCCGGTAATGCGCCTGGGCCTGCTGCAGGATGTCACGTTGACGGGAGCCCTCTTCGCGCCGCTCGCGCTCGGCTGCGCGCTGCCGGGGTGTACGGGGCTCTTCCGGCACGGTGAGCCCGACACTGGCTGCCAGCGTGCGCACGGCTTCCGGAAAGGGAGCCCCCGTATGTTCTGTCAGGAAGTGCAATGCACTGCCATGCGCACCGCAGCCGAAACAGTGATAGAACTGCTTGCTGGGGCTGACGGTAAACGAGGGTGTTTTTTCTGTGTGAAAAGGGCACAAACCCAGCAGGTTTGCGCCCCCTTTGCGCAGCTGAACATATCGGCCTACAACATCGACGATATCGACGCGCGCGAGTAGTTCCTGGATGAAGGATTCAGGAATCAATCAATAGAGTCGCGGCGGCAGTTGTTGGCTGCGGATGCGCTTGTAGTGACGCTTGACGGCAGCAGCCAGCTTGCGCTTACGCTCTGCGGTGGGCTTCTCGTAGAACTCGCGTGAGCGAAGCTCGGTGAGCAAACCGGTTTTTTCGATGGTGCGCTTAAAGCGCCGCAGGGCAGCCTCGAAGGGCTCGTTTTCTTTAAGGCGAACAATCGGCATGTAAATCCTTGGATGGCCTGTACAAAATCATGGGTGTCGGCCTGCTTGCTGCCGGTGCGCCCACGGTGAAAATTATAAAAACCAGCCCAAATTAGCTTGGTAACTGGACAGCAGAAGATTCTAGCATGGATCCATAGATGAATCCATGCCTGTGGTTGTTATTACGGATTTGGATACGCCGTACGCACGCCCTTGCGAATCCAGGACTCAAGCTGGTGTGGCCGCAGGCTGTCATAGTCTTCGAAGGGTTGATGGATCCACGGATTGGTGGGCAGCTGCTCGATAAAATAATCGGGTTGCACCTGAGCATGGCCCTTCTGCCACAATACGGCCGTGCGAAGCTCGGTAATGCCGGGAAACTGATGCAGGAGATGGTCGCGCACCCGGGTAAAGGTAAGCCCGGTGTCTACCATGTCATCAACCAGCAGCACTTTGCCATCCAGGGTGCCACGCGTAATGGTAATGAACTGGGCAATATCCAGCTGACCTTGCACCGTACCCGCAGCTTCGCGGTAGCTGCTGGTAGCCAAAATACCCAAAGGCAAATCAAAAATACGCGAAAGCACATCACCTACACGGACACCCCCTCGAGCCAGACACAGGATCTTGTCGAATGCCCAGCCAGAGTCATGCACCTGCAAAGCCAGCTGTTCGATCAAGGCGTGGTATTGCTCCCAGCTAACCCAGAGGTCGCGATCAGTGCTCGGTGGTGTACTCATGGTGTGTCCTGTTGCTTGCAAGAAGAGTGAAATCAAAAAACCGCAAGTTGCCTTGCGGTTTTGCCTGACGCATCAACCCTGGAACGGATGACGCAGCACGATGGTTTCCAGCCGGTCAGGGCCAGTGGAAACCATGTCAATGGGGACATCGCACACCTCAGCGATGCGCTCGAGGTAGCGTCGGGCATTGACCGGCAGCCTGTCGTACTCGGTGATGCCCACGGTGGATTCTGTCCAGCCGGCCATTTCCTCGAGGACGGGCTCGGCTTCGGCAGCTGCGTGCGCGCCATAGGGGAGCACGTCAAGGAACTGCCCCTTGTAGCGATAGCCCACACCAATCTTGATCTGTTCGACGCCGTCGAGCACATCCAGCTTGGTAATGCACAGGCCGGTTAAGCCGTTGATCATAACCGAGCGTTTCATGGCTGCGCCATCAAACCAGCCGCAGCGGCGCGGGCGGCCCGTAACGGAACCGAATTCTTTGCCCACCGTAGCGAGACGCAGACCTGTATCATCCAGCAGCTCTGTGGGGAATGGGCCGGAGCCCACCCGTGTGGTGTAGGCCTTGGCGATACCCAGCACATAATCCAGCGCCTGCGGGCCAACGCCCGTGCCTGCCGCCGCCGCGCCTGCAACGCAGTTGCTGCTGGTGACAAACGGGTATGTTCCGTGGTCGATATCCAGCAAAGTGCCTTGTGCGCCCTCGAAGAGCAAATTGTGCCCTGCTTTACGCGCAACATAGATATTGCTGGAGACATCGGCCACCATAGGCTCGATCTGACGGGCAAGCTCCATGACCTGATCCCGCACGGCACTGGCCTCAACCGCCTTGGCACCAAGGTATTGGGTAAGCACAAAGTTGTGATAATCCAGAACTTCGGCCAGCTTTTCATCAAACACTGCGGGATCATAGAGATCCTGGACACGCAGCGCACGACGGGCGACCTTGTCTTCGTAGGCCGGACCAATGCCACGGCCAGTGGTACCAATCTTGCCCTCGCCCTTGCGAGCCTCACGGGCCTGATCCAGTGCCACGTGGTAAGGCAGGATCAGCGGGCAGGCCGCAGAAATCTGCAGGCGGGAACGCACTTCCAGCCCGGCCGCTTCGAGTTCGGCAATCTCGCCGAGCAAGGCTTCTGGCGACAGCACAACCCCATTGCCGATGTAGCAGGTAACGTGCGGGTGCATGATTCCGGAAGGGATCAACCGAAGAATGGTTTTTTTACCATTGATCCACAAAGTGTGGCCGGCATTGTGCCCCCCTTGGAAGCGCACGACGCCCTGGGCAGACTCTGCGAGCCAATCCACAATTTTGCCCTTGCCTTCGTCACCCCATTGGGTGCCGATCACGACGATGTTCTTGCTCATAAGCCCTGACTGTGGCGACACCATGTCGCCTTGCGAAACGAATAAGTTTATACCATCAGACGGCAAGGGTTCGCAGAACCCACGCACCATCCACTAAAACCAGCTCTTGATCCACGCTGAACTCGTCGAACTGCTGGGGTTCTCCCGGCAGGCTCTGGATCACAATCTGCCCATTGCTGCGCAGCTTGGCCACCGCCTGTGCAAGCGCAGGATCATCCGACCAAGGCGCACGAACAGCCTGAGTCTGACATGCATCCGGCAGGCCTGCAGACAGCTTGCGGAGATCGAGGCTGAAGCCGGTAGCCGGCCGCGAACGCCCGAATTTCCGTCCAATGCCATCATAGCGCCCACCCCTGACAAGCGCGTCATGCCACCCGGCCGCGTAAATCGAAAACACCACCCCGGAGTGATAGCCGTAACTACCACCCATATCAGCAAGGTCGATGGCAATCGCGGCCTCTGCCAGTGCATCACACAATGTCTGCAAGGCATCCAGTGCGGCATGGATGGGAGGCAGCGCCGGCAAACACTGCCGAGCCCGCTGCACCGTCTGCAAATCACCGTACAGGGTGGTCAGCGTGCGAAGTGCCTGCCGGGTTTCCGGACGCGCACCTTGTTGGTCGCACAAGGCTTCAAGCCCTGGCACATCCTTGGCACTGAGCAGGTCGTAGATCTCGTCTGACACCTCGGCCAATGCGGGATCGGCATCCACCAACGCACGTCCCACACCAGGGTGGTTGAGGTCGAGCCGGGGTTGCTGAACACCAGCCCGGCGCACTGAAGCCAGGGCCAATTGCACGGCCTCGATATCTGACTGCACGCCAGCATGACCAAAGATCTCGGCACCAATCTGCAGCAGTTCGCGATCGGACATCAGCCCTGAAGGCCGCGCATGCACCACTGGCCCGCAATAACAAAGCCGCGTCACACCCGGGCGATTCAGAAGATGGGCATCAATACGGGAAACTTGCACGGTAATATCAGCCCGCACACCCATCGTGAGCCCGGACAGCTGATCCACCAGCTTGCAGGTACGCAGGCGCAGGCCCTCGTCATCTGCCAACATCAAGGAATCCAGGTACTCGACCATCGGCGGTGCCACCAGCTCAAAGCCGTAGGTACGATAGAGATCGAGGAGTTCGCGGCGAAGTTCTTCAATACGCCGCGCCTCGGCCGGCAGGATATCCGACAGATTTTCCGGCAACAGCCAGTTTGAAATCATGGTGTGTTTATTCCAAAATCAGATCCGGCACGAATCAACCCGGCCAGAACCCCAAAAACAGGGGGCCGAGGCCGGGTTGGCTAGTGGAATTTAATGCGCGGGGGCGGCCGGAGGCGTGCCCCGTGCGTTGTCCCAGTAGCGGAAGAAGTCTGAATCAGGGCTCAGAACCAAGGTGCTGCCGTTACCCGAGAATGCAGATCGATAAGCATCCAGGCTCTTGTAGAAGCGATAGAACTCGGGGTTCTGCCCATACGAGCGGGCGTAAATAGCCGCTGCGGTTGCATCACCCTCGCCTCGCTTGGCTTGGGATTCTGCATACGCACGCGCCAAAACCTCCTGGCGCTTGCGATCGGCTTCGGCACGGATACGCTCGCTGTCGGCTGCACCACTGGCGCGCAGACGGTTGGCTTCCTGTTTGCGTTCAGCCTCCATACGGCGATAGACAGACTCGGAGATCTCTGGCGCGAAATCAATTCGGCGCAAGCGTACGTCCACGACATCCACCCCCAGCGGCTTGGCCCTTTGAGCCACCGAATTCTGGATTTCTTTCATGATGGTGTCCCGATCGCTGGACACCACCTGCTTGACTGTCCGCACGTTAACCGCTGCGTTCAGGGCATCGCGGATCTGGGCCTGGAGACGTTCGACAGCGGCGCCGCTATTGGCCCCGAAGGTGACGTAGTAAAGGCGCGGGTCTGCAATACGCCACTTCACGAAAGAATCGATCAGCAGATTCTTTTTCTCGGCGGTCTGAATACGCTCTGGATCACGGCTTTCGATGGTCTGAAGCCGTTTGTCGAGGTAAACCACATTTTCAAAGGGTGGCGGGTATTTAAAGTAAAGGCCGGGTTCTGTGATGGTTTCTCGCACTTCGCCCAGTGCAAACAGCAGAGCCGAATCGCGTTCGCGCACCACAAACAGGCTGGACGACAAAACGGCCACTACGACAACCAGACCAACCAGGGCAGGAAAAAAACGTTGCATCAATAAGCTCCTAGTTTGAGTACGGGCTGCTCATCAGGCTGTTCAGGCCGGAAGGCACGGATCCACGGGTGGAGGATGCCGGGCTGGATGCAGCCCCCTTGCTGGAACTTGTCTGAGCGGAAGCTGCCGCACTGACAGTAGAGCTGCTGGAGGAGCTTGAGCCCGTGCCGCCGCTGCCTGAGCTGGAGGAGCCACCTTTACCCGAGCCCACCTGGTTCATGATTTTGTCGAGGGGCAAATACAGCATGTTATTGCCCACAGGTGCGTCAATCATCACCTTGGCTGTATCGCTGAGGATATCTTGCATGGTCTCAAGATAGATACGATCGCGAGTGATATCCGGCGCCTTGGTGTATTCGGTAGCAATGCTGTCAAAACGCGACGTATTACCTTGTGCTTCGCCAATCACCTTGGCGCTGTAGCCCTCGGATTCCTGGATCATTCGGGCGGCCTGGCCTTCGGCTTCAGGCAGCACCTTGCTGGCGTACGCATTACCTTCGTTGATCTGGCGTTCGCGATCCTGGCCCGCCTTCACGGCATCATCAAAGGCTGCTTGAACCTGCTCGGGCGGCTGAACGTTTTGAATGGCAACGGTTGAAATCTGGATCCCGGTTTCATAGCGATCAAGGATGCTTTGCGCCAGTTCCTGGACTTCTGTGGCAACCACGGTACGACCGGAGTACAGCACGAAGTCCATGGGCTTGCGGCCAACGATCTCACGCATCGCTGTTTCGGCGGCCTGGCGGACAGACTCGTCGGGTTGGCTGGTATTAAACAGATAGGCAGGCGCGCCATCCGCCCGCAACCGATACTGCACCACAAACTGCACATCGACGATATTTTCGTCGTTGGTCAGCATGAGGGATTCAGACAGCACCTTGTTGCGCGAAGACCCACGAAAGCCGACTTCGAATGTCCGCAGTTGGGCGATATTGACATCCTGGGAGTTTTCGATGGGTGATGGCCAGCGCCATTGCAGGCCCGGGCTGAGCGTATGCACATACTTGCCAAACCGGGTAACCACTGCCACCTGACCTTCTTGCACAATCATGAAGCCACTGGCCAACCAGAGCAAAATGGCGGCAATAATCACCAGAAGGACAAACTTGGGGGACGGCCCCGGCAACGATGGCAAGCCACCGCCCGAAGGACGGCGCGGCCCACCGCCACCACCGCGGCGACCAAACAGCCCAGACAGGCGTTTATTAAAATCACGCCAGACTTCATCCAGATCGGGTGGACCACCCGCCGAATTAGGTTTTTCTGGTGGGGTATTATCCTGATTTTGCTGACCGCGCCCCCAGCCCGGATCATTCAGGTTGAACAGTTTCATTCCACGCATTGTTTCCCGTTGACCCCCCAAACTCGGCAACAGATTGCCGTAAACCATCCAGTCCGCTGCGGTGCAGCGCACTGACAAAGACTCGCGCAATCGTACCATGTTCGTTTCTTTCGACTCGCGGTTCGTATCCCGCAGCATCGATTTTGTTGTAAACCAAAATCTGCGGAATATCATCCGCACCAATATCTTTTAAAACCTTGTTTACCTCAAATGCCTGCTCGTCACGTTGCGGGCTGGCGGCGTCGATAACGTGCAGCAATAAATCAGCATGCACGGTTTCTTCGAGTGTTGCCCGAAACGCCGCGATCAGGGTTGGAGGCAAAGAACGAATAAATCCAACCGTATCAGACACCACAACCTGGCCTGCACCTTCAATCCAGACTTTGCGAGTAGTGGTATCCAGTGTCGCAAACAATTGATCTGCCGCATAGGCATCCGCCCGCGTCAGGGCATTGAACAAGGTGGATTTTCCTGCATTGGTATAACCCACCAGGGATATTGACAATGTTTGCCCACGCTGACGCGCCCGCCGCTGGGTCAGGCGTTGGCGCTGGACACGCTCGAGGCGGTCTCGCAAAGCCCGCACACGCGATCCAATCAGGCGCCGGTCGGTTTCGAGTTGAGACTCACCCGGCCCGCGCACCCCGATGCCGCCGCTCTGGCGTTCGAGGTGAGTCCACATGCGGGTAAGGCGGGTAGACAAATGCTGGAGCTGGGCGAGTTCAACTTGCAGCTTGCCCTCGTGACTATGGGCACGTAGCGCAAAAATATCCAGAATCAGGGCGACGCGGTCTACGACCCGAACCTCGAAGTGGCGCTCGAGGTTGCGCTGCTGGGCTGGGCTGAGAGGCTGGTCGAACAAAACGACCTCGGCACCCGTTGCCTTGACCAAAGCAGCGGCTTCTTCGATTTTTCCGGAGCCAATGAAGCCTGCAGCATCCGGCCGGCTACGCCGCACCGACAGTACCTCGGCGATCTCTGCGCCTGCCCCGCGTGCGAGCATCAGGAATTCTTCAGCATGCGCCGTGTAGTCGGACTCACCGAGATCGACACTGATGACCAGCGCGATCATGCACGCCCCCAGGCAGCGGACTGGATGGCCGCGCCCGCCCGTACCTCAAAACGAAGACCCGCCGATGCTACAGGCACGGCGGGCTGAAAAGCAGTGTGTTTTCTCTGGGAGTTATTCAGCAGAGTCGTCCACCTGAAAAGAAACCGGCCGGGCTGGAACCACGGTAGAAATCGCATGCTTGTACACCATCTGCGTGACGGTATTACGCAACAACACAACATACTGATCGAAGGATTCGACCTGGCCCTGCAGCTTGATGCCATTGACCAGATAGATAGAGACAGGAATGTGGTCCTTGCGCAAGGCATTGAGGAATGGGTCTTGAAGAATTTGCCCTTTATTGCTCATGGACGGGGGCTCCGGTTATTGAAGTTATGATTAGGATGCTCTGTGTCGCCCGCAGGGGCATGGCAGAGCGGTCCGGCCGTGTATTTTAATGCCAATCGTGCACTGCAGCACGCTTGCGTGGCGCACTAAAGAAATGCCAGCGGGTCAATCTGCTAGAACACTCTTGAGCGTATCACACAAGCGCTGGCATTGTTCTGGTGTCCCCACGGTAATGCGCAGGTAATCGTCGATCCGCGGTGCCTGAAAATGTCGCACCAAAATGCCGTGATCTCGCAAACGACGTGCAATCACGACAGCGTCCTGGCTGCGATGCCGTGCAAACACAAAGTTTGTGCTGGATGGCAAAACACTGAAGCCCAAGGTTTGCAGATCTGCCGAGAGCTTTTCACGCGACTGCATAACCGCCTGGCAGGTTTGCTCGAACCAGGCCTCGTCTTCGATGGCTGCCTGGGCGCCTGCCAGGGCCACCTGATCAAGCGGATACGAGTTGAAACTATCCTTTACCCGCAGCAGTCCGTCGATGAGCTCGGTGGACGCCAAGGCATACCCAACTCTCAAGCCGGCCAAAGAGCGTGATTTTGACAAAGTGTGAACCACCACCAGATTGGGATAACGCTCCAGCAGGGAAGCGGCAGACTCTGCCCCAAAATCCACATAGGCCTCGTCGATCACCACGACGCAATCCGGCCGTGTCTGTGCAATGGCGGCAATCGATCCGAGATCCAGGGCACACCCGGTGGGCGCATTCGGGTTGGCAAAGATAATCCCGGCAGGTTCCTGGTCTGTGTCTCCGGTGTAATCCCCAATCCGCAGCGTAAAGTCGTCTGCCAGCGGGATCAGCCGATGGGGCACATTGTAAAACCGGCAATAGGTACGATAAAAGCTGTAAGTGACATCGGGCAGCCAGAGCGCACGCTCACCGCGCCTGAAAAACGCGTTAAACACATGCGCCAGGATCTCGTCGGAACCATTGCCCAAAAACACCTGATCAGGCTCAAGCCGGAAACGGCGAGCCACCGCCCGACGCAATCCCAGCGCCTGATAATCGGGGTAAAGGCGGAGATCATCAGAGATGGCCGCCTGCATGGCAGCCAAGGCCTTGGGTGAAGGCCCATATGGGTTTTCGTTGGTATTGAGCTTTAGCAAATTGGGGATGCGCGCCTGCTCGCCCGGAACATACGGCACCAACCCTGCGACGTGGTCACTCCAGAGGGCACTCACGACTCTGCGTCCTTAAGGTAGGGGTTGTGAGAAGACTTGAACTCGACACTGAGCGGCGTACCCAAAAGCTTGAAGGCATCGCGAAACTGCCCCTCGAGGTAGCGCCGATAGGAATCCGGCACAGCATCCAGTGCATTGCCATGGATGATGATGCGTGGCGGGTTTTGGCCGCCCTGGTGGGCATAGCGCATCTTGGGCCGGAAAATACCTTTGCGTGGAGGCGGCTGCTGTTCGACGGCCGCTTGCAAAATACGCGTCAGTTTGGGCGTGGACAGCTTGGCAAACGCTGCGGCATGTGCCGCCTCGACAGCTTTGAGCACTGCGCTGACACCCTGCCCTTTGAGCGCCGACATATGCACAACCCGCGCAAACGACAGAAAGCGCAATTTGCGATCGTACTCGCGCTGCACCCACTCTCGTTGCTCTTGGGTAACTGCATCCCACTTGTTTAGACCCACCACCAGTGCCCGGCCCGCTTCAAGGGCAAAGCCGGCAATGTGGGCGTCTTGGTCTGACACCCCATCTTGCGCATCGATCAGCAGCAACACCACGTTGGCTGCCTCAATGGCCTGAAGCGTTTTGATGACCGAGAATTTTTCGACCGTTTCAAAGACCTTGCCCCGCCGGCGCAAACCGGCTGTATCGATCAGGGTATAGCGCCGCTCGCCGCGCTGGAACTCGATCTCGATGGCGTCCCGGGTAGTGCCGGGGAGATCATAGGCAATGACCCGCTCTTCTCCGACCAAAGTATTGATGAGCGTAGACTTGCCAACATTTGGCCGCCCGGCAATCGCCAGCTTGATCCGGTGATCAGGCGCCTTTGCAGCACCCTCTGCCGCATGGTCAGCCTCGCTGCTTTCATCATCGACAGGCTTGGAGACGACCAACAAAGGTGCCAATGCATCATCTACCAGTGCAGACACGCCATCGCCATGCGCGGCAGAGATGGCATGCGGCTCGCCCAGGCCCAGCTCATGAAACTGGGCGAGATCAGCGTGATCTCGCATACCTTCGGCTTTATTGACAGTCAGCAATACGCGTTGCCCCGACTTGCGCAACAGCCGTGCAATTTCGTGATCGTGGGCATTGATGCCTTCACGACCATCCACCAGGAACAACACGACATCGGACTCGGCAATGGCTTGCGTTGTCTGGCGCGCCATTTCCACCAGAATCCCCCGTGTTGAGACGGGTTCAAACCCCCCGGTATCCACCACGATGAAGGGCTGATCCCCCATCCTGCCCTCGCCATAATGGCGATCACGGGTAAGACCGGAAATATTGGCTACCAAGGCCGCGCGCGACCGCGTCAGGCGATTGAAGAGCGTTGATTTGCCCACGTTGGTGCGCCCCACAAGGGCCACCACAGGCTTGAATCGGAGGTCAGTCACTGACACCTACCAGGGAGAGATTGCCACTATTTGTCTGAACCAAAACCCCACGTGGGGTGGCCAGCAAAGCGGACTGGATGGGGTCGCTACCTATCTGGGTGCGCGCCAGCAAGGCGCCATCGGTGCGCGACAGGAAATGCAGATAACCCTGGTAGTCGCCAACCACCACCACATTCTTGATAACAGCCGGCGCAGACAAGCGGCGGTTAAGCAACGCTGCCTGCTTCCAGTATTCGTGACCGTCTTTCAGGTCAAGGGCATGAACGCGGTCGCGCAGATCGGGTAGATAAATCCGCTGTCCGTCGGTAACCATCCCGGTGGCCGACGAAATATCTTGCGACCAGACGGCGCGCCCCCCCTGTGAGACGTCGAAGCAGGTGATACGGCCCTGATAGCTTACGCCGCACAAAAGCGGACCAATGGTAATCGGCTGACCAACCACATCGCTGATGCGCTCGAGATCGGAGGCCCCCCGGGAAGCAGCAACGGTGCCTTCCCAGCGCACGGCACCAGAGGCCGTATCAATTACCAACAAACGGCCGTTGGGCATACCGGCGATCAGCAGATTGGGTGCCACAGCCATCCGGATGCTGGTGCGCAAAGCCAGTGCAGGGCCCGGACGCTGGATGTTCCAGCGCAATTTCCCCGAGGCCGCATCAAAAGCCTGTATGCGGTAATCCGTGGTGCGGACGGCCACAATCCCGTTGCCTACAGCGGGTGGCACATTAACCGCACTGGCAGCCTGGCTGCGCCAGCGCTCGTGGCCGGTGGCATCATAGGCCACCACAACCCCCTCACGGGTAACCACAGCCGTTGTGTCGCCATCGCTACCCACGCCTGCTTGCAAGGGCTTGTCGTCGACACGCCAGCGTACCGCGCCACTGGCAAGATCAAGCGCAACAACAGAGCCAGACGGCGTTGCTGCATAGGCGGTATCGCCCACTACCTGCGGAGCAAAGCCGTAGTCGCCGCCGCTGCCAATAGAGGTGGACCACCGTGTACTCACTGACAGTGATGGGGTGTACTCGGTGAGTTCGGCCGGATCAAACCGGGCGTCGTGGCTGGAAAACAGACCACAACCGGACAGGCCCACAGCCGCGATGCTGATGACAGCTGCACGAAACAGACGGACAGGGATACGCATGGGGCTCAGGCTCCGTTGGTGGTATCGATTTTGAGCTGGACAATCTGGGCGGCAGGATCGGCACCAAACATCTTAAGTGCCTGGTTCCAGGCCTCAACGGCCTGCTTTGTGTCTCCTTGGGCGGCATAGATGTCACCCCGGCGATCTGCGTACAAGCCTTCAAAGCCTGCAGGAATGTCTCCCTTGAGCTGATCTTGTGCGGCCGCATACTGCTTCTGGGCCAGTAAAACGCCAGCTAGGCGCAAACGCGCCACTGCCTGGAGTGCAGGCGCAGAGTGATCCTGAGCCAGCCACTGCAGTTGCTCTCGTGCGCCGTCGAGGTCTTTGCGTTCTTGCAAGGCCCAGGCAGCGACCAAAACACCGCGGGCTGCATAACCTGAGCTGGCATAATCGTCTCGTAATGCTGCGCTGGCCGCCTTGATGCGCACCACAGAGTCCTCACCCGGCTGGCTGGCCGCTGTGGTGAGCGCTTCGTAGTAACCCATGGCCTGGCCGGCCTGATGGCCGCTATACCATTGCCAGCCGCGCCAGCCTGCAAAGGCTGCCAATACGGCCAGCACCAGCACCATCAAGAAGGTGCCGTAACGCTCCCACCATGCTTTCAGGGCGTCGATTTTTTCCTGTTCTTCGAGATCGTATGCCATGCCTGTCGTTAGATCCTTTGCTTGAGATAATCAACCAGTTGAGCAAACGCGACTGATTCTTGTTGTGTCGGGGTGTCGTCTTGCCGGGCCCGCAACCATTTGACCGTTGCACATCCCGAAGAGAGTTCATCTTCCCCAACAATAATTGCCACAGCAGCACCGCTGGCATCCGCCCGGCGAAACTGCGATTTAAACCCAGTGGAGCCTGCGTGAACAAGTACCTGTAACCCGGCATCCCGCAAGGCTTCTGCCAAACGCACCACCTGCCGCTGGCCGGCATCCCCCTGATGCACCATGTACACCTGACATTCGGCACTGGTCTCCTGGGGGGCATCCTGCTGCCAGAGATCCAGCAAACGTTCCATACCGATTGCGAAGCCCACGGCCGGTGCAGGCTTGCCGCCCAGCAGCTCGATGAGGCCATCATAGCGCCCACCGCCGCATACGGTACCTTGGGCACCCAGGCGGTCGGTGACCCACTCGAAAACAGTGAGGTTGTAGTAGTCCAGCCCGCGAACCAGCCGCGGGTTTAATGTATAGGAAATACCGGCATCGTCCAGCCGGGCACACAATCCGGCGTAATGCGCACGAGACTCTGGTCCGAGAAAATCGAACAAGCGCGGTGCGGCATTGGCCATCTCCTGCATAGCGGGATTTTTGGTATCCAGCACCCTGAGCGGGTTGCTGTGCATGCGGCGACGGGCCTCTTCGTCCAGCACGTCGATGTGGCGCTCCAGGTGCTCAATCAAGGCCGCCCGGTGCGCTGCTCTCTCGGTGGCCTGGCCAAGCGAATTGAGCTCGAGCCGGATATCGTTTAACCCCAGCATGCGCCACAGGCGCGCCAGCATGATGATCAGTTCAGCATCGACATCGGGCCCGGAAAACCCCAGGGCTTCAACGTCGATTTGGTGGAACTGCCGGTAGCGCCCACGTTGAGGCCTTTCGTGGCGAAACACGGGCCCCATGGCGTAAATGCGCCGCGGACGGTCGTACAAAAAATTGTGTTCGATAGCGGAGCGCACAACCCCTGCCGTAAACTCCGGGCGCATGGTCAGCCGCTCGTCGTTTAGCGGGTCGACAAAAGAGTACATTTCTTTTTCGACAATATCCGTGACTTCACCGATGCCACGGGTAAACAGCCGGGTATGCTCTAGTATCGGCGTACGCATGTTTTGGTAGCCATACGCGGCCAGCCACTGTCGCACCAGCGCTTCAAGCTGCTGCCAACGAGAGGACTCGGGCGGCAAAGTATCTTTCATGCCGGTCAGGCCGGCGAGTTTCTTGAATTCGGACATGCATCAACCTGCCTGACGCGGCACAACACCGGGACGATGAGCTGAGGCGTCCGAGGCCTGCTGCTGTCCATAGCGTGTGGCCACATAGTCTTCCACTATTTGTTTGAATTCTTGCGCAATGGCATCGCCCTTGAGCGTGACCGTACGCTTGCCATCGACATATACAGGAGCAGCCGGCACCTCTCCGGTACCTGGCAGGCTGATGCCGATATCCGCGTGCCGGCTTTCGCCAGGGCCATTGACGACACACCCCATTACCGCGACATTCATGGTTTCTACGCCCGGATAGCGGCTTTTCCAGACAGGCATCTGGGTACGCAGGTAATCCTGAATACTGGCAGCAAGCTCTTGGAAAACCGTGCTGCTGGTTCGGCCGCATCCGGGACACGCCACCACCATTGGGGTAAAGGCCCGCAAGCCCATGGTTTGCAAAATTTCTTGCGCCACGATGACTTCGCGGCAGCGGTCGCCGCCAGGCTCGGGGGTAAGGGAAATACGGATCGTGTCGCCGATACCCTGTTGCAAAAGCACAGCCAGCGCAGCGGTAGAGGCGACAACCCCCTTGGAGCCCATTCCTGCTTCGGTGAGGCCCAGATGCAGGGGGTAATCGCAGCGTTTCGACAGATCCTGGTAGACGGCGATCAGATCCTGGACATGGCTGACCTTGCACGACAGGACAATGGCGTTACCCGGCAGACCGAGTTGCTCTGCGCGCTGCGCATTGCTGATAGCCGAGACGACCAGCGCCTCACGCATCACCGCATTGGCTGTCCAGGGGTCAGGGCGCGCCGCGTTTTCGTCCATCATTCGCGCCAGCAGCTCGTGATCCAGGCTGCCCCAGTTGACTCCTATCCGGATGGGCTTTTCGTAGCGGCAGGCAACTTCGATCATTTGAGCGAAATTGTCATCACGCCGCTTTCCACCCCCCATGTTGCCGGGATTGATACGGTATTTGGACAGTGCCTGAGCGCAATCGGGAAACTGGGTAAGCAGCTTGTGCCCGTTATAGTGAAAATCGCCCACCAGCGGGACAGGCACATTCATGCCATCCAAGTGATTGCGTAATGCCGCCACCTGGGTGGCGGCTTCGGGCGTATTGACAGTAACACGCACGAGCTCGGATCCTGCTTGCCAGAGCTCGCGCACTTGCCTGGCTGTTGCCAGCGGATCTGCAGTGTCGGTGTTGGTCATGGACTGCACCACCACCGGGGCATCCCCGCCCACCTGAACCACATGATCACCCCAACGTACCGCAACACCTCGTGTTGGGCGACGTGAAGCGACCGAGGGTTCGGTGCCTGAAGATTCTGAATTCATGGACGCAAGGCCTTCAACCAATCAAAAATCAGCCATTGATCGGGTACCCATCCTCGATTGATGGCATACCAACCAACCACTACCAGCAAAATCAAAAGCAAGAAAAGCCATGCCCACGTACGGTGCGCCGGCTCGCCCCGCGGGACGATATCGGCCTGTTGCAGCACACGGCGGGTACCTTGTTGGCCAACGACCGGGTGCGGCCGGGTAGAGCCGACTTCATCATCCAGCAAACCCAGCACCGCATCGGTGTCAGCCCCAAGGAAACGCGCGTAATTACGCACCAGACCGCGCAAGGGCACTCCGGACGGCAATCGCGCCCAATCGCCGGCTTCAAGATACCCCAGCTGTACAGCCGAGTATTTTATACGCGCCGAAACCTCGGACAGACCAAGCCCCTTTGCCTCGCGCAACTGGCGAAGTGCAGTACCGGCAGACAGGAGGTCGGCAGATTCTGCCTGACCAGAAAGCTCGGGCAGATCGCGTTGTGATTCGCTCATCCATGCTCCTTTTTACGTATGACGATGCGGGCGCGATCTGGCAGGCGCTCGTTTATGCGGGTTCGATCCTTGACCTCACCCGCCAGCTGGCCACACGCGGCATCAATATCATCACCGCGGGTTTTACGCACAGTAACCACCAGCCCTGCATCTGTCAGCTGCTGGGCAAACAGACGGATGCGGGCGGTTGGCGAACGTTTCAGGCCGGACTGCGGGAAAGGGTTGAACGGGATCAGGTTGAATTTGCAGCGGATATTACGGGCCAGCTGGATGAGTTCTCGCGCCTGTTCATCAGCATCATTTACGCCGTCAAGCATGATGTACTCGAAGGTAATGAAATCACGTGGTGCGTAATCAAGATACCGGTTGCAGGCATCAAGCAATTGTGCCAAAGGATACTTGCGGTTCAACGGCACCAGGCGATCCCGCAGGGTATCGTTGGGCGCATGCAATGACACGGCCAGCGCAACCGGGCAATCCTGGGCGAGACGATCGATCATGGGCACCACGCCCGACGTAGACACTGTGACCCGACGGCGCGACAGCCCATAGGCGTGGTCGCTGACCATCAGGCGCAGGGCACCCAGCACCTGATCGTAGTTCAGCAGAGGCTCGCCCATCCCCATCATGACCACATTGCTGACGGCGCGCCGGGCGTCTTCGGCCGGGCCGTTAAGCCGCGCAGCTTGGGGGTCTTCGTAGAGGGCACGATTGGCGTACCACAGCTGCCCGATGATCTCTGCGGTGCTGAGGTTGCGGCTGAACCCCTGATAGCCAGTGGAACAAAACGGGCACGCAACAGTGCAACCAGCTTGGCTGGAGATGCACAGGGTGCCGCGGTCGTCCTCGGGAATAAAAACGGTTTCGATGGCATTTCCCGCGCCCATATCGAAAAGCCACTTGCGTGTGCCATCGGCAGAACGCTTTTCGATGTTGAGCGGTGGAGCCTTGACTACACAGTGGGCGTCCAGCTGACTGCGAAACTCTTTGGCCAGATCACTCATGTCGGAGAATTGGTCGACACCCCGCTGATGCACCCACTGGGATAACTGACGGGCACGAAAAGGCTTGCCGCCCCATTGGGCAACCAGGGATTCCAGGCCTGCAGGATCCAGGCCCAGAACATTGACGGTGTCTGATGTCGACATGAACAATTAACCAGTAAAAACCAGGGCCCCGGAACCCCGGGGCCACTTAGCCGAAATTAACGACTAAAAACGTTGCTTTGCGGGAAAAAGAAGGCGATCTCGACCGCAGCGGTCTCGGACGCGTCAGAGCCATGCACGGCATTGGCATCGATGCTGTCTGCAAAATCAGCACGGATGGTACCGGCAGCGGCCTTTTTGGGATCGGTAGCGCCCATGAGGTCGCGATTTTTGGTGATGGCGGATTCGCCTTCAAGCACTTGCACAAACACGGGCCCCGAGACCATGAAGTCGACAAGATCCTTGAAGAAGGGGCGCTCTTTGTGCACAGCGTAAAAGCGTTCGGCTTCGTCACGCGAAAGCTGCTGCAAACGAGCTGCCACGACCTTCAGGCCAGCCTGCTCGAAGCGGGCCACGATCTGGCCAATGACGTTTTTGGCGACGGCGTCGGGCTTGATAATGGAAAGGGTGCGTTCAATAGCCATGGAGCGTATTCCGGTGGAGTCGGGGAAAAGAGTTTCCCGGTGAAAAGGTAGAATGAATCCCGTTGTGCTGACTGTCCCCTAGATGCGGGGCAGTACGCGCCAACAGTTAACCGTGCATTTTATCATGCACGTCGCCGCGGACATCCGCCTACAATAATCGTTTTTTCGCTACCCGACGCCATGAGCGACTCTTCTTCTGCCTCCCTACCCAAAAGCTTCGAACCCCAGGACATCGAGTCCCGCTGGTATGAACTCTGGAGCCGCCAAGGCCTTTTCTCGGGTGGCCAGCACGTGCAGCCCGCTGCCGGACAGACAGCTGTTCCGTTTGCTATTCAGTTTCCGCCCCCTAATGTCACGGGCACCCTTCACATGGGGCATGCGTTCAATCAAACCATCATGGATGGTTTGATCCGCTATCACCGCATGAACGGGGACGATACCGTCTTTATTCCTGGCACCGACCACGCAGGCATTGCCACCCAGATCGTGGTCGAGCGCCAGCTGGATGCAGAAGGGGTTTCACGCCACGACCTGGGGCGTGAAGCGTTTTTAAATCGCGTCTGGGCCTGGAAAGAAAAGTCCGGCAGCACCATCACGGGCCAGTTCCGCCGGCTCGGCTCATCTTGCGACTGGTCACGTGAATACTTCACGATGGACGAGCGCCTGTCACGCGGCGTGATCGAGGTTTTTGTACGGCTGTACCAGCAAGGCCTGATTTATCGCGGCAAGCGGCTGGTCAACTGGGATCCGATACTGGGTACCGCGGTCTCGGATCTCGAGGTGGTCAGCAGCGAAGAAGACGGCCACATGTGGGAGATCCGCTATCCACTCACCCACCCCGAGCAAGATCTTACCCATCTGGTTGTGGCCACCACCCGCCCTGAAACCCTGCTGGGTGACGTGGCTGTCATGGTGCATCCAGACGACGAACGCTACGCCCACCTGGTGGGCAAGACCGTCACGCTGCCGCTGGTGGGTCGTGAGATCCCGGTGATTGCCGATAGTTACGTCGATCGTGAATTTGGCACAGGGGTTGTCAAGGTAACGCCGGCACACGATTTCAATGATTACGCTGTCGGACAGCGCCACCAGTTGCCGATGATCAGCGTACTGACACTGGATGCCAAAATCAACGATGAAGCACCAGTTGCCTACCGAGGCCTTGATCGCTTCGAGGCCCGCAAGCGGATGGTCGAAGACTTGTCTGCACAGGGGCTACTGGAGCAGGTTCGACCACATAAGCTGATGGTACCCCGCGGCGATCGCACCAACAGCATCATCGAGCCCATGCTCACTGACCAGTGGTTTGTCGCCATGAGCAAGCCAGCGCCCACAGACAGCCTGCACCCCGGGAAAAGCATCACTGAGGTTGCTCTTCAGGTTGTCGAAGACGGCCGCGTCAAATTTGTACCCGAGAACTGGACCACCACATACAACCAGTGGCTAACCAACATTCAAGACTGGTGCATCTCACGGCAACTGTGGTGGGGCCACCAGATTCCTGCCTGGCACTCGGCCGACGGCCAGATTTTTGTTGCCCGCTCTGCCGAAGACGCGCAAGCCCAGGCGCGCGCAGCCGGCATAGAGGGCCCCCTGACACGTGATCCTGACGTACTGGATACCTGGTTTTCATCCGCCCTGGTGCCCTTCACAGACCTTGGCTGGCCAGACAAGACCCCCGATCTTGCCCGCTATTTGCCGTCGGCAGTGCTTGTCACGGGCTTCGACATTATCTTTTTCTGGGTGGCCCGCATGATCATGATGAGCATGCACCACACCGGCGAAGTACCGTTTCGCACCGTCTATGTTCACGGGCTGGTCTGTGACATGGAAGGTAAGAAAATGTCCAAGTCCAAGGGCAATACCATCGACCCCGTGGATCTGATCGACGGCATTGGGCTTGAGCCGCTGCTGGCCAAGCGCACGGCCGGCCTGATGAACCCGAAACAGGCGGATGCCATCCGCAAACGCACGCGCAAGGATTACCCTGAGGGCGTCCCCGCTTACGGCACCGACGCCTTGCGCTTTACCATGGCGGCCTACGCCACACTGGGACGCAACATAAATTTCGATCTCAAGCGCTGCGAAGGGTATCGAAATTTCTGCAACAAGCTTTGGAACGCCACCCGCTTCGTGCTGATGAACGTCGAGGGCCACACACTCGGCCAGGCGCAAGCAGACGACCTCTCTTTTGCCGACCGCTGGATCATTGACGGCTTGCAGAAGCTGATTACGGACGTCCATGCCGGATTTGCACAATACCGGTTTGATCACGTCGCCGACCGGCTCTATCACTTCATCTGGGATGAATACTGTGACTGGTACCTGGAACTCGCCAAGGTGCAGCTGCAGTCCGGCCAGCCTGTCCAGCAGGCGGCCACCCGCCGTACCCTGATCCATGTTCTCGAAACGCTCTTGCGCCTGATTCACCCGATCATGCCGTTCATCACCGAAGAGCTCTGGCAAAAGGTGTCAGTGGCTGCGGGCGTACGGACACCCGACCAGACCGCCAGCATCAGCGTGCAACCCTACCCCCAGGCCCGCGATACCTTGCTGGATCCTGTTGCCGTGGGCCGTCTCAAAACACTCAAAACCCTGACAGACGCCATTCGGGCACTGCGCGGAGAAATGAATCTGGCGCCGGGACAACGGGTACCTTTGCTGGTTCAGGGCGCCCCCGAAGACCTGACAACGCTTACCCCGTACCTCAGCATGCTTGCCCGGCTGTCCGATGTTCAGGCGCTTGAACAGCTGCCAGAGATCGGCGCGCCGGTGCAGGTGGTGGGCACCACTCAGCTGATGCTCCATGTCGAGATCGATCTGGCAGCAGAACGCATCCGCCTCGATAAAGAAATCGATCGGCTGGAAAAAGAAATTGCCAAGGCCCAAGGCAAGCTGTCAAACGCCAGTTTTGTCGAGCGCGCCCCTAAGGCTGTGGTCGAACAAGAACAGGCCCGCCTGACGCAATTTGGCGATACGCTGAATCGCGTCAGGGCACAACGCCACCGCCTCAGCGAGTGACTCAGGAGCCAAACCGTATGACACCCGCCGCATTCGAGCCCGTGATCGTGTCCTTGCTGGACACCGATCTCTATAAGTTCACCATGTGGCAGGCCATGCTGCATCGGCACCCCGCTGCCCAGGCAGAATATCGCTTTATCTGCCGCAATCAGCCCGAGCACCCGCTGGCAGCCCTGGCAGATGAAGTCAGGGCACAGATCGACCATCTGTGCTCTTTACGGTTTACGCAAGAAGAGCTCGATTATCTTCGCGGACTGCGTTATATCAAGTCTGATTTCGTCGACTTTCTCTCGCTGTTTCATTTTCAGCGGCGCTTCATAACAATTGAAACCGAAGGCGCAGGACTACGCATCATCGCACGTGGCCCGCAAGTACACGTGATGGGCTTCGAAATCTTTGTTCTGGCAATCGTCAATGAACTCTATTTCCGCCATTACCAGACACCGGAAACCTACGCAGAGGGGCGCTTGCGCTTGCACAACAAGATCCAGTTGCTGAAAACGTTTTCTCAAGAGGCGTCCAGACGCTTTCCGCTGCAGATCTCCGACTTCGGCTTGCGTCGGCGCTTTTCCCGCACCTGGCAAACCGAGGTTGTCACCACACTACGACAAGCCGTACCCCACATCATGACGGGTACCTCCAACGTGGCACTGGCCAGAGAACACGGGCTGGTGCCGGTAGGCACCATGGCACACGAATACCTGCAGTCTTATCAGGCTTTTGGCAAAGTCCGGCTGCGGGATTTTCAGCGCAGTGCTCTTGAGGACTGGGTACAGGAATACCGCGGAGACCTCGGCATCGCGCTCACGGATGTTGTCGGGATGGATGCCTTTCTGCTGGACTTCGATCTGTATTTTGCCAAACTTTTTGACGGCCTGAGACACGATTCAGGCGACCCAATTCAGTGGGGCGAAAAAGCCCTGGCGCACTATCGCTCACTGCGGATCGATCCAAAAACCAAACGCTTTGTATTTTCGGATGCGCTGGATCTGCCCAAGGCACTGGAAATCTACCACCACTTTGCCGATCAGGTACAACTGGGCTTTGGCATCGGCACCAATCTCACCAACGATCTGGGGCCACAGCCACTGAATATCGTGATGAAGCTTTTTGAATGCAATGGCATGCCAACAGCCAAGCTGGCCGATAGCCCCGGCAAAGAGCATTGCACAGACCAGACTTTTCTTGCCTATTTGCGGCAGGTGTTTGGGCACGATATCAGCCACCAGCAGGCTGGCCACACGCACGCCTAAGACAACGGGCGTTGGGTACGCCCAGCAGGCAAGCAGCCTGACCGGTGTGTACCCGCCCCCCCTAAATCAGGCCGTGCCGCCCACTGTCAGGCCATCGATACGCAAGGTAGGCATCCCGACGCCCACAGGCACGCTTTGGCCTTCTTTGCCGCAAGTGCCCACACCGGAATCCAGGGCCAGGTCGTGCCCCACCATCCCGATGCGTTGCATGGCCTCGGGGCCGCTACCAATGAGGGTGGCCCCCTTGACTGGATAGCTGATCTTGCCGTTTTCGATCATGTAGGCCTCTGAGGCAGAGAACACAAACTTGCCACTGGTGATATCCACCTGCCCACCGCCGAAATTTACGGCGTAAAGGCCACGGTCTACAGAGGCGAGGATCTCGTCTGGCTCGGCAGTGCCGGCCAGCATATACGTGTTGGTCATGCGCGGCATTGGCAGATGCGCATAGGATTCGCGCCGCCCGTTGCCGGTGGGATTTTGCTTCATCAGCCGGGCATTCATGGAATCCTGCATATACCCCCGCAGGATGCCGTCTTCGATAAGCACATTATGCTGAGTGGGGTGGCCTTCATCATCAACATTTAATGAACCGCGGCGGTCAGGCAAGGTGCCGTCATCCACTACCGTTACCCCACGCGAGGCAACGCGCTGACCGATACGGCCGGCAAAAACACTGGACCCTTTACGGTTGAAATCGCCCTCCAGCCCATGCCCCACAGCCTCATGCAACAGAATGCCAGGCCATCCAGAGCCCAGGACAACAGTCATTTGTCCGGCAGGCGCCGGCCGAGCCTCAAGGTTGACCCGTGCTTCGTGAACCGCCCGTTGCACATAGCCACGCAAAATATTATCCGTGAAATACGCCAGGCCGGTGCGGCCGCCGCCCCCACCATGACCCATTTCCCGCCGGCCTTTACGCTCGGCGATGACGGTGACAGACAAGCGCACCAGTGGCCGGACATCAGCAACCAGGCGTCCGTCGCTGCCCGCCACCAGAATTACATCGTATTCGGCTGCCAGACCTGCCATTACCTGAATAATTTCAGGGTCTGCCGCCCGGGCCATGGCCTCGACACGCCCCAGCAGTGCAACCTTGTCTGCCGCAGAAAGGGACTCGACAGGATTGACGGCTGGATAGAGGTGATGCGGCGTCTCGGGCCCCGCAGACACCTTTTGCCGGCCAGCCCCTTGGCGCGCAATGGTACGCACCGCCTGCGCAGAGGAAATCAGCGCCTCGGGAGACAGGCTGTCAGAATAGGCAAAGGCGGTTTTTTCGCCGCTGATCGCCCTGACCCCAACGCCCTGGTCGATTGAAAAGCTGCCGGTTTTGACAATGCCCTCTTCCAGGCTCCAGCCCTCAGAGCAGCTGTACTGAAAATACAGGTCGGAATAATCAACCCGATGTGTGTGGATTTCTGACAGCGCACGAGCCAGGTGCGACTCATCCAGGCCCCAAGGCTCCAGCAACAAGCTACGCGCTGTATTAAGCGCATCCAAACCGGGTTCAAACAATTTCATCTGATGCGATCCATGTAAACAATCTGACACTATCTATTTGGCTATTACAGCACACGGTGACGCAATGCCGGCAAAGATTGCCGGACGGATTCGATCCGTGAAAAATCAAGCGTGCCCGCAGCCAGCCCAGGGCCTTCAGGCAAGCAGGCCAGCACCTTGCCCCAGGGATCAATCAGCATCGAATGGCCCCAGGTGCGTCGGCCGTTTTCGTGGTGACCTCCCTGGGCGCTGGCCAACACATAGCACTGGTTCTCGATGGCCCGCGCACGAAGCAGGATTTCCCAGTGTACCGAACCTGTTGTCCAGGTAAAAGCGGCTGGCAACACCATCAAGCGGACATCCCCCTGAGAGCGAAAAAATTCTGGAAACCGAAGGTCGTAACAAATACCCACGGACATTTCCCCCCAAGGCATATGCACCACTTGTGGGGGGTTGTCGCCCGGGCGAATGGAAATGGATTCATCGTAGGATTCGGAATCCTTGGTGAAACCAAACAAATGAATTTTGTCGTAACGCGCCATCTGTTTGCCATCCGGGCCAAACACCAGGCAAGCGTTGTAGATACGATCCGGGTCTGGGCTATGCAGGGGCAAAGAGCCTCCAACCAGCCAGATTTTGTGCTGTTTGGCTTGTGAGGCCAGAAACGCCTGAATCGGCCCTTCTCCCGGTTGCTCGGCGAGGGCCAGCTTGTCTGCATCATGGCGGCCCATGAAACAGAAATATTCAGGCAACACCAGCAAGCGGGCGCCATTTTCAGCACCCTGCGCAATCCAGCGGGCAGCCTGCTCGAGATTATCGCCAACCGATAAACCAGAGACCATTTGCACGGCAGCAACCGGCAACAGAGATTCCTGCATATCAAAAACCTTATGGGTAAAAATATCGCAACCAAATATATGACACAAAATCAAATGAGCAGTCAGGTAGTCAGACAGATAAAAACCATATTAAAATCAGCCAAGGCCCGGCGTTAATACAAAAGGTCTTTATCTATTGTCAGATCATACTTCCACCTATTTAGTTCCCGGAGCATTCCATGGCCCGTTCCAGCTACGCAACACAAAAAACCAGGCTCGAGAAAGAAAAAGCCAAAATCGAAAAACAACTGCAGTCATTGCAGGCCAAGCAACGCAAACCGGTTATCACCTCGATTGTGCGGTCTATGCGCGATTATGGCATTACGCCCGAAGAAATCCTGGCTGCCTTCGACCGCAAAAAAACCAGCAAACCCACCACCAGCGCTCCCCGGAAGCCAGCCGCCGGCGCCAAACGCGTTGTACCACCCAAATATCGCCACCCTGAAACCCACGCCGAATGGACCGGGCGCGGGAAACCACCCCGTTGGGTCTCAGACGCAGAAGCAGCCGGCACTCCGCGCGAAGCCTTTCTGATCAAACCTGCCGCTTAATATAAAAAGCAGATTTTTCCGTGGCGCTATTTACGGCAGCGGGTACTTGACCCGCACCACCTGACCATTGCGCCCCGGAAACTGCTCAAACACCGCACGGGCCAGATAAGGCATCACGGCACCCAGCTGATTATCCCGAGCCGATGTCACGGCCGTGGCACGATAAACCTCCTGGCCCTGCTTCGACTGATCGTCGATACGCACCATCAGGTGCACACGGTTTACTTCAACAGGAACCGTTTCAATCACAGGCCCCGGCCCCCAGCCTCCCCAGTGCCGGTGGTATCCAAACCCGCCGCCAAAGGCACCAGAAAAATATGGATCCACCATTTGCTGGCGCCATTCGGTGGTTTGCTCGCTGCCATATTCGATATGCACAATGAAGCGGGCCTGCTTTTGTGATTGAGCCTCAACCAGGCCGGTTGGGCCGAGGGCCGCACGCACGGCATCCGAAAATGTCTGAAATTGCAGATTATTTTGCTGCGCTGCATCGGGCTGCACCCAGTACCGTGCCCCTTGCGTCTGATCAGGCCACTGCTGGTAACGCGTAAGCTGAGCGGAAAATACGCTGGCACAACCACCCAGCATCAATACGATGCTGATCATGGCCAGTTTCAACCACACAGATAATACAAACATCAAGCACCTTGTTTCGGCATATAACACTGACATCATAGACTTGGCCGGGCGGCTTCGAAAGCAGGTTTTCGCACAGTGATACAAGCAGACATGTTCGGTCAGAAGTCTGTCATGACTCGTTTGGAGAACTACAATAAGGCTTTAGAAGCTTTACGGAAATCACCATGCGCACTGATACGGCCCAGACGATCTATCGCCAGGATTACCGCCCTTATCCTTATCGTCTGTCACAGGTCCGGCTCGAGTTCGATCTGGCTGCTGACTCTACCCGGGTTCATTCCGTTTTACGCCTTCAGGCCACTGACAATACCCCGGCCGGCACACCCCTCATCCTGGACGGTGAGGATCTGACGCTGATCCAGGTACTGATTGATGACCAGGTATTGGACGCCACACAGTATCAGCTGACCGATACCACACTGCAACTGACGCCTCCCTCACACAGCGGTGAGTTCACCCTCGAAATCATCAGCGACTGCAACCCCACCCAAAATACCACCCTGATGGGGCTGTACGTATCGGGCGACAAGCTGTTCACACAATGCGAAGCACAAGGATTTCGCCGCATCACATGGTTCCCGGATCGCCCGGATGTCATGGCCATCTACGAGGTGGTTTTGCGGGCCCACCCAACCCAGTATCCAACCCTGCTTTCCAATGGCAACCTGATCGAACAAAGCACCCTGCCAGATGGCCGCCATCAGACACTTTGGCGCGACCCACATCCCAAGCCCTGCTATCTGTTTGCACTCGTAGCGGGCGACTTCGATTGCATTGAACGTACCGAAACCACCCGCAGTGGCCGGTCGGTGCTGCTACAGGTGTACAGCGACCGTGGCTGCAAGGATCAGACACACTGGGCACTTGATTGCCTGGCACGGGCCCTGCACTGGGACGAAACGCGCTTTGGGCTCGAGCTCGATCTGGATCGCTTTATGGTCGTGGCGGCGCGTGACTTCAATATGGGGGCCATGGAAAACAAGGGCCTCAACGTATTCAATGCAGCCTATGTGCTGGCCGACCCAGCCAGTGCCACTGACAGCACCTATCGGCGCATCGAAGATGTGATCGGCCACGAATACTTCCACAACTGGACAGGGAACCGCGTCACATGCCGGGACTGGTTCCAGCTGTCACTTAAAGAAGGTCTCACGGTGTTTCGCGAGCAGGAGTTTTCGGCCGATATGCTGGCCAGCGGCCTGCCCCAGGCCGAGGCGGCCAGCGCCCGGGCCGTAAAACGAATCGACGACGTACACGTCCTGCGCATGATGCAGTTCCCCGAGGACGCAGGCCCCATGGCCCACTCGATCCGGCCTGACAGCTATCAGGAAATCGGTAATTTCTATACAGCCACCGTGTATGAAAAAGGTGCTGAAGTCATCCGCATGCAGCACACACTGCTGGGCGAAGCAGGCTTTCAGGAAGGAATGGCCGAATATTTTCGGCGCCACGACGGGCAGGCAGTCACCTGCGACGACTTCGTCAACGCCACCGAATCCATCTACAGCCAACGTTTCCCAGGGCAAGACTTCACCATCTTCCGTCGCTGGTATCAACAGGCAGGCACTCCACGGCTCTACATCGAGCAGCACTACGACGCCTCTGCCCAATCGCTGCAGATCACTCTCCGCCAACAATGCGACCCAGTTGGCCTGGAAGCCCGGCAGGTTCCGGTGGCCAAAAAGCCGCCACTGCATATCCCCGTGGCCATTGGCCTGCTGGATGGCGACGGCCAGCCGCAGCCGATTTCCTGGCAAGGAAAAACCATGGATACACTGGTGCTCCAATTGACACAGGCCAAACAGAGCTGGATGCTCGAAGGTGTCAAGCGGCCCCCAGTGCTGTCCCTGCTCAGAGGCTTTTCTGCGCCAGTGATCATCGCCTCGGCACGCAAGGCTGAAGACCTCGCCCTGCTGGCACGCACCGACACCGATCCCTTTGCCCGCTGGGATGCTACCCAGGAAACCGCCCTACGCCATCTTTTGGCAGGTATCGAAGCCCGGCAATCACAGAAACCAGCCCCCGATATAGCGCCCATGCTGGCCCTCTGGCAAACCGCCCTGGAAGACCAAACCCTCTCCCCAGCCTACCCGGCACGACTCCTGAGCCTCCCTGCCCTACGCGAACTTATCGAGCGTAGCCAGCCCCAGGATCCACAAGCGGCGTTTCATGTCTGGCGTGCCACGCAGGCTGCGCTGGGCACACAGCTTGCCACACATTGGCGTAACCTATATGCGGCCATGGCAGATGATGGCCGCCCGTATTCTCCCGACCCAGTCTCTGCGGGCAGGCGCTCTCTGCGCAATCTGGCACTGGGCTACCTGCTGGCCGGCCAAGTGCCCCAGGCAGCCGAGACAGCCCGGCAACAATACGCGCAAGCCAAAAACATGACCGAAAGCCTCGGGGCACTCAATGCCCTGCTGCAGCAGTCGCCACAGGCATGCACCGATCTTCTGCAGGATTTCCACACACGCTGGCAGCACGATCCCCTGGTACTGGACAACTGGTTTGGCATTCAGGCCAGCGCCCCGGCCAATGGCGTTGCTCAGATCCGGGCGCTGATGGCATTGCCCGATTTCACCCTGCGCACGCCCAACCGGGCCCGGGCTGTGATTTTCCGCTTTGTGATGGATAATCCTGCCCAATTGCACACGCCAGAAGGCTACGATTTCTGGGCAGAACAAGTCTTGGCGCTTAACAAAATCAACCCTGAGGTTGCCGCCCGCCTGGCACGGGCCTTCGACCAATGGGCACGGTTTGAGCCTACTTGCCGGGAGGGCATGCAGGCAGCCCTGCAACGTGTGCGCTCCGCGCCGGGCCTGTCGCGCAATGTGTCTGAAATCATTTCCAAAGCACTTGATGCCTGACCGCTATTCCATTTTTTTGGGGGAACACCTTGAAATTTAAAACACTGACGCAGTATCTGGTTGAACAGCAACGCGAACACAAAGCGGTCTCTCCTGAAGTCCGTCTGTTGATTGAAACCGTGTCGCGCGCCTGCAAAGCCATTGGCCACGCAGTCAGCAAAGGAGCACTGGGCGGGGTACTTGGCAGCCAGGGCACTGAAAATGTCCAGGGAGAAATTCAGAAAAAACTGGACGTGCTATCCAACGAAATCTTGCTGGAAGCCAACGAATGGGGCGGCAATCTGGCAGCGATGGCTTCTGAAGAAATGAAAACCATCCACCGCATTCCCAATCATTACCCCAAGGGCCAGAACCTACTGCTATTTGATCCCCTGGATGGTTCGTCCAATATTGATGTCAACGTATCGATCGGCACAATTTTCTCTGTGTTGCAGGCACCGGCCGAGGCGGCCGGCCGGGAAGTAACCGAGGCAGACTTCTTACAACCCGGCACACGCCAGGTAGCCGCAGGCTACGCCATTTACGGGCCGCAAACGATGCTGGTACTTACCGTGGGTGCGGGGGTCATGGGCTTCACGCTGGATCGCGAAATGGGCTCCTGGCTGCTTACCCACGAGAACATCCGGATTCCCGATACAACGGCAGAATTTGCCATCAACATGTCCAATATGCGTCACTGGGAAGCGCCGGTAAAGCGCTACATCGAAGAATGCCTGCAGGGTGAGACTGGCCCTCTGGGCAAAAATTACAATACGCGATGGATTGCATCCATGGTGGCTGATGTCCACCGGATCCTGAGCCGTGGGGGGGTTTTCCTGTACCCTCGCGATGCCCGGCCTTCAGGCGGCAAGGGCAAGCTACGCCTGATGTACGAAGCCAACCCCATGAGCTTTCTGGTGGAACAAGCTGGCGGTTGCGCAGTGGATGGCGAAAACCGTATCCTGGACGTCCAACCCGAAGGCATCCACCAGCGGATCGGCGTTATTCTGGGATCCCGCGAAGAAGTCGAACGCGTCCAGCGTTACCACACGGCAAAATAAGCGCCCCCGCACACTGAACTGCACCCTAAAAGGTTGGATCAATGTCCAACTTTTGGGGTGCAGTTCAGCACACCGAGGCGTTTTATTCTGTGTCTGACCCCAGGATCAGTCTAGGGTAAGTACAGTCGCACCCGTCGTCTGGCGCGATTTCAGAGCTTCGTGCGCCAGGCCGGCATCTTTCAGCGCGAAGCGCTGGCCAATCACGATATCCAGCTTGCCGGCAGTCACAAGCTCGAAGACATCGGCTGCTGCTGCCTGCATGGCTTGAGCAGTGGCTGTATAGGCAGAAACCATCGGCCGCGTGACATACAAAGAACCCTTTTTGGCCAGGACTGCGAGATTGACTCCTTCGACGGGGCCGGAGGCATTGCCAAAACTAACCATCATCCCGCGAGGCTGCAAGCAATCCAGGGACATCTCCCAGGTGGCCTTGCCCACGCCATCGTAGACCACAGGCACTTTTTGGCCATCTGTGAGTTCCAGCACACGGGCCGGGACGTCTTCTTTGGTGTAGTCAATGACCTCCGAGGCCCCATAACGGCGTGCCAGGGCGGCTTTCTCGGGGGACGATGTGGTGCCGATCAGACGCACCCCCAGGGCGCGCGCCCATTGACAGGCAATCAGGCCGACTCCGCCGGCGGCAGCATGAAACAGGATGGTTTCACTACCCTTGAGGCGGTACGTCTGGCGAAACAGATACTGGACGGTAAGCCCCTTGAGCATCAGGGCGGCTGCCTGCTCGAAGCTGACTGAATCCGGAATGGCGACTACTTTTTCACCCGGGACATTACGCAAGGTGGAATAGGCACCCAAAGGCCCTTGCCCATAGGCAACACGATCACCTGCCTTGACGTGCGTGACACCCTCGCCCACGGCCTCCACCACGCCAGAGCCCTCGAAGCCCAAACCATGCGGTAAGGGATTTGGGTACAGCCCCGTGCGACAATAGATGTCGATAAAGTTCAGGCCTACGGCCTTTTGGCGAATCTGCACTTCTCCTGCAGCAGGCGCAGGCACATCCACCTGCACCATTTGCAAAACCTCAGGCCCGCCATGTTTCTCAATCTGAATGATTTGCGCCTTGCTCACTGTATGTTCCTCCGCCCGGCTGGGCTTTATATCGCTTAACGTAAAAAGACTAGCATGAATTCCCGCCAAGCTCAGATCGCCATTCATATCACCGCAGTATTGTTTGGACTCACGGGCATCTTTGGCGAACTCATCCAGGGCAGTGCCACCTTGATCACAGCAGGGCGTGCGGTCTTTGCAACGGTTACCTTGCTACTCTTTATTCGCCACACCGGGCACCGCATCCAGTGGCCTGCCCGCTCGGCATGGGGGTCCTTGATCCTGGCCGGCACCTTGCTGGCCATACACTGGGCCACTTTTTTTGTGGCCGTCAAAATTGGCGGCATTGCCATTGCAACCCTTGGGTTCGCCAGCTTCCCGGCCTTCATTACTCTGCTCGAGGGCTTTCTGTTTCACGAACGCACCCGCCCGTCCGAGTGGCTGGTGGTGATTCTGGTGACACTGGGTCTGGTGCTGGTGACACCATCCTTCAATTTCCAGGATCAGGCCACAACCGGGCTGGTCTGGGCAGTGCTCTCGGGGCTGGCCTTTGCGCTGTTTACATTAGCCAATCGCAAGGCTGTCACGGGTATGTCAGGGCGCGAGCTGGCCTGCTGGGAAAACGCAGTGGTGGCTGCCCTGACCCTACCCTGGTGTTTCACCGAATTTGCTGCCCTACGTCCCATCGACTGGCTCTGGGTGTTTATGCTGGGTGTTTTCTGCACGGCACTCTCGCATTCTTTGCTGGTTTCAAGTCTGGCAAAACTGAAGGCTCGCACTGCCGGCATCGTCATCGCCCTGGAGCCTGTATACGCCATCTTGTTTGCCGCCATCCTGTTTGCACAGTATCCCTCCATGCGCGCCCTCCTCGGCGGTGCGTTGATCGTGGGTGCAATCGTGTGGTCCGGGCTGCAACAGGCCAACGTCGAAACGGGTACCGGGGACTGAACTGCCCCAAGGCGTTAAAATCAAAGATTCTTTGTTTTATCCAAATTGAAACACTATGGCCGGACACAGTAAATGGGCAAATATCCAGCACCGCAAAGGGCGTCAAGACGCCAAGCGCGGCAAGCTCTGGACAAAAATCATCCGTGAAATCACTGTTGCAGCCCGTGCGGGCGGCGCCGACCCGGATGCCAACCCGGGCCTGCGCCTGGCCTGGGACAAGGCCACCGCAGCCAATATGCCCAAAGACAATATCCTTCGGGCCATCCAGCGGGGTGCTGGCGGGGCCGATGATGCCAACTACGAAGAAATCCGCTACGAAGGCTACGGCATCGGTGGTGCTGCACTCATCATCGACTGCATGACCGACAACCGCCAACGGACCGTCTCCGAAGTACGCCACACACTCAGCAAGCACGGTGGCAATCTGGGCCAGGATGGCAGCGTTGTCTTCATGTTCAAGCATTGTGGCCAGTTCATTTTCGCTCCTGGCACCTCCGAAGAAGCTGTCATGGAAGTCGGCCTGGAAAATGGTGCGGACGACGTCCAGACTGACGAAGAAGGGGTGATTGAGGTTACCTGCGAACCCACCGACTACACTGCCCTGAAGCAAGCCTTTGACGCCGCTGGCCTGATCGCCGAAATCCACGGTGTCATCATGAAGGCAGAATCCAAGGTACAGCTGACCGGAGACGATGCCGAGCGCATGCAAAAAATTATCGATCTCCTCGAAGACCTGGACGACGTCCAGGAGGTCTACACCACTGCCGTCATGGACGACGAATGAAACTACTGCTGATCGGCTCAGGCGGCCGCGAACACGCTCTAGCCTGGCGCCTGGCTCAATCGCCTCGAGTGCAAAAAATTTACATTGCACCCGGCAATGGCGGCACCGAAAACGCACCGATGCTTGAAAACTTGCCTTTGCAGGATTTTGACGCCCTCATTGCCTTCGCCCAGGCCGAGAAAATCGCCTTTACCGTGGTTGGCCCGGAAGCTCCGCTGGCCGCCGGTATCGTCGATGCATTTCGCGCAGCGGGTCTGCGCATTTTCGGGCCCAACCAGGCGGCTGCCCAGCTCGAAAGTTCCAAGGATTACGCCAAAGCGTTCATGCAACGTCACGGCATCCCGACCGCAGCCTATCAAACCTTTACCGATGCACAGGCAGCCAAGGCCTACGTACAAGCCCAGGGTGCACCCATCGTCATCAAGGCCGACGGCCTGGCCGCCGGCAAGGGCGTGGTGGTGGCCCAATCCATACCAGAGGCCTTGCAGGCCATCGACCACATGCTCGGGCAAGAAGGTGCCTTCGGCGAGGCCGGCGCACGGGTTGTCATCGAAGACTTCCTCGAAGGTGAAGAAGCCAGCTTTATCGTGATGTGCGACGGACACCATGTCTTGCCCCTGGCCACCAGCCAGGATCACAAACGCCTGCTGGATGGCGATGCAGGCCCCAATACAGGCGGCATGGGTGCATACTCACCTGCGCCACTGATCAGCCCTGCCCTGCACAACCGCATCATGCGCAAAGTCATCCAGCCTGCTGTTCTGGGCATGGCTCGCGACGGCATTCCATACACGGGCTTTTTATATGCCGGCCTGATGATCGGCCCCGGGCCCGATGCCACCCGGCCACTCAAGGTGCTCGAGTTCAACTGCCGCATGGGCGACCCCGAAACCCAACCCATCATGCTGCGCCTCAAAAGCGACTTCACCGAGATCCTCGAGCACGCGATCAACGGCACGCTCGACCAGGCAGACCCACAATGGGATCGCCGGACAGCGGTTGGCGTGGTGCTGGCTGCAGCGGGCTACCCGGACGCTCCCCGAAAAGGGGACGCCATCACCAGCCTGGCACCAGATACGGATACCTGCGTGACGTTTCATGCGGGCACCACACGCCAGACAGGCCAACTCAGCACCAATGGCGGGCGGGTACTGTGCGTCACCGCCCTGGGCGATTCTATCCGTAGGGCCCAGCAGGCCGCGTACGATGCCGTCAACCAAACCCTGTTTGAGGGCCGGCAATTTCGGCGCGATATTGGCTGGCGAGCCCTGAACCTCACCAAAAGCACCCTGGATACCTGAAGCGGAGGCTTACTGATGCATGTTCCTGTCGAGGCCGCGCACGACGCATTCTCCCGCTTGCAAGACGAGATTGTCCAGGCACTGGAATCCCTGGAGGGTGCGCCTTTCGGGCACGATGCCTGGTCACGATCCGAAGGCGGCGGTGGATTAACCCGTTATATCGAAGGCGGCACTGTTTTCGAACGTGCGGGCGTTTTGTTCAGCCATGTCCAGGGACGCACCCTGCCACCATCTGCCAGCGCCCATCGTCCCGAGCTTGCCGGGCGCAGCTGGGAAGCCATGGGGGTCTCCATGGTATTGCATCCACGCAACCCACACGTCCCGACGACACACCTCAACGTCCGCCTCTTTGTGGCACACGGATCGGGGGGCGACCAAGACGTATTTTGGTTTGGCGGCGGGCTGGATCTCACCCCGTATTACCCTGTCGAGGCAGACGCCCGGCACTTTCACCAAGTGTGCCACGACGCCGTAGCTCCTTTTGGTGCCGATAAATACCCCCGCTACAAGGCCTGGTGCGACGATTATTTCTTACTGCGCCACCGGCACGAAACTCGCGGGGTTGGCGGCCTGTTCTTCGACGACCTGAATCAACCTGATTTCGATACCTGCTTTGCACTGACAAAGGCGGTAGGCCACTGCTTTATCCCCGCCTACGTACCCATTGTGCAGGCACGCATGGACACCCCATACACCGATCGCGAACGCGCTTTTCAGGCATACCGCCGGGGTCGCTATGTCGAGTTCAATCTGGTCTACGATCGAGGAACACTGTTTGGGCTGCAATCAGGCGGACGAACCGAATCCATCTTGCTGTCCATGCCACCAATCGCCAACTGGCGCTACAACTGGACGCCAGAGCCAGGCTCCCCCGAGGCAGCGCTATCTGATTATCTAAAACCCCGCACATGGCTGTAAAACCCCGGATTGGCCTGCTGGGTGGCAGTTTCGACCCTGTCCATCAGGCACATATCGCACTGGCCCAAGCGGCCTGGGAAACGCTTGACCTGCACACCGTGCAGCTATTACCGGCCGCCCGCCCGTGGCAACGCGGGCAACTGGGTGCAAGCGCACAGCAACGCCTGGATATGCTTAAACTTGCATGTGCCGGCAACCCCCACCTGCAGGTCAATCCGATCGAGCTCCAGCGCCCGGGTGCCACCTACACCATCGATACCCTGCAGGCCTTACCAGATGATGCAGACTACACCTGGATTCTAGGGGCTGATCAGCTGGCCAATTTTTGCACCTGGCACCGCTGGCGCGATATTCTAGCGTTGGTGCGCCTGGCGGTCGCACAACGCCCAGGCACTCAGGCATGCCCCCCTAAAGACCTGGCCCAGGCACTCAAGCCAGGTGGTCTGGTGCATATCCCGTTTCCACCACAAAACATTGCTGGTACGGCCATTCGCCAGGCTCTTGCCGAGGGTAAATCCCCTGACACCATGCTCGACGCCCGCGTCCTTGATTACATTCGGGCCCACGAGCTTTATCAAACTTTGGGCAATGCCCCGGATCCTTCTGGAAACTCATGAATCTGCAAAAACAACAACGTCTTGTCGTGGACGCCCTGGAAGACACCAAGGCGCAGGACATCAAAGTATTCAACACCACCGGCCTGACCAGCCTGTTTGATCGTGTCATCGTGGCCAGCGGTACGTCCAATCGGCAAACCCGCGCAATGGCCAGCCACGTTGCCGAGCAAGCCAAGCATGGCGGTCTGGAAGTCATCGCCACTGAAGGCGAAGAAACTGGTGAATGGGTACTGATCGATCTGGGGGACATTGTGGTGCACTGCATGCAACCCGCCATCCGCAGCTACTACAACCTCGAAGAAATCTGGGGAACCAAGCCTGTCCGTGTAAGGCTGGCATCCACCGGGCCCGCACAGCCTTCCTCAGACATGGATGATGACATCGGCGCATGAAACTGCACGTCGTGGCAGTGGGCACCCGAATGCCTGCCTGGGTGCAGGACGCCTGGCAAGATTACGCCCGGCGTATGCCGCGCGACTGCCTAGTAGAGCTGCATGAGATCCGGCCTGAACCACGTACACACGGAAAAACCGTCGCGCAGCTGATGCGGGCCGAGGCTCAGCGGATTGAATCCGCCCTGGGCCCCCATGTCTGGCGTGTGATTCTGGATGAACATGCACGCGACACCACCACCCAGGATCTGGCCCGTCACCTGGAAACCTGGCGGGCCAGCGGCCAGGATATTGCGTTTATTGTGGGTGGCCCAGACGGCCTGGATCCGGATCTCAAACACAGTGCGCGCCAGGCACTGCGCCTATCTTCACTGACATTACCTCACCCCATGGTCCGGGTACTATTGGCCGAACAGCTCTACCGGGCATGGAGCATCCTGGCCAATCACCCCTACCACCGCGAGTAAGCGGCTGGCCGAGGCCAACACCGATTGCAGTATCCTTGTGGCATATCGTCCGATTGCCACCCCTGCTGTCCAATTATCCTGGCCGGCGCATTCACGGAGCCGCCCGATGACCGCTCGTCGCAGAACAAAAATTGTTGCCACCCTGGGCCCTTCTACATCCTCACCAGAACGCATCGAGGCGCTCATCCTCGCCGGCCTTGACGTTGCACGATTGAATTTCTCGCATGGCATCGCCGACGATCACCGGGCGCGCGTGACTCTTGTCAGGGAAATTGCACAACGCCACGGCCGCCACGTAGCCATCATGGGTGACCTCCAGGGGCCAAAGATCCGCATTGGCCGCTTTACCGACACTGCCATCCAGCTACAAGTAGGAGACACCTTCACCTTGTCTACCCAGCACCCGCTGGATGCTGGTACAACCGCGATTGTCGGCATCGAATACCCACCTTTGGTTCAGGATTGTGCCGCCGGCGACGAACTGCTGCTAGACGATGGCAGAGTCATCTTGCGAGTCGAGTCGGTAGATTCCTCTGCCGTGCATACGGTGGTGGTTGTAGGAGGTCCACTGTCCAATAACAAGGGCATCAACCGGCGCGGAGGGGGTATTTCAGCACCCAGCCTCACTGAAAAAGACCACCAGGACATCTTGCTGGCCGCTGAACTCGAAGTGGACTATGTGGCCGTTTCGTTTCCACGATCCGGTACCGATATCGAGCAGGCCCGGGCCCTGGTGCAGAAGGCAGGCAGCCAGGCCTGGCTTATCGCCAAGATCGAGCGTGCTGAAGCAGTGGCCGATGATTCAACCCTTGACGATCTGATCCGCGCCAGTGACGGGGTAATGGTGGCCCGAGGCGATCTTGGGGTTGAAATCGGTGACGCCCGCCTGGCGGGGATCCAGAAGCGCATCATTCAGCATGCCCGCACCCTGAATAAGCTGGTCATCACCGCCACGCAAATGATGGAATCAATGATTGCCAGCCCCATTCCCACCCGGGCAGAGGTCTCGGACGTCGCCAATGCAGTACTGGACTACACCGATGCCGTGATGCTGTCTGCTGAATCGGCCTCGGGCCAATATCCCGTTGAAGCGGTAGAGGCCATGGCGCGTATCTGCCTGGGTGCTGAGCAAGAGCCCAACAGCATTCAGTCGCATCACCGTCTGGGTGAAACATTTACCCGTTGCGACGAAACCATCGCCCTGGCCAGCATGTACGCGGCAAATCATTTTCCGGGGGTAAAAGCGATCATCAGCCTGACCGAAAGTGGACACACTCCGTTGATTATGTCGAGAATCCGCTCTGGTGTGCCGATTTACTGCTATACCCGACATGTGGCCACCCAGCGCAGGGCGGCGTTATTCAGGGGCGTCTATACCGTACCTTTCGATGCCGCTGCCCTGCCACCTGCGGAAGTCAGCCAGGCGGCCATTGATATTTTGCGCCAGCAAGGCCTGTTAAAGGCCGGCGACTGGATCATCCTGACAAAAGGTGATTTTTACAGCAACAGCGGGGGCACTAACGGCTTGAAAATATTGCGGGTGCACTAAGTGTCAGTGCCTTTTATATTGCTGGCCTCAGCCAGCCCCAGACGCCACGAAATCCTGACGCAGCTGGATATTCCCCATGGCGTCCTGCGCGTCCCTCCCCCGCCTGGCGAAGACGAACCCATCCTGCCCAATGAGGCCCCAGACGACTACGTACAACGTACCGCCTTGAATAAAGCGCACCAGGCAACCCAGTGGCTGGAATCTGGGGGGCAACCAGACAACATCCCGGCTCATTGGCCGGATAACTGGCGACAGGCCCCTGTTTTATGCGCAGACACCACGGTGATTCTGGGCGACACCGTTCTTGGCAAACCAGGCAGCCCTGCAGAAGCAGCCAGGATGCTGACTCAGCTATCGGGGAGCCGGCACCGGGTGCACACGGCCATTGTGGTGTCGTTTCAAGGCCGTATCCGTACTGCCAGCCAGATCAGCGAGGTTCAGTTTCAGGTTCTAAACCCGGCAGAGATCGAAGCCTACTGCGCAACGGGCGAACCCATGGGCAAGGCCGGTGCATATGCAATCCAGGGCCGCGCAGCCGGCTTTGTGCGCCACCTTTCAGGCAGCCACAGCGGTGTCATGGGCCTGCCCGCCCACGAGACATTGCAGTTGCTTAAAGGGCTTTGAGCTACTCAGTTTCTTGAACCCACAGGCGGCGTTTTTCAGCAAACAAGCACGCGAATCCGCCCCTGGGGCACAGGTCTGGACAAAATCATTCAACCTACACAATAGCAGCACGGTCGCTGCTTGACGGCCTATTTCGCCACACCCCACCTATTCGTTACAGACAGTAAGATTGTACGAAGGCAGATGACCGGCCAATACGATCCCCTGATTCAAAGGGCGCTTGATGGACCGATATAGGTTTCGCAGTGCCATCGTGATTAGATTTACAGCTGCAGTGTCCATCTGCTGCTCCATCCGTTGCGCCTGCTGGGCACCAAAGCGCTGGATGAGTGTCCGAATAGAGGCCTCAGCATCCGTATACTGCTGACCGAAGTATTGCGAGTCAACGCACCAAGGGCAGCCTGGTATCGCGCGACCAGTTGGGTAGCAAATGCAATACAGCACCCAGCACCAAAAGCGTACAGAGTGCAAACAATGAAAGATACAGAATAAATCGGCTTTTCAGTGTCAACGCATGCCGCATGCAAAAATCCCCTCGCAGAAGCCTGGGCCACATGGCCCAGGCACTGGGAGGGGATTATGAGGGTGCCATATGACACCCTTATGTCAACAGCGAACGCTTAGCCAAACAAGCCTGGCAGCCAGAGGGTAACGATAGGCACGTAGGTGATGAACACCAGGTAGATGAGCAGCAGCATCAACCAAGGCACTGCGGCCTTGATGACTTGGCCGATGCTCATATTGG
>NZ_JBASBR010000004.1:0-501716 GCF_049651205.1 Castellaniella sp.
CTCGCGCCGTGCATATGGCTTCAGGAATTTTGAGAATTACCGCTTAAGAGTCTTGGCTCAATGCGGCTGGAACGGTGTGATCAACCGTGTCTGATGAATGCGTATCCCCCGATTATGGGGTAGAGCCCAGATGGATTAATCAAATGTTCCCCCAGAAGTACCCACAAAGGCAACTGGTTTTTAATGGATTGGATTGGATGAAATTGGCAAGAAAAAACCCGCATATCGTTTAAATATGCGGGTCTTGAAAGGTTTCTAGCTAGGTGTTCTGGTGGAGCCGGGGGGAATTGAACCCCCGTCCGCAAGCCCTCTGCAAGTAGCTCTACATACTTAGTTGGCCAATTTTAAAGTTTTAACCTTGGATCATGCCGGACAACAGGCCCTTCCGCAGCGATTCACACTAATTTAAGATCCGGCCCAGTGACCTGACAGAATCCGATTCCCTGAGAATGACGCTGCTATGGGTTTTACCCCATCCGACCCAGGGACAGATCGGTGCAGCGGCTCACCGCTTAAGCGGCCAGAGCGAAACGCTCGTCGTTGGCGTTTGTAGTTTTCCAGTGGATTTACGAGCGAACTGGTGCTCGGTATGCACTATCTTGTTTTGTGACCCACGTCGAAGCCAAATCGGCCCCAGAGCTTGTCATTGTACTGGCATTCCATATAAAACAATACCTTTGCGGCAGATCGCCCGGCTTGCAGTACGATGAAGTCTCCAATCGGCAACATTGCTGCCCTCCACAGGAGCTTTTTCATGGACATTACCCTGACGTCCGCCGACAGTCACGAATTCACCGCCTACATCAATGGCCCCGACACCGCCCGCGTAGGGGTGGTGGTTTTGCCAGAGATCTTTGGCATCAACGCCTATATCCGTTCTGTCGTGGATCGCTATGCGGCCCTGGGCTACCGGGCCATCTGCCCCTCGCTCTTCGACCGCCGCACCACACCCGAGCACGGTGTCCAACTGGGCTACAGCCCCGAAGACGTGCAGCGCGGCCTGGGGTATAAAAAATCGATTGCCGACGAGACCGCACAACTGGACATCGAGGCAGCGGCCGATGCGCTAAAGGGCCAGCAGACGCGGCTGCTTACGGGCTATTGCTGGGGTGGCTATCTCTCCTGGCGTATGGCGTGCCTGTCCAGCCACTTTGCGGCGGCCTCTTGCTGGCACGGGGGCGGCATCGTCAATCACTGCAACGACGTGGCCAAAATCCCGGTGCAAATGCACTTTGGCGGCCAGGATGGCTCCATCCCCTTGTCAGACGTCGAGAAGATCCGCGCGGCTCAACCCAACGTCCAGATCCATATCTATCAAGAGGCCGGGCATTCGTTTGGGCGCGAGGCAACACCCGCATACCGCCCAGAGGCCGCTCAACTGGCCTGGGACAGAACCCTTGCGTTTTTCCAACAGCAATCGTGAGGATTTGTGCCTAAACAGGCCAGACAACCCGCTTGTGTAGTCTTTTGAATCCTTTCTTCGCAAGCTGTCGGCATTTAAGCAAGGCCTTTGGGTGACAATCAGCCTTGTGGTTTGCTCGGGTAGTCTATCCAGGCATTTCACTGAGTCGCCCCGATCTGGTTCGCCTGGTTGTTTAATCCCCCAGTCAGCCTGCCAGGCCGGGGTGCCTCCTGAAAGATTTCTGATTACTTGCGAGGTATCACATGAAAAAAGCCTTGATCGCGACGATCCTGTGTATGGGTGGCCTATTGGCCACCGCGCCGGCAGCCCAGGCAGATGTCGATATTGGTGTCTCGATCGGCATTCCTGGTGTGATCTGGGGTAGCCCCGGCTACTACTACCCACCGCGGCCTTACTATCACCGCCCGCGGGTTGTGGTGGTGCCCGAGCCTGTTTATGTACCCGGCCCCGTCTATCGCATGGGTTGGGCAGACCGCGGCCACTACGACCGCCACGAGCGCAAACACTGGAAGAAAAACTGGAAACACAACCGTGGCCATCGCGGCCGTGGCTGGGACGACTAACTTGCGCAACAACATCAGGGGGCCAATCGGCCCCCTGATTTCATTACACTGCCCGGGCAGCAAACTTTGATGTTTGCAAGCTGCGGGCCGTTTGACCCTTAAGCAGCAGCGGGCTCGGCCAGCACACCATCACGGTAATCGCGCAGGGCTTGCTCGATTTCCTCTTGGGTATTCATTACAAACGGCCCATATTGCACGATGGGTTCTTTAAGCGGCTTGCCTGCCAGCAGCAACACCCGCACCCCATCGGCAGCCCCGGCAACCGGCGCAATCCGTACGACATCGCCCTCGCGGCCGTACCAGACGGTATGGCCTGCCGGCACGATTTGCTGGCCGCCATCAAACTGGCCCTCAAAAACGTACAGCAAGGCGTCATGCGTGGCCGGTACGGGGATCTCGACAGACTGCCCGGCCATCACACAGATATCAGCAATCAGTGGCTGCGTAACCGAGGCGCGGCTGCCCTGCCCCGGGCCTTTTAGCGGGCATGTGGCCCAGGGAATGGTACCGGCAATCAGCTTGATGAAACCGCCATCAGGCAAATCGGCTGTGGCCAGCGCTTCTGCGGGGATATCCCGATAATGCGCGGGCTGCATTTTTTCGGAAGCCGGCAGATTGAGCCAGATCTGAAAGCCGCGCAGCAAGCCGTTTTCTTGTTGCGGCATTTCTTCGTGGATAATGCCTCGGCCAGCGGTCATCCACTGCACACCACCCGCCTTGAGGTCTCCCTCGTTGCCCATGTGATCGCGGTGACGCATATGGCCATCCACAATGTAGGTGACGGTTTCAAAGCCACGGTGCGGGTGCGCCGGAAACCCTGCGATGTAATCATCCGGATTGTCAGACGAGAACGCATCCAGCATCAAAAATGGATCCATGCGAACCTGGTGCTGATAACCCACGGCGCGCAACAGGCGAACCCCGGCACCGTCTTGTGTGGCCTGGGCGGGCAAAATGCGTGTGATGGAACGAGTGCTCATGCAACATCTCCTTGTTTCTCAATGGTTTCCATTATGAATCATATAATTCGATTATCCATGGTAAAAATCAAGATGGTTTAATCTAAAAATTAGATATGTCAGACATTATTCCCTTGGCTTACTGGCAGGCGCTCATCGCTGTGGTGGATCACAATGGCTACGCACAAGCCGCCGAGGCCCTGGGCAAAAGCCAGTCGGCCGTCAGCTATGCCATCCAGCGCCTCGAAGACCAGTTGGGCTTGCGCCTGTTTCGCCTGCAAGGCCGGCGGGCGGTACCCACGCACTCGGGCCAGATCCTGTTGCAACGGGCCCGTGTATTGGTAGAACACGCCCAGGGGCTGGACTCTGCCGGACGCCAGCTGGCTGCGGGGCGCGAGCCCTTGCTGCGTGTGGCCATCGACGCCATATGCCCGGATTGGCTGCTCTTGGCAGCCCTGGTGCAATTCAGTAAAGATTGCCAGGCCACCCGTGTCGAGATCCAGGAAACCGTACTCAGTGGCACCGATGAAGCCTTGCTGCGACGCGAGGCAGACCTGGTCATCACGTCCCGCATCCCGCAAGGTTTTAGCGGCGAGCCCATGATGCAGGTGCGGTTTGTGGCGGTTGCCGCACCCGATCATCCGCTGCATGCACTGGGGCGGCCACTGCAATGGGCCGACCTGCGCCAACATCGGCAGCTGGTGGTACGGGACTCAGGTACACGAAGAGAAAGCTCTGGATGGCTGGATGCCGAACAGCGCTGGACATTCAGTGAGCCGATCACATCCATCAGGGCGGCATGCGCCGGCCTGGGGTTTGCGTGGTACGCAGAGCAGCGCATACGCGACGAACTTAAAGATGGCCGCCTACGCGTCTTACCCCTGCAAGAAGGCCGCCATCGCTACGCCATGCTGTATCGGGTGTTTGCGCAGCCAGACTTTATCGGCCCTGCCTGCCAAGAGTTGGCCAACGCGCTGGATGAGCAGATCCGGGCGGCCGGCCTGGGGCCCAGCAGCCCATAGGCGGCCGGCCCATCTGCGCTGGCTTAAAGGCCGACGTTTTCTTTTTGCAGCACTTGCTCGGCCCGGTAGCTGGACCGAACCAATGCGCCCGAAACCACCTCACGAAAGCCCTTGGACAGACCAAGATCGCGATAGGCGCGGAATTGCTCGGGGGTAACAAAGCGGCGCACGGGCAAGTGATTGGACGTGGGCCGCATGTACTGGCCAAATGTCAGGATATCCACGTTGGCAGCCCGGATGTCGTCCATGGCCTGTTCGATTTCTTCGTCGGTTTCGCCCAGACCCAGCATCATGCTGGTTTTGGTGAGGGTATGCGGTGCGTACTGCTTGGCGTAGGCCAGCACATCCAGCGTTTGCCGGTAACCGGCACGCACATCACGCACTACGTGGGTCAGGCGCTCGACGGTTTCGATATTCTGCGCAAACGTGATCAGGCCGGCATCCAAGATTGTTTCGATGGCGCTTTTCTGCCCCTGGAAATCGGGGGTCAGGGCCTCGACAGCGGTTTCGGGCGAGCGCTGATGAATGGCCCGGATACAGGCGGCGTAATGCCCGGCGCCACCATCCAGCAGATCATCACGGTCTACTGAGGTCAGTACCACGTATTTCAGCCGCATCAAGACCACGGCATCAGCCACGCTATTTGGCTCGTTGTGATCCAGCCAGCCATGCGGATTGCCTGTACTGACTGCGCAAAACTTGCAGGCCCGGGTGCACACCGACCCCATCAGCATCAGCGTAGCGGTACCCCGCCCCCAGCACTCGGCAATATTGGGACACTTGGACTCTGCGCACACCGTATTCAGCTTGTGCGTCTGCACAATGTCGCGAATCTCTTGGTAGCCCTTACCCGCGGGCACCCGCACACGCAACCAGGCGGGCTTGGGGGCAGAGTCTGGGATCTCGGTAAGCTCGCTGGGCCGCATGCCGTCTTTAACGGCGCGGGTGCCCTGCGGGCTGACAAATTTGGAGCCCGAACGGGCGCGGATAATGGGGACTTCAGTCGTCATGGGTGAAAACCTGTACAAAATGAAGAAAATGGGTGCGCGTCAGCCCCGGCGCGCACCTGCGGCGATAGTACCACGCGCCACCTGCCGGGTTCTGCTTTCCTGATGCCTGAGGGGCTCGGTATACTGGCGGCCATGCAGCCACCGCGCCCCCCCAAGATTCCGCTTTTAGCCCGCCCACCAGGCACTGCCCTGGTGCTTGTTTGTCTGCTGGGCATGGTGGCACTCTGGACCACCCTGTGCGCAATCAGCCACTCTGCGCCTGATCTTGACGGCATGGAAGAGCTGGTGTGGGCGGCCAGCCTGGAGCTTGGCTACACCAAGCACCCGCCACTGCCCTCCTGGGTCATGTACTTTGCCACACAGATGTTCGGGCGCCCCGTATGGCTGCCATTTTTGATGGGGCAGATTTTTTCGGCACTGGGCCTGTGGTTTGTCTGGAAACTGGCACGCGAATTCACTACCCCCCGCAAAGCTCTGATGGCTGTCTTGTTGGTATCTGTGACGGCTTATTTTTCACTGCGCGGCACAATCTATAACCACAACACGGCCCAGCTGTGGTCGGTCACAGCGTCTATTTGGCTATTTTATCGGGCCGTGCGCAAGCAGCAGATGCGCGACTGGATCCTCTTGGGTGCGGTCAGCGGCTTGGCGATGCTGACCAAGTACAGTGCCCTGATCCAGTTTGCGGCGTTCTTTCTGTACCTGCTGCGCAGTGGCGCCTGGCGCACACGCCGCACCTGGCTGGGTGTGGGGGTGGCCACCTTTGGTTTTCTGTGCGTGCTCAGCCCGCATCTGTTCTGGCTGGCCCAACACCACTTCGAGCCGCTGCTGTACGCCGACCACTCTCTGGAGGCCAGCGGCCGCTTGGCTGCCTGGGCAGATCTGCTGGCGTTTTCTTTGGATCAGGCAGGCCGGCTGGCACCCATGCTGCTGGTGCTGATCGCCTGTGTGTTCTGGCGACGCCGCTGCGCAGACCGCGCACCTGGTTACCCAGCCAACGATGAGCACTTTGAACCAGACACCCACGCCACCCGATACTGGCCCGAAATATCAGCACCTGATCGACAGTTTCTGCTGTGGGTAGGGCTGGCACCCTTTATATCCACCGTAGCAATCTCTGCACTGCTGGGCTCACGGCTGGAAGCCTCCTGGGCCAGCACGTTTTTTGTGCTGTTTGGTTTTTTTGGCATGGGCTATCTGCGCGGACCAGAAGGCGTACAGATGCGCCGCGTGCTGATCTTGGTGGTTGGCCTGCATATTGTGATGGCACTGGGTTATGCCGCGGCTAGGGGCCCGCTGGCCACCGCCATGGGCAAGGCGGCGCGATCCACCTATCCCGGGCCCGCCCTGGCAGCCTTGGCCATACAGCACTGGCAAGCCCATCAACCTGGGCGCCCCTTGCGGGTAGTGGTTTCCAACACCTGGCTGGGGGGCAATATTGCCATCCATACAGGCACCAATACCCAGGTATACATTGATGCCAGCGACGAGCATTCGCCCTGGTTTGCCCCCGGTACCGCCCTGCAGTGCGGGGCGCTGGTGGCTTTCAGTGCAGCGGGCCGGGCGGCCCCTGCTCCGGCCGTGCAGGCCCTTTATGATGCCGCACCCTGGAAGGGCACGGATAACGTGCAGTGGTCTGGCCCCAAAGGCCGGGTGATCGACCTGCATTGGGCGGTAATACCCGCTACCTCAAACTGCCTGCGTGGCGCGGCTGAGCCACGCGGCTAAGCGAGGCCATCCCTGAACGGACGGGTATCCACGCCCGTTTGCAAAAGAGACTCAAAGGCATGGGCCGGCATGGGCCGCGCAAACAGATACCCCTGGCCAAAATCGCAGCCCACACCGCTGAGCAGCTGATATTGGGGGATGGTTTCGATGCCTTCTGCCACCACCCGCAAGCCCAGGCGGTGCGCCAACAAAATGATGGCCTCGCACAGGGCAAGATCGGCGCTTCCCGGGCGCAGATTGGCCACAAAGGATTGGTCGATCTTGAGAAAATCAATGTCAAACTTGCGCAGATAAGACAGCGACGAATAGCCGGTACCAAAATCATCCAGGGCAACCTGCACGCCCGCCTGACGAAATGCCGAGAGCTGCTGGCGGATGCGATCATCGTCTGAATCCATCAGCAGGCCTTCGGTGATTTCGATGATGACATGTTCTGAGGCCAATCCCAGTGTATTGAGGTGCGCCTGCCAAAAATCCAGATCGAGGCCCTCGTGGCGCAACTGCGCCGGCGAAATATTGACGCTGATCTGGATATCCGACTGAAACTGCTGGCGCCACTCGGCGGCCTGGCGCGTGGCCTCGCAAAAGACCCAATCACCCAGCGCACGAATGATGCCGGTTTCTTCGGCCAGCGGGATGAACTCGACCGGTGACACCAGCCCTCGCACCGGATGATGCCAGCGCAGCAGGGTCTCAGCCTTGGCCACCTGGCCCGTGCTCAGATCCACAATAGGCTGGTAGTGCAAGGAAAACTGGTTTTGATCCAGCGCCAGATGGAGGTCGTTGACCAGACGCATGCGGGTTTGTGCGCGCTCTTGCATGGAAGCCGTGAAATACCGGCTGCGGTTACGGCCATCGGCCTTGGCCGAGTACATCGCCTGATCGGCGTTGTTCAGCAAGGTTTCTGCGTCAGTGGCGTCATCCGGGAAAAACGTCACGCCGATACTGGTGGAGATAAAGACGGTTTCGACACCCAGCCGGAAAGGCTCGGCCAGTTCGGCCAGAATCGAACGCGTCAGACGCTCGATATCGCGCGGTTCATGCACATCGTCCAGCAAAACAGTGAACTCGTCTCCACCCAGGCGGGCCACGGTGTCGCTTTGGCGCGCGCAGCCGCTGAGCCGGCGTGCGGCCTCTTTGAGAAGTTCATCGCCCATGGCATGGCCCAGAGTATCGTTGATCTCTTTGAAGCGGTCGAGATCAAGAAACAGCAGGCCGATGCGCCCGTTGGCCCGGCGCGCCTTACGGATGCTTTGCTCAAGGCGATCATGAAACATCTGCCGATTGGGCAAATCGGTAAGACGGTCGAAGTTGGCCTGCTTCCAGATCATGGCCTCGGCCTGCTTGATCTCGGCAATGTTCGAGAAGATCATTACGCGACGCTGGGGTTCGCCTTCCGGGCCAAACGAGGTATTGATGCTGAGCCACTCGGGGTAGAGCTCGCCATTGGCGTGCTGGCCCCAGTGCTCGCCCTGCCAACTGCCGGTTTCCATCACAGTGCGCCACATGGTGCTGTAAAACTCGCGATCATGGCAGGGAGAATTGAGACAGCGCACATGCCGGCCGATGACGTCGGACTCAGCACGTCCGCGCAGGCTGACAAACGCGGGATTGACATCCAGGATGATGCCTTTGGGGTCTAGTACCAACATGCCTTCGCTGGTGTTGCGGTACACCAGCGAGGCGAGCTCGGCCTGGCGCTCGATCTCATTTGAACCGCCCGTTTTGCGGGTGCGCAACACATAAAGGTGACTGCGCCCCGATGACGACGGGATATGTGTGACTGCGCCGGTAAGCGGCAACGCCCGAGACTGGCGATGCCGGCCTTTGCCACGCCACAGCAGGGTTTGTCGCGCAGGTTCTTGGTCGAGGCGAGACTTGATCAGCTCGACATCGGGCATCAAGGTTTGCACCGGCACACCCAGCGCCGCACCATGCCGATAGCCAAACAGGCGCTCGGCGCTGCGGTTCATGTAGATGATGTGATCGTGGGTGTCGGTTGCCAGGCACGCATCCTGAAAATAATCACCCAGGCGCAGCAAGGCAAGAATGTGGGAGCGGTCGGAGGAGTCGAACGGCAGGGGCAAGGCCTGCAATGCAGACGCCGGCCCATCAGGAAAACGGGTGAAATGAGGAGTGGAGACCATCACGCGGAATCGGTGGTGTATAGCGTAGGGGGCATGTGACGGCACCTGAAAACCTGCATCACCCAGCTTTTTAACATGCCATCTTGACTACGGATATCCGTAATATCCATAGGCCTTTGCACGCCCTCGCCACACCTCCAACCCTCTCAGATCAGGCTGCAGCCAACCACTGCTTTCCTGCTAAGGCGCTTCGCCGAAATACTCTTTGAATTGATGACCCAGCTTGCGTGCCTTGGTACGAAGATATTGCTCGTTATATGGGTTGCGATTTACCTGCAGCGGGATATGCTCGGCAATCTCAAACCCAAGGTCTGCCAGCACACGCTCTTTGCGGGGATTGTTGGTCATCAGCCGCAGGCTGTGCACGCCAAAGTGCACCAGCATCGGGCGGCAAAGGTCGTAGCGGCGCATGTCTGCCGGAAACCCCAGGCGCTCGTTGGCTTCTACGGTGTCTGCGCCTTCGTCCTGCAGATGATAGGCACGAATTTTGTTAAGCAAGCCGATGCCCCGGCCCTCTTGGCGCAAATACATCAAGATGCCGCGGCCTTCTTCGGCAATGCGCTGCAAGGCGGCTTCCAGTTGGGCACCACAATCGCATCGCTGGCTGAACAAGGCATCACCCGTCAGGCACTCGGAGTGAATCCGTGCCAACACCGGAGCGTCGGTGCTCAGATCGCCCAGCGTCAGCGCCACGTGTTCTTTACCACTGGCGGGCTCGACGAAGGCGTGAATCTGAAAAACAGCCCACGGCATGGGCAACTGACTGGAGGCGACATACTGCAGCAGATTGTCATCTGCACCCGAACTGGCACCCGAAGAACTGGACATGGACTGAAAACACAAGTGGATTGAAACGGGCTATAGATTAACACCCCGACACAATCAGGAAAAAAAGGGCCTCACAAATGTGAGACCCCCCAAAACCGCCCAGCAGGCTCTGCAAGAATCAGGCTTTGACCCCGAGATAACGCTCGATGATCTCACCGTTTTCGTGCAAGTCTTTGGGCGTGCCCTCGTACACCACATGACCATTGTTGACAATATAAGCGCGGTCGGCCAGCGACAGCGCCGCCCGGACGTTTTGCTCAACAATGACAATTGTTTGCCCTGCATCGGCCATCTGCCGGCACACCTGCATGAGATCGCGCACGATCAGCGGTGCCAGACCTTCGAAAGGCTCGTCGAGCAGGATGATATCTGCGTTGCGGATCATCGCCCGGGCGATGGCCAGCATCTGCTGCTCGCCGCCCGAGAGCTGTTTGCCACGATTGCGTTTGCGTTCGGCCAGGCGCGGAAACGTTGCGTAGATTTCATCCAGGCTGCGAGGCTTGTCGGCCGTCATGGCTGCCAGCTGCAGGTTCTCGTTGACGGTAATCGAGCCAAAAACACGGCGTTCTTCGGGCACCAGCTGGATACCCAGCGCAGCGCGACTGAATGGCGGCAGATGCTGGATCTCAACCCCGTTATGGCGGATCGCCCCGGATTTGACGGTGACCATCCCCATGAGGGATTTCAGCGTGGTGCTCTTGCCGGCACCGTTACGCCCCAGCAGCGCGACGACTTCGTGCTGTTCAATGCGCATGGAGACATCGAACAGGATGTGGGAATCCCCGTAAAAACTGTTGATTTTGTCGACTTCAAGCAGACTCATCGTCCATCCCTCCGAGATAAGCCGCCTGGACCGACGGGTCGTGGCGGATTTCATCCGGCGTGCCCTCGGCCAGCTTGCGGCCTTCGTACAGCACCGTAATACGTTCAGCCAGTTCAAACATGGCGTCCATATCGTGTTCCACAATCACCATGCTGCGACCCTGACGAATCGATTTCAGCAGGGACACCACCAGCACGCGCTCTTCGGGCCCAAGGCCGGCCAGGGGCTCGTCAAACAGCAGGACATTGGCCCCGGTGGCCAGTGCCAGACCGATTTCAAGCCGGCGTTTCTCGCCGTAGGCCATGTCGGACACCATGGTATCGGCATGGGCGGTGAGGTCCACCATGGCAATGGCGGCATTAACCTGAGAATCCAGGCGATCAGAATGCAGGCCGCTGAGCAGATCGGCACGATACCGGCCACGCAAACGCGCCAACACGGGAACCATCATGTTCTGGCGCACAGTGAGGTGCTCGAACAACTGATTGATCTGGTATGACTTGCTCATGCCCAACTGGCACACAGAGGTAACGCCAATACCAGTGATCTCTTGGCCACGGAAGAACACCTTGCCGGACGTGGTGGGGAGCTCGCCCGCCAGCATCGCAAAGAAGGTAGATTTACCGGCACCATTGGGGCCGATGACGCCATGGAGCTCGCCGTCACGCAAGGTGAAATCGATATCCGAGTTGGCTTTGAGCCCACCGTAATGCTTGCTGATGCCACGTGCTTCGAGCACCGGCGCACCAGGACGGGTGCTGGCCAAGGGTGGCACGATATCCAGCGTGCTGGCCACACGCTGGCTGGCGTTGTCATCGAGATCCGACGGCAGGCTCTGGCGGCGATGGCGGACGAAATCGATGATGCCACCGGCCACGCCACGGCGAAACACGGTAACCAGCACCACAAACACCACACCCAGGATGAGTTTCCAGTAAGGCCCCAGGCTGCCCACCTGCTGCAAGCCCTCGTAGAGGTACAGCCAGATGGTGGCACCCAGCAGTGGCCCCAGCAACGTACCTGCACCACCCATCACCGTCTGGATCACCAACTGAGCGGAGGTATCCAGAGAGAAGGCGTCAGGCGGCATATATGACTGAAACACACCCAGCAAACCACCCGCCAGACCACCATACGCAGCAGCCACAATAAACACGATCAGTTTGTAGGACTGAATGGAGTGACCCAGGGCGGTGGCCCGTTTTGGATTGCCCTGAATGGCCTTGAGCACCGCGCCAAACGGCGAGCGCACAATGCGCCGGGCAATGAGATACCCGATGAAGAAGATCACCGCCACAAACCAGTACATGGGCCAGCCACTGGAGATGTGAAGATTGATGAAGCCCAGGGAGAGCTCGGGAGGCGGCACACCGGCGATACCGTTTTCACCACCGGTGTAGTCTTTAAACGAGGAGTTCTCAAGAAAGTAGAACATCTCGCCAAAGGCCAAAGTGCTCATGGCAAAGTAGATGCCGGTACGACGCAAGGTGAGGTAGCCGATGATAAGCCCCGCCACCGATGCGGCGATGGTGCCTAGCAGCAGCGCCACCAGCATATTGGGCACAATGCCGTCAGTAAGCAGATAGGCCGTGACAAAACCGCCCGTGCCATAAAACGCCGCCTGGCCAAAGGATAGTAAGCCCGTATAGCCAAACAGCAGATCAAAACCAAGCCCAAACAGGCCCCAGATGAGAATCCGGGTGAGCAGATCAGGGCTCATGCCAATAAGGGGTAACACAAAGGGAGCGGCAATCAGGCCCAGCCCGACCAGCATTTCCGGAAGCTGTCTGCGCACGATATGACCTCCTGGTGCGCCGGCTGGCTTGCTGCCCACGCCGGCGTCGTCGACTGTACTTGTGTGAACTGAGCTCATTCCCGGCCCTCCTGACCCATCAAGCCTTGCGGGCGGAAAATCAGCACCAGCGCCATGGCGATAAACAGCATGACGTCTGAATATTGCGGATTGATCATCGCTGTGAGACTGAGGATTTCACCAGCGATAATCCCGCCAACCACAGCCCCGGGGAAAGAACCCACCCCGCCAATCACCACCACCACGAAGGACTCAACCAGATAGCGGAAGCCCATGTCAGGGGTAAGTGCCACGATGGGCGAGTTGATGACCCCAGCAAAACCGGCTGCCATGGCACCCAGGCCAAACACCAGCAAGAAAGTGCGCTTGATGTTGATGCCCAAGGCATTGACCATCTGTGCGTCTTCGATCCCGGCGCGCACAATCAACCCAAGGCTGGTGCGGTACAGAACCAGATACAGCACCAACAGGGTGGCTGCTGCAATACCCAGGGTTTCAAGCCGGTAAAGCGGATAAATCAGCGAACCAATATGGGCGATGCCCTGCCCCCAGGACGGTGGCGTAATCGAGAGACTGACGCCGCCGTAGAGGCCGCGCACGATCTCGACCAGCACGATGCTGATGCCAAACGTGACCAGAATCTGGTCTTCGGGCGGACGGCTGTAAAACTTGCGCATCAGGCCGCGTTCCATGATCAGGCCACAGGCCAGTGCGACGGCAGAACCCCCGGCAACCGCCAGCACGAAAGAATCGGTTAAACCATAAACCGTATACCCTGCATATCCACCCACGACAAACAGCGCGCCGTGAGCAAAGTTAATGACACCGAGCGTGCCGTAGATAATCGTCAGGCCGGTACTGATAAGCGCCAATAACAGGCCGGTGGCCAGCCCGTTAAATAACTGCGAAAGAAATAAAGACATGCTCGGCATCGAGTTGCCTCCTGTGAGAACCCCGAATCAGTAACCAGCCATTGCCCACCTGAGCAGGGCAATGGCCGGAAACCTGGTTTTAGACGTAATCGCCCATCTTGCAACCCAGCAAGCCGACCTTAGGCAAGACATCCTTGCCTTGGACGACCTGAACGACTTCGAAGAAGTCTTCGGGGCTCTTCATGTCTGCGGGTTTCTTGCCGCGCAGGATGGGAAAGTTGACGATGCCCTGGTGATCTTCGGCACGGAAGGTCACCTTGCCAACCGGGCTGTCACGCAGCTCGCCGGCCTCGAGGGCCTTGACCACATCCACCGGGTAGAAGCTCTTGGCGCGCTCGACGGCATCGGCCCACAACACCAAGGCCAGATAGGCGTACATGGCCGAATCGCGTGGTTTGCTGTTGAATTTCTTCTCGTAGGCCTCGACGAAATCCTTGGCAACCGGATTGTCGTCTTGCATCGTCCACCAGAAGCCCTGGGCCGCGTACACACCCTGCATGACATCGGCGCCAACTTCTTTTTCGAGGTAGGCCGACATGTAAGGCACCACGATTTTCATTTTTTCGAGCAGGCCAAACTGCTTGGCTTGCTTGATGGCGTTGGCGGCATCTGCACCATAGGCCACCACCACCAACACATTGGCGTCGGTGTTGGCGATGTTGATCAGGTACGAGCTGTAATCCTTGGCGCCCAGTGGGTGAACCTGGTTGGTGACGGTTGTCCAGCCTTCCTTCTCGGTGAATTCTTTCATCGATTGGGTGGTGGTGTGACCATAGGTGTAGTCAGGGGTGAGGTAGGCAGCCTTGCGATCTTTGCCGAGCTCTTTGGCCACCACAGGGGCAATGGCCTTGCAAGCCATGTAGGCAAAGTAGCAGAGACGGAAACCATAGCGCTGGCAATCAACACCGGTGGTTTCGTTAGAGCCCGAAATGGCGGTGAAGTACGGCGTGTGCTCGCGGTTGCACACTTTTTGCAGCGCGATGGCCACGGCGCTGCTGGTGCTGCCGGCAATCATCATGGCCTTGTTGTCATGGATAAAGCGGGTGGCAGCTTGCACGCCGGTATTGGGTTTGGTTTCGGCATCGGCCGAGCCCAGCACCAGTTTTTTGCCCATGATGCCCTTTTTGATCAGGGGCGAGATTTTCTGTACCTGAGGCGCACCCGCGTTGATTTGCTCGGCGGCAAGCTCGTAGCCGTTTTTCTGTTCAGCTCCCTGTGCAGAATACGGACCGGTGAGGTCGACCGTGAGGCCGACAAAGACGGAGTCGCCCTCGACACCAGCAGGCCATGCACCCAGAGGTTTCTGTTCTGCGGCCATTGCAACCCGTGCGGCGCCGGGCATCAGCATGCCACCGGCAACGCCTGCGGCACCAGCTTTAAGCACGGAGCGACGTTTAACCTGCGATTGCATGGCTTGACCCAAGATGTTTTTGTCTTTCATTGCTTTGTCTCCTGAATTTGAGTGGCCCCGGGTGTCGGTGACGCCCGGCAGAGTTACTGCATTCCAGTAAATAACCCGCGATTTTTTTGGATATAAAAACAGCTTTATTTTTATGTCGAAGCAGAGAAACGAACCGCAAGACTTCTGCGTGATGCTATTAAGTGGTTTGAAACTTACGCAAAACTTACGCTTGCTCGCATCTCCGGATAAGGCCCACAGATGTCCTTTTGCTGCATACCTGAATCATTGCTGGGAGGGTGTTCTAATCCTTTGTTTTATTGCGTTTTTTATTATTGGAAATAATGCTGCAATGCAATAAATAAGGGTTAATGCCTAAGGGAAATCATTAGTCCGGTATTTACCCTGAAAACCAGTAAGCAGCAAAAAAAAGGAGGCCTGAGCCTCCGGTATGCTTGTTACCTAAAACAATTATTTTGATGCAGGTAACAACCCCTGCACCGGCAGATGAATCCGGGCGGCATACTCACGCAATACATCCAGGCCGGGATCCTTGCGTGGCCACACCAGGCCCACCCCATCGTTCTCGTAGCGCGGCAAGACATGCATGTGGGCGTGAGGCACCGTCTGCCACCCTGCAGGCCGGTTTGCCTGCAAAAGGGTGAGGCCCTCTGGTTGAAAGGCCTCTTGCACCGCATGGGCCACGCGCCAGGCCAGACGCATCAGACCCGCAGCCGTATCCTCATCCATATCCAGCAAGGAGGGATACGGATGGCAGGGCGCCACCAGTACATGGCCCGGGTTCAGCTGCCCGGCGTCCATGAACGCAAAGAAGGTGTCATCCCGATAAACGATAGCAGCCGGTATTTCGCCAGCCAGAATGCGGGTAAAAACAGTGTCCATGCTTACTCTCCCAATGCCGCCGATAAACGGCCGGATAGTTCAGGGGGGGTCATTTCACGATCGTTGATGGTTACCACACCATCGGCATAAGAAATATCCACTTGCAGCTGTCCGTCTTGCTCGCGCAGCAGCTCGGCACGCCGCAGACGGCCACTATAGCGATCGAACAGCATGCCAATCAGTGCAACCGCCATATCGCCGTCAGAGCTGCTGGCTTGCGTATCGCGCAAAATCTGCATCAGCATGGGCCTGGAGACACCCGCGTGTGCCGAGACACGGGCAATGGCCGATTCAATCGTGCGGCCCAGGTCGGGGTCGGCGTCCTGGGGCACCGGCCGAAACTGTGCCACTGCCTTGAAGTCGGTCTGGCCTTTGTCGGTTTTCCAGGTGACTGCATCCAGGGCCAGGCGGGGAGATGCCGCCAGCACAGGCAGCAAGGCCTCGCGCACCTGCTGTTCTTGCTGGGGCGTCAGCGGCGCGCCATCATCGTCCTGAGCTTGCTGCTGCGCCAGTAAGGCCATCAGGGCTTGCACTGCCTCGACATTTAATTGCTGTGCCGACGCCTGCAACTGCAAGGTGCCAAGATTCTGCTTGCCGGCGGACAATTGCTCGACGTCATAGCGCACCCGGCCATCAAGCAAACTGCCCGTACGGGCAAGGTCCAGCAACATGGCAGGCTGATGCAATAAAAGATCCGGCGCCCCCTCTTGCTGGATGCGCACCTGGCTTGCCTGGAGGGTTTGGTGCGATTGCATGTCGGTTTCACCACTCAGGGTAGTCAGCCCCTGGAAATGCAGATCTTCAAAGTGCAGCAACCCGCTGTCATCCTGAATTTTCAGGGATTGGGCCTCTGCGGTGACAGTGGTTTGACGCTGCTTGGGCGTGTAATCGGCGCGCAGCACGCCGCCACTGAAATCCAGCGCAAGCTCGCCGATGGTTTTAACCGGTTGCAGTGTCCAGACACCGCTGGCCTGCCCTTGGAACCCCACTTGCACAGTAGCCTGCCAGGGCACCTGATGATCAGCCACTACATCAAACCAGGGCTGCCAGGCACCGTCGGGCAAGGGCTGCAGATGGCTATAGGCTGCCAACGGTTGCCAGATGCCGTTTTTCAGTGCCTCCAGGGGCCAGGGGCCATGTTGAAGTGCCTGTTCTACAGCCAGCGACTGCGCCTGGCCATCCTGATCGGTAAATTTAAAAATGTAGCGGGCTTGTGACGAAAAAACGCCCCGCTGATAGTCAGCAACCTGCAGTTCGGGTGGGGTTTCAGGTGCCGTCCACTGCCGCTGGATGTCCTGATTGGTTTGATCGACCCAGGAAACGATGGACTGTTGGGCAATCTGGCCGGCATACCAGGATGCGCCCACGTATCCCAGAACAACAATGCCTCCAAGCGCCAGCGTTACCTTCAAACCTCGAGTCATGCAGAGTCTCCTGTGTTGGACTGCGTATCGTACAGACGAATCAGTTGGGACGCATCGGCCGCGCCCAGTCCTTGCCGGCTGGCCATGCGCCAGGCCTGCCCCACGGCAGACACCACCGGCATGGCGGTGCCTTGTGCCTGGGCAAGTGCCGCCACAGTATTGAGGTCTTTAACCATGGTGTCCAGGCTGGCCTGCGGCGCCGGTGGGGGCTGGGTCATGCGTGGCACAAAAATCTGCAGCAGGGTGGAATCGGCCCAACCACCCTGGAGTGCCTCGGACAAACGGGAAGCATCCACTCCGGCCTCGCGGGCCAGGGCAATGGCTTCGGCAATTGCTGCCAATGTGGTGGTAACGATGGCCTGGTTGCACAACTTGCTGACCTGCCCTGCACCCACCGGCCCCATGTGGGTGACGCGCTGTGCGTAGGCTGACAACACCGGCCTGAGGTGATCACATAGTTGCGCCGGGCCACCAGTCATCACGGCCAGCGTGCCGGCTGCCGCACCACCGGTGCCGCCCGATACCGGCGCATCCAGCCACTGGGCCCCACTGGCCGCTTGCAGGCGCTGGGCAAAAAGCCGGGTAGCGTCTGGCGGGATCGAAGAATGATCAACAATCGCCGCCAAATGGGCAGACTGCGCCAGGCCGGCTTGGCCAAACACCACAGCCTCGACGGCAGCGGCATCAAACAGGCACAGGGCCACGTATTCACAGGCATCGGCCAGCGCCTGCGGCGTGGGGCACACGATGGCGCCTTCGGCGGCCAGCGTTTGGGCCGGGCCGGGCGAGCGATTCCAGACATGCACCTGGTGGCCTGCCTGCAAAAGGCGCCGCACCATGGGTACGCCCATTCGGCCCAGGCCGCAAAATCCGATTTTCATGGGGAGTCTCCTGCTGACATCTGTACGGACGGGCCGGCCTTGCCTGCCTTGGCTGTTACCCGGATATCTGCTGCTCAGGCAGAGTGCTTGCGCGAGAGTTCTCGGGGCAGCGGAAAGGACACTTGCTCGCGGATGCCATCCAGCGGCCGCACCGAGCGCACGCCGAGTTCGCGCAGGCGACCCAGCACCTGCTGCACAAGTGCCTCGGGTGCCGAGGCCCCGGCCGTGACACCCACACGACGCGCATCACGCAGCCACTCGGGCTGAATCATATCGGGCGAATCCAGCAAATACGCTGTTACCCCTTTGCGCTCTGCGACTTCGCGCAGGCGATTGGAGTTGGAACTGTTGGGGCTACCCACCACCAGCACCAGATCGCATTGCGGCGCCATGATGCGCACGGCATCCTGGCGATTTTGTGTGGCATAGCAAATATCGCCTTTTTTGGGCTCGGTGATCCCGGGAAACCGCGTGCGCAGGGCATCCGCCACCTGCGCGGCGTCGTCGATGGACAAGGTGGTTTGGGTGACAAACGCCAGATGCTGGGGATTGCGCACCTGCAAGGCCTGAACGTCCTCGATGGTTTCAACCAGGTACATGCCCTCGTCGGCCTGGCCCAGGGTACCTTCGACCTCGGGGTGCCCCTTGTGGCCGATCATGATGACCTCGCGGCCTTCTTTACGCATGCGGGCGACCTCGACGTGCACCTTGGTAACCAGCGGGCATGTAGCATCAAAAATGCGTTGGCCGCGATCCTGGGCTTCGGCACGCACGGCACGGGAGACCCCGTGCGCCGAAAAAATGACAATTGCCCCAGCTGGCGCGTCTTCGAGTTCGTCGATGAAAATCGCTCCCTTGGTACGGAGGTCTTCAACCACGTAGCGGTTATGCACGATCTCGTGGCGTACGTAAATAGGCGCGCCATGGATCTCGAGCGCCCGCTCGACGATATCAATGGCGCGATCGACACCGGCACAAAACCCGCGCGGCTGTGCCAGCACAACCTCGGGAGCAGCCTCCAGGGCAAGTTTGTCGGTGGAATCAGACATTACAGAACCCCCAAAATACGAACCTCAACCTGCAAGTCGACACCCGCCAGCGGATGGTTGAAATCAAACAGGGCCGAATCGCCCTCTAGTGTTTTGAGCACCCCCGAGTATCGCCCGCCATTGGGCGCAACGAACTCAATGAGATCACCAGCCTCGAAGACAGTGTCGGGCGGCGCATTACGAACCATTTCATCGTGCGAGATCCAGCGCAGGAGCTCGGGATTGCGCTCGCCATAGGCCTGTGCCGCAGGCACGTCCTGGGTAAAGTGCGCGCCTTCGGGCTGGCCGATCAGGATGGCTTCAAGCCCAGGTGCCCACTGCCCCATCCCCATTTGCAGGGTGGCGGGACGATCCAGGAAAGTATCCGCAAAAGCGGTGCCGGTTGCAGGTCCCGAAAGCGGCTCGATTCGATAGTGCAGCGTGACATAAGAGTCTGCATGAACATGTGCCACGTCGTTGGAAGAGGTCAAAATGGATCACCCAAGAAATCAAACTTTGATAGTTTAAGGTCAATGATGCCACAAGACAGCCAATCCCCCTGCCACGAGCGTCCGCGCGAGCGCCTGTTGCAACATGGTGTGCAGTCCCTGACTGCTTCCGAGCTGCTAGCAGTCTTGCTGCGCACCGGTACACGCGGGCGCTCGGCGGTAGGCATGGCCCACGATCTGATCGCGCACTTTGGCGGGCTGCGCCGTCTGCTGTCGGCAGAAACAACCGCTCTGCTGGCTTTTCCCGGCTTGGGGGTTGCCAAGACATGCGAGCTTCTGGCGGTGCAGGAGCTTGGGCGTCGGGCGCTGGAAGAGCCGCTGCGCAACGGCCGGGTGCTTAATCAACCCGACCAGGTAAAGCAATTTTGTGCAATGCGCCTGGCCCACTTGAGAATCGAGCATTGCATTGGCCTGTTCCTGGACACGCAGCTACGCCTGATCGACTGCATTGAAGTGGCCAAAGGCACGCTGTCGCACGCCTCGGTATACCCGCGCGAACTCGTCAAATCCGCCCTGCAGCACCATGCGGCCGCCCTGATCATTGCGCATAACCATCCTTCGGGCCTGTCTGAACCCAGCCCTGCTGATATCGCCCTGACGCGCCAGCTCAAGCAGGCATTGGCCCTGGTGGACGTGCGTCTGCTTGACCACCTGGTGGTGGGGGCCACAGATGTTGTCTCTTTGGCAGAGCGTGGGCAACTATAAAACAATGGTAGAATGCAGGGCTAAACCTTGGATACGTTGCCAGGATCTTGATGTGAGCGATCACATCCGTCTGGCTGGCGACCCCACCACACTTACGGATATCACCATGAAAGAAGGCATCCACCCCGAATACCGCGAGGTTGCGTTTCTGGACCAGCAAACGGGTAACACGTTTATTTCCCGTTCGTCCTTGAACTCCCGCGAAACCACCGAAATCGACGGCAAGACGTACCCGCTGTTCAAGTGCGACGTCACGTCCGAATCGCACCCCTTTTACACGGGCGCACAAACGCGTATCGTCGAAACCGGCCGCGTCGAGAAGTTCCGCGCCCGTTTTGCCCGTACGGCTGGCACGGTTAAAAAATAACCCGTCCACGCATCGGCCTGTACGGCGGCGCACGCTATGTGCCTCTCTGTACAATGCCACAAAGGCAGCCGTCTGGCTGCCTTTTTCATTTAACATGAGCCCAATGCTCTAACCCTCTGGCTGACCCTGTGCGCACCGATCCACCGCAATCTACGCCTGCCCGGCTGACGGCCACTGCAGCCGCAAAATTGCCCCGGCTCATTCTGGTGTCGGTGGGGTTGATTTACATCCTGGCCGGCCTGTTTTACCGCGACCCCTGGAAAACCGACGACGTCACGGGCCTGGCGACAATGCTCACCGCGCTGTCCGGACAAGTGCACGCCTGGCTGCTGCCTCAGGTGGGGCACCTGGCACAGGCACAAGACGGGCCATTGGTTACCTGGGTGGGTGCTACGTTTATTGCGCTCCTGCGCCCTTTGCTCGAAACCTTTTTCACCCCGCTCAACGCCGCGATCATCGCCTCGCGCCTGCCCAATATTCTCTGGTTTGCCATTCTTGCCAGCTCCATCTGGTATGGCACCTATCTGCTGGGGCGCAGACGCGAAGCACAGCCGTTGGCCCTGCCCTTTGGCGGCGAACCCGACGAGCGCGACTACGGCCGGATGCTGGCAGATGCGGCGCTGCTGCTGATTGTGGCCACGGTTGGCATCATCTGGCGCATGCACGAAACCTCAGAGGTGCCCGCTGTCATTGCCTGCCAGGCTCTGGCTTTCTACGCGGTTGCCCGCATGCTCGACCATCCTGTTTCCGGAGCCATCACTCTGGGGGTGGCGATCGGTGCCGGGTTCCTGGCCCGCGGCTGGCTGGGCAGCCTGCCTCTGATGCTGGCCATGGTTTTTGTCCTGCTGCCCGGCGGCCCCCTGGCGCATATAAAAAAATGGCTGTTTGTCAGTGCCCTGATTGCCGGCAGCCTGATCCTGCTGTGGTGGATTCCGGCCCGCACGTTTGGCCCCTACTGGACAAGCAGTTGGCTGATCTGGTCTGAAGACGCCTTCAGCTGGCCCAGCGCCCGGGCCTGGCTCAGCATCGCCCGCGATCTGCCCTGGTTTTTATGGCCTACCTGGCCATTGGCCCTGCTGGCCCTTTGGCGCTGGCGCGACTGGTTTTCCGCACCACACATGCGTATTCCCTTAAGCTTCGCTTTGGGTGCCCTGCTGGTGTTGCTGGCCAGCAGCGACCCCTTCGAACCCGAATACAGTACGCTGGCCGTACCCAGTGCCGTGCTGGCCGCCTTTGCACTGCCCACGCTGCGCCGCGGCGTCGTCAACACCCTCGACTGGTTTGCCATGATGTGCTTTTCGCTCACGGCAGCCACGGTGTGGCTGGGCTGGATTGCCCTGCAAAGCGGCTGGCCGGCACAGATCTCCGCCAATATCGCGCGCCAGACAGCCGGCATCCATATTCACGTCGCCTGGCCGGCCACCGCCATCGCCATACTGGGCACGCTGGGCTGGATTGCCCTGGTGCGCTGGCGCCTGCGCAACCATCCAGCCGGCCTATGGCGCGGGACAGTCTTGTCTGCAGGCGGCTTGCTCACCACCTGGCTGCTGCTGGCCACCCTCTGGATGCCTGCCCTCGATTACGTGCGCAGCTACCGCGGGGTCTCCGCATCCCTGGCCCACGCCCTGGAACAATCCCGCGAGCCTGGCGAATGCATCCGCACACAGGGCCTGGGCAGCGGTCAACGGGCATCCTTTTTGGTCTTTAACCAGATCGAATTCACCTTTGACGGCGAATGCCCCCTGCTGTTGCAGCAACTGGATATCGACTCCGGCGAGGCCGACCGGCCCTCGCCCGCCGGCTACCATATCCTGTGGCAAGGGCGTCGTGGCCCAGACCGCCACGAGATGTTCCGGCTGGTGCGGATTACACCAGCCCCCTGACACCCCCCCAGCCCGGATACCCCTGCCCTCATGGCTTCTGCCTCTGTTGCCCGCCCGGCGCCCTGGCGCACGATTGCCCAGCAATCCTGGCCCATTCTGATCAGCGCCTGGGCCGGCATCATTTTTGCGGTGCTGGACACCGCCATGGTGGGACACACCGACGCCATCGATCTGCAAGCGATGGCCTTGGGCGCATCCATCTACATCACCGTATTTATTGGCCTGATGGGTGTGGTGCACGCCCTGATCCCCATCATCGCCCAGCATTTTGGTGCCGGACGGTTACCCCAAGCGGGCGCCGCCTGGGGCCAGGGCGTCTGGCTAGCCTTGGCACTATCAGTGCTGGGCGGCGCCACCCTGATGTTTCCGGATATCTGGTTGTCGCTCTCCGGCAGCGTCCAGCCCGCCGTCAGAGAGCGGGTAGCAGGCTATCTGATGGCCCTGGCTGCCGCTCTGCCAGCCGCCTTGCTGTTTCGCACCATTTACGCCATGGCCACGGCCATCTCGCAAACGCGCGGGGTGATGATCATCAACCTGGGCAGCATTGTTTTCAAGCTGGGCTTCAACCTCTGGTTTATTTTCGGCGGCCTGGGTGTCGCACCACTGGGTGCGGTAGGCGCCGGCCTCTCTACCTTGATGGTCAGCTGGATGATGCTGGCTGCCGGGTTCTGGATGATCCGGCACCAGGCCGCGTTTCGCCAGCTGCTGCTGCGCGTCAGCCGGCCTCGATGGCTGGACCAAAAAGAGCTGCTGCGCCTGGGCCTGCCCATGGGAGGCTCTTATCTGATCGAGGTGTGTGCCTTCAGCTTCATGGCGCTGCTGGTGGCACGCGATGGCATCTATGCCAGCGGCGCCCAGCAGATCCTGGCCAACCTGATTGCGCTTTGCTACATGCTGCCCATGTCGCTCAGCCTTGCCACGGCCTCACTGACCGCACAGGCAGTGGGCGCGCATCAACTGGCCACTGCCCGGCAAACCGGCCTGCACGGCGTTGGGCTGGTGCTGGCCGGCGCCCTGATCACCAATCTGCTGCTGATTGTGGCGCAAAAGCCCATTGTGTATGCCTATACCAGCGACACCCAGGTGGCGCTGATTGCCCTGACGCTGTTGCAAATTGCGCCGTGGTTTCACTTTTGTGATGCCATGCACTGCATCAGCGCCTACATTCTGCGAGCATACAAAATTGCCATGGTGCCGCTGATTTTGCAAATCACGGCACTGACCGGCTTGGGCCTGATTGGTGGCTGGTGGTTGGGCTATGGCCCCCAGGCTGGTGCCCTGGCACCGGTGGCTACCTGGTTTATGCCGGGCGCCCCGGTAGGCACCGCCACTATGTGGATCATGGCCATGGCAGGCTTGGCACTAACCGCCTTATTGCTGTTTGGCTGGTATGGCCATGTGCTGCGCCAGCAGCGTAACCGTGCAGGCATCAAACCGGCATAAGCCCCGGCTTGATGCTCGCCAGGCTGGGTCTCGCCGACCCCAGCCTACCAGCGCGGGGCAGCGGCTATCAAGCCGCCGGACGCCGGACCGACTCGGCCTCTGGTGCAGGGTTGGTCAGCACATCCGCCAACGCCGCCTCACCGTTCTCGTCTGCATCCGCACCAGGCCCTGGGGTAACCAGCTCGACCACCTTGCTGCGTGACAGCACACCGATGAATTCACCCGCAGCGTCGGTGACGGCCACGGGCGCAGGCGTTTGCAGCAACTGTGCCAGCACCTGATCCAGGCCTGCCGAAGCGGGCACAGAAGCCATATCACTGATGTAGCGCCCGATATCCCGGGCGTTTTCGGACACGGCGCGTTGCGCATCTGCCCGCATCAACACACCCGCCAGGCGTTTGCCATCCAGCACAGCAGCATATTCGTAATCCCGCGCCGTCAGGCGTTCGAGGGCGTGATCCGGCTTGCTGCGCATGGTGAGCGTCAGGGGACGCTCGTTGCAGGCGTGCGACGCATTGAGCACCTTGCCACGATTGACATCTTGCAGGAAAGACTCGATGTAATCATTGGCCGGAGACAGCAGAATGTCTTCGGGGGTGCCTTCCTGGATCAGCTCGCCATCCTTGAGGATCGCAATCCGGTTACCCAGGCGCAGGGCCTCGTCGAGATCATGCGTGATGAACACGATGGTTTTGTTCAGCCGGGCCTGTAGTGCCAGCAATTGATCCTGCATCTCATGACGGATCAGAGGATCCAGTGCCGAGAACGCCTCATCCATCAACAGGATCTCGGCATCCGTGGCCAGCGCACGCGCCAGGCCAACCCGCTGCTGCATCCCGCCCGATAACTGGTGGGGATATTGCGCCTCAAACCCGCTCAGCCCCACTTGCTCGAGCCAATGGGCGGCACGCTGATTACGCTGCGAACGGCTTACGCCTTGCACAGCCAGCCCGTAGGCGGCGTTATCCAGCACCGTGCGATGTGGCATCAAGCCAAAGCGCTGAAACACCATGCTCATTTTTTGCTGGCGAAAGCGTTCAAGCTCTTTGGGCTTGAGGCCCACGACATCCACCCCATCCACCAGGATCTGACCCGCACTGGGTTCGATCAGGCGGTTGAAATGCCGGATGAGGGTGGATTTACCCGAGCCGGACAAACCCATGATCACGTGGATATCACCTTCTTTGATGGACAGGCTGATATCACGCAGGCCCAGGGTGTGGCCGCTGCGCTCGAGCAAGGCCTCTTTGGAAAGGCCTTCACGGGCCGCCGGCAGCCAACGATCTGGATGGGATCCAAAAATCTTGTAAATATTGCGGACTTCGATCTTGCTCATATCAGGCCCTCCGGGTGGCATGCCGCTGGCCAAATTTTTGGGTAATGCGATCAAAAATAATGGCCAAAATGACAATGCCCAGCCCTGCCATCAGGCCACGCCCCACCTGCAGGCGATTGATGCCCTGCAATACTTCGTAGCCCAGCCCACGCACCCCGATCATGGAGGCAATCACGACCATGGCCAATGCCATCATGGTGGTTTGGTTAATGCCCGCCATGATATTGGGCATCGCAAGGGGCAGCTGTACGCCAAACAACTGGCGTGACCGGCTGGCACCAAAGGCTCTGGAGGCCTCGAGCACCTCGGAATCCACCAGACGGATGCCGAGGTCGGTGAGACGGATCACTGGTGGCACGGCGTAGATGACGGTGGCAAACAAGGCCGCCAGCTTACCCAGATTGAACAGCATCACCACTGGAATCAGATACACAAAGCTGGGCATGGTCTGCATAATGTCCAGGACAGGCAGCATCACGGTACGGACCCAGCGAAAGCTGGCCATGGCAATCCCCACCGGGATACCAATCACCACAGAAAACACCACGGCCACCAGCATCAAGGACAGCGTCTGCATCGAGGCCTCCCAGAGGCCGATGGCCCCCAGCAGGCACAGCAAGCCGCCCATGGCCAGGCTAAAGCGCCACTGCTTGCTGCTGAACCAGGCAAGGCCCACCACAGCCAGGACAACCGCCCACCAGGGCGAATAGCGCAGCAAGTGATCGGCCCAGATCAGGAGATCCAGCAGAGGTTGCGTCAAGGCCCGCAGCACATCTGAATACTGCGTCACCAGCCCATTGACGAAGTCATCAATGGGCTTTTGCAGTGTCCGTGCTGAAATCAGTTCGGGAAACATTCAGCGCCCCTTACAAGGCAGCCTTGACCCGCTCGGTGACGTCAGCAGGCAACCATTTCGTCCAGACGTCCTGCTTGTTTTGCAAGAACCACTGTGCGGTGGGCTGGGGCTCGGCTTCGTTCTTTTCCATGTAAGCCATGGTCTGGTTCATGACATCCAGCGGTACCTTGACCTTGGACAGGAACGCCGTCAGTTTGGGCGCATCCTTGGTGAACTGAGTGGTCACCGCGGTAAAGACCGGGTTCTCGGGGTAGTCGCTGGCTTGCGGGTTCTCGCAATTGGGGTTTGTCAGGCACTTTTGATTGGCGGCATCATAAGCAGGCAGTTCGAGTTTGACGAGGTCCATGGAGCCCACCAGCGGTGTGGGATACCAGTAATAGAACACGACATTTTCTTTACGCTGATAGGCGGCCGTCAGGGCTGCCTTTTGCGTGGCGCCGGTACCCGGGGAGAACAGCGTGAAGGTGTCTTCGAGGCCCAGTGCATGAAACAGGTTGGTGCTGACAACTTCGCAGCCCCAGCCGGCTGGGCAACCATAGAAGCGGCCCTTGGTGGGCTCTTCGGGATCCTTGAAGTCTTCCCAATATTTGGGCAGGTCAGAGGCCTTTTTCAGATCGGGCAGGCGCTCGGCGGTGTACTTGGGAATAAACCAGGCTTCGCCGCCCATGTAGATGTCCCCAATCCGCTTGACCTTGCCTGTGGCCTCGGCCTTGGTCCAGGGTTCGAGCGTGCTGTTAAGCCAAATTTCGCTGTTGATATCGAGGTCGCCCCGTTGCAAGGCTGCCAGCGCAGGCAAGGTTTCGGTGGGCAGCACTTCAGAATCGCAGCCATAACCATGCTTGACGATAAAGCGCTCGACTTCGACCAGCACCAGGTTGGACTCCCAGTTCATGCCCCCAAAACGCATGGGGCGATCGAGTTCGCACTTGAGATCATCGGCCGCCTGGGCAGCAGCCGGTGCCAGTGACAGGCCGGCCATGACAGCGGTCAGCGCCAGGCCCAGTACCGAGCGATTAAGGCGGGAGAGAGGAGTCGCGGTACGCGACGTGCGCAGGAAATTAGACATTGAAGCCTCCTTTGGGTTACGGAGACGTCCGACACGCGGGCACCAGACGCCATAGCTTAGGGGAGGGTGTGCGGAAGACAGTGGAAACCGCCAATACATACCGACACTGCAGGCGCGATGCGCCAAGGGACAGATCTAGGCGAGTGCCCAGGAAACGGGGCTCGCCGCTATCAGAGTGGGAAGATCTTAATACAGCAGAAACGTTATTTTACACGCAAGATGCAAGAAAATAAAGACCTTTAGCAGAAACTCAAGAATTTCCCCCCAAAAAGACCAGCCTCTTGGGGGGAATATGCACCATATAAACAGACGCTTTAGCGACTGGTATAGATGTAATCCCTACGCCAGGGATACGCCTGATCCGCCGGATAATCGAGCTCGTCTGAGCGCCCTGCGGGCTGGGGCTGGGCGAGGATTTGGTGCAGCGCAATCCAGCCATGCTCGAAACCCATGGCACACCCGGCAAGATACATGCGATACGCACGCAAGGAGCGCAAGCCCTGGGGTGTATTGAGAATCGCCTTGGCTTCGTCCAGCCGGGCTTCGAGCTCATCGCTCCAAGCCCATAAGGTGCGGGCATAATGCGGCCGGATGTTTTCGACATCGAGGTCTTCGAGACCAGCCTCGGCCAGCGACTGCATCACAAAGTGAATATGCGAGAGCTCGCCACCGGGGAAGATGAATTTCTCGATGAAGTCACCCATGCCAGCACCGAGCTCTGTGTTGCTGAGCCCACCAGCGGTGATCCCGTGGTTCATGATCAGGCCGCCGGGCCGCACCAGCCGCCGAAGCTTGCCGAAGTAACCCACCAACTGGGCCCGGCCCACGTGCTCGAACATCCCCACGGAGGAGATCTTGTCGTACGGCCGGGATTCATCCAGCTTGCGGTAGTCGAGGAGCTCCATGCGCACCCGCCCGGACAAGCCCTTTTCCTGGATCAGCTTATTGACGTACGCATGCTGGTTGTGCGAGAGCGTAATGCCCGTCACATCCACATCGTAGTGCTCGGCGGCCCATAGCATCAGGCCGCCCCAGCCGCCGCCCACATCCAGGAAACGCTCGCCCGGCTTGAGTGCCAGCTTGCGGCAGATGTGATCGAGTTTGGCTTCTTGCGCCTGGGCGATGGTCATGTCGGGCGTGCGGAAATACGCACAGGAATACACCCGGCGTGGATCCAGCCACAAGGCATAGAAATCATCGGATAAATCGTAGTGAAACTCGATCTGGCGGGCATCACGCTCTATGGAATGGCGCCAAACCGACACCAGACGCTGAACCAGGCCAGTGAGCCAGCCGCGCTGGGCTGCCTCGACGGGCGAGCCTGGCAAGATACTTGATGCCAGACTCATCAAGTTGCGCACCGAGCCATTGAACTCGAATTTGCCCTCGACGTAGTCTTCGCCTAAGGCGCCGACTTCGCCAGCCGCAAAATGCGTGAGTACGGACGAATCCTTGATGATGAAGTGCACTTGAGCATCGGCCGCGCCTACCCGCTGACCATCGGGTAGTTCCATGGATACTGGAATGGACAATGCACCAAGCTTGTTTTCGATAACGGATGCAAGAGCAGTCAACAGAGCCTCCCTGGGTTCACAACGAACCTTGTTATAGTAGCGCCAATGATGCCCTCATCAAGCCGCAAATGCCCCGTAAAATCCCTGCCCTGATGCCATCCTGGCTGGTTCTGATGGGCGCGCTGGCAGCTCTGGGCCCGCTGGCAATTGACATGTATTTGCCGGCCTTCGGTGCCATTGCTCACGACCTTCAAGCACCCCAGGGCCTTGTCGAGCGGACACTTGCCAGTTACCTGCTGGGTTTGGCAGGGGCACAGCTGCTGTATGGGCCCCTGGCGGATCGTTACGGCCGCAAGCTGCCGCTGGTGGCCGGGCTGGTGCTCTTTACCATTGCCTCGCTGGGCTGCGCACTGAGTGACAACATTTATCAACTGACTGTCTGGCGCATTGTCCAGGCATTTGGCGGCGCAGCCGGCATGGTGATTCCGCGCGCAGTCATCCGCGATTACCTGGATACCCAGGAAGCCGCCCGGGCTCTGTCTTTATTGATGCTGGTGATGGGCGTCATGCCCATTGTGGCGCCACTGCTGGGTGGTCAGGCGGTTACTCTGGGCTCGTGGCGCACGGTGTTCTACCTGATGGCTGCGGCCGGCGTGGCACTGACCTGGCTGACCACGCGAAACATGCGCGAGCCCCTGGCCGCAGAGTTACGCACGCCGCTGGCCGTCTCCACCATTACAGCAAACTTTCGCTTGCTGCTGCGGCATCGCGGTTTCATGGGCTACGCACTGGCGGGGGGCTTTGGCTCCGCGGGCATGTTTGCCTATATCTCAGGCTCGCCCCAGGTGTTCATCGACATCTACGGCATCGGCCCCCGCTGGTTTGGACTTTTGTTTGGCCTGAACGCTGCCTCGCTGATTTTGGCTGCACAGATCAGTGCTCGCCTGCTGCGCCGCCATACTCCCTTGAAACTATTGCTGCGCGCCCAGATTTCTTTGGTGTTGATGACCGCACTGGGCTTGATCCTGACGCTTGCCGGCTGGATTACACTACCGCTGCTGATGATGTGCCTGATGGGCTTTATGGCCAGCCAAGGGTTTGTAAACCCCAATGCAGCGGCCCTGGCCCTGGCCGAACAAGGCCCACGGTTGGGCACGGCGTCTGCATTGATGGGCTGCCTGCAAATGCTGTGTGGCGCGCTGTCTGGGTTTGCCATCAGCCTGTGGCATGCAGATAGCCCCCTGCCGCTTACCACCCTGCTGACGATTTGCGCACTGCTGTCGTGGGTAGCCAGCCATCTGGCCAAGCCGCCTGTCCTTAGGACATCAATATAAGATCAAAAGGCTGCTTGCTCTAAAGCAGCACTTCAGTATAGAATAACAGGCTTTCCTGATATAGATACAGAGGTGAGACCATGGCACGCGTATGCCAAGTAACCGGCAAAGGCCCAATGGTGGGCAACAATGTCTCGCACGCGAACAACAAAACCAAGCGTCGCTTCTTGCCCAACCTGCAATCGCGCCGGTTTTGGGTCGAGTCCGAAAACCGCTGGGTGCGCCTTCGCGTGTCCACCAAAGCCCTGCGCACCATCGACAAGAACGGCATTGATTCCGTTTTGGCCGACTTGCGTGCTCGCGGCGAACTGGCCTGATTGGCCCTAGGAATACATCATGGCAAAAGGTATCCGCGAAAAAATCAAGCTTGAGTCCACGGCTGGTACAGGTCATTTCTATACCACCACCAAGAACAAGCGCAACATGCCCGAGAAAATGCTGATCAAGAAATTTGATCCCGTTGCTCGCAAGCACGTCGACTACAAAGAAATCAAGCTGAAATAATCCGGGGCGCCTCACCCGGACCGTCTCACCGGTTTCGATCATCCCCGCCTTTTGGCGGGGATTTTTTATGCCTGCCGCACCCTCAAGCAAGCTACGTCTGGTCACCCCCAGCGCCGCCACGCTCCCACATCCGGCATATCCGGGCATCACGGATATCGTTGCGCCCTATAATGTCTGGCTTGGCCCTTTTTCAACCTTCTCTTTCTCCAGACACATCCATGCAGGAACGCTACAACCCGAACCAGGTCGAATCCGACGCTCAGGCCCATTGGCGCGCAGGCGACGTCTATCGCGTCACCGAACACGCCACTCACGCAGATGGCTCGCCAAAACCAAAGTTCTACGCCTGCTCGATGTTGCCCTACCCCAGTGGCAAGCTGCATATGGGCCACGTGCGCAACTACACCATCAACGACATGATGGCGCGCCAGTTGCGCATGCGCGGATATAACGTCCTGATGCCAATGGGTTGGGATGCGTTTGGCATGCCGGCTGAAAACGCCGCCATGAAATACAACGTGCCCCCGGCCAAATGGACATACGACAACATCGCCTACATGAAAAAGCAGATGCAGGCGATGGGGCTGGCCATCGACTGGTCGCGCGAAATGTGCGCCTGCGATCCAGCCTACTACAAATGGAATCAATGGCTGTTCCTGAAGATGCTCGAAAAAGGCATCGCCTATCGCAAGACGCAAACCGTCAACTGGGATCCGGTCGACAAAACCGTGCTGGCCAACGAGCAGGTCATCGACGGGCGCGGCTGGCGCTCGGGTGCGGTAATTGAGAAACGCGAGATCCCCGGTTACTACCTGCGCATCACCGACTACGCCGACGAGCTGCTGAGCACCCTGAAAGACAGTCTGCCCGGCTGGCCCGAGCGTGTGCGCTTGATGCAGGAAAACTGGATCGGCCGCAGTGAAGGCGTGCGCTTTGCATTTCGCCACGATATCCGGGATGCCGAGGGCAATCTGATCCAGGACGGCCTGCTGCATGTCTTTACCACGCGCGCCGACACCATCATGGGCGTCACCTTCTGCGCGGTGGCCCCCGAGCATCCTCTGGCGACACGCGCGGCCCAGGACAACCCTCAACTCACCAGCTTTATCGAAGCCTGCCGCCAGGGTGGCACCACCGAGGCCGAACTCGCCACACGCGAGAAAGAAGGCCTACCCACCGGGCTGTTTGTCACCCACCCTCTTACCAACAAGCCTGTCCCGGTCTGGGTAGGCAATTATGTACTGATGACATACGGCGATGGCGCCGTCATGGGCGTGCCTGCCCACGACGAACGCGACTTTGCCTTTGCTCGCAAATATGGTCTGCCTATCCACCAGGTGATCCAGGCCGAGGGCCAGACATGGTCTGACACCCAGTGGCAAGAATGGTATGGCGATAAACAAGTCGGCCATACGGTCAACTCGGGCAAATACGATGGCCTGAGCACGGCCCAGGCCATCCAGGCCGTGGCAGCCGACCTCCAGGCCATGGATCTGGGCCAGTTGCGCACCACCTGGCGCCTGCGCGACTGGGGGATCTCCCGTCAGCGGTATTGGGGCACCCCCATCCCCATCATTCATTGCCCCGATTGCGGGCCGGTACCAGTACCCGAGAAAGACCTGCCGGTGGTGTTGCCAGAAGACCTCGTCCCCGATGGCAGTGGCAACCCCCTGGCCAAACACGAGGCCTTCTTGTCCTGCCATTGTCCGTCTTGCGGCAAGCCGGCGCGACGCGAAACCGACACCATGGACACCTTTGTTGATTCGTCCTGGTATTTCATGCGCTATACCTCACCAGGCAACGATCAGGCCATGGTGGATGCACGCAACGACTACTGGATGCCGATGGATCAATACATCGGCGGCATCGAGCACGCAGTCTTGCACCTACTGTATGCGCGGTTCTGGACCCGCGTCATGCGCGACCTCGGCATGCTCAAGTTTTCCGAACCCTTTACCCGGCTGCTATGCCAGGGCATGGTGCTTAACCACATTTACTCACGCCGCACCTCGCGTGGCGGGATCGAATACTTCTGGCCCGAACAGGTTGAAAACATCACCGACGACAAAGGTGCCATCACAGGAGCCCGCCTCAAGTCCGATGGCTCAGCCGTGGATTACGGCGGCATCGGCACTATGTCGAAATCCAAGAACAACGGTGTCGATCCCCAATCCTTGATCGACAGCATGGGCGCCGACACCGCCCGCCTGTTCGTGATGTTTGCCAGCCCCCCCGAAACCACCCTCGAATGGTCTGACTCCGGGGTGGATGGCGCCCATCGCTTCTTGCGGCGCCTGTGGTCTTACTGTCAAAGCCAGCAAGCAGCACTGCACGGTCAACTCAAGCCCAGCATCTCTTGGGAAGGCCTGGACGATGCCGCGGCCGACCTACGCCGTACGGTTCACAGCCTGCTGAAACAGGCCGCCTACGACTACCAGCGCATTCAGTACAACACCGTGGTCTCCACTGCCATGAAAATGCTGAACGCGCTGGAATCCGCCGCGCAAGCGGGTGTTGCAGGCCCGGCCCTGGCCGAAACCACCTCCATATTGCTGCGCGTGCTGTATCCGGTGGTGCCACACATTACCTGGCAATTGTGGCGCGAGCTTGGCTTTGCTGATTCGCTTGGCGACCTCCTGGACGCCAACTGGCCCGAAGTCGACGAGGCCGCCTTGCACGCAGATGTCGTCGAACTGGTCTTGCAGATCAACGGCAAGGTACGCGGACACCTGAATGTGCCCGAAGCAGCCGACAAGGCAACGATCGAAACCATGGCCACCGCGCACGAAGCCGTGGGCAAGTTTCTTGAAGGCCGCCCACCCAAGCGTGTGGTGGTGGTGCCTGGCCGACTGGTCAATATTGTGGGATAAGCCGCATGAACATTTTGCCTGCATCCAATCGCCTGCTGCGCTTGCTCCTGTCTTTGGGATGCCTGCTGGCGCTGGGCGCATGCGGCTTTCATCTCAAAGCTGCCACACCACTGCCATTTCACCAGATCTACACCAACATCGATCTTGATTCGGCATTTGGTGCACGTCTGGAGCGCATCGTCAGCGCCAATTCGCCCGATACACGATTCACACGAGAGCGATCCGAGGCCGACGTCTATCTGCACCAGATATCCGAAAACCAATGGTTGCGTCAGTTATCCATCGACACCGAAGGCCGGGTCGAGGAATACGAGCTCAATCTTGATTTCACCTTCGAACTGCTGGATCCCGCAGGCCACGTATTGCTGGCGCCCACCATCCTGCACAGTACCCGTGAGCTGCCCTACAACGACCGCATCGTGCAGGCCAAAGAAAGCGAGATCACCCGCACCTTCAAGGACATGCGCCAGAGCCTGATCGACCAGATCCTGCGTCGCCTAAGCGCACCGGACGTCCAGGAAGCCTATGAAAACATTGCCGCGCAGCCGGTGATCCAGATGCCCGATGACACCATCCAGCAAGACAACTCGGCCGGCGAACTGCTGATGAACCCGGGTAGACGGGGGTACTAGTGTCCCGACAAGCGTCCGACGCCCGCCAACTGATCGAGCAGTTCCAGAACGGCCGCGAGCTGCCTGCTTGCGCGGTATTGTCGGGAGACGAGATCCTGCTGGTCACCGAGATCGCCGACGCCTGCAAGGCAGCGGCCATCCAGCAAGGGTGCAGCGAGCGCACACACCTGGTGATGGATGCGCGCAGCGATTGGTCTGTCGCCTTGGCCACGGCACGCAACACCTCTTTGTTTGGCGATTTGCGCATGCTGGAAATCAGCCTGCCCACTGGCAAACCCGGCAAAGTCGGGGCAGACGCTCTACAGTCGCTGGCCACCATGGCGGCCGAGGGGCAGTTGCCGGATGTGCGCATTTTGATTCGGCTCCCCGCGCTGGATTGGGCAAGCCAAAAAGCCAAATGGGTTCAAACACTTAAAAAACAGGTACTCTGGATCGACGTCCCGAGCATTACCCGGGCCGCACTGCCTGGCTGGATTTCCGAGCGCCTGGCACGCCAGGATCAATCGGCAAACACCGACGCGCTGGCCTGGTTAAGCGACCAGGTAGAAGGCAATCTGCTGGCTGCCCACCAGGAGATCCAGAAGCTGGCCCTGCTGCATCCCGCCGGCGCCCTGACACTGGCCGATATCCAGGCAGCGGTTCTTAACGTGGCCCGCTACAACCCCTTTGATCTGCGCGATGCAATGCTGGCAGGTCAAAGCGACCGCGCACTTGCCATCCTCGACGGCCTGCATGCCGAAGGCGAGGCGCTGCCTCTGGTATTGTGGTCGGTAGGCGAGGAAATCCGGCTGCTGGCACGTCTGGCACAAGAACCCAACCCCGAAAACGCTTTTCGGGCGCAACGTATTTTTGGGCCCCGCGAGCGTCTGTTCAAACAGGCGCTGCAGCGCGTGCCCAGCAAAGCCTGGCCGGCTGCCCTGCGCCATACCCACGAGGTCGACTGCCTGATCAAAGGCATCCCGGTGGCCGGCCGGCTCTCCAACCCCTGGGATGAACTGGCCCGCCTGGTGTTACGCATCGCCAGCACGCCGGGCCGCCGCCCTGCCCGCACCTGATCTTCACGTCTTTCCGAGACTGCCATGACTGCTGCACACACAGACCACACACCGTTAGAACAACTGGGCCGCCAGGCGCGCCAGGCAGCCCGACACATGCGAATTGCCTCCGGGGCCGCCAAATCGGCCGCCCTCCTGGCCATGGCCAAGCAACTGCAGGCCCGCCGGCAATGGCTGCAGGATGAAAACGTACGCGACCTTCAGGCTGCAGCGCAACGTGGCCTGGAAGCCCCGCTGATGGATCGGCTGAAACTGTCGGACAAGGCGCTGGATACCATGGCTGCCGGCCTGACACAGATTGCCGCCATGCCCGATCCCATCGGTGGTTTAAGCGAAACCATTGTGCGCCCCAACGGCATGCAGGTGGCCCGCATGCGCGTACCATTGGGCGTGATCGGCATCATCTACGAATCCCGCCCCAACGTCACCATCGACGCCGCTGCCCTATGCTTGAAATCAGGCAACGCCACAATTTTACGCGGCGGCAGCGAGGCGTTTTATTCCAACCAGGCACTGGGTACCATCATCCAGGAAGGCCTGCAGGCGGCAGGCTTACCGGCGCAGGCCGTGCAGGTGGTGGATACACCCGACCGATCAGCCGTGGGCGAGATGATCACCCTGACAGACTATATCGATGTCATTATCCCTCGGGGCGGCAAAAGCCTGATTGCCCGCCTGTCCAAAGATTCCCGCATCCCGCTGATCAAGCACCTGGAAGGCAACTGCCATATTTTTGTCGACCGCGCCGCCCGGCTGGATCAGGCACTTGAGATCGTGGTGAATGCCAAAACCTACCGCTGCGGGATCTGTGGTGCCATGGAAACCCTGCTGGTGCATGCGGATATCGCCGCCGCCTGGCTGCCGGATGTTGCGGCACGCTTTGCCCAGCTGGGCGTCGAGTTGCGCGCCTGCCCACGGGCCGCTGCGCTGATGCCCGATGCAGTGCCGGCCACCGAGGACGACTGGGCCACCGAATTCCTGGCCCCCATACTGGCCGTGAAGGTTGTGGATTCTCTGGACGAAGCCATGGATCACATTGCCCGGTATAGTTCCGAACACACCGAGTCCATCCTCACCGAGGATATCTCGGCGGCCCAGCGTTTTCAGCGCGAGGTGGATTCCAGCTCGGTGTATGTCAATCTGCCTACCTGCTTTGCCGATGGCTTTGAGTACGGCCTGGGTGCGGAAATCGGCATCTCCACCAACCGGCTGCATGCCCGCGGGCCGGTTGGCCTGGAAGGCCTGACCATCCAGAAATGGGTGCTGACCGGCAACGGCCAGCTGCGAGGCTAAGCATGTTGTGGGTTAAAACATTGCATATCCTGTTCGTAGTGTCCTGGTTTGCCGGCCTGTTTTACTTACCACGCATTTTTGTCAATCTGGCCCAGACCACCGATGCCTCTACGCGCGAGACGCTGCTGGGCATGGCGCAGCGACTGTATCGTTTCATGACCCCTCTAGGGGTGTTGGCCTTGATTCTAGGCCTGATCCTGTGGCTGGGATACGGCATCGGGCAAGGCCAGATCTGGATGCATGCCAAGTTGTGCGGCGTCCTGGGCTTGTTGGCGTTTCACATCGCCTGCCGCCACCATTTGCGGGTGTTCTCCAACGGATCCAGCCGGCACAGCCACCGGTATTTCCGCTGGTTCAACGAAATCCCCGTCCTGCTGCTGCTGCTGATTCTGATCTTCGTGGTGGTTAAACCCTTCTGAACCCTATGACCGACTCCAGCCCCAGCAAAACACTGCGTCTCAAGCCCAAAAAGCGCACACACCAAGAGCCCGCCGACGATCAACGTCCCAAAAGATCGGGCGCACGCGCCCGTCAGGCAGCGCTGCAAGAGCGCGCCTTGCACGCCCGCGGTGAAGACACACCCGAGACCAGCAGTCCGAGAAGCCACACCAGGGATTCCCGGCCCGGCACCGCGCCAAGATGGCAGGACGACCAGGCCCCAGGGCGTTCGCCCTCACGCCGCTTTGATGAGTCATCACCCTCTCGGCCGCGTTCACCCGCACGGCAGACAGACGGATCACCCTCCGCCCGCCCTCGCGGTGCCTCCAGGCGGCCAGACTCACGGACAGACACCCGGCGAAACACCCGGGCAGACGATACATCCTGGCAACCTGAAACCCGCACACCCAGGGCACGGACATTTACCACCGAGCGCCGCCGGCCGGACGAAGACTCACCACCTCGTATTCAACATAAGACGCGGCGCCCAAGAGCCCCCTTTACCGCCGAAGTATTCCACGTGTTTGCGCCCTGCCCCCACGGGCTGGAAGAGGCCCTAAGCCTGGAACTCCAGGCACTGGGCTACGACAGGGTTGAGGCAGGCCGGGCCGGCTGCCATTTTGATGCCAACTGGACCGGCATCTTGCGTGCCAATCTATATTCACGCCTGGCGACGCGGATATTGGTACAGCTGGCCCACGCCCCGGTGCAACACGAGGACGACATCCTGGCCCTGGCACGCGAAACCGAGTGGGAACGCTGGTTTGGCCCCGAGGACACCTTGCGTGTGGATACCTCTGCCATCCACAGTCCAATGCAAAGCTTGCAATACTGCAATCTGCGAGCCAAGGACGGCATCTGCGACCGCCTGCGCGAGCGCGAAGGTAGCCGCCCCGACATTGACACCGTGCGCCCGGACGCCCGGGTACACCTGTTTCTGGACGCCACGCACGCAACCCTCTACCTGGACGTATCAGGAGAATCGTTGTTCAAGCGCGGCTGGCGACTGGACAAAGGCGAGGCCCCCTTGCGCGAAAACCTGGCAGCCGGCTTGCTGGCCTTGTCCGGGTGGCAACCCGACGCCCCCCTGCTGGATCCATTTTGTGGCAGCGGTACCATCCTGATTGAAGCCGCCTGGATTGCACTGGGCGTACCCGCGGGCATTTGGCGGCCTTTCGGATTCGAGCGGCTGCGCCCGCACGATGCACGCCTATGGCGTGATCTGAAAGAAGATGCCCGCAGTCACATTGCCCCGCGTCTGGAGCAGCCCCTGGTGGGCAGCGACATCGATGCAGCGGCCATCGAGGCGGCCCGGGCAAATACCGAGCGGGCTCATCTAAGCCCCGGCACAATTGATTTTCGTGTGTGCGACGCAAGGCAGATGCCGGCACCAGCTGACCACGGCTGGATCGTGACCAACCCACCCTACGGCGAGCGTCTGGGCAGCGGCGAGGCAGAGATCTGGTCGCAATGGGCCTCACAGCTTAAGCAACAATATGCAGGCTGGCAGCTCAATGTCATCACCAGCGACCTCGATTTTCCCAAGCAGCTGCGGCTGAAAGCCCGACGGCGCCACCCCTTGCACAACGGTGCACTGGATTGCCGCCTGTTCCAGTTTGATCTGGTAGCCAAAGGATATCGTAACCCCCCAGGCCAGGCAGACGATATCGATTGATGCGCCGGGGCTACACCCGCCTTTTATTTTCAGTACAAGCACTTGCATTTCGACTAGGGTAAACCCTATAATAGGGTTAACCCGAGCGAAACGCTCTTTTCACGCAAAGAGGCTTGCAATGAAAAACACGAACTACGCGGATGTCCGCCTGACCGATGCCCTGGAACGCCAACTGCTGGCTGAAGCCATCGAGGCCCAACAAGAATACACACTGGATCGCATGGTGAAGTCGCTGGTTCAGAAAGTTGCCAGTTTCTTCAAGACCCCGGAAGGCCGAGTGCACCACACGGTACGCACCGCCAACTGATCACGCCACAACAGGCTGATCTGGCAAAGGCCGCCCTAGGGCGGCCTTTGCTTTGCCTGCGCAGCCAGACGGATACCAGATGCCGTACGCAAGGCGTGACCGTGGGATAATGCGGCTTTCACGCCACGCGCGTTTTAGACCCCGGCCTACCATGTCTGCTTCCGCCTTGCCTATCCCGCCCCTTGCTCCACCACGCTTGCGGCGTTTTGCCTCCATGATGTATGAAGGCGTCCTGCTGTTTGGGGTGGTGTTTTTGGCAGGCTATCTGTTTGACACGCTGACGCAAAGCCGCAGCGGGCTGATGCTGCGCAATGTGCGCCAGGTAGTCCTGTTTATCGCAATCGGCGTGTATTTTGTGACCTGCTGGCGCCGCGGTGGCCAGACCCTGCCCATGAAAACCTGGGATATCCGCCTGACAGATCGCGGCGGGCGCGCCGTCAGCACCAGCCGCATGCTGTTGCGCTATGTATTATTGTGGCCACTGCCTTTGCTGAGTGCCTTGCTGATCGGCGGCATTGCCCATTTAAGCGGTTGGCCGGCCATCGACATGCTGATTGTTCTGGCACCATTTTCAATTTTCATCTGGACGTGGATAGATCCGCAGGGCCAGTTTCTGCACGATCGCCTTCTGGGCACTGAACTCCACGATCTCCGGTCTACCCCGACATGAGCAATATCCTAAAAAAATACCTTACCCCCGACCACAGCACCCGCATTCAGGCCCTGCATCTGGAGTCAGCCTGGCAAACCGGGCTGGCACACCAGAATCTCCCGCCGCTGGTTGTACAACTCCTGGGCGAACTCGCAGCAGCGGCTGTTTTGCTGGCCGGCAACATCAAATTTGATGGCTCTGTGGTGCTGCAGCTGCAAGGCAACGGGCCTGTGCGCCTGATCATGGTCGAATGCACCGCTGCGTTGCAGCTGCGTGCCACCGCACAATTGCGCGAAGACGCCATCATCCCCGAATCTGCTTCTTTGCAAGCACTATTAAACGCTGATCAGCAAGGACGCTTCACCGTGATGCTGGACCCCAGCCACCGGGAAAACGGCGCAACGCCCTACCAGGGCATTGTGCCCCTGGAAGGCGATCGCGTCTCTGATGCGCTGGAGCATTACATGAAGCACTCCGAACAGCTGGACACCCGGTTGTGGCTGGCGGCAGACAACAAGCAATGTGCCGGGCTGATGTTGCAACGCATGCCATTACCCAGCAGCCCCCAGGCAACCCCTGCCACCACCGACGCAGCCAACGCCACCTGGGCGCATTGCCAGACGCTGGCCGAAACCCTGCGGTCCGGCGAACTGTTGGCCGACAGCCCTGACACCCTGATGCACAAGCTGTTTTGGGAAGACGACCTGCTGGCCTTTGACGACCAGGAAGTCAGCTGGCACTGTCCGTGCACCCGTGCCAGGGTGGCAGACATGCTGCGCAATCTAGGCCAGGCCGAGGTTCAATCCATCCTTGAAGAACAAGGACAGGTGCATATCGACTGCAATTTCTGTGGCAAACCCTACGATTTTGACGCTGTGGATTGTGCCAGCCTGTTTCTGGACGATCCCGCCCAAACCCCCGCACCTGGCTCAGGCACCATCCACTGATTCTTGCGGCTGACAAGCCCCGATACCCCCAAAGCAGCACAGAGGGATCCCCCGCCTGCCCTGCTGCGGGCGCTTGCGGCACACTAGGTGTCCATCCTGTTGCATTCCTGGACAGGCCCCAGACACTGCTGTGGAGCCACGCATGCGCGGGTACCTCATCCAGACACACAGGCCTGTGCCCGCAACGGACCGCCGACAGCACCAGGCCGTCTGCCTGCACAGCGCACGGCAACAACACGGCGTGGGTATGGTTGGCTTTTTGCTGGCGGCCATGCCTGTGCTGGGTCTGGGCCTGGGAGGTGCCGAACTGGCACACTGGATGAACCTGCGCCAGACGCTTAGCCTGAACCTGATGGATGCCGCCCGTGCGGGCATCACCCGCCAGGCCAGCCCTGGAGCCATTGCGGCCGCATTTGAGCAATCGCTGCACCGCCTCTACCCAAACCACACAGCACAATCCCGGGTACTGGCCAAGCAGGTGTCTCTGGGCATCCCCTGGCAGATCCGCATCCTGCAGCCCACCGCTGCCGCCTTTGCCGATCACGCAGACCATCCCGGCCAGCCAGGTTCTACGCAGCTTGCCACCACGGCAGCGCCATATGCCTTCAGCCACCGCCCAGGCGCCCATCCCGCAGGGCTGGCACGCATCCGCAACGATTACCAGGCTCTGCAGCACCAGCAACGGCTTACCCAAGGCTGGCCGCAAGGCCGTGGGCCACAGTCTGGCCAGACAATCCAGCAGGCCAATACGCTGAGCCTGGAACTCTGGTGGCCCCAGCAAGCCCTGTTGCCACCCACGGCAAGCTTGATACGGGCACTGGCCGGCCTGCACCCCGACCCACTGGCCAAGCGTATGATGCAGCACGGGTATTTGCCCTTTAAGCGCAAGCTGACGCTATCGATGCAATCCGATCCACTGAACTGGCCGGATCTGCCGGATGGCCGTGTGGTGCACGCCACGCCGAGCGGCGTAAATGGATCAGCACCAGGCAATCAGCCACTGCCCGGCAATCCGGCACCACCCCTGCCCACAATGCCAGACTCGCCGGCCACCGGCAACGTGCCAAACCCATCCACCGAACCGATACCCGATGGCACAGGAGTGGCCCCGAGTGCAGCGAGCGGTGATGGCAACCCAGCGGGCGCAAACAACGAAGGCGTGCCCGGCTCTGGCACAGGCGACGGGCAAGCCCCGGCACCCGGCACGGACGCAGGCACTCCGCCAGGTGCGCTGTGCGCGCCTTAAGATCTGATTTGGATAAACGGCGCAAACGGCCAATAGCTGGCCTGCAGAACCTTATTGGCCTTGAGGCGGCCGCGGCAAGACCTGCACGAAGTATTCGCCTTCGCGGATCATGTTGAGCTCGCCCCGGGCGCGCTCTTCGACGGCGGAGATACCGGTTTTAAGATCCTGAACTTCGGCCTGCAAGGCGTTATTGCGGGCCATCAGGGCCTGGTTGGTGTCCGTTTCTTTATGCACCTGCGTCTCGAGCGCCTGCACTTGCAGCCAGCCACCCTTGCCCCACCAAAGCGGGTACTGGATGACTAGCGCAAGCGCCAGCAGAACCAGGCTGAGCAGGCGCATGAGGCCGTTTTAGCGCAGGTTATAGAAGGCAGACACACCGGGATAGCTGGCCACTTCGGCGAGCTCTTCTTCGATGCGCAGCAACTGGTTGTACTTGGCCATGCGGTCGGAGCGCGACAGAGAGCCGGTTTTGATCTGCATGGCATTGGTTGCCACCGCGATATCGGCAATGGTGGCGTCCTCGGTTTCGCCCGAGCGGTGCGAAATGATTGCGGTGTAACCGGCGCGCTTGGCCATCTCGATGGCGGCGAAGGTTTCGGTGAGGGTCCCGATCTGGTTGATCTTGATGAGGATCGAGTTGGCGATGTGCTGCTCGATGCCCTTTTTAAGAATACGGGTGTTGGTGACGAAGAGGTCGTCGCCCACCAACTGAACCTTTTTGCCAAGTTGCTCGGTGAGAATGCGCCAGCCGTCCCAATCGTCTTCGGCCATGCCGTCTTCGATGGTGACGATGGGGTATTTGTCGCACCAGGAGGCCAGCAGGTTGGCAAAATCCTGCGAGCTTAAAGACACACCACCCTCGCCGGCCAGATGGTACTTGCCATCACGGTAGAACTCGGAGCTGGCGCAATCCAGACCCAGCACCACTTGCGTGCCGGCCTCGTAGCCGGCGGCGCTGATTGCTTGCAGGATCAGCTGGATGGCGGCTTCGTGGTTGGCCACGTTGGGCGCAAACCCGCCTTCGTCACCCACGGCAGTGGACATGCCTTGATCGGCAATGATCTTTTTGAGTGCATGGAAGATTTCTGCACCCATGCGCAGGGCTTCACGGAAGCTGACCGCGCCCACCGGCAGGATCATGAACTCTTGGAGATCGAGGCTGTTGTTGGCATGCGCCCCGCCATTGATGACGTTCATCATCGGCACGGGCATTTGCAGAGGGCCACTGCCACCAAAATAGCGGTACAGGGGCAGGCCGGCGTCCTCGGCGGCTGCCTTGGCCACAGCCATGCTGGCAGCCAAGATGGCGTTGGCACCCAGGCGGCTTTTATCCTCCGTACCATCGAGTTCGATCAGGGTGCGGTCGATAAACGTTTGCTCTTGGGCATCCAGGCCCAACAGTGCCTCGGAGATCTCGGTGTTGATGTGCTCGACAGCGCGCAACACCCCTTTGCCCAGATAGCGGGTTTTATCACCGTCGCGCAGCTCGATGGCCTCGCGCGAGCCCGTGGAGGCACCCGAGGGCACAGCAGCCCGACCCATGGCACCGGATTCGAGCAAAACGTCACACTCTACAGTGGGGTTGCCGCGTGAATCGAGGATCTCGCGTCCGATGATATCTACAATTGCGCTCATGGTGAGGGTGTCCTGCCTGTGTAATGTGTTCAAGGGAAACCCCACTATTGTAGCGGGGGATGCACGGGTTCAGTCTACTTCAGGACAGCCGCCGCACGATTAGCCCGGCTTTATAGCCGCTATTACAGAGTCAGTGATACCGCACCGTCTTGCTTGACGCAACGATCCAGCGCCACCAGGCTTTGCAGCAAGGCCCGCATTTTATCCAGCGGCACAGCATTAGGGCCGTCGGATAATGCTTTTTCGGGATCGGGGTGTGTTTCCATAAAGATACCGGCCACGCCAACCGCCACCGCCGCACGCGCCAGCACAGGGACAAACTCACGCTGGCCGCCCGACCGGGTGCCCTGCCCACCGGGCAGCTGAACTGAATGCGTGGCATCAAAAACCACCGGGCAATGCGTATCGCGCATGATGGCCAAGGACCGCATGTCAGAAACCAGATTATGGTAACCAAACGATGCGCCGCGCTCGCAGACCATAATGTTCTGGCCATCTCCGCCTGCCTCGATGGCAGCGGCACGGGCCTTGGCCACAACCTGCAGCATGTCTTCGGGGGCCAGAAACTGCCCCTTTTTGATATTGACCGGCTTGAGCGTGGCTGCACAGGTTTGGATGAAATCGGTTTGACGGCATAAAAAGGCCGGCGTCTGCAGCACATCCACAACCGAGGCAACCTCGCGGGCCTGGCCGGCCTCGTGCACATCGGTGAGCACGGGTACGCCCAGCTGCTGGCGCACATCGGCCAGGATTTTCAGGCCCTCATCGATGCCCGGGCCGCGGAAAGACGCGCCAGAGCTGCGATTGGCCTTATCAAACGAGCTTTTGTAGATAAAGGGGATACCCAGGGCCCGGGTGATTTCTTGCAAAACACCGGCCGTCTCGAAAGCGAGCTCGCGGGATTCGATGACGCATGGCCCGGCAATCAGGAACAAGGGCTGGGTGAGCCCGGCCTCGAAGTGACATAACTGCATGGGGTACCCCTTTGGCCGTCAACCGGCCTTTTTTACCTGGCTTTGCTGATAGGTGAGCGCTGCCTGAATGAAACTGCTGAACAAAGGATGGCCGTCACGCGGCGTAGAGGTGAACTCGGGGTGAAACTGCACGCCCATGAACCACGGATGACTGGGGATCTCCATGATCTCCGGCAGATTCTCGGTGGGCGTACGGGCACTGATGACCATGCCGGCTTCTTCGAGGCGATTGACGTAGACGTTATTGACCTCGTAGCGATGGCGATGGCGTTCGTTGACCTCGGTGCCATAGATGCTGGCAGCCCGTGTACCCGGCTTGACCGGGCAACGCTGGGCCCCTTTGCGCATGGTGCCGCCAAGATCAGAAGACGCATCGCGCTTCTCGATCTTGCCTTCCCGATCTTGCCACTCGGTGATCAGGGCCACCACGGGATGCGGTGCGGAAGGATCGAACTCCGTGCTGTTGGCACCGCCCAAGCCCGCCACATGACGTGCGAACTCGACCACAGCCAGCTGCATGCCCAGGCAGATGCCCAGATAGGGGATGCCGTGCTCGCGGGCATACTGGATGGCCTTGATCTTGCCTTCGGTACCCCGTTTGCCAAAGCCACCGGGCACCAGAATAGCGTCCAGGCCCGCCAGGCAAGCGATGCCCTGGGTATCGATCTCTTCGGAATCCAGATAGACGATATCGACACGGGAATGAGTATGGATGCCTGCGTGCACCAAGGCTTCGGACAGCGATTTATAGGACTCGGTGAGATCGACATACTTGCCGACCATGCCGATAGTGACCGAGCCGCGCGGGTTTTCGAGGTCGTGCACCAGGCGATCCCAGACGGTGAGATCGGCGGGCGGTGGCGTGATGGCCAGCGCATCGCACACCAGGCTGTCGAGCCCCTGCTGATGCAGCATGGCCGGAATCTTGTAGATGGAATCCGCGTCGGACACAGAAATCACGGCATCCAGCGGCACATTGGAAAACAATGAGATTTTGGCACGCTCGTCATCGGGCACCGGGCGATCGGCGCGGCATAACAGGGCATTGGGATAAATGCCGATTTCGCGCAGTTTTTGCACCGAGTGCTGAGTGGGCTTGGTTTTGAGCTCGCCGGCAGAAGCAATGAACGGCACCAGCGTAAGGTGCACAAACGCGCACTGATTGCGCCCCAGGCGCAGGCTCATCTGGCGCACGGCCTCGAGGAACGGCAGGGATTCGATGTCACCCACCGTACCGCCGATCTCGACCATGGCGATATCGGCCTGGCCGTTATAGGCCGCCTTGGCGCCGCGGGCGATGAAATCCTGGATCTCGTTGGTGATGTGCGGAATGACCTGTACGGTTTTACCCAGGTAATCGCCACGGCGCTCTTTGCGCAGGACGGATTCGTAGATCTGACCGGTGGTGAAATTATTGACCTTGTGCATCCGTGCCGAGACGAAGCGCTCGTAGTGGCCGAGATCAAGGTCGGTTTCGGCCCCGTCTTCGGTGACGAAAACCTCGCCATGCTGAAACGGGCTCATGGTGCCAGGATCGACGTTGATATAGGGATCCAGTTTGAGCATGGTGACCCGCAAGCCGCGGGATTCTAGGATGGCGGCGAGAGATGCCGCAGCAATGCCTTTGCCCAGGGATGAGACGACTCCCCCCGTGACGAATACGTATTTGGTCATTTGAATACTTGCCCGGTGTGGACGGGCGGAGCGGGAAATGGGAATTATAGCCGCTTGCCGACGGGCTTAGCAGCCCTCGACTGCAGGTGCCGTCGGCACAACGGGTTCGAGGTCGTGCGGCTGGTCCACAGCAGTCAAATGTGCACGGCTTGCCAGCAGCACCCCCACAGCAGCCAATACTGCAAGCGTGCCCACCCAATAGGGCACGTGATCGTTGAGGGTTTCACCCAGATAGCCTGCCAGCCAGGGCGCCACCGCCCCGCCGCTGAAGCGGACAAAACTGTAGGCCGCAGAGGCTACTCCGCGTTCGACAGGGGCTGCTTTCATGACGGTTTCTGTGACCAAGGTATTGTTGATGCCTAAAAACAGGCCGGCCGCCACCACACCAACCACCAGCACAGATTTATGGTCTGTCCAGATGGCCATCACGGCCAGCACCAGGGCAAAACCCAGCAGGGCAAACACAATCGATGGAATCGTGCCCCACGCACTTTGCAAACGGGGTGCGAGAAACACGGAAGCAAACGCCAGCATCACCCCCCAGCCAAAGAAAATCAGGCCCACCTGCTGCGCGCCCATGTCCAGCGGAAATGGCGTGTAGGCCAGCAAGGTGAAAAAGCCGAAGTTATACAACAGCGCGGTGATGGCCACCCCCAGCAAACCGGGATGCCTGAGGGCCCGGAAAGGGTCGCGCAAGGAGCTGTGGTGCACGGTGGCGGCAAAGGGCGGCAACAGAAAGAACGTGACCACAAAAGCGATGGCCATCAATACCGACACCCCGAAAAAAGGCCCGCGCCAGGAAATGGAACCCAGCACGCCACCGATAAGCGGCCCGGCGGCGATCCCTACACCCAGCGCAGCTTCGTAAAAAATGACGGCATCCCGAACAGACCCTTGGGAAGCGCTGACAATCGCGGCCAGTGCGGTGGCCACAAACAGCGCATTGCCCAGGCCCCAGATGGCGCGGTAGCCGACGATCTCCATCACTGATCCAGACATCCCGGCCAGCCCGGCCCCTGCAATAATGACCAGCAAACCCAGCAGCAGCGTGCGCTTGACCCCCAGACGGCTGGAAACCACGCTGGTGATCAGCATGGCCAGACCCATGACAGCCATGTAGCTGGTAAACAGTAGGGAGGTTTGTGAGGGCGTAGCGCCCAGGGAATCCGCAATCGGCTTGAGGATGGGATCCACAAGCCCGATGCCCATAAAGGCAATGACACAGGCAAACGCGACGGCCATGACGGCCTTGGGTTGTCGCAATAAATTCATGATGAAAGATCCGGAAAATAAACAGAATCGGTATAGGCCGCATCCAGCAAGCCTTCCAGGGTCTGCAACGTGGTGTCCAGGCCCTGGCGCTGGGCAGGCGCAAACTGGGCAATAAGCGCCCCCATCACCCTCGCCCGTTCGCGACGCAAGTCGTCGAGCATGTGCTGTCCTGCGGGGGTAAGGGACACCAGCCCCGCACGCGCGTCGGAGGGATCGGGTACGCGCCGCACCAGAGACTGCTGCAGCAAACGCTTGACCAGGGTGGTCATGGTGGGCTGGCTGCAGTGCTCGGCCCGGGCGAGGTCTCCCACGCGGGACGGGCCCAACTGGCTGATCTGAGACAGCACCCGCGCCTGCGCCAAAGGCACAGCCCATTGGGTGTGATGGGTAACCCAGCGGTTAAGCCGGACGATGCGATCAAGCAGCTGTGCACCCACCAATAAATGATCAGCAGACCCAGACATGTCAAATCCATATTTAAATAGTATAGCTATGCAATTATAGCGAAAAAACCAGCTGAACCGATGGAATGAGCATCAGAAACAGCTGGTGGTGTGGCTGGTTATATAGCCTCGGTGCGTTGCATCAACCAGTTGCGCGTATCGCCATCCACCAGGGGCAGCAGCTGCTTGCGCACGTGCTGATGGTAGGTATCCAGCCAGCGGATCTCATCGGCAGACAGTTGCTCACGTACCACGCAACGAGTATCAATGGGGCACAGTGTGACGGTTTCGAACGCCAGAAACGAGCCAAAGGCCGTTTGCGCCGCAGGCACAGCCAGCATCAGGTTTTCGATGCGAATGCCCCATTGGCCGTCCCGGTAAAGGCCGGGCTCGTTGGACGTGAGCATGCCTGCCCGCATGCCTTGGTGGGCTCGGGCATGGCCACGCACGGAAATAGACTGTGGGCCCTCGTGCACGTTAAGAAAATAGCCCACCCCATGGCCGGTGCCATGACCATAATCCAGGCCACGCTGCCACAAAGGGGTACGCGCCAGCGTATCCAGCACAGATGACGGGGTATCCACTGGAAACTGGGCGCGGGCCAGCGCAATATGGGCCTTGAGTACCGAGGTGTAATCCACCCGCTGCGCCGCCGAAGGCGTGCCTATGGGCACTACCCGGGTGATATCGGTGGTGCCACCCAGATACTGCCCGCCCGAATCAATCAGGAGCAGGCCGTCACCCTGGATAAACGCATGCGCCTGCGGCGTGGCACGGTAATGCGGCATCGCGCCGTTGGCATTGAAACCCGCAATAGTGGCGAAGCTCAGGCTGACAAACCCAGGGCGCCGCGCACGTGCAGCCGACAAATAGGTGTCGACATCAACCTCGGTAAGCTTCTGGCCCTCGGCCAGGGCAGCCTCAAACCAGGCGAAAAACTCGCACAGGGCGGCACCATCCTGGGCCATGACCTGACGGATCTGAGCAGCTTCTGCGCTTGTTTTGACAGCTTTCAGCAACTGCGAAGGGTTGATGTCCTGGATCAGGCGGGTTTGCGTGGCATGCGACAGCGTACCTGCCGTCACCCGCACGGGATCCACGAGCAAGGGGGCATCGACCGGCAACTGCGACAGATCGGCTGCCAGCGACGGGTAATCACGCAGCTCAACCCCATCCTCGGCCAGACGCACAGCCAGATCCGCATCAATTTTTGCAGGCGCCACGTACAGGCGCACGCGGGATTCATCCAGCAAGGCATGCGCCAGAAATACCGGGTTGTAATCGACGTCGGCGCCGCGCAAATTAAGCAGCCAGGCGATGTCGTCCAGAGAGGACAACAGGTGGTACTGAGCCCCTTTAGCCTGCATGGCCCGGCGCACCTCGGCCAGGTTGGCAGCGCGGCTGCGGCAGGCGTGCGGCGGCAGGTGCTCGAACACCGGCGCGGTGGGCAGATCGGGGCGATCTTCCCAGATGGCGCCAACAGGATCTTGTCCAAGCACAAGGCTGATCGAGGCGGCCTGCAAGGCCGGCTGCCAGCGTGTCGCAGTGGACTGATCCAGCACGCGGCCGTCCACGGCCAGCTGGTCTCCCTGCTGCAGGTGTTCAAGCAGCCAATCCAGCATGTCGGGTACCTCGGGGGTACCCGCACGCATCAAGATGATGCCTGAACCCTGCAACTGGGCATCAGCCTGCACCCAATAACGGCTGTCCGTCCAGAGGCCGGCAAAATCTGCTGTAAGCAGCAGACTGCCTGCCGACCCATCAAAACCCGACAGCCAGGCCCTGGCCGCCCAGTGTTCTGGCAGATATTCGGACAGATGGGGATCGGCCGTGGGGATCAGGCAAGCCTGAACCCCGGACAGGGCCATCTGCCCGCGCAGGGCCGCAATGCGATCGGCCGGAGCCGCTAGAGAATGCAACAAAGACACCATGGTTCCTTAGGCAACTGCCGACACATCCAGTTTGGCAGACGTCTTGGCCTTGATCTCGTCGACAGAGACGCCGGGGGCGAGCTCGGTGAGCTTGAGGCCCTTGTCGGTGACTTCCATGACGCCCAGATCGGTGATGATCAGGTTGACTACCCCGACGCCGGTAAGCGGCAAGGTGCATTCGGGCAGCAGCTTGAGGCTTTCGGAGCCATCTTTTTTATTGACGGCAACGTGCTCCATCAGGACAACGACCTTGCCAACCCCGGCGACGAGGTCCATGGCACCGCCCATGCCTTTGATCATCTTGCCCGGAATCATCCAGTTGGCCAGATCGCCTTTCTCGGACACCTGCATGGCGCCCAAAATGGCCAGATTGATCTTGCCGCCACGAATCATGCCGAAGGAATCGGCCGAGGCAAAGATGGACGAACCAGGCAATGTGGTGACGGTTTGCTTGCCGGCGTTGATCAGGTCGGCATCGACCTGATCATCCGTGGGAAACGGGCCAATGCCCAGCAAACCGTTTTCGGACTGCAACCAGACCTCCATGCCGTCAGGCACGTAGTTGGCCACTTTTGTGGGCAGGCCGATACCCAGATTGACGTAAAAGCCGTCTTGCAATTCTTTGGCAGCACGTGCCGCCATTTGTTCACGATCCCAAGCCATGTAAATGCCCCTTATTGACGAATAGTGCGTTGTTCGATGCGTTTTTCGGGATGCGCATTGAGGACGATACGGTGCACATAAATGCCCGGCAAATGAACTTCATCGGGATCGAAGGTGCCTGTGGGCACCACCTCTTCGACCTCAGCGACGGTGATTTTCCCGGCCATGGCGACATTGGGGTTGAAATTGCGCGCAGTGCGGCGAAACACCAGGTTGCCGCTGCGATCAGCCTTCCAGGCCTTGACCAGAGAGATGTCGGGTGTCAGCGAGGTTTCCATCAGATAGGTGCGGCCGTTGAACTCGCGGGTTTCCTTGCCATCGGCCACCACGGTGCCCACCCCGGTGGGTGTAAAAAATGCCGGGATACCGGCACCACCTGCCCGCAGCTTCTCGGCCAGGGTACCTTGCGGCGTGAACTCGAGTTCAAGTTCTTTGGCCATGAACTGGCGCGCAAATTCTTTGTTTTCGCCCACATATGAGGCAATCATTTTTTTGATCTGGCGCGTGGTCAGCAACTGTCCCAAGCCAAAATCATCCACGCCCGCATTGTTGCTGACACACGTGAGACCCTGAACACCGGAGTCCCGCAATGCGGCAATCAGGGCTTCGGGGATGCCACACAGCCCGAAACCGCCGACAGCGATCATCTGGTTGTCGGCAACGATGTCGCGCAAAGCCGCGGCAGCGTTTTCATAGACTTTATCCATACGACGTTTCCTTTGAGACCAACTGAGAAAAAAGAATCAGTGCGAAAAACAGTGCGCCAACATATGGCGATCTGCAGATGTCCAGGGTACAGGCCGGCCGGTGGCACCATCGGTGCACACCAGCACATTGCGGCCGTGCGCATGACGGTTTTCGGGGTTGTCAGCCGAAGCGATCCAGCAATCGAGCTCGATGCTGGTCTGGCCCACACGCACGAGCGTCATGCCCACCACAATAGAAGCAGGATACAACAGAGGTTTCAGAAAATCACACGAGGCATGTGCCAGCACACAATAACGCCCCTTGGAGGGCTCCAGATCCATAGCCCGAAACAAACGTACGCGTGCTTCTTCAAAGTAGCGAAAATACGCCACGTTGTTGACATGGCGCAGTGCGTCCATATCGCCCCACCATATGTCCAGCTGGATTTCAAACGTCCCTGAAGGTGTTTGACTGTCTGGATATTCAGCGGACATGCAACACTCCTTGAGCAGGCCGGGCCCGCGCCATTCACAGCCATGCAGTATAACGATCTGCAATACAATGGCCGGCAATTCAAGCACCAAGACACGGGAGCCATAGACATGACTGAACGCGAATCCATGGAATACGACGTCCTCGTCGTTGGCGGCGGCCCGGCAGGCCTGTCAGCCGCCATCCGCCTCAAGCAACTGGCCACTGATCGCGGCCAGGAAGTCAGCGTCTGTGTGCTGGAGAAGGCATCCGAAATCGGCGCCCACATTCTGTCGGGCTGTGTGATGGATCCAAGAGCCATCACCGAGCTCATCCCCGACTGGAAAGAAAAAGGCGCCCCGCTGGATCTCGAGGTTCAGGAAGACCGCTTTCTGTTTCTGACCGAAAAAGGCAGCCGCGGCACACCGGGCTGGCTGCTTCCCGACTGCTTTAAAAATCACGGCAATTACATTGTGCGTTTGGGGCACGTTACCCGCTGGCTGGGTGAGCAGGCTGAAGCCCTTGGCGTGGATGTTTTCCCAGGGTTTGCCGCCGCCCAGATCCTTTATTCGGACACCGGTGCCGTGCGAGGCGTACTGACAGGCGACATGGGCGTGGCCAAAGACGGCAGCCATACCGACGCCTATCAGCCCGGCATGGAGCTTCTTGCCCGTTACACGATTTTTGCCGAAGGCTCTCGCGGCCATCTGGGACGCCAACTGATCGAAAAATTCCGTCTGGACGCCGGGCGCGATCCTCAAAGCTACGCAATCGGCATCAAAGAACTCTGGGAGGTTGATCCTGCCCAGGCACGGCCTGGCACGGTGATGCACACGGCGGGCTGGCCGCTGGATTCAGATACCTATGGTGGCTCATTCCTGTATCACCTCAAAGACAATCTGGTGGCGGTTGGGCTGGTGGTGGGGCTGGATTACGCCAACCCGTGGCTGTCGCCCTTTGACGAGTTCCAGCGCTACAAGACACATCCGCATATCCGCAGCATCTTCGAAGGCGGCAAGCGTGTGGCTTACGGTGCCCGCTCGCTGACAGCCGGCGGCCTGCTGTCGCTGCCCAAGATGGTGTTTCCGGGGGGCGCCCTGGTGGGCTGCGAAGCCGGTGTGCTGAATGCATCGCGCATCAAGGGCAGCCACTCTGCCATCAAGACAGGGGCCCTGGCGGCCGAAGCCGCATTCGAGGCGTTGGCAGCCGGCCGCAGCCATGATGAGCTGACCACCTACCCTGCTGCATTTGAATCCTCCTGGTTACATGCCGAGCTCAACAAATCACGCAACTTCAAGCAGTGGTTTAAAAAAGGCCGCACCATTGGCACGCTGATGACAGGTGTCGAGCAATGGTTGCTCAAGGGCAGCATCCCCTGGACCATCCATCACACCAAACCGGATCACGCCTGCCTGCAACCCGCAGCGCAGTGTGCGCGCATCGACTACCCCAAGCCCGACGGCAAGCTGACATTCGATCGCCTGAGCTCGGTGTTCATCTCCAATACACACCACGATGAAAACGAGCCCGCGCACCTGACACTGAAGGACGATACCGTGCCTGTGCAGGTAAACCTGGCCAAGTTCGGCGGCCCCGAGGCGCGTTTCTGCCCGGCGGGCGTGTACGAGTTCGTCAAAACAGACACCGGCGAAGACCGTCTGCAGATCAACGCGCAAAACTGTGTTCATTGCAAAACCTGTGATATTAAGGATCCCACGCAAAATATTGTCTGGGTGACACCACAGGGTGGCGAGGGGCCGGTATATAACGGCATGTAAAATGACACGGGGCGCTGCTTGAGACAGCGCCCTTTTTCATCACCCGAAGATGTTGTCACCTTATGGCTACATCAGCACCTGAGCGGCAAGGCCCCGGCAAAAAAATCAATGGATATCGCATACGCCACCAAGTTTCTGGGCGCGCTGTTCGCCATCATGAATCCCTTTATTACTCTGCCACTGTTTCTGGCGCTGACCACACAGAAATCCGTGGCCGAGCAGCGCAATCTGGCCGTGTCCATCCTGGGATACACCACTGCCATGTGCGTCGTGATTGCACTGGGGGGCAGCCACATCATCAGCTTTTTTGGTGTCAGTCTGGACTCCTTCCGGGTTGCGGGCGGCATGGTACTGATTGGCATTGCGCTGTCCATGCTGAATGGCCAACCGATTACATCCCACGAGCGCGCCACCCAGGAAAAAAGTGCCAACACCGCTGCGGCAGCGGCCGCAGGCACGGATGACAACCCAGCCTTCTACCCCCTGACCTTCCCCATGATCATCGGGCCCGGCACCATCGCTACCTTGATCATCTACAGTGCCCAGGCCAGAAGCACTGCCCGTATCGTCGGTTTTAGCGTAGTGCTGCTGGCGGTACTGGCCGCACTGTTTGTCGTTCTGTATTTTGCCGCGTCAATCGGCAAACTGCTGTCCACCAAGATGCGCGTTATCATGGCCCGCATCATGGGCATCATCCTGGCCGCCATTGCGGTAGAGATGGTGTTTGCCGGCGCCAAGGCGATGCTGCCAGGGCTGGCGCACTGATATCGGGGCAGCACTGAACGGCAGCGCTGCCGCAGCCTCGGTCTCCCCCCAGACGGCGAGGCACCACACCCGAGGCGATATATGGCACCCGTCGAATTCGGCTTTCTGCTGATCCCGCAGTTTTCCATGCTTTCATTCTCGGGCGTGCTCGAACCGCTACGCATGGCCAACCGCCTGGTGGAAACACCACTCTACCGCTGGCAGATGTTTACACCAGAAAATCTGCCGGTTCCAGCCAGCAATGGCCTGCTGTTCGAGCCTACCGGACGCATGGAAGCACCTGGCACGCTGGATACATTGATTGTCGTGGCCGGAATCGATGCCAATACGTACTGCACCCCAGACATCTTGGGCTGGCTGCGCCGGCTGGCCAGCCACAACGTTAATTTGGGGGCCACCTCTGTCGGCCCGCTATTTTTGGCCCGGGCAGGTTTGCTGGACAAGCACCGTTGCACTATTCACTGGGAGAACGTGGCGGGACTGCGGGAGGAATTCCCACTATTGAATATCACCGATGAGCTCTACGAAATTGATGGTCAGCGCTTGACCTGTTCAGGCGGCACCGCGGGGCTGGACATGATGATGCATCTGATCGGCCAGCGGCATGGATATCGCCTGGCCACCGCTGTGGCAGAACAATGCATCCACCCGGAAATCCGCAAATCCCGGGCCAGCCAGCGCCTGTCGCTGCGCAATCGCCTGAACGTAACCAACCCGCACCTGCTGGCCGCCATCGAATGCATGGAGCGGCACATGGAAGACACGTTGAGCAGTGCACAGCTGGCATTGCAGGTTGGTTTGTCGGTACGGCAACTGAACCGCCTGTTTCAATCAAATTTCTCGGTAACACCCAGCGGCTTTTATCGGAACCTGCGTCTTGAACGCGCCCGCAATCTGCTGGAGCAAACCGGTATGCCGGTGGCCGAAGTGAGCCTGGCCTGCGGGTTTGCCACAACCTCGCACTTCATTCGTTGCTTTCGCGAGCGTTTCAGCCATACCCCCACCGCTGCGCGTGGGCATCAGCGTGGGCGCTACGCAGACGCACCACACATGCCAGGCGCCTGAAGCCACCACAGGCAAAAATCCAGCAATAGCATAAAAAGACTATATAACGTCTATTTTGGACTATCAGCACAAGCAAACACACCCTACTATGGGCGCTCAAAGTGCGGAAACACAGCCATGACACCATGGCAGTCTACGCCACATAAAGGTGTTGCAAGCACAACGCCCCACGCCTCAAAAGAGGAGACAAATTCGTGGACATCCTGCTTTACATGGTCGGCCATGCCAACCTGATCCTTGCCCGCACGATTGAGCATATTTCGCTTGTGGGCGTAGCCATCGGGCTGGCCATCCTGACGGGTGTGCCCATCGGTATCGCCATCACGCAGAACCAGCGCGCCGCCAACCTGGTGCTTTACATTGCCTCGATCATCATGACGGTGCCATCGATCGCACTTTTTGGCGTGATGATCCCGGTGTTATCCCTGTTTGGTCACGGCATCGGTTACGTACCCGCCGTCATCGCGGTACTGCTCTATTCGCAGTTGCCGATTATCCGCAACACCTATACCGCCATCAATAATGTCGATCCTGCCCTGCGGGAAGCCGCACGCGGCATGGGCATGACCCCCTTGCAGCGGCTGAGCCGGGTGGAAATCCCGCTGGCGATACCAGTCATCATGGCCGGTGTGCGCAGCGCCGTGGTGCTCTCCATCGGCATCATGGCCATCGCTGCCTACATTGGCGCGGGCGGCTTGGGCGTATTCATCAGCCGTGGCATTTCGCAAACAGATCCCCGCCAGCTCGTGACGGGCGCCGTTGCTGTCAGCGTATTGGCGATTGTTGCTGATTTCTTTCTGCTATGGCTGCAGAACCGTCTCACGCCGGCCGGTGTGCAAACCGCCTGACCCCTAAACCAGAAAAGAGGCCCGACACCATGATCCGGCTGGAAAACCTCACCAAAAAATTCACCACCCACGAAGGTATCGCTACGGCCGCCGACAATATCAATATGGAGGTGCCGACGGGTGAAATCTGCATTTTGCTGGGCCCATCAGGTTGCGGCAAAACGACCACACTGAAGATGGTGAATCGCATCATCCAGCCCAGCTCGGGCCGGGTATTTTTAAACGGCAAAGACACCACCGACTACGACACCATCAGCCTGAGGCGGCAGATCGGTTATGTGATCCAGCAGATTGGCCTGTTTCCCAACATGACGGTTGGTGAAAACATCGGCGTCGTGCCCCGCCTGCTGGGCTGGGACAAGCGCCGCATCCAGCAGCGCACCGAGGCTCTGTTGGAAATGGTCGCATTGGATCCAGCCATCTTTCTGCCGCGCTATCCCAAAGAACTTTCCGGTGGTCAGCAACAGCGTATAGGCGTAGCCCGCGCATTGGCGGCAGACCCCCCGGTGCTGCTGATGGATGAGCCCTTCGGGGCAATCGATCCGATCAACCGCCAGGTCATTCAGGACGAGTTCCTGAAGATGCAGGAAAAATTGGGGAAGACGATCCTGTTTGTCAGCCACGATATCGACGAAGCGGTCAAGATGGGTGACAAGATCGCTGTTTTCCGTGAAGGCTGCCTGCAGCAATTTGACACGCCCAACAATGTTTTGGCCTCTCCAGCCAATGAATTTGTTGCGGATTTCGTGGGGCGTGATCGCACACTGAAACGGCTGAGACTACTCACAGTACACGATGTGCTGGCCGCGCTACCGGCCTCTGGGGACACCGGCCAGCCTGATCAAGCACAGGAAGACAGACCCGAATGCCAGATCCTTGAAAACGAGGATCTGCGCATGGCCGTGTCGCAGATGTTTACCTATGATCTGGACGAACTGACGGTGATTGACCCCGCCGGACAATACTGCGGCAGGATTACTCAGCAAGCGATCCGGCAGATGCTGAGCCACCACGACAAGGTACCTCGCCAGGACACCTCGGCGCGGGAATTGCAGGGGCCCGAATCATGAGCCGGGGGGTCAGCACACCGCGGCAGCCCAGCGTCAAAAACGACCGTCTGCTGATTCTTGCCCTATTGGCCTTGGCTGGCGTCTGGCTGCAGATAAATGGTATGGCCGAGGATATCCTTTCTCATTGGGATGACATTCTTTACCTGACCCGCCAGCACATCGAACTCACACTGATCTCTGGCGGCCTGGCCATTGCCACCGGCTTGCCGCTGGGTATTGTGCTGAGCCGCCGCTTTATGCGCCGTTGGGCCGAAGGCGCCATGCAGCTGCTCAATATCGGCACCACTATTCCAACCCTGGCAGTCCTGGCCTTGTCCATGACGTTGCTCGGGATCGGCACCGCGCCGGCCATCTTTGCACTGTGGGTTGCCTCACTGCTGTACATCGTGCGTAACACCTACTCTGGCCTGACCGCCGTCCCTCAGCATCTGCAAGAGGCTGCCTATGGCGTAGGCATGGACGCCTGGCAGGTGCTGTGGCAGGTAGAACTGCCCAATGCATTGTTCGTGATCTTTGCAGGCATCCGCACTGCATTGGCCATCAACGTCGGAACCGTGCCCCTGGCTTTCCTGGTGGGCGGCGGCGGGCTGGGCGAGCTGATTTTTACCGGCATCGACCTCAACGACACCGGAACCATGCTGGCAGGCGCTATTCCGACGGCTCTGCTGGCAATTGCCGTCGATGCCCTCATAGGCATGACGGCCAACGCCCTGATCCCCCGAGGCGTCAATCCACTGCGATAGCGTTTACAAGCGCAGCTTTTCTTCCCCAAGGAGTAGACAAATGAAGCAGATCCTCAAACTCGTCCAGGCAAGCGCCACCGCGGCCCTCGTTATTTTTTCCGGGCAGGCGGCGGCCGCCGACCCCATCGTGGTTGGCGGCAAAAATTTCACTGAACAGCAGATCATGGCAGAGATGACCAGCCAGTTGCTGAAAGCCAAGGGCCATGACGTTGACACACGCGCCGGCATGGGCAGCGCCGTGCTGCGCCAAGCACAGGAAAACGGCCAGGTCGATGTCTATTGGGAGTACACCGGCACGGCGCTGATTGTCTACAACAAAGTAACCACGCCGATGTCGGCGCAGGACGGCTATGCCAAAGTGAAAGCACTGGACGCCGCCAAGGGGCTGGTCTGGCTGAACCCCTCCAAGGCCAACAACACGTATGCATTAGCCATGCGTCACCAAGAAGCCGATAGCCTGGGCATCCATACGATCAGCGACCTGGCAAACACCCTGAACGGTGGCAAAGACCTGACCTTTGCCGTCAATGCCGAATTCTATGCCCGCGCCGACGGCCTCAAACCGCTTCAGAAGACCTACGGCTTCGAGTTTAAACGCGCCAACATCAAGCGCATGGATACCGGGCTGACCTACCAGGCACTGCGTGACAAACAGGTGGACGTCGCCCTGGTCTTCGCCACGGACGGGCGTATTCCCGCCTTTGATTTTGTGGTGCTGAAAGATAACAAAGACTATTTCCCATCCTATGCACTCACCCCGGTCATTCGCAAGGCCGTCCTGGATAAACAACCCAAGCTGGCCGACACCCTGAACAGCCTGTCTGCCGTACTGGACGACAAGACCATGGCCCACCTGAACGCTCAGGTTGACGTTGATCACAAATCCATCAGCGATGTATGCCAAGCGTTTCTCAAGGAAAAAGGGCTGATCTGAACAGAGCCCACCGTGCCATTTGCAATCAAAGGACATGACACCATGACCGACGCTTCACGCCTGCGTGCCGCCGTCGCCCAGACCGAAGGGCGATGCGGCGACCTGGCCTACAACCTGGAGATACACCTGGCACTCATCGAAGAGGCCCGGGCCCAGGAGGCGGATCTTCTGCTGTTCCCGGAACTGTCCCTGACGGGCTACAGCCTGGGCGACGCGGCACTGGCGCTGGCGCGACGCACCGACCATGAAATCATCCAAAAAATTGCGGCCGCAGCCAAAGGCATTGATGTCGTCTTCGGTTTCGTGGAAGAAGCCCCGGCAGCCCGGTTTCACAACGTCATGGCCGTGGCGCGGGACGGCGCCGTGCGCTTCGTGCACCGCAAGATCAATCTGCCTACCTACGGCCAACTGGAAGAAGGCAAGTTGTACGCCGCCGGCCAACAAGTGAATACCTGCCCGGTTCGCGGCCCCTGGGAAGCCGGCCTGCTGATCTGCGCCGATTTTTGGAACCCAGCCCTGGTTCACCTGGCCATGCTGCAGGGGGCCACCGTGCTATTGGCACCCATCAGTTCCGCCCTCGGGGTTGTCAGTGGCGGCTTCTCCAACCCCCAAGGCTGGGATCTCGCCACGCGCTTCTACGCCATGATGTACGGCACCCCAATCCTGATGGCAAACCGGCTGGGGCAGGAACACAACACCCAATTCTGGGGGGGCTCACGCATTCTCGATCCGCAAGGTCAGATCGTGGCACAAGTGCCCGAAGGGAAAAGTGGCTTGGCCTGGGCCGACCTGGACTACGAAGCCGTACGCCAGGCGCGATTCAACCTGCCCACTTTGCGAGACTGCAACCCCGACCTGAACCTGCGGGAACTGCAGCGCATCATGAACTCCCCCGGCTGACCTCAAGCCATCCTCCGAGCGCACGACACAAACCCGCAATACAAAACACGTACAGGACAAACGATGAAGGATTATCTTCTGGACCCGGAAGCCAGGGAGTTCCGCGCCACCACCCGCGAATTTCTGCAGCGCGAACTCGCCCCCCGATCGGACGCGATCGAAAACAGACAGGACTGGGCAGCAGTCAAGGCCGTTGTCCAGGCACTGGGCAAGGCCCACTACCTGACGCTGATGTTTCCTGATCTCTACCGTGGCTCGCTATCCACACCCGGCCTTGTTCATGCCGTGATTCTGTCCGAAGAAGCCGCCGCGATCAACTACGCCTTTGAGACCACCATCGCCACGGCAATTTCCTGCGCCTATCCCCTACACCGCTATGCGCTGCCCGACATTCGGGCCCACTATCTGGACGGCATCATCGGGGGTAGTGAAATAGGGGCGATTTGCGTCACTGAGCCCAACGTAGGTTCAGACAGTGCGGGCATGCAAACCCGGATAACGTTCGACGATACACGCAACGAATGGGTGATCAACGGGTTCAAACGCTATATCTCGAATGCATCCGTGGCCGACACCTACATCGTTTACGGCATCAGCAACCCTGCGGTAACCGCGCAAAAAGGCATGAGTGCCGTCGTTGTCCCCAAGGACACGCCCGGCATCCGCTTCCCTCGCAACTACACCTTCATGGGGCGACGGGGCTGCATTGTCGGAGAAGTCGAGTTCCAGGACTGCCGGGTACCCGCCAACCACCTGCTGGGCCGTCGAGACGAAGGGTTTCGCATCATGCTGGGCATGTTCAATTTCGAGCGGATCATCCTCGGCGGCTCGGGCCTGGGGCAGGCGCGCGCGGCATTCGACATTGCCACCACGCACGCACAGCGGCGCAACAGCTTCGGGCAGAAATTGGGGTGCAAACAACTCATCTGGGATCGCGTGGCAGAAATGAGCTGGCGCATCGATGCCGCCGAGCTGCTCACTTACAAGGCTGCCCTGCTTTACGACGCCGGAGCGCTCTCCGCCAAAGAGCTGATGAAGCCGGCTTCGATGGCCAAGCTGGTTGCCACCGAGACCGCCCTGTTTTGTGCGGATGCCACCGTCCAGATTCTGGGCGGAGACGGCCTGACCAAAGAATATGGTCGCGCCGAGCAAATCTACCGCGATGCACGCGCACTCACCATCGTTGGCGGCACCTCCGAAATGGTGAAGTACCTCATTGCCAGCACCGACATGCCCTCCATCAAACCCAACCTCTGACGACTAGCCCAGTATGAACGTTTCCTCGATTCTCACCCAAACGGTGGACAAGCATCCTGGCAAGGAGGCGCTGGTCTTTGAAGGACGGCGATGGACTTACGCGGCCTGGAATGCCAGGATCAACCGCCTCTGCCACGCGCTGTCTGATATGGGCGTGCGGCCGCTGGACCGTGTCGCGCTGTATTTGAAGACGGACGAAGCATCCGCAACCCTGTACTTTGCCTGCCAAAAAATTGGTGCCGTGGTCGTGCCAATGAATTTCCGGCTGGCACCCGCAGAAGTTGCTCATATCTTGCGCGATTCGGGTGCACGCGTGCTGGCCTACAGCCAATCGCACGCCGCCAGTGCGCTGGCGGCTGCGCGAGAAGTGCACAGTACTCACGACTTCATTGCTGTCGCGCCGCAAGGTGTGCTTGTCACCCCCGGCCACCACGACTACGAGGCACTGGCCAGCAGCGGCAACACGGAAGAACCAACCTATCACCCGGATGCCGGACAACTCTCCGCGCTGGTGTACACCTCCGGCACAACCGGCCGCCCCAAAGGGGTCATGCACACGCATGCCAACGATGTTGCCATCGCCATGAACTGCACAATGGAATACAGCTTGGGCGCCGCAGACCGGGCCTTGCACATTGCACCGCTTTATCACGTGGGCGGCATGCAGGCCTATTTCCTGCCGCACGTACTCGTCGGTGGCACCAACATCATCGCCAGCCACTACGAGGCAGGCGCCACACTGGAAATGATCCAGGCCGAGCACATCACGACGCTGTTTGCGGTGCCCACCCAGATCCAGCAAATGCTCTTTCACCCTCACTTCCGGGATTTCAACGTCTCATCCCTGCGCATGATCACGACGGGCGGGGCCGCCATCGCCGCAACCACGATGGAGAGGGTGCTGCGCGAATTCTGCAGCGGTGTATACAACGGCTACGGCATGACTGAAGCAAGCCTCACCCTGCTCCTGCATCCCGAAGACGCGCTGGCTCGCCCTGGCTCCTGCGGCAAGCCTACCCTGATCTCCCAGGCACGGATCGTCTCCCACAACCCCCAGCGCGACGTACCACCAGACGAAGTTGTTTCACCGGGCACTATCGGCCAACTGATCGTGCAAGGCCCCCAAATGATGGCAGGCTATTGGAACAACCCAGCCGAGACCGCCCGCAAGCTGAAACATGGCTGGCTCTATACCGGGGATTTGTTTAGCCAGGATACCGACGGCTATTACACATTCCAGGGGCGTACCGATGACATGATCGTTTCTGGAGGCGAGAACATCTACCCGCGCGAAGTAGAAGAGGTACTGTACCGCTGCCCCGGTGTCAGGGAAGCAGCGGTCATCGGCTTGCCGGATCCGAAATGGGGGCACATGGTCACCGCGATTATCGTCCGCTCTGATCCTCACCTGGACGCCAACGTCATTGATTCCTTTTGTCAGAACAGTGGCCTGCTGGCCGCCTTCAAGCGCCCACGGCGGTTTTTCTTTGCCGAACAGCTGCCCCTTAATCCCAGCGGCAAGGTGCTGAAGCACGAACTCATCCGGCAGTACGGGCTGGAAGCATAAACGCCGGCCGCGCTTCATCATCCACACCAACGATCAGACCAATCATGTCCAATCATTCGCACCATGTTTTCGAATTTATTCATGCGCTGCGCTTTGAAGATCTGCTGCAAGCCGGGGTATTGCAGGCACGCCGATGCCTGCTGGACTTGTGCGGCGTCGCCGCTGCAGGAACAGTCACCCCTCTTTCAAAAATCATGCGCCAGCATGCGGCCACACAATACGGCGCCACAACACACAGTGCCCGGATGCTGTTCGATGGCCGATCTGTCAGCCTTCCGGGCATGGTGTTGGCCGGTGCGGCAACGATCGACAGCATCGACGCCCACGACGGCCATGTCCTTACCAAGGGCCATGTTGGCGTCACCATCCTGCCTGTCACGGCCGCCTTGGCGGATGCCGGCCTGATCAGGAACGGCCGCGAGTTTCTGACCACCCTGGCGCTGGGCTACGAAATCGCCACACGTGCGGGGGTGGCCCTGCATGCCACCGCTTGTGATTACCACACCTCCGGTGCCTGGAACGCGCTCGGCGCGGCCGCGCTGACAGCCCGTGCCCTGGCACTGGACACGAATCGCACGCGAGAGGCACTGGGTATTGCCGAATACTTCGGCCCGCGCAGTCAGATGATGCGTTGCATCGATCATCCGACCATGGTGAAAGATGGCTCTGCCTGGGGCGCCATGGCCGGCGTATCGGCAGCCCTACTGGCCGCCGACGGCTTCACAGGCGCACCCGCCGTGACAATGGAAGACCAAACGGTGGCATCCTTCTGGCAGGATACGGGCAGACGGTGGGCAATCATGGAACAGTATTTCAAACCCTACCCCGTCTGCCGCTGGGCGCAGCCTGCCGTTGAAGCAGCACTGTCCCTGGCTCGCACCCACGCCCTGCAGGCAGCCGATATTGCCGAGATCCGGATTTCAACATTCTACGAAGCCTCGCGTCTGGCCACACGTCACCCGGACACCACAGAGCAAGCACAGTACAGCCTGCCATTCCCGGTTGCTTCCGCCCTATGCCATCAACGGCTAGGCGCCGGGGAAATCAACGGACCAGCATTGCAAGACCCTGAGGTCTGGCGACTCAGCGAAGAAATGGTGATCACCGAAAACGCGTCATATAGCCAACGTTTCCCCGCCGAGCGCTGGGCGGACGCAACGATCATCCTGCACGATGGGCGCACACTGCAATCCGGCCCCCACACGGCACGCGGCGACGCAGAAGCGCCGCTTACGGACACGGAAGTGGCCGATAAATTCTTGGCATTGGCTGAACCGGTGTTGGGCCAGGTACGCTGCCGACAATTGCAGCAAACGATCGACACCTTGGGCGATGACGACGCCGAAGGCCCCGTGCTAAATACACTGCTGGATCTGATACTCACGGCCACCTGAACAGGCAGTACATTCCAAACCCCATAATGGGGCTCACCCGACACCCAAAAAAGAAGGGGCGGGAATGTATCCCCGCCCCTTCGGCTGTGCCCGGTGCGCTGGATCACAGCGCATCGGTCGACACTCTTTACTGCACCTTGGCCAACTGATCCAGGATGCCAGGATTCTCCAGCGTGGAGACGTCCTGAGTGATGGGCTCGCCCTTGGCGACAACACGCAGCAGACGGCGCATGATCTTGCCCGAACGCGTCTTGGGCAGGTTCTCGCCAAAGCGGATTTCACGCGGCTTGGCAATGGGGCCAATCTCTTTGGCCACCCAATCGCGCAGCAGCTTGGCCATTGCGACAGCCTCATCGCCTTTTGGCAGCGGCCCATTGAGCACCACAAAGGCCACCACGGCTTCGCCGGTTGTATCGTCGGGACGACCCACCACGGCAGCTTCTGCCACCAGCTCGTGAGCCACCAGGGCGGATTCGACTTCCATCGTGCCCAAGCGGTGGCCCGAGACGTTCAACACGTCGTCGATACGGCCCATGATCCAGAAATAGCCGTCCTTATCGCGCTGGGCGCCGTCGCCAGCCAGGTAATAGCCTTTGAGTTCTTCAGGGAAATAGGTTTTCTTGAAACGCTCGGGATCGCCCCAGATGGTGCGAATCATTGATGGCCACGGGCGGCGGATGACCAGGAAGCCGCCCTTGCCGCGTTCGACTTCTTCGCCGGTTTCATCCACGATGGCGGCATCAATACCGGGCAACGGCAAGGTGCAGGAACCGGGCTTGAGCGGTGTGACGCCCGGCAGCGGTGTGATCATGTGGGCACCGGTTTCGGTTTGCCACCAGGTATCGATCACCGGGCAACGCTGGTTGCCGACATTGTTGTAGTACCACACCCAGGCTTCGGGGTTGATGGGCTCGCCCACCGAGCCGATGATGCGCAACGAGGAAAGATCGTAGGATTTGGGGTGAACCTTGGCATCCGCCTCGGACGCCTTGGTAAGCGAGCGGATGGCCGTAGGCGCTGTGTAGAACACCGACACCTTGTGTTCCTGGATCATCTTCCAGAACCGGCCCGCATCCGGGTAAGTGGGCACGCCCTCGAACACCACCTGGGTAACCCCGGCAGCCAGCGGCCCGTAGGTGACATACGAGTGGCCGGTCACCCAACCGACGTCGGCGGTACACCAGAAGACGTCGTCTGGTTTGGAGTCGAACGTCCATTTCATGGTCATCAAGGACCACAGCAAGAAGCCCGCACTGGAGTGCTGCACGCCCTTGGGCTTACCGGTTGAACCGGAGGTATACAGGATGAACAGCGGATGGTCTGCATCCACAGGCACGGGCGGGCAATCGGACGACTGCCCCTTGATCACATCGTGCCACCAGAGATCGCGGCCGGCATCCCACTGCACATCAGAGCCGGTGCGCTTGTAGGTAATAACCTTGCGCACGGCCTCGCATCCGCCCATGGCAATGGCCTCGTCCACGGCATTCTTTAACGCGATGGCCTTGCCGCCGCGCATCTGTGCATCGGCCGTGATAATCAGCGTGGCGCCGACGTCGACGGTACGCTCGTGGATGCTCTTGGCCGAGAAGCCGCCAAACACCACCGAATGAATGATGCCCAGGCGTGCGCAGGCCTGCATGGCCACCACCGCCTCGATGGACATCGGCAGGTAGATGACGGCGCGCTCGCCCTTCTTGAAGCCCAGCGATTTGATCGCATTAGCAAACTGCGACACGCGAGCGTGCAGTTCTTTATAGGTAACTTTGGTGACGGCACCGTCGTCCGCCTCGAAAATCAGGGCAACCCGATTCTCGGCCGGTGTGCCCAGGTGTTTATCAAGACAGTTGGCCGAGACATTGATCTGGCCATCCGGGTAAAACTTGTAGAAAGGTTTGTTGGATTCGTCCAGCACCTGGGTAAAGGGTTTTTCCCAGAGCAGGTTCTCCGTGGCCAGACGGGCCCAGAACGCGTTTGGATCCCGATTGGCCTCGTCGCACAGGGCTTTATAGCCTTCCATCCCAGACACATTGGCCTGCTTGACCAAGTCTGCCGGTGGCGGAAAAACACGGTTTTCTACCAGTATGGATTCAATCTCCGTAGCCATTGCGCTCGCTCCTTTTGTTTGATGTGATGACATCAAGTTTGAATTGTGTTCTGTGTACCGTACTGCACGAGTCTTACTTGACCCTGACAAATGCAACCGCCTGATTGCCTGCATCCCGGTCACGTTGGCCCCGGGTAAAATCCAGCCCAGCCAGTATCCACAGGCCCAGCATAAAAAATACACCGGTGGCCAGCAAAGCCACCCGGTGGTTGCCACCCGTAAGCCACACCAGCACGCCATAGGTAAGGGGGCCCACGACTGCCGCCAGCTGAACTGCAAATGTCCAGAGTGCGAAAAACTCGGCGGGGCGATGGACCGGCGCCAACACGCCCACCATCGCACGGCCGGCACTTTGGCTGGTGCCCATGCACAAACCTGCCAGTGCCGCTGCCAGCCAGAACACCGCCAGCGTCTGGGTGGCACTTGCCAGCAGCACCATGACAATCCACCCCACCAGGGTAATGGCCAGTGCACGCTTGTGGCCGATGCGATCCTGCACATAGCCAAAGGCAAACGCCCCAGCCGCCGCAGCGATATTAACCAGAAACACCAGCAGCATAGTGTGCTGCATGTCAAACCCCATCACCTCGGTAGCATAGACCGCAGACAAGGTAATGACCACGGTGATCCCTGCCTGGTAGCAGGCAATACACAGCAACAGGCGCTGGAAATCCGGGAAATCACGCCGGGTTTCTTGCCAGGCGGCGCGCAGCTGGGCAAACACCGGCTGTGCCGGAGGCGCTGCCTGCCTATGTTTGGGCTCGCGCAGCCACACAAATGAGGGAAGCGCCGCCAAGGCAAACAGAACCGAGGTGAGCAGCATGATCCAGGGCACGTAATCGGAGGCAGACAAGCCCCGTGCTCCGGCAGTGCTGGCCACCCACAAGGCCAGGCCCAATGCCAGCATGCCGCCAAAATAGCCAAAGCTCCAGCCCCAGCCGGACACCCGGCCCATGGACTCCGGGCGCGCCAGGGATGGCAGGAAAGAAGCCACGGTAGACTCGCCCACACAATAAAATACATTGGAGGCCGCCAGCCAGAACAGGCCCCAGGCAATGGCGCCGGGGCCCACGGTGGCCAGGACGGCTGTGGCCAACACACACCCTACAGTGCTGGTAAACAAAAGCCGTCGGTGCCCCGCCCGGGCATCGGCCCGCGCACCCAGTGAGGGCATGGACAACATCACGATCAGATAGGACGTGGATAAGGCCGCGGTAAGCGCCAGCGTGCCCCAGGTGTGCCCCGCCGCCACCACGCCCACAAAATAGGCGTTAAAGACTGTGGTGAGCACCACCGTGGTGTAGCCCGAGTTGGCGAAATCGTACATGGCCCACGACCAGAGTTCTCGCCGCCGCACCCCGGGATGCAATGCCCCCCCGGCCACTGCATCCTTTGCTCGACCCATGATTACAGCGCCGCGCGGATTTGTTCCAGAGCGCTGGGATCTTCGATGGTGGTGAGATCGCCAGGGTCCCGGCCTTCGCACAGGGCTACGATGGCGCGGCGTAGCACCTTGCCGGAACGCGTTTTGGGCAGGTTGGTGACGAACAGGATGCGGGCCGGCCGTGCCACCGGGCCGTTACGCTCTTCGATGACATGTTTGATTTCGGCCTCGAGACGATCCCGGCTGCCTGGCTCGTCGAGCATGGCGGGGTTGCGCAGTACGGCAAACCCCATGGCCACTTGCCCCTTGGTCTCATCAGCAACCCCCACCACGGCAGACTCGGCCACGGCAGCATGGGTGTTGACGGATTCTTCGATCTCGCGGGTGCCCAGGCGGTGCCCGGCGACATTGATGACGTCGTCGGTGCGCCCGAGGATAAACCAATAGCCGTCCTTGTCCACCAGCCCCCAGTCGAACGTGGAATAGGTAAGCCGGCCCGGGAAGGATTCGAAATAGGTTTTGACAAAGCGCTCGTCGTTGCGCCAGATAGTGCTTAAGGCCCCCGGCGGCAGGGGTGGCTGGATGGCCACCACGCCTTTTTCGTTGGGGCCGCAATCCTGGCCCGTGGCCTCGTTGACCACCCGGACATCAAAACCGATGACAGGCACCGAGGGGCTGCCAAAACGCAGGGGGATTTCTTCGATACCCGGCTGGGCAGACAAAATGGGCCAGCCGGTTTCCGTTTGCCAGTAGTTGTCGATGACTGGTTTATCGAGGGCTTCGGAAAGCCACTGTCCAGTGAGTTCATCCAGTGGTTCACCAGCCAGGTAAATGCGATCCAGGCTGGAGAGGTCGTGCTTGGTAAGCAAGGCCGGGTCGTGCTTTTTAAGCACCCGGATGGCCGTGGGGGCGCAAAACAGCGCACTGACGCGATAGGTTTCGATAATGCGCCACAAAATGGCCGCATCCGGACGCACGGGCGTGCCTTCGTACATCACCGTGGCCTGGCCGTTAAGCAGTGGGCCGTACACCACATACGAGTGCCCCACCACCCAGCCTACGTCGCTGGCCGAAAAATAGACGTCTCCAGGCTTGCCCCCAAAGATGTACTCCATCGAGGCACACAGGGCCACCGCGTAACCACCGACGTCTCTTTGCACGCCCTTGGGGTTTCCGGTGGTGCCGGAGGTATACAGGATATAGCTGGGCGCGTTGGATTCAAGCCATACCACCGGCACCTGCACGTCCAGATGGCGGGCTCGCAAAGTGGCGTAATCGAGATCGCGCCCCTCAGTCAGTTGCATGGGCACCAGGTTGCGATCCACCAGGACTACGTGCTCGGGCACATGGGCGGATTGTTCGATGGCCTTATCCAGCAGCGGCTTGTAGGGAACCGGCCGCCCGCCACGCGAGCCTGCATCAGTAGAAACAATGACTTTAGGTTCGGCATCGTCGATGCGTTGCGCAAGATTGTGCGCTGCGAATCCACCAAACACGACCGAATGAACAGCCCCGATACGTGCACAGGCGAGCATGAAAAATGCAGCCTGGGGAATCATGGGCAGATAGATGAGGACACGATCACCCTGCTGGACGCCCAGACTTTGCAGAATCGCTGCTGCTGCGTTGACCTCTTGGGAAAGCTGCGCCCGGGTATAGACGATTTCTTTGTCGACCTCGGTGGAGACCCAAATGAGGGCAGGCTGATCCGCCTGTGTATCCAGCCAGCGATCGACTGCGTTATAGCAAAGGTTGGTGCGCCCGCCCACAAACCACTGCGCAAACGGCGGCCGGGAATAATCCAGCACCTGGGAGAACGGGGTTTCCCAGTGAATCCGCCGGGCTTCCTGAGCCCAGAAGGTTTCCCGATCCTGTATCGATTGGCGATGAACCTCGCGGATTTTCTGCATGATGTCTGTCTCCTGGTCGTCCTGCTACCCGAGCATCCTGCCAGACACCCGTAATGCGGACGTATCTTGAATGGTTTTGGTGCCAACATGCTACACCAGCCTCGACCGTACTGCGGAATCCTGACACAGGACTTACACGGAGTCGCTCAGCCGGCCAGACAACGCTCTAGTGCCCAATTGGCGGCAGCCAGCCCCATCGTGGCCGTGACAGTAACGCTGGACCCATATCCGGCGCACGACAGGCCCTGCGGCGCGGCTGCCGTCCAGGCCTCAGGCAAGCGCACAGGCTGCTCGAACCAGAGGCACTGAACTTTCATGCGCGGCACCCGCTGCCTGGGCTTGCCGCCGGTAGCTCCGCCCTTGGGATAGCTATGCTGCTGACGCAGGGTTTGCCGGATACGTCCCAGCAAGGCATCGTGGGCGGCCTCGGAGAGATCACCCGCCCGCAGACTGAGCGGATCTGTTTTGCCACCCGCCCCGCCGCAACACAGCATGGGCCAGGCGCTGGTGCGTGCCTGAAGAATCATGGCAATCTTGGCAGGCACCTGGTCCGTGCAATCAATCAGTACCCCGGGAGGATGATCCGCCAGGATGGACTGGATATTGCCGGCATCCACAAAATCATCGACCTCGGTGATCTGGCACGCTGGATTGATATCGCGCACCCGTGCGGCCATCACAGCCACCTTTGAGGCCCCCAGGGTGCTGCCCAGCGCATGCACCTGCCGATTGATGTTGGATTCGGCGATGTGATCGAGATCCACCAGCGTCAGATGCCCGATCCCGGATCGTGCCAGCGCCTCGGCGCACCACGAGCCCACCCCACCAATACCCGCCACCACCACATGGTGCTGGGAAATAGATTGCCACGCACCCGCGCCATAAAGACGATCAAGGCCGGAAAACCGGCGATCGAGGTCTGGGGTGGTGAAATCCATTAACAGAGAATTTGGCATCGACATACATATCCATAAACGACGACAGCAAGATTTTTGACACGCACAGGAGCTGGTCCCGGCTTTACGTCAGATCCGCGGCGAGGTACACCCGACGCACCTACTTGCGTTGTGCGTACGCAGAGATAGGTGACACAGGCATGGCCATATCGCCTTGCCATGGCCGAAACGTATAGCGCAAATACAGCATCAGACGATTGGGTGAGTAATCTTCACTTTTTTGCACGTCCACCACGCCACCCAACACCCAATGATTACTCAGGCGATGCTCTGCTGCAAACCGCAGCTGGTAACCAAAGCCGCCCCCCGTGCTGTCTTCTGTCCGGCTGGTTGCCAGTACATTATCGGCACTGACACCCCTGAGGGCCATCGCCTGTAACGGATCCGCCAGCAGCCCCGGGAGCGGATAATACGGCCCACCCTGAGTCCTGGTCCAGGATCGGGAAACCGAAGCATCCACCACAAAAGACCAATCCGACGACCGGTAGGCATATCTGACAGGGAGCGACACCGAGACGTACCGTTGAGGACTGTAATACCCGCCCTGCCCCAGGGTATACGCGCCCAGATCCTTTTGATAGTGCCAATACATCGCATTGATGCCAACGCTGAGTTCCTGACTGGGCTGATTAATCAGGCGCCGGTAGTACCCGCCCATCAGACGATAGCGCTGATTGGGCTCGACATGACGCCCTGTCAACTTGTGATAACTGATGTCTGCCCACACCCCATTGGCTTCGCCCTGATCCCAACTAAGCCCCAGACTGGGGCCGGTGGCCACCACTCCCCCCCATAACGCGCCTGTTCTTGGGTCGCGCAAACCAGCAAAGGACAGGATCGAACTATCGATGGGCCGCCTTGAAAGGGTTAAACGCCAGCCCATCTGCTGAAGATCACCCCGGTAGGACAAACCGCCCAGCCAGTTACCAACGGGAAACCCAAGCGGGCTATGGCCGACATCCCACGACCAGCGATCGCCTTCATAGCCAAAACCCAGGCTGGTTCCACGCGCGGTCTGATGCAAGGCTGTGCTGCAACCCGGTAGAGATTGACTGCGACCACTGCTGTCCTCACCTTCGATCCGGCAGGAACCAAACCACTCGGTGTGTGCACCAGAGGCGTCCGTGTCGAATGTTCCCGCGTCCATCCGCACGTGATCGGCCTGCGCAAACACACGCCCGGTGCGCCAAGGGAATTCCAGCCGGGCAATCGTGGTGGATGTGCCTAAGCGCGAGAGCCCCGGCGTACCGTCTGCACGATATGAGGCATCTTCAAGCACCGTCAACACCGGGTTTTGTTGTTGATACAGCGCAGCGGTCTCACGACGAACACCACGCATACGCCAATCGTCTTCAGCCCGCTGCCGGGTGGCTTGAGTCAGTTCGACAGCATTCCGTTCATCATCAACACCTGAGGCGGGCAACAAACCAAGCCCGCGCATCGACTGCGCATAGTGTTGAAGCGCTTCCGGCGCGGAGCGACGGCTCACGATTCTCCCGAGATCCCGGGACACCAAGGGGTCATGATCTTTCCCGACACTGGCCTGAAGGATCTCCTCGGCTCTTGCGGGCGAATCAAGTGCCAGCCACAAATCCGCCAATTGACGGCTCTGTGCAGGATCGGGATGCTCGAGCGATTGCGGAAGGCGGCTCAGGGCGCTGCGCACGCGCAACCACTGTGCCTTCTGTGCCCAGACCTCAAGTTGCCCAAGAAATGCGTCTGCTTGCTGCGAATCCTCTCTGAGCACCGCCGCATACAGCATTCCGGCCTTGGGCAGATCTTGATTCTCGAGTGCCCACGCCGCAATCTGCAGGCGTATCTCAGTTGTCTGCGGCCCTGTCTCAAGGGCAGCAATGGCTGCCTGGATGTTTCCTGCGTCGTGGTACTGACGGGCATGGGCGATCCGCTGGCGGGTTTTTACACGCTGCGCCAAGGCGTGCATTTCTTGCGTCCATTTTTGCGGGTGGATGTGTTCCAAAGCAGACAAGGCAGGTTGCCATTGATCTGCAGATGCCAGCAACAAAGCCTGCGCGTACCGACTGGGCGGGCTGTCGGGATGGCGGGTCAAGTGACGATCGTACGCAGCCATGACCGCCTCCACCGGTTTGCCCTGCCTGCTCAGGACTGACGACAGATGGTAGCTGGCCCAGGGATCATCCGGATCCAGCCGCTGAACCATGGCCCACTGCAAGGCGGCTTCATCCCAATGCCCGGATGCCTCAGCCTGCTCTGCCTGCCGGGTATGTTGCGCCACCTGTAGCGCGTGCCGGATGCCCTGCCACCGGCTAGATCGGGAGGCAGGAAATTTCTGCATGCGCAGCAGCGCCTGTTGCGGCGGCATCTGCAATAAAACACGCTGGATCCCCCGCATGGCGCCTGAACTGTCCGGTGTTAATTGCAACGCCTTGAACAGCCCCGTTAGTGCCTTTTCCGGGTAGCCCCTGCGGGCATTCATGTCCGCCTCGTCAATCCACACCGTCTCATCTGATGGATCCAATTGGCGTGCCTGATTGAACAGGGATTGAGCACGTTTCCATTGCTGACGGTTAACCGCGGTGGCGGCGTCTTCAAGCAATAACCAGTAGCGTGTGGAATCAATCAGGCTGACCCAGGCTGACGCCCCGCCAATCTGGTGGGTGTGACTGGCCGCCAGCTTGAAATACTTCAGGGCTTGAGTGCGATCGCCCGTTCTTGAATACGCAAGGCCCAGATTGCCGAGGATATCGGCATCGTCAGGATACGCACGAGCGGCTCGCTGCAAGCGCAGCAGGGCCCCTGCTGCATCCTGGCCGCGTTCGATCAGCGCGATCCCCTCGCGGCCTGCCTGCCAGGCAGGGTCGTTGATGAGGGCTGCCTGGTGCGATGCCTTGCGGGCAGCATCCGCAGCCTGCGGCAAGCCCGCGTAGCGGTTTGCAAAACCTTGCCAGGCCAATTGCGTCTGGCGATCAACGGGCTTTTGTGACCAATACCCGAATTCAAGCGCCGCAGCCGAGGTTCGGCCTGCGGGGATAGCCGCCAAACGATGAAGATACGTTAGAGCCAGATCACCCTCATCATCATCCAGGGCCAAGCGTGCAAGCGCCGTCAGCAGGCCGGCATGCTTAGGGTAATGCTCCAGTGCCGATGCGAGCTGCGAGACAGAGAGATCATGATCCGCCGGCAGACGCGCACGAAACTGCCAGTACTCCAGCGTGTAATCAGCGCTTGGATATGTTCCGCGAAATGCCTTGTCATACTCGGCACGCGCCTCTGGCAAGCGCCCGGCCGCTGCGTAAAGCCTGGCCTTGGACAAGGCCTCGATTGTGGCGGGGTCTGTCGCCAGGCGATAGCTGGTATCCGCCTGACGCCGGGCGCTGGAATTCGGCGCCAGCTGAGACAGTTGCGCCAGCGTTTGCTGCGCCTGAAGAAGGTCTCCACGCCGCAGGGCCAGGCGCACCTTGGCCGCAAGCGCAGCAGAATCGTCGGGATCGATGCGAAATAGCCGATCCAGCGCGCTTTGGACCATATCATCCCGAAACAGTGTCTCACCCAAATGGACTTGTTGCAGCAGTTGAGACCGGGCATCGGCCTCTTGCGCCCACCCATTGCTGGATGCTGTGGTCACCAGAGCGGCCAGCAGTACGGCCAGATTCAGTCTTCGGAACACGGCTGACCTCCGATATGCAAACGCCCGGATTCATCGAACCAATAACGCTTCTGCAACCAGCCTTCGGCAAAGAGGGCCAGCACCTGATCGTAATAATTGGATGAATCGAAACGGATCTCTGCCATGCGCTGATGCAAGGCAGGAGCTACCGGCGCTGCACGCAACAAGGGCAACAGGGCGGCAGAAAAGCCCGCAGGCCCTTCTCCATCGACATCACCAGAAAAAATATTGATGTGCTGCGGTACCTGGCCCATCTTGCCAACAAGGCTTTCCACCCTCCTATAGTGGCGCTTCAGGCGCTTGGCCTCGGCCTGATGATCGGCCAGCATTCCAATCCATAGATACACTCGAACCGCGTCATAACTGCCCTGAGCCCCCTTCGGCACATCGGCCCAGCCATGGTTTTCCGCCGACCAGACTGCCCAGTCGGGGGCATACCCGTTGGGAGCAGTCGCCAACAATATGTGTTTGAGATTTGCGTTCAAATGCACCCATGCACTACTGGGAGCCTCTTCAGCAAACCGCTGATAGATCTGGGGCGTCATATAGCTGGGATTGACCGTCCATTGCCGGCCATGGACAAACCCCTCTCGACCACCCAGCAACACCCATCCCAGGCCGGGGGCATCCAGGGCTTCCTCTCGGGCAATACGCTGCATCAACAGAAGCCCCAAAGCAGCATAAGAATGCTCGTCCCACAGCCGGCCAGCCTCGATCAGCGCATAAGCCATCCACACATCGGCATCCGACGCAGAGTTATCGTCAAGAACACCAAACTGCCCATCTGCCTGCCGCCCCCATAGCCAGGCAGGCAAGTGGCCCGTGAGATCCCCACTTGCCAGATGCCTTTCCGACCAACTCAGCAGCCGCCGAAACAGGGCCTCGTCGGAATTGACCAGCGCAAAAAATAAACCATACGCCTGCCCCTCAGACGTGGTGATCTGGCGACTATCCGAATGATCTATGACTCGCCCGTCTGAACTGATGGCCTGCTGCCTGAATATCTCCCAGTGTGACCACGCAGCCTGCTCGGTACATTGCAAGGCGGCGGCCGCCTGGCCTTCTTGCGCAGCCTGGCTGTTGCCGGACATTCCGGCAGCAGTCAGCATGAAAAAGCCGATCAGCCAATACACGCAGAGAAGGCCCGGCCGGTGCCTGGCTCCACTGAAGACGGCGGCACGCCTCAGCCCATGGGACGAAGGTGTCTTAAGCATCTCGTTCCAGCCGGCGGCGGGCTACCCGGCGCAGCAACCACCAAAGAAGTACGGCAACCAGTATCACCGCTGCCACAGCAACCGTGGCCAATAGAACAGGATAATTTGACAGCTGGTACCAAAGCCGCTGCCACCAGGGCAAGTAGCCAACAAAATAGTGCTGGCCAACCGCACTGCTATACACACCGGATTCCCGGATGATGGACACGCCTCCCTTGATCGCATCGCGCTTCCCGGTATCGGACAACGCATCTTGCAGGAGATCAAAATCTGCAGGGGTGGACGCCAGCAAGCCCAGCCAGCTGCGTTGTGGATAGCTCCCGGATTGCATCTCAAGGATCGCTGCCAAGGGAGCCGAAGCCACGACACCCAGGTGGTTCACTGCCTCCTGGGCAGGCGCCGCCACTTCCCCGATACCACCATCAAACACCTGTCTGCCCTGGGGATCACGCGGCAGCTTCAGGCTTGTGCGCATCCCTTCAATCAGCAACGTCATGTTGGGCTGTTTGCGCAATGCGTCCGGTATCTGACCAAACCAGATCAAATCGGCATCTTGGTCAGCGGCCTGTTGCCAATCATGCATGACGCGAACGCGATATGCGGGGACGCCTGTTTGAGCACTCACAAACGCCAACACCTCCAGCACGCTGCTGACTAGTCGCGGGCCAGGGTTTGACGGCACCACCAGGATCGTTTCCGACAGGTCGGCCATACGGCTGAACGGGTATCCACTACTGGAAAACGCCCGCAGGTTTGGCATCTCAAGGTAATGCTGAAATCCGGAGAAATCGATGTAAGAGGCCTGATCGATTGCAGCCCGTTGATCAACGGGCAGCTTGGTCTGGCACTGGCCTTGCTGCGCAGAACCCAGGGTACTGGAGAAGGAGAAATCAAACCGCAGCTGATTGTTCGCCCCCACCTTGAGCGCGGGAACCAGTAATTGCGAACTATCGTTGGCTGAATCGTCACCCATCAAAGGCAGGCGCGTCAGCAGCTGGTCTTCCTGGCCAGCAGGCAACAAGGGAAAACTACGCACAAATTGCCGATTCAGACTGATGTTCAGTTTCGACTCATCCATCCGGCTGGGAGGCGTGTACCGATATCGCAGTTTCATGGGGATACCTGCGTTACGCCAGACGAAGAGATCGGGAGGCAAGTTCAGATTCAGCACGATAGGGGCCGGCTGCAAACCACGCACCTCCAGCTGCCCCGGAAAATCGGCCAGCTCTTTAAAGCTGACAGGACGATCTGTCGGCACCCAGCGAGGGGCATCATAGGGAAGCCGATCGGCCAGCGCTTCGAAGTCTTTGATTTGCACACTGCGGCCACGCAGCAATGGACTGCCACTGGCCAATGCCTGAGACGCTTTCAGAATATCCGTGCCATCCCGGCCCAAGATCAGCAGCCATTTGTGGGCAGGGTCGTCCGGTGCAGAGATCAGATCCAGGGTGGGCCCGTCCACGGCCGGATAATCGGCCAGGAATGCCGGGCGATGCAGGTTGTCCGCCATCACAATTGCATTGGCAGCGGGCAACCGATCATAGACAACCGGAAAACGCACTTGGCGCCAACCGGCAGTACTGCCAAAGTAAGACGCCAGCACACCAGCGGCCTGCACCAGCGTTTCATCCGGCGCTGCCGGAAACACAAACGGAATCGCCTGTGTCTGCATGTCATTCAGGTCCAGAAAGGGTTCGGGGAAAAACGCCAGATCGTTACGCGTACTCAGTGGCTCTTCCTCGAGCATCAAACGGGTCTCTCCGCTGAGATCCAGCCACAAAGACGAGTTGGCTGGATCCGCACACACAGATTCATAGTGGCCAACAAACTCCAGCCGGATCTGGTTGAAGTCACGCATCAGATTGGGCTCAAGCGGCAACCGGGTGCTCTGGCGCCCACTCTTGCCACTGACATTGATGGGTACAACAGCCATCAACTCATCATTGAGATACACCCGGATATGAGACAAGCGCTCAACCAATGTGGGAGAAGGTGTAAACACCAGATTCAGCGTGGCCTGCCGAACGATTCTGTCTTTACGCAGGGTGAACTCCAGCACCTGGCTGTCCGCCAGCCCATTCAGTAAGGACGACCTCCGGTTAATCAACCTATCCAGAGGCCATTCGGTGTGAATCCAGTGATCGGCCTCGGGGGAGGCCTTGGGTTCAACATTGGCCACAGAAGCAGGCAGGAGGGCATTGGACGGGGCCGGCTCTGCCGCATGGCCTGCGGCCCCAAACATCAATAACGCCAGCCAGATGACAAACGTGCCTTTAATGGACATAGAAATGCTCACGAAGATCGGCCCACACGGCCGGAGACAACAGCGGATGGAAAGTGGGGTAAAAAAGAAAGCAGCCAGGCAGCAAAACCGGCGCCCATACGCAAAATGATGCTGATCGGAAATGGCATGTAGCGAGCGGCCTGGTAGTATCCGGAAATGCCCAACCTGACCACACCGCGCAGGCTATCCAGCGGTCGATCGGTTTCCAGACGCCCCTGCCATGCCAACCAGGCATCCGCACGAGCAAAGACGCACTGAACCAGATCGATCTGGTTTTGACGCTGCGGGATATCGAGCTGAACACCGATACTTTTGTCTTGCGACCGCACCACACTGCCAGGAAAGGAAAACTCTCGATCACCACGCGTGAGATACACGCGGACATTGCTGTACAAAGCAACTGTCGCGGATTCAGCCAGGGTGATACCCACCCCACCCTCTGAGAAATCTGACAGGGTGGCCGTGAGGACATGACCATTTTCCAAACGGATACATGTCGGTAATGCTGTCGGCACACGATGGGTTTCGCGCACCTGACGCAACTCGGCCGCCACCGCAAGGGCCCCGCCGAGGATCACCATATTGAATAACACCCACACCATCGTGATCAGAACCGTATTGACCTCATCGGCCGGCCCCGTCCATAAGCGCCAGGCACCAAAAAGCAGGCCCAGGCCATTTAGCAAGGCCAGCACGACATACGGCATGGAAATTTTCCAGTCGTAATAGCGCGACTGAATCAAGCCCCCCTTGGCTGTGACATTAAATGCTCCTTTTTGCGGGGCAAACAAGGCGACCAAAGTGGGTCTGGCGATATACCAGGACAGGACCGTTTCGTAGATTTCGCCCCACATGGTTCGCCGGTAGTTGCCCTGCAAAACCGAACTGGTGAGATTGGCATGCAACAGATGAGGCACGACATTGAGGAGAATGGCCAGGGCGGGTGCGTACACGATATAGGAGTGTGCCAACAGAAACGCCAAGGGTGCTGTCAGGTATATCAGCCGAGGCACACCAGACAGGAAGTGCAGCATTGCGTTGGTGTAGCAAAGCCTCTGAAACAGCGACAAGCCCTTGCCCAGCAAAGGATTATCCAGTCGAAAAATCTGCACCATGCCCCTGGCCCAACGAATCCGCTGACCAATGTGCGATGCCAGACTGTCAGTGGCCAGGCCTGCGGCCTGGGGAATGCGTAAATACGCGGAATTCCAGCCCGCTCGATGCAGATACAAAGCCGTGTGTGCGTCCTCGGTAACCGTCTCGACAGCAAACCCGCCAATCTCATCCAGAGCCACACGTCTGAGAACTGCACACGAACCACAAAAAAACGCAGCGTTCCAGAGATCGTTGCCATCTTGAACCAGGCCATAAAACAACGTGTTCTCGTTGGGCTTGGTACCGAAATGCCCCAGGTTTTTTTCGAATGGATCGGGAGAGAAAAAGTGATGCGGCGTCTGCACCAACGCCAGTTTTGAATCCCGCAGAAAATGACCTACGGTAAGCTGGAGAAACGACCGGGTGGGAATATGGTCACAATCAAAAATTGCGATCAGATCCCCGTTTGTCTGCTTCAAGGCATAGTTGAGATTGCCGGCCTTTGCATGATCATTTTTTGGCCTGCTGATGTAGTTGATTCCTGCTGCCTGGGCGAATGCCCGAAAACTCTCACGGTGGCCGTCATCCAGCAAATAGATATTGAGGCGATCAGCCGGCCAGTCCATCCCCAAAGCGGCATATACAGTAGGCCTGACCACAGAGAGCTCTTCGTTGTACGTGGGAATCATCAGATCCACCACGGGCCAGAAACTGATATCTTCAGGCAGGGGCGCGGGCTGGCGATTAAGCGGCCAAGCCACCTGGATATATCCCAACAACAGAACCACCCAGGAATACGTTTCTGCCGCCAGCAACAGCAAGCCAAAGGATAGATCCTGCGCGTTTGTCCAGTTTAATGTCGACGTATATCGCCACCAGATGTAGCGGCCGGAAATTGTCACTGACAACACCATCAGCATCAGCAAAGAAAACCTGCCGGGAATCTTGCGCACCACCAATGCCAGGCCGAAAAGCAGCGAGACAAAGACAAACTGAGCCATGTAGTTAAACGGCTGTGTTACCAGCAAGCTGACCAGCACCACGGCAAGCAGTGACAGGGCGCCAAAGACCAGCAAGCGTCCTGTTCTTCCGAGTTCGCGCACCCACAACCTTGCGCCGCGGACAATCCCGCTATCGGGCAACGCTGTCATCCTCGCCGTCCACACCGTATCCACAAACACAGCAACCAGGTGTATGCAACGCTGCAGCCAGTGGAATAAGGAGAGGATCGCCCCCTGTTTTGACCTGTCTGGAAACGGTACTACACACAGCAGAAACACGCCCTGCACCAGATAGCGGATGGGGTCAAAAATACTGAACGAACGTTGCCCCCGAACCCGGCGAAAGCACTCTCCGTAGCGCCTGGCGGCATGCCGCCAGGCAGGCGCATCAAGGCGCAAAAGCAAGCTTGCCAGCACCCAAAGCACAAGCGCAGCGTGTGCGCCCAGGGGCCCCAGGCCGAACTGGCGGCGCAACTGCAGGCGGCGCTGGCCAAGCGCGCTGGCCACATGCGTTGTCAGAGTTAACTGGGCGAGGGTTGTCATGGCTGATGGTTTCCGCGTCCGATACACCACATCGCCAGGGATCGCGCGGCATCGCTGGCGGCACATCCCGGCCGATACCGGGTAACCGGCATCTTCCAGGCCATTGCCTCTTGTACAGACTCATCTTCATGCAACCAGACCGGCAAGACGCTTTGCTTGAACCGGACACGCCAATCCAGCACGATATCTGCAGACAGTTGCCGTTCGGGACGCACCCCATTGATCAACAGATGTGAGCCCTGTGCCAACCCATACGCGCCCAGCAAGGCATGCACACCTGCATCCGGCCAAACCACCGTAATATCGTGCAGTACATGGGGCCGCAAACAGGTGGTAACCGGATGGCGCACAGAGGGACAATCGAAGATGACCCAATCGATTGTCCATGGCACGTGGGCCAGATGGGGAAGGCACTGCTGCTCGAGCCAGGCACAGGCATCGTCATCGGGGATGATCGTGGGGTTTTCTGGCCGGAGCTGCCCGGACGGCAGAAAATACAAACCGGGCCGAACGGAAAATACCCGCCGTTGCCAGCCCCCGTCAGCCTGGCTGTTGCACCAGCCATGGGCATCACGCCAGGGCACGTTAAAGTGCAAGCGCAGCAAGTCTGAGGAGGTCAGGTCTATCATCAATACAGTTTGGCCATAGGTACACAGCGCATCCGCCAACATGGCAACCACGCTAGTGGTACCCACCCCTCCTCTCACACCGCTGACCATAATTTTTTTCATGGGTTTTGCACGATCTCTTGCAACAGGGGCCAGCGGCTCAATGCCTCGTGATGCGCCCGTAAGGTGGCAATATCCCGATACCGAAAGGAGGTGGGTTTCAGGTAGTCTTGCAACGCGGCAATATCATCACCCCCCGCCGTACTCAAGGTATAAGGCGTAGCATCTGAAGTCACTTGAATATCAAGATCCATCTTGTGGTTTCCTATTTTGGATATGGGATCCATGACCCCTGCCCCATCCGGACGTAAGGATTTTGTTGCCACTCCATCAACACAGTCCCATCGTTCTCCGACACCGGATTTGTCTCGGGCAGCGTGGCGACCAGACGAGTCCAATCGAGCGCTGGTTGTTCAAAAGCATCGATCGAGACCAGCTCGGACATCAGTTCAGACAGTGCCAAAAAGCTGCTTGGTTTCTCAACTTTGACCGGCTGGCCATGCGGCGCCTTGGCTCCGATCAACTTCAGAGCGACGGGCACACGAGTAATAGAAGGGCTGGGGATCTCGCGCATACCCGGAATCTGCATACGATCACCCTGCAACGCGGCACCATGCTCCGGCACCAGGACAACCAGTACTTTCCGGCCGCTGCGCTGTAATTCGGCGAAAAACGCGGACAGATTATCGAAAAGCCGCCGCAGTCTGTCTCCGTAAGGCGCTGCCTGGCTACCACCCGCGGCGGTTGCCTCACGATTGCCATCGTGCAAGGTGATGGAGTTGTACAGCAATGCAACGCGTGAATCGCCCGAGGAAGTTCTTTGTTGCCACCAGTGTGTCAGGGTGTCTAGATCGCCCCATATCGGGGAGCCATCAAACGCCCGAAGCCTGGCATCCAACGCCTCGGGGATATAGGGTTTTGGAAAGCGGCCAGACGCCGTAATTTCATCCAGGAACCCCTGAAACTGGCCATTATGATTAAGCGCCGTCTCTGTTTTAAACCCCAGTTTTTCAAGATTATCAAACAGAAAGCACCGATCTTCTGCGGGTTGATACAAAGCCTGATGTGACACCTGTCCGCAACTTGCCCGCATCAGCCGAAGCACCGCCGGCCCGCTGTAACTGGTGGCAGCATTAAATTGATCAAAGATCACATCCATGCCCTGTAATAAGGGATGATTATCCAGGCCGCTGGCCTGGAGATCTGCCCAGGAAAGCGAACAAATACTGAGCACCAACACATCAAAAGGCTGCTCTGTCGGCATCGACGCCGGAAACTCAACCACGCGTGTGGCTTCAGAGGTGTAAAAGGACGTCAGCGCCTGATTTAATTGTTCCTGGGTGGGCTTGGCCTGCTGGCCCGAGACACCCGAGGCACTCTGAGCAGCCGGCCCGCCACCAGGCTGGAGCGTGGGTGCCGCTTCTGTTTGTGCCACCGAGTGACTTAGTACCTTGCTCACGCCTGCTCCGGGGGTTACCCACGACCCCATATTGATGCCTGCCACACTGCTTAAAGAGACCGAAACCAGCGCCAGCACCGTAAACGTTGTCATGCGCAGCCACTGCGCCGCAAATAGATAGGCCACGAGAAAAATGAAGCCGGCACCGATCAGATCCCAGTTGATGAAGCGGCTCATCAGCTCAAGCAGATACGCAGGCGAAAACCCAAGCAGATCGTGACGTTGCGCCAGCAGGCGGGAAAACGGTGGATACCAGGTATCGTGGTAAAGAAGCGCAATACCCGCCGGCACGGCCAGCAACTGCCGCAACCGTGAGAGCCAGACATTGCGCAACGGAAACAACAAGGCTGCTGCAAACAGAAGATTCAGATAAACATCAAACTGGATGACTCCAAACCAATACATCAACAGCTTGGCTATAAAGTACAGGTTCCACAGACCCAACCCTTTCCAGAGCAACGACGGGGAACCGTTTGGCATTTCAGTTGTCATGATGACCCGGCTCCTGTGCTGGTGTTCCCGACGTTGGATAAGCTGCTTTTGCCGTAGAACCCGCCGGTGGCGGTACGTATTTTTTGAGATACCTGGGCCCGCGCAGATTGAGGTCGTACCGACACCAGCACCACCGGATCAAACGCTCGAGAAACACACCGAGCACCACCCCACTGATCAATGCGATCCACCACAGATGTATCGGTGCAATCATTTGGAGCGCTCCGGTTCTGGCGCGCCGACACCCGCCAGACGGGGCTGATCAGGCTGAGGCCTACCGCGCGCACCCGGCGTTGACAGCATCTGGGTGTACTCCAATGCAGGATCGACCCGATCTGCCGGTGTTTGCCGCAGCACCTCGAGCTTGTCTGATATTGCGCCGTGGTCGGCGCAAACCTCATGGCTGGTGACGAGCTCGCGATAGTCGAGACTGAATACCGCCTTTAGCGCCACCGCGACAAACTCGGGGCGGCAACCTGCCAGAAAAAGATAAATCTGGCCCGCCAGTGCAGCAGCCGCGTCTCCCGCCCTTTGAAGGTTGAGCTGCGTAAGAATGTGGCTCGGAGACAGGCCCGGGGCCGGTTGTAGTACTACCAGCACACCTTGGCCCGACAGGCCACGCATATTGCTCAGAAGCTGCTGCAGATAATCCAGAAAATCGGGCATGAGAACGACGCCAGCAATGCGGTCGCCCCATCGCCAGGCGAGGTGATCCTCGAGGTTCTCCAGCAGCGGTCGAGTGTGCTTGAAACCTCGTGCCAAGGTCAAAAAATGCATCATCTGCGTAGGCAACAGCCGCCTGGGAAGCAGCCATGTCGCGCCACAGGACAAGAGCAGCTCAACATCCTGATCACGCAACTCGCCGCCGACCTCCCGGATCAGCAGCTTAAGCCTGGGCCCACGCACAAGACGCAAGCGATAAAGCCATCGGGCCAGCTGCGGCAAGGCCTGACGGCCTTCACAGGCAAAAATGACGGTGGCCGCATGTGCGGTCAGGGCACGATCAAGTAACTGATTCGGTTCTTCGAATACCTGCCAGTCGGTGTCCTGTCGCAAGGGCAGCTCCAGCAGCGCTCGACGCTCCAGCAACACGACTGTGCTGTCAGTTTCACGTACCGAGTCCAGAAAGGTACGCGGTGATGCGATGAATGCACCGTCTTTGGCCTGGATGGAAAATCTGCTGCCACCAGAAACCCCCACCTGATTACACCAATAACGTACTTCATAGTGCCATTGATTGTCCTCAGCGCGCAGGCAGGAAACGCCGGAGAGATACTCGTTATGGGCCATCATTTGCTGCGTCAAAACCAGGGGTTCCTCTCCCAGCAGCGCAATCAGCAATACGCAGCCATTGCCACCTAACCACCGCCGCCATTGCAACAAGTATTGACGAAAAGCTGCGTCGGCCGGCAACCCGCTAGCCCGGATGGCTAACACTATCACGCGATGGCGCGGCCGAAGGGCGCGATCAAGATCTTTGGTAAGCACACGCAAGGCCGCGTGCCCCATCGGGCTGATGGCAAACGCCTTGTGCGCCCGGTTATCACCGGCTACGCCCCGGCCCACCTCCAGCACACCCACCAGATCTGCCTCGCCCACCAGCAATGTCGCGGGCCGACGGTCGCGCGATTGCAACAGGATCTGCCCGAAAACTGAAAGAGCTGAATTATTCGAAAAGCAGATACAGTAAATGCCCCCTTCCCGCACACGATTATATTCTGCTGCCATGTGGACAAAGCCCAGCGTGGCCTCAGAAAGGGGGGTTGCAAGATGTGAAGTACCGGGTAGGCATCTAGTAAACAAAGCCGTTGGCTCCAGACTTTTAGCGATAAGCTGATTAACCTGGGGCCTACCGATTCGCCATCGCCCCGCTCGACACATGAATTGTGACCGTTACTATAGCGGCAATCTCCATACATTTGACGCATAGAATTCAGCAAAAAATACATGAATCCGCTGCTCCAATCGTCCGGAACACCACGATTTGCCTGACGGTCATGTCGATCTGTCTGCTACAAACTACAATAGAGGGCTCCACTCGACCGACTTTGTCGCATTGCCGTGAACCGAATCCCTCGCCCACCCTTGTCACCTCCCGCCCCCGATGCATTACACCTGCGCAATGAGACATGGCACCAGGCATCCATCCGGGAAACCTTGCGGCACTGGGATAAACGATCCGACCTCTGGATATTTGGCTATGGCTCGCTCATCTGGCGCCCCGAGTTCAACTTCATCGAGGCCCGCCAGGCCAGAATCCACGGCTACCATCGCGCACTTTGCCTGTGGTCACGAATCAATCGGGGCACACCTCAGCAACCAGGGCTGGTTTTTGGTCTGGATCTGGGTGGCTCTTGCACCGGCCGGGCGTTTCGGATTGCAGCAGAGCAGGTACCCGACAGCATGTTGGCTCTCTGGAAGCGCGAAATGCCCAGTGCCTCGTATATTCCACGATGGCTGTCGTGCCATACAGATGCGGGGGTGGTGCCTGGCCTAGTTTTCACCATGGACCGCCAGGATAACGGCTATGTCTCCGGCCTCAGCCTCGAGCAAACCGTGGCAGCGGTGCTGCGCGGGCACGGGCGCTATGGCGCATGCACCGACTACGTCTTGCAAACGGCTCATGCACTGGACGCGGCGGGCATCCCTGACCGCCGGCTCAAGGCAATCGCGCAAGCCCTGCAGGCGCCCACCTCTTCTTTCGTATAAGCAGGCACCATGTCCATTGCTGATATTCGCCAGACCTACCAAAAATTTGAGCTGCTTGAATCGACTGTTGCGGCGGATCCCTACACCCAGTTTGATCGATGGTTTCAGCAAGCGCTGCACAGCGAGGTGCATGAGCCCACTGCCATGACGCTGGCCACGGCAGATTGTTCCGGCAAGCCATCGGCCCGTATCGTGCTGCTTAAGGGCTTTGACGCCCAAGGCTTTGTGTTTTACACCAATTACCAGTCGCGCAAGGGGCAGGAATTAAACACCAACCCGCATGCCAGCCTACTGTTTTTCTGGCCCGAACTTGAACGGCAAGTACGCATCGAAGGCATGGTCAGTCAAGTGGCAACAGCCGAATCCGACGCCTACTATGCCAGCCGGCCGCTGGGCTCCAGGATCGGCGCCTGGGCATCTCCTCAAAGCCAGCCCATCACCCACGACGCACTGGCACAGCGGGCCAGTGCGCTAGCAAAAGAGCTGGGAGACCAGCCCCTCAGGCCACCCCACTGGGGCGGATATCGAATACAGGCCAACCATATCGAGTTCTGGCAAGGGCGCCCCTCGCGGCTGCACGACCGCCTGGTTTATGATCTGGATGACTCCCAACATTGGCAATTGACACGCCTGGCTCCCTGATTGCCATGACATCACACCCTCAGTCTCCTGATTTCCCGTCTCTATATTTTCGTTCTGCACTCGGCCGCTTTCCTACCGGTGTCACTATTATTACGGCCGAACACCCCGACACAGGGCTGCCCCTGGGCCTGACCATCAGCTCGTTTTCGTCAGTCTCGCTCGAACCACCCATGGTGCTATGGTCTTTGGTGGAGACAGCGGTCTCCCTGCAGGCATTCCTGGCGCTGGATCACTATGTGATCCACGTGCTGTCGGCCAGCCAGATCGATCTGGCACGCCGCTTTGCCAAGGGCCCACACGCCGAGCGCTTTGCCGGACAGGCGCTGGAGCGTGCCCCCAACGGCACCCTGATGCTGGCTGACAACCGTTGCGCGGCCTGGTTTGAGTGCCACAACACCCAGCACCATCAAGCGGGCGATCACACTATTTTTGTGGGCCGGGTAGAGCACTGCCAACGGCAATTGCTTTCTCCGCTCATCTATCACGCGGGCGACTTCGACCTGACTCAAGGCAGCGAACCCTTGTCTCGCAACTGAACCGTATGCACGATTACATTCTGACGCTCTCGTGCCCAGATCGCATGGGCATTGTTCATACTGTCAGCAGCTGGTTGCTGACGCACCATGGCAATATTGTTCACGCCCAGCAGTTTGGCGATGTGGACAGCCAGCAGTTTTTCCTGCGCGTGCACTTTTCTCTGCCACAGGACGCCGACCTCGGCATGTTAAAGGCAGACTTTGCGCCCATTGCCGAGCGCTTCGACATGCAGTTCGATTTTCATGATACCCACCACAAGGCACGCCTGCTGGTGCTGGTAAGCCGTCAGGGCCACTGCCTGAACGACTTGCTGTTTCGAGTGCACAGCGGGCAGATGCCTGCAGAGATTGCCGGAGTAGTATCCAACCACGAAGACTTCCGAAGCTTGGCCGAAGCCAACAGGCTGCCGTTTCACTACTTGCCAGTGTCAGCAGACACCCGTGCCACCCAAGAGCAGCAGATCCTTGATTTATGCACTCAAGAGCGTGTAGATCTGGTGGTGCTGGCGCGCTATATGCAGATCTTGTCGGCCAATCTGTGCCAGGCGCTGTCTGGCCGCGCCATCAATATCCACCACAGCTTTTTGCCCGGATTCAAAGGCGCGCGCCCTTATTATCAGGCGCATGCCCGCGGCGTAAAAATTATTGGCGCCACCGCACACTACGTGACGCAAGACCTGGATGAGGGCCCGATCATCGAGCAGGATATCGAGCGCGTTGACCACGCCATGAACCCGAAAGACCTGACCCGCATCGGCAGTGACATTGAATCCGTGGTGTTGTCCAGGGCCGTGCGCTGGCACGTCGAACATCGCATCTTGCTAAACGGCCGGCGCACGGTGGTGTTTCGGTAAACACTGCAAGGCACCCCAGGCCTGTGCAATACGCAATCGGCCTGGCTGCTGCGCAGGCAAGCAAAGAGAATCAGTGTGAGGCGGGGAGTTCGAGCTCGAACAGGCTGGTGACTTCGACTTCGAGCACCTGAGCACTGTCTTGGTTGAACAAACGCCATGTCCAGCGGATGATGCCGAGATCTTCACGCGAAGAAGACACCCGTTTGGAGTCGACCGTGGCTTCGAGGCTGAGTTGATCGCCGGGACGCACAGGCACCATCCAGCGCAGGCGCTCGAGGCCGGGAGAACCGAAGGATTCGGAGTCGTGCAGGATGCCGTCAACCGCCATGCGCATGGCCACACTACACGTCATCCAGCCACTGGCAATCAGCCCACCCCAGCGGCTGTCTTTGGCGCGCTCCGGGTCGACATGAAACCATTGAGGGTCGTAGGCGCGGGCAAAGGCCAGCATTTCAGCCTTGTCCATGGTGACAGGCCCCTGGTGGATCACCATCCCCGGTTCGAGTTCCTTGAATTTCATAATACCGGCCGGCAATAACCGGCAATCAAAAAGAAATAATCGGTCAGTTTAACCGCTTCTGGCCGGCAGGCCCGTGCCTTGCCGTTTGCCGCAAGGTGGGCATCTGGCGCATTAGCCAGAAAACGCAGCAGCCGCCCGCCCAATGCGGTCGTTGACGCCTTGCCAGATGGCATCATCCGGGGGGCGCTGGAGCAAAATCTGACTGTAGCCTGCCGCGTCGAGCTCGCGCAGCAAGGCGTACAAGCGCCTGGCATACTGGGCCGGATTGGCTGGCACAATCACCCAATCCACCCCGGCAGGAGCAAGCCCCGGAGCCTCATCCAGCACCACGGCAGCGACACGCTGGCCCGCCCGATGGTGCCGATCCAGCCATGCAGGAAAAGCAGGCAAATCCAGTAAAACCAGCGGCGTGTAGGGCGCGTAATGCGCCTTCAGAGACCCGGATACCCGTGGCGCCGCTGCATCTGGCAAGGCAGGGAGATCACCCAGTATCTCAGCCAACTGGTAAATATTGATTTGTCCCGGGCGCAGCAAGGTGGGGCCAACGCCCTTGTCCAGCCGCGAAAGATCAAGAATAGTGGATTCGATCCCGATCTGGGAGTCGCCACCTTCAATCACCAGCAAGGCCTGATCATCAAGATCCGGAAACTCCTGGTGCACGTGTTCTGCGCGCGTGGGCGATACATGGCCAAACTGATTGGCAGAGGGCGCCGCCACCCCGCCACAGCCATGCGGCTTCAGTGACGCAAAGATGTGCAAAAGCGTTTGTGCCACCGGATGGGCGGGGCATCGCAAACCGATGCTCTCTTGCCCACCACTGACAGCATCCGGGATATGTGTCGCACGCGGCAGGATCAGTGTCAGGGGCCCGGGCCAAAACGCCGCCATCAACTGTCTGGCCTGTAGCGGCAACTGGGCCGCCCAATATGCGGGGTCGGTATCGGGCGCCAGATGCACAATCACTGGATGATTGGCCGGCCGCTTTTTGGCCTGGTAGATGCGCGCCACAGCTTGCGGGTTTTCGGCATCCGCGCCCAGGCCATAGACGGTTTCGGTGGGAAAAGCCACCAGTCGCCCTTGACTAAGCCGGTGGGCGGCTTCGAGGATCCTGGCCTGGGTAAACTCAGGCATCAGGCAAGCCCAGAACCGAGCACACACGCCCAATGCGCGCCCGCAACTGCGACGCCGTGGCTCCGATGATGTTGATGTGACCCATCTTGCGGCCCAGGCGTGCCTCTGTTTTGGCATACAGGTGCAGGCGGGTGCCAGGGATCTCAAGCACCCCGGCCCAATCGGGCTCGCGCTGCGCGCCCTGGGCATCAAACCACAGATTACCCAGCAAATTAAGCATGGCTACCGGGCATAGCGTATCGGTAACCCCCAGTGGCAAACCGGCCATGATGCGGGCCTGCTGCTCGAATTGACTGACGAGACAACCGTCCTGTGTGTAGTGGCCACTGTTGTGTGGCCGGGGCGCGATTTCGTTGGCAATCACGGAACCATCCTGCAGGATGAAGAACTCGACGCACAAGATGCCGTGATAATCCAGGTGATCCGCCACGCGCAATGCATACTGGCGCGCCTGATCTGCCACAGTTGCCGGCACCGACCCATCCACCACCGAAAGGGCAAGAATGCCATCACGATGGCTGTTGCGCGACGGCGGGTACGTGACAGTGCGGCCATCCAGCCCGCGGGCCACCACCACCGAAATTTCGTAATCGAGCGGCTGCAAGGCCTCTAGTACGCACGCCACACCTTTAAGGGCCTTGAAGGCAGCATGTGCCTGGGCACGTGTTTGCACACGTACCTGACCCTTGCCGTCGTAGCCCAGGCAAGCGGTTTTGAGAATGCCGGGAAACAACGCATCCGGGCAGGTATCAAGATCGGCCATCTGCAGCACTGCAGCATGCGGTGCCACGGGTACCTGGGCTGCTTGCAACCAGGATTTTTCGACCGTGCGATCTTGGGCAACCGCCACGGCGTCTCCGGACGGCGTGGTACGACAGGACATTGCCAAACGGCGCAGGCTGTCGGCCGGTACGTTTTCAAACTCGGTGGTAATGGCCACACATTGCGCCGCCAGCTGATCGAGTGCGGCCGCATCATCGTAAGCAGCGCACAGGTGCGCATCGGCCACCATGCCTGCCGGCGAACTCTGCGCAGGATCGAGCACCATCACCCGATACCCCATCGCCTGCGCCGACTGGCAAAACATCCGGCCCAATTGGCCACCACCCAGCACACCCAGCCAAGCGCCAGGATTTGCCATCACGTTACGGCTGGCAGCAGCTTGACCCGCCATTATGAGACCTCGGGAGGCACAACCATGGCGCGTGCCGTTTGTGTCTGGCGTGCACGAAACTGCTGCAGATGCTGCAGCAGTTTGGCGTCTGTCATGGCCAGGTTGGCCACCACGTGCAAGGCGGCATTGGCTGCGCCGGATTCACCGATGGCAAAGGTGCCCACGGGCACGCCGCGTGGCATCTGGACGATGGACAAGAGGGAATCCTGGCCCCGCAGATAGCGGGATGGCACGGGCACACCAAACACCGGCACGGGCGTGAGTGCTGCCATCATGCCTGGCAAATGTGCCGCCCCCCCTGCCCCTGCAATGATGGCACGCAGACCACGTGCCAGGGCCTGGGCGCCATAATCAGCCATATCCTGAGGCATGCGGTGGGCAGACACAACACGGGACTCGTAGGGAATCTGGAACTCGTCGAGCACAGCGGCTGCATGCTGCATAACATCCCAGTCGCTGGATGAACCCATGATCAGGCCCACAACCACCGTATCGACAACAGCAGTTGGCTGTGTCATTGAGCCCCCTGTATCAGGCGTGTCTGCGCCTCGAGATATTTTTCGGCGGTGCGTTCGAGCACCTCGGCCGGCAAGCGCGGCGCCGGCGGGGTTTTATCCCACGGCTGGGTTTCCAGCCAGTCGCGGACATACTGCTTGTCGAATGACGGTGGGCTGATACCCACCGCGTAGCCATCCGCAGGCCAAAAGCGCGAAGAATCCGGCGTCAGGACTTCGTCCATGAGATGCAAGGTGCCTTGCTCATCCAGGCCGAACTCAAACTTGGTGTCGGCAATGAGAATGCCTTGCCGGGCAGCATAGGCAGCAGCTTCGGTGTACAACGCCAGAGTGACACGCCGGATTTCGGCGGCCAGCTCTGCCCCGACCTGAGCCACGACATAGGCAAAATCCACGTTTTCGTCGTGGTGGCCAAACTCGGCCTTGGCCGCCGGCGTGAAAATGGGTTCTGGCAGCTTGTCGGCCTGGCGCAGCCCGGCGGGCAACTGCACACCGCACACGGCACCACTGGCCTGATAGTCTTTCCAGCCAGATCCAATCAGGTAGCCACGCGCCACCGCCTCTACGAGGATGGGATCAAGCCGCTTGACCACCATGGCACGCCCCGCCACCTGGCTGCGCTCGTCGGGGGCAACGACATCTTCGGGGGCAATCCCCGTGAGATGCGTGGGAATCAGATGACCCAAGCGCTTGAGCCAGAACTCGGTGAGCGCCGTCAGCACGCACCCCTTGCCGGGGATGGGGTCATCGAGAATCACATCGAAGGCCGAGATCCGGTCTGTGGCGACGATCAGGAGTTTGTCTTCGCCCACGGCATACATGTCGCGGACCTTGCCGCGCCCCAGCAGGGGCAGCGACTGTATAGTGGATTGGAGCAAGGCCTTCATGTGGGTTTATTTCACCAATTGCTTGAGATCACCGGCGGCATAGCGGGCAGCCATGTCGGACAGCGGAATGGCTTTGATCTTGGATGCATGGCCAGCCGTGCCAAATTGCTCGTAGCGGGCAAGGCAAACCTTTTTAGCGGCTTCACGTGCAGGCTTGAGGTATTCGCGCGGGTCGAATTTGGCTGGATTCTCGGCCATGAAACGGCGGATGGCACCTGTCATGGCCAAGCGGATATCGGTATCGATATTGACCTTGCGCACACCAAACTTGATGGCTTCTTGAAGTTCTTCGACCGGCACGCCGTAGGTTTCTTTCATGTCGCCACCGAACTGGCGAATCTCGGCCAGAAGCTCTTGAGGCACGCTGGAGCTGCCATGCATCACCAAGTGCGTATTGGGCAGGCGGGCGTGGATTTCTTTGATGCGTTGCACCGAGAGGATGTCGCCCGTGGGCTTGCGCGTAAATTTATAGGCGCCATGGCTGGTGCCCACGGCAATGGCCAGCGCATCCAGCTGGGTTTGCTGGACAAAATCAGCGGCCTGTTCGGGGTCGGTGAGCAACTGTTCGCGCGTCATGGTGCCTTCGGCGCCGTGCCCGTCTTCTTTGTCGCCTTTCATGGTTTCAAGGGAGCCCAGGCAGCCAAGCTCGCCTTCGACGGTAACACCCAGCTTGTGCGCCATCTGTACCACCCGACGCGTCACGTCCAGGTTGTACTCGTACGACGAAATGGACTTGCCATCCGACATCAGGGAGCCGTCCATCATGACGCTGGAAAAGCCCAGATCGATGGCACCCTGGCACACATCGGGCGACTGCCCGTGGTCTTGGTGCATCACCACCGGAATATGCGGGTAGGTTTCGACGGCGGCTTGAATCAGGTATTTGAGAAAGCCTTCGCCGGCATATTTGCGAGCACCTGCAGAGGCCTGCATGATCACCGGGCTGTCTGTCTGGGCCGCGGCTTCCATGATGGCCTGGACTTGCTCCAGGTTATTGACGTTAAAGGCAGGAATCCCGTAGCCGTGCTCGGCTGCGTGATCCAGGAGTTGACGCATGGAAACCAGGGCCATGACTGGACCTCCAGGTAAAAGGGTGTGAAAAAAGAAATCGGATTGCCCAGATTTTAAGGCGGAACGGGATTTACTGCTGGTTGCCGTCTGTTGCCCGACGTGCCGATTTCGGCCGAAAGGATTTCACGATCCCGGGATGGGTCTCGATATACGGCCCACCGATCAAGTCCAGGCAATAGGGCACGGCGGCAAACACCCCCGCCACTTGCACCGCCCCCGATGCATCGCGCAGGCCCTCAAGGGTTTCGCGAATGGCTTTTGGCTGGCCAGGCAAATTGATGATCAGGGCCGCGTGATCAGCACTTTCGCGGATGACCGCGACCTGGCGCGACAAAATGGCCGTAGGTACAAACTTGAGACTGACCTGGCGCATTTGCTCGGCAAACCCGGGCATCTCGCGGCTGGCCACATCGAGCGTGGCCTCAGGGGTCACATCCCGGCGCGCCGGCCCCGTCCCGCCCGTGGTCAGCACCAGATCGCACCGGGCTTCGTCCACCAGCTCGCGCAGCGTGGCGGCAATACCGTCGCGCTCGTCGGGAATCAGGCGCGACACAATCTGCGGCGCGTGAGTCAGCACCTGGCCAAGCCACTCGGTGAGCGCCGGGATGCCTTGATCCTGATACACACCCGAAGAAGCACGATCAGACACCGACACCAGACCCACAATCAGATCATCCGGATGACGGCGTTGCAAGGGAAAGGACTGAGACATGAGATTGGCACCAGAACAGCAATAAATGGGGATATTTTAGGGTACCTTGTACAGGTACACTGCGAGTATGCACGACACCCCACCCTCTCCCGAACTCAGCGCCACCTTCAGCTTACGCAACGGCGATCAAAGCTGGGGATCCGAGCGTCGCATGGCCCTGCTGGCGGCGATTGGCACTGAAGGCTCCATCAGCGCAGCAGCCCGCAAGATCGGCCTGAGCTACAAGGCCGCCTGGGATGCAGTGGATATCATGAACAGTGTGTCGGGCGACGTGCTGGTTGAGCGCGTCACGGGTGGCAAGCGCGGAGGGGGTGCACAACTCACCCCCCGGGCCCAAAAGCTGCTTGCCTGGTACCAGGCCGTACAGGCAGAGCACCAACGTTTCATGGATGTGCTGTCACGATTTGGCCCCGACAGCGTGCGCCATATGGATCTTTTGCACAGCATGGCGCTGCAGACTTCGGCCCGCAACCGCTTCGAGGGCCATGTCAAAGCCATTTTCCGGCAAGGCGTCAACGATGTAATCGAGCTCGAAATCGCGCCCTCTGTGGTGCTGAAAGCCACCCTCACACATGCCAGCACCGGGCGTCTGGCCTTACGCACCGGCAGACGCGCCCTGGCCTTCATCAAAGCCCAGGCGGTTACCATCACACCGCTTGCAGACACCCCACCCACGCTGGCGGCAGACACCACCACGCGGTGGCTGGGCCATCTGATCCACACCGAGGCAGACCCCACCCTGCGGGAAATCACACTGGAAATCACCCCGGGCATCCAGGTTACGGGGCTGGCTGCCGCCTCCGCGGCTACTCAAGGTTTGCCTGCTTCTGCGCCATTGCCATCGGGCAGCCAGGCCCAGGCCCTGTTTCAGGCCGGCGACGTGTTGTTGGGCACGCTCGACTGATCATCGACCAAACGGCTGGTTCCTTACGGCTCAGGAAGCAGCAGGCAAGACCGGCGATGTGCCCACGACAGCACCGTGCTCAATACGAAACACCTGATCGGCCAGGGCATCAACATCTGCCTGATCATGCGTAATCAGGATGGTGGGGATACCAATATCTCGCTGCAATTGGGCCAGCTCGCGGCGCATCTGCACCCGCAAACCCATATCCAGGGCAGACAAGGGCTCATCCAGCAGCAACAGGCTGGGGCCGGTTGCCAGCGTACGGGCCAGGGCCACGCGCTGGCGCTGCCCGCCTGACAACTGGCCGGGATACCGGTCAAGCAGATGCCCCAACTGAAACGCCTGCACCCAGCGCTGTGCCTGCGCGGGCAGCACCCGTACACGCCCCCAGGGCCGGGCTGGCCAGTTGCGCCAGCCGGTACGCAGTCCAAACGCGATGTTCTGGCAGACCGTGAGATGAGGGAACAGCGCGTAATCCTGAAACAGATAGCCTAGATGACGTTGCGGCGGGGGCACATTGATATGCGTCGCATGATCAAACAACACACGGCCATCCACCACAATGCGGCCCTCATCGGGGCGCAGCAGGCCTGCAATGGCCTGCATGGTCAGGCTCTTGCCCGCGCCCGACGGGCCAAACAGGGCTACACGACGCGCATCGGTGTGCCAGGCTGGTTGCAATAAAAACCCATCGGCGCCACCCACCTGGCAGCGCAACGCCACAGACAGGCTCATGCGGATCTCCTGCCCGGATGGCGACGCCCACTGGGCACCAGCCACGCCGCCAGGCACAGCACCACTACACAAGTCACCGAAGTGACCAGCACCAGGATATTGGCGGCGTCATCGTTGCCTGCCTGCACAGCCTCGTAGATGGCGATAGAGAGCGTTTGCGTTTTTCCAGGGATGTTTCCGGCGATCATCAAGGTGGCACCAAATTCGCCCAACGCACGGGCAAAGGCCAGCAACACCCCGGCCAAAATGCCCCGTGCCGCCAAGGGCAGGCTGACCCTAAAAAAGACCGCAGCCGGCGACAAGCCCAGCACGGCAGCCGCTTGCTCCAGCCGGGCATCGACCTCCAGAAAGGCTGCGCGTGCAGCCTTTAGCACCAGAGGAAACGCCACCAATGCGGCAGCAATCACGGCCCCTTGCCAGGTAAAGACCAGGCTGATGCCATGCGATTGCAGCCAGCCACCCAACCAGCCACGCCGGCCCAGCAGCACCAGCAAATAATATCCAATGACCGTGGGCGGCAGCACCATGGGCAAAGTGAGCAGCGCATCCACCACATCGCTCCAGCGGGACGGCCAGCGCGACAGGCCGTAGGCCACCGCAATCCCGGCCACGGTAGCCACTACGGTGGCCCAGCCGGCCACCTTCAGCGATAAAAGAAGGGGTACCCAGAGATCCGTATTCATAACCGCATCCGGTCATCATCCATGCACACTGCCGACATATGCCTCTGCCCCAACTACTTAGGGCCTGGAGAAGCCATACTGGGCCAACACGGCCTGCCCCGTATCGGACAGCACAAACTGCAGAAAGCTTTCGGCCTTGGCCGCGCGATCAGGGCGCTGCACCAGGGCAATGGGATACACCACTGGCACGGGCGTCTGCACGGTCTGAACCACCTTTACCTTGTCTTTCATGATTGCCGCATCCGTGGCAAACACAAAGCCGGCATCCACTTCGCCACGTTCGACGTAGCTCAGTACCTGGCGCACATTTTGCCCAAGAATCTCGTGGGCCCGAACGCTATCCCACAGCCCTGCTTTTTGCAGTGCAGCCTGGGTATACCGGCCCACTGGCACCGAGGCCGGGTTGCCCAATGCAATGCGATGAATATTTGTGCCGGCCAGACCCTGCAACGAGGTAACGCCTGCAGGATTATCGCGTGGCACCACCAACACCAGCTGGTTGCGTACAAAATCAGTGCGGGAAGCCGGGTCAATCGCCTTGCCCCGGGCCGCTTTGTCCATGGCCTTTTGATCCGCGGAGGCAAAGACATCCGCAGGGGCGCCCTCGAGAATTTGGCGTAGCACCACGTCAGACGCACCAAAGCTGGTGCGCACAACCGTATTCGGATGGGCGGCCTGATACTGCGCTGCCAAAGCAGTGAAGGCCTGTGTAAGGCTCGATGCTGCCGACACCAGAATTTCATCCGCCATGGCGGGCGGCAAAAAGGCGGACAGCACCCCTGCGAGGACAAGACGGCGGCACCACATGAGCGCACTTCCCAGGTTTCAGCAACGCTGGCTATCGTAATATATATAGGTATATTACGCAATGAGCCGCTGAAGCGGGTCAGGTAGAATGAAACCCGTGGTTGCGCGTAACCTCCCCAATCCTGACGCGGACATGCTTAAACCGCCCTCTCCCTCTCCCTTTCCTGTCATCGATACTTTTCTGGACGCCCTGTGGCTGGAAGACGGCCTGGCAGGCAACACCCTGAGCGCCTACCGGCAAGATCTCACAGCCTTTGCCTCCTGGCTGCAAGCAAAACAGGGCTGCCCGCCAGAGCAAGCCAGCCAGCACCATATCCAAAGTTGGCTGGCTGCCCAGCACCAACACAGCAAAGCCAGTACGGCAAACCGTCGCCTGGCGGCACTGCGCCGGTTTTATATCTGGGCCCTGCGCAGCAATCTGTGTCACGAAGACCCTTGTCTGGGCCTGCACAGTGCACGGCAACCCGCCCGGTTTCCCAAGACTTTGTCTGAAGCACAGGTGGATGCCCTGCTGGAAGCCCCCGATGTCGAAGCCACACTGGGCTTGCGCGACCGTGCCATGCTGGAAACCCTGTATGCCACCGGCCTGCGCGTCAGCGAGCTGGTAAACCTGAGTGTGCAAAACACCAGCCTGAATGAAGGCGTGGTGCGGGTAGTGATGGGCAAAGGCGCCAAAGACCGCCTGGTGCCTTTGGGCGAGGAAGCCTTGTACTGGATTGATCGCTACCTGGCAGACAGCCGCCCTGCAATCCTGGGGGCACGGCTCTGCGATGCACTGTTTGTGACTGCGCGCGGCGCAGCCATGACCCGCCAGGCCTTTTGGCTGTTGATTCGCAAGTACGCCCAGCAGGCCGATATCCATGCGCCGCTATCACCACATGTATTGCGCCACGCATTTGCCACCCATCTGCTGAATCACGGCGCTGATTTGCGCGTGGTGCAAATGCTACTGGGCCACGCAGATATTTCCACCACGCAAATCTATACTCACGTTGCCCGCGAGCGCCTTAAAACCTTGCACGCCCAGCATCACCCCAGGGCCTGAAGCCTTCTGACCATACCCCCGCCATGAGCAAATCCCGGCATACCTCAGAAACACCCGCCACCCACTGGTTGCGCCAGCAAAAGATCCCCTTTGGCGAGCACCCCTACGAATACGTGGATCACGGCGGCGCACGCGAGGCCGCACGCCAACTGGAGGTGCCCCTGCACCAGGTGGCCAAGACCCTGATCATGGAAGACGAGCAGGCACATCCCCTGGTTGTCCTGATGCACGGCGATTGTGAAGTCTCCACCAAAAACCTGGCACGCCAGATTGGCGTCAAGAAGGTAGCACCTTGCACGCCCGACACCGCCCAGCGCCACTCGGGCTATCAGGTGGGTGGCACCTCGCCCTTTGCCACGCGCAAACGCATGCCCGTATGGGTAGAGCGCAGCCTGCTGGATTACGATGTGGTGTACCTGAACGGTGGCCGACGCGGCTACCTGATCAGCGTGCCCTCAGCGGTGTTACGTGACGCACTGCAGGCAAAACCTGTGGATGTGGCGCTGGGGGGTGATACCGACGAATGACCTGCGTCCCTTGCAGACATCCACACACGCGGGCATGCAGCGGGTACACGTGCTGCCCAAAACCCTTGGCCCAATCACCAGGACATCCCCATGAGCACCATTACGATCTATCACAACCCCGCCTGCGGCACATCGCGTAACGTGCTCGCAATGATCCGCAACAGCGGTGAAGAGCCGACAGTCATCGAGTACCTGAAGACACCGCCCAGCCAGGCCGCACTGGTAAAGTTGCTGGCCAATGCGGGCCTGAGCGTCCGCGACGTACTGCGTGAAAAGGGTACGCCCTATGCAGAACTGGATCTGGGCAACACCAAATGGACGGACGACCAATTGCTTGATTTCATCGAGCAGCACCCGATCCTGCTGAACCGGCCGATTGTTGTCACGCCATTGGGCACGCGCCTGTGCCGGCCGTCGGAAGCCGTGCTGGATATCCTGCCGCAAGCGCAGCACAGGGCTTTCAGCAAAGAAGACGGTGAGGCGGTTGTGGACAGCAAGGGCCGTAGGGTCTGATATCCACAACCCATGCATTGAGGCACCGGCAAAAATTGGCGTCTCCTGCAGGAATCGAACCTGCAATCTTCCCTTAGGAGGGGAAAGTTATATCCATTTAACTAAGGAGACACTGAGCCGGTACAACAGCCAGCGCAGACGGTATGCGAACGCAACACCTGGCAGGTTTGCCGCGCAGAGACCCCGCAACAAACCAGGCCGCCAGTATAAAACATGCCGGGCTGCCGTGCGGCCCGGTCTCCGTGCCTAAACAACGGCAACGCCGATTACACTGGAGGCATTCATCCGGAGGACTGCCATGGCGCCTGCTTACTTGTTCACCTGCCACCCAAAAGCAAAAGCGTACCCACGCCCGTTGATGGCTGCCCTGCTGGGTGCCACCACATTACTGGCCGGCTGCACATCCGTTACTTCAGCACCACCCGGCACCCCCCTGGATCAGGTAGCCGCTCAGTTTGGGGCCCCCACCTTGCAATGCACTGATCGAGACGGCCTGCACCGCGCGGTGTGGTCGCAACAACCCATGGGACAGTTTGCCTGGGCCAGCACCATCGATGATCAGGGCCGTATCGGCACAATACAGCCCGTGCTGACGGACGAGCATTTTCAGGTACTGAAAACCGGCACCTGGACGGCCGCCCAGGTGCGTTGCGAGTTTGGCCCGCCGGCCATCATCGACACCGCCGGTTTACCTGGCTCGCAGCAAGTGGTCTGGAGCTACCGATACAAGCAGGATCACGTCTGGAACTCACTGATGTATGTATTTATGGGGCAAAACGGAGACCAGGTGACCAAATTTCACCCTGGGCCAGACCCCATGTACGACCACGACCGCATGTTTCCACGCTTCTAAGCCCGGCGCACAGCGATGCTTAACGTTTTGTGGCTCGGGTTTTTTCTGGTGGCGGCGGCCTCGGGGCTGTTCCAGTGGCTGGTGCTGGGCAACGCCCATATTTTTTCAGATCTGATCACCAGCCTCTTTGACATGGCTGATTTGTCCGTCAAGATCATGCTGCTGCTGCTGGGCACCCTGACGCTCTGGATGGGGTTTTTAAAAATTGCCGAGGCGGCCGGCCTGGTGCGTGGCCTGGCACGGTTGCTGGGCCCCCTGTTTTTGCGCCTGATGCCCGAAGTACCCGCCGGGCACCCAGCCCTTGGGCTGATCACGCTCAACTTTGCCGCCAACGCACTGGGGCTGGACAATGCGGCAACCCCCATTGGCCTGCGCGCCATGCACGCGCTGCAAACGCTCAACCCCAAGCCGGATACCGCCACCAATGCGCAGATCCTGTTTTTGGTACTGAATTCATCGTCTTTGACGCTATTGCCGGTATCGATTTTCATGTACCGCGCCCAGCAAGGGGCACCCGACCCCACGCTGGTGTTCTTGCCCATCCTTCTGGCCACGTCGGCATCCACCTTGGTGGGCCTGCTGTCGGTGGCGTTTATGCAGCGCCTGCGCCTGCAAAATCCGGTGGTGCTGGCCTGGCTGGCCACGGGCGGGCTGCTGCTGGGCGGGTTCATGGCGCTACTGGCCAGCCTCAGTGCGGTGGCGGTCTCGGCATTGTCCTCATTGCTGGGCAATCTGGTGCTGTTTGGCGTCATCATCGCCTTTTTGCTGGCCGGCGCCTGGAAACGCGTCGCTGTTTACGACTGCTTTATCGAAGGGGCCAAAGAGGGCTTTGAGGTATGCAAGAACCTGCTGCCCTATCTGATCGCCATGCTGTGTGCGGTTGGCGTGCTGCGGGCCTCTGGCGCCTTGGACCTATTGCTGGATGTCATCCGCTGGAGCGTGCACACCCTGGGGTTGGACACACGCTTTGTAGATGCCCTGCCCACCGCCCTGGTGAAGCCCTTCTCAGGTAGTGCGGCACGCGCCCTGATGATCGAAACCATGCAGCACACAGGCCCAGACAGCTTTGCCTCTTTGCTGGCAGCCACCGTGCAAGGCAGCACTGAAACCACCTTTTATGTACTGGCCGTGTATTTTGGTGCCGTCAGTATCCAGCGTGCCCGCCACGCCGTGGGCTGCGCACTGCTGGCCGACTTCGCCGGTGTGCTGGCAGCCATCGCAGTGTGCTACTGGTTTTTTGCCTGAGGCACAGTCAGTATCAGTACCCCCTGGCGCGATTAACAACACCGCTGATGGGTTCTCCACGGGTCATGGCGTGCACCTTGCCGGCAATCTGGTTCACTGTCATGGCCATCAGGCTGGCGCCTGCCACGTGGGGGGTTACCTGGATACGCGGATGCGCCCAAAACGGGTGCTCCTTGGGCAAAGGTTCTTGTACAAACGCATCCAGCGCCGCGCCTCGCAGGCGGCCATTTTCAAGGGCCTCCAGCAGATCAGCATCCACCAGATGCCCGCCCCGGGCAATGTTGATAAGATAGGCATCGGCCTGCAAGTGCTGAAACAACGTGCACGACAAAATACCTTGGGTGGCCGCGGTCAGGGGCAGGACATTGACCAAAACCCGGGTGTTGGCCAGAAAATCAGATAACTGCTCTTGCCCAAACGCCTGTGCACCAGCCACTGGCTGCCCGCTGCGCGACCACACCGACACCGGGTAATCCAGCGCAGCACAGGCCTGGGCAACACGGCGCCCCATCACACCGCCCCCCATCACGCCCACCGGCCAGGCCGCGCGGTCGATATCCGCTTGGGGCTGCCAGCACGCCTGCGACTGCAAGCTGGCATAACGGCCCAGATCCCGGGACTCGCGGATCAGGTAATGCAGGACATACTCGGCCATCTGCACAGCCATGCCACCGTCTTCCATGCGCACCAATGTGATATCGGCGGGCAGATCCGGCAGCCGCAACAATGCATCAACTCCCGCACCCAGATTGAACACGTGCGTCAGCTGGGGCTCGCGGGCAAAGAGCTCTGCCGGAGGTGCCCACACCACCGCAACCTGCGCCTGCCCGGAGGGCGCTTCACCATCCCACAAACTGACGTTGTGCTCAGGCAACGCCGCCTGCAGGGCTTGCACCCACTGCAGCGGATCAGAATCATGACGGGAGGCGAAAACGATTTCCATGGGAGATCCGCGCGGTAGCGAGTGTTGGAAAAGCAGCCAGTCTAGCAAGTACTGCTTTACTTGGGCCAATGCCAGCCACCATCACCATCTGTCGATATCTTGGCTAAGGCGCCTAAACCGCCACACCAACACTGGCCAGCGCCTGCAGCGGGCCAGCCGCCCGGATGGCATCCATCTGGGCGGGATCGCGCACGTAGATCGTGCCGCCAAAAGACAAGGCATTAAGGGATACGCCCTGAAAATGTTCCTGGCTACGCGGCAACACCAGCATCCAGCCATCTCCCACCAGCATATTGCATGGCGGCAACAGGCCATCAGCATCGGGGCGCAGGCCCAGCACCCCGCATGCCTGCGTAAACGCAGCCAGCATACTGCGAGCACTGACTGCGACATCGGCCCCCACGCCCGCATTGACCGGCGCAAAACAATGAGCCAAGGGCAAGGCTGGATGGCGGGCAACAGCCCCCTCCGGCAAGCCGGCCGGCAGGCCTGCCCCCAGGGCTTGCAGCGATGCATTCTGGTCCGAGGCGGGAATCCACTGAATGTGCTTGTGTCGCTGGCTGGCCCCGGCGGCCGCACCGCCGTTGTAAAACCCCAGACCGCCTTCGGCCGACAGGACGGCAGCCAGCGCCTGAAAATCAATCTCTTCCAGGGGCGAACTCTGCTCGGCAAACTGGCGCCGAGCCAGCACCAGGTGATGCAGGCAAACCGGAAACTTGTTCAGAATCGCCACATGATGATCGCCCACCGCCCCCACCAATAAGGCAGGGTCTGGATGAAGGAACGGATTGAAATCCGGGTCGCGCGGCCCACCCGGCAAGATTGTGGAAGCACCCGGCTGAGCTGCCGGCTTGCTGGCCGCATCCTTGGCGGCCAGCGCGGCCACCCAACGCACAATAAAAGCCAGACCCTGCTCCTGCAGAATCACTTGTTCGGCTTGAATAGGCAATAAATCGCCCGAGGCGATGGCCGACTCAGTGCGGATGCGCACATCGCGCATGAGGCTGAATTCCATGGTGTTCTCCCGGTCTGGGGGTGGGATGATCACCCTGGCCCCATGCTGTCCGCTTCGGCCCCCCGCCGTCGGACTCCCGGACGATTGTAGGATATCCATGCAAAGTGCTTTTGGACACGGGCCCAGCCGCCTTTTATCAGAAAAGCAAAAAGCCCTGAGAAATCAGGGCTTTTGGGCTTGCTGGCGGAGACGGAGGGATTCGAACCCTCGATGCGGGTATAAGCCGCATGCTCCCTTAGCAGGGGAGTACCTTCAACCACTCGGCCACGTCTCCAGCAAGATCGGCATTCTAGCACAGGTGCCGGATCTCAGACGTCGGCCTGCACAGGCTCCTGATCGAGTTCGAAGGCCTTGTGCAAGGCACGTACGGCAAGCTCCATGTACTTGTCGTTGATGAGCACGGAGGTTTTGATCTCTGATGTGCTGATCATCTGGATGTTGATGCCTTCTTCGGCCAGCGTGCGGAACATCAGGCTGGCGACACCCACATGGCTGCGCATGCCAATACCAACGATGGAGACCTTGGCGACTTTCTCGTCGGAGACAACTTCGCCGGCGCCCACGGCAGGCCCGATCTGGTTATTGAGCAGATCAAGCGTGCGGGTGAAATCGTTGCGATTGACGGTGAAGGAGAAGTCGGTCATGCCTTGCTGCGAGATGTTTTGCAGGATCATGTCGACATCGACGTTGGCCGCAGCCACGGGCCCAAGAATTGAATAGGCAACGCCCGGGGTGTCGGGGACGTTGCGCAGCGTAACCTTGGCTTCGTCGCGGCTAAAGGCGATGCCAGAAACAACGGCGGATTCCATTTTTTGATCTTCCTCGAAAGTAATCAGTGTGCCCGAATGCATTTCAACATCAACGGGGATCAGAGGGTCGGTGAGCGACGACAGGACACGCAAAGGCACCTGATATTTGCCGGCGAACTCGACCGAGCGGATCTGCAGCACCTTGGACCCCAGTGAGGCCATCTCGAGCATTTCTTCAAATGAGATGACGTTCATCCGGCGCGCCTCGGGCACGACACGGGGGTCGGTGGTGTACACGCCGTCGACATCCGTGAAAATCAGGCATTCGTCGGCTTTCATGGCAGCGGCTACGGCCACTGCGGAGGTATCCGAACCGCCACGGCCCAGCGTGGTGATATGACCATCGTCGTCGATACCCTGAAAGCCGGTGATGATAACTACCCGGCCCGCATCGAGATCGCTGCGCACGCGCGTGTCGTCAATCGATTTGATGCGTGCCTTGGTGTAGCTGCTGTCGGTACGCACAGGCACCTGCCAGCCGGCATAGCTGCGTGCCGCCACACCCTGGCGCATGAGCGCAATGGCCAACAGGGCGCTGCTGGCTTGCTCGCCAGTGGCGGCCAGCATGTCGAGCTCTCGGGGATCAGGCTGCGGAGAGATTTCTTTGGCCAGGCCCAGCAGACGGTTTGTCTCGCCGGACATGGCGGACGGCACCACCACCACTTGATGGCCTGCCGCATGCCACTTGGCTACGCGCCTGGCGACATTCTGAATGCGTTCGACAGACCCCATCGAGGTGCCGCCGTATTTTTGAACAATAAGCATGATGACTAAGACGTAAACACTGCAGGCCGGCAATGCCAAAAGACGAAACCGGAGATGAACTGGTTATTCTAACTGGGTTTCACAGATGTTTCCGAGAGAACGACACGGCCGCGTTGCACCTGCACCAGATGCCCTTCGTGTGGCAAAGAAACCAGGCGATCATGCCCCAGCGCATGCACCTGCCGAAACTGGCGCAGCCAATCGGCCAGGCGAGCTTCTGTGGGCATGCGCAAGCCCTGACACTGCAGCCAATAGCGAACCAAGGCCGCCTGACGCACGGCCGGCAGCTGACGCCACGCAAGCAGCGAGAAGCTGCGTCCATCGGCAGAAGGATCAAGGCCTTGCCAGTCGTCGCTGGCGGTGCTGGCTATCCACAGGCCAAGATCAGCCGCCTGGCCGGCATGGCGCGCCAGGCTGGTACGCCATGCCGGCCAATGCTTGTCGAGCACCGGGGCAAGGTCGTGCCGCAGGGCGGCGCGCTTGTATTGGGTATCGTGGTTGCTGGGGTCTTGCACCGGATGCCAGCCCGTAATAGCGGCAAACTGACCCGCCGCCTGCAGGATCCGGGACCGGGGCTGGCTTAGCCACGGGCGGCACCACAAGATACCGTGGTGGTGAATCTGTGCCGACATGGCCGCCAGGGCCTCTGGCCCTGCCCCACGCAGCAGCCGCAGCAAAACCGTCTCGGCCTGGTCGTCCTGGTGATGGGCCAAAAAAAGGATATCCACTCCAACCGCCTGCGCCAGAGCAGCCAGGCCAACATAGCGCGCCTCTCGGGCGGCGGCCTCCATGCCAGTGCCCTGGACACTGACCTGAATCCGCCGGCTGTGGCAAGCCACCCCGAGGATACCGGCCAGGCGGTGCGCCTGCGCCAGCCACTCGTCGGCGGCAGGCTGCAAGCCATGATGAATATGAAAACAATGCAGCGTGCGCCCCGACACAGCCGCCACCTGCGCAGCATGCACCGCCAGCATGGCGGAATCCGCCCCGCCACTGAGCGCCACCCCAAGAGGAGCCGCATCCGGCAAGGCCTGCACTGCTTTTTGCAGGGCGGCCGTCAGGTGGGGATCAAGCGCCCAGGCAGGCTTAGCGGGCTTCCTGGAAGCGGCCATACGAAGAAATGCGATCCATGCGCCGGCGCAGCAGCTCGTCGGTTTCGAGGCTGGAGAGTTCTCGCAAGGCGTCGGCCAGCGCACGGTGCAACTGACGCGCCATGGTGTCCGGATCGCGGTGCGCACCGCCCACGGGCTCGCTGACTACGCGGTCGATGAGGCCCAGGTCTTTGAGGCGGGGTGCGGTAATGGCCAGTGCTTCGGCCGCCGTAGAGGCTTTCTCGGCACTGCGCCACAAAATCGAAGCGCAGCCTTCGGGGGAGATGACGGAATAAGTGGAATATTGCAGCATCATCACTGTATCGCCGACGGCAATGGCCAATGCGCCACCTGATCCACCTTCGCCGATGATGGTGACGATGATAGGTACCTTGAGGCCGGCCATGGCAAACAGGTTATGGCCAATGGCCTCGGATTGGCCGCGTTCTTCGGCCCCTACGCCGGGATAGGCACCCGGGGTATCCACAAAGGTAAAGATGGGCAGCTCGAATTTCTCGGCCAGGCGCATCAGCCGCAAGGCCTTGCGATAGCCCTCGGGCAGCGGCATACCAAAGTTGCGCAAGGCGCGTTCTTTGGTGTCCCGCCCCTTTTGGTGGCCAATGATCATGCACGGGGTGCCATTAAAACGCGCCAGCCCACCCACGATGGATTGGTCATCGGCATACATGCGATCACCGTGCAGCTCGTGGAAATCGGTAAACAGCGCCTGCACGTAATCGAGCGTGTAGGGGCGTTGGGGATGGCGCGCCACCAGTGCCGTTTGCCAGGGCGTGAGCTTGGCATAAATGCTCTTGGCCAGGGCCTGGCTTTTTTGTTGCAGCCGGCTGACTTCTTCGGAGATATCCACGGCAGAGTCTGTCTGCACATAGCGGAGTTCTTCGATCTTCTGATCAAGTTCTGCCAGGGGCTGTTCGAATTCTAGAAATGTATTTCGCATAAGAGCAGGATTTCCGGGAAGGAAAAAATCAATATTCGACGGCGGCAGCATCCAGGCTGCGCCACAGATACCAGCTGGCCACCGTACGCCAGGGTGCCCACGCCTGAGCCACTTCTCGGGCTTCGAAGCGGGAGACAGGCTCGCCACTGAAATAATGACAGGAGATGGCTTTTAGCAGTGCCGTATCATCCAGCGGCAGTACGTCAGGGCGCCCAAGAAAGAAAATCAGGAACATCTCGGCAGACCATTGGCCCACCCCGCGGATCTCGCACAGGCGCGCCACAATGGCCGCGTTATCCTGCGCCTGCCACCACGCGCCATCCAGCCAACTGGCTTGCTGAAAATACTGTGCGGCGTCGCGCACGTATTGTGCCTTGCGCAACGACAGGCCCAAAGAACGAAGCTCGGCCTCGGTACGGCTCAGGATACACTCGGGATGCAGCTCTGGGCCACAGTCCTGCACCAGTTGCCGCCAAAGCTTGCGCCCCAGCGCCAACGAGATCTGCTGGCCCACAATGATGCGGATAAGCGTTTGATACGGCCCCTGAGGCATTTGAATGCACTCCTGGCCATACATGGGAATCAGTTTCTTTAAGATGCGGTCGCGCTGAACAAGGTGATCGCAGGCCTCATCCCAGTACGCAGGGCGTTGCAGGCGCATATCCGGACAATGCATATCCATCTCTACACCCGCCGCCATTGCGTGTCACCTGCGGCGACATCGGCAAGCTCAACACCCAAGGCACGCAGCTGGGCACGGATGTCATCAGCCCGGGCAAAATCACGCTCGGCCTTGGCCTGTTTGCGCTGGGCAATCAGGGCCTCGATGTCGTCTGAGGAACACTGTGGCACCGACGGCTGCGCCGACAAGAACCGGGTGGGTGACTGCAAATAGTGTTGGGGATCCGCCTGCAAAATGCCCAGCACACCGCCCAGTGCCCGCAACTGCCCACTAACAAGACCATCTTGCGTGCGATTGACCTGAGTAGCCAGTTCGAACAGGATGGCCACGGCACCAGCGGTATTGAAGTCGTCGTCCATGGCCTCGCGAAACGCCTGCGCATGCGAGGAATCCCAATCGATGCTGACTGCCGCCGGCGGGACATTGGCCAAGGCCTGATACAGACGATCCAGCGCGTGCTGGGCATCCTGGAGGTTGTCGGGCGCGTAGTTCTGCATGCTGCGGTAATGGCTGCGCAGCAAAAAGAAACGCAGCATCTCGGCTTCACGCGGGTTGACGGTATAGGTGGCCGCGTTATCCTGTGCATCCGTGGATAGCGTATCGCGGATACGGCGAAAATTGCCCAGTGACTTGGACATTTTCTCGGCGTCCACCATCATGGGCCCGCAGTGCATCCAGGTAGTGGCCAAGGTGCCCCCAAAGGCGCCTTCGCTTTGGGCGATTTCGTTTTCGTGGTGCGGAAACTTAAGATCAGGCCCGCCACCATGGATATCCAGCGGCAGCCCCAACAAGGCCCGGCTCATGGCCGAGCACTCGATGTGCCAGCCCGGACGCCCCGGGCCGTAGCGCGACTCCCAGCGGGTGTCGGCGGGCTCGGTGGGCTTGGTGGATTTCCAGAGGACAAAATCAAGCGGATCTTGCTTGCCCGCCGAGACGGCAATGCGCTCGCCCGCACGGAGGTCATCGAGGGATTTGCCCGACAGCTTGCCGTAACCAGGAAACTTGCGAACTGAAAAATTGACGTCGCCATCCGTCCCCTGATAGGCCAGGCCGCGGGCTTCGAGCGTCTGGATGATATCGAGCATACCGGCCACATGCTCGGTGGCGCGGGGCTCGTGGGTAGGTGATTGCACCCCCAGGGCGCGCTCGTCGGCATGCATGGCGTCGATGAAGAACTCGGTGAGGGCACGGATGGGCATGTTGCGTTCGACGGCCCGACGAATGATCTTGTCGTCGATGTCTGTGATGTTGCGCACATACTGCACCTGATAACCCGACGCCCGCAGCCAGCGCTGCACTACATCGAAACTGACCAGCATGCGCGCATGGCCAAGATGACAGAAATCATAGACTGTCATCCCGCATACATACATCCGAACCACCCCAGGCTGTGTTGTCTGCAGGGGGGTTTTCTGGCGCGAAAGGGTGTTATAAATGTGCAGCATGTCGGGTGGAGAAGGTCAAACCATCCCGACGCGCCCAACCGTTGGGCCGCGCAATGGGATGTAAAATGAACTGCCAAGTATAACCGTCCCCAGACCTCATCTCCGAAACCCCTTCTTAGGTGCCGCGCGTCGTGATCCGTGTTTTTTTGACTACTCTTATTCTGTGCACAGGCCTGGCTGTCGCCCCTGCACAAAGTGCGCCCCCTGATACTAACGCGTCTGTCACCACGATCCAAGGCCTGACGTTTGACCCATCAACAGGCGAGTTTACCGAAGCGCCCGCTCCCGAAGGTGGCTGGCAGGGGCTGGCCAATCTCCTTAAAAAAGCCACGCCATCGGTTAATACAGCGGTGCCGCTTACCCCGGCCCAGATCAGCCAGCGCGTGGCTACCCTCATCGACAACGGCAAGGCACAAGATGCCCTGAAAATCATCCAGCAACGCGAGTCGGCACGCAAAGAGGCCGGCACCCTGGGCGAGGACGTGCAACTGATGTTCCAAAAAGGACGCGCACTGGTGGCATTGGGCCAGCACAAACAAGCCACTGCGCTGTGGCTGTCCATGACACAAACCTATCCAGAGCTTCCCGAGCCCTGGAACGCATTAGCCATCGAGTACACGCGTGAAGGCCACCTTGAGCTGGCCCGCAATGCCCTCGATATGGCGCTGGTCTCAGATCCCAATTTTGCCCCTGCCCTCGAAAACCTCGGGCATGTTCAAATGGCACTGGCCCAACAGTCCTTTGCACGGGCTAAAGCGATGCAAGGCAAGACAGCCTCCCAGCCCGCGGCAGGTACTCCGCCGGATGCCATGCAGGCACCCAGCCAGCCTGCGGATGCGGTTACCCGATAAACCCGTTTTCTGGTCTGCACGATGCTTAATCTCTTCTCTCACTCGCGTATCTTTTCCGGGATACGTATTTTCAGCTTGGGCTGCGCCCTGATCCTGGCCCCGGGCCTGGCCAGCGCAGCGTCCAGCCCCACTCATTCCACCGAAGGCAACTCCATGAGCACAAACCCACGCGTCCAACTGCATACCAACATGGGCGACATGCTGATCGAACTGGACGCAGAGAAAGCGCCCAAGACGGTCGAGAATTTTCTCAGCTACGTCAAAGAAGGCTTCTACAACGGCACCGTCTTTCACCGCGTCATCAATAATTTCATGGTGCAAGGCGGCGGCTTTGAAGCCGGCATGAAACAAAAACAAACCCACGCGCCCATCGAAAACGAAGCCAACAACGGCCTCAAAAACGACCGCTACACATTGGCCATGGCCCGCACGGCAGACCCTCACTCGGCCACCGCGCAATTCTTCATCAACGTCGCCGATAACGACTTCCTGAACTTCACCGCTCCCACCTCCAATGGCTGGGGTTACGCCGTGTTTGGCCGGGTCATCGAAGGCACCGAAGTGGTCGACGAGATCAAGAAAGTTAAAACGGGCAACAAGGGCTTTCATCAAGACGTGCCCGTCGAGGACGTCGTCATCGAAAGCGCCACGCTGGTTGAATAATCTGACGCTGCAGGGCGATCTCTGGATCGCCTCGGATATCCATCTGGGGGCAGACATCCCCAAAACCGCCCAGGCCTTTTATGATTTTCTGGCCTTGGCGCGCCAGCAGGCGCAAGGCCTGATCTTGTGCGGCGATGTCTTTGACGCCTGGATCGGCGACGACCACGCATTGCATCAACCTCCCGATTGGCTGGCCACAGCACTGACACACTTGCGCCAAACGGCGCACGCCATCCCGGTGTACCTGTCGCGCGGTAACCGCGACTTTTTAATGGGCGATGCATTGGCTGCGGCCCTGGGGGCGCATCTGCTGCCTGCCCCGGTGTTGATTGACACCCGGGCAGGCGTCATTTTGCTGGCCCACGGCGACGAATACTGCACCGATGATCTGTCTTATCAGCGCTTTCGACAAATCGTGCACACAGCCTGGATACAACGGTTGTTTTTATCCTTTCCGCTTTCGTGGCGGCGTGCCATTGCAGACTGGGCCCGGGCCCGCAGCCGCCAGGCACGCCACCACAAGCCCATGCAGATCATGGATGTGAACCCGCAGGCGGTCTGCCAGGCATTACGTAGCGCAGATAGCCGGGTATTGATTCACGGACACACACACCAGCCGGCCCTGCACACCCTGACGATAGACGGCCAGGCCGCACAGCGCTGGGTGTTGCCCGACTGGGATTTTGACCACGACTCAAAGGGCCGTGGCGGCTGGATCAGCATCAGCCAGGCAGGCATCCAGGCACATCATTGGCCGCCCGATGCCTGAACCAGGGCCTGGCAGACAGCCCTGGGGACGGCCACTGGCTTAGCCCAGCACCTCGACATCCGGATCCGCGTCGGCTAACAATAGACGCTCAATCTGGACAGCCGCAATACGCCTGCCCTGCAGCGCAGCGACGGTAAAGCGAAAGCCATCGTAATCATGCACAAGCTCGCAGTGGTCACCCACCTCGGGCAAGCGCCCAAAGCGGCTGAGCAGGTAGCCTGCAATCGTGGAGTATTCTTCGTCCTCATCGACCAGCCCGTCTGTGTGCAGCAATTGCTCGAGGTGATGGAGGTCGGCCGCGCCATCCACGCGCCAGCGGCCATTACCCTGATCGATGATGTCGGGCGCCTCATCCTCATCGGGAAACTCGCCGGCAATGGCTTCGAAGATATCGATGGGGGTCACCACCCCCACGATCGAGCCAAATTCGTCGGCCACCAACACCAGCAAGCCGTGCGCGCGCTTGAGGGTTTCCATCAGCGACAGAATTTCGATGGACTCGTGAACAATGATGGGCTCACGCAGGCGCGTTTCGCGGACGGCACCGTGTTCGAGGACATCGAGCAGCAGCTCTTTGGCGCGTCCGACGCCCACCACCTCATCCAGTGTTCCGCGGCACACCGGGAAAAAGCTGTGCGGCTCGCGGATGATCAGCTCACGGATTTCCTCAGGGGGAGACTCGAGATTGATCCACGAGACGTCGGTGCGCGGCGTCATCACCGAATGGACATTGCGATCGCTGAGCGTCAGCACGCCGCTGACCATATTGCGTTCTTCGTCACCAAATGCCTGGATGCTTGTATGCGCAGCATTGCCCGTCTCGGGCTCCGGGCCCACCAGCGGACGGCGGCCCAGCATCAGCAAAACAGCCTCGGCGGTGCGTTCACGCAAGGGGCGGCGCGATTCTGCCCGTCGGACGTTACGCTTGGCCCATTGGTTCAAGGCCTCGATCATCACCGAGAAAATGATGGCTGCATACAGATAGCCTTTGGGCACGGGAAACTTGAAGCCGTCGGCCACCAGCGAGAAACCGATGGTCAGCAAGAACCCCAGGCACAGAATGACCACCGTCTGGTGCGCATTGACAAAGGCTGTCAGCGGCTTGGAGGCCACCAACATGATCCCCATGGCAATCACGACGGCAGCCATCATGATGGCCAGATGATCGACCATCCCGACGGCTGTGATGACGGAATCGATGGAGAAAACCGCATCCAGAATCACAATCTGCGTGACGATCACCCAGAAGCCCGCATGCAGACGAGAGCCTGAGGCATGCTGTGTGCGGCCCTCGATGCGATCGTGCAGCTCGAAGGTGCCTTTGAACAGCAGGAAAAACCCACCGACAATCAGGATCAGGTCCCTTCCTGAAAACCCGAAATCTCCCAGATGAAACAAAGGCGCCGTGAGCTTGACCAGATGCGACATCAGGGTAAGCAGCAGCAGGCGCATCACCAGGGCCAGAGTAAGGCCCAGCACTCGGGCGCGATCGCGCTCTTTGGGTGGCAGCTTGTCGACAAGAATGGCGATAAACACCAGATTGTCGATGCCCAGAACAATTTCCAGGACAATCAGGGTGAAAAGCCCCACCCAGGCTGCCGGATCCAGCAACCATTCCATCATCAATCCTTATCAGGCCTGCCAGTGTGAAATCATCTGGGCAAATATCTTGGGCGTTGCCGCCAGCACATTGCCAGACTGAAGCCAGGCCTGCTCGCCATCAAAATCGGCAATGAGGCCACCGGCTTCGAGAATAAGCAGGCTGCCCGCCGCCATATCCCAAGGCTTCAGGCCAACGCCACAAAAACCATCGAGACGGCCGCATGCCACCCAGGCCAGATCAAGCACCGTAGAGCCCGTACGCCGGGCAGCTGCGCAATCGGCCAACAAGGACACATAAGGAGACGTTGCAGGCAAAGCCGTGGATTGCGGGATATGCGAGGCCAGCAAGGAATCGTGGTATCGCAGGCAGGACGAGACCCGAACCCGACGATCGTTGAGAAAGGCGCCACTGCCGCGGCTGGCCGTAAACATCTCGTTGCGGGAAGGATCGTAAATAACGACGTGCGCGGCCTGGCCACGATGCATCAACGCAATGGAGACAGCGTAATGCTGAAACCCATGAATGAAGTTGGTGGTACCGTCCAGGGGGTCGATGATCCACTGAAACTCTGCTTCGGCACCTGTGCCTGCCGCGGCATGTTCGCCGGATTCTTCACCCAGAAACCCGTGCTCGGGGTAGGCTGTGCGTAAAATGTCGATGATGGATTCTTCAGCGGCGCGGTCGACTTCCGTGACGTAGTCTTTGGGTCCCTTGCGCGCTACGTTCAGGCGTTCGAGATCCAGGCTGGCGCGGTTAATAATGGCGCCTGCGCGGCGTGCCGCCTTGATGGCGGTGTTAAGCATCGGGTGCATAAGTTTCCAAAGATCACGGGTAAATAACTTCCTATTTTAAATGACTCTGCCAGATTCCTCCGATTTCCCCTCCAGCGGGCCTAATCCCTTCGCTCGCGTGCGCTTCATCATGGTCAGCCCCAGCCATCCCGGCAACGTAGGTTCGGCAGCGCGCGCCATCAAAACCATGGGATTCGAGCACTTGCACCTGGTGGCCCCGGCCAACCCCGATATCTGCCAGCACCCGGACGCCCAGGCGCTGGCCAGCGGCGCAACAGACGTTCTCCAACGCGTGCAGATACACCCGGATCTGTCCACAGCGCTGGGTCCCAGCACCCTGGCCTTTGCCCTTACGGCCCGGGCGCGTGCCCTGGGGGCGCCCCCTTGCGATATTCGCGAGGCCGCCTTGCAATCGGCCCAGGCGCTGGACACACCCGACGCAACCATCGCCATCGTGCTGGGCACCGAGCGTTCGGGGCTGTCCAACGAAGACATCCTGCTTTGCCAGCAGGTGTGCCACATTCCGGCCAACCCGGCCTACAGCTCGCTCAATGTGTCTCAGGCGCTGCAGCTGGCCGCCTGGGAAATGCGCTACGCGCTGCTTCCTCTCACACACGAGGCCCGCCTGCCGGATACGCACGGCCGCCACAACCCGGGCGCAGACCCCGCCAGCAACGAGCGCATCCACGCGCTGGTAGAACACTTTGGGCAAGCCCTGGTTGCGGTCGGGTTTCTGGATCCCAAGCACCCAAAAAAACTGCTGCCCCGGATGCAACACCTGTGGACACGCAGCCACATCAGTGTGGACGAAGTTGATATGCTGCGAGGCATGTGCACTGCCATGATCCGCACGGCCAAGGCAGCCCCCCACCAGGAAAATTCCTAGACCATTATGTTTGACCAACTCCGCGAAGAAATCGCCTGCATCCACAAGCGTGACCCCGCCGCCCGTAGCCGCATCGAGATTATCACGTGCTACCCAGGACTGCACGCCATCCTGATCCACCGCGCCGCACATGGCCTCTGGACCAGAGGCTGGTATTGGGCCGGGCGGTTTTTGTCGCACATCGGACGCCTGCTCACCGGCATCGAGATACATCCAGGGGCACAGATTGGCCGGCGCGTATTCATCGACCACGGATTTGGTGTCGTGATCGGCGAAACCGCCGAGATCGGCGACGACTGCACTATTTATCAGGGCGTCACCCTGGGCGGCACGCGTCTTTACAAAGGCGAGAAACGCCACCCCACGCTGGAAGAAGGCGTGGTGGTGGGGGCAGGCGCCCAGATCCTTGGCGGCTTTACTGTCGGCGCCCACGCACGGATAGGATCCAATGCAGTGGTCATCAAACCTGTTCCGGCCGGGGCCACTGCGGTGGGCAACCCTGCCCGCATCATTCTGCCCCAGGATCACTCTGCCAAAGAAACCCAGCAGCCAGCCCAGGCAGGCAGCGCTGCACCGGTAGACGCCCACGATTCCGCCACGGTAGCGGCACAACACACCGAAATCCCTTGTGTGACAGAGTGGTCTGCCCAACCGCTGCAGGCTTTGCTGCAGCGGGGTCAGGCCGCTGACAACGCCTCCGGTGATGCCGGCGGCAACGACGAGTTTGCACCCTATGGGGTGGGTCGATCCGATGACGACCCACTGGTGAAAGTGCTGCACGAGCTGATCAACCACACCGCACAACAGGATGCGCGCATCCACCGTTTGTGCCAGGCGATGGAAGACCTTGGCCAGCGGATAGAAAACGGCCAGCGCCCGCTGGACGCCGAGCGCCTGAACCGCATGGTGGAGTAAGCCTGGCGCGTCCCGCCACGCCCGGATACCGCAAACAGCAAGGCTGTGTCCTGTACTGCCTAGGCTGCGTCTATGGTGCGAACTTCTCTCAAGGGGATGGGGCTGCGCAGGCCTGCTTCGCGCAGCACCTGCGGCGCCTTGCGTTGCAAATCAAAGCGCACATCCCAAAAAAGATCAGACAGCGTCCATAGGCGCAGATTGATCATGATGGTGCTCTCGCGATACTCCATCACCATCACCTGCGGCGGGGGATCCTTCAGCACATCGGAATGTTGGTCGACCAGCTGCTGCAAGATGGCCAAGGCAGCATCCAGATCATCGTCATGGCGCACCCCGACCAGGATATCCATACGGCGCGTTTTATTGCGACTGTAATTGACGATAGGATTGCCCCACACCAGCGAGTTGGGCAAGAGCAGGTGCAGCCCGTCGATGCATACCAGGCGTGTCATAAACAGGCCGATTTCGTCCACTACGCCGTCACCCTTGCCTTCTACCGAAACGTATTCACCTGCCCGTATGGGCCGCAAAATCAGCAACATGATGCCCGCGGCAAAATTTTGCAGTGTGCCCTGCAAAGCCAAGCCAATAGCCAGAGCGGAAGCACCCAGCATGGCCACCAGACTGGCGGTTTGCACGCCCAGCCGCGCCAGCACCGCCAGCAGCACAACAATGCGTACCGCCCACACAGTCACCGTGCGCACCATGGGGACGATGGTGGGATCGATCCGGCTGGAGCGATCTGCCACATGCTTCATCCAGCGTCCCAGCAGGTTGGATATCATCCAGCCAACTACCAGAATCAACAGCGTCACCACAAGATGTACGACGGCCTCGTGCATGTCGGGCATCGAGGCCCAAAAAGATTGAAGTTGTTCCATAAATTCGACTCCAGGCATATGGGCACACAGCGATTCTACTGTGCCCGAATTGTCCACGCAGGATGTGGACAAGGTCTTGGACAAGTACGGGATCACCCTAAATTACCCTGCAACATCAGGGGCTTGAAAACCCAGATCATAAATTGACCAGTGGATGCCCGGCACCGCCTATGCCACTTTATCCACGCCTCCTGTGGATAAAGCGCTGGACAAGCCAAGGGTTAACCCGAGTTTCTCTTATTGATCAAGCACTTGCATTGCGCGGACAAAAAAGCACCAACCACAGCGCCAATGAGGGAATCAGGAATACAACGCAGCATTCAACAAGACATCTGCATCGATTTGCCCAACCTCCGTGCGCCCGCAAAACGCCATCGAGACGCTGAGCTCATTGGCGATGAGCTCGAGGCAACGGATGACACCGGCCTCTCCGAGGGCACCCAGGGCATACAGAAATGCGCGGCCCACCAGCACCCCGCGCGCGCCCATCGCCAGCGCGCGCAGCACATCCTGGCCGCTGCGGATCCCGCCATCCATCCAGACTTCGGCCTGGCTACCCACCGCACGCACAATAGGTGACAGTGCCGAAATCGTGGATGGCGCACCATCCAGCTGACGTCCGCCATGGTTGGACACCACGATGGCATCGGCACCCGCCTGTACAGCCAGGCGCGCATCTTCGGCATCCATGACACCCTTGACGATGATCTTGCCGCCCCAGCGCTCTTTGATCCAGGCCAGATCAGCCCAGCCAAGCGCCGGATCAAATTGCTCGGCTGTCCAGACCGCCAGAGAGCGCATATCACTGACCCCTTTGGCATGCCCCACGATATTGCCCATCACCCGACGCCGGGTATGCAACATCTGCCAGCACCAAGCTGGCTTGGTCGCCAGATTGAGCAGATTGGCGATGGTGGGCCTGGGCGGCGTAGACAGCCCGTTCTTGATGTCTTTGTGGCGCTGGCCCAGCACCTGCAGATCCATGGTCACCATCAGGGCCGAGCACCCCGCCTTGCGGGCGCGGTCGATCAGGCGACCGATGAACTCACGATCCCGCATCACGTACAGCTGAAACCAGAACGGCCGGCTGGTGTGCGCGGCCACCTCCTCGATCGAGCAGATACTCATGGTGGATAAAGTAAAGGGCACCCCAAAGCGCTCGGCTGCCCGCGCTGCCAGGATCTCGCCATCTGCGCACTGCATGCCGGTCAGCCCTGTGGGCGCCAGCGCAAGCGGCATGGCGCAATCCTCGCCCAGCAATGTGCTGCGCAAATGGCGGTGCTCGATATTGCGGGCCACCCGCTGGCGAAATTTAAGCGCCTGAAGATCGGCGTGGTTGGCACGATAGGTGCTTTCTGTCCAGGAGCCCGAATCCACATAGTCGTAAAACATGCGCGGCACCCGGCGGCGCGCCAGACGCTGGAAATCATCAACACAGGTGATCTGTTGCAGGGATGGCAAAACGGTCTCCTTGGCGACGCGCCCGGAGGGATCAGATGATCCACCGACACCCCGGGACATAAAAGATCTGGACGATGATACCGTGCCGTCCCCTTGCCTTGCAGGCTGTTTTCGCGCATCACCTCATCTGATTTGTCTGTTCTGCTGCACCCTGACGGGATGGAAGGACGGTTCCATCCCGTCATAAATGATATGTTATAACATTCCAAATCTAGTTTTTACTTTTGATAATCGGAAGGCACATGATGTTCGAATTCGCCAAATCAATCTCCATGACCGGCGCAGCCACGCTGGCATTACTGGCATGGGCACCGGCCAATGCCCAGGGGTTACAGGTCGTCTCCACATTTTCCATCATCAGCGATTTTGCGAGCCACGTGGGTGGCAACCGGATCATGCTGACCACGCTGGTGCCTGCCAACGGCGACGCGCACTCGTACGAGCCCAAACCAACCGATGCGATTGCCGTGGGAAAAGCCGATCTGGTACTGGCCAATGGCCTGCACTTCGAAGGCTTTCTGGATCGGCTGATCCAGGCAACAAGTGCCAAGGCACCAGTGATCGTACTGACCCAAGGTGTCGAGTTGCTGCGCAATACCGAGGATGAACACGACAACCATCCAGAGGATGCGCACGATGACCACGACGACCACCACAACCAAGCCAGACAGCAGGTCGACTCGCATGAACACGACCATGCCGAAGAACATGCCGATCATCACCACGGTACGTACGACCCCCACGCCTGGCAGTCCGTGCGTAATGCGCAGATATACGTGAGCAACATTGCCACGGCTTTTTGCGCCGCCGATGCTTCCGGCTGCCCAACGTACCAGGCCAACGCCAAAGCATATGACCAGAAACTGCAGGCGCTGGACACTGAACTCAAGGCCGCAGTGGCGCAGATCCCCGCCGATCAGCGCACAATCATCACCTCTCACGACGCCTTTGGCTATCTGGCTCACGAGTACGGCCTGCAGTTCCTGGCACCACAGGGCATCAACACTGGATCCGAGGCCTCCGCAGCTGGCGTGGCCTCGTTGATTCAGCAGATCAAGGCGCGCAAGGCGTCGGCCATCTTTGTTGAAAACGTCAGTAATCCTCGGCTAATCCAGCAAATTGCCAGTGAAACTGGCGTAAATATTGGCGGCAAGCTGTATTCCGATGCGCTTTCAGCAGCAGACGGCCCCGCCTCAACCTACATCGATATGATGCGGCATAATGTCAACAGCATCCGGGATGCTGTGCTGAAGCGGTAACTATCCGGCACGCGATAATCCACACCACCGCGCCTGCGATGCAGATAAGCTGACCCCACCTGATGCGACAGGTACACCCTCAGGCCCCAGGCCCGCTGGGCGCCTGGACGCATCCCACATTAAAAAAAACGATGAACACGCCCTCCAGCCTGATACCCGTCACGCTGCTGACCGGCTTTTTGGGCAGCGGCAAGACTACGGTGCTGAACCACCTGGTGCGCCAGCCCGAACTGGCAGACGCCTTGGTGATCATCAACGAGTTTGGCGAGATGCCGCTGGACCACATGCTGGTGGCCCATAGCACCGAGAATCCCGTCATGGAGATGAGCAGCGGTTGCCTATGCTGCACCATCCGCAGCGATCTGGCCCAGACCCTGCGCGACATTACATGGCGCTTCTCGCGCAACGGCCGGCGGCAGTTTCGCCGTGTTCTGATCGAAACCACGGGCCTGGCCGACCCCGCCCCCATCATCCACACGCTGATGACGCACCCTCAGGTAGCCAAGCACTATCGCCTGGACGGCATCGTGGCCACGGTGGATCTGGCTACCGGCAACGCCACGCTGGATCGTCATCCGGAGGCCGTGCGTCAGGCCGCCATCGCAGATTGCCTATTGCTGACCAAAGCGGATATGGTGGACAACGACCAACGCCAAACCCTGCTGCAGCGGCTGGATGCCATCAACCCGGCGGCACCGCGCCATATCATTAAGCGTGGCGAGATTACGGCAAGCAAAGTGCTGGATCTCGGTTTGTTTTCAACTGACGGGAAGACACCTGATGTGAAGCAGTGGCTGCACGAAGCAGCGTACCGGGAGGATGCCCAACAAGATGCCGCTGCCCACCACCACGGAACTACCCACCATGATGATCATATCCAGGCTTTTTGTTTTACCGTGGACGAGCCGGTTTCCGAGGGCTCACTCGATGCCTGGCTTGAATTATTGCTGAATCTTGTTGGCACCAATATTCTGCGCATCAAAGGCATCCTGAATATCCAGGGGAAAGACCAACCTGTGGTCATCCACGGTGTGCAGCACATCCTTTATCCGCCCACCATGCTCCCTGCCTGGCCCGATACGGATCGGCGCTCGCGCCTGGTTTTTATCACCCGCGACGTCAGCAGGCACGAGATTGAGAAGATTTTGCACGTTTTGCGTGGTTCTTTGTCTTAAAACCTGGGGGACTGAGGCATCCGACAGCCTCGCTTACATCACCCACCCACATCATCAACGATAATACGGTTTCAACCCCCAACCGCCACAGTATCCCTCGCGCATGACCACCCCTGATCTCTCCAACCACACCCCCATGATGCGCCAATACCTCGAACTCAAGGCGCAGGCGGGCTCACACCTGCTGTTCTACCGCATGGGTGACTTCTACGAGATGTTCTACGAGGATGCCGAGCGCGGCGCGCGCCTGCTGAATCTGACGCTGACCAAGCGAGGCACGTCCAATGGCGCACCTATTCCTATGGCCGGGGTACCGCACCACGCCATGGAAAGCTATCTGGCCCGGCTGGTGGCACTGGGAGAATCCATCGCCATCTGCGAACAAGTGGGCGACCCTGCCGCCAGCAAAGGGCCGGTCGAACGCAAGATCGTCCGCGTGGTGACACCAGGCACGCTGACCGACGATGCGCTGTTGCCCGCACGAGAAGACCGCATCATCGCGGCCTGGGTGTCCATACAAAGCCGTGGCCACACCCAAATTGGCCTGGCCTGGATGAACCTGGCCAACGGCGAATTCAAGGCCTGTCAAAGCACGCCCGCGCTGCTGGACACTGAACTAGCCCGCATTGCCCCGGCAGAGATTGTGTGCGCCGATACAGAAGACACCCAATTGCTGGAAGGCAGCCATCTGGATGCAGCCATCAGCCGGGTCCCCGATTGGCATTTCCAGGCTGATGGCGCACGCGACACACTGCTGCAGCACTTTGGCCTGAGCGACACCGGTGCGTTTGGCCTGGACGATCAGCCTGCCGCCTTGTGCGCCGCCGGCGCACTGCTGCGCTATGTCAGCGCCACGCAAGCCCAGTCCCTTAAGCACCTGCAAGGCCTGGCCGCTGACAGCCACAGCGACTACGTGATTCTTGACCCGGCCACACGGCGCAATCTCGAGATTACCGAGACCCTGAACCAATCAGACGGCCCGACGGTATTCAGCACCATTGATCATGCCTGCACACCCATGGGCAGCCGGCAACTGCGGCGCTGGCTGCAATCTCCCTTGCGTGACAACACCCGGGTGCAGGCCCGCCAGGACGCGATCACCCTGCTGCTGTCACCGCAAGACAGCCTGGCACTGGACACCCTGCGCGGCCAACTACGCACCTTGCCTGACCTCGAGCGCATGGCCACGCGCCTGGCAATGGGCACCATCCGCCCGCGCGAACTTGCCAGCCTGCGCGATGCACTGGTTCTTCTGCCGCCGCTGGCCCAACAGACACACGGCGCCTTCCAGGCACACGGCCTGCTGGCAGATGATCTGTCAGATATACCTGTCGACCCGACACTGGCCGAGATCCTGCAGGCGGCGATTGCCCCAGAACCCGCCTTGATGGTGCGCGATGGCGGCGTGATTGCCCCATCCTACGACACAGAGCTGGATACCCTGCGGCAACTGGCGGGCGACAACGGTGCCTTTTTACTGGAGATCGAAACGCGCGAACGCGAGCGCACCGGCATCAGCAACCTCAAGGTCGAATACAACCGGGTACACGGCTTTTTTATTGAAGTCAGCCGGGGGCAAGCCGATAAAGTGCCTGCCGACTACCGCCGTCGCCAGACACTCAAAAATGTCGAGCGCTACATCACTCCAGAGCTCAAATCCTGGGAAGATAAAGTGCTGTCGGCACGTGAGCGCGGCCTGGCCCGCGAAAAAATACTGTTTGAACAAGTGCTGGTGCAATGCGCCGCACACGCACCCGCACTGGCCCGTTGCGCCGCCGCCCTGGCACGCATCGATGCGCTGGCGGCACTGGCCTACCATGCGCAGGCCCACCAATGGATCGCGCCCGAGCTCTGCGCAGACAGCTGTCTCGAGATCCAGGCCGGACGCCATCCTGTGGTCGAGCACAGCCTCGAAGTCTTTACCCCCAACGACTGCACGATGCACGAAGAGCGGCGCATGCTGCTGATCACCGGCCCCAACATGGGGGGCAAATCCACCTATATGCGCCAAGTCGCCCTGATTGCGCTACTGGCACGCATTGGCAGTTATGTGCCGGCCCGCCAGGCCCGCATTGGCCCGCTCGATCGCATCTTCACCCGCATCGGCGCCGCTGACGACCTTGCCGGAGGCCGCTCGACCTTCATGATGGAAATGATGGAAGCGGCCGTGATTTTGTCTGCCGCCACTCCTCACAGCCTGGTGCTGATGGACGAAATCGGCCGCGGCACGTCTACTTACGACGGCCTGGCTCTGGCATGGGCCATCGCCCACCGCCTGCTCACCCACAATCGGGCCCTTACGCTTTTTGCCACGCATTACTTCGAAATCACCCGCCTCCCAGAAAAAGCACATGGTGTAAACAACATTCACCTGGCTGCCGCCGATGCACCTGACGGCATCGTCTTCCTGCACGAGGTGCGCCCCGGGCCGGCCAGCCAAAGTTACGGGCTGCACGTTGCCCAGCGCGCTGGCATTCCTCCGGTGGTGATCCGGCATGCCCGCAAAGAGCTGGCCGAACTCGAGGCCAGAAGCCGCCCCGATTCACAGCTTTCCCTGTTCATCCAGCAGGTGGAAGAAGAAGACAATGACGCGGACTCTCCGCTGAAAACAGCCCTGAAGGCCCTCGACCCGGATACACTCAGCCCACGCGAGGCGCTCGAACTCGTTTATCAATTGCGCCGGGATTTCCTGTAACCGGCGGCGCTGCCGGCACGCTGGCAGCTACTGCCTCGGAACACCACCATGACCAGCCTTTACCCGCCCCTTGATATCGATCTGCCCACCCAGCTATTAGGAGGGCTCAGCCCGCGTGAGTTCATGCGCGATTACTGGCAAAAAAAGCCCCTTCTGATCCGTCAGGCGCTGCCGGGCTTTCAGCCCCCCGTCACGATCAGAGACGTTCAGACCCTTGCCCGTCGAGAAGAAGTCGAGTCACGCCTGGTGTCGCACGGCACCAAAGGCTGGTCGCTGAAACAGGGGCCCTTTCGGCGCCTGCCCCCGATGACCCAGGCGCACTGGACACTCCTCGTGCAAAGTGCCGATCTCCACGATGACGATACGGCAGCGCTGATGCGCCTGTTTCGCTTTATTCCGGATGCGCGTCTGGACGATCTGATGATCAGTATCGCCAGCGATGGTGGTGGTGTGGGCCCACACTACGACAGCTATGATGTTTTTTTGCTGCAGGGCCACGGCCAACGCCGCTGGCGCACCAGCAGCCAGACAGACCTCTCTCTGGTGCCTGGCCTGCCCCTAAAAATTTTGGCGGATTTTCAGCCCGATGCAGACGACATCCTTGAACCCGGCGACATGCTGTATTTGCCCCCGCATGTGTGCCACGATGGCATTGCGGTTGGTGCCGACTGCATGACCCTGTCCATAGGGTTTCGGGTACCCAGCCAGGCCACTTTGGCGCGCGGTCTGCTGGAATCCGCCGCTGATCAAATCTGTGCCCAACACCTGGGCGCCGCAGGCCTATACGGGCAACCGTATCTGCCCGGCCCGGATCTATCGGCCCTGTACACGGATGCAGACCAGGCCCCCACCCAGCACCCGGCGGCACTGCCCGAACACCTGATCGACTCCGCATTGGCAACCCTGCAAAAGATCCGCCTGGATCAGGCGGTTGCAGTCAGGTTTCTGGGCCAGTGGCTGACGTCACTGCCCGAAAACGCTTTGTTCGATCCGGCTGACGATGTACCGCTACTCGCCGAGGCGATTCCCGCCACCGGGCAGCTGGTGCTAGATCGCTGTACCCGGCTGATGTACAGCGGGCAACAAGTGTTTATCAATGGCGAAGTGGCTGATGTGACGCCATCTGCGGCCCTGCATGCGCTGGCCGACAAGCGCAGCCTGCTGGCGCAGGACATTGCGCTGTTGCCAGCCGATAACCTGAGTGCCCTGGACGAATGGCTACAGGAAGGCTGGGCCCACTGGGAGCGATAACCTGCCCCTAAGGGCAGGTATCCATCATTTACTGCGCGTCTTTCAGGTTTTTATCCAGCACCGACAAGATACGGCGCGCAGTGGCGTCTGTCAGCAGCTGACCTTGCTCATCCAGCACAGTTACTTGCGTGGCGCTGCCCTGGCCTGCCAGGTGCACACGCAACTTAAGGGGCTCGGCTGAATTACGGGTGCCAAACAGCCGGCCAAACACGGTTTGCTGCTCGATTTTCTCGCCGGTGTCGGTGTCGAGATAGCGGATGTAGTAGTCACCTTGGTCGCGGTTGCGATCTTCGACAGTGAAGCGGGCGGAGTCGATGGCCACCCCAACCCGTCGCCAGGCGCGGTCGAAGGACTCGTTGACGGTTAAGGAAGCCTGCCCTTCGTCAAGCTGTGCGGTGGTTGCCGGGCCGGTGTCCTTGGATGCATTTTGAATCTCTTGCGCCGCCTGCTTTTGATCGGCGCCCAGATAGACCATCAAGCGTGCCAGCATCGCGGCATTGAGACCTGGATCTTCTTTGCCAAACACCCACTTGAAGGCCGTACCGTCACCGGTGGGCGTTTCTTCCATGTGCTGATGGCTGATGTAGACCTCGGTTTTGCCATTGAGACGCTCGATACGCGTGGAGAAGCGATCGCGCTCGCCACTATCAAAGACTTGGTCGAGGACACTACCCAATGCACTGCGCAGCCAGCCCTCGGGGATCTTGGCGCGGTTTTCTGCCCAATCGGTTTCGATCAGGCCAGCCTTGGGGTTTTGGTTGTTGATGGTGAAGCCTTGCTGACCCCAGAACTCGATAAGTTTCGGGTAAAGCGTTTCGGCGGGCTCGTCGACCTGCAACCAGCGCAGGGTGCCGTCACGCATCACCTGAATACCCGGCGTCTGAGGCAGGACGCGATCGGCCGGATTGGCACTTTGAGTACGCTGGCTGGCCGAATACGCGCTAAGGCTGGCCACGCCCTCGGGGGCGCGGTAATGCGTGTTGTCGGCTGCCTGAGTGAGATCGGGCGGGATGGACAAGGGATCGCCGGTTACCGTGCTTTTGTATTCGACAGATTCGGTTTGCCCGGTAAGCTGGCCCATGGTGGAGCAGCCAGCCAACAGACTGACCAGCACCATGCTGGCCAGGGAAAACGAGGTACGGGGAGTCATCATGTCAGAGGCAACCTGCATCAATCAAGGCTTGGCGCACCACGGTGCGGAATGAATCAGACAAAGGCGTAAGCGGCAAGCGATACCCCAGCTGGATAAGACCCATCTCGGCCACCGCCCACTTGACGGGAATCGGGTTGGCTTCGAGAAACAGCACACGCCCCAACGCAGCCAGCGCATTGTTAAGCCGGCGGGTTTCAGGGACATCACCGCGCAAGGCAGCTGCGCACATTTGGTGCATCAGGGCCGGCGCCACGTTGGCCGTTACAGAGATATTACCGTGGCCGCCCAAAAGCATCAGTGCGGCAGCTGTGGGGTCGTCGCCACTGATGACGTGAAAGCCTTCGGGGGCTTGCGCGATAAGCTGTGCACCCCGGGCAATATTGCCGGTGGCATCCTTGACACCAATGATGCCAGGCACCTGAGCCAGACGCAGGATGGTTTCGTTGGACAAATCAGCCACCGTGCGGCCCGGCACGTTATACAAAATGCTGGGGAGCTCGACGGACTCGGCGATGGCGCGAAAATGCTGGTACAGGCCCTCTTGGGTGGGCTTGTTGTAATAAGGCACCACAGTAAGGCCGGCAGTGGCCCCCGCGGCATAGGCATGGCGCTGAAGTTCGATGGCCTCGGAGGTGGAGTTGCCCCCGGTGCCGGCAATCACGGGGATTCGGCCATCTGCGTGGCGCACGGCAAGCTCGATGAGCTCGGCTTGCTCTTGCACCGTGACTGTGGGGGATTCGCCCGACGTACCCACAACGCACAGGGCGTCGGTGCCCTGCGCCACATGCCAATCGATCAGTTTTCGAAAAGCTTCCAGGTCGAGTTGCCCATCTGGGTGCATGGGCGTGACCAGGGCAACCATGCTGCCCCGCAAGACTGGAAAGGATGAATCCGTACCGGCCATGATGAAGAAAGCCTCCGAAAGACGCCCGGGAAAAGCCCTGGGCGATACAAAAAAACAAGTTTACCGGATTCAGGTCAGGGAATTATAAAAATCCGTTTACAACCCACTCACCAAACCGCAGCAAAGGCATCATCAGCGGCCAAAGCCAGCCCAGCATCATCAGCACGATCAGGATGATCAGGCCATAGGGCTCGATCCGGCCATACTGCCAGGCCAACCGGGCAGGCAGCAGGCTAAAGACGATGCGCCCGCCATCCAGCGGGGGGAGCGGCAAAAGATTAAGCGCCATCAGTACCAGGTTGATCTGCACACCGGCATGCGCCATCAATGTCCAGAAATCGCCCTGCCCCTGGGTAAACCCGGCCCACAACATGAACTGCCAGAACAATACCCAAAAGATGGCCTGAAAAAGATTGGATGCCGGGCCAGCCAGCGCCACCCAGAGCATGTCTCGCTTGGGCCTGCGCAGGCGACTCCAGTTGACCGGCACCGGCTTGGCCCAGCCAAACAAGAGGCCACCCCCCATCAGGCGAGACACAAACAGCAATACCAATGGCACCACAATGGTGCCGATAAGATCGATGTGTTTCAGGGGATTGAGGGTAATGCGACCTGCCTGGTAAGCGGTGGGGTCACCAAAGTGGCGCGCCACGTAGCCATGAGCTGCCTCGTGCAGCGTAATGGCAAACAACACTGGCAGCGCGTACACAGCAATGGTCTGGATCAGATTTTCCATCAAGTAGCATGCAAAGAAGCCGGCCCACGCCAGCAATCTTTGCAAGCATAACCGCTAATGCAGATAACGCAGTCTTATAGCAGCCCCAGGGTGGCGGGGTCTCCGCGCCCTACCCGTACCACTTGCGGCACCTCCTGGGTAAGGTCAATCACGGTGGTGGGGTCGAAAGGGCACGCGCCACCATCGACGACTGCCGCGAGATCGTGCTGGTAGCGCGCCAAAATATCCTGGGCGTCGTTCAGCGGCAAGGCTTCGCCCTGGGGGATCAGGGTGGTGGACAGCAAGGGCGAACCCACTGCATCGATAAGCGCACGCGCCACACGATGATCAGGCACGCGAATGCCAATGGTTTTGCGCGAGGGATGCGACACGCGGCGGGGGACCTCTTTGGTGGCCTCGAGGATAAATGTCCAGGGGCCCGGAGTGGCCATTTTGAGAAGACGATAGTGGAAGTTTTCGATTTTTGCGAAGTGGCTGATCTCGGCGAGATCGCGGCATAAAACAGTAAGGTGATGTCGATCATCCAGGCCACGCAGGCGGCGCAGGCTTTCGGCGGCGGCCTTGTCATCCAGGCGCGCCACCACCGCATAGCTGGAATCCGTCGGCACTGCCACCAGCCCGCCCTGAGAGAGAAGATCGGCTGCCTGCTGCAGCAATCTGGACTGAGGATTGTCTGGGTGAACCACAAAAATCTGGGCGATAGCCATAAGCGTTTCCTTTTAAGGGAAGAGTCCCGGCGGGTACACATTTGAACCACCAGGTCCACAGCCCATAACATGACCCAAAATCCTGTGCGGATCAAGAGGCCTGCTTGGCGCTGCAAAAGCTTTTCAAGCATGCTAGAATCTTCGTTCTCTCGGCGGTGACCGTAGCTCAGTTGGTAGAGTCCCGGATTGTGATTCCGGTTGTCGTGGGTTCGAGCCCCATCGGTCACCCCATAAAATCCCCGTTTTCCGGGGCCAGTCGGGGACGACCCTGCCTGCGATGCTTTAACGCGATGACGACACCGCCCAAAGCACCTTTCCCTCATGCAGATCCATCATCGGTCACTCTCCGAACGCATCTTTCATGCCCTGACGTTCGAGATCCTTGCCATTGGCATATCCGCGCCACTGGCGGCATGGATTACCCAACGGCCCGTCCTTAGCATGGGCATCCTCACAGCAGTGATCGCCACCATCGCGGTGGCCTGGAACATGCTCTATAACTGGTTCTTCGATCACCTGCAGGCTCGCTGGGGGTTCGAGCGCAGCTACTGGGTGCGCGTGGGCCATGCCTGCGGTTTCGAAGCTGGCCTGATCATCATTGCCATCCCGTTTGTTGCCTGGTGGCTGGATATTTCTTATTTGCAGGCACTGATCCTCGATATCGGCTTTGTCCTGTTCTATTTACCGTACGGCTTTCTTTTCAATCTGGGATATGACAAGATTCGTGAGAATCTGGTGACCACGTCATAAGCCATACTCATGAACACCCCCCACTCTCCTGTCTTGCCCGATTGGTCTGCCGCGCCCGATGGCTGGAACTGGGCCGCCCAGGATGCCGATGGCCGCTGGTTCTGGTATCGCACACAGCCTTTGCCGGGTATTGGCGGCGGGGTCTGGCGCGCCAACTCCCGAAACCAGCAGCCCGCGGCAGAAGGCCCCCCCAACCCCGACTGGCTGGATACGCTCAGCCAGCGCCCGGGCACCGAACCCTGACAGCGGCCCACCCCGCCCTGGCACACAGATAGCAGGCCATGCTGGCAATCACCGAATTCCTCTCCGCCTACTGGCCCCACCTGGTGGCCACCTTATCGTTATTCGTGGGGGCCTTTGCAGCCATCCACGCCGCCATGAACAAAAGCGATGTCCGCGCTGCCATTGCCTGGGTGGGCGTGATCCTGATGTCGCCATTGCTGGGGCCGTTTCTCTACCTGGTGGCAGGCATCAACCGGATCCGCCACGATCAGCTATCCACGCAACGCAGCCGCCTGATCAAAGACTACGTCAACCACGCCAGAGAGCCGGTGCGCGATATCCACACCCTGGCAGGGCCACAGTTTTCATCGCTGAAAGTGTTATGCGACCGCATCAGCCGGTTTCCCCTGCACGATGGCAACCACATCACCTTGCTGGACAGCGGTGACGAAGCCTACCCGGCCATGTTGCAGGCCATCGATTCGGCCAGCCATTGCATCGCCCTGCAAAGCTATATCTTCGACCACGATCGTATCGGCCTGCAATTTGCCCAGGCCCTGCGCCGGGCCCACGAGCGTGGTGTCACCATTCGCGTCCTGATCGACGCAGTAGGGTCCAAATACTCTCACCCCCCCATCGTGCACTTGCTGCGCCGCGATGGCATCCGTACCGAGCTTTTCATGTCTCACGTATTGGGCCTGCGCATGCCATACGCCAATCTGCGCAGCCACCGCAAGGTACTGTTTGTCGATGGCCACATCGGATTTGTGGGCGGCATGAATATCCGCGAGGGATTCATGCAATCCTTAACCGGCCGCCATGCCGCGCGCGACACTCATTTTCGGGTAGAAGGCCCCGTGGCCACCCAGCTGTTTGCCGTGTTTGCCAACGATTGGGAATTCACCACCCGCGAACGGCTGCTGATCGAAGACTGGTGTCAAAGTTCAACCAGCACCCCCCTGCCGCAAGTGCCCGCACGCTGCGTGCGCTCCAGCCCCGACCGCTTTATTGCCGCCACACATAATGTGCTGCTGGGTGCATTGGCAGTGGCACAACACAATGTGCGCATTCAGTCACCGTACTTTCTGCCTGATCAAACCCTGATGGGTGCGCTCAATACCGCAGCGCGCCGTGGCGTTCATGTGGATATCGTCATCCCGGGGCGCAACAACTTGCGCCTGGTCAACTACGCCATGACCTCGCAGCTGAATCAGGTGATTGCGGCAGGCTGCCGTGTATGGCGGTCCAGAGGCACATTCGACCACTCCAAATTGCTCACTATCGACGACGGGTGGTCGTATGTGGGCTCGTCCAATCTTGATCCCCGCAGCCTGCGGCTGAACTTCGAGCTGGACATGGAAATCTACGATCAGGTTCTGGCACAGCAAATTGCGGGCAAGATCGATGCAACCATCGCCGACTCAGAAGCCGTCACACTGGATTCGCTCAAGGCCATCCCCTTTGCAAAGCAGTTGCGCAACCGCCTGATCTGGTTGGCCAGCCCCTATCTGTAAGCTGCAAACAGTACCAAAATAGTGCAGAATAAACGGGTTGTTTATTGAGCTTATCGGATCCGCACCATGTCTCGACGTCTTAACTACTATCAGGCCTCACCCGAGGCGGCAAAAAAGTTCGCAGAATTCAGCCAAACCCTGCACCAGAACCCGTTTCTGGCCAAGATCGGCCACCTGGTCACGCTACGCGCCTCGCAAATCAATGGTTGCGCATTTTGCGTCGACATGCACGTCAAAGAAGGCAAGCTGGCGGGCGAGCGCGAACTGCGCCTGCACCACGTCGCCGTCTGGCGCGAGTCGCCCTTGTTTGATGCCAAGGAAAAAGCCATCTTCGAGTGGACAGAAGCCCTGACGCAACTGCCTGCGCATGGCGTCCCCGAAGAGCTTTACCAACGGGTACGCGCGCAACTCTCCGAAAAAGAGCTCGCAGATCTGTCCTTCCTGATCGTCGCCATCAACGGCTGGAACCGCCTGGGGGTAGGCTTCCAGGCAGAGCCGGGCTCAGCCGACAAACAGTTTGGTCTGGACAAAGCCGGTTTGTCCTGAACCCTGCCCTGACAGTTGCCCACACACTGGATTCAAGCCCAGCGTCTGGGCAGTGCCAGGCCCCTGGCTTTATTTGCGTGATGGATTCTGAGCCTGCGCCAACGCCTGGGCAAGATCCGCCGTCAGGTCGTCGATGTGTTCTACCCCCACCGACATCCGCACAAAATTGGGCTGGATGCCTGCTGCCTGCATATCGGCTTCGGTCATCGAGCTGGCCCACATCGAGGCCGTATGCACGGCCAGGGTTTCGACCCCGCCCAGACTGACTGCCTGCGTAGCCAGCTTAAGCCCGGACACAAAGCGCTGAGTGGCTGCATAGCCGCCTTTTAATGAGTACGCCACAATCGCGCCGAAGCCTTTCATTTGCCGACTGGCCAGCGCATGCTGCGGATGACTCTCCAGCCCCGGATAGAGCACTTCCTCGACCTCGGGCCGGGCTTCCAGCCAACGGGCCACTGCCAGAGCATTGGCATTGATGCGCTCGACGCGCAGTGACAAGGTGCGCAAACCACGCAGCAACAGCCAGGCATCCATGGGCGACAGCACTGCACCCAGCGTGACATGCATTTTCCAGATGGTTTCAGCCAGGGCTTCGCTGCAGCAGATGGCGCCAGCCATGATGTCGCTATGCCCCCCGAGATACTTGGTGGCACTGTGCACCACGATGTCGATACCGAAATCGTGCGGGCGCTGATTAAGCGGTGAGGCAAACGTGTTGTCGGCGACAGTCAGCGCCCCATGTGCCTGGGCGATCGAGGCCACCACTGCCAGATCAGTAATCGACAGGCTGGGGTTGACGGGCGTCTCTACCATGACGAGCCGGGTATTGGGCCGCAGGGCGGCCTTCAGGCTGTCTGGATTGGTCTGATCAAAGAAACTGACTTCAACCCCATAGCGCGTCAGCACCTCTGAAAACAGCTTGGAAGTACTCATATAGTGACGCTGCTGAGCCACCACGTGGTCTCCAGCCTTTAACAGCGCGAGAACGGTGGTGCAGATCGCCCCCATCCCCGAGCCCGTCAGCAAGGCGGTTTCTGTCCCCTCAAGCTGGGCCAGGATGGCCTCGACGTGCTTGTTGACGGGATTGCCGTGACGCGTATAAAAGGTGGCCGGCCGCACCGAAGTGGCCATCTCCGAAAACGCTTCTGCCGATGCCGCCCGGAAAGTAGCACTGTAATGGATCGGCGGCACCACGGCCGAATCATGGTGACAGGCAGCGTCACCATGCAATACAAGGGTTTGCTCCTGCCAGGAAGCAGGATCAGCAACATCGGGCAAATGCGGATTCATGGGAAAAAGGCTCCAGTGCCTGGAAAAGAATCATGATACCGCCCGCGGCGTACCAATCCATAGGCATACAAATGCCGGCCGGCCGATTGCACGTTAGAATTCAGGGTTTACGGACATGCATCTGCCCTGTCGGGCTGTCAGCTGCATCTCTAACCGCCCTTAGCTCAGCTGGATAGAGCAACGGCCTTCTAAGCCGTAGGTCGCAGGTTCGACTCCTGCAGGGCGGGCCAGCGCCTGGGCTGCTTCACTCCGGTCGAAGCACCCCGACGATAGACAGTAGATGGGTTTTCGACACTATCAAGGACACCTCCCATGACTTGGTCGGCAGCGCAATACGCCCTGTTTGAATCCGAACGCACCCGCCCTGTCAGGGATCTGCTGGCCGCGGTGCCCCCCCGTGAAGTTGCCTGGGTAGCCGATCTGGGCTGCGGGCCTGGAAACTCCACCGAAATTCTGCAGCATCTCCACCCGGACGCGGCCATCTGCGGCATTGATTCTTCTGCAAACATGCTGGCAGCCGCCCGCGAACGCTTGCCTGATGTCCGCTTCAAGCAGGCCGACATCGCCACCTGGGATCCCGGGCAGCCCTACGACCTGATCCTGGCCAATGCCTCCTTGCAATGGATCCCCAACCATGCCGCATTGTTTCCCCGGCTGGCTGCGCAGCTGGCCCCGGGTGGCAGCCTGGCCATCCAGATGCCGGACAACCAGCAAGAACCCGTCAAAACCCTGATGCGACAAGTAGCCACCGACCCCCGCTGGTCGGCCCGCATCGGCAACGAACGCAGCACCCAGTTTCCCCAGCATCCAGTGCCCTGGTATTACAACCTGCTGATCGCACACTGCCAACGCGTGGATATCTGGCGCACCGTCTATTGGCACATGCTGCCGAGTGGTGTGGCTGATATTGTGCAATGGTTCAAGGGCAGTGCCCTGCGGCCGTTTCTGGCGCAGTTGTCGCCAGACGAACAAACCGCTTTTCTGGATGCGTACCAACAGGCATTGGTACCGGCATATCCCGCTCAGGCCGATGGATCTGTTTTGTTACCGATCCCCCGCCTCTTTCTGGTCGCGACACGTTAGCCGCCCCGCAGCAGTGCTACAGTTTTGAGCATTGTTTGCCCAAATTAGACTCATGATCATTCCACGTTTTTTAGGCTTTTTGCTTTTACCCGCCCTGTTGTTTGGCCTGTCCACTGTCGTCCACGCCGAGCTTGTACTACGGCTGGGCAACACCCAGGCAGCGCCTGGCACGGCCATCGAACTTCAGGGCCTGCTGGTTAATGACACCGGCAACCCACTGGCCAGCCCCGTGCCCACGACACTGGCCGGTCAGTGGACGGACAGCCAGGGTCATGTCACCCCCGCCCAGTTTCAGTTGCGCACCTCGGCCAACACAACCGACCTGCCCGCCAATACATTTACCAAGATGGTGTGGACAAGCACCGTGCCGGCTGATGCACAAGGCCTGATCACACTAACGGTAAATGGCGCAAACAACACCTTGTTGGCGCTTCAGGTGGGGGACGGCGGCACCACGATTGCACGCGGTACGGGCCTCTCTCCCGAAACCATACCTGCCGGGGAAAGCCTTGCCGAAAGCCCACTGACCGCCGCACCCACGCAACAAACCGCAGCACTTTCGCCCTTTGAGACTTTCCGCAATGCGCTCTCTCCCTACGAGCCCATGTATTTCGCTCTGGGCCACAAGGGCGGGGCCAATGCACGCTTCCAGCTCAGTTTCAAGTACCGACCCTTCAGCCCCACGGATCCGGCTCACCCCGGTTTCATGGATAACTGGTACTTTGGCTACACCCAGACCTCCCTGTGGGATCTGCACTCGGATTCCATCCCCTTCGTGGACACCACCTATAACCCCAGTCTGTTCTGGGCACGCGAATCACTTTGGGATTCTCCGGACAAGCGCTGGACATTTGGCCTGAACACCGGTGTGGAACATAAATCCAACGGCAAGGAGGGCGAGGATTCACGGTCGCTCAACGATTTGTACGTGCAACCCGAAGTCAGCTACCGGCTCGGCAGCGGCAGCCGTATCAGATTCATGCCGCGCATCAAACAATACATTGCCACAGATCGCGACATGGGCTATCAGGATTACCTCGGCTATGTCGACTGGAAAATGCGCTACGAGCAAGACAATGGCCTCGCGCTCTCGGGCCTGTACCGGCAAGGCAGCGAGGGGCACGCCACTCAGATCGAGGCGGCCTGGCCACTTCAACGTACGTTTCTGCACATGAACGGGTATCTGTATCTTCAGTACTTCCAGGGATACGGCGAAACGCTGCTGGGCTACATGCAAAAAAGCGACCCACAAGTTCGTATCGGCATCGCGCTGGTTCCCTGACCCCTGTTCCAGGACACAGTATGTTTACGCAGATCGGTATTTTCATCCTGGCAATGCTGGTGTTTTTAACCGCCAGCCGCACACTGCTGGCCCTGTGGCTGTGGCCGCGTCTGCAAGAAGCCGGGCCATCCCCCTGGATTGTGTTTCGCTGGGGGCTGCGCATCGATCTTAACCAGATCGCCATGTGGGCAGGCGTACCGGCTTTGCTCGCCCCATGGCTGGCCGACCAGCCCATGGCGATTTTTGTCACTGGCCTCTGGCTGCAGCTTGTGTGGCTGGTCTTTGTACTGTTGGAGATCTCCACACCGCAATTCATCCTCGAGTACGACAGCCGCCCCAACCGACTGTACCTTGATTACCTGAAGTACCCAAAAGAAGTGTTCGGGATGCTCTGGAAAGGCTACAAGACGGTATTGGCGGCCGCCGTATTGGCCATGGCGCTGGCTGCCTGGCTGGGTCATATGCTGTTTGCATCGGCCGCCCCCAACATTTTGCCGGCCTGGCCCTGGCGTATCGCCCTGACTCTCCTGGCTGGCGCACTGATCGTGCTAGCCATTCGGGGCACCCTCGGGCACCGCCCCATCAACCCTGCCTCGGTGGCCTGGTGTGGCGACAGCCTGCTTAATACCCTGCCGCTCAACTCCTTTTACAACGTTTTGTTTGCGCTGTACGCCATCAAGAATGAGCGCTCGGCGGCCGATGTGTATGGCAATCTGCCCGACGATCGTCTGCAGGCCCTGGTATGCCAGTTTGCCAACATCCCGCCCGGCCCACCTGATTTGCCCACCTTGCACCACCAACCTGCCAGCCAGCACCCATCACGGCCCAAAAACCTGGTGCTGATCGTGCAGGAAAGCCTGGGGGCCCAATACGTCGGCAATCTGGGCGGTGCCAACCTGACCCCCAACCTGGACAAACTTGCCGCTCAGGGCTGGAACTTCACCCAAGCGTACGCCACAGGTACGCGTTCGGTGCGTGGCCTGGAAGCTGTCACAGCCGGGTTTCCGCCCACCTTGTCTGATGCAGCATTGCGCCTGGCCAATGCACAAAGCAACTTCTTTACCTTGGCCCAGCTGCTGCGCAAGCACGGTTATCGCTCGCGCTTCATATACGGGGGCGAAGCCCATTTTGACAATATGAAAAGCTTTTTTCTGGGCAATGGATTTGACGAGCTACACGATCTGCCCAGCTTCGAGTCACCTGCATTTGTCGGTACCTGGGGTGCCAGCGACGAAGACATGTTCAATAAACTGCATGATCTACTGTCAACCGATACAGACCAACCCACACTGCATCTGGCGTTTTCCGTCAGCAACCACACGCCCTGGGAATACCCGGCCGGCCGCATCGCTGTAGAAGGCGACCCTGCCACGGTACAAAATACGGTTCGCTATGCCGATTGGGCCATCGGCCAGTTTTTTGAGCAGGCCCAGAAAAGTGCCTACTGGGAAGACACTGTCTTTTTGATTGTGGCTGACCATGATTCCCGGGTGGGTGGCGCACAACGCATCCCCTTGCGCCATTTTCATATCCCGGCACTGATCCTTGGTGCAGGCGTACCGGCCATGCAAGACCCCCGAATCATCAGCCAGATTGACCTGCCACCCACGCTGTTATCCCTGATTGGCATCGATGATGCCCACCCAATGATTGGCCACGACCTGACCCAGGACGGCACTGGCGGGCGCGCCATGATGCAGTATGAAGATCACTATGGCTACCTGCAGGAAGACACGCTTGTGGTACTGGAACCACACCAGGAAGCGCTACTTTTCCGCTATACCGCGCCTGATCACTATGCCCCCCTGCCGCAAGACCCTGCCCTGGCGGAAATTGCACTGGCGCACGCGCTGTGGCCATCATGGGCCTATCAGCATCAGGCTCATACGCTGCCCGGGCTCAAACGTCGTGTCACCGAATAACCCGGTAGCTCGTGGTAGAATCTTGCGTTCCTGACACGTCGGGGCGTAGCGCAGCCTGGTAGCGCATCTGCTTTGGGAGCAGAGGGTCGCATGTTCGAATCATGTCGCCCCGACCATCACTAAAAGGACATCATATGTCGTCAACAGCAACTGAAGATCTCGGCAAACTGATTTTACGTCTGGCTCTGGGCATCCTGATTCTGTTGCACGGCCTGGGAAAACTGGGCGGTGGCGTAGGCTGGATCACCGGCATGCTGCAAACTCATGGTATTCCCGGCTTTGTCGCCTATGGCGTCTATATCGGCGAAGTCCTCGCCCCGGTTCTTCTGGTTCTCGGCCTCTGGACGCGTGTCGCAGGCCTGATCGTTGCCGTCAATATGCTGTTTGCCTTTGGTCTGGTGCACTCGGCCGATGCACTTGCGCTGGGTAACAGCGGTGGCTGGGCACTCGAGCTTCAGGGCATGTATTTCTTCAGCGGTATTGCAGTGGCCTTGTTGGGCGCAGGCGCTTACAGCCTGGGTGGCCGCAACGGCCGCTACAACTAAGCCCTGCCAGGAAAATCTGCCGGCAAGCGGTTACCCGGCAGCCGGCAGGCAGATCACGACACAGGCACCCCCCAGGGTGCCTGTTTCCATGTAAGCCCGGCCTCCATACAACTGGGCAAGATCCCTCACAATCGCCAAGCCCAGACCAGAGCCCGGCCTGCGCTCATCGGCCCGCCGACCACGCTCAAACACGGCTTCAATGCGATCGGCGCGTAAGCCAGGGCCATCGTCTTCTACCTTGATTTCAAGCATGTTCTCGTGCTTGCGAGCACTGACTTGTACCCTGTGCCGGGCCCATTTACCCGCATTGTCCAGCACGTTGCCCAGCATCTCTTCAAAATCCTGGGATTCTCCCCGAAACACCAGCAATTCATCCACACCAGACAGATCATATTGCAAGGCCCGATCGGCATGAACCCGTTGCATCACCCGCACCAGGCCCTGCAACAAGGGTGCCACCGGACTGCCTAAGCCTCGTACCCGAATCGCAGCGGCCGCACGCGCCTGTGCCAGGTGGTAATCCACCTGACGGTGTGCCACCTGGATCTGCTCGGAAACCAGTTCTGATAAAGCAGGGTCTTTTACCCTGGCTGCATTGGCCAACACGGCCAGCGGGGTTTTCAGCGCGTGCGCCAGATTGCCGGCCTGCTGACGGGCTCGGTCCAGCGCCTGCTGATTACGGTCAAGGACCTCATTGAAATCCTGCACCAGTGGTTGAACCTCTGTGGGAAACACACCTTCGATGTGGCTGGCCCGGCCCTCTCGCACATCCAGCAAGCGGCGCCTCAGACGTACCAACGGGCTAAGCCCGTAAGACACCTGGGCCCACGCGGCAATGGCCATACCCAGCATCAGAATGCCCAGCGCCAGCGCCAGCATCCGGTTAAAACGGCCAATAGGCTCAGCCCACAGGTGCTGGTCAGCCCCTGCTATCAGCAGAAGCTCATCGTAGGGCCCATCGGCAGGCTGTAGTAACCGGGCGCGCACACGCAGCAGCTGGCCCGACGGGCCTGCTGCTTCGGCGGCAAGATCCTGCCCCATCTGCAAGCCGCTGTATTGCTGAGGTAAGTCGGCATCCCACAACGAGCGCGAGCGCAGAGCCGGCGTGATTTTGCCATCAGCATGCGGCACGGAAACCTGCCAATACAAGCCTGAATACGGCTGGTTGAAACGAGGGTCGCCCGGCAAGGGGCTGAGCGCAATCTGGCCGCCGGCATTTACCTGTAAAACCGCTGTGAGCTGATCCAGATAAATATTAAGTTCGGACTGCAACTGCGCCATGATGTGCTGCCGGAAGAGCTGCTGAATCCCCCATCCGGCAGCCAGCACACTGAGCAACACCCATGCCAGCAAGGCAGCCAGCAGCCTTATCCGCAAAGACTGATATCGTGCGTGCAGGCGCGGTTTCATGTTGGCCCGGCCACCAGACGATAGCCCAGGCCGCGTACGGTCTGAATCAGCTCGGGTGGGATTTTGCGCCGCAAGCGGGCGATGAATACCTCAATGGTATTGGAATCACGGTCGAAATCCTGGGCATAAATATGTTCCACCAACTGGCTGCGTGATACCAGCTCTCCGTGATGCATCATCAGATAGGCCAGCACCCGATACTCATGGCTGGTAAGCTCCAGCGGCTGGCCATCAAGACTGATGCCGGCTTGTCGGGTGTCCAGGAGCAAGGGGCCACAGCGGATATCAGCCGACGCATGGCCGCCCGCCCGGCGCAACAAAGCCCGCACCCGTGCCTGCAATTCTTCGAGATGAAAGGGCTTGGTGAGATAGTCGTCCGCCCCGGCATCAATGCCGCCTACTTTGTCGTGCCAATGATCCCGGGCAGTGAGAATCAGCACCGGAAACACGCGGCCTGCTTCACGCCAGCGTCGCAACACGGATAACCCATCGCGCCCAGGCAAGCCCAGATCCAGAACCACCAGATCGTAGGGCTCTGACAGGCCCTGATGCTCGACATCCAGCCCGTCCGCAGCCGCATCCACCACATATCCGGCAGACTGTAGCGCGGAGGTCAGCTGGGCAGCGAGCACGGGTTCATCCTCAGCCACCAGAAGCCTCATGAACGACCCCTCTTGTGATGCGGGTTGCGCTGCCCCACCCAAAGAATCTTGCCGGTGTGGGCGTCGATTTTCAGTTTGGTCACCCGGCTATTATCCTGCAGGATCTTGAGTTCGTAGATCCATTGGCTTGGGCATGCCTCATCATTTTGGCAGGCTAGCCCCAGATCCTTGCCGTCTTCTTCTTCAAACTCAACCTTGAGCACCTGGCCGGGATATTCAGCTGCCACCATATCCAGAATCTTTTGAAGTGGCAATACCTTACCCATGGCCTGCAGTTGCTCGGCACGGGTACGATCATGATCGTGCGCCTGGGCGGCATTCAGGGCAAAGCCCCCGCCCACGAGCATGACCAGCAGCGAAAAGCCGAGAAGAAATTTGCGTAACACGCGAAGCCCCTTGATAATTCACATGCCTGCAGCATAGCGGGGCAATCATGAACCCCAGGTGAATACCAGCACAGCGGGTTCTGATCAGCAGCACCCGCCAGTGCCTGGGCTTCGGCTATGCCTACCCAAAGCGACCGGTGATGTAGTCTTCGGTTTCCTTGCGCGCCGGTTTCACAAAGATCTGGTCGGTGGGGCCAAACTCCATGAGCTCGCCCAGATACATATAGGCGGTGTAATCCGAGCAGCGTGCGGCCTGCTGCATATTGTGGGTAACAATCACTACCGTGTAATCGTCCTTGAGTTCAGCGATCAACTCTTCGATTTTGGCCGTAGAGATGGGATCCAGTGCCGAACAAGGCTCATCAAGCAACAGGACTTCGGGTTTGATGGCCACGCCCCGTGCAATGCACAGGCGCTGCTGCTGGCCACCAGAGAGCCCGTTGCCGCTTTGCCCCAGCTTGTCTTTTACCTCATCCCACAAGGCTGCCTTGGTGAGTGCCCATTCGACGCGCTCGTCCATTTCGCCTTTGCTGAGGCGTTCGAACAGGCGCACACCAAATGCGATGTTGTCGTAGATACTCATGGGAAACGGCGTGGGCTTCTGAAACACCATCCCCACCTTGGCACGAATCAGGGCAATATCCAGCCGGGAAGTGAGAAGGTTTTCTCCGTCGAGCTCGATTGTGCCTTCGGCACGTTGCCCCGGATACAGCTCGAACATCCGGTTAAAGGTGCGCAACAAGGTAGATTTGCCACAACCCGAAGGCCCGATAAATGCGGTTACCTTGTTTTCGGCGATATCCATATTGATACCGTGCAAGGCCTTGAAAGTGCCGTAATAAAAATCAAGATCACGCACCGCCAGCTTGGTGCGTTCGGTGATAGCAGTATTAAACGATGTCATGAGCGAACCAGGGCAGATTATTTGCGAAACAGGCTACGGGCAATAATGTTGATGGCCAGCACCAGCAAGGTGATCAGAGCAGCCCCGGCCCAGGCCAGGCGGTTCCAGTCTTCGAAGGGGCTGGCGGCATACTGAAAAATCACCACCGGCAGATTGGCAATGGGGGCGTTCATGTTCCAGGACATGAACTGATTATTCAGTGCGGTAAAAAGCAACGGTGCGGTCTCGCCGGCGATCCGGGCGACTGCCAGCAAAATGCCGGTAATAATCCCTGAGCGCGCTGCGCGATAGCAGATGAACACCACCACCCGCCACTGCGGGCAGCCCAAGGCGGCGGCGGCCTCTCGAAGACTGTTGGGCACCAGAGACAGCATGTTGTCGGTGGCGCGCACCACCACCGGAATCACCAGGATTGCCAAGGCAAAAGCACCGGCCCAGCCCGAGTAATGCCCCACTTGAGCCACATACACGGCGTAAATAAACAGGCCGATGACGATGGAGGGAGCCGACAACAGCACATCATTGAGAAAGCGGGTAGCCGGCGCCAGCCAGCCCCGGCGGCCGTATTCTGCCAGATAAGTGCCTGCCAACACCCCAATGGGCGTACCAATCAGGGTACCCACACCCGACATCAACACACTGCCGACAATGGCATTGAGCAGGCCACCCGCGGCACCCGGTGGCGGTGTGCTTTCGAGCAGCAATGTCAGCGACAAGGCGCTGCCACCCTTGATCAGTAACGTGGCAATGATCCAGGCCAGCCAAAACAGACCCGACGCCAGCGCCAGCCCCGACAGCGTCAGCATCAGGCGATTGAATACGCGGCGGCGCCGGTAAATCGGGTTACTGAGAGCGATGGTAGATTCGGAAGCAGGCATGGGCGTCAGTGGTGTGCGCCTTCTTTGCGCGATAGTTGCAGAAGCATGAATTTGGACAGTGCCAGAACCACTGTCGTGATCAAAAACAGGATCAGGCCGAGCTCGAGCAATGCCGATTTTTGTATGCCACCTGCCTCGTTGAACTCGTTGGCCAGTGCCGAGGCAATGGAATTGGACGGGGAAAAGAGGGAATCAGGCAGGTTGAAGGCATTGCCGATCACGAAGGTGACGGCCATGGTTTCTCCGAGGGCGCGCCCAAGGCCCAGCATGATGCCGCCAATGACGCCATGCTTGGTGTATGGCAAGACGACCTTCCAGACTACCTCCCAGGTGGTGCTGCCCAGCGCATAGGCGGATTCTTTCAGCATGGGCGGCACCTGCTCGAACACATCGCGCATCACTGCCGCAATAAACGGTATCACCATGATGGACAGAATAAGCCCCGCCGTAAACAGGCCAATGCCCATTGGCGGGCCCGCAAACAAGGCACCCAATACAGGCACACCTTCAAAGGTGTCGACAATCAGCGGTTGCACATAGGCCTGAAACAAGGGCACAAACACGAACAGCCCCCACATGCCATAAATGATGGACGGAATGGCTGCCAGCATCTCGATGGCGACGCCCAGTGGACGACGCACCCAGGCCGGGGCAAGTTCGGTAAGAAACATCGCAATACCAAACGAGACAGGCACCGCAATCAACAGAGCCAGCAAGGCACTCACCACAGTACCCATCACGGGTACCAGGGCGCCAAACTGTTGCGCGACTGGATCCCAGTTGTTGGTCCAGAGAAACGCCAAGCCATCACGAATCAGCGTCTCGCGGCTGCCATACACCAGCGACGCAAGAATACCTGCCAGCAGGACGAAAACCAGAAACGCAAAGAAGCGTGTGAGGTGCCGGAAACCGGTATCCACCAGCAGGCTTCGGTGTTGATTGATCATGAAGGAGCTTCAAGATTGACGGACTGTTGAAAAAACACACAGACCGCCGAAAGAGGTTGAAAAGTCGTATTTTCCCATAAACCACCGGCCGCAGATGCGCCAGTGGCCAAATCAGGGATCCTGGTGCGGCAAAAGGCCCAAACACGGGCCTTTTGCCAACCAACACTACTTACCGCTTATTTCCAGACAGCTGCGCCGTCCTTGCCATGAATGTCTTGCACCCACATGGCGCGAATCGACTTTGTAACCACATCCGGCAGGGGGACGTAATCGAGTTCGCGGGCCATGTCGGCACCTTCACGCCAGGCCCAGTCGAAGAAGGCCAGCACTTCGTGTGCCTGCTTTGGGTTTTCCTGTGTGCGGGCCATCAAAATGAACGTGGCTGCCGTGACAGGCCAGGAATCAGCACCCGGCTCGTTATTGAGGATCACACCCATACCCGGCGCAGAAGCCCAATCGGCATGCTCTGCCGCAGCGGCAAACGCTTTTTGCGAAGGCTGTACAAACTGACCGTCACGGTTTTGCAGCTGTGTCCAGGCCAAACCATTTTGATGCGCATAGGCGTACTCGACATACCCGATGGAGTTGCCGATCTGGCGCACATAGGCTGCAACACCTTCGTTACCCTTGCCACCCTGGCCAGTGGGCCATTTCACAGACTTGCCAACACCCACGGTGTTTTTCCAATCGCCAGAGACCTGGGCCAGATAGTGCGTCCAGCCGAAGGTTGTGCCCGAACCATCCGCACGGTGCACCACCACAATGCTGTTGGAAGGTAATTTCACATCCGGATTGATCGAGGCAATGGCGGGATCATCCCACTTCTTGATCTTACCCAGGAAGATGTCTGCCACGATAGGGCCTGTCAGCTTGAGCTTACCCGGTTCGATCCCTTTGATATTGACCACCGGCACGGTACCCCCGACCACTGCCGGAAACTGGACCAGCTCGTGTTTTTTCAGGGCATCGGGTTTCATGGGATCGTCTGAAGCACCAAAATCAACCGTTTTGGCGATAATTTGCTGTTGCCCACCACCCGAGCCGATCGACTGGTAGTTGACTCGATTACCAGTGACTTCGTGATATTTTGCAGCCCACTTGGCATAAATGGGATAAGGGAAGGATGCCCCTGCGCCTGTAATGTCAGCGGCCATGGCAGGTGAGCCCGCGGCAGCAGCCAGCAGGCAGCCTGTTGCACATTGAACCAACAAACGTTTTAGCATGTAGAAGACCTTGTATCGTTAATTGAAGGTGACGCGTCTGCTTGTGCGTCAGAACAGCATCTTAAAGACCTTGCATGACAGTTTGATGACAACAAAAGCCAGGACGTCACCTGCGAAGCACTACCCCAGCCGGGCCATCAAGTGCTGGTGCAAATTGACCGGCACCCGGCGGTTGCGCACACGCTGGTAGCGGCCATCCGGCTGTGCCGCCCAGGCCAACTGGTTATCACGCCAGGCAAAGGTAAAGGCTTCGTCAATGACACGCCGCCGTAAGGTTTTGTCCAGCACCGGCACCGCCAGCTCGACGCGCCGCAAAAAATTGCGATCCATCCAGTCGGCTGACGATAAATACAGGGGTTCAGCGCCATCCTGATAAAAATAAAAGACTCGCGAGTGTTCGAGGAAGCGTCCGATGATGGAGCGCACCCGGATGTGTTCTGACAAACCGGGCACCCCAGCCTGCAAGGCACAGGCGCCACGCACAATCAGATCTATGCGCACCCCTGCCTGGCTGGCCTCGTAAAGGGCCTGGATGACGGTGGGCTCCAGCAGCGAATTCATCTTCGCGCGAATCCGGGCACGCTTGCCTGCCTGGGCAAACGCCGTTTCGGAGTGGATCAGCTCGAGCACAGTATCGTGCAGCGTAAAAGGTGACTGCAACAGAAGCTTGAGTTCGCGTCGCGCCCCCAGCCCCGTCAGCAAGGAAAACACCTGATCCATGTCCTCGCAAATCGCCTGGTTGGCAGTCAGCAGCCCAAAATCAGTGTATAGCTTGGCGGTTCGGGGATGATAGTTGCCTGTGCCCAGATGCCCATAGCGCCGGATCCGGCCTTCTTCTCGACGCAGAACCAACGCCATCTTGGCGTGCGTCTTGTGCCCCACCACCCCGTAGCTGACATGGGCGCCGACTTCTTCGAGGCGTGCAGCCCAGTTGATATTGGTTTGTTCATCAAAACGGGCCATGAGCTCGACCACCACGGTGACTTCCTTGCCTGCCCGCGCGGCGGACAGCAGCAAGCTCATGAGCTCGGAGTCTTCGCCAGTGCGATAAATGGTTTGCTTGATTGCCACCACTTGGGGGTCCACCGCCGCAGCACGCAGAAACATCAGCACCGGCTGAAACGATTGATAGGGGTGATGAAGGAGGTGATCGCGCTCGGCCAATGCCGCAAACATGGCCTCCGGGCGTTCGAGATCGCCATCAAAGGGAGCCGGGATGCGGGGCCTGAACACCGGGTATTCGAGATCCGGACGATTGGCCCGCGTGCACAACTGCATCAGGCGCGAGAGGTTGACAGGCCCATTGACGCGATACGTATCGGCGATGCCCAGGTTGAACTCTCTTTGCAGAAACAGTTCGAGATCCGGCGGCATCGCATGGGCAATTTCAAGACGCACAGAGGCACCAAAATTGCGCTGCGAGAGCTCGCCTTGCAGCGCCAGACGCAGATTGGTAATTTCTTCTTCGTCGACGAAGAGGTCGCTGTTGCGCGTGACGCGCCACTGATAACAACCCTGAACGTCCATGCCCGGGAAAAGATCACCCACAAATGCATTGATCAAGGTGGTGAGCAGCATGAAACCATCAGAAATCCCGGAGATCTCGGAGGGTACCTTGATCATGCGCGGCAACGCCCGCGGCGCCTGAACAATGGCGATATGCCCTTCGCGCCCAAACGCGTCCTCGCCGCTCAGGGACACAATGAAGTTCAGGCTTTTGTTATAGACGCGTGGAAACGGATGGGCTGGATCCAGGCCAATAGGTGTCAGCAATGGCTGCACATCGCGCAGGAAAACGCCATAGGCCCATTCGCGCTGCAGATCCGTCCAGCCGGTGGAATACACCAACCCCACCCCGCACTCCATCAACTTGGGCATCACCTCACCGGTCAGCAAGCGATTTTGGCGGTCGACCAGGGTATGGGCTGCCCGTTGCACGCGTTCGAAGGCTCCGGCGGGCGTGAGCCCATCGACGCCGGTCAGTTCGGGGGTTTGCCGCTGCTGCTCTTTGAGGCTGGCCATCCGGATTTCGAAAAATTCATCCAGATTTGACCCCACGATACACAGATACCGCAGCCGCTCCAGTGGCGGTACGTCCGGGCGCTCTGCCATGGACAGCACGCGTTCGTTGAATTTGAGAACGGAAAGCTCACGATTGAGCAAAGGTGGCGGGGTCTGTACGCCGTGCATGAGGGGGACTCCAAAGCCTGTCATGTGCAGACCACTATAATCGCACAGTGTGACATTCTCAGGTAAGGGCATGGACAACCTTCTGGCTTCCATCGACCTCGGTTCCAATACGTTTCGGCTCTCCATCGGGCGCATCGTGCGCCACGGGGATTCGGTTCAGTTATATACCGAAGACCGACTGCGCGAACTCGTCGCCCTGGCCAACGGCATGGATGAGCACCAGCGCATCACGCCAGAGACCGTGGCACAGGCCATCGCCGCACTCAAGCGATTCGGCGAGCGGCTGCAGGGGTTTTCTCCCGCCAACGTCCGCGCAGTCGCCACCAACACGTTTCGCGTGGCACGCAATGCCGCCGAGATCCTGCCCGCAGCCGAACAGGCACTCGGCTTTCCGATCGAGGTGATTTCCGGCCAAGAAGAAGCCCGCCTGATCTACCTCGGCGTCATCCAGGATCTACCTCCAACAGAGCACCGCCGGCTGGTCATCGATATCGGCGGGGGCTCCACTGAATTCATCATTGGCAAAGGGCATACTCCCCTGCAACTGGCCTCCCTGCAGTTGGGCTGCACCACCTGGACACGACGTTTTTTTGGCACCGGACACATCACTCGCACACGCATGCAGCGCGCCATCGTGGCCGCCCGCAGTGTCCTCGAAGGCATTGCGCGGCCTTACCGCCTGATGGGCTGGGATGAAGCGTATGGCTCGTCTGGCACAGCCAAAGGTTTACTGGCGGTTCTGCTTGAAAACGGCTTCAGCCAGCAGGGCATCACGCTGGAGGGCATGGAGAAACTCAGTCAGGCACTGATCCAGGCCGGCGAAGTCCGGCTCCAGGATTGGGCAGGCCTTAAAGCCGAACGCGCACCCGTGCTGGCCGGAGGGCTGGCGATCATGATCGCCAGCTTCCAGGAACTCGGTATCACGCAGATGGATGCCGGCGATGGTGCCCTGCGTGTGGGGGTACTGCACGATCTGCTGGGCCGCGATCTCCATCAGGATCAGCGTGACGCCACAGTCAGGCAAATGAGCCACCGCTATCAGGTGGATGGCAGTCAGGCAGAGGCAGTTCGACAAATGGCTCTGGCGCTATTTGACCAGCTGCAGCTGGATGACACACAGCCGCAGATCATCGAGCAGCGCAAGGCGCTAGGCTGGACTGCACAACTGCATGAGATCGGCCTGGCTATTGCCCGTAACGATTACCACAAGCACGGCGCGTATATTTTGCAGCACGCCGACATGCCGGGCTTTTCGCATGATGACCAACAACAATTGGCCTTTTTGGCCCTGGGCCAGCATGGCCGGTTGGCCAAGGTGCGCCACTTCGAGCCCACGCGTATTCAGTGGCTAACCCTGTTCTGCCTGCGTCTGGCTGTCCTGGTATTGCGTCGCCGTGAACCTCTCGAAACCCTGCCCTTCAAGATGCAGGCGCTGGAGCAGGCCTTGCATCTGAGGGTTGATGAAGGCTGGCTGGACAAGCACCCACTGAGCGGCTTCCTGCTCAAGGGCGAAATCGAAGTCTGGCGCAAAGCAGGGTTTACGCTTGACGTTGTGTAATCATCAGGCAAAGACAATCGCCGGAGATCCCGCGTTCAAGGGGCGTTCAAAGCCCTGACACACCGGCTAACACAAACCAAAATGACGCCGATAGCGGGCATCCAGCCATTGCAGATCCAGCAGGATCGGAAAATCCGCGGTACTGAAATCGGGATCCCAGGCTGGTGCGCCGCAAATGGTGGCGCCTACCTTTAGATATCCCTTGATAAGGGGCGGAACGCGGGCCGGTTGGGTTTGGCACAAAGCTGTCAGGGGATAAGGATGCAAAGGCTTGATCTGTGGCACATCTGGCCGGCGTGCCATCAAAGCCTGTGCCTGGCGCCAGACCTCAGAGGCAACCACACCATCGTCGCGCACACTGACACTGGCACAGCCCAGCATATAGCGGTAGCCCCCCTGCACCATCACCTGCGCCAGCGCCGTCCATAACAGCATGATGGCTGTCCCGTGGCGATACTCGGCATCAATGCACGAACGTCCGACTTCGACCAGCAGCGAGCGCTCGGCCTGCAAGGGTGCCAGGTTGAATTCTGACTCAGAGTAATAACGGCCTGCCTGCCTAGCCGCTTCAGGGGTTAGCAGACGATATGTTCCCACCACCCGATTACTGCGAGTATCGCGCACCATAAAGTGAATGCACCAGGGATCAAACTCGTCGACATCGCGGTCGCCTACCGCCTGAGGAAAATGCACACCCAAATCTTCGGTAAACACTCGAAATCGCAAACGTTGCAAATCGTGTAATTGTTCGGGGGTGCGCGCAATGCTGAGCGACAGCCCCGCGGCCTCAACGCCTGGCCAGTTGATATGCTGCATGGGCACTGGAGGCGGCAAGCCGTAAGGCCCGGCTACGTGGCCGGGCAAGGGCGCGCAATCGGGCGGGACCGACTGCCGTAAAACCAAAAGTGCGTTATGGGCCATAACAATCAGCTGAGTTTGACAGCCACCAACTGACGCACGCCTTCTTCAGCCAGCGCAGGGTCGTCGGCTTCTACCATCAAACGTAATTTGGGCTCGGTGCCCGAGGCTCGAATTAAAACGCGGCCGTGTTCTCCCAAAGACTGCTGCACTGCAGTGGATGCCGCCTGCAACCCCGCATGGGTTTTCCAGTTGACGCCCGGTGCAAGGGGAACATTGACCATTTTTTGCGTATACAGCGTGAGATCAGCGACCAGCGCAGACAAGGTGCTTGCCGCTCGTTGCATGGCCGCCAATACCTGCAGCGCAGCCACAATGCCATCACCCGTGGTGTGCAGATCCAGACACAATAAATGCCCGGAGCTCTCGCCACCATACAGCCATCCGTGCTCGCGCAGGCGCTCAAGGACGTAACGGTCGCCCACCTGTGCGCGCTCGAAGGGGATGCCAAGTTCTTTAAGGCGGCGCTCAAGACCAAAGTTGGTCATGAGTGTACCCACGACACCGTCGATGGGATGAATTTTAGCCCGATCGCACACAATGGCATAGAGCAGCTCGTCGCCATTAAACAAACGCCCGGTATTGTCAACCATCTGCAGCCGGTCGGCATCACCATCCAGCGCGATACCGAGATCGGCCCCCTGGGCGGCGACAGCCGCGGCCAGGGTTTCCGGATGTGTGGCGCCCACGTTTTCGTTGATATTGAAGCCATCGGGCTCGCAACCGATGACGCTGACATCAGCCCCAAGCTCGCGAAACACATGGGGCGCAATGTGATAAGCCGCACCGTTAGCAGCATCTACCACAATTTTCAACCCTTGAAGATCCAGCTCGTTAGGATAGGTGCTTTTGCAAAATTCGATATAACGCCCGGCGGCGTCGTTGATGCGCCGGGCACGCCCCAGACCGGCAGAATCTGCACAACCTACGGGCTGCTCGAGCATGGCTTCGATTTCTGCTTCAGTTTCATCAGGCAACTTGGCACCCGAAGATGAAAAAAACTTGATGCCGTTATCATAATGCGGGTTGTGTGACGCACTGATGACAATGCCCGCCGCCAGCCGCCAGGCACGCGTGAGGTAAGCCACTGCCGGCGTGGGGATTGGCCCGGCCAGCAGAACATCCACGCCCGCAGCCGACAAGCCGGCTTCGAGGGCAGACTCAAGCATATAGCCGGAAATCCGGGTGTCCTTGCCAATTACCACGGTGGGTCGGCCTGCGGTCTGCGCATCACGCGCCAACACGCGGCCCGCAGCGTATCCCAAACGCAGGGCAAACTCGGCATTGATGCGCTCGCCTCCAACAACGCCCCGGACGCCGTCCGTACCGAAATATTTGCGTGCACTCATGCACGAGCTCCTTGTTCTATAGCTGCCCAAACCTGTAAGGCACCCACTGTATCGGCCACATCATGAACACGCAGAATATGCGCACCCCGAGCCGCTGCTGCCAATGCTGCCGCCACACTGCCCCCCAGACGATCTGGCGCCGGTCGGCCAGTAATCGCGCCAATCATGGATTTACGCGATACGCCGATGAGACTGGGATATTGCTGCCCCATCACCTGCGGCAACTGATTCAGTAAGGCGTAATTGTGCGCCACTGTCTTGCCAAAGCCAAACCCAGGATCGAGCACGATCCGGTTGGCGCCTACCCCTGCCGCCAGCAGACGCCGGGCACCGGCCTGAAGATAATCGTGGACCTCGCGAACAACATCTGTATACACGGGATCTTGCTGCATGGTGCGGGGCTGGCCCTGCATATGCATCAGACACAGCGCACATTGGGTATCCCGCACCGCCTGCACCGCCGCATCGCTGGCAAAACCCGCAATATCGTTGATCATGTCAGCAGCACCTGACGCAATGGCCGCATGCATCACCTCGGGCTTGCAGGTATCCACCGACAGCGGCACACCGCAGTCGCGCAGGCCCTCAAGTACCGGCAGCACGCGCTGCAATTCATCAGGTACAGACACCGCTTGTGCACCAGGGCGCGTGGACTCCCCGCCAATATCCAGGATATCCGCCCCCTCTTGCACCAGCTTGAGCCCGTGGGCGATGGCCTGATCCGTTTTGAAGTGGGCGTTGCCATCCGAGAAGGAATCCGGGGTGACATTGACAATCCCCATGACCAGCGGGCGTTTCAGCACCAGCTGAAAACGCCCGCATTGCAGTGTTGCATGCATACGAGAACCGCTCGATATTAGACTGGCGTGGCTGCCGGGCCCTTATCCGGATTGGCCGCCGGTTGGCCGGCCGAAGGCGGCGTATGCGACGCATCGTTATCGGATGACGGAGGATGAGGTGCCCGCGGAGGCCTGCCCTCCATGATGTCGTTGATCTGCTCGGCGTCGATGGTTTCCCACTCGAGCAAGGCCTTGGCCATAGCGTGCATTTTGTCCTGATTGGACTCGATCAGATTGCGGGCCACCTGGTATTGTTCGTCGATAATGCTGCGAATCTCGGCATCCACCTTTTGCATGGTGGATTCTGAGACATGCGTGGTTTTGGTGACACTGCGACCCAGGAAGACTTCGCCTTCGTTTTCGGCATAAACCACTGGCCCGAGGGAGTCGGTCATGCCGTAACGGGTAACGATATCCCGCGCAATAGCCGTGGCGCGTTCGAAGTCGTTGGACGCGCCGGTGGTCATTTGGTCCATGAAGACTTCTTCGGCAATACGCCCGCCAAACAACACCGCAATGGTATTGAGAAGGCGTTCTTTATCCATGCTGTAGCGGTCGCCTTCGGGCAACTGCATGGTCACGCCCAGGGCACGCCCGCGCGGAATAATGGTGACTTTATGTACTGGGTCTGTTTTGGGCAGCATGCGCGCCACCAAGGCGTGACCAGACTCGTGGTAAGCCGTGTTACGACGTTCTTCTTCGGGCATGATCATCGAGCGGCGTTCTGCCCCCATGATGATCTTGTCTTTGGCTTTCTCAAGATCCTGCATGCCTACGGTACGGCCATTGCGCCGCGCAGCAAACAAGGCCGCCTCGTTGATCAGGTTTGCCAGATCGGCCCCCGAGAACCCAGGCGTACCACGTGCCAGCACGTTGGCATCGACGTCCTGGGCAATGGGCACCTTGCGCATGTGCACCTTGAGAATTTGCTCACGCCCACGGATATCCGGCAGCGAGACCACCACCTGGCGGTCGAAGCGACCAGGACGCAGCAAAGCTGGATCCAGGACGTCAGGCCGGTTGGTGGCTGCAACCACCAGAACACCCTGGCCGGTTTCAAAACCGTCCATCTCGACCAGCAACTGGTTGAGGGTTTGCTCGCGCTCGTCGTTGCCGCCGCCCAGGCCTGCGCCCCGCTGACGACCCACGGCATCAATTTCATCAATAAAGATAATGCAAGGAGATTGCTTTTTTGCGTTTTCGAACATGTCGCGCACGCGGGCAGCGCCCACGCCGACAAACATTTCGACGAAGTCGGAACCCGAGATACTGAAAAACGGCACCTTGGCCTCGCCGGCAATGGCCTTGGCCAGCAGCGTTTTACCGGTACCCGGGGGGCCAACCATCAACACGCCACGCGGGATACGACCACCCAGGCGCTGAAACTTGGTGGGATCACGGAGGAAGTCGACGAGCTCTTGCACGTCTTCTTTGGCTTCATCGCACCCGGCAACATCAGCGAACGTGATGTTGTTGTTGTTTTCATCGAGCATGCGCGCACGGGACTTGCCAAAGCTGAAGGCACCTCCCTTGCCGCCACCCTGCATTTGACGCATGAAGAAAATCCATACGCCGATAAGTAACAGCATGGGGAACCAGGAGATGAACAGGCTGGTAAGCAGGGAAGGCTCTTCGCGGGCCTTGCCCGACACTTGCACGCCATCCTTGACCAGCTCGGGCACCATCCAGAGATCGCCAGGAGACGTCAGGCTATAGGCACGGCCTGACTCGGGTGTGACATACAGGGTATCGCCCTGGATATCCACCTTGTTGATACGACCGGCACGGGCGTCGTTCATGAATTGCGTGTAGGTGACTGCATCGCTGCTGGTGGTTGGGCGTCCGTCAAACTGTTTGAACACCGTAAAGAGCACCAGCGCAATCACCAGCCAAACCGCAATCTTGGAAAACGAGTTGTTCAAAACAGATCTCCTGGGTTTTGCTGCTGCCAGCCTGCCGAAGGGCCTTGCGCCCGATTACAACAAGCTGACAAATCCGTCAATGGTTCATTCTACCTGAATCCGCAAGCCGCCCCATAACCGGCACGGGCGGATATCAGACCAAATCGTTACGTTTGGCCTTCAGCCCACGTCCAACCAGGAAGGTTTCCGAGGACTCATCGCGAGAAGCCTTGGGCTTGCGCTCGACAACCCGGACAAAGTGCTGCTTGAATGCCTGCACGATCTGGGAAAATCCACTACCGTGAAACGCCTTGACGATCAGGGCGCCGTCCGGCTTCAGGTGCTGGCTGGAAAATTCGAGGGCAAGCTCGCATACATGCGCAATCCGCGCAGAATCTGCAGAGGCCACTCCAGACAAGTTGGGGGCCATATCGGAAATTACAAGGTCGACCGCCTGCCCGTCCAGGCGCTCGTGCAGATCCTGCAACACGGCGTCCTCACGAAAATCTCCCAGCAGAAACTCCACCCCGGCAATGGGCTCCATGGGCAGGAGATCCAGCGCCAGGATGCGGCCATCGATTTCGCCTGCGCCCGATAACAGGCGCTCTCTGACCACCTGTGACCAACTGCCGGGCGTGGCCCCGAGATCGACCACCACATCACCGCGACGCAGCAGCTTTTCTGACTCGAGAATCTCAAGCAATTTGAAGGCAGCCCGGGCCCGATACCCTTTTTGTTGCGCCATTTTGACGTATGGGTCGTTAATATGACGCTGTACCCAGGCTTTGGAGAATTTTTTCTTGGCCATTCCCGTACAATTCCAGTATGCCGAAACTTGAACTAAGCTCTCAGCAGCGCCGCGATTTGCGAGCCGCCGCTCACCCCCTGCACCCGATCGTCCTGATTGGCGATAAGGGCCTTACCGATGCGGTGCTGGCCGAGATCGACCACAGCCTTACCGCCCACGAACTCATCAAGGTTCGCATCGCGGGCGCCGAGCGCCCCGAGCGCGAAACCATGCTGGATACCATCTGCGAAACGCTGTCCTGTGCTGCCGTGCATCATCTGGGCAAGACGCTGATTATCTACCGCCCAGACCTTCTGGCGCAACAGGCCGCCCTCGACGCGCAAAACCGTACCCGCGCCGTACGGAAAAAATCTGCTCCTTACGTCCCCAAAAAGCAGGCGGCCAGCCCCAACGCCGGCAAGCCTGCACATGCGGGCCAAAAAGCAGCCACAGCCCCAGAGTCCGCCTCGCCCAAGGCCCGGCGGGCGGCAATATCCCAAGAGCCTGCACGTAAGGGCCGCAAACCGGCAGGCGGGCGCCAAGGGTTGGCGGCAGCGCCACATGGCATCCCCAGACGCAGCAGCGGCAGTGCACTGTCCCTACGCGCAGGGGCCCGACGCAGCCGCAATCCGCGTTAAATCGTCTTTGTATGCTGCAAAAAAACCGGGCGAGTCTGGCAGACCCGCCCGGTTTTTTGTGCCTGGGGCCACCAGGCAACGAGCTTATTGGTAGCTGACGGAGCAGACTTCGTATTCGCGCACCCCCGCCGGCGCACGGACTTCAACCACATCGCCCTGGCTTTTACCAATGAGGGCGCGTGCCACAGGGCTGGAGACGGAAATCCGGTTGGCCTTGATGTCGGCTTCGAGATCGCCCACGATCTGGTAAGTGAGACGTTGGCCGGATTCAAGATCTTCGATCTCGACCGTGGCACCAAATACCGCCTGCCCCTCGACATCGAGATCGGCCGGGTTGATGATCTGGGCGTTGGACAGGGTGCCTTCGAGCTCTTGGATACGGCCTTCCACGAAGCCCTGGCGCTCGCGCGCGGCATCGTACTCGGCGTTTTCAGAAAGATCTCCCTGGGCCCTCGCTTCGGCGATGGCATTGATGACTTCGGGGCGTTCAACCGTTTTCAATCGTTGCAGCTCTGCTTGCAAGCGCTCGGCCCCGCGAGCTGTCAAAGGAATCGCAGCCATAATTATCCTGACTCAAAAAAGTAAAAAGACGCTCCGTGCGCTGGAGCGCCTGACCACTAGAAAAAATCCAAAATCGGGCGATGCCCGAAACCATAACCCAGATGCCTGAAGCGTGTTATCAGGTTGGGTTACAACATGTGGGCGCGGTGATCCAACACCCATGAGGGTAGTGAGTGGCCACCATACAAAGAGTGCCCTGCCTCGGGGGATCACGCGGTGCGCCCGCGAAAAACCCCGGCCGAAACCGGGGTGCTGGGGCTATTGTGGCCAATCTGCCCGGAAAAAGCAAGCCTTGCGGCCAAGCCACAGGCCCGAAAAACTCATAGGCGATATCAGGACGCTTTTTTACAGCCTCGCAGCAAGGCATACAGGATGATGGCACCAAAGGTTGCAGTACCAATGCCATCCAGCTTGAAGCCACCCAGCTCGATGGAGAAGTTACCTGCCCCAAGCACCAAAGTAACAGCCGCCACGATCAAATTGCGGTTATCAGTGAAATCCACTTGATTCACCACCCAGATACGAGCCCCTGCAATGGCAATCAGGCCAAACACCACCACAGCCATCCCACCCAGCACAGGAGCGGGAATCGCCTGGATCACGGCACCAAACTTGGGCGAGAAGCCCAGCAGCAGCGCCACCAGGGCCGCCACCACAAACACCAGCGTCGAATAAATTTTGGTCACGGTCATCACGCCGATATTCTCGGCATAGGTTGTGACCCCTGTGCCGCCCACCGCACCGGAAATCATAGTGGCCACGCCGTCTCCTAGAAACGCCCGGCCCAGGTAGCGGTCCAGATTCTGGCCCGTCATGGCGCTAACCGCCTTGATGTGGCCCAGGTTTTCCGCCACCAGAATGATGGCAACCGGGGCGATGACGCTGATGGCATGCCCTTCAAACACCGGCGCGGTAAATTTGGGCAAACCCAGCCACGGTGCCGCCACGATAGCGGAGAAATCGATGGGGGTGCCCAGTCCGAACCCGTTGGTCAGCACGCCATACAACACACACGCTAAAAACAGACCCACCAGGATCAACAGGCGCTGCACCAGCCCACGGGTGTACACCGCGACCCCGCCCACGCATAAAATCGTCAGCATTGCCATTGAGGCATCAAACAAAGAACCACCCATAGCACCCTTGGCCGCCAGTGGCGCCAGGTTCAAGCCAATGACGGCCACCACTGCGCCTGTCACCACAGGAGGCATCCAACGGTCGATCCAGTCGGCGGCACCGCCCTGACGGGCATTGATCCACATGGTGAGCAAGCCAATGCAGGCATAGATCAGGCCACAGGTGATGATGGCCCCCAGGGCGACTCCGATATTGAGGTTTGGCCCACTGCCCGAATATCCGGTGATGGCCACCACCCCGCCAATAAAGGCGAAGCTTGAGCCCAGATAACTGGGCACCCGCCCACCCACGAACAGAAAAAATATCAGAGTGCCCACACCCGACATCAGAATCGCCAGGTTGGGATCAAAGCCCATGATCAGAGGTGCCAGGATCGTGGAACCAAACATGGCCACCACGTGCTGGGCACCCATGGCTACCGTTTGCGGCAAGGGCATGGTTTCATCGGGTTGCACAACGGCACCGTCTGCTGTGCCCGATACGCGCCGCCAGCAGGGAAAATAGGATGTTGTCATGGATGCGCGGCGCGGAGCCGTCCAGGAAAGGGAAAGGAAAGATTGAAAAATTTGTCGCAAGTGTAAGGCGGGATATATCTGTCCGGCAATATCAACCGCACACATCAACGCGGGCCGGAAGACATCCTGGGCTTGCGTTTACGGCGTGCCGCCACAGCATCGTAGACAGCGTCAGGCACCAGCGGCAGCAAACGGCTTACCCAGGCCATCTGCCAGGGAAGCACCCGGTATCGATCACGCGCCTCAATCGCCCGCATGGCCTGCTGCGCAAAACGATCCACAGGCATCAAAAACGGCATTCGGTATGGATTCTGAGCCGTCATGGGCGTAGCAATGAACCCAGGCGCAATCGTCACTGCCTGAACACCTGAGCCATGCAGCTCAATTCTCAGGCTCTCGCAATAGGCGCGCACCGCTGCCTTGGACGCACTATAGGCACCGGCTCCCGGCAACCCGCGCACGCCGGACACACTGCCGATACCCACCAGCACCCCCTGACGCCGGGCCCGCATCGAGGCCAGAAAAGGCTCGAAGGTGGCAACCATGGCCAGCAGGTTGATGTCGATCACATTTCGAAATACCGCAAAGTCTTCGGATTCATCTGTGAGTGTGCCGACACTGATGCCGGCACAGGCAAGTACGCGGTCGACCGGGCCGGCCTGGAGAAAATCAAGCGCTGCACTATGCAGGGCATCGCGATCCCGGACATCCAGCACATACAACTGATGTCCCTGCCCTGGCAAACCGGCCAGCACCTGCTGCAGGGCATCCTGACGACGTCCCACCAGCCCTAGCACTGCACCGTGAGACGCATACTGCCGCGCCAGCGCAGCCCCGATGCCACTGCTGGCACCGGTGATAAAGACGCGCTGGCCGGTAGCCATCAGGCGTGCGAGGCCGCGTGCATGGCCTGCAGGCTATAGACTTTCAGACCTTCTCCCTGGCGCAGGTATTGCATGCCTTCAACCGCCGCCCGGGCACCTGCAATGGTGGTGAAGAACGTGACCCGGTTGGCCAGCGACTGCGTACGGATAGTGCGCGAATCAGCAATGGCGTTACGGCGTTCTTCGACCGTGTTGATCACCATGGCGAGCTCGCCATTTTTGATCATGTCGACCACGTTGGGGCGCCCCTCGGTAACCTTATTGACGATTTCTACCGTGAGGCCGGCGGCTTCGATGACAGCGGCTGTTCCGCGTGTAGCCACCAGCTGGTAGCCCATCGAGGCCAGGCCACGGGCCACTTCGACGGCACGGGATTTGTCCTGGTCGCGCACACTGATGAAGACCCGGCCTGACTCCGGCAGCCAGACCCCGGCTGCAATCTGGGATTTGACGAAAGCCTCGCCAAAGGTTTCGCCTACGCCCATGACTTCGCCGGTGGATTTCATCTCGGGGCCCAAAATGGTGTCGACACCCGGAAACTTGACGAAGGGGAACACAGCCTCTTTGACGCAATAATGAACCGGTGCCGGCACACTGCTGATGCCCTGAGCGGCCAGGGTGCGACCCGCCATGATCCGGGCGGCAATCTTGGCCAGTTGGCGCCCGGTAGCCTTGGAGACATAAGGCACTGTGCGCGAAGCACGAGGATTGACCTCAAGCACGTACACATCGCCACCCTGGATGGCAAACTGAACGTTCATCAAGCCTTTGACATTGAGTGCCCGTGCCATCAAGGCCGTTTGGCGCTTGATTTCCTCGACGGTCTCGTCGGACAAGGAATACGGCGGCAAGCTGCAGGCAGAGTCGCCCGAGTGCACGCCGGCCTGCTCGATGTGCTCCATGACGCCGCCGATAATCACCTGCTCGCCATCGGCCAGGCAATCCACATCCACCTCGGTGGCGTTATTGAGGAAGTGGTCGAGCAAGACGGGAGAATCATTGCTGACCTTCACCGCCTCGCGCATGTAGCGTTCGAGGTCCTGGGGTTCGTGCACGATTTCCATGGCGCGCCCACCCAGCACATAGCTGGGACGCACCACCAGGGGATAGCCGATTTCGCCGGCCAGAGAAAGCGCCTCGCTTTCGGTGCGGGCGGTGCGGTTGGCCGGCTGACGCAAGCCTAGTTTGGTGAGCAATTTTTGAAAGCGCTCGCGGTCTTCGGCGATGTCGATGGAATCGGGGCTGGTACCGATGATGGGCACACCGTTGGCCTCGAGGGCACGCGCCAGCTTAAGCGGTGTTTGCCCGCCATACTGCACAATCACGCCCACCGGGTTTTCTTTGTGGACAATCTCCAGCACGTCTTCGAGCGTCAGGGGCTCGAAGTACAGACGATCGGAGGTGTCGTAATCGGTGGACACGGTTTCGGGATTGCAATTGACCATGATGGTCTCGAAGCCGTCTTCGCGCAGTGCCAGTGCTGCATGCACGCAGCAGTAGTCGAATTCGATCCCCTGACCGATGCGGTTGGGCCCGCCACCCAGCACCACAATTTTCTTGCGGTCAGTGGGGGCGGATTCGTCTTCTTCCTCGTAGGTGGAATACATGTACGCCGTAGTGGTGGCGAACTCGGCGGCGCAGGTATCGACGCGCTTGTACACCGGACGCACATTCATTTGATGGCGCAGCTTGCGTACTTCAGCCTCGGTGGTATCCAACAAAAAGGCCAGACGGCGATCAGAGAAGCCACGGCGCTTGAGTTCGCGCATCGTGCCATCGTCGAGCTCGGAAACCGTGCGCTGTTCGAGGGCAAGCTCAATATCGACGATTTCCTTGATCTGCGCGAGAAACCAGGGATCGATCTTTGTCAGCTGATGCACTTCATCAAGCGAGAAACCCTGGGCAAAGGCATCACCCACATACCAGATGCGCTCGGGGCCCGGCTCGCCGAGTTCGATCTGCAAACGCTCGCGATCAGTGGTTTTTTGATTCAGGCCGTCGACACCGACCTCAAGCCCACGCAAGGCTTTCTGGAAGGATTCCTGGAAGGTACGGCCAATAGCCATGACTTCGCCCACCGCCTTCATCTGGGTGGTCAACCGGGAATCAGCCTGGGGGAATTTCTCGAAGGCAAAGCGCGGCACCTTGACGACAACGTAGTCAAGGGTGGGCTCGAAGGAAGCCGGCGTGGCGCCGCCGGTGATTTCGTTGCTGAGCTCGTCAAGCGTATAACCCACCGCCAGACGGGCGGCCACCTTGGCAATGGGAAACCCGGTAGCCTTGGAGGCCAGTGCCGAGGATCGCGATACCCGGGGATTCATCTCGATGACGATCATGCGTCCGTTGGCCGGGTTGATGGCAAATTGGACGTTGGAGCCACCGGTTTCGACTCCAATTTCGCGCAGCACGGCCAACGAGGCGTTGCGCATCAGCTGGTATTCTTTGTCGGTCAGTGTTTGCGCTGGCGCCACGGTGATCGAATCACCGGTGTGCACACCCATGGGATCCAGGTTTTCGATGGCGCACACAATGATGCAATTATCGGCGCGATCGCGCACGACTTCCATCTCAAACTCTTTCCAGCCCAGCAGAGATTCCTCGATGAGGAGTTCGTGGGTCGGCGAGGCTTCGAGGCCCCGACGGCAGATGATTTCAAATTCTTCGGCATTGTAGGCAATGCCCCCGCCTGTACCACCCAAGGTAAAGCTGGGCCGAATCACGGTGGGGAAACCAGAAGTGCCCACCTCGGCGGCGATCTGCTTTTGCACGACCCAGGCTTCGTCCATGGTGTGGGCAATACCTGATTTTGCAGAATCCAGCCCAATGGATGTCATGGCATCCTTGAACTTGAGGCGGTCTTCGGCTTTCTCGATGGCTGCGGCATTGGCGCCGATAAGCTCGACACCATGCTTGACCAGCACGCCATGGCGGTCGAGATCGAGTGCGCAGTTAAGCGCTGTCTGTCCGCCCATGGTGGGCAATACTGCGTCGGGCTTTTCGATCTCGATGATTTTTTCGAGCGCCTGCCAGGTAATGGGCTCGATGTAGGTGACGTCGGCCGTTTCCGGGTCGGTCATGATGGTGGCAGGATTGCTATTGACCAAAATGGTACGAAAGCCATCTGCCTTGAGTGCCTTGCAGGCCTGGGCCCCGGAATAATCGAATTCGCAGGCCTGGCCGATGATGATCGGGCCTGCCCCGATGATGAGAATGCTTTTAATGTCTGAACGCTTGGGCATGAGAAGGCTGGGAGTCAGTTATTTGGACGACTGCGCTTTGTATTGCGCCATGAGGTCGATGAATTTGTCGAACAACACGAGAATGTCGTGCGGGCCGGGGCTGGCCTCTGGGTGGCCCTGAAAGCAGAACACCGGCTTGTCGGTAAGCTCGAAGCCCTGCAAGGTGCCATCAAACAGCGACACATGCGTGACGCGGGCATTGTCTGGAAGGCTGTCGCCATCCACAGTAAAGCCGTGATTCTGGCTGGTGATGAACACCCGTCCGGTGGCAAGGTCTTGCACCGGGTGATTGGCACCATGGTGGCCGGTTTTCATCTTGACGGTACGGCCACCAAGGGTAATCCCCAGAACTTGCTGGCCCAGGCAGATACCAAACAGGGGAATCCCACGCTGGAGCACAGCCTGGCAGGTATCCACTGCGTACTGACAGGCAGCGGGGTCTCCGGGGCCGTTGGACAAAAATACGCCATCGGGGTTTTGAGCCAGTATCTCGGCCACCGGCGTGGTGGCCGGTACCAGGGTAATACGGCAGCCACGATCAGCAAGCAGACGCAAAATATTGGTTTTGATGCCGTAGTCGTAGGCGACCACGTGGTATTGCGTGTTTTCCTGACGGCGAAACCCGCGGCCCAGTTGCCAGGTGCCCTGCATCCAGGCACCAGATTTTTCGGTGGTTACTTTCAAGGCCAGATCCTGGCCTTCCATGCCGCCAAAACCGCGGGCAAGCTCAACGGCCCGGGCAACGTCATCGCCCACCATAATGCAGGCGCCCTGAGCGCCCCGCTCGCGCAGGATGCGGGTAAGCTTGCGGGTATCTATCCCCGAGATGGCCACCACGCCCTGTGCTTTCAGGTAATCCGGCAAAGACTGGGTAGCCCTGAAGTTGGATACCCGAGCCGGGCAATCGCGCACCACCAGACCTGCAGCGTGAATCTTGCTGGATTCGACATCTTCGGCGTTGACGCCAGTATTGCCAATATGAGGATACGTGAGCGTGACAATCTGACCACTGTAGCTGGGGTCGGTGAGGATTTCCTGATAGCCTGTCATGGCCGTGTTGAACACGATCTCGGCCACGGTGTAACCGTCGGCGCCAATAGAGACGCCTCGAAATACGGTACCGTCAGCCAAGGCAAGAATTGCTGGAACAAGCCCTGCGGGCCCCTCTGAAAAGATTGACGGCAGCAAAATGGTACCCCGGTTGTAAAGTCGATATATAAACCTTCCTATTATACATTTGTCCTAGGCGGCTCTTGCCGGATTGCACGCTTATTTCCTTCATCAGGGCATCCCCTAGCAAGCGGGCACAACCAGGTGATTTGACATCCATCCCCATGGCTATTTGCAACAAATGGTCTAAAGTAGGTGTTTTTGACCGTCTCACCTGAGGTGTTTGTTTTCATGACTCACCAACTCGATGCCCTGCGTGCGCTCACTACCGTCGTGGCGGACACTGGCGATTTTGAAACCATGCGGGCCTACCAGCCCACGGATGCCACCACCAACCCCTCGTTGATTCTCAAGGCGGTGCAGCAAGACACATACCGGCCCTTGCTTGAGCAAGTACTGCAAGACCATCCTTCCGCCTCTCCCAGCGAACAAACCGACCGCCTGCTGGTGGCGTTTGGCCGCGAAATCCTGGCCATTGTGCCCGGACGGGTATCCACAGAAGTAGATGCGCGCCTGTCGTTTGATACACAAGCCAGCATCGAGCGCGCCCGCCAGATCATTGGGCTCTACGAAGCCGCCGGCATCCCCCGCGAACGCGTGCTGATCAAACTGGCCTCTACCTGGGAAGGCATCCAGGCGGCGCGTGCCTTGCAGGCCGACGGTATCCAGTGCAACCTCACCCTGCTGTTTTCGCTGGCTCAAGCCATCGCGTGTGCGCAAGCCAAGGTCACACTCATCTCGCCATTTGTGGGGCGCATCTACGATTGGCACAAAAAAACAGCCGGCGCCCAATGGGACGACGCAGCGCAATCTGGTGCGCAAGACCCCGGCGTGCAGTCTGTCACCCGCATCTACCGCTACTTCAAGGCCTACGACATCCCTACCCAGATCATGGGAGCCAGCTTTCGCAATATCGGGCAAATTCAGGCTTTGGCAGGCTGCGATCTGCTTACCATCAGCCCCACCCTCCTGGGCGAGCTGGCCGGTAATACCCAGCCATTGCCCGCGGCCTTGTCGGTAGACGACGCCAAACAAAACGCCCCCGAGTGGCTGGCCAGCAACGAAGTCACGTTTCGCACGCAACTTAATCAGGATGCCATGGCCACTGAAAAATTGGCCGAAGGGATCCGGATCTTTACCGCCGACGCGATCAAACTGGACAACCTGCTGGTCTCAGCAGCCGCGACACTTTAAGCAGTTGGCAGGTGGCCCCCGGCTTGGGGCCACCACACCATCACCCCCGATGACTAGGTATATCCCCGATGCATTTTTGGCCGGGGCCCAATATCCTAGAGCAGCATCAGATCCTTCGCAGTCCGGACCATTTCCTCTCGTGCACCACCCCAGGAGACATCAATGACTTTCATACGAAAATTCTGCGCGGCCACAGCAGTAATGGCCTTGCCGCTGTCCATGGCCATGGCCGCCCCGGCAGTTGTCATGGCACCTGGCGGCGCAGGCGGCGGCTACGACGCAGCAGCGCGCGTACCGCTACAAGTCATGCAGGAAACCGGCATTTTTACGGACGGCTCTCAGGTAACCAACAAAGGCGGCGCGGGTGGCACCATTGGCCTGGCTGAGTTCGTACGCACCGCCAAGGGCAATGACAACGGCATCATGTCCCTTGGTTCGATCATCGTCGGCGCCATCATCCTCAACAAATCCCCGGTCACCCTCAACGATGTCACGCCACTGGTTCGCCTGACAGACGACGCCGGCGCGGTCGCCGTGCCGGTCGACTCACCCTTCAAGACAATCCAGGACGTTACCAAGGCCCTGGCCGCCAATCCTGGCGCCACCCCGATCGGCGGCGGCTCTATTGGCGGGGTCGACCACGTCACGGCGGCGCTGCTGGCCCAGACGATCCCCCTGGATCCAAAAAAGCTCAATTACGTGGCCTACGATGGCGGTGCTGAAATGATCACCGCGCTGGCCGGTGGCCAACTTAAAGTCGCTATTTCCGGCTTGTCCGAACTCGGCCCTTATGCCGAACAAGGCCGCCTGCGCCTGATTGCTGTCACCTCAGAAAACCGCCTGCCCAATCTTGACGTCCCCACACTCAAGGAACAAGGCCTGGACGTAGTCATCGGCAACTGGCGCGGTATTGTGGGCGCACCAGGCATGTCCGACAACGGCCGGCAAATGTGGCTGGATCGCTTTGCCAAGATGCACGACACACCCGAGTGGCAAAAGGCACTGGCCGACCACAACTGGACGGACGCCTATCTGGCCGGCAACGACTTCTCCGCCTTCCTCGACCAGGAAAAAGTCCGTCAGCAGAAAGTCCTGGAATCCGTCGGCCTGATCAAGTAGCCCATGGCACCCAAGACTTCGCGTCCCTGGTGGCTGGGGCTGATTATCATCGCCATCGGTCTGTTGTGGTTCTTCCAGGGACGCGGTCTGCCGCAGTTGGGCGGCTACGCCGCGCTGGGCCCCGGTTTTTTCGTTACCGTGATCGGGGGCCTGCTGGTGTTCTTCGGCATCATCCTGCTGATCCAGATCGCCCGCGGAGAAACATTTAAACCGCAAGACTCCGAAGACGCCGAGGCCGATGCCAAAGCCTCTTGGCCCGCTTTGCTCTGGGCCACTGGCGGTGCAGCCACTCCCTTGCTCACCATGCAGCCGCTGGGTTTCCCCCTCACAGCCATGATCAGCTTTGCCCTGGTAACCCGTGCCTTTGGCTCGCGTCGCACCCTGATGGACGCAGCCATCGGTCTGGTGCTGGGCCTCCTTTGCTGGTATGGCTTTTCCTCACTGGGCGTCAGCCTGGGCAATGCGTTCCCCTTTCTGGGCACCTGACACATGGATTCATTTTCTGCCTTGATGTCAGGTTTCAGCGTCGCGCTGGAACCTATCAACCTACTCTGGGCATTCCTGGGTTCAATGCTGGGTACGGCCATGGGCGTGTTGCCCGGTATCGGCCCGGCGCTCACCATTGCCCTGCTCTTGCCGGTGACGGTGCAGATCTCACCCACCGCCGCTTTCATCATCTTTGCGGGCGTCCTGTACGGCGCCATGTACGGAGGCTCCACCACCTCCATCCTGCTGAACACTCCCGGAGAAAGCGGGTCCATGATGACCGCACTCGAAGGCAACAAAATGGCCAAATCCGGACGGGGCGCGGCCGCTCTGGCCACTGCAGCCATTGGGTCCTTTGTTGCCGGTACCTTGGCCACACTGGGCATTACTTTCTTTGCCCCCCTCGTGGCCGAACTGGCCTTTGTCTTTACCGCGGCCGATTACTTTGCGCTCATGGTGCTGTCACTGATGTCCGTATCAGTGGTGCTTGGCGCATCCCGTGTGCGCGGCCTGATCGCCCTGCTGCTCGGGTTGGCACTGGGCGTAGTCGGCATCGACGCCCAGACAGGCCAGGCACGCCTCACATTTGGCGTTTTTGCACTCCTTGACGGCATCGAGCTCACCGTCGTTCTGGTGTCGCTCTTTGCGGTTGGCGAGGTCATGTATGTTGCCAGCCGCTACCGCAGCATGCCACCACAGATCAATCCCTTGTCCGGCAAGGCCTGGATGACCAAAGAAGACTGGCAACGATCCTGGAAGCCCTGGCTGCGCGGCACCTTGTTTGGCTTCCCCATCGGGGCCCTGCCTACCGGTGGCACCGAGGTACCAACATTTCTGTCCTACATGACAGAGCGCAAGTTATGCAAAAAGCCAAATGAATTTGGCCACGGCGCCATCGAAGGCGTCGCAGGCCCCGAGGCCGCCAACAACGCGGCGGCAGCCGGCATTTTGGTTCCATTGCTTACGCTGGGCTTGCCCACCTCGGCCACAGCCGCCGTACTGCTGGCCGCTTTCCAAAGCTATGGGCTGCAGCCAGGGCCTTTTCTGTTCACCAACAGCCACGATCTGGTCTGGACCATCATCGCATCACTGTATATCGGCAACGTCATGCTGCTGGTGCTCAACCTGCCCCTGGTTGGGATCTGGGTACGTTTACTGCTCATCCCACGCCCCTACCTGTACGCGGGCATCCTGGTCTTTACCATGGTTGGTGTCTGGGGCCTGTCGACGTCCTGGGTGGATCTGCTCATTATGTTCGTGATCGGCGTCACAGGGTATGTCATGCGGGTCTACGATTTCCCGATTGCTCCCTTGCTGATCGGCCTGATCCTGGGGCCGATGGCAGAAACCCAACTGCGCCGCGCCCTGGCCATCAACAATGGGGATCCCTCTGTGTTTGTCACCAACCCCTTGTCCCTAACCTTTCTGATCCTCGCGGTACTGGTGCTGCTGATGCCTGTCCTGCTGCGTAAGATCAAGACCGCTGCGGGCTGATTGCACAAGATCAGCACCCACCCGATGCGCCAGAGGATCTCTGGTGCATCTTTTTGGGATCAGGCCTGGCCCGTTGTTGCCCCGGGTTCGGGTTGCCACACCAGCAACCGGCGCTCAGCCAGCGAGACGGCACCATCCAGCAGCAAGGCAAAAATCGTCAGCACCACAATACCGGCAAACACCGTGTTGACATCCAGCGTGCCTTCAGCCTGCAAGATCAGGTAGCCCACCCCCGCGGCAGAGCCCAGGTACTCGCCCACTACCGCGCCGACAAACGCCAGGCCGACCGAAGTGTGCAGGCTGGAAAACACCCAGCTGGTTGCCGAAGGGATATACACATGGCGCAAGAGCTGGCGCTGGTTTGCCCCCAGCATGCGGGCGTTATCCAGCAATGTGGGTGATACCTCGCGCACGCCGCGATACACATTGAAAAACACAATGAAAAACACCAAGGTAACCGCCAGGGCCACCTTGGACCAAATGCCCAGGCCGAACCACATGCCAAAGATCGGGGCCAGAATCACGCGCGGCATGGAATTGGCCGCCGTGACATAGGGCTCAAGCAAGGCACTGGCGCTACGCGACAAACCCAGCCACAGGCCAAAGGCGAGGCCACCCACCGTGCCGATAAAAAAGGCCAGCACAGTTTCTGAGAGCGTAATCCACAGATGCCGATAGACGCTGGCATCCGTCACAAACCAGGCCCAGATCACCTGTGCGACTTCAAGGGGCCGGCCAAAAAAGAAGGCAATATCCTTGTTTTGGGCGGCAAAGTGCCAGATCAGCAAAATGGTTACCAGCAAGGTCACCTGAAAGGTGCGCAGCACAGGCCGGGAGAGTTCGGATTTCATGGTGGAGACACCTCGGTTTCAGGCCCGACAGACACATTGGCCAGGCTGGAAAATAAACATCAGGCCTGTTTCTGACGCTGATAGCCCTTAAGGACTTCATCACGCAAGACCGCCCAGATCCCTTGATGCAGCTCGATAAAGCGGGGATGCATCCGAACCTCGGCCACATCACGCGGACGCGGGATGTCAATGACGAATTCGCCGATCGGGTGGGTATCGGGCCCTGCCGAGAGCACCACGACACGGTCGCTCATGGCGATGGCTTCGTCGAGGTCGTGGGTGATGAACAGCACCGCCTTGCGGCGCGCCATCCAGAGATCCAGGACTTCGTTTTCCATCAGCTGACGCGTCTGGATATCGAGCGCAGAGAAAGGCTCATCCATGAGGATGAGATCAGGATCGCGAATCAGGGTTTGCGCCAGCATGGCACGCTTGCGCATCCCGCCCGACATCTGGTGAGGGTAGCGGTCTTCGAAGCCCCCCAGCCCTACGCGCCGCAGCCAATCTTGCCCACGGGATTTGGCCTCGGCCACGGAGACACCTGCGAACTCGAGCCCTGCCGTGACATTGCCCAAGGCATTACGCCAGGGCATCAACGCCTCGCCCTGGAACATATACCCAGCACGATGATTAACGCCTTGAAGGGTTTGCCCAAACACGGTTACCCGGCCACCCGAGGGCTGCAGCAAACCGGCTGCCATATTGAGCAGCGTCGATTTGCCGCAGCCGGTAGGGCCCACCACGGAAACGAACTCTCCCGCCGCCACTGAGACGGTGGCATCGCGCATAGCCGTGTAAGCCCCCCCCTTGGCGTCGGTGAAGGTGCAGGTGACGGAATCCAGCAACAATGCGGGCGATTCGCCCGCATTGGCATCGACAGAACGTATTGCAGAATCAACCATGCGGATACTTCTGGCCGGCCTTGATTGCAAACTGATTAGTCCAGACGCGCGAGATGTCTATCTTGGTGCGATCAAAGTGCGGCACGAACTCGGCCAGCGCATTGAGAGCGGTTTGCGGACCGTCTTCGGGCACCAGACCATCGGGAGACAGGGCTTCGTGATTGCCCTTGAGTGCCAACTTGTAGAGATCGGGGTCGCCCAGCAGATAGGACTTGGGCACCAGCTTGACGATGTCGTCCGGGGTAGCCGCCTGAATCCATTTATCGGCCCGCACCATGGCATTGGCCAGGGCCTGGGTGGTATTGGGATTAGCATCAATGAATGACTGTGAGGCGTACAGGCAGCCGGCAGGCATGTTGCCGCCGAAGATCTTGTGAGCATCCTGCAAGGTGCGGGTGTCGGCAATGATCTGGATAGCGTCTTCTTTGACCAAGGTACTGATCACGGGATCAAGGTTGGCGATGGCGTCAATTTGGCCTGACCTTAGGGCAGTAACCGCACCGGCGCCCGCACCCACTCCAATATAGGCAACATCCGAGGGTTTGAGACCGTGTTGGGCCAAAAAGAAACTGGCCATCATGTTGGTGGACGAGCCTGGTGCCGTCACCCCAATTTTTTTACCTTTGAGATCAGCCGGTGTTTTGTAATCGGGCATGGTTTTTTTAGAGACCCCGAGGACAATCATCGGCGCACGACCTTGCAGGGCAAAGCAGCGATAGAACTGCCCCTTGGCCTGCAGGTTGATGGTGTGCTCGAAGGCTCCGGAGACCACATCGGCACTACCGCCTACCACTGCCTGCAGGGCCTTGGAACCCCCGGCAAAATCAGCAATGGTGGCATCCAGGCCTTCTTCCTTGAAGTAGCCTTTGAGATGCGCAACCGATAGCGGCAGGTAATAAATCAGGGCCTGGCCACCCACGGCAATCGTCAGTGAAGGTTTTTCGGGTGTATCGACCTGGGCTCGGGCAAGACCAGGCAAGCCACCCAGCATACCCGCCGCAGCAGCGGTTTTTAGAAGGTCACGACGAGAAATGGCCATGGTGTGTCTCCGTATTGGTTTTAAATATTACGCAAGCATAATACCGCGGATTAATCGACGGGCAAGCCGTGCCGGCGGTGTTAGCGACGCTCGGCCAAAGCCCAGGCAATCGTGCCTGCATCCACGTATTCAAGCTCGCTGCCGCTGGGCACGCCGCGGGCCAGCCGGGTAACCGTCAACCCCTGGTTGCGCAGCATATCAGCCAGATAATATGCTGTAGTTTCGCCTTCGGCCGTAAAGTTGGTGGCCAAAATCACTTCTTTTACCTGGCCATCCGAGGCACGCTGAAGCAACTGCGCAAAGCGCACCTGATCGGGCCCAACCCCTTCAAGGGGTGCCAAACGCCCCATCAGCACGTAATACAGGCCCTTGTAGCCATGGCTGGACTCGATCATGTTCTGATCAGCAGGGGTTTCGACAACGCACAATACGGCCGGATCCCGGGTAGGATCCTGGCACGTGGTGCACAGCGGCGTCTGGGAAAACGAGTTGCAGCGTTCGCAGTGACGCAGCTCTCCCACGGCCGCCTGCAGCGTATCGGCCAGGTGCCGCGCACCTTCGGGATCATGCTGCAAGAGGTGATACGCCATCCGCCGCGCTGTCCGCACACCAACACCCGGCAGGCTGCGCAAGGCGTCGATCAGAGCGCGCAGGGGCTCGGGTTCGGGCAGGCCCGTTGCCATCTCAGAACGGCAGTTTCATGCCCGGCGGCAACGACATCCCGGCGGTCACTGCAGACATTTTTTCCTGGGCGGTGGCCTCGGCCTTGCGCTGGGCATCATTGAAGGCAGCCGCCACCAGATCTTCGATCATGTCGCGATCATCGTCATAGAGAGTTGGATCGATCGTGACCCGTTTCACATCGAACTTGCAGCTCATGGAGACCTTGACCAGGCCGCCACCGGAGGCACCTTCGACGACGATGTCGGCCAGGGCATCCTGCGCCTTTTTCATGTTTTCTTGCATCTGCTGGGCCTGACGCATCAAGCCGGCAATCTGACCTTTCATCATGGTGATGTCCTGATTGGGTGAAGAGAGGAGAACAAAACAGCGACTATACCGCAGGCGGCTGTACGGATCCTGGCACAATGCGGGCCCCAAACTGCTGCACCAGAGCCTGAACCAGGGGAGCCTGTTGGGCGGCCTGCTCTGCCGCCTGCAAACGCCTACCCCGGGCCGCCTGATCGAGCGCGTAGGCGGTGTCATCGCCTGTATCGCCGTAATCCACCCGTAGCTGCAATACACGGCCAAAGTGCTCGGACAACACCGTGCGCAGGCGATCGTGCGCCCCACCTTCTGTGAGCGTATGAATGGCCACACGCAGGTGGATCTGGTGCTCGTCACCCGATTGCCACTCGCTGTTAAGCGCCAGCGCACGGGCAGCACCCGTAACCGGCAGGCTGGCTGCCAGTGCGGGCCACTGAGTAGACGTAAGGCTGGCCGGGTCTGCCTGGGTAGCTGCCGCTGTTGCAGACACGCCGGGCACGCCAGACAGGCCACCCAACTGCTCTGCCAGGGTGTCATCCGCACTAAACGCCGTCATGCCGGGTTCTGAGCCATCGTCTGATGCATCGGGAATGTCTGTCGTCCAGTCATCCGCCGCTTGTGCACCATCGGGCACCGCCTGATCATCCAGCACAGGGTCTCCGGAAGCCGCGAGGTTTTCGGAGGCCGGTTGCTGGCTGGGGCTTTGAAGCGCTTCCGGCTGGGCCTGGACAGCTGCCGCCTGCAACTCTGAGGGCGAGGCTTCCCAAGCAGGGGTGTCGTGAGAGTCGGACGCGGGCAAGGCCGCCGCATCGCCCGCAGGCGATGCGGGCTCTACCGCCACTGGTGGTGCAGACGGCGGCACCGGCGGCACACGATCTGCAGGCAACAGAGCCAGCATCCGTAAGCAAGCCATCACAAAGCCGGCGTATTCATCGGGCGCCAATGCAAGCTCTTGGCGACTGTGCACGGCCACAGAATAAAACAGCTGCACGTCGTCGGGGCTTAGCAAGCCCGCCAGCGATTGAATACCCTCGGCTTGGGGGTCGTTTTCGGGGGCATGCCCCAAACGCTGTGCAATAGCCACCCGCGACAACAAAATGGCCAGATCGGCCAGTGCTGACCGGAAAGATAGGCCGCGCAAGGCAAGATCATCCGCCACTGCCAGCACGGCTGCAGCATCTGCCACGGCCAGTGCGCGGGCCAGGGCCACCAAATGATGCTGATCCAGGGTGCCCAGCATCTCGCCCACGGCCTGGGCCGTGAGATTACCAGCGGCAAACGAGATGGCCTGGTCGGCTAGAGACAGCGCATCGCGCATGGAACCCGCCGCTGCCTGGGCAATCAGACGCAAACTTTGCGTATCAGCGGGGATGTCTTCTTGCGCAAGAATCTGCTGCAAATGCTGAACAATGGCCGGTACGGTCATTTGTTTGAGGTTGAACTGCAAGCAACGCGACAGCACCGTCACCGGAATCTTTTGCGGATCAGTGGTGGCCAAAATGAACTTGACATGCTCGGGGGGTTCTTCGAGCGTCTTGAGCATGGCGTTAAAGGCATGACCGGTGAGCATGTGCACTTCGTCGATCATGTAGACCTTATAGCGGCCAGACGAGGGTGCATACACCGCTTGCTCGAGGAGCTGAGTCATTTCATCAACGCCGCGATTGGAAGCGGCATCGAGCTCGATGTAGTCAACAAAACGACCGGCATCGATTTCGGTGCAGGCCTGACAATGACCACAAGGCGTGGCCGTGACGCCATCGGCGCAATTCAGTGACTTGGCCAAGATCCGCGAAAGCGTAGTCTTGCCCACGCCACGCGTGCCGGTAAACAGCCAGGCATGATGCAATCGACCAGAAGACAGGGCATGAGTGAGTGCCCGCACCACGTGATCTTGCCCCACCAGGGTATCGAAAGATCGGGGGCGCCATTTGCGCGCCAGAACGAGATAGCTCATGAGTTGGCCGCTGACCGGAAAAGACAAAAGGAAAGGCGAGCCTGACTTCGGCACTGGTTCTGCACGGCTGTGGCTGCTTCGTTCCCGACCTGACCAGATTTACCGCCGAACCATGCGAAGGGGCCCGCCTTGGTGATTCTAACAGACCTCAAGCCTTATGGCCTTGCAGGGCAGCAACCGCTGGCAAAGTTTTGCCCTCGAGAAATTCGAGAAAAGCGCCTCCTCCGGTGGAGATATACCCCACTTGCTGTGCAATACCATATTTGGCAATGGCAGCCAGTGTGTCACCGCCCCCGGCAATGGAAAATCCGTCGGAGTCTGCGATTGCCTGAGCAATAGTTTCGGTGCCATGTGAAAAGGCATCGAACTCAAACACGCCCACAGGGCCATTCCAGACAATGGTGCCGGCGCTGCGCAGTTGCTGTGCCAGTTGCTTTGCGGTTTGGGGGCCAATATCCAGAATCAGATCATCGGGCCCGACATCAGTTGCCGCCTTGACGGTAGCGGGGGCGTCAGCTGCAAAATGGCCGGCCACCACCACATCCACAGGGATAGGCACTTCGACCCCACGCGCCTGCATGGCCTGAATCACCGCACGGGCCTGATCGATCTGGTCGGGTTCGGCCAGCGATTTTCCGATCGGCAGGCCGGCAGCCAACATAAATGTGTTGGCAATACCGCCCCCCACGATCAGTTGGTCAACCTTGCCGGCCAGCGCCTGCAGGATGGACAGCTTGGTGGACACCTTTGAGCCGCCGACAATCGCCACCATCGGACGGCGGGGTGACTGCAGGGCACGCCCCAGCGCATCAAGCTCGGCAGCCAGCAAGGGGCCGGCACACGCTATCGGGGCGAAGCGGGCAATGCCCTCGGTGGTGGCTTCAGCGCGATGCGCGGTACCGAAGGCATCATTGACATAGACATCACACAGGGCCGCCATTTGCCGCGCCAGGGTAGGATCGTTCTTTTTTTCTCCCGGATTGCAGCGGCAGTTTTCGAGCAGCACTACTTCGCCCACCGCAACCTCAACCCCTGACACCCAGTCTTGCACCAGGCGCACGGGTTGCTGCAGGCACTCGGCCAGCCGGACGGCAACCAGTTTCAGGGAATCTTCAGGCCTTACAGTACCTTCGGTGGGTCGACCCAAGTGGGACGTCACCATCACGGCAGCGCCCGCATCAAGCGCCATCCGAATCGCAGGCACAGACGCGCGGATACGGGTGTCTTCGGTGATGCGCTCACCATCCATCGGCACATTGAGATCGGAGCGGATAAATATGCGCTTGCCGGCCAGCTTGCCGGTTTTGGCCAGGGCAGAAAGAGTCTGAATGGTCATGAGATCAGAAGTGGGTTGATTGACAAAAAAGCAGCACGCAAATGGTGCAAAACGGTAAGACACCAGATATGACAAGGGCGGGTTGCCCCGCCCTTTTTTTTAAGCTCTGGATTATTTTGCAGCCATCAGGGCCACGGTGGTATCCAGCATCCGATTGGAGAAACCCCACTCGTTGTCGTACCAGGATGACACCTTGACCAGAGAACCCAAGACCTTGGTCAGGCCTGCGTCTACCGTGCTGGACAGCGGGCTGTGGTTGAAGTCGACCGATACCAGGGGCTCGGTGGTGTAAGCCAGAATGCCTTTCAGAGGGCCTTCGGCAGCCGCCTTGAGGATGCCGTTGACTTCTTCGACGGTGGTGTCACGCGAGGCCACAAAGGAGAGGTCAACAATCGAGACATTGATCGTGGGCACACGGATGGCATAACCATCCAGCTTGCCGTTAAGCTCGGGCAACACCAGACCCACAGCCGAGGCCGCACCGGTTTTGGTGGGGATCATGCTGTGTGTGGCAGAACGCGCCCGGCGCAGGTCTTTGTGATAGACGTCGGTCAGGACTTGATCGTTGGTATAGGCGTGGATGGTGGTCATCAAGCCATGGACGATGCCCAGTTTCTGATGCAGCGGATGCACCAGCGGTGCCAGGCAGTTGGTGGTGCAAGACGCGTTGGAGATAACGGTATCAGTGGCCTTTAGCACGGTGTGGTTGACGCCATACACGATGGTTGCGTCGACATCCTTGCCACCTGGAGCCGAGATAATGACCTTTTTTGCACCGCCCTTGAGGTGGGCAGAGGCTTTTTCTTTGGTGGCAAAGAAACCCGTGCACTCGAGCACAACATCCACCTTGAGCTCGCCCCAGGGCAGCTTGGCGGGGTCGCGCTCGGCCAGCACACGGATGCGGTCGCCATTGACGACCATGCTGTCCGCATCGACTTCAACCGTGCCAGGAAAACGGCCATGGGCGGTGTCGTAGCGGGTAAGGTGAGCGTTGGTTTCGGGATCACCGAGGTCGTTGATGGCCACGATCTGAATATCGTGCTTCTTGCCGTCTTCGTAGTGGGCCCGCAGGATGTTGCGGCCGATACGGCCGTAACCATTGATGGCGACGCGAATGGTCATGGAGAATCTCCTTTACAAAAGCTGTTCGACTGTAGCGGCCACATGATCGGCCGTCAGGTTGAAATGTTTGAACAACACACCGGCCGGCGCCGATTCACCAAAGGTATCGATACCCACCACTGCACCGGTGGTACCGACGTATTTGTACCAAGTAGCCGTGCCGCCTGCCTCGATGGCCACGCGGGGAAGATCCGCAGGCAGCACCTCGCGGCGCCAGGCGGCATCCTGGGCATCAAACACCTGGGTGCAAGGCATGGAAACCACGCGGGTGGCAATACCGCGCGCAGCCAGCTGGTCTTGCGCCTGCAGGGCCAGCCCGACTTCAGATCCGGTGGCAATCAGCACCGCGCAGGCGCCCACCATGTCGCGCAACACATATCCCCCCCGGGCAATGGCCTGGGTAGTGGCGGTGTCCCGGGCGACAAACGGCAGATTTTGACGCGACAACAACAGCGCAGACGGGCCGCCCGGGTGAACCGCCATACCCACACTGGCCGGACGGGACAAGGCAGACTGCCAGGCCACCGCGGTTTCGGTGGTGTCGCACGGACGCCAGACATGTAGATTGGGGATCAGGCGTAGGCTGCCAGCGTGCTCGATGGACTGATGGGTGGGGCCGTCTTCGCCCAGGCCGATGGAATCGTGGGTAAAGACATGCACCACGCGCTGCTTCATGAGGGCAGCCATACGCAGCGCATTGCGAGAGTAGTCGGAGAACGTCAGGAACGTACCGCCAAACGGCAGGTAGCCCCCATGCAGCGCCATGCCGTTCATGATGGCAGCCATGGCGAACTCGCGTACACCGTAATTAATGTGCCGGCCGGCCTGCAGGCCTTGCGCCGTGCGACGCACCGGCGCCACGCCTTTCCAGTCGGTGAAATTGGACCCGGTGAGATCGGCCGAACCGCCCAGGAGCTCGGGCAGGATCTCGGCAAACGCCGCGATGGCCTGCTGGGAGGCCTTGCGCGAGGCGATGGATTCTGCCCTGTCTTGCGTGGACAACACGTAATCGAGCGCACGCTGAGCAAAATCAGTGGGCAGCTCGCCCGCCATCCGGCGGCAGAGCTCGGACGCCTGCTCGGGGTAGGCCTCGGCGTAGTGGTCGAAACGCACTTGCCAATCAGATTGCAGGTGGGCGCCACGTTCGCGGGCGTTCCAATAGGCGTAGACGTTTTGCGGGATCTCGAAGGGCGGATATGACCAGCCCATGGCCTTGCGGGCAGCGGCGATTTCATCCGCGCCCAGCGGTGCGCCGTGCACTTTCTCGGTGCCTGCCTTGGTGGGCGCGCCTTTTCCGATGACGGTGCGGCAACAAATCAGGGTAGGGCCGCGGCCTGCCGCCCCATGGGCGCGGGCCTGGTTGATGGCGGCGTCCAGTGCATTACTGTCGTGGCCATCCACGCCGCGCAGGACATTCCAGCCATAGGCCTCGAAGCGGGCCGGGGTGTCATCAGCGAACCAATTTTTGACTTCGCCGTCGATGGAGATGCCGTTGTCATCGTAGAACACAATGAGACGCGACAGACCCAGCGTACCGGCAAGGGAGCAGGCCTCGTGGGAAATGCCTTCCATCAGGCAGCCATCGCCGACAAACACATAGGTGTCGTGGTCGATGATCGGGTGTCCTGGACGGTTGAACTCCTGCGCCAGCAGGGCCTGTGCCAACGCCATCCCCACCCCGTTGGCCAGGCCTTGCCCCAGTGGGCCGGTAGTGGTTTCAACCCCCGGCGTGATGCCGACTTCGGGGTGTCCCGGCGTGCGCGAATGCAGCTGGCGGAAATTGCGGAGTTCTTCGATGGGGAGGTCGTAGCCACTGAGATGCAGCAAGGCGTACAACAGCATCGAGCCATGGCCATTGGACAGCACGAAACGGTCGCGGTCGATCCAGGCGGGATCAGCCGGGTTGTGGCGCAGATGACGAGTCCAGAGCACATGCGCAATATCAGCCATCCCCATTGGGGCTCCGGGGTGTCCGGAATTGGCTTGTTGGACGGCATCCATGGCAAGAACACGGATCGCGTTGGCCATGGAAGAATCAGGGGCGGGCAATGCGCTCATAGGTATTTGGGCCACGCACGCAAGCCATGCTGCATGCGTAAGCAAAAATGAAGGATGACAAAGCCCTGAATTTTACCACCCTGCCCGCTCCGGTTTATAGTCCGGGCATTCCTCTTGCAGGGACATGAACTATTTATGTCAACCGCCCGTTTTTTTTACCCGACTCCGTTGCAGGCCCATCAACGGATCGAACTGCCCGAACCACTGGCACATCACGCCCTGAGGGTCTTGCGTTTGCCTACGGGCAGCAACATTGTCCTGTTTGACGGTTTGGGTGGGCAATTTACCGCCGTTTTGCACGCCGAAGGGCGCCAGGCCTGGGCAGTGCTTGGCGTACGCGACCCCATCGAACGCGAACTCGCTGGCCAAATCACCTTGGTGCAGGGCATTGCGGCGGGCGACAAAATGGACTGGATCATCGAGAAGGCAGTCGAGCTCGGCATACACCGTGTGATCCCGGTTGCTGCAGACCGTAGCGTACTGCGTCTAGCCGGACCGCGGCTTGAGAAACGGGTGGCACACTGGCGTGCGGTGATTCAGGCAGCCAGCGAACAATGTGGCCGCAATCGGCTGATGCACCTGGAGACGCCGCAAACGCTAGCAAACAGCTTGATGCAAGTATCAGGGCATCCAGTGTTTTGTCATCCCGATGCCAATCAGGATTTTGCGGCGGCCTTGCGGCCAGTGGACAACACCCTGACCTTGCTGGTGGGGCCAGAGGGCGGCTGGTCTGAGGCAGAACTAGCCACAGCGAACAGAGCGGGCATCACGCCCGTACAGTTTGGCCTGCGCATACTGCGCACCGAAACCGCCGGCCTGGCCATGGCAGCGGCTGCCACAGCCTTGCTGGGGTGGTGATTCAGGCACCGTCGCGGCCAGAGTACGGCGTGGGGTCTACGCCAGGCTCGGCCGCCGGGTGTGCGCCGGCATGCTGGATGGCATACACAAACACGCGCTCGTTGTTTTGGCCAAACTCGACCACATCGTCGCATACGGCTTGAATCGCCTGAGCATCTTCGGTCAGCGCTGGATCACCCGAATGCAAATGTCGGAACCACAAAAACAAACCGGCTTTCTGATCGATCAGCGTATCGCTGAGGCAATCGTACAGGGCATCCAGATTGCCGCCGAAAAACTCGGGATAATCAATCGCTTTGACGACAGCCCGCAACACAGCAGAGCGGCTGCGGGCACGATCGCAATCGACCACAAATGCTGCCAGACCGGCCTCGGCCGCAGCGGCCATGGCATCCTGTTCGGACACAGCCTGAGCGTCGACCACGCCTTGGGCGAACATTTTGCTTATCTGGGCCAGACTCATGCGGACCACTCCTTGAAAAAAGCGATGATTTCATCAGCACGGTTCATGCTGTCTGCCCTACCTAGCGCGATCAGGTCTTTTGTGTAACCAGATTCGAACAAAAGGTAAGACGCCAGTGCCCCGCCCCCGGGTTCGATTTTCCGGGACGAGACACCCAACACCCTGAACAACGTTTGGACAGCTCGCGGAAGTTCGGCCAGATGGGCCAGCGCAATTTCATCGAGAGACTGACTGGGTGCGATCATCAGGGTATGGATGGGTCGCAGTGACTCGCTTTTTAATCCATTTGGAGGGATTCGCGCAAGCAGCTCATTGACGCGCTCGAGGCGCTCCATATCGGCGGACACTCCATCCAGAAAAATATTGGACAAAGTATGCCCGGCAATCTGTGCCAAAGAGGGGTACTGGGGGCTGAGTTCGCGGATCCCCGGCTGGGTCTCATCACGGTAGTTGGTACCAATGACAAAAATGCGTTGTGCCCCAAGGTGAATGGCCGGGCTGATCGGTGCCAACTGTCGCATCGAGCCATCGCCACACCAGACAGTGCGGTCTCCCAGCAAGATGGCTCGGGCCGGAAACACAAAGGGAATGGCGCTGGATGCAAGCAGATGATCGACCCCGATCTGGCATGCCACCGCGCGGCGCAAGGTACGTGTCCAGGGCATGATGCCGCCGCGTGCCTGATAGAAAGTGAGGTGTTCTCCGGTGGTGTAAGCAGCCGCCGTAATGGCCACCGCCTGCAGATGGCCACGCTGAAGGTTGGTGTTGAGGCGCGAAAAGTTAAGCGTTTGGCCCAGCAAACGGGCCAACGGCTGATTATCCAGAAACGAGTGTGGCGCCAGCCGCGACCACTGTGGCCGAAGCCAACCCAGCGTGAGCATGGCCACCCACTGCAGGCCGGTTCGCATCAGCCGTGGGGCGTCCGAATAATAAACATCATTGGTGTGCAGGGCCTGCCACAGTGCACACAGGTGGTTGACGGCCTGATGCGGCCGATGCGCCCGGCAGGCCAGGGCCGCCGCATTGATGGCGCCAGCCGACGTCCCGCAGATGATGTCAAACGGATTGCGAAATCCGGGGGCTGAATCGGGATCCAGCACCTGGAGGATTCCGGACAGCACCCCGGCCTGGTAGGCGGCGCGCGCGCCGCCTCCTGTCATGACCAGGCCTATGCGCCCTCGATCAGGTGCGTCGGGGTTTGTTGGCATCAACGACAGTGAGGGCTGCCATATTGACGATCCGCCGTACGGTGGAGCTGGATGTCAGAATATGCACTGGCGCATTGGCCCCCAACAAAAATGGGCCCACAGCAATATTGCCACCCGCTGCTGTCTTGAGCAGGTTATAGGCAATATTGCCGGCATCCACGCTGGGGCAGATCAGCAGGTTGGCTTCGCCCTTGAGTGTGGTGGTGGGCAGGATGCGCTCGCGAAGGCTTGGGTCAAGCGCGCAGTCGCCGTGCATCTCGCCGTCTGCCTCGAGATTGGGATCGCGCTCACGCACAATTGCCAGGGCGTCCCGCATCTTCTGGCCCGAGGACGAACTGCCGGTACCAAAATTGGACCGCGACAACAGTGCAACCTTGGGCTCGATGTTGAGGCGCCTCATTTCTTCGGCTGCCATCAGGGTGATCTCGGCGATCTGGGCCGCATCGGGGTTGTCGTTGACATGCGTATCAGCCAGCGCAATGGTGCGCTCGTTGAGCAGCAGGATGTTCATCGCCGCATAGGTGCGCGCATTTGGCTGCTGACCAAGGACTTCGTCGATGAAACGAAGGTGGTTGCCATAGGTACCCACCGTGCCGCAAATCATGCCATCGGCATCGCCCAGGTGCACCATCATGGCGCCGATCAGCGTCAGGCGACGCCGCATCTCGACACGCGCCATCTCCTTGGTAATGCCGCGACGGCACATGATCTCCCAGTAGTGCGTCCAGTATTGATGGAAGCGCTCGTCGTGCTCGGGGTTGGTGACTTCGACGTCTACGCCCAAGCGGATGCGCAGCCCATATTTTTCGATGCGGCTGGCCAGTACGGCCGGGCGCCCGATGAGAATCGGCTTAGCTAGACGTTCGTCGACCACGATCTGCACTGCGCGCAATACGCGTTCGTCTTCGCCTTCGGCAAACACAATGCGCGATTTTCCACCCTCGCGGACCATGGCACGGGCCGCCGAGAACAGCGGCTTCATGAAGGCACCGGAGTGATAGACAAATTGCTCGAGCTGGCCGGCATAGCTTTCGAAATCGGCAATAGGTCGTGTGGCAACGCCATCGTCCATGGCTGCCTTGGCCACAGCGGGAGAAATACGAACGATCAGGCGGGGATCAAACGGCTTGGGAATAAAGTAGGTGGAACCAAAGGAGACGTCGTACAGGCCATAGGCCGCTGCAACCACATCGTTTTGTTCTTCGCGGGCCAGCTTGCAGATGGCCATGACCGCCGCTTTTTCCATGCCACGAGTAATAGTGGTGGCCCCCACATCGAGTGCTCCGCGGAAAATATACGGAAAGCACAGCACGTTATTGACCTGATTGGGGAAGTCGGAACGCCCCGTGGCGATGACGACATCATCACGCACTGCGTGGGCATCCTCAGGCAGGATCTCGGGATTGGGATTGGCAAGCGCAAGTACCAAGGGGCGCTTGGCCATCTTTTTGACCATGGCGGGTTTCAGCACCCCACCGGCCGACAGGCCCAGAAACACGTCTGCGTCGGCGATGATGTCATCCAGCGTACGGGCATCGGTTTTTTTGGCAAAGCGCTCTTTCTTGGGATCCATCAGGACAGTGCGGCCTTCGTAGACCACACCCTCGATGTCGGACACCCAAACGTGCTCGAGGGGCAAGCCCATGTCCATCATGAGGTCCAGGCAACCCAGTGCCGCTGCCCCGGCCCCGGAGACCACCACCTTGACCTTGGCAATATCCTTTTTGACGACTTCGAGGCCATTGATAAACGCAGCCGTGACGCAAATGGCCGTGCCGTGCTGGTCGTCGTGAAACACGGGGATTTTCATGCGCTCGCGTAACTTACGCTCTACCTCGAAGCATTCGGGCGCCTTGATGTCCTCGAGGTTGATGCCGCCGAAGGTAGGCTCGAGCCCGGCGATGATTTCGACGAGCTTGTCGGGATCTTGTTCGTTGATCTCGATATCAAAGACATCCAGGCCAGAGAATTTCTTGAACAGAACCGCCTTGCCTTCCATCACGGGCTTGGACGCCAGTGCGCCGATATTGCCCAGACCCAGCACGGCTGTACCGTTGGTAATCACGCCCACCAGATTGCCGCGCGCGGTGTAACGGAAAGCATTATGCGCATCCGCGACAATTTCTTCGCAAGCCGCAGCAACACCAGGCGAATAGGCCAGCGCGAGATCACGCTGATTGGAAAGCTGCTTGGTAGGAGTAACCGAGATTTTTCCGGGGCGGCCATGCTCGTGGTATTCGAGAGCTGCCGCACGCAGTGATTCGTCCATCGTGATGCCTTGATAGAAAATGTATGAGGGGTGATGTCATTCTAGCTGCTTGGATCGATTGCGGGTATGGCCGGGCCGCATGTCCGCTATATATCCGATCCATAGTGATGATTGAAGTCTTGCCCGCGAGATGGAAATAAGCCATCCGGGTCGAACAGTGCGCGCACGGCATCATCGATGGCACAGGTGTCACTGGCCGCCTGCCGTTGCCCATAGCGGGTCTCGTAGGGCCGGCTGCCAGGCCGCCCCACGCGCTCGTCGAACACCAGCCATTCAACCCATCCCAACTCGCCGCCGTGCCCCAACAGCAGATGCGACAAATTGATGGTTTGCCCCTCGACCGGGCTGAGTGCGTCCAGCCGGTAGCGTCCATCCCACAGAGCCTCTGACGACGCCGTCTGGTCTGTCAAAGAGGCATTGAGCTCGAACAGCTTGGGGATCATTTCCTGTACGCGCAAATTGTCCAACGGCTTGTGATTATCGACACCAAACGCGCCCAGATTGGCCTGGGTACCATCGGACAGCAGCACCAATGCGTGCACCAGACCGCTATCGGCTGTTTGCCCACGTCCCCAATCACACCCGCGGCGGTCTGCCAGCCAGGCGGCAACCGTGAGGTGCGGCGGCTGATCCTTGAATTGCGGCAAACCGGCGGTTTCGAGTTCGGCCACCAAGCAGCCCGGTTGCACAAACCAGCGAGGGTCACCATCACCCAGGCGCTCACAACGGGCCATGGCAGAACCGGGTTCTACCCAAAGCACAGGCAAATCATCTCTTGGATTGGCTGAAGGCAGCCCATCGAGTGCCAGGGTGATGCCGTATTCGTGGCACAGGGCCCGCGCCCGGTACACATCTTGCATATGCCCGGGCAGCAACCGCGCACTGCCCTCGGGGGTGGAAAAATCATAGACTTTCCCCTGGATGGCACGACGCAGACGTGTCATGAATGCCTCCCAGGGAGAGCGTTCGACACGATGTCCGGACAGAAAGGCGCGGCGTGACGGTGACTGCATTGGGATCTCCTGAAGCCAAGGCTACAATCGGGCTTTCAAATGGATGCGCTAGAGACTGATGATGGTTCAACTGGCAGAGCGAACAGAACGCACGGTGCCATTTTACGCTGTGGAAGTACTGAAACAGGCACAGGCACTGGCTGCCCAAGGGCATGACATCATCAGCCTGGGGATCGGCGAGCCCGATTTCACCGCACCACCCCGCGTGCTGGAGACGCTCAACCGCGCCGCCGAGGCCGGCCTCAGCAGCTACACCGCGCCCGCGGGCATCCCGGCGCTGCGCGAAGCCATCAGCCACTACTACGACACCCAGTTTGGCGCACGCGTGGATCCCTCACGGATTCTGATCACCGGCGGTGCTTCCGGCGCCCTGTTGCTGGCGGCCCTGGCACTCATCAATCCGGGTGATGAAGTCTTGATGCCCGATCCTTCCTATCCGGCCAACCAAAATTTCGTCACCGCAGCCGGCGGCATCACACGGCTGATCCCCACCACGGCGCAACAGCGGTTTCAGCTGTGCGCCCAAGACATTGAAGATCATTGGGGGCCCAACACCCGCGGCGTGCTTATTGCCTCGCCCAGCAATCCCACCGGCACCTCCATGCCGCGCGAGGCCTTGCAGGCGCTGATTGCCGCAGTACGTGCCCGGGGCGGCTTTGTGATCATGGATGAGATCTATCTTGGCCTGGCCTACGATCACACGCCGCAAAGCGCCCTTACCCTGGATGACAACCTGATTGTCATCAACAGCTTTTCAAAGTATTTTCACATGACAGGCTGGCGCCTAGGCTGGTTGATGGCCCCGGCAGCACTGATGCCAGCCATCGAGAAACTGGCGGCCAGCCTGGCCATTTGCGCACCGGCACTGGCTCAGCATGCGGCGCTAAGCTGCTTTGAGCCTGAAGTCATGCAGATCTACGAGCGCCGGCGCTTGTCTTTCAAAGAACGCCGCGATTATCTCCTGCCCGAATTCTCGCGCCTTGGCCTTGATGTCCCTGCTCCGCCAGACGGTGCGTTTTATATTTTTGCGAACATCAGCCACACGGGCATCGACAGCGCCACCTTTTGCCGGCGCCTGCTGCAAGAAGCAGGTGTCGCTGCCGTACCTGGGCTGGATTTTGGCCCGACCCATGCACAGACCTTTGTCAGATTTTCGTATGCCACCGGCCTGGATCGCCTGCGCCAAGCCATCACCCGGATGGAAACCTTTATAGCAGCGCTGCGCGCATAAGCGCTGCGCGCCGGCGTCATTACTTGCCGAGGGGAATGCCGGAGGCAAGCGCGATACGGCGGCGCTCAGCCAGCACCTTGGCACCGTATCCGCCGTCGCTGGGGCCCGACGCACCTACGTAACAGGCCAAGCCACTTTGCACAGATCCCCGGCGGCGAATGCAGTCGGCCAGGATCTGGCCCCCCACTCGGATATTGACCACCGGGTTAAAGATGGCAGGCTGCCCGCCATACTGGCGCAGCTTGTCGCGATGCACTGTTCCCATCACCTGCATCAAACCCTGCGCCCCCACGGAGCTCTCAACAAAAGGGTTATAACGGGATTCGATAGCAATCACGGCCAACATCAATTGGGGATCCAGCTTGAGATCCCGGGCAACTGGAAACACAATCCGCACCAAAGCACCGGCCACACTGGGTGAAATCCGGTATTTGCGGGCCAGGTAACTGCGCAGACTGTGCACCTGAGACGCTGTTGCGCCAGGCACCGAACGATCATGGATACTGGCCGAGACCGCTTGCATGAATCCGGGTACACCAGCCTGTGCAACCGGCGGCTGAGCCGCTGCGGGCGGGTTGTCGCCCGGTTGTTCGGCAGCAGTCTCGCCTGCAGCAGGCGAGCTGGTGTTATCCGTGGCATCCGCCACATCAGACGAGGCCATGGGCGACCAGATTTCGTCGCTATCGGGTGCACTGTAGCTGCCACCATCTGCCTGAAACATGGCCAGGACGACTTCGTGCAGTTGCCGGGATTGCTGGCGCATGGACGGCAGCACCAAGCTGAGCGCTAGTGTTGTGAGAACCGCCAGCCCTAGATAAATAGCACTGACGTGGATGAATTCGCTGACAGGAGACACGACGGCACGCGCCCCGTGCTGCAGTCGATCAGAAAATCCTGCAACCATGGCGGCCTCCGGCAGACAGTCGGATGGTAATCTGTGGCACGACGACACTGTAACCTGATTGGCCATACTCTGTGAAATATCGCGACCTCCGAGACTTCATCGCCCAGCTTGAGCGCCAGGGGCAACTCAAGCGCATCCAGCACCCTGTCTCCACCCACCTCGAAATCACCGAAATCAGCGACCGGGTCTTGCGCTCAGGCGGCCCCGCCCTGCTGTTCGAGCATCCGCTACATGCGGGCAAGCCTGCAGACACCCCGGTGCTGGCCAATCTGTTTGGCACACCGCAGCGCGTGGCCTGGGGCATGGGTGCCGAGGATGTCTCCGCCCTGCGCGAGACAGGTGAGCTGCTGGCTTCGCTGCGCGAGCCCACCCCCCCCCATGGCATGCGTGATGCCCTCTCCAAGGTCGCGATGCTCAAGGCTGCGCTGTGGGACATGAATCCACGTCAGGTAAAGGGTGCGGCGTGCCAGGAAGTCGTCATCGAGGCCAACGAGCTGGATCTCAACACCTTGCCGCTGCAAAGTTGCTGGCCTGGTGACGTGGCCCCACTACTGACCTGGGGGCTGGTGATTACCCGCGGCCCCAACGCCCGTCGGCAAAACCTGGGCATTTACCGCCAGCAACTGATCGGACGCAACAAGCTGATCATGCGCTGGCTCTCGCACCGTGGCGGTGCGCTGGATTTTCGCGACCACTGCCTGGCACACCCAGGCAAGCCGTTTCCGATTGCTGTCGCCTTGGGCACCGATCCAGCCACCTTGCTGGCGGCTGTCACCCCCATCCCCGACAGCCTGTCCGAATATCAATTTGCCGGTCTCCTGAGAGGATCCCGCACCCAGCTGGCCGCTACGCTGGGCAGCGACCTGCAAGTACCCGCCCAGGCAGAAATCGTTCTGGAGGGCCATATCCTGCCCTCCACAGACCCTCGCGCGCGGGCACCTGCCGTGCCCGAGGGCGTTAAACCGCCGCCAGAGACCGGCTACGAAATGGCCCTGGAAGGCCCTTACGGCGACCACACAGGCTATTACAACGAACAAGACTGGTTTCCGGTATTTACGGTTGAGCGCATCACTCATCGCCGCCAACCGATCTATCACAGTACTTACACTGGCAAACCACCGGATGAACCCGCCGTACTGGGGCTGGCGCTAAACGAAGTTTTTGTGCCTTTGCTCAAACGCCAGTTTCCCGAAATTACCGACTTCTACCTTCCCCCCGAAGGTTGCAGTTACCGCCTGGCGGTGGTCTCCATCCGCAAGCAGTACCCGGGGCACGCCAAGCGCATTTTGTTCGGCCTGTGGAGTGTGCTGCGGCAATTCATGTACACCAAATTTATTGTGGTGGTGGACGAAGACATCGATGTCCGCAGCTGGCCGGAAGTGATCTGGGCGATGACCACCCGGATGGACCCTGTGCGTGACACGGTGCTGGTGGACAACACCCCGATCGACTATCTGGACTTTGCCTCTCCGGTGTCCGGCCTGGGCGGCAAGATGGGGCTCGATGCCACCAACAAGTGGCCGGCAGAAACCGTGCGCGAATGGGGCCACCCCATCCACATGGACGAGGACACAAAACGCAAGGTAGATGCCATGTGGGACCAGCTGGGTATCTAGTGCCCTGTCTGGTTAGTTTCGATCCTTACCTGCGGCGCTTGCCCAGCCAGACCAACCCGGTGATCAGGGCGGTTTTAAGTGCGATGCGACGGCGGCTTCGGCTGCCCAGCAACGACCCCAGCAGCGAACTCATCAGCGGGTAGCGGCGCAAGGCCTGCAGCCCTACGCCAAGCCACCCCAGGCCCTTGGCACGCAAATGGGTACGGGCTTGCGCAGCCAAGGCGTCGGGTTGCAGCGCCTGCACCAACTGGCAACCTGTACGGCGCAGCGCCAGACGCTGGTAATCGGCCTGGAGACGCAGCAACTGGATACGCAACTGACGCTGCTGCGCGGCTTGAGACGGTGCAAACAACGACATTACGACATCCCCCGAAAAGGATCTTCATCGGGCAGGTCAGTGCCGTCAGACGCCTGGTTGAAGTCTGGTGTAGCGCCGCCAGTAGCAGGTTTTTTGAATGCCCGAGCATCCTGCTGCAACACCTGGGCACTGACCGCAAAAGGCGGCGGATCTGTTTTGAGGCGCCGCAACAGACACACCAGCACAACGGCGCCCAGCACGGCATAGCCCAGGGCCAGCAAGCACAAGGCCAGATAACGGTGTTGGGTGGGCCAGAAATACAGGGCAACGGTGAGCGTGGCCACCAGTATTGCCAGCGCCAGCAGAAACACCGCCAGTATCAGCTGCGCCAGACGACACAACAGGCGATCGCGGACATCCTGAGCCTCGAGACCCAGGAGTTCGAGGCGAGTACCCAGCAATGCAGCCAGCTGGGCGGCGAGATCTGCCGCGACCTGACCGAGTGTTGCCATTGGACTTAGCGCCGCGACAACAAGGCGCCCAGAAGCAGGCCGGCAACACCCGCAATGCCAACCGCTTTCCAGGGGTTGGACTGCACGTATTCATCGGTATCGTGCACAACCTTGCGGCCTTGCTCGACCAGATTAGCTTGCGTATCAGCCAGAGCACTGCGGCCCTGATCAAGGGCGGTCAGCGCCCGTGCACGCAAATCGGCTGCTTTTTCGCCTGTTGCGTCGGCGGCTTCGCGCAGCAGCTTTTCAGCCTGATCCAGGCTGGATTTAAGGTCTTCGATGAGGGCGTCGCCTGCGGACTGTGTAGCAATTTGCTTACGAGTGGCCATTCGGTACTCCTTGAATCTGACAGGGGAACTTATATCCTACCTGATCCAGATAGAGCACAGTGTCAGAAACTGTACAAGCAGCCGGCAACGACCACCGAAACGCGCCCAACGGCTGCTTAATCCGTCTTTTGGCGGGTACCAAAAATGCGGTCACCGGCATCGCCCAAGCCGGGGATAATGTAACCATCTTTGTTGAGATGGTCATCAATAGACGCGGTATAGATATGGACGTCCGGATGCGCCTGCTCGACAGCGGCGATGCCTTCTGGGGCAGCCACCAGCACCAGGGCCCTGATGGTGCGACATCCGGCTTGCTTGAGCATATCGATGGCCGCCACCATGGATCCCCCGGTAGCCAGCATCGGATCGATAATCAGCGCCAGGCGCTGATCCAGCTGACCCACCAGTTTTTCGAGATACGGCTGGGCTTGCAGGGTTTGCTCGTTGCGGGCGATACCCACCGCACTGACCTTGGCCCCCGGAATCAGATTGAGAACCCCATCCAGCATGCCAATTCCCGCGCGCAAAATGGGTACAACAGTAACCTTTTTACCTGCCAGCTTTTCGACGTCAAGCTCGCCGGCCCAGCCCATGATGTGCGAGGGCTCGAGCGGCAAATCTTTAGTGGCTTCGTACGTCAGTAAGGAGCCGATTTCTTGTGCCATCTCGCGAAAATTCTTGGTACTGAGATCGGCGCGGCGCATCAAGCCCAGCTTGTGGCGGATAAGGGGATGGCGAATTTCGTGGATGGGCATGGCAGACCTGTCGACTGGCGGAAACTGGACAGCAGTTTAACCCCTGGTGGCGCGCACGGAGGGTGCACGGCCGCACTACGGCAGCCGGGACCGGTGTCAATGGGCTGCCAGCCAGCGTACCAGCGCATCATCAAATGCACGCACTGCCCCGGCATTGGCATGGTTTACCAAACTGACCAAAATATACCGCTTGCCGCTGACGCCTCTGACATACCCGGCCAATGCGCGCGATTCGCGCAAGGTACCGGTTTTGAGATGTGCCTGACCACGAGTATCGTCCGAACGCAACCGTTTGCGTACAGTACCGTCCATCCCTGAAATGGCCAGCGAGGACACAAATTCGGGCATCATCGGTGAGCGCCAGGCGACATCCAGCATCTGCGCCAGGCCATGCGCAGTCAGCCGGCCTTGCCGCGACAAGCCCGAACCATTATCCAGCACCCAGCCCGTGGTATCCACGTGCTGGCTGGCCAATACCTGACGCACCGCACGGGCGGCCGTGTCTGGTGTGGCGCCAGGGCCGTTGGTTTCAGCGCCCAGCGTTAATAAGGTCATGCGGGCCATGACGTTATTGCTGTGCTTGTTGATCTGGCGGATGACATCGGCCAGCGCCGGAGAGTCGTGCGACACGAGGATGTCTGCATTGGCCGGTACCGGGCCCTGAGTAAACCCCTTACCCAGCGTACCGCCAAGCTCGCGCCATAGCAGACGAAACAATGACTCGAAATGATCTGCCTGCGACCCGGCCAGTCGATACAGGCTGAAATCTCCGCACGACCCTGACGCCTGGCCACCGATATGAATGACCGCTACAGGCCCCTGGGCCGTGGCATCCGCCGAAAATTGCGAGGCCGGCTTGCAGCGCCCATCGCGCCATTCGAGGCGGCCTTCGATGCGGACATTGCGTGTAGGTGGATCGATGACCGGAATCCACTGCCGGTGCGTAGCATCGGCCTGAAACAAAATGCGTGTGGCGCCAAATCCCACCATCATGGCATCGGGACTGGCGTTATAAGGCCGGTCGGGTGAGTCGTCGAAGTCGCCTGGGTCGATGGACACAGGCCCGAACACACTGCGATCAACCACCACACCGACAAGGTTTTTTACCCCACGCAGGCGTAGCTCGCGCAAGGCAACCCAGAGGTCTTCGATGGTGAACCAGGGGTCGCCGGCCGCCTTGACATACAAAGGCCCTTGCAGCGTGCCCTGATCATCAATACGGGCGCCACCAACCGACAAAAATTGCGTGCGCCAGACATAATCCGGCCCCAACGCCGACAGGGCCGTCCAGGTGGTAACGGTTTTCATGACGGACGCCGGATTGCGCGGCACATCGGCGTGCACCTGCGCCAACACCGGCCCACCCGCTTCACGAATTTCCAGCGACAGGGAAGAGTCGGGCAAGCGAGTGGCCTGCCAGGCTTTTTGCAACTCAGGTGGCAGCGCCTGGCCCCAGGCGCTTGCCGCCCAGGCCATACCTGCCCACAACGCCAAAGCACCGGCCACCCGGCTTGCCAGCCCACGCCTCCAGTTAGAGAGACGCGGCCATCGAATACTGTCCCGCGCTGTCCGCATCATCCGCACACCCAAAAAAGCCCCAGCATAATCCAAAGCTTGTTAGGACTAAAATACCGGCCAACCTTTACTTTCAGACGTTACAGATGCAACATCTGCCTTGCCCGTGATTGCCGACCTCGATCTTTCTGATTTTGATTACCATCTGCCTCCCGAGCTGATCGCCCAGCACCCGGCTGAACGCCGGGATGCAAGCCGGCTGCTGCGCCTGGATGGCACAAGCACCCTGCACGATCTGCAATTTACTGACCTGCCCAGTCTGCTGCGTGCAGGAGATCTGCTGGTGTTCAACAACACCCGGGTGATCAAGGCCCGCCTACGTGGACAAAAGGCCACTGGCGGGCAGATCGAGGTGCTGGTCGAACGCATTCTCGATCCACACCATGTGCTGGCTCATGTGCGTGCCAGCAAATCACCCAAACCCGGCACTCGGCTGATACTGGCCGACGGCGCATTTGACGCGCAGGTACTGGGACGCGAAGACGAACTCTTCAAACTGCATTTTCCCGAACCCGTCCTGACGCTACTTGATCAATACGGCAGCGTGCCGCTGCCCCCCTACATTACCCACGCCCCCGACAACGAGGACGAATCGCGCTACCAAACGGTTTACGCGCAGAAACCAGGTGCTGTGGCTGCACCCACGGCAGGGCTGCATTTTGATCAGGCCATGCTCGACCGCTTAAAGGCGCAAGGGGTGGACCAGGCGTTTGTCACCCTGCATGTGGGGGCGGGTACGTTTCAACCCGTACGGGTGACCCACATCCGCGATCACGTCATGCATGCCGAGCGCTATGTCGTCTCTGCCGAAACCTTGCAAAAAGTGCACGAAACCCGTGCGCGTGGTGGACGTGTGGTGGCAGTAGGCACCACTAGCGTGCGCTCGCTCGAAGCAGCCGCCGCAGAAGGTGATGGCATCCATACCACCGAAGGCGATACCCGGCTGTTTATCACCCCGGGGTACTCGTTTGCCTATGTGGATGCCCTGATTACCAATTTTCACCTCCCACAATCCACTCTGCTGATGCTGGTGTCGGCTTTGGCCGGCACGGGCCCTATCCGTCGGGCATACGAGCACGCCGTACAATCTCGCTACCGCTTCTTTAGCTACGGCGATGCCATGTTCATCGAGGCCGCCCAGAACCCCTCTGCCCTGACCCCATGACCGGACTGCAATTCGAACTTCTGCACACAGACGGCGCCGCACGGCGCGGCCGCATTACCCTCAACCACGGAATCGTCGAAACGCCCATCTTCATGCCGGTGGGCACCTATGGCAGCGTCAAGGCCATGCTGCCCCACGAACTGACGGAAATCGGCGCCCAGATCGTATTGGGCAATACGTTTCACCTGTGGTTGAGGCCGGGTACCGATATCCTGGACCAGCATGGCGGCCTGCACGGGTTCATGCAATGGAACCGCCCCATCCTGACCGACTCGGGCGGATTCCAGGTATTCAGCCTTGACAGCATGCGCAAGATCACCGAGGAAGGCGTGCGCTTTGCTTCGCCCATCGATGGTTCTCGGCAGTTTCTCTCCCCAGAAGAATCCATGCGCATCCAGCGCAGCCTGAACTCCGATATCGCGATGGTGCTGGACGAATGCACACCGTATCGCATCGGTGACCGCCCGGCGACACACGAAGAAGCAGCGGTATCGATGCGCATGTCTTTGCGCTGGGCACGGCGCTCGCGCCAGGCCTTCCAGGATCTGCAGAATCCCAATGCCTTGTTTGGCATTATCCAGGGTGGCATGTTTGAAGACCTGCGCGACGAATCTCTGGCGGGTCTGACCGAAATCGGCTTCGAGGGCTATGCCATTGGCGGGCTTTCGGTGGGTGAACCCAAAGCCGACATGATGCGGGTACTGGCCCACGTCACTCCCCGCATGCCGGCCGGCGCACCCCGCTACCTGATGGGAGTGGGCACCCCTGAAGACCTGGTTGAAGGTGTATCACGCGGCGTGGACATGTTCGACTGCGTGATGCCCACCCGTAACGCACGTAATGGCTGGCTCTTTACCCGATACGGCGACATCAAGATTCGTAATGCCCGCTACCGCGCCGACACCCGGCCCCTGGATTCAGGCTGTACCTGTCACACCTGCCAGCATTTTTCGCGGTCTTATTTGCATCATCTGCAGCGTGTAGGTGAAATCACGGGTGCCCGGCTAAATACGTTACACAACCTGCATTTTTACCTGAACCTGATGGCCGAAATGCGCGAAGCCATTGAGCACCAGCGGTTTGCAGCATGGCGCGACAACTTCCTGCGGGATCGCCAGCGGGGGATTGATTAAATATCCCTACAGACGACCCTGCCCGGATGCCGCTACAATCAAGAGTTAATCTCATCCATTATTTCCTTCCTTTAACCCACACTCGAATTCCCAGGAGCCTTCATGTCTCTGCTTGACACCCTGACCCTGATCCCGGCCCAGGCGGCTGCCGGTGGCGAACCCAATGCCTTGATGAGCATGCTGCCCATCATCCTGATGTTCGTCATTCTGTACTTCCTGATGATCCGGCCGCAGATGAAACGCCAGAAACAACACAAGAAAATGGTCGAAACCCTGGGCAAGGGCGATGAGGTCATTTTGTCTGGTGGCATGCTGGGCAAGATCAGCAAAGTCAGCGACAGCTACATCACCCTCGAAATCGCTCAATCAGGCGACAAAGCCGTGGAAACCATCGTGCAGCGCAGCGCTGTCACGGCCGTGCTTCCCAAAGGCACGATCAAGTCGCTCTGATCCCTTCCGGCGCCGTCTGCACGCATCACGTGCAGCTGTCCCCCAGACATGCTGCCCACTCTGGACGGCGCCCGGTCTTTTACGCTTTTCTCCTGACCGACCATGAACCGTTACCCCATCTGGAAATACCTCATCGTGCTGGCCGCCGTCGTGATTGGCGTGCTCTACACGCTGCCCAATCTCTATGGCGAATCCCCCGCTGTCCAGATCGCCGGGGCTAAAACATCGGTCAGGGTTGATCAGGGCACCCTGGACAAAGCCAACGAGATCCTGGCACAGGCAAATATCACACCGACGGCGGGTTCATTTGAAATGAACGGCCCGGTGGGAACAGTGCGGCTGCGGTTTGAAACCACAGACGTTCAGCTCAAAGCCAAGGACACCCTCGAAAGCGCACTCAACACTGATCCCAAGAACCCGGATTACACGGTGGCGCTGAACCTGATGTCGGCCTCACCCAACTGGCTGACGGCCCTGGGCGCCCACCCCATGTATCTGGGGCTGGATCTCCGAGGCGGCGTGCACTTCTTGCTGCAGGTTGATTTGCAGGGCGCACTCACCAGCCGCTACGACTCCATGGCTGGCGAAGCCCGCACGGCCCTGCGTGACGCCAAGATCAAATACGAAGACGTCGAGCGCAACCAGCAATCCGTGCATGCAAGTTTCGCAAGCCAGGACGCACGTGATGCAGCCGCCGACACCTTGCGACGCACCATGCCCGAGATGGAATTCTCAACCGGGCGTTCAGACAACACCTGGACACTGGATGGCAAGCTCAGTGCCACCTCCATCACCCAGGTGCAAAACAGCGCCCTCAAACAAAACATCCAGACACTGCACAACCGGATCAACGAACTTGGCGTGGCCGAGCCCGTGATCCAGCAGCAAGGCGGCGACCGGATCGTCGTCCAGCTGCCCGGCGTGCAGGACGTGGCCAAAGCCAAGGAGATCCTTGGCCGCACCGCCACACTGGAAATCCACATGGTGGACGACTCCCCGTCCGCCACTGCCGCCCTGGCCTCGGGTCGTGTCCCGTTTGGCCTGGTGAAATACACCGACCGCGACGGCCGGCCGTTGCTGCTGCGCCGGCAGGTAATCCTCACTGGTGAAAACCTGCAAGATGCACAACCTGGGCGCGACCAGCAAACACAAGAGCCCACCGTCAACCTGACACTCGACTCCAAAGGGGCACGGATTTTCCGCGACGTGACGCGAGACAATATTGGCAAGCGGATGGCCATTGTGCTGTTTGAAAACGGCAAGGGCGAGGTTGTCACCGCCCCGGTGATCCGCTCAGAGATCCCGGGTGGCCAGGTGCAGATTTCAGGCAGCATGACCGCCCAGGAAGCTGCGGATGTCTCCTTGCTGCTGCGCGCCGGCTCGCTTGCAGCCCCGATGCACATCATCGAAGAGCGCACTATCGGCCCCAGCCTGGGTGCGGCAAACATCAAACAAGGCTTCGATTCCACCTTGTACGGCTTTACGGCCATCGCCATTTTCATCATTCTGTACTACCACCTGTTTGGCATGTTCTCCACGCTGGGCCTCTCGTTTAACGTGCTGTTGCTGCTGGCGGTACTGTCCATGCTGCAGGCCACCCTCACCCTGCCAGGCATTGCGGCTATCGCACTGACGCTGGGGATGGCCATCGATGCAAACGTCCTGATCAACGAGCGCATCCGCGAAGAACTTCGATTAGGATTACCACCCCAGCAAGCTATCCACCTAGGCTTCGATCGCGCGTGGGCAACCATTTTCGACTCCAACCTCACCAGTCTGATCGTCGGGGTGGCACTGCTTACCTTTGGTACCGGGCCGGTACGCGGCTTTGCCGTGGTGCACTGCATCGGTATTCTCACCTCGATGTTCTCATCCGTGGTGGGCGTGCGGGCGCTGGCCAACCTGTACTACGGCCGCAAGCGCAAGCTCAAGGCCATCTCCATCGGCCAGATCTGGAAACCCAAGCAAGACTAATCAGGATTCATCATGGAATTTTTCCGCATCCATCGCACCATCCCGTTCATGCGGCATGCGCTGATCCTGAACATCATCAGCCTGCTTACATTTTTGGCCGCTGTATTTTTCATTGTCGGCCGCGGCTTTCACCTGTCAATCGAGTTCACTGGCGGCACCGTCATGGAGGTGCACTACACCCAGACCGCACCGGTGGGCGATATCCGTAGCGCCATTGACACCCTGGGCTACAGCGACTTCCAGGTACAAAATTTTGGCACCTCGCAAGACGTCATGATCCGCCTACCGGTGCGTGCCAACGAAGACACGGCCACCCAAAGCCGCACAGTGCTTACCGCACTGCAGGCACAGCACCCCGATGTGCAGCTGCGCCGGGTTGAATTCGTCGGCCCGCAAGTGGGGCAAGAGCTGCTTCACAACGGGCTCATGGCCCTGTTGTTTGTGGTGGTGGGGATCATGGCGTACCTGGCGGTCCGATTCGAATGGAAGCTGGCGGCGTCGTGCGCCATCGCCAACCTACACGACGTGGTGATCATCCTGGGATTTTTTGCCTTCTTTCAGTGGGAGTTCTCGCTCTCGGTGCTGGCGGGGGTGCTGGCGGTGCTGGGCTACTCCGTCAACGAATCCGTGGTGGTGATGGATCGTATCCGCGAAAACTTCCGCAAGCAGCGTAAGGCATCCGTACGCGAAATCATCAACGCATCCATCACGCAAAATATCTCCCGAACCGTGATTACCCACGGGTCCACCCAGATGATGGTGCTGTCGATGTTCTTCTTTGGCGGTCCTACCCTGCACAATTTCTCCCTGGCCCTCACCATCGGCATCTGGTTTGGTATCTACTCCTCCGTGTTTGTGGCCGCCGCCCTGGCCATGTGGATGGGTATCCAGCGTGAAGACCTCGTCAAACACGTCAAAAAAGAAAACTCAGAGGTGGAACTGGGATGATCCCAGGCATCCAATAGCCCCTGCGGGCTGTTGGATGCCCGGCTTATTCAAGCGGCTTGCAGGCCGCGCGGTGAGACTACCCTTCCAACCCGCAGCACTGCCAGATACCTGGATCACCCGGGCATCAGGCAGCGCTGTGGGTTAAAATGCGCGATCATCCATTTTTCGACGCCCCCGGGATATAAACCCGCCCCGGCGCTTTGCCATGCAAGAAACCCCCGCACGTCGCCCCGGCGTCATCCCTGCTTCCCGCGAATCCGCCGAGCACCTCAAAGACCAGGCCTGGCGCCAGTCTCAAGATGAAACCCTGGCAACCCTGCTGCAACCCGTGTTGCCCGGACAGCATAAAAAGCTCTTCATTCGCACCTTTGGCTGCCAGATGAACGAGTACGACTCCGAAAAAATAGTGGATATTCTCCGCGCCACCAAAGGTGTCGAGCTTACCGATACACCGGAAGACGCGGACATCATTCTGTTCAATACCTGTTCGGTGCGCGAAAAAGCACAGGAAAAAGTGTTTTCGGATCTCGGGCGCGTGCAGCACCTCAAGCAAGCCAAACCTGATCTCGTCATCGGCGTGGGTGGCTGCGTGGCCAGCCAGGAGGGCGAAGCCATTGTCCGTCGGGCACCTTACGTCGATGTGGTGTTTGGTCCGCAAACCTTGCATCGCCTGCCCGAGCTCATCGACCGGCGCCGGGCCACAGGCCACTCGCAAGTGGATATTTCGTTTCCCCTGATCGAGAAATTTGACGCGCTGCCGCCAGCGCGCGTGGACGGCCCCACGGCCTTTGTGTCCATCATGGAAGGGTGCAGCAAGTACTGCAGCTTCTGCGTTGTCCCCTATACCCGGGGCGCCGAGGTTTCCCGGCCTTTTGACGACGTGCTCACTGAGATCGCAGACCTTGCCGATCAGGGTGTGCGCGAAGTGACCCTGTTGGGCCAAAACGTCAATGCCTATCGCGGCCCCACCGGTGCCGCAGGCGAGATTGCCGACTTTGCAATGTTGCTCGACTACGTGCACGACATTCCGGGGATCGAGCGCATCCGCTACACCACCTCGCACCCAAAAGAGATGACGGCACGCCTGATCGAAGCACACGGCCGCCTGCCCAAGCTGGTGCCCTTCCTGCATCTGCCGGTTCAAGCCGGTAGCGACCGCGTGCTGGCCGCCATGAAGCGCGGCTACACCGCACTCGAATATAAATCCATCATTCGGCGCCTGCGTCTTGCACGCCCCGACATGACCCTGTCATCCGACTTTATCGTCGGGTTTCCGGGCGAAACAGAAGCCGACTTCCAAAAAACGCTGGACCTCGTCCAGGAAGTCGGCTTTGATCAGTCCTTTTCCTTTGTCTATTCCAAGCGCCCGGGCACCCCGGCAGCTGATCTGGACGACCCGGCTCCACAAGCCGAGAAGCTTGAGCGACTGCATCGCCTGCAAGCCCTGATCAACCAGCAGGCCGCCGATATCAGCCAATCCATGGTGGGCAGCGTACAACGCTTGCTGGTCGAGGGGCCGTCAAAACGCGACCCAGCCGACATGAAGGGCCGCAGCGAAAACAATCGCATCGTCAACTTCGCGGGCCAGCCAAGGCTGATCGGCCAGATGGTGGACGTGCGCATCACCGAAACCATGACCAACACCCTGCGGGGCGAAATCGTTACCCGCGAAACCGGCCATATTCCTGCATGAGTACTCGCATCAAGACACCTGGCCCACGTCCCGTCACGCTGCAATTGACGGGAGACAACACGCAGTTGTCCAATTTCTGCGGCCCACTGGATGAGAACCTGCGCCAGATCTCTCACGCCTACGACGTCACGATCAACCGGCGCGGCAATCGCCTCAGCGTCCGGGGGGCGCGTGCCCAAGAGGCAGCAAACGCCCTGCGTTGGTTTCACAAACGATCCGAAAAAGAGGCGCTGTCGCTGGATGCGCTGCAACTGGGGCTGGTAGAGCTCAGTAACCGTGGGATCTCAAACTCGCACCTGCCGTCAGACACGCCAGCCCAAGGTTTGCCCGAGCTGCCGCCAGTGGATGCAGACGGCATCGTGCTGCACACCCGCAAATCGGATCTGCGCCCACGCACACCCCGGCAACGCGATTATCTGCAAGCCATCCTCAAGCACGACGTCACGTTTGGCGTGGGCCCGGCTGGCACCGGAAAAACCTGGCTGGCTGTGGCTTGCGCCATCGACGCAATGGAGCGCGAATCAGTGTCACGCCTGGTGCTTACCCGCCCAGCAGTAGAGGCCGGCGAGCGCCTGGGCTTTTTGCCCGGCGACCTCACCCAGAAAGTAGACCCCTATCTGCGTCCGTTGTACGACGCACTCTATGATCTGTTGGGCTTCGAGAAGACACAGCGCTTCTTCGAAAAGCAAACCATCGAGATCGCCCCGCTGGCTTACATGCGCGGGCGCACACTGAACCACTCCTTCATCATTTTGGACGAGGCCCAGAACACGACGCCCGAACAAATGAAGATGTTTCTCACGCGGATCGGGTTTGGCAGCAAGGCAGTCATCAACGGCGATCCCTCACAGGTAGACCTGCCCAAGGGCCACCAGAGCGGGCTGCTGCACGCACTGGAAGTGCTCGATGGTGTGCCCGGCATTGCCCAGACACGTTTTACCAGCCGCGACGTGGTGCGCCATCCACTGGTGGCCCGCATCGTGGATGCCTACGAGCAGGCGGGCGACCATGTATCCTGAGTTTTCACTGGCCGTCCAGTACGGTGTGCCGGCACCACAACTGCCACGCTGGCGCCTGCGCCGATGGGCAGGCCAGGCACTTGAACACGCTCTGGCCCCCCCAGACCCCAGGGCCGGCCAGCCTGTGGCGCTGACTGTCCGCATTGTGGACGCCGACGAGGGCCGCACCCTGAACGCCGCCTGGCGTCAGCGTGATTACGCCACCAATGTGCTGACCTTCGAATACGGCGCTGATCCCTCGGGCTTGATCAGCGGAGACATCGTACTGTGCCTGCCGGTGCTGCAGCAAGAGGCTCTCGATCAGCGCAAGCCATTTTTGCACCATGCCGCACACCTGGTGACCCACGGTGTTTTGCACGCATTGGGCTACGACCACATCCAGACAGATGAGGCCGAACGCATGGAAGCACTAGAAACAGCGATCCTCGCGGCACAGCGGATCCCCAACCCTTACCTGACGCAATCCAGCCCTTAAGCGTTTGGCGCTTTATCGGTTATGCTACGGGATCCATTACTCGTCCTTCGGACAATGCCAGACCCTCACTCCTCAGACTCAGAACCCCGACCTACCCAGGTGGCTTCCCGTTCGCTGTTCTCCCGCCTCAAAGCCCTGATGCGGCCTGCCCCACCCACCGACCGCCAAGGCATCCGGGACGTCCTCGAAGCCGCACACGATCACTCGATCCTGGATGGCGAATCCTACGCAATGATCTCGGGCGCACTCGAGGTTGCCGACAAAACCGTCGCCGACATCATGGTGTCGCGTTCGCGGATGGATCTTCTCGATGTCACTCAACCGCTGTCCGAGCTCATGCACAGCATCACCGAGACAGGTCACTCCCGTTTTCCGGTATACGAAGGCGACCGTGACAACATCATCGGCGTGTTGCTGGCCAAAGATCTGCTGCTCACGCTATCCGATCACGCCCTGGATATCCGGGCCCTGATCCGGCCCCCGGTATTCATCCCGGAAACCAAACGGCTCAACGAGCTGCTGCACGAATTTCGCGTCGGTCACAATCACCTGGCCATCGTCATCGACGAGCACGGAGGCATCTGTGGGCTGGTAACCATGGAAGACGTCCTCGAGCAGATTGTCGGCGACATTGAAGACGAATTCGACGAAGCAGACGAAAAGACGATTTTCCGCACTGGCGAGAACAGCTGGCGTGCCATGGGCATGACCGAAATCGACGACTTCAACGAAGCCTTCCACGTGGATATCCCCGACGAAGACTACGACACGCTCAATGGCTGGCTTGCCGCACAATTGGGCCATATCCCCCGTCGGGCCGAGCGTTTCGAAAGCCGTGGTCTGGCAATCACGGTAGTGAGTGCCGACAGCAAATGTGCACGCTGGCTGCATATCCAGCGGACCACAAACCAATCACAGGAACCCGCCTCACAGCATGGCTGAGCCCAATAGCAAGCAAGGGCAATCAGCCAAATCCTGGCTCTACCTGATTCTGGCCGGAGCGCTGCAGGCGCTTTGCTTCGCGCCTGGGCCGCTACCTGCCTGGAGCCTGCCCTTTGCCCAGATCGCCAGCCTGGCGGTATTGGCTGCGCAAACATGGCAGGCAGGCACCCTCCGGCAAGCCGCCTTGCGCGGTTGGCTCTTTGGCTGGGTGCAATTCAGTATCGGGGTGTACTGGCTGACCATCAGCATGCACCAGTTTGGAGGCCTGGCTCTGCCGCTGGCCATCGCCGCACTGCTGCTGTTTGCGGCTGCCATGGCACTGTTTGCAGCAGGCGCCTGCGCACTCACTGCATGGCTTTGCGCCGCTCATCGCTCGCCTCGGCAAAAGGCAGGCAGGCAGATCCTCAATGCCGTGGTCTGGGCCAGTGCCTGGGCACTTTTTGAGTGGCTGCGCGGCACGCTGTTTACCGGATTTCCCTGGTTGAATATCGGGTATGCGCATGCAGAAGGCATGTTTGCTGCCTGGGCCCCATTTACAGGGGTCTATGGGGTGGCTTGGCTGGCTGCCTTTGCAGCCGGTGCCATTGCCCTGATGGCACGGGCCAAAGACACCCCCTACGACCGCAGCGCGGCTGCCACCATCGCCCTGGCTTTGCTGAGCGGTTTACTGGGCATTGCCTGGGGACACATCGACTGGGCCCGGGCATCCGGCCGGCCCATGCTGGTGCGTCTGGTGCAACCCGCCACGCCACAGGCCGATAAATTCAACCCCGACCACATGTCGGCGGCAATGACACGCACGCACCGGCTGGCTGGCCTGGCCGCCAAAACGCCTGAAGATCAACCCCAGTTGATCGTGCTGCCCGAAACCGTGCTGCCTGTGTTTCAAGACCAACTGCCCCCCGCCTTCTGGCACTCCTGGATACGCCTTAGCCAAACCATGCAGGCGCCCATCATCATGGGGCTGCCCTTGCACACCCGCAGCCAGTCGGCAGAACGCTATACCAACAGCGCCACAGTCATCCAGCCCACCGATACGCAAGGGCCCTTGCAGCCGGGCCAATGGCACTACGACAAGCAGCATCTCGTCCCGTTCGGTGAATTCATCCCAACCGGGTTCCACTGGTTTGTCCACGCCATGAATATCCCCTTGGGCGACTTTAATCGCGGACAGCCCGGACAGGCGGATTTGCTCATTGGCGATCAGGCCCTGGCCATCAACATCTGCTACGAAGACGCGTTTGGCGAGGAGATAGCCGCCGCGGTCAGGCCGGGGGCCAATGGCCAGGCGGGTGCCAGCGTGCTGGTCAACCTCAGCAATCTAGCCTGGTTTGGCAACTCCTGGGCGCTTCGACAGCACCTATGGATCTCGCGCATGCGCGCCCTGGAAACCGCACGACCAGTGATTCGGGCCACCAACACCGGGACAACCGCCGCCATCGGCCCCAAGGGCGAGGTGCGGGCTGAACTGGATCCCGATATACCGGGCGTACTGGATGTGGAGATCCAAGGGGCTCAGGGCCTTACTCCGTATGTCCGCTGGGGCGACCGCCCCATCCTGATCTGGCTGCTGGCCTTATTGCTGGCGGGTTTTTATCTACGCAAAAAACGGGCCTAAGCAGCGGCTGTTGCCGGCTAGGCGGGAGGCACCAGATATTGTTGTTCGAAGTCTGAAGCAATCAGCGGCGCGCTGAGCCAGAATCCCTGGCCGGCATCACAGCCAATGGTTTCGAGCAACTGATGCTGTGCAGCATTGGTGATGCCTTCGGCAATCACCAACATCTCAAGGCGATGTGCCAACGAGATAATGGTTTCGCACACCAGTCGAGCCACTGGACTACTGGTAATCTGCGCCGTAATTCCGGGATCCAGCTTCAGAAACTCGAAAGGCAGGCGTCCGGAAGCCAGCAATGCCGGCATGCCCAAAGACGCAGCACCCACACAGAATCGCATCCCGGCATGATGCAGTGCCAGCAGTCTGGGCCGCACATTATGCTCAAGGTGCGTCAGGATGCGCTCATCAAACTCAAGCGATAGACTGTTTGCCGGCAAGCCGGCCGATGCCAGCTGCTGCAACACGGATTCGAGACCCGAGCGCACAAAACCAAACTGGCCAGGCGAGACATTGATGGTAAGCCGCAGATCGGGGGCCCAGGTACTGCGCCACCGTGCCAACTGGCTAATAGCCTCGCCAAAGACCCAGTCGCCCAGCGGCTGGATCAGCTTCCGCTCTTCGGCAAACGGGATGAATTCCAATGGTGAAATCACGCCAAACTCTGGGTGCCGCCAGCGCAACAGGGTCTCTGCCTGTATTACCTGCCCCGTATCACAAGCAAAAATCGGCTGATATTCAAGGAAGAATTCACCGGCAGCCAACGCCTGGGGCAGGCCCACCAGCAAATCGTGCTGCATCTGCACCCGATTGCGCATGGACTGATCAAAATACCGATAGCGATTACGCCCCTGTGCCTTGGCGGCATACATGGCCATATCCACATGGCGCATCAAGGATTCAGCGGTATCGGCGTCAGCGGGATACAAGGCCAGGCCAATGCTGGCAGAAATATGGGTGGCTGTGCCCGCCAACTGGTAGGGCTGCGTGATGCGAGCAAGTATCCGCTCGCACAATTGATCCAGCGCGGTACGGTCGGGAGCGCCTGTCAGCAGCATCACAAACTCGTCGCCACCCAGCCGGGCAATGAAATATTGCCCATCCGGAGCGCACTGACGTAGCCGCTCGGCAACCTCTACCAGTAGACGGTCGCCCATTGCGTGGCCCAGCGAATCATTAACCTCTTTAAAGAGATCCAGATCCATGAACAGCAGCGCCAGAGTCTGCCCCTTTGCGTGAGACTGGGACACACTATCGAGCAGTTGCTCGTTGAAATACTGGCGATTGGGCAAGCCAGTCAGCGGATCATGGTGTGCCTGGTTCCAGATGGCGGTTTCCATCTGCTTTTTCTGGGTGATATCGCTTAGCATCACCACCCGGCAGTTGACGGTTCCGTCGTGGTTCCAGGCGGTATCCAGCACCACGCGCTGGGCGTATTCCTCGCCCGACTTGCGCTGCTGCCAGCGCTCGCCTTCCCAACGCCCTTTGGTGTTGATCGCGTGCCACATGGCATCGTAGTAATCACGGTTGTGACGTCCCGGCCGCAACAAAGAGAGCAGCTCGCCGGCTACTTCGTCGGGCCAATAACCGGTCATTTTGGAATATGCCGGATTCACGTCGATAATCACACCCGTGGGCTCTGTGATCACAATGGCTTCACTGCTGTTTTCGTAGGCAATGGCGGCCAATTGGGCAGAGGACTCTGCTTGCTTGCTCTCAGTGATGTCCTGCACCAGCCCAATCACCGAGGCTTCGTCGCCACTGCCTATGATGGTTAAAAACACTTCAATATCGATCAGCGAGCCATCTTTACGCCGCCCATGGTGCTCGAAGCGCACCGTGGGCGATTTGCGGGTAAGGGCATTTTTGAGGGTTTCATCTACCAGATAGCGTTCTTTTGGGGCGATCAGCGCAAGCAGCGACAGCTGATCCACCATTTCGTCTGGCTGGTAGCCAAAGATGTCGGCCATTTTTCGGCTGACAAAGCTGAAGCGCCCATGGGATGACAGGAAGATACCCACCAGCGCATTGGCTGCAAGCCCCTGGAACACCAGATCTGCCCGTTGCAAGCCCTGCTGGTTGCTGTGCATTTCCTCGATGAGCTCGTGGATATGCTGCACGCCTACGTTATACGCGATGCTGATCTCTGCAACCTCTCGCACCCCCCTGGGCTCGAGACGATGACTGTAATTACCGTGCGCAAATGCGCCGGTGCCTTTGCGTAGCTCGGATAAAGGCAGCACAACCATCCGGCGCATCGCCCAAAACAAAAAGATAAGCAAGGCAAGATCAACAAATACCGCTACCAGCAAAGTACTGATGACGTGGTTTTTGACTTCCCGCAACTGTGGCATTAAGGCGTCGGACGCAGCCGACACAGATTTGAGCAAGGCGCCCGCATCATCAGCCAACCATTGGCGTTGCACGCCGCCAGGCAGCTCCTGGGGATCGCGCGACGCTTCGCCGTGTGAGTATGAATTGAGAATAACTGCCTGCAAGCGCCCCTTGAACCCCACCCAGTGACGCTGGATACTTGGCAAAAACTGACGCACCTCCGTCTGCTGCAAAGGTGCGATTTCGCGATCACCAACCACCCCGCCCCGATCCAGCGCCTGCAGATGGCGATCCATGGCGTCGATATCTTTGCTGAGCTGGCCTGTCTGCAAAAGCCCGCCATCCGACAAGCGCATGGCCTGCACCGCCAGGCGCTGACTGCCGGTGCGCATCTCTGCCAGCACAGCCGACTGATCCAGTGCGGCGTCATAACCTGACATCAGCACATACACCAGGCCCGCATTACCCACTATCATGGCCAACACCAAGCCGTACAGGGCTGCAGACAATGCCGCGATGCCAAGATGCGAGTGGCCGCTGAACCTTGTTTGCCGGGATATTGGTAGGCGCATGCGTTTAGATTTTCTGGGATATGTCGAGACTACACAACGCCCGCACAAAAAACCGAGCACAAAGTAGAACCACTATAAATGTATCTTAATGGATCGGCCCCCAAAGGCAACAACGCAAAAGCCCGGTTTCCTGGCGGGATCTCGGGCTTTTGCTAGTACATGTGTGTAAAACCCAGCCGTCACGATAGAAGCGCAACGACACGTCAAGATTCTCAGCACTGAGCTTTGCGGTTTCATGCCCGCAGGAGTGCGCCCATGCTGGGTACACACGAAAAAAAAAGCACCTGCTCGAAGCAGGTGCTTTTTGAATTCTCTGGCGGAGCGGACGGGACTCGAACCCGCGACCCCCGGCGTGACAGGCCGGTATTCTAACCAACTGAACTACCGCTCCGCAGCGGTGCCAAAAAATTTGGCGTCCCCTAGGGGATTCGAACCCCTGTACTCACCGTGAAAGGGTGATGTCCTAGGCCTCTAGACGAAGGGGACAACACAATCATTAAGAAGTTTGGTGGAGGTAAGCGGGATCGAACCGCTGACCTCTTGCATGCCATGCAAGCGCTCTCCCAGCTGAGCTATACCCCCAAACAAGGTCTTCGTTAACGAAGAAGCGAGATTATGCACGAATTTTTTTAGGCGTGCAAGTTGACACCGGAAAATGTGCGAACGCAGCAATTTGTTACACAACAACACGGCTAACACATAGACGCCTGCACCCGGCCCCAACTGAGGTAAACAGCAAGAAAGACGACAGGTTAGGAGAACTTGTCTTAAGTTCGGCTAGATTGCAATGTAAATAGAGTTTGTCAACGGCATCAAGCCTCCCTAACATGCCGCCATCACCACACACTCTACGGCTACACCATGGATACCTACATCCGCCACGAAACCCTGACACCCACTTGGTCGATACCTGCAATTTTGGATCTGTTTGCCCTGCCCCTGAATGATTTGTTGCTGCGAGCGCAAACCGTGCACCGGCAACACCATCCGGCCAATGCTGTGCAGATGTCGCGGCTGCTGTCCATCAAAACCGGTGCCTGCCCCGAAGACTGCGCGTATTGCCCGCAATCATCGCGTTATGCCACAGCAGTGGAGGAAGCGCCGCTGATGCCGCTTGCACAAGTCATGGCCGCTGCCCGCAAGGCCAAGGATGCTGGCGCCCAGCGCTTTTGCATGGGCGCTGCCTGGCGCTCACCCACCGAGCGTCAACTGGACGGCGTCATCGAACATGTTCAGGCGGTCAAGGGTCTTGGGCTGGAAACCTGTGTCACCCTGGGCATGTTGAAGCCCGGCCAGGCCGAGCGTCTGAAAGAAGCCGGGCTGGATTACTACAACCATAACCTGGACACCTCCCGCGAGTACTACCACGAGATCATTCATAGCCGCACCTTCGACGACCGTCTGGATACACTGCAACGGGTGCGCGATGCGGGCCTGAAAGTGTGCTGCGGCGGCATCGTTGGCCTGGGAGAATCCCGCGAGGTGCGAGCCGGCCTGATCGCCACACTGGCCAATCTGGCACCCTACCCTGAATCCGTGCCGATCAACCAACTGGTAAAAGTCCCTGGCACCCCGTTGGCTGACGCACCAGACCTGGACCCGCTTGAGTTTGTCAGAACCATCGCAGTGACGCGCATCACAATGCCTGCCACGGTGGTGCGCCTGTCTGCCGGGCGCGAATCCATGCACGACAGCACCCAGGCGTTGTGCTTTATGGCCGGTGCCAATTCTATTTTTCAGGGCGAGCAACTGCTTACCACCCCCAACCCGGCGCTGCAAGCCGACAAAGATCTGTTTGACCGCCTGGGATTACGGGCCATGCCCGCGGATACTGGAATCACCTGCCTGGATCAGCAATAATGCACACCCTCATTCTCAGTGTCACTTTCAGCGTACTTGTTTCTGTGTTTCTAAAGCTGGCGCGCCGCTACCAGATCCAGATCGGGCAAGCGATTGCGATGAATTACGTGACCGCTTGCGTACTGTGCCTCTGGCTGTTGCAACCGTCGCTGGCTTCGCTGGGCCGGCAAACACCAGAAGGCTGGCTTGTACTGGTGCTGTTGGGCGTACTTTTGCCATTCGTATTTTTAGTGATGGCATCTGCCGTACGCCATGCGGGTATTGTGCTAAGCGACACGGCACAGCGTCTATCGCTGATCATCCCCATTCTGGCGGCGTTTTTAGTGTTTCACGAAGCGCTGTCTATCGCCAAGGCCGGTGGCATCCTGCTGGCACTGGCCGCATTAGGATGCTTGCTGCAGCGACGTCCGCAAACCGCCAGTATTGCAGCTGACGACACTGCAGCACCGCATCCTGGCACAGGCCGCAAAGTGTGGCTTACCCTGCTGGGCGTGTGGCTGGGCTACGGGGTGATCGATATCCTGTTCAAGCAAATGGCGCGCACCGGCGCAGGCTTTACCAGCACCCTGTTGCTAAGCTTTTTGCTGGCTGGTGTGTTGCTGGGCGTGTGGCTGCTTATCCAGCGCACCCAATGGCACGGGCGCAGCCTGGCATCTGGCATTTTGCTGGGGGCGCTGAATTTCAGCAATATCTATTTTTACATCCGGGCCCATCAAAGCTTTCCCGAAAACCCGACACTGGTATTTGCCGCCATGAACATCGGCGTGATTTCAATCGGTACGCTGGTTGGGGCCGGCGTGTTTCGAGAGCGGCTCTCCTGGGTTCAGGGGCTCGGTATCGCCCTGGCCATCGGCGCCATCGTGCTGCTGTTTCCCCGCTGAATCTACTGGTGTCACCGGATCATCCAGGCCTTTGAAATCACCCGCAACACCAGAGGCTGGCCCTGTATTTTCCGCGTCAGGGTCTTGCCCGGTGTTGCCTGTCAAGGGTGTGTCAGAGGCGTCCACCGCGTCTCCAGCGCAGGCATCTTCTGGTAACGGAATGTCCTCCTCGGGCACGGGATCGTGCGAGATATCCAGCTCGATATCCACACGCGGATCCAGCACTGCCATCACGTGGGCATTTTGCAGAGTGTCGGCCATGGGCACAAACTGCGTGGGGGCATCAGGGCTGACATGATCACCTTTGACCCGTTGCTCGCGGATGAACAGCACCAAGATGGCCGAGCACGCCGACACAAACACAAAATATACGTCGCTGCCCCATACCCGCATCAACACACCTGCCAGCAAGGGCCCCAGGCACGCACCCACGCCATACACCATGTATAACAAAGCGCTCAGGCCCACGCGGCGTTCGGGGTCGACGTTATCGTTGGCAAACGACGTACCCATCGGGTACAGCGTAAATTGCACAATGCCCAGTACCACCGAAAACGCCACCAGCGCTGGATAGGAAAACTGCAGCCAACCCCATAACGGTATCCCCAGGGCTACCAGCACCAGGGCACCTATACGGATCAGGCGCACACGGCTGGTGCGATCTGCAAGCCACCCTAACGGCCACTGAAAAATCAGACCGGCAGCCAAAGAGGCTGCCAGAAAAACACCCACCTGGTGATTATCCATGCCATGCTGCAAACCATATACCGGCGCCAGGCCATAAAACGCGCCATTCAGCATGCCCGCAACAAACAGTACAGTCATGGACATCGGCACACGCGCCAGGTAGTAGCGCAAGGCCAGCGGTGCCGGCACCTGCAAGGCAGGGTGAAGCCGGCGCGTCAGGGTGATGGGCATCAGGCTGAGGACACAGCAGATGGCAACAAACACCAGCGGTTGATAGTCGAGATCTGGAAACAGGCCCAGCGTCAGCTGACCCAGCACCGTCCCCGAACAGGTGGCCACCATATAAAACGCAAAAACTGTTCCACGCGAGGCGTTTTCAGTTTGCTCGTTGAGCCAACTTTCGATGGCCACAAACAGGCACACCATCGAGACCCCCGCCACAAATCGCAAGCCCAGCCAAAACCAGAGGTCGTGCACCAGGATCATCACCAGCACAGTGACGGTGGTGAGGGCAGCACAGGCGGCATAGGCCCGGATATGCCCAACCTGAATAATCAGTTGGTGCCCAAAGCGCGCCCCCAGCACCAGGCCAAGATAGTACGATGCAATCATCGCCCCGACCCAGACCTCGGAGACGGATTGTGCTGTCAGCCGCAAGCCCAGATAGGTGTTGAACAGCCCCGAGCTCAGCAACAAAATCAGGGTTGCCAGATAGAGCGAAAAAAACGCACCGAGTGTCTTGGCCATGAAGGATCCAGTGGCTGTTACGGCCCCGCCGGTGCCGCAAACAGTATCAAATATCCGATATCATAGAACGATGAATGAAAACGATGTTTCCCCCACACTCACACACCTCGACGAAAACGGACAGGTGCGGATGGTAGACGTGGGCCATAAAGCGGCCACAAAGCGTACGGCCATTGCTCAAGCCCAGGTACGGCTTAGCGCACACGCCTGGGGGCTGCTGTCTGCACAGGCCAACGCCAAGGGCGAAGTCCTGAACACGGCACGGGTGGCGGGCATTCTGGCAGCCAAGCGCTGCGCTGAGCTCATTCCCCTGTGCCACAGCCTGCCGCTCAGCTTTATCGGGGTAGATTTCAGTGCCGATGATGTCTCTCATGTGCTTACCATCCGCAGCACCTGCCACACCCAACACCAAACGGGTGTCGAGATGGAAGCCATGACCGCATGCTCGGTGGCAGCCCTGACGGTATACGATATGTGCAAGGCAGCTGACAAAGGCATCCTCATCGAGAACATCCGGCTCGTCTACAAGTCTGGAGGAAAAAGCGGTGAATGGCGCAACGATTAACGTTTTGTATTTTGCCCAGGTGGCTGAACACATGGGCACCCGCCAGGAAACCCAAACACTGGAAGCCCCAGTGCAAGCAGGTGTCTGGCTGGATGCCCTGACGGCAAGATGCCCCACGCTGGGCGCAACCGGCCGCCTCAAGCTGGCCATCAACCAGCAACACGCCAGGCGCCAGGACATGATCCGGCCCGGCGACGAAGTCGCGGTCTTCGAGCCCGTAACAGGCGGCTGACCCAGCCGCTGCCAAACCCGATTTTTGACAGGTTTTGATGATGGTTGTTGTCCAGACAGAACGCTTTGACACCGCTGCACTGATCGACCAACTGCAAAAAAAGGCAGTCGGTCAGGCAGGCGCCTATGTGTACTTTCTGGGAACCGTGCGCGACTACAGCCCAGACTCCCCATCTGAAAGCCTCTTCCTGGAGCATTACCCGGGGATGTGCGAGCGCGAAATCCTTGCACTGTGCGAGCGCGCCCAGGCACGATGGAATATTCTAGATACACACGTGGTGCACCGGGTGGGAGCGCTTCCTGTGGGGGATCCCATCGTGTTTGTGGGTGTCAGCAGCGCACATCGCAGCGAGGCATTTCGTGCCTGTGAGTACATCATCGATACACTGAAAACCCGGGCGCCATTCTGGAAGCGCGAAACCCTGGCCAGCGGCCAGGCATTTTGGGTACAGCAACAAGAAGCCGACGCACTTAAAACCGAAAGCTGGGATCATCCCCCCAGCACAAACCCATGAAAGCTGATTCTTCTCTCCCACCCGTAAACCTGCAGTGTGCCGTGCTGACCATCTCAAGCCGCCGGCAGGCACACGACGACACCAGTGGAGATTATCTTGCGCAGGCGCTGCAGGCAGCAGGCCATACACTGCAAGCCCGCGATCTATGCCCGGACAACCGCTATCAGATCCGGCGCATTCTCAGCGATTGGATTGCGCGCGCCGATATCCAGGTGATTTTGTGCAACGGCGGCACCGGATTTACCCATCAAAAATCGGCCATCGCAGCGGTGGCTCCCTTGCTGGATCAAACCATCCCCGGCTTTGGCGAACTGTTTCGCCATTTGTCGTGGCAAGACATCGGCACCTCGGCGTTGCAGTCGGATGCCTTGGGCGGGCAAGCCAACGATACCCTGCTGTTTTGCCTGCCGGGGTCTACCGCGGCCTGCCGTCTGGCCTGGGAGAAAATCCTTCTGTCACAGCTCGACAGCCGCCACCCACCCTGCAACTTTGCCAGCGTCTATCGCAAGGCGACACACTGAATATGCTTGATTTTGATACTGCGCAGTCGCATCTGGCGGCCCGCGGGCACGCGCCCAAAGACACCGAAACCTTGCCTCTGGATCAACTGACGGGCCGTGTGTTGGCCCGCGACATCCTGGCAAGCCTGGATCTGCCACCGGCAGACAACAGCGCCATGGATGGCTATGCGGTACGCCTGGCCGACCTCGCCCCATTGCCACGCACCTTGCCGGTGCAACAACGCTGCTTTGCTGGGCAAATCCCCGAGGCGCTGCATCCCGGGCAGGCAATCCGTCTCTTTACCGGCAGCGTGATCCCCGAGGGCGCCGACACCGTCATCATGCAGGAAGACGTCCACGAGGATGAAACCGGTGTCACGTTCAACAAGGTGTTTCCCAAAGGCCAGCATATCCGCCGCCAGGGCGACGACATGCGCCAGGGTAACTGCATCTTGTCGCAAGGCAGCTTCTTGCAGGCCGGCCAGATCGCCGCACTGGCTGCCCAAGGCCTGCCCGAGGCCGAGGTGTACCCTAAGCTGACAGTGGGTATCCTCACAACCGGCGACGAGCTGATCGCCCCCGGCAAACCGCTGCCTGCCAGTGCCATCTACAACTCCAACGCCGCCATGCTGGCCAGCCTTTGCCAGGGGATGAACACCGCACCAGCCCTGGTGCGACACGCCCCCGACGACGCAAACGCCATCCAGCATGCCATTGCCGATCTCCATCAACAATGCGACCTCGTCCTCAGCGTTGGCGGTGCATCAGTTGGTGAAAAGGATCTGGTAAAACCAGCCATTGAAGCCCTGGGGGGCACCCTGGACCTCTGGCGTGTTCGCATGAAGCCCGGCAAGCCCGTGGCACTGGCAGAGCTCCACCAACGTCCTATGGTGTGCCTGCCAGGCAACCCGGTATCGGCCTTTGTGGTGTTCACACTGCTGGTCAGCCCGCTGATCCGCGGTCTGCAGGGGCGCCAGATCCAGATGCCCGTGCTCCGGCGCGGCATCCTGCAATCAGGCAAGCCACTGGGCGGCGAACGTGACGATTTCATCCGGGTGCAGGCTGTACCTCAAGCGGCAGGTTTGCCGTATCTGGTGCCGCACGCACAGCAAAGCTCTGGTGCCCTGAGCAGCCTGGGCTGGGCGCATGGCCTGGCCAGGATCCCCGCCGGCACAAAACTGGAACCCGGCGCGGAAGTGGCCTGGTACGCCTTTAACGACTGGCTGATTTAAAGGGCCCAGCGCTGCCAGTCTTCGGGGGTATTCAGATTGACCAGGCAGTCGGGTTCATCAAACAGCACCGCCCGTGCATCACAGGCTTGCAGCCAGGCCTGCACCTGACGCTGGCCGCTGTGTAAAAACGCCTGCAGGCTTGTGGCCATCCCGGTATGCACCAACAGGCACAAGGGATGAGGGCCATTGCTTTGTGCGTAGGCGGGATGCCGAGGCGTGGCTGCCGCTTGCAACCCTGCCAAAAAATGCCGGGGCCACTGTAAGACATCTACTGGCAACACCAGCACCCAGGACGCCTGGCTATGCTGCAGGCCTGCCAGCACGCCGGCCAAAGGCCCGCAATCGGCCCACTGGGGAGCATCCATAAGTACCTGGCCATACGCACGATAGGTATCCAGGTGCTGATTGGTGCTGATCAGTACCTGCCCCACCCCCTGCGAGCGCAGGTAATCGCACACACCTGCCACCAAAGGCCGGCCATGGCGCAGGCGCAGGCCTTTGTCGATGTCAGGCATCTGCGGGCTGCGCATTCGGCGGGATCGCCCGCCGGCCAGAATCAGGCCGTCTGGAAAATCCGCCGGTGATGGTGCATCAAGGCCTGCGCCCTTAGCCACCGATGTAGCTCATCTCGATTTTGTGGTCGCGGTGGGCTTCACCACGGATTTCGGAATAGCGGTCGCTGCGCGAAGACCACACACCTGCCAGACGGTCACGTAAGGCATCATCGGTGGCGCCGGAACGCAGCAAGGCACGAAGATCGTGGCCGTGGTCGGCAAACAGACAGGTAAACAGGCGGCCCTCGGGCGACAGCCGCATCCGCGTGCAATCACCGCAAAACGGCTGCGACACACTGGTGATCAAGCCGATCTCGCCCGCGCCGTCGGTGTAGGCCCAACGATTGGCGACTTCTCCGCGATACTGGGCCTGCAAGGGCTGCAGTGGGAATTCTTGGATGATCTGCTGGATGATCTGGGCACCGGTGACGACTTCATCCATACGCCAGCCATTGGTATTGCCGACATCCATGTATTCGATGAAGCGTAGCACGTGCCCCGTGCCCCGAAAATGCCGGGCCATGGGCAGGATTTGCTGATCGTTCATCCCGCGGCGCACCACCATATTAACTTTGACAGGCGCCAGGCCCACCTGGGCTGCAACCTGGATACCCTGCAAGACGGTGGCGACAGCCACCCCGCTGTCACTCATGCGCTCGAAGATGGCGTCGTCCAGCGCATCCAGGCTGACAGTAACGCGCGTGAGCCCCGCCTTGGCCAGGGCCTCGGCCTTGCGGGCCAGCAGCGTGCCATTGGTGGTGAGGGTGAGTTCTGGAGGAAGGCCATCCGGGGTGCGCAGCTGCGCCAGCATCTGGACGAGCACTTCGATTTGCTTGCGCAGCAGGGGCTCGCCGCCGGTAAGCCGGATTTTGCGCACACCCTGCGACAAAGCGATGCTGGCCACCCGCGTGATTTCTTCGAAGGTAAGCAGGGCGCTTTGCGGCAGAAATGCGTGGTCGGCGCCGAAGACTTCGCGGGGCATGCAATACGTGCAGCGAAAATTACAGCGATCGGTGACAGAAATACGCAAATCGCGCAGCGGCCGCCCGAACGTATCGCGAACGGCCTCGCCTGCGGCCAGGGGGGCCGCAGGACGAGGTTGATCCTGAGGATCGTGAAAAATGACTCGACTCATGAATCTGGGCAGGTTTAATCGGATTCTTTGACGCGATAGACCAGCGTGGCCACTTTGGCCAGGCCCAGAACCTTGACGGTGACACTGCCCAGCAACAAACGCGACAAGCCACTGCGGCCATGACTACCAATAAAGATCAGGTCGCAGTTTTCTTCTTTGGCAGCATGCACAATGCCATCGGCCACATTGAAGTTGGAAACCGCCCGGCTGCTTGCCTTGACACCCGCTGTGGCAGCGCGGTCGAGCACTTGCTGCAGGTATTTTTGGGCTTGCTCGGCCGCGGTGCGGTCGTAGTCTTCGTCGGTGATGGCGTATGCCGCAGCCATGCCGTCGAAGCCGACGGTTGCGGCAAACGGCTGGGTGACGTGCAGTGCAACGACTTCGGCCCCGATGGTGCGGGCAAAACAGACACCCTTGTTGGCTGCCTGTGCAGAAAGCTTGGAGCCGTCGGTGGGGATAAGGATTTTCTTGAACATACGCAGATCATCCAAAGAACTGAACGGGAAGCTTCAGCATACCTGCTGGCCGGGTTAAAAAATAGTCGGATCAGCCCTGAGATTGATCTGACGCAAGGTTCTGAGCAGATTGAAACAATTTAGTACAGCGCCCACCCGAACGACAAAAGGCCAGAACCGGCCCCGGGAGCTCTTGTAGCAGTGCAGCAAAATCCACCACATTGGCCTGTGTGACCGAACCACTGACCACGGGCTGGTAGCGGGCCTCCATGCCTGCGGCCCGGGCGGCAGCCAGCACGGCATCCGACTGCGGCTGCTCGGCACCACCTTCGCCATCCGGGCGATTGATGATCACGGACTTGAAGCCCGCCTGGGCCAACTCAGCCATGTCCGAGGGCTGCAACTGGCCAGATACCGCAAAATCCGGAGCAAGAGATTGATAAGAAACGCTCATGGTGTCTCCTTGGCGGGGCCTGTGCCCGCAATGATTAAACAGTGATTGGCCAGCCAACCAGCCAACGGCGCACCCGACAAGACAGAGAACTCTGCCAGGCGCTGCTCTGACAGTGGATCCTGGGCATCGACGCCCATGGACGGATGACACATCAGCACATCACCCGCCTGGGCTTGAGCCAACCAGCAAGACATCCAGTGTGCATATGCTCGGGTGCCTCCTGTGAAATCATACACGCCCAGAAACCCCGGGTTTTGGTAAAACCCTGCCGCTTGTGCCTGCCGCCACAGTTGACGCGACCCCAGACAGGCGATCACCCAGGCCTTGAGCCGTACACGCAAGGGCAGGCCTTGTGTGCGCGGACGCCCCGTATGACGCAACCAGGGGCGATCTGCAGGCGCCTCTGCCAACACAGCCAGCAAGGCGTCCCGCACGACGGGCAACTGATGTACATGCTGATGTCCGTCGATGTAATCCGGGTTGCGGCCTGTCAGTTGAATAAACCGTGCCAGTTGCCGCCGGATGGTGCCGCGCACCGCCTCGGCGGATAGCCGACGCAGATAGGCGGACAAAATCAGTTGCCGCAATGGCCGGCACACGCCTGGTTGGCCAAAGGATTCGGTGAGATTAAGGTGCAGGCCAATTTGCAGATGCGTTTGCAGGAGCGCCGGCATGCTCTGGGTGGCCGTAGGGCCATCCACCAGCACACTGGTGGCCGACAGACGGCCAGCCGCAGCAAGATCCAGAATGGCGGCGTCTACAGACGCGCTGATTCCGAAATCATCCGCACACACTACAATGCGCCGAGATCGTGAATCAGACGGAAGGCTGGGAGAAGAAGCTTGGTTCATGCTTGGTTCATGTCACCGGAACGCATCAAGACGAATGCTTAAAAACTTTCTGGGCCAGATCGGCTGGTTTGTTATTGTAGGCTGCGCAGCGGCAGCCACCCACTGGGTAATTGCCGTTGCCTGTGTGGCCTGGGCCGGCCTGGCGCCCCTGATCGCCAACGTAATTGGCTGGCTGGTGGCCTTTGGGGTGTCATTTGCCGGGCATTACCGCCTGACGTTTCGCCATCAGCACGCGCCCCTGGCACGGGCAGCGGTGCGGTTTTTTATGGTATCGGCCCTGGGCTTTGCCATCAATGAAATCAGCTATGCCATCTTGCTGCAAGCCACCCGGATCCGCTATGACATCCTACTGGCTCTGGTGCTGATCGGCATTGCAGGGATGACATTTATTTTGGGCCGGTACTGGGCGTTTCGGCGCAGCCATTAACCTGGTCTGTGGCAGAGATTTTCCAAAGCCCCATCTTGCGTGTTTTGGCAACAGGCAATTTGCCTGCCAGCGCTGGCAAGCGGTCTGCTTCGTCCAACCACGCCATGATCCAGGTGTCAGGACGACCTGGCTCACACACACTGGCCTGCAAACGCTGGGGTGTCCAGAGCACAGCCTGGCCGATGACGGGAGCAAACTGCGCAGCATCCGCCAGCTCGCGGCGCCAATCGTCTCCGCACATGATGTCCGGATCCTCCCAGTTTGCTACTGCAATCACAGGAGACATCCAGTGGGCATACATGGGCACATCGTAAGCAAACTGGTTGAACATCACCAGACGGTCGTCTACCTGGGCAGAGGCGGCAAGCACCTGAGCCAGCGGTTTGGAGGTGCGCTGCGGAAACAGCAGCAGCAGCACCACGGCCAGCAGGCAGAGCCCCATGGCAATCAGCGTATGGCGCACCAGGCTTCTGGCCACTGACGGTTCGGTTTCTTCGTGGCGCTGCTCGAAGGTTTCCTGGATAAACCAAGCCAGCGGCGGCAACACGGCAATGACGTAGCCCACCAGCTTGGAGCTGGGAATGGAGAAAAACACCAGCACAACCAGTAGCCAGGAGAGCATCAGCCCGCGCATGACCGGGCGCTCAACCTGCTCGATGCGCTCGAGAGGCGGCACAAAATGCGTTTGTAGCGGGCCATGCAAGGTAAACCAGCGCCACAGCTGCACAGACCAAGGCAAGGTCAGACCCAGCACCACCGGCACGTAGAACCAGAACGGATGCGGATTATTGAAGCCGGTTTCGAGAAAGCGCTGAAAGTGCTGATAGACAATGTAGTAATCAAAGAAACCAGAATGGCGTGCCTCCATGATGAGCATCCACGGCGAAACCAGCACCAGGAAAAGCACAATGCCGGGCCACCACAGCAGGCGCCCCATGGCCGGATACTGGCGTCGGCCCAGCAACCAGAAAAACAGGATGCCCCCGGGCAGCACAGCACCGATCAGGCCCTTGGCCATAAATCCACCGGCAGCCAGGGCATACATCCCCAATACCGCGTAGTGGCTGGGCCGTTGCAGCTGATGCTGAAACACGGCATGCGCGCCCGCCATGACGGTAAGCCCCATGAGAGCCGCCACCAGCATATCCAGATTGGCATAATGAGCCGCACCAAACAGAAATGGCTGCACGGCAAGAATCAGTGTCGCACGGCGCGCCACGGACACACGTTCGTAGCGCCTTAAAAAGACATAAAACACGGTAACCAGCAAGGTGGCAGACAAAACAGACACCAGGCGGCCCGCCCAGGCGTTATCGCCAAATACGGCCAAGGCACCCGCCGTCAGCCAGTAAAACAGGGGCGGCTTGTGAAAAAACGGCATGCCATCCAGGCGCGGGGTGAGGAAGTCACCCGAAGCCAGCATGTGCCAGGCCACCCCCACGTAACGGCCTTCGTCGGGCAACAGCAAGGGATAGGCCCAGGTAGTGGCCGCCAGCCAGACAAACACCCATAGGGCGATCCAGGGCCAGGCGCGCCGCGTTTGCATGCCGCGCCAGATGTTTTCTGCACTGTCCAGCACACGTGAGCCAAACCCACGCAAACCCGCCGCACGCATCATGAAGCATCCTTGTCTTGATCGGGGACATCGTTGGTTTGCTTTGCTTGTGCCGTTACGCCGTCACCGCCCAGGTGTTCGCGCAGCAGATACACCGGACGGCCTTTGACTTCGGTGAAAATCCGGGCGATGTATTCACCTACCACCCCCAACGACATCAGATTGACGCCAGAGAAAAACAGCACCACGGTGATCAGGGTGGCCCAACCGCGTACGGCATCACCATATAACCAGTGAGTGATGATGATGAACAGACCATACACAAACGCCACCAGGGACAAGCAGGCCCCCACCAGGCTGAGGATCCGCAACGGCCAAGTCGTAAATGCGGTGAGGCCATCCACGGCAAAACGCAGCAGCTTCAATGGCCGAAACCGACTGACCCCGAAACGCCTTTGCGGCGGGGTGTATGGCATGGGCTCAGCCTCGAAGCCCACCCAGGCAAACAGCCCCTTCATGAAGCGGTCGCGCTCAGGCAGTTGCAACAGTGCATCCACCACTACACGATCCATCAGACGGAAATCGCCCGCATTGGGCGGCACCGTGCGGCCATCAGAGGTGCGCATCAGTGCGTAGAACAACCGCGTTCCCAGGCGCTTGAACGGACTTTCATCGATGCGGCTGGCCCTGACGGCATACACCATCTGGATGCCTTCACGCCAACGCGCCAACATTGCCGGCACCATTTGCGGTGGATGCTGCAGATCGGCGTCCAGGCAAACCATGACCGTGCCGCGCGCAGCCTCAAGACCCGCCGTCAGGGCGGCCTCTTTGCCAAAATTGCGCGACAGGCGCAAATACACGATCTGGGCATGCAGGCTGCACATGCGGCGCATGAAATCGGGCGTGGCATCGGTACTGCCGTCATCAACCACGATGATCTCCAGCTGATCCACGTGGGGCTCGAGGGTCACCAGAAGCTCTGGTAGCAAAATAGCCAGGTTGGCCTGCTCGTTGAGGCACGGCACAATACACGACAGAAAGGCGGGTTTGGACATGTGGGGGATTTGGCAACAATAGGCACCCGGGCATCCAATGCGCCCCAGGCGGCAGCAAAAAAACCCTGGCCATACCAAGACAGTCGGCCAGGGCTTTGATGATAACTGAAGCCCGGCAGCGACAGCCAGCCAAAAGATTCACTTTACGGTACCTTATTAAGGTACCTATAATATGAACCTTTAAAAATTGACACCTTGTGAGCGCTGAATGGACGAACCCTTTGTCTGCACCCAAGACGAAATCGTCACCCTCGTCCACCACTTTTACCGCCGTGTGCGGCAAGACGAGACTCTCGGCCCAATCTTTGATGCCCACATCGACGACTGGGATGAACACCTCGAACGCATGGTGAGATTCTGGTCGTCGCTGCTGCGTCGCACAGGCACCTACAGCGGTACACCCATGCCCCGCCATGTGGCTTTGCCTGGCATCGAGGGCGGCATGTTCGTCCGTTGGCTGGAGCTGTTTCGCGAAACACTCATGGAGTTTGACAACCCCGCCTTCCAGGCCCAGGCCCAGGATTTTGCCCAGCGGATTGCCCGCAGTCTTTGGTATGGCTACCAGGTCAGCCATTCCCCCAATCATCCCGTCACGGAGTTTGACGAAAATGTCTCGTCTGCTGAACGTTGAAGAGGCCTCCGCGCCTCTCTCCCCCAACCGCCCTTCCATGGCTGCGTTTCTGGCCCTGGGTTTTCGCCCGCTGTACATCGCCGGGGCAAGCTGGGCACTAATCTCCATTGCACTGTGGATCTTTACACCACAGCTGCTCACCGGCCCGCTGTCGATGGTCGGCTGGCATGCGCACGAGATGCTCTGGGGCTTCATCATCACCATTGCCGTGGGCTTTTTGCTCACGGCCAGCGCCACCTGGACAGGCTTTAACCCCCTGCACGGCACACCGCTGGCCATTCTTTGCATTCTGTGGTGCATTGCCCGCATCGGTTTCCTGGCCGGTGGCCTGGCGGGCTTCTGGATTGCCCTGGTGGCCGAACTACTGTTCTTTGCAGGCGCCGCAGTGGCCCTGGGCCGCGTCATGATCAAGGGACGCAGCCGACGCAACTACGGGGTGCCGGTTCTGATTTTCATGCTCGGGGTAGCCGACCTGATGTATCTGCTGGCTGCACTGGACGGCAACTATATCGAACTGATGCAGCGCTTTGACATCGGCCTGATCGGCATGGCCATCATTGCTTTGCTGATTGCCCGCCGGGTGATCCCGTTTTTTGCGATGCGCATGGTGCCCGATCTGAAAATCCCCATGCTGACACGCTCCGGGCAATACCAGATGATATTCAGCGGGCTGGCCCTGGCAGCAGGCATCGGGGTTCAGATCACCGGCACCCCCATGACACCCGGCAGCGGTGTGCACACCCTGCCTCTGGTGATGGCCATCAGCCTGTTCATCACCGGCCTGATCAGCCTGGGGCAACTGTTTTACTGGAAACCCCAAGCCATCCTGCACAAGCCCATGCTCTGGATTCTGTACCTGGGCTACGCCTTCATCGGCATCGGCCTGCTGTTTGCCGCCTGGCAGTTCAGCAATCTGTTTGACCCGGCACTGCTCAACGGGGTGCTGGCGCGCAGCGCAACGCACGTGCACCTGATTGGCCTGGCAGGCTTTTGCATCCTGATCATCGGTATGCTCACCCGTACTGCCCTGGGCCACCTGGGGCGGCCCCTGGCACTGGATCGCAGCATGCTGGCCGGCCATTGGCTGGTGGTGGCGGCGGCTGTCTTGCGCCTGGCTGCGCTGTGGCCCACGGCCACCAGCGTGCACTTGCTGCACCTCAGCGCAGTGGCCTGGATTGTTGCCCTGGGCCTTTATCTGTGGCGCTTTGTACCCATGCTGATCCGCCCACGGCCCGACAAGCCGGCACCGGTAGCCACGGCTAAAAAGCCGGCGGCGGCTCGCCCCGCAGAAGCCCGTTAGGGCAAGGATCACCATGCGCCTCACCAACATGAGCGACTACGCGGTACGGCTGCTGATGTATCTCAGCAATCACCGCGACCGCCTGTGCACGATTGCGGAAATTGCCCAGTTCTATGGCATCTCCGAGCCGCACCTGATGAAAATCACCCACCGGCTGGGGCAACACGGCTGGATCCGGACGGTACGCGGTAAAAACGGCGGGATGGAGCTGGCTCACGAGCCACATGAGATTCCTTTGGGTGCCCTGATCCGCGATATGGAAAACGATCTGGCGCTGGTGGAATGCATGGGGCCTGACAACCAGTGCATCCTCAGCGGCCACTGTGGGCTGAAACCCGTGATTGCCGGGGCCCTGCAGGCCTTTATGGATTATCTGGATGCCCGCACGCTGGCTGACGTGCTGCCACCCACAGGCACCCTCCAGCCTGGTTTGACGCCTGACACCCCGGCAAAACCGGCAGCCGAGGTGCGTATCAGGCGTCAGGCAGGCTTATTGCACCAAGGGTGAATCCGACCCCTGCATAGGAATACCCTGTATCTGGGCGCTGCCCACCAGTTGCTGCAGGTACTGGTGTACCGCCCGGCGATAGCTGGATTCTTCGAGCCAGGTGGCCAGGCGCTGATGCGCAGCCTCGAAGGGCACAATGTGGCCTTCGGCCTTACGTCCGGTTCGGACAATATGAAAACCAAAGCGGGATTCGATAAGCTCGGGGGCCAGCGTGTACTCGGGCATGGCAAACACGGCCTTTTCAAACTCGGGCACCATCTCGCCGCGAGTAAGTTCGCCCAGCGAGCCGCCTTCCGACCCGGAGGGGCAGTTGGAGTACTCGCGGGCAAACTGGGCAAAATGCCCCAGACCTTTGCGGTGGAGCTCGGCCAGATGCAAATTGGCCCGGGCGCGCAGTTTTTGCACGTCCAGCCCCGAAGTGGCCTGAAAAAGAATATGCCAGACCTCGATAAGATCGCCTTCGCGGAACTCGTCAGGATGCTGCTCGTAGTAGCGCCGGCAACTGGCCTCGTCTGCCTGTGGCGTGCGCACGTCTTCATTTAGAACGGCCGCCGTCAGGGCCTCATCCGAATCCGCATTCAGATCCAGCGCTGCACCCCGTTGGCGGATGAGCGCGCGCAAGACGAGCTCTTGACCGGCCGCCAGACGTGGGTTGGCCTCTTGTTGATGATTGGGCACCTCGGCCAGCACCTCGGCCTCGGTGATGGTGATGTCATTAACCGTGATCATGAAGCCTCCTTAGCGACGCGGGCGAACCAGTTGCCAGGGACGAACCAGATATGTGACCGAGGCAAAGCCCGACCACACATGCACCAACCGGGTAAACGGGAAGATCAGGAAGAGCGTCATCCCAAGCACCATATGTAGGCGATAAACCAGCGGTACACCTTCGAGGGCCCCCACCGCCCCAGAGCGGAAGGTGACAATACGCTGCGACCACTCGCCCAGCTGGATCATCACGGCACCGTCCGTGTGCTGCACGGAAGTAAACAGCGTTGCCAGACCAAAGGCCAGCACCAGCAGGATCCACAGCAACGTGACCCAGTCGGCATGGGTGCTGTTATGGTGGATACGAATTTCTGCCCAGCGGCGATGAATCAGCAGCAACAAGCCAATGAGGCAGATGATCCCCAGGATGGCGCCCACAATGATGGCCAGCAGTTGCTTGAACTCGGTGGTGACGCCAAAGGCATGATAAACAGCCGGTGGCGTAAGCAAGCCCACCAGATGGGTGAAGAACAGGGAGATGATCCCGATATGGAAGAGATTGCTGCCCCAGCGCAAAGAGCCTGAACGCAGCAACTGGCTGGAGTCACTTTTCCAGGTGTATTGCTCACGCTCGAAGCGCACCAGGCTGCCCAGGAAAAAGATGCTGAGGGCGATATAGGGATACACCCCGAAAAAGAAAAAGTTCAGACCGTCTTTCATGGTGATCTCCTCAAACCGGTTTGTCGCCTGATTGTTTGGCACGCGCTCGTGGTGGATGGAACACCAGCGGCTGCGTTTGCTGGCCCGCCCGCTGCATCAGCAAAGGCTCGGTGCCATCGGCTTGCGGGCCAAACGTGATCATGGTTTCTTCCATCTCACCCTCGGGCGGATCCGGCAGCATCTCGGGCTGCACCGGCGTGAGGGTGCGCAAATGCACAAACAGGCAGGCGTAGGGGCTGTCGGACTCTGCGAGTTTGTCGCCCAGGCGGGACAGCACATGGATGGCATCGCCCAACAATGCCTCCGCCGCCTCTGGTGGAATCTGCCCGAGGAATTCCAGAAACAGAGGGACATAGTCGGGCAGCTCGGTGGTGGCAGGCTCGAGACCATGCTTCAGGTACTCGTTTTGCAAATCCACCATCGCCTGGCCACGGTCGCGGGATTCGCCATGGACGTGCTCGAACAAATGCAGCGAATGCGCGGCCCGCCGATCGAAGGTGGCCACATAGGCTTCCTGAAGATCGATCAGGTCGTCGAAGCTGCGCAGATAGGCAAACAGGGGGGCCAGACGTTGCTGCGCCTCGGGCGGAAGTTCATCCGAGAGTTCGGGCAAGGCATCAAGCCAATCTTGCTCGGGATAGCTGAGCAAGAGCGACATCACGGAAAACACCGCCGCATCCCGTGTCGTGAGCAGTTCTGTCATACGGGTCTCCTTCAGGCTGTCCGGGCGGGATCAAGAAAGACCACCGTCGGTTTGCGTTTGTTGCGTGGCTTGCCAAAAAGCGAGCCCTCGGAGCTGCCCCCTGAACAGCCATTGCCAAACGTAAAACCGCAACCGCCCCGGATCTCGAAGGCGTTTTCAGCGTTTTCACGGTGCGCCGTGGGAATGACAAAGCGGTCTTCGTAGTTGGCAATGGCCAGGTAGCGATGCATGTCCTCGACTTCGTGCACCGTAAGATCGACCTGATCCAGGATGTCCTGACGCTCCTGGCGGTCAACCGAACGGGCACGCATGAATGCACGCATGGCCAGCATGCGTTCGAGCGCAAGCGCAACAGGGGGTTCGTTGCCAGCCGTCAACAGATTGGCCAGATAACGCAGGGGAATCCGCAGGGATTTCACATCCGGGATTTCGCCAAACGCGCCAATCTGACCACTGTTGGCCGCCGATTGAATGGGCGACAGCGGCGGCACGTACCAGACCATCGGCAAGGTGCGGTATTCGGGGTGCAGCGGGAAGGCGATTTTCCACTCGACTGCCATTTTGTACACCGGCGAATTACAGGCGGCATCCAGCCAATTTTCGGGAATGCCATCGGCCAGGGCCTGACGACGGATTTCCGGGTCGAAGGGATCCAGGAAAAGATCGAGCTGCGCCTCGTAGAGATCTTTTTCGTCCGGGACGCTGGCAGCCGCCTCGATGCGGTCGGCATCATAAAGCAGCACGCCCAGGTAACGAATACGCCCCACGCAGGTTTCGGAACACACCGTAGGCATCCCGGCCTCGATGCGCGGATAGCAGAAGATGCATTTCTCGGCCTTGCCGGATTTCCAGTTGTAGTAAATCTTTTTGTAAGGGCAGCCGGAAATGCACATGCGCCAGCCGCGGCATTTGTCCTGGTCGATCAGGACAATACCGTCTTCGGCGCGCTTGTAGATGGAGCCCGAGGGGCAACTGGCCACACAGGTTGGATTGAGGCAGTGCTCGCACAGCCGTGGCAGGTACATCATGAAGGTGTTTTCAAACTGCCCGTAGATGTCTTTTTGCACGTCCTCGAAGTTGTAATCCTTGGAGCGTTTGGAGAACTCGCCACCGAGGATTTCCTCCCAGTTGGGGCCCCACTCGATTTTCTCCATGCGTTGCCCGGTAATCAGCGAACGCGGCCGTGCCACGGGCGGCGTGGTGCGCTCGGGGGCTTTTTGCAGATACTCGTAATCGTAGGTAAAGGGCTCGTAGTAATCGTCAATCTGGGGCAAATTGGGATTGGCAAAAATGCGGGACAAAAGCTTAAGCTTGCCGCCCTGACGGGGCTCGATGCGGCCATTGGCCTTGCGTCGCCAACCGCCGTTCCAGCGATCCTGGTTTTCCCAGTCTTTGGGATAGCCAATGCCAGGCTTGGTTTCGACGTTGTTGAACCAGGCGTATTCCATGCCCTCACGGGACGTCCAGACATTTTTGCAGGTAATCGAACAGGTATGGCAGCCAATGCATTTGTCCAGATTGAGGACCATGGCAACTTGTGCGCGTATTTTCATGGGGTGACTCCTTAGGCCTGTGTCTGGGCAGGGATTTCGTGTGTCTCGTCCATCCAGTCAACGTTCTTCAGTTTGCGAACCACCACGAACTCATCGCGGTTGGATCCGACAGTGCCGTAATAATTGAACCCGTAGGCCAGATGGGCATAGCCGCCAATCATGTGCGTGGGCTTGATCACAATGCGGGTAACCGAGTTATGAATGCCGCCTCGCTTCCCGGTGATCTCGGAGCCCGGCACATTGACGATTTTTTCCTGGGCGTGATACATCATGGTCATGCCCTCGGGCACCCGCTGGCTGACCACCGCCCGCGCCACCAGGGCGCCATTGACGTTAAAGACCTCGATCCAGTCGTTATCGACAATGCCCGCCTTGGCGGCATCGATCTCGGACATCCAGACAATCGGGCCACCACGTGACAGGGTGAGCATTATCAGGTTGTCGGAGTAGGTGGAGTGGATGCCCCATTTTTGGTGCGGTGTGATGAAGTTAAGCACCACATGGGGCTCGCCGTTACTGAACTGCTTGTCGAGCATCGGCTTGATGGTTTTTGTATCCACTGGTGGCCGGTACACACACAGTGCCTCGCCAAAGTCGCGCATCCAGGGGTGATCCTGATAGAGCTCCTGACGGCCGGTGAGCGTGCGCCAGGGGATCATTTCGTGCACATTGGTGTAGCCCGCGCTGTAGCTGACCTTGTCGGATTCGATCCCCGACCAGGTGGGCGAGGTGAGAATCTTGCGCGGTTGCGCCTGGATATCGCGGAAGCGGATTTTCTCGTGCTCGCTGGAGCGCACCAGATGGGTGTGATCGCGCCCGGTTGATTTGGAGAGGGCCTCCCAGGCCTTGAGCGCCACATGGCCATTGGTTTCGGGCGCCAGGGTAAGCACCGTCTCGCAGGCATCGATATCCGTAAAAATGCGCGGCTGGCCCTGCCCTACCCCGGGCTCGCGCTCGGTGTAATTAAGCTTGCGCAAGAAATCGACTTCTTCTTTGGTATCCCACGAGATGCCCTTGCCGCCATTGCCCAGCTTCTCGGCCAGCGGGCCCAGCGTAATAAAGCGCTTGTACAGATTTTTGTAGTCGCGATTTACCACCATCAGGTTGGGCATCGTCTTGCCCGGGATCGGCTGGCATTCGCCCTTGCGCCAGTCGCGAACCTCGTAGGGATCGGAGAGTTCTCCTGGCGAATCATGCTGCATGGGCTGCATGACGAGATCTTCGTCCGGAAGATCTGCGTCTGCGGCAAGCTCGGTGAATTTCTCGGCCAGCTGCTTGTAGATCTCCCAATCGCTGCGCGACTCCCAGATGGGATCAACCGCCGCCGACAAGGGGTGGATGAACGGGTGCATGTCCGAGGTATTGAGATCATTTTTCTCGTACCAGGTGGCCGTAGGCAGCACGATGTCCGAGTACACACAGGTAGTGGACATACGAAAATCCAGCGTAACCAGCAGGTCGAGCTTGCCCTGAGGGGCTTCGTCGTGCCATTTGACCTCTTGAGGCCGGCTTTCGCCCATTTCGCCCAGATCCTTGCCCTGGACGCCGTGTTGCGTACCCAACAGATGCTTGAGGAAATATTCGTGCCCCTTGCCGGAAGACCCCAAAATATTGGAGCGCCACACAAACAGGTTGCGGGGAAAATTCTCGGGGTTGTCCGGGTCTTCGCAGGCCAATTTCAAAGAACCGTCGGTCAAGCCCTTGACGACGTAATCTTTGGGGTCTTGCCCGGCTGCCTGGGCATCTTGCACCACTTTAAGCGGATTGGCTTGCAGCTGCGGGGCAGTGGGCAACCAGCCCATGCGCTCGGCACGCACGTTCATGTCGATCAGCCCACCCTGGTATTTGGTGGGGTCGGCCAGTGGTGACAGAAGCTCGGAGACCTTCAGCTTCTCGTAGCGCCATTGATCGGAGTGCGCGTAGAAAAACGAGGTGCCGTTCATGTGGCGTGGCGGGCGCAGCCAATCGAGCGCAAAGGTCAGCATCGTCCAGCCGGTTTGCGGGCGAAGTTTTTCTTGTCCCACATAGTGGCACCAGCCACCACCCGACTGACCCACACAGCCACACATGGAAACCAGATTGATGATGCCGCGATACGACATATCCATGTGATACCAGTGATTGAGGCCGGCCCCAAGAATCACCATCGACTTGCCCTGGGTTTTGTCGGCGTTATCGGCAAACTGGCGCGCCACCGTGATGACCTGCTCGCGGGGCACACCCGTGATGCGCTCTTGCCAGGCCGGGGTGTAGGGGACATCGTCATCGAAGGAAGACGCGACGTTTTCGCCCCCCAAGCCACGGTCGATACCGTAGTTGGCCACGAAAAGATCAAATACGGTGGCCACCAGCACTTCGCCTTCGGCAGTTTGTACACGCTTGACCGGCAACTGGCGCACCAACACTTCATCGTGGTCGGTGCCCTTGAAGTAATCGTGGTGCACGCCGCCAAAATAGGGAAAAGCCACGGGAACGGCGTCGTCCCGGACATCCAGCAAGGACAGGCGCGGCTTGACAGCCTGGCCCCGCGCATCTTTGAGTTCGAGGTTCCATTTGCCGGCGTCCTCACCCTCTTTTTGGCCCCAACGAAAGCCGATGGAGCCCTGGGGGACAATCCAATCACCGGTGTTTTCGTCACAAGCGACGGTTTTCCATTCGGGGTTGTTTTGCTGGCCCAGACGGTCGGTGAAATCGGCAGCCCGCAGCTTGCGATCCGGCACGTAGTGATCGCCCTGACGCACCAGCCGAACCAGGAAAGGCATATCGGTGTACTGGCGGCAGTATTGGTCGAAATATGCGCTTTTTCCGGCCAGGTGAAACTCTTTGAGCACCACATGGCCCATGGCCAGGGCCAAGGCGGCGTCGGTACCCTGCTTGGGATGGATCCAGAGATCGCCAAACTTTGCACCCTCGGCGTAATCCGGGAAAACCGAAATAACCTTGGCACCCCGATAACGCGCTTCGACCATGAAGTGGGCATCGGGTGTACGCGTTTGCGGCACATTGGAGCCCCACAGCATGATGAAGGTGGAGTTATACCAATCGGCGGATTCGCTGACGTCGGTTTGCTCGCCCCAGGTTTGCGGGCTGGAGGGGGGCAGATCACAGTACCAGTCGTAGAAGCTGAGCAGGGACCCACCCAGCAGCGACAGATAACGGCTGCCCGAGGCGTAGGAGATCATGGACATGGCCGGAATCGGCGAGAACCCCGCGATGCGATCAGGCCCGTAACGCTTGATGGTGTAGATATTGGCCGCAGCGATGATCTCGTTGACCTCATCCCAATTGGATCGCACAAAGCCGCCCAAGCCCCGCATCGATTTATAGGACGCGGCTTTCTCGGGATCGGAGACGATGGACTCCCAGGCCTGAACCGGCCCCAGCGACTGGCGCTGCTCGCGCCACATCCGTGCCAGCCGGCCACGCAACATGGGATATTTGACCCGGTTGGCGCTGTACAGGTACCACGAGAACGTGGCGCCCCGCGGACAGCCACGGGGCTCGTGGTTGGGCATGTCAGGGCGGGTTCTGGGGTAGTCGGTTTGCTGGGTTTCCCAGGTAACAATGCCGCCTTTTACGTAGATTTTCCAGGAACAGGAGCCCGTGCAGTTGACCCCGTGTGTGGAGCGGACAATTTTGTCGTGCTGCCAGCGATTGCGATAGGCTTCTTCCCAGGTGCGATCTTCGTGCACCACAGTGCCATGCCCATTGGAAAACGGCTCTTTCGGACGGGAAAAATATTTCAGGCGATCAATGAAATGGCTCACGATGATGGCTCCGTTGGAAAGAATTCTAAAAATGCCGGCCGTGCCACCACACCCAGGTGAGGACAGGCCCAGAAGACGTGTTCAGCAGGGGATCTCCGCCTCGCGCCGGGCATAAAACCACCAGGTCACGGCAATGGAGATTGCATAAAACACAATGAAAAAAACCAGGGCGGCGTCTGCACCGCCGGTGAGATCAAAGGACGTGCCAAAGCTTTTGGGGATGAAAAAGCCGCCATAGGCCCCCATGGCACCACTGAATCCCAACACTGCGGCGGATTCTTTGGCACCTTCGGCTTCGGCGTTGACGGGGGATCCGGCGGCATGCCGACGCTGCGCCAGCGTATTGAAAATGACCGGAATCATGGCAAAGGTAGATCCATTGCCGATACCCGTGAGGAAAAACAGGAACAGAAACGACAGCAAAAACCCTGGGAAACTACCGGCCGACTGGCCGCCCGGCAATGAAAGCATCACACCCACCACACCCAGCACCATCCAGAAAAATGTCCAGAAGGTAACCCGGGCCCCACCCAGACGATCGGACAGCCAGCCGCCAAAGGGCCGCGCCATGGCCCCTACCAAAGGCCCAAGCCAGGCGTACTGCAAAGGACGGATATCCGGGTACAGATATTTGATGAGCAACGGAAAACCGGCAGAAAACCCGATAAATGAGCCAAAGGTACCCAGATAAAGGAAGCACATGATCCAGTTGTGCCGGCGCTTGAAGATGACGGCCTGCTCGGAGAAAGACGCTTTGGCTGTGGCGATATCATGCATCCCCACCCAGGCCAGCATGGATACGACGATGATGAACGGCACCCAGATAAAGGCAGCGTTTTGAGCCCAGACCTCGGCGGGACCGCCATGGGCACCAGACAGCGTGGCCATCTGCGAGCCACCCGCCCAGGGCCCCAGAACACCCATGGTGATCACCAGAGGAGCCAAAAACTGCACCGAAGACACGCCCAGATTGCCCAGCCCGGCATTTAGCCCCAGGGCAGAGCCCTTGCGCTCTTTGGGAAAGAAAAAGCTGATATTGGACATGGACGAGGAAAAATTGCCTCCGCCCAGACCGCACAACAAAGCCAGCATCAGCATGGTTGAATACGGGGTGGTGGGGTCTTGTACGGCGATACCCACCCCAATGGTGGGTAGCAACAGGCTGGCTGTGGTGAGAGCCGTCCAGCGACGGCCACCAAAAACGGGCACCATGAACGAATAAAAGATGCGCAGCGTGGCACCGGACAAGGCAGGCAGTGCAGCCAGCCAGAACAGCTGGTTTTCGGTGTACTTAAACCCTAAATTGGGTAGATTGACGGCAACGACACTCCACATTTGCCACACGGCAAAGGCGAGAAACAAAGCCGGGATGGAGATCCAGAGATTGACGTTGGCAATTGCCCGACCCTCTTGCGCCCAAAACTCTTGGTCTTCAGGGGTCCAGACAGTGAGGACACGACGCCTTTTACGTGCGGGAACGTCAGGGGGAGAGCTCATGCGCAGGACTCCAAGGCCAAGAACCCTGACACAATAAACCCCACAGACAACAAGGATGATGATCTAGATCAAATCATTGCTTGTTTGCAAACAGCCTGTATCTATAGGGGAAACCAGGGCCGCGTGATCTGACAAAGCCTAGTCAGTATAAGGGTCTTACCGCACGGATGACCAGACCAATGAACCCTAGCTCACAGGCGAAGCATCAGCAGAAAAGATTTGGATCCAAAAAAAACCGCGCCCTTGAGGGCGCGGTGAGCTGGCGACAAAGCGCGATCAGACGCGGTCGCAGCGGATGGTGATGGGGTGGCGGCGCAGGCCCTCGACAACTTGATCAGTGACTTCACCATCGACGTCGGTGATGGCATAGCCAATCTTGCCCCGGGTTTGCAGCTGCTGGCTGACAATATTGAGGCCAAACTCGCCCATCAAATTGCTGAGCGCACCCATGGCACCGGGCACGTTTTGGTGGATATGGATGATCCGCGCGGTGCCTGCCTGCTCGTGGTAGGCGATTTCGGGGAAATTGACTGCCCCTTTGGTGGTGCCACTGCTGACAAAACGTCTGAGCTTCTCGGCCACTTCGCGGCCGATGTTTTCCTGGGACTCTTGGGTGCTACCACCAATGTGTGGGGTAAGAATAACGTTTTGCATGCCACGCAACGGGCTGTCCAGGCCTTCGTCGCGGCTTTTGGGCTCAGTGGGAAACACATCGATGGCTGCACCGGACAAATGCCCCGACTTAAGCGCCTTTTGCAGCGCGGGAATATCGACCACTGTGCCGCGCGAGGCGTTGATCAGGATGCTGCCTGGCTTCATGGCGGCAATGGCCTCGGCATTCATCAGATTGGTGGTGTCTTTGCCACCCGGCACGTGCAAGGTGACGACATCTGCCTGACCGAGGAATTTCTTGAGGGAAGTGGTGGCGTGAGCATTCCCCAAGGGAAGCTTGGCTTCGATATCGTGATACAGCACCCGCATGCCAAAGGACTCGGCCAGGATGCCTACTTGCGAACCGATATTGCCATAGCCGACAATACCCAATGTCTTGCCACGGGCCTCGTAGGCACCTTCGGCCGTTTTGTCCCAGAAGCCCCCGTGGACACGTGCATTTTTCTCGGGGATACGGCGCAGCAACAAAATGGCCTCGCCCAAGACAAGCTCGGCCACCGAGCGCGTATTGGAAAACGGTGCATTAAAGACAGGAACCCCCCGCATAGCGGCGGTTTCGAGGTCTACTTGATTAGTGCCGATACAAAAGCAGCCAATGGCACGAAGCTCGGGAAGTGCGGACAGCACAGCCTGATCGAGATGCGTCCGAGACCGGATGCCCACTACCTGTGCGCCTTGAAGCGCGTTGTGCAAAGCGTCTCCGGTGAGTGCGCCTGTATGGGTGATGACTTCGTCAAAACCCGCGGCCACAAAGACTTCTTTGGCGCTGGCATGGATGTTTTCGAACAGAACGATGCGTGCCATCTTGATCCTTCTCAAGCAATGAAAAACATCCATTGTGCGATATTTCCACGCAGCCGTCAGGGTCATCCCTGATGGAAGCAGGGTCAAATGATGGCAGAAGGGGCGATAACCAGCCGGTTTCGACCCTGTGCCTTGGCCTGATAGAGGCTCTCATCGGCCCGCCGAAAGAGGCTGACTGCTGTGTCACCAGGCTGCCAGCTGGCCAGCCCCGCGCTGAGTGTGAGCGAAATCGTCGCGCCATTAGGTAGCGCGATGGTCTGTGCGTGCACATGTGCCAGCACCCGCATCACCAGCGCCTGGGCATCAGACACTGTCGTATGGGGCAACAACGCAACAAACTCTTCGCCGCCAAACCGCGCCAGCACATCAGACTGGCGTCGCAGCAGGTTGCGCAACACCTCGGCCACCCACTTCAGCACCTCATCGCCGGCATCATGACCATGCTGGTCGTTGACGCGTTTGAAGTGATCGAGGTCAAACACCACAAAGGTGATCTGCGGCTCTGGTGTCGGTTTAACATGGCTGAGCAACTCATCCAGAGACTCATCCAGCCCGCGGCGATTGAGCAGCCCTGTCAGCGGATCAATGCGGGCTAGCTCGCGCAGCTGGCGGTTGGCCTGCTGCAAGGCCACCATCGTAGAGCGCAAATCGGCGGTTCTGGACTGGACTTCCTGCTGCAGGGAGCTGCGGGCCGAAGACTCGATCTTCAGGGCATGATCCAACAGCCCGCGCAATTGGATGACCTCGGCATACGTCAGCAAAAAAACCTGGCTGCCGGCGGCAATCTGCACCCAGCGCTGTTGTGCCATAAAGCCGGGCATATAGCCAAACACAGCCAGCCCGTAAAACAGGAACCCGGCATAAAGTACCAGCCAGGAGGCCACATACCAACGCGCATCCTGATGGCCCAATCTGGCCTGTGCCACACCCACCCCCAGCATGGCCAGCATGCTGACCAGGGCATATGCGGTATTGACCTTGATGATGACCGGATAAGCCACCCAGAAGCTGGCTACCAGAAGCACCAGACCGATGCCTGCCAACCCCCAAATGCAGTAGTGCTGCCATCCCGACCGAGCCGTGACGCCCAGAAAGCATCGGGTAAAGAGCAAGAGGCTGAGCAGGGCAAGAACCTCGGTAACCGGCACCGCGACATTAGCCAGCCAGGGCGACGCCGGCCACAGGTACTGAAAACTGAGGCCCGACATGGACGCCAGGAAAAGCCCCACACAGATGATGTAGAGCGCATTGAACAGCGGTTGCGGGATCTTCAGGCGCACAAACAGCGTGAGGTTGAACATGGCCAGCAACAACACAGCGCCGATAAACATGCCCAATGCCAGGCTTTGATCCTGGGTCTGGGCCAGTGCGGCCTCGGCGGTATACAGCGACAAGGGAATATTGATGGCACCGTTGCTGCGCACCCGAATCACCACGCCCAGCGATTCTCCGGGTAAAAAGTCCAATGGCAACATCAACAGATGATGGGCAACCGGCCGTGCGTCAAAAGGGCGGGCATCACCCATCTGCCGGGCACCCACCAGAACGGGAGGCGCGTCGGATCCCGGATCCAGCTGGTACACCCAGACATCCACGTTATCCAGCAAGGGATAATCCAGTTGCAGAAACCAGCTGCGTGCCACGGGGTCGGTGTTACGCAGGGGCACGTATACCCAGTACGCCGTCTTGGTATGTGTAAAAACCAACTGATCTGCATCACGGCGCTGGATAGGCCAACGGCCGCTGAGAAAATCCTGGGGGCTGAGGGCTTGTTTTTCGTCCTGGGCAAAGCACACCTGGGACAACGAGGCAATCTGTGGCTGAACCGCAGACACATTGCGGATCGGGCAGACCGCAGCCAGCGGCTGGGCCAGTGCGGCACCAGAAACAAGCAACCCCGAGAAGGCCAGCAACAGCCCTGTGAAATACACACGCAGCCAGGTGGTCAACGATGCTCCTTGAAACAGAACAGGGGTATGCTGCATCAAAGCATTATGCATGGGAACCGTCTCTGGCACGATACATCAAGTCGCATGTTAGGCTAAAGAGTTTCCAGGATTCATCAATTTTTCGCACGGATTTGTTCATGTCCACTCCTGCCGCTCCCTTGTCGCCCACCGAAAATCCTGAGGCTCAGGCGCTGTTTATGCGTACTCCCAACCTGGCAGAACCCGATACCAATATACTCAGGGCATCCATCCGGCGATATTTTCTGGAAACCTTTGATCGCTACGAATCTTTGTTCCGGTGTCTGGCCAGCGATGAGGCTTATCTCGTCAAATCCATTTCATTGCGGCACCCTTTGCTCTTCTATTACGGACACACGGCCACATTTTTTATCAACAAAATGCTTTTGGCCCGCCTGATCGACCGGCGGGTAGACCAGCAGCTCGAATCCACCTTCGCTGTGGGTGTGGACGAAATGAGCTGGGACGACCTGGACGACAATAATTACCAGTGGCCCTCGGTGGCCGAAGTGCATGCCTACCGAAACAAGGTCAGGGCACTGGTGTGCGACGTCATCGACCGCACCCCCCTGAAATCGCCCATTGATTGGCAAAACCCCTGGTGGGCACTGATCATGGGGGTCGAGCACGAGCGTATCCACCTGGAAACCTCATCTGTACTGATTCGCCAGCATGCCCTTAAATACGTGCGTCCGGCCACAGGCTGGGAGCCACTGGCCAATACGCCACACACAGCCCCTGAAAATACCGTGACGCGGGTACCAGCAGGCGTCGTGCGCCTGGGCAAGGCGTTTTCAAATCCGCAATATGGCTGGGACAACGAATACGGCACCCACGAAGCCAGTGTCGAATCCTTCCAGGCCAGCCGCTATCTGGTCAGCAACCAGGAGTTCCTGGCGTTTGTAGAGGCAGGCGGCTACCGCAACCATCACAACTGGACAGAAGAAGGTCAGCAATGGCTGGCCTTCAGCCAGGCCAGCCACCCTACTTTTTGGGTAAAGAAGCCGCAGGGCTGGTATTTGCGCCTGATGACGCACGAAATCCCCATGCCCTGGGCCTGGCCAGTAGAAGTCAACTATCTGGAAGCCAAGGCATTTTGCAACTGGAAGGCAGCCGAAACCAGCCAGCCGGTGCGCATGCCCACCGAAGACGAATGGTACCGGCTGTACGACACCGCCGGCTTGGCAGACCCCACCGACCAGCGCTGCGCAGCCAATTTGCATCTTGACCATGGTGCCTCATCCTGCCCGGTAGACCAATACGCCCATGGCGACTGGTTTGACGTAGTGGGCAACGTCTGGCAATGGACGGAAACCCCCACATACCCGTTCAACGGCTTTGACGTCCATCCCATCTACGATGATTTCACCACCCCCACATTTGATGGCCGTCACAACCTGATGAAAGGCGGATCCTGGATCTCCAGCGGCAACGAGGCCGCGCGATCAGCGCGCTACGCCTTCCGGCGCCACTTCTTTCAGCACGCAGGGTTCCGCTATGTGGTGTCTCATGCGCCGGCCGAGGCACCGGCCGCCTACTACGAAACCGACAAGCTCATGTCCGAATACGCCGAGTTCCACTACGGCGACACCTATTTCGATGTGCCCAATTTCCCGCAGGCCTTGGCTCAGCATGCGATTGCAGCCATAGGCAACCGCCCCCATCGCCATGCGCTGGACCTTGGATGCGCGTCGGGCCGGGCTACCTTCGAGCTGGCCCGCCACTTCGATCATGTGACAGGGGTCGACTTTTCTGCCCGCTTCATCAACCAGGGTGTGCAGCTGATCCAGACCGGACACTTGCGCTATACCCTGACGGACGAAGGCGAGCTGGTGTCCTACAAATCACGCAGCCTGTCCGATCTCAATCTGTCAGAGACAGTCGGCCGGGTTGAGTTTTATCAGGGCGATGCCTGTAACCTGAAACCACAGTTTTGCAATTACGACCTGGTGCTGGCCGCCAACCTGATCGATCGTCTGTACGACCCCGCCCGGTTTCTCGACACCATCCACGAGCGCATTGTGTCGGGCGGCTTGCTGATGATTGCGTCGCCCTACACCTGGCTCGAAGAACACACTCCCCGGGCGGCCTGGATTGGCGGCTTCAAGAAGGACGCCGAAAACCACACCACACTGGACGGCCTTAAAGAGCACCTTCAGGCGCACTTCAAGCTGATTGCCGAGCCACTTGATGTGCCGTTTGTGATCCGCGAAACCCGGCACAAGTTTCAGCACACGTTGTCAGAAATGACGATCTGGGAAAGGCGCTAGTGTCCTGAGTGGTCTGTTCGGTCACTTAAGTTCGGATGCATGGGCTTGTCGGGCAAGGCTCGGCGAAGGCATTTGCTGCACAAAAGCTGTAAATGCTTTCGCCTCCAGGGGTTTGCTGTAAAAATAGCCCTGTGCTTCTTCGCAGCCATTGGCACGCAGGAACTCTTGCTGCTCGAAAGTCTCGACCCCCTCGGCGATGGTGCGTAGCCCCAGGCTGCGGGACAGCTGAATGATGGCGGTGGCAATAGCCTGATCGTCGGGATCAAGGTTGATGTCCCGTACAAAGGACTGATCGATTTTCAGCTTATGCAGGCGAAAACGCTTGAGATAGCTTAAAGACGAATACCCGGTGCCAAAATCATCGATGGCAAAGCGCACACCCATGTGTGCGAGCTCTTCCATGCGCAAGGCAGCTATTTCGGGCGATTTCATTGCGACCGCTTCGGTGATTTCAAGCTCGAGCAAGCCAGCGGGAACCTCAGCCTCCGCCAAAATCGCCTGAATCTGCTTGCCCAGACCCGGCCGATTAAACTGCACTGCCGACAAATTGACCGCCATGCACATCGGCGGCAAACCCTGCACCTGCCACTGGCGCAATTGCCGCAACGCCGTGCGCAGCACCCACTCGCCAATAGGCGCGATCAGGCCGCTGCTTTCAGCGATAGGAATGAACTCACTGGGTGGCACCAGCCCCCACTGGGGCGACCGCCAGCGCAACAAAGCCTCCGCGCCCAGCACAGCACCACTCTCAAAGGAAATTTGAGGCTGGTACACCAAAAAGAGCTCCTGGTTTTGCAGCGCCTGCTTCAAGGCATTGCCCAACAGCAGCTCTCGGCTGACATGAGTCTGCATCTCACGGGTAAAGAACCCCACACAATGACGCCCGTCGCTTTTGGCGCGGTACATGGCAGTTTCCGCGTGCTTCAGCAGCATATCGAACTCGACTGCATCATCCGGATGCAGGGCCACTCCAATAGAGGCAGAGGTATAGATCTCCTGGTCGGCCAAATGCATGGGCTGGTACAGTGTTGCCAGCAGGGCTTCTGCCTGCCGGGCAGCGTCATCCTGGGAAGACATCGGCAGGATCACCACAAAATCATCACCCGAATAGCGCGAGACAGAAGCGGTCTCGGGCAATGCCTTGCGCAGACGCCGTGCCATCTCCTGCAAAAGCACATCACCCACATGGTGTCCCAGCGTATCGTTGACCGCCTTGAAGTGATCCAGGTCGATCCACAGAACGGCCAGCGGGTCGCCGCGATCCAGTGCACCCTGGCAATGCTTGCGCAACAGCTGACGGTTGGGCAGGCCCGTGAGCTGATCGTAATGGGAAAGTGAGCGAATCTGCTCAGCGGCCCGTCGAGCTTCAGTGATGTCCTCGTTGTGGGCCAGATAGTTGGTGACTTCTCCCTGAACATTGCGCACCGGGTAGATAAGGACCGACTCGATGTACTCGTGACCATCCTTGGCAAGGTTGATCCATTCGCCACGCCAAGCGTTACCCTGCGCCAATTGCGCCCACATTGTTCGAAACGTGGCGGACGGGGTACGTCCCGGCTTGAGCCGGCGCAAATTGCGCCCGATGACCTCGGCGGCGGTATAGCCGCTGATCCGGGTAAAGGCCTCATTGACGAACTCGATACACGCGCGACGGTCCGTGATGATGATGGACTGGGGGCTTTGCAGCACTGCCATGGACAAGGTGCGCAGGGCCTGCTCGCTTTTCATGCGATCGGTCACATCGCGGGAAATCACCGCAAACTGAGGAGTCTGGCCACGCACTGTGGTCTTGCGGGCAACCGAGAGCTCGAAGTACCGAACCACCTGCTTGCTGACCAACGCCAATATCTTGCCCCGCGACTGCCCATGCGCATAGGCCTCGTGCAAGGCCCCACGCACGATCTGGCTGTTGCGCGTAGACAGGAACTCATCCACGGGCCGGCCCAGCAGGCGCTCGGGCGGCGCCGCCAGGGTGTCGACTTTGCTGGTATGGATGCTGAGGTAGCGGCCATCGAGATCCATATCCAGCACCAGATCAGGCAAGGCATCAAGCGTCGCACGCATCTGCTCGCGGGAGTCTTGCAGCAAGTCATAGGGATGTTGCACGGCCTCTGAGAACACGGCCCGGTACAGAAAAATATAGGCAACAATCTTGTAAAGATGGCCAAGGACACTATAGCCATCAGTTACCCTGGAATACATCGTCAGGAAAAACTCGCTTTGTGCCATTACGCACACCGCGATGAAGAGATCCGGTGCGTTAAACCGGCGTTCTTGCCGCATGCGCCACACAAACAAACCCGCTGCCACCAAATACAGCAAGATCAGTATGTACTCGGCGCCCACCTTGAAGGGAGTGAGGCCCTGACCGGGCAAAAACATACGGGGTACCCACCCCGGCCAGCCAAAATAAAGGATGGACAGTGCCGACACAAACAGCAAAACACCCAATACCTGCAGGCCCAATGGCACCCAAACTCGCCGTTTTTGCCAGGACACCAAACCAGCCGCCAGCAAACCCATGCCGCCAAGCAATCGGCCAAGCAACCAGAAGTAGATGGACTTCTCAGGGCTGCTGGGGGTAATAAACGACGGCATGCCCTGGTAAGACAGCAGGTGCAGGAAATCAAACAAGGCAACACCCAGAAAGGTGCTGCCCAGCAAGACCAGCGGCCGCGGCAATGACTCTTGCCGGCTACTCCAGACCACAGCAAAAATGACCGAAGCCGTGATGACCGACAAGGTTTCGACTACCGTATGCAATGCCAGGTAGTGGGCGACATCGTGAAAGGCGGCCGGCATAGGCACCACAGCCACCATCAACAAAAGCACCGTCAAGAGGCTGACGATACCGATCGCACGCCGGAACTCTTTTTGGTAGGTGGGATGGATCAAGGACATTGCCAGTGGTTGACCAGACAGGCCACTGTACTGATACCTTTGGTCACTGGCAAGTACATTACGTTTAAAGCATGGACTTATATGCGGCCCTTATGCAGTCCACATATCTGACCTATGTATTCAGCGTTTCAGGCGTTGGTTTCAACCGCCACAGGCGCCGCAGCAGTATATTTGGCACCCGCCACGCACACCACCACAAACGCAGTGACACCCACCATTGCCGGCGTAACCGACTCATCCAGCAACCAGGCTGACAGCACAAGACCTAAAAACGGCTGCAGCAACTGCAATTGGCCCACTGCCGCAATGCCGCCCAACGCCAGGCCGCGATACCAGAAGATGAAGCCAACCAGCATGCTGAATACCGCCACGTACCCCAGCCCGCCCCAGGCCGACCACGGCACGCTGGCCCACTGCACCGGCGCCCAGATCCACGCCATCGGGATGCTGATGGGTAGTGACAGCACCAGCACCCAGCAGATGACCTGCCAGCCACCCAGCCGGCGTGACAACCGTCCGCCTTCGGCATAGCCATATCCGCAACTGACGATGGCACCCACCATGCAAGCATCTGCCAGCAATGAACCTGAACCATCCTGACTGAAGGCAAACCCCATCACCGCCAGCGCACCCAGCACGGCAAACATCCAGAAAGCCCGCGAGGGGCGCTCGTGGCTCAGCCAGGTGCCAAACAAGGCCGTGGACAAGGGCAGCAAGCCAATAAAGACCAAGGAATGCGCTGAGGTAATGGTTTGCAGCGCCAGGGCAGACAGCAGGGGAAAGCCTGCCACTACCCCCAGTGCCACCAATACCAGCGTGCGCCACTCGGCAGCAGTAGGCCGTTGCTGGCGATGTTGCGCCAGCAAGATCAAGGCCAGGATCCCGGCCAGCGCCGCACGCGCGGCAGTGAGAAACCAGGGATCCAGGCCCAGCACCGCCACACGTGTGGCAGGCAAAGAGCCGCTAAAAATAGCCACCCCAAGGGCCCCATTGATCCAGCCACGGCTTGATTGCTGCATAAGGAAGGCTCTCCACACCAGGATAATTGGACAAAGGTGACACCATACGCGCCGGACGGCGGGATCACCAGTGTTATTGGGCAGGGGCAGCGTAAACTGTACTGCTTTAAGCGATCTGGAAACCTCAGCCTGACAAGCATTCCTGCATGTTGCCACATCAGGCCACAAAAAAACCGCATGAGCACACCCGCCCCTAACACCGATGTTCTGAATGCCTTCCAGGGCAGCCTGGACGAACAGATACAAGCACTGCCCACCGAATGGCGCACGGTATTGCTGGCACCTCATCTGCACCGGATTGTGGCGCAACTGGATACGCTTCTGACGCAACGCCTGGCAGACGGCGCACAGATTTTTCCACTGCGGCCGTTTCGGGCCCTGATCGAAACCCCACCCGAGGCGGTGCAGGTCATCATCGTCGGACAAGATCCCTACCATGGGCCCAATCAGGCGCAAGGCCTGGCGTTTTCGGTGCCCGATTTTTGCCCTACACCCCCCAGCCTGCGCAATATATTTAAAGAACTGGCGCTGGAATATGGCGTGCCAGAGCAGCCACCGCGCAATAGTCTGGTGCGCTGGGCCCGCCAAGGCGTTTTATTGCTGAACACATCCTTGACCGTAGAGGCGCACCAACCGGGCTCGCATGCCAAAAAAGGTTGGGAGCACATCACCGACGCATTGATCATGCGGGCGCTGCGCGAACCTCGTCCAAAAGTACTTTTACTGTGGGGGGCCCACGCCCAGGCACGCCAGAAACTACTGGAAATGCAGGCACCTGCCGGGCCGGTGAAGGTACTGACTGCCAACCATCCTTCGCCGCTATCAGCCATGCGGCCACCCCGACCTTTTATTGGATGTCAGCATTTTCGTGATGCCAACACCTGGCTGCAAGCCCAGGGAGAGCCCGGAATCAACTGGCAACTGCAAAAGACACCAGAGGCAGCGCCTGGCTACGGCGGCTAGCCGGACGGGATACTAGGATCAGGGTTACGGCCACACGCGGATGCAGTCGCGCCCAGCCGCCTTGGCCAGGTACAGGGCCTGATCTGCCTGCGCCAGCAGGCGATCAAGGCTGACAGGCATACCCGAAGCACAGGCGATTCCTACACTGACCGTCAGAGGGCTGGGCAGCTGTGCACTGCATGCCGCCAGGCCGGATCGAATCTTCTGCGCCCATTGTTCTGCACCCAGACGCCCCGTGTGAGGAACCAAAACGACGAATTCCTCGCCGCCCAGCCGGGCGCAAAAACCTTCTTCACCAACCACCTCACGCAGCACCCGGGCAAAGCGGATCAACACCTGGTCTCCGGTTTCGTGACCAAAGCGGTCGTTGATCAGCTTGAAATGATCGAGATCACACATCAGGGCAGCGATATCCGCGTGATGGGCACTGGCCTCTTGCAGCAGCACGGCCCCCTGATGAAACAGTGCCCGACGATTGGGTAGCGTGGTCAAGACGTCATGCAAGGCTGCGTAACGGTAGTTGTCTTCGGCCCGGGCCCGCACCGCCATCAGCACGCTATAGGAAAGGCCCACGACAAAAAAGATGCCTTCAAACATCACCAAGGCAAACTCCGGCCAGTTTGCCCAGATATGATCTTGAAAGGTACGAGGAGGGATCCGGTAGGCGTAAAACAAAGCATGCAACACCAGAAACCCCAACAAGGGTGAAATGGCTGACTGATGTTCACGCCACTCTGGCCAGATTTCGCGGATAGCAGCCAGCAGATACACCAGGCATAAAACCGAATACACCGCCACCCGGAGGCCGACATCCTGCATAAACATCGGCCATAAGCCCAGGATCGGCCAAATAGCAGGCCCTGCCAGCAAGGCGAACCACAGCACCTTGCGGCCACGAAACAGCCGCAAACCCGTCCAGAGGCCGGCATGAGACAAAATCAGGAGGGTGTTGGCTACAATGACCGAGCAGGCCAGATATTCTGGATGCTGACGGGTGATTCCCAGCAAAAAGGCACCGCACGACAACCACATGCTGGCACCCACCCACCAAAGAGTTGGCTCTCGACGCCCCTGGAAAGCGGCCAGGAACATAAGCCCACCCAGCAGAAACAGGATGAAGGCAGAAACAAGCAGCAGAGTTGCTGAGTCAAAGTGCATGATTAAAACAAAGCCCGCATTACATCACTGAATAATTTTGAAATACGTGGTAACCGCTATGATATCGGTTCGCTGCTTGGCCGTCCCCTTTTCGGCGGATCGGCTTCTGAGTGTTATCCCCAAGCCCGAGGCCGAAAACCTCAGGCCCCGGCAACTGATGCGGTGCAAACCGTATTTCCCAAAACGTATGGCTTCATCCTCACCTACTCCCTCTTCCTTGTCTGTCCCCAGCCTCACCACGCCAGTGGCAATGGGCTATGTGCCGTTGGGTGCCGTGTTTGGATTTCTGTTTGTCCAGGCGGGCGGGCCGGCCTGGCTAGCCATTGCATCCAGCGTGCTGGTCTATGCGGGTGCTGCGCAATTCATGATGGTGCCCATGCTGGTCGCCGGCCTGCCCTTAAGCACCATCGCGCTGGCTACCCTGGTGCTCAACCTGCGCCACGTGTTTTACGGGCTGTCGCTGCTCAATCACATGCCCGCTTCGCGCCCGCAGCGCTGGTACAGTATTTTTGCGCTCACTGACGAGACCTACTCGGTGCTGACAGCATTGCCAGGGCCCCAACAGGCGCAGCGCATGGCGCTGGTGTGTGCACTCAACCACGGATGGTGGATCCTGGGAACCACAATAGGCGCCATCCTGGGCGCACGCGGGCAACTGGGGCTGGAAGGCTTGGATTTTGCCCTGGCGGCCCTGTTTGCCGTCCTGGCAGTCGAACAATGGCGCACGCGCCGGGATATCATCCCCTTATGGACGGCACTGGGGGCATACGGCATTGCCTGGCTGCTGATGCCCGCACAAGCGCTGGCCGTGGCCATTGCCCTGAGCCTGATCGTGGCCGCCTGGCGCCGGCCGCGCACAGCAACACCGTCTACGCATCCTTCAGGCCATTCTCATGGCTGATACGGTTTACGTTGTGCTGGCGATTGTGGCCATGGCAGCCATCACAGTGGGCCTGCGCGCCCTGCCGTTTATCGGAGGCCAATGGCTGCGGCGTCAGCCCTGGGTGCACAAACTGGGCAATACGCTGCCACTCTCTATCATGGCCCTGCTGTTGCTGGACACCATGGTTGGTCAGGCGCGTCATAATCCTGCAGGGCCCTGGCCCTGGCAAGAAGCCTGTGCAGTGCTGGTGGTGATCATCCTGCAGTGGCGTGCCCGGCACGCCCTGACCAGCATTGCAGCAGGCACCGCCGCCTATATGGTGTTGCGCGCACTGTGAGTCCGCAATGCTGCGGCCCTGGCAACATTCCTGCCAATTCCGCACACCGATACAATCCAGGAATCACCGTTTTTCGAGGATGCTTTTATGCCCAGCTTTGATGTTGTCTCCGAAGTAGACACACACGAACTCACCAACGCGGTGGATCAGGCCAATCGTGAACTCTCTACCCGCTTCGATTTCAAGGGCACGGATGCACGCTTTGAACTGGACGGATACGTGGTGTCGCAATCGGCCCCCAGTGCTTTCCAGCTTAAGCAGATGCTGGATATCCTGCGCGGCCGGCTGTCGGCCCGTGGTATTGATGTGCGCTGCATGGAACCCGCCGATCCCCTCGAAAACCTGGGTGGCGCCCGGCAAAAGGTCACCATTCGCCAGGGGATCGAGCAAGCCACCGCAAAAAAACTGATTGCAGCCATCAAGCAGGCCAAGCTCAAGGTCGAGTCACAGATCAACGGCGACAAGCTGCGGATTTCGGGCAAAAAGCGTGACGATCTTCAGCAGGTGATCGCCCTGCTGCGCAAGACCGACGTCGACCTCCCACTGCAATATCAAAACTTTCGTGACTGAACCGTCGCCTTGCTGCCCGGCATCCGCAAGATAACCCCGGTGCCATCCGCAGCAAGCGCACCCGTTGGCTGTCATCGACCTATACTGTTTCTGGACGTTCCGCCCAGTACGACGAGAACACAGACTGTGATCGACCTTATCGACAAGAGGCAAGCCATGACGACCTACGACGTCAAGTTGCTCGGCAAAAAAGAGATTGCTGAGGGCACGATGGAATTCACGCTCGAAAAACCCGCGGGGCTAGAGATCCGCGCCGGGCAGTTTTGTGACGTTAAACTCCCCAGTGCGGATGACACCCCAAAACAAGACCGCATCCACGGGTTTTCGTTTGTGAATGCCGCCTACGAGCCCCACATCGTGGTGGCCACCCGGATGCGGGGCACCCCGTTTAAAAATGCATTCAAGGCCACCCCGGACGGCACACCGCTCAAGCTGATTGCGCCCTTTGGCGATTTCACCCTGCACAAAGCCCAAACCGTACCCGCCGTCTTTATCATTGGCGGCATCGGCATCACGCCGGTACGTAGCATGATCGTGCAGGCCCTGCACGATCACACAGAGCAGGCACTGACACTGATCTATGCCAACCGCACCCCGGCACAAGCCGCCTATACGCAAGAGCTTCAGCAACTGGCACAGGCACACAAGAATTTCAGTTTTGTGCCGGTGTACACCCAGGCCTCCGCAGAAGCGGCCGAGCACGGCCACGTCGACGCCACGCTGATTCGCAAACACGTGCCGGATATCCACTCCCCGCGGTTTTATCTGGCCGGGCCGGAAGGGATGGTCAAGGCCATGCGGGCGCTGCTCATCGAGCTGGGCAGCGACGAAGACAATATCCGGACAGAAGAATTTGAGGGTTACTGATGGCGGACACACTGGCTCCTATCGATTTTTATTTCGATTTCTCATCGCCGTACGGCTACTTTGCCAGCACGCAAATAGAGGCTCTTGCACACGACCTGAAACGCTCGGTGCACTGGCATCCCGTGCTGCTGGGCCCCATGTTCAAGGCGATGGGCTCGGCGCCACTGGTGCAGATCCCCCTAAAGGGCGAGTACTCGCGACACGACATGCACCGCACGGCACGCCTGCACCAAATTCCGTTTCAGCTGCCCAGTCCGTTTCCGGTTGCCACCGTGGCGGCGGCACGCATCATGCTGCATCTGCAGAAGTCCGATCCGCAACTGGCTGTCCGCTACGCGCACCGAGTATTTCAGGCGTACTACACCCAGGGCATGGACATCAGCGACGCCAGCAGCGCCTTGCAGCTGGCATCCGATCTGGGTGAAGACCCCACTCCTATCGCCGATGCGATCGCCACGGACGCCATCAAGACCCTGCTGCGACAATCCAATGAGGCGGCACTGGCCCGCGGGGTATTTGGCTCACCCTTCATCATCATCGACGACGAGCCTTTCTGGGGGTTTGATCACTTTGACATAATCCGGCGCTGGGCGGCCACCAATACCGCAACAAGCGCTTCCGCCGGAGGCGCGGCATGAATATCGGCATCCTGCAATGTGATGACGTTGCCCCCGAACTCCAGCCACGGCATGGCAACTACCCGGACATGATCCAGACCCTGCTACTGGCAGCAGACCCCAGGACACACTTCACGGTATATGCCTGCCACCAGGGCGAAACCCCCTCCTCCACAGACGCACACGACGGCTGGATCACCACCGGCTCAAAATGCAGCGCCAACGACGACTTCGACTGGATTCGTACCTTGTCGGGTTTCATGCGCCTGCTTTGGCAGGCAGACAAACCTTTGGTGGGTATCTGCTTTGGCCATCAGCTGATGGCCCGCGCCATGGGTGGGCAGGTGGCGCGCAGCCCCATGGGCTGGGGCCTGGGTGCCTATGCCACCACCGTGCAAGAGAAACAACCCTGGATGAGCCCCTGGTACTCAGAAGATCTGCAGCTGCTGGCCAGCCACCAGGATCAGGTATCCGAGCTGCCGCCCGGGGGCCAGATATTAGCGGGCAGCAGCTTTTGTCCGATATACATGATGCAGGTTGGCCGGCATTTTCTGGGCATCCAGGGCCACCCCGAGTTCACCCGTGCCTATGTGTCTGATCTGGCCAATTTCCGGCGCGACCGCATTGGCGCCGAACGCGTACTGGCGGCACGGCACAGCCTGAAACTGGCCGTGCACGACCAACTGCTGGCCCACTGGATCCTCAACTTTATTGCTCGGGCAAAATCAGGACAACAAGGCTAGCAAAGCCGCTTCATCAATCACGGGCACGCCCAGCGATCTGGCCTTGGCCAGCTTGCTGCCGGCGTCCTCGCCGGCCACTACCCATGCAGTTTTGCCAGACACCGAGCCGCTTACCTTACCGCCTGCCGCCAGGATTCTTTGCGTGGCTTCGTCGCGGCTGAGCGTGGGTAATGTACCTGTAAGCACCAGCGTTTTGCCGGCCAGGGCACGGGCACCTGCTGGTGCCGCCTCTTGCTGCGGTTCTACTCCAGCCGCCTGCAATGCGGCCAACACATCCCGGTTGTGCGTTTCAGCAAAAAAACGGCTGACCGATGCCGCAACCACAGGCCCAACATCGGGCACTTGCAACAGCGCATCCTCATCGGCCTGAACCACCGCCTGCAGACTGCCAAAATGGCGGGCAAGGTCTCGGGCAGTGGTTTCACCCACATGGCGGATACCCAGTGCATACAACAGACGCGACAGAGGCGGGCGCCGGCTGCCATCTATGGCCTGGACGAGGTTTTCGGCGGATTTCATACCCATGCGCGGGTAAGTGGAGAGTTCAAGCGCCGTGAGCGTGTAGAGATCGGCCAAGGTATGCACGCGGCCACCATCCACCAGTTGCTCGATGAGCTTGTCTCCCAAGCCATCAATATCCAGGGCCTTGCGGCTGGCCGCATGCCACAGGGTCTGCTTGCGCTGCGCCGGGCAAAACAGGCCGCCCGTGCAACGCGTAATGGCTTCGCCTTCAGGCCGCTCGACAGCCGAGCCGCACTCGGGGCACACGGGGCACACGGCCAGCAGATCAAACACCGGCGCCTCAGCCGGGCGCAGATCCAGCACCGGGCCGACCACTTCGGGGATCACATCGCCCGCCCGCCGCACAATGACGGTGTCACCGATGCGGATATCCTTGCGGCGAATTTCGTCTTCGTTGTGCAAGGTGGCATTGGTAACCGTCACGCCGCCTACAAATACAGGTTGCAGCCGTGCCACAGGGGTTAGCGCCCCGGTGCGCCCAACCTGCACGTCAATGCCCAGCAGCCGCGTGGTTTCTTCTTGTGCCGGAAACTTGTGGGCAATGGCAAAGCGCGGCGCACGTGCCACAAATCCCAGCACAGTCTGCGCACGCAGATGATTGACTTTGTAGACCACGCCATCGATGTCGTAGGGCAATTGACTGCGGTGTACACCCACTGCTTCATAGAACTGCAGCAATTGGCCGGCCCCCCGGCAACACTGGCGGCCCGGGCTAACGGCGAAGCCAAACTGACCAAGCCAATCCAGCATCGCCGCATGCGTGTCATGGGGCTGGAGATCGCGGCCGGCCTCATCCCGGATTTGCCCCCAGCCATAAGCGTAGAAACGCAGGGGGCGCTGGGCGGTAATCCGGGGATCGAGCTGCCGCAAGCTACCCGCTGCCGCGTTTCGCGGATTGACAAAAGCTTTGTCGCCACGGGCCTGTTGCTGCTGGTTCAGGCGCTCAAAGTCGGCCCGGTTCATCAACACTTCGCCCCGCACTTCCACCACGGCCGGCACTTCGGTACCACGCAAGCGCAGCGGCACAGACCGCAAGGTGCGGATATTGGATGTGATGTCTTCGCCACTGGAGCCATCGCCCCGGGTGGCTGCCTGCACCAGCAAACCGGCCTCATAGCGCAGGTTGACCGCCAAGCCATCAAATTTGTACTCGGCCACGTACTCCACAAGGGATGCATCCCGCACGGCGGCAGCATCTGAATCCAAAGAAAGGCTGGCCTGAGCTGCTGTCGGCCCAGCAGCCGCCAACAGGCCTGCCTCTATCAGCGTCGCGCGCACGCGCTCGTCAAAGGCCTCGATATCTGCCGCTTCGAAGGCATTGCCCAGCGATAACATACGCACGGCATGGCGCACAGGGGCAAAATGCCCGGATGGCGTGGCGCCCACCCGCTGGGTTGGAGAATCTGGAGTAATCCATTGAGGGTGCTCAGTTTCAATCGCCTGCAGCTCTGTCATCAGGCGATCATATTGGGCGTCGGATAAGCTGGGGCTGTCTTGAACGTAATACTGCTGATTGGCCGAACGGATGTCTTCCCGCAGCTGTTGCAGCCGCTCAAACAGTGGATCCAGGCTCACGAAAATACTCGGGCGGTGCGTTCGGTGCCTGCCAGAAACCCGGCTTGATCCAGTTGGTCGTAGAGCGAGCTGATTTGCTGGTCGATGGGCGACGCGGAGGCATCCTGAAACGTGCGGCCCTGATCATCCAGCACATGGGCATCCAGGCGCTGCGCGAGATCGCGCCCTACCGCCACCATCCGGCTGAAGGCCTGATCATCGGGGATGCTGTTGGGGACATCCAGCACGAGATCAATCCGGTGAATCCCGGCATCGGATGCGGGTTGCTCGATCTGCAGCACGAAGCGCGGCAAGCCGTTTTCGGCCATCCAGGCCCACAACCCGCGCGACGGTACAAAGCCAGCCTCGGCGGCCGCATCAGCCACTGCTTGCGGCGATTGTGGCGCCGACAACTGCAAAATCAACCCCACCTGGGCGTCCATCGGAGCACAGCGGGCATCAAGATCCACCGCCTGCCGCAGTACGGCTTCTTGCTCGGGGGCTTCGATCTGCCCATCAAACCGCTCGGCGACATTTTGCGCAAGCGTCCAGAGGTTGGACCATTCGATTGCGGTCAGTGGGCCTGACCGGTTGGCCACCACCACGGCCAGTTGCAGTGCGACATAGGATTCGTCGGGACGAATCACCATGCGATGACCACCGCCCTCGCGCTGCGCAAAGACGCGCACAGGCTTTTTACCGGCACGAGTAATGGACGCAGCCACCTGAGTCAGGGAGTCTCCGGCGACCGGATGGGCAAAAGCGATATCAATGACGGCCTCGCAAGTGGCGTCGATGTCGGACAGATCGTCAGCCGTCGCCGAAGCAGGCTCGGCATCGAACAGGCCTGGCTCGCGGCGCGAGGGCGCATCCTGCAGCAGGATATCGTGATCGGTCTCGGGCACAGTGGCACGCATGCTGCGCCGGGCCCGCCATTCCTGCCAGCCGTTATACAGCAGCACAATCACGATCAGAGCCGCGCCAATAGAAATCAGTAATACCTGCAAATCACTCATAAAGACCTCATTCTGTGCTCAGGCTGCGTCTGCAGCCCACTGCAAGGCAGAATCCATATCGACCGCCACGATGCGTGACACCCCTTGTTCTTGCATGGTTACACCAATCAGCTGACGGGCAATCTGCATGGCAATTTTATTATGCGAAATAAAAAGAAACTGGGTTTGTTGACTCATGCCGCTTACCAGGCGTGCATAGCGCTCGGTATTGGCATCATCCAGCGGGGCGTCGACTTCATCCAGCAGACAAAATGGCGCCGGGTTTAGTTTAAACAAAGCAAATACCAATGCGGTGGCAGTCAGCGCTTTTTCGCCGCCAGACAGCAAATGAATGGTGCTGTTGCGCTTGCCCGGCGGTTGTGCCATCACCTGGACACCCGCATCCAGGATTTCGTCGCCCGTCATGGTCAAGCGAGCCTCGCCACCTCCAAACAACTGCGGAAAAAGCTCGCCAAAGTGCTGATTGACTGCATCAAAGGTTTGCGACAGAAGCTCTCGGGTCTCGCGGTCGATCTTGCGAATCGCAGTCTCCAGGGTGTCGATGGCCAAGAGCAGATCGGCCCGCTGGCTGTCCAGAAAACCTTTGCGGTCCTGGGCCGCCTTGAGCTCGTCGAGCGCCGCCAGGTTGACTGCGCCCAGGGCATCCACTTGCCTGGACAGCCGCTGAACCTCGGCCTGCAGCCAGCCCAGCTGCTGCCACTGCGCCGGCTGCTCGGCCACATAGCGCTGTAGTGCCAGCCGATCCACCTGCTGGGCGTCCAGTTGCTCGGAATATTGCTCGACAGCCAAACGGGCGGCCTGCTCTTTGAGCTGTAAGTCGGTGATCCGTGCCCGCAATGGGTCAAGCTCGCGCTCAAGCGTCAGACGGCTTTCATCCGCCTGACGCAGTGTCGCGGCGAATTCATCCTGGCGCATCCGTGCTTCGCGCAGGCTTTCTTCGCAGGCGGCCCGCGATTCTAGTGCATCTTGCAAGCCGGTTTGCGCCACGGATTCGTCCAGATCGAAGAGCTCGCCTTGCAAGGATTCGAGCTCGGCACCCGAACGGCGCGCTTGCTCAGCGGCCAACTGCAGCGTGCGATGGGTTTCTTCGAGGCGATGACGCAAGGTGCGTACGGTATAGCCAGCCTCTTGCGCCGCGGTCTCGTGCTGACGGCCCTGCTGGCGGGCGTTTTCGGCTTGTCCAAACAAGGCCTCGGCCTGCAGATCGAGTCCGGCCTGTGCTTCTTGCTGCACGGCCAGTTGCTCATCCAGGGTTTCAAACCGGGCCTGCGCTTCGTCCCGACGTGTCTCAAGCCCGGACTGCTGCTCTCGCAGCTCGGCCAGATCGCGCTCCAGACGGCTGGCCTGTTCATCCGAACGAGCCAGTTGCTGCTCCAACTGGCTGAGCTGAAGCTGGGCGTCATGATGAGCCTGCATGCGCTCGCCAATTTGCTGGCGCGCGGACTGCAGTGCCTGCTGCAAGGATCGGTGATCGCTGTCGCTGCGCGCATGGGCATCGAGCGCTTGATCGGACATCAGCTGAGCAGCCCGGATTTCCTTGGCAAGATCAGCAATCTGTTGCTGGCGCGCCAGCAAACCCGCCTGCTCGGAATCGGCTGCATAAAACCGCACACTGCCGGCATCCACTCGATGCCCCGCTGGCAAAACCCATACAGCGCCAGGCGCGAGCTCGCCCCGGCGCGCCAGTGCGCCGGCCAGGCTGTCGCTGCAAAACACCCCATGCAACCAACGGACCAACAAGGGCTGCAAGGCAGCGTCCCGGATGCTTACCCGCGACAGCAGAGGCACGGCGTCGGGCGGCGCCCCCCCATCAACATCCGTAGGTGAAGGCGGCGTCTGATAAAACGCCAGCCGGGCCGGTGGTGGATCCTGCTCGAAAGCATAGAGATGATCCAGCGTGCGCACACCCAACGCGTTCATGCGCTCGTGCAAGACCGCTTCGAGGGCGGACTCCCAGCCGGCATCCACTTGCAGGCCTTGCCAAAGTCGTGCCATCCCATGCAGCTCCTGGCGCTGCAGCCAGGGTTCGAGTGCATCCTCGGACTGGATTTTTTCTTGCAGGGCAACCAGCGCCTGACGCCGTGCTTCCAGGCGCTCCAGCAACAGGCGGGCAGCCTGCGCGGCCTCTTGAGCCTGTTGCAAGGCCGCGTCGATCCCGGGTAACTGCGATTCGAGTTCGAGCACACGCCCCTGTGCTTCTTCGAGACGGGATTCTGCCATCCGGGCAGCGCCCAGCAACTGCTCTTTGGCAGCCGGGTCGGGCCGATCCAGAGCCTGATGATCTGCCTGCAGGCGTTCACGGCGGGTGTCCAGCGCACGCCACTGGTGATCGGCATCACGCTGTGATTGTGCAGCCAGGGCAATGGCCTGCTCGGTTTGAGCCAGCATGCGCCGGGCGTCTTCACGTTTCTGATTCAGTGTGCGTAACTGCCCGTCCAGCGCCGGCAAGCCTTCGAGGGCCACTTGCGCCTGCTGTGCAAGGATCTCTGCCTGCGCCTCGGCTTCCTCGATTTGCTGCTCGAGCGCCTCGATAGCCGACTGGCTGTGGGTTTGCTGATCTCCCCACTCTTGCACCTGGGACTGCAATTGCGCCCGGCGGGCCTGCAGACGATGTCGGGAATCCACCACGTGCCGGATCTCGGCCTCCAGCCGGCTGACTTCTGCGCCTGCTTCGAAAAGCCTGCCCTGGGCTGCGTGCACGGCTTCGCCGGCATCTAGATGCTGCTGGCGCTTTGCCTCGAGGGCAGATTCTGTCGCGCGCATGCGGGCCACCGAGGCTTCAAGCGTGGCTTGCGCCTGCTCAGTTTGCACGGCCAGGGTCTGCCGGCTCTCGCGTGCGGATTGTTCGCGCAGCAGCCACAAGGCATGTTGCTTGCGCTCGCCTTCAGCTTGCAGTGCCCGGTAATCAGCTGCCACTTGCGCCTGAGACTGCAGTTTTTCGAGCTGGGAAGAGAGTTCGCGCAGAATATCGTCCAGGCGGGTGAGGTTCTCCCGGGTATCCTGTAGGCGGTTCTCGGTTTCCCGGCGGCGCTCTTTGTAGCGTGATACCCCCGCGGCTTCTTCGAGATAAATGCGCAGTTCTTCGGGTTTGGCCTCGATGAGCCGGTTAATCATCCCCTGGCCGATGATGGCGTAACCCCGTGCCCCCAGGCCTGTACCCAGAAAGATATCGTGGATGTCACGCCGGCGCACCGCCTGATTATTGATGAAATAGCTGCTGGCACCGTCGCGTGTAAGTACGCGGCGCACAGCGATCTCGGCAAAAGAAGACCACTGCCCTGCCGCCCGGCCCTGGCTGTTGTCAAAGACGAGCTCGACAGAAGCCCGCGCAGCGGGTTTTCGTTGGCCCGAGCCATTGAAAATCACGTCCTGCATGGAAGCGCCGCGAAGTTCGGATGCCTTGGATTCGCCCAACACCCAGCGCACGGCATCGATGATGTTGGATTTGCCACAGCCATTGGGGCCCACCACGCCCACCAGTTCGCTGGGTGTGGGAATCACGGTTGGGTCCACAAAGGACTTGAACCCGGCGAGTTTGATCTGCGTAAGGCGCACGATGGAGGGCAGACAAGCTGCTGGCAAGTCGCAACAGCGTATGATAACGCACCAAACCACGCCAAACTGCAGACTACGTGCTGGGTGAGGCTTCGCAACCCGCTATACTGCAACTCGATTTTACCGTTGCGCTGTCACGTGGCGGCTCACCTCCCACTCCTTTGAGGTCTGCGATTGAACAAAGGCTTTTACATGGTCATGGCTGCACAGGCGCTGTCGTCTGTGGCCGACAACGCCTTGCTGATCGCAGCCATCGGCCTGATTGCCGACCTCAGCGGCCCCGACTGGATGGCGCCGATGATGAAATGGTGGTTTGCGCTGGCCTACGTCGTGCTGGCCGCGTTTGTGGGGGCCTTTGCGGATTCTTTCCCCAAAGGCCGGGTTATGTTTGCCACCAATGCCCTCAAAACCGGCGGCTGCCTGCTGATGTTCAGCTATGGGGCCTTTGGGCTGGATCACGGCCACCAGTTGGCGCTTATTTTTACGGCCTACACCATTGTGGGCATAGGCGCTGCCGCGTACTCGCCGGCCAAATACGGCATCGTCACCGAAATGCTGCCACCCGAGCTCCTGGTCAAGGGCAACAGCTGGATCGAAGGCCTGACTGTCTTGTCAGTGATTGTGGGTACCGTGCTGGGCGGCGTACTGATCAGCCCCGCTGTCTCCCAATGGCTGATGTCCGTCAGCTGGGTCAGCACCCTGGCCAGTAACACGGCTCAGTGCGCGATTCTGATTATCGGGGTGGTGTATGTGGCTGCTGCAATCTGCAATTTGCTCATTCCCGACACCCACGCATACTACCCCCGCCAAGAGAAACATCCGGCCGCCCTGGTGCGTAATTTTGTTACCTACGTACGCGTTTTGTGGTCCGACAAACTCGGGCAAATCTCCCTGGCCGTCACCACCCTGTTTTGGGGGGCGGGTGCCACCTTGCAGTTCATCGTCATCGAATGGGGCGCCCAGCATCTGGGCTACCGCCTGGATCAGGCCTCTGTGCTGATGGGCGTTGCCGCATTTGGCACGGTTATTGGCGCGGTAGTGGCAGGCCGCGTGCCCTTGCGCCGCGCATTATCCGTGCTGCCCGTGGGTGTAATCATGGGCCTGGTGGTGCTGATGATGCCGTTGGTATACGCCCCGTTTGCCGTATATGCCCTGTTATTGCTGATTGGGGCGCTGTCAGGCTATTTTGTGGTGCCCATGAACGCACTGCTGCAGCATCGCGGCCATGTGCTGCTGTCTGCGGGGCATTCTATCGCTGTACAGAATTTCAACGAGCAACTGAATATCCTGTTGATGCTGGCGGTATACAGCCTGATGCTTTGGCTGGGCCTGCCCATCAACGGCATTATTGCCCTGTTTGGCATATTGGTGGCCTGCCTGATGCTGGTGTTCATCCGTTGGAATCACCTGAACCACAAAGCCAACCCCCAGCTCGAGCAAATGATCGGCCAGACCGAACACGGTACAGCGCTGCGTTAAACGCCGGCTGCTTGCTGGTTTACTGCTGTACGCAAGGCCAGCAAATCGTGCCAGGCCTCTGCCTTGAGCGCCGACCGAACCAGCAAAGACGCCGGCTGATGCATCACCCACACCGGGATGGTTCGGCCTTCAAGACCAAGCGTATGCAGCTTGCCGCGCAAGGTATCCAGCGGGGCCTGTGTAGACAACACCGCCTGCGCAGCCACCCGCCCCAGAGTCAAAATCCATCGCGGCTGCAATAGTGCGATCTCGCGCTGCAGGTATGGCACGCACGCGGCCACTTCGGCCGGTGTGGGCTCGGCCCCACCAGGCGCCCTGCATTTCACGACATAGGTTTGATACACAGACTGCGCATCGGGCAGCTGTACCGCTGCCAGCATGGAGGCCAACAGGCGGCCAGAATCCCCCTGAAATGGCTTGCCGGCAATTTCGTCATCCAGGCTGGGTTGCTCGGCCACAATCAGATAGTGGGGTTTGTCGGCGCCCGCGCCGGGCACGGCCCGTAGACGCTGCAGATGACGCGGACACCGCTGACAAGCCGTCACGAGGCTGGCCTGTTGGGCGAGGTCAGCCTCATGCAATGCAACATCCTGGGCGGGTGCCGCAACGGGCGCAACCTCGGGCGAGGGAACGCGCGATTGGCGGCCTGGCACTTTCAGGTCGGCTGTCAGCGTTTGCAGGGAATCGGTGGCTGCCTGGGCCAAAGCTCCCGCCTGGATATCCGGCCGCGCATCCGCGCGATTGGAGGCAGAATCACCGGCGCCTGGAGTGGTCAAGGGAGCGGCTACATCGGCTACGTCCGATGGAACAGCCGCAGATACGGTTGGATGCGTGCCCGGCGCCTGCACATCCAGCCAATGCAGATCAACGCCGATTTCAGCCAGCCAAGCGGCCTGAGCAGGGTGGATCAGCGGTTTCATGCGGGCGTCTCTTGGTACGTGAGGGTCATGATCCAGGCGTCCTCGCGGGCGCCATGGCCCGCCGGATAGTAGCCGCGGCGCAACCCCACCTGCTGAAATCCGTGTTTTTGGTAAAACCCGATGGCGGACGTGTTGCTGGGGCGCACTTCGAGCGTCAGGGCGGACAGGCCAGCCTGCCGGCAATGCGCCAGGCAATAGCGCAAAAGCTCCGCCCCTACCCCTCGGCGCTGACCATCAGGCCGCACACCGATCACAAGCAAATGGGCCATATCAGGGGTATCCATCACCAATGCAAACCCCAGCATGGCACCCAAACGACGCACCACCCAGCCCCGATAGCCGGCCTGCAGACCATCCAGAAAATTTTGTTTTGTCCAGGGAAATGACTGCACCTGGCGCTCGATGGCTGCCACTTCGTCGACATCAGAGAGGCTCATGTCGTGCACCGACCATTGCGTGGCATCTGTGGCCGGATTGCCCCCAAGGCCCCGGGTGCGCTCTTGTGTGGTGTAGGCCACTTTGTCGCGCACATAGGCAGGGGCGGCCATCGAGGCGTCCAGCCCCTGACCCGCCTGCCATGCACGCGCAGCCAACCGGGCAATGGTGGAGGCATGTGCCCAGACTTGGTCGGATACCGCATCAGGCGCAACCTGGGCGCCCAACTGGCGGGATTCTTCGGCCAAGCCAGGAAAAACAGCCAACGCATCTCCGTGCACAGTCCAGCCGCCTCCCGCTTGCATGGCCCAAATGGCAGACTCGTCCCCCATCCAGGCCGCGACATCGGCGCGGGCAATAAGGGCGGGTGCCTGCAAAGTGAGCCAATCCGGGGCTTGCCACTGATAGGCAGCGACGTAGAGTTCGTTCATGCGGGCATCCTGCATCACCAGATGCACGCCGGTGGGGTTCTCCGAGGCCTGCTGCATGGCAATGGCACAAAGGGAGTCAACCGGCAGAACCGGGATATCCAAAGCCACCGCCAGGCCTTGCGCCACGCCACAGGCCACCCGCAGGCCTGTAAACCCGCCTGGGCCCTGGCCAAACGCAACCGCAGACAGTTGCGTCTGAGCCAGATTGGCTTGGTCGAGCAAAGACTGTGCCAAGGGCAGGATGCGCTCGGCGTGGTCTTGACGACCGGCATGCTGGGCCGCGCGCAAACTGACGCGTCCGTCGATTTGCGAGAGCAAGGCAACGCTACACTGGTTGCCGGAGGTTTCGAACGCTAGAATATGAAAATTGTCCATGGCTGCATCATTTTACTGGAGACCACTGCCCCGTCGCACCCAACCCTGCCAACTTTGGCTGGCCTGCCATCCAGATCACAACTAAACGCATCTTATGTAATTTCTTGTGATAAGCACTGGTGCGGCCGCCGTCACCCTGTTACATTTTCCCCATGAACACTCATAACCAGACTCTAACCCGCAAGATCCTGATCGTTGATGACGATCCGCGCTTGCGCGACCTGTTGCGGCGTTATCTGTCCGAGCAGGGTTTCAACGTGTACGTTGCCGAAGACGCCAAAGACATGGCCAAGCTCTGGCAACGAGAGCACTTCGATCTCCTGGTGCTCGATCTCATGCTGCCCGGCGAAGACGGCTTATCCATCTGCCGGCGTTTGCGGGGCAACCACGATAACACCCCCATCATCATGCTTACCGCCAAGGCCGAAGAAATCGACCGCATCGTGGGCCTCGAGATGGGTGCCGACGACTACCTCACCAAACCCTTCAACCCGCGCGAGCTCCTCGCCCGTGTCAATGCTATTTTGCGCCGGCGCGGCACCGAAGAACATCCCGGGGCACCCAGCCAGGAAAACGAATCCGTCGAGTTCGGACCCTACATCCTTAATCTGTCCACCCGCACACTCACCAAAGACGGCGATTCCGTGCCCATCACCACGGGCGAGTTCTCCGTGCTCAAGGTATTTGCCCGTCACCCCAAGGTTCCACTCTCCCGGGACAAACTCATGGAGCTGGCCCGCGGACGCGAATATGAAGCCTTCGACCGCAGCCTCGACGTGCAGATTTCCCGCCTGCGCAAGCTGATTGAACCTAATCCATCCAAGCCCGTCTTCATCCAGACCGTCTGGGGTCTGGGCTATGTATTCGTGCCCGATGGTGGCCAATAACCCCTGATCGGCATGCCGGCCCATGGCCGGCATGCCCTGTTTCCTCATGACGCTTGTCAAACGGCTGCGGCATTCTTTGTTGCCCAGGCTGCGCCTGGGCCTCTTTACGCGTTCGTTTCTGCTGATTGCCTTGCTGATCCTGATCAGCCTGGGCGCTTGGCTGCAGGTGGTGTTCAACATCGAAGAAGGTCCGCGCGCCATGCAGCTGGCCCAGCGGATTTCCACCACCGTCAGCATTACCCGCTCGGCGCTGGTGTACGCGCCCCAAAAAGTGCGCCCGGCCCTGCTGCTTGATCTTGCCACCCAGGAAAGCCTGCGGGTGCAGCCGCGCGAATCCACTGATGTGCTCGAACCCCTGCCCCACACCGCATACTGGGATAACGTTTCCAGCGGGATCCGTAGCCGCCTGGGATCACAAACAGCCATCATGTGGGCAGTCAATCAGGTGCCGGGCATCTGGATCAGCTTTCACATCGACGACCAGATGTATTGGCTGGTGTTCGATCGCGATCAACTGCGCTTGACCACGGGTCGCGAGTGGCTGGGCTGGGTAGCCGCGTCCCTGATGCTGGCTCTGCTGGGGGCAGCGATCAGTGTGCGCTTTATCAACCACCCCTTGTCACGGCTGGCCAAGGTTGCGCGCGAACTCGCCCGCGGCCAGACGCCCACTCCCCTGCCCGAAAAAGGCCCCATCGAGATCCGCGATCTGAACATCGCTTTTAACCGGATGGCCCGGGATCTTCGTCAGAATGAGGCTGATCGCGAGATTATGCTGGCCGGCATCTCCCACGACCTGCGCACGCCCTTGGCGCGGATTCGGCTTGAAATCGAGATGAGCCACATGAGCGACGAGGCACGGCAGGCCATCGACGACGACCTCGCACAGATCAATCACAGTATCGGCCAGTTGATGGAGTACGCCCGCCCGGCCGGGCAAGTGCCTGAAACCGGCATAGATGTCTCCCGGGTACTGCAGGATCTCGCCGAGCGCGAGCGCTCGCACACTGAATCTTTGGGTGGCGAGCTGAAATCCAGCATCGATCCCGGCCTGCAGGCGCGCATCAGCGCCAACGACCTCAAACGCATCGTCAGTAATTTGATCGAAAACGCCCGGCGCTACGGCCACAGCCCCAGCGACGACCGCCCGCACATCACCGTACGGGCCTATCAGAACGGCAATCTGCTACGCATCGAAGTCCAGGATCGCGGCGTCGGCATCCCGCACGCCGAAGTCCAGCGGCTGCTCCGGCCCTTTGCGCGTGGTGAAACCGCCCGCACTGGCGTCAGTGGCGCCGGCCTTGGTCTGTCGATTGTCGAGCGCCTGCTGGGACAGGTAGGCGGTAAATTCGAACTCATCTCGCAACCCTCCCAAGGGTTGCTTGCACGGATCGAAATCCCCAAGACCAAGGCCCGGCCGGCCGACAAATCTGTAGCGTAGAATGAAGGGGCGGCCCGCTTGGCCGTCCATTACTCAGGAGCCCCGATGAAAACCATAGGCGACAAGCTCGAGGCCTTCCGCGTCACCGGTGTCAAACCCGGTTTTAATCAGCACGAGGAAAACGGCGTTTCTGCCTTCGAGGACATCACCGAATCTTCCTTTCCAGGCAAATGGAAAGTGATTTATTTTTATCCCAAGGATTTCACCCTGGTTTGCCCCACCGAAATCGTCGGCTTCAATGCACTGGCCGATGCCTTCGAAGAACGCGAGGCCGTCCTGATGGGGGGATCCACCGACAACGAGTACGTGAAGCTTGCCTGGCGGCGAGAAAACCCCGAGCTCAGCAAGCTCAACCATTATCAGTTTAGCGACACCGCCGGCGCCCTGATCGATCAGCTCGGCATCCGCGAAAAAACCGAGGGCGTGGCCCTGCGGGCCACTTTTATTGTGGATCCCGACAACATCATCCAGCACGTGTCAGTCAATAATTTCAATGTTGGACGCAGCCCCGAAGAAACCCTGCGCATCCTGGATGCTTTGCTTACCGAAGGCCTGTGCGCCTGCAACCGCCCGATCGGCGGCAGCACCCTTTAACAAAAACGGCCTCAGGCCGGTATCCGGGCCAGCAAGGCAACCACGCTGGCAGCAATGCCTTCGCTGCGGCCCAGATATCCCAGGCCCTCGTTGGTCTTGGCCTTGATATTCACATCCGCCGCATCCACGCCGGTTTCCTGGGCGATGCATGCCGCCATGGCAGGCGCATGAGGCCCAATCTTTGGGGCCTGGGCATGCACGGTGGCATCGATATTCACTACCTGCCAGCCTTTTTCGCGCACCAGGCGCACGGCCTCACGCAAAAATAGACGGCTATCCGCGCCACTCCAACGGGGGTCGCGGTCGGAAAAATGCCGTCCGATATCTCCCAGGCCGGCTGCGCCCAAAATGGCGTCGGTGACAGCGTGCAACAACACATCCGCATCCGAATGGCCTGCCAGGCCAAGCGAATAAGGAATGGTTACTCCGCCAATCACCAGCGGCCGATCGGGCACCAAAGCGTGCAGATCGTGGCCCTGGCCTACTCGAAACGGACATTGCGCTGTCATGGGATCTCCGAAACCTGTGTGCCTGCCTGCCCGCGCAGGCAGGACTCGAACCAATCAAAGTCCTCCGGCCAGGTGAGCTTGTCATTTAAACGGTTGCCCAGCACCAACAGCGGCTGCTGGCCCCGATGCTCGATGGCCGAGGCCTCGTCGGTGATGTGGCCAAGCCCCACACACGCCTGAAGTGCCGCCTGCAGCTCTGCCGCCCTGAACATCTGCGGCGTCTGGGCCAGCCACAAGTGCTCGCGCGCCACGGTATCGCATACCTGCGCAGGCGCCTCGGGCGCGGCACGCTTGACGGTGTCGGCCACGGGGCGGGCCAACAAGCCCCCACGGCCAGCCTGCAGGCAGGTGTCAATCAGGCGCGCCAGGGCGTCAGGCGCCAGGCCAGGGCGCGCGGCATCGTGCACCAGTACCCAGGCATCGGCCGGCAAGCCGGCATCCCTCAGCGCCGCCAGCACGGTGGCCGAGCGCGTCGGCCCGCCGCACGGCCGCCAGACTACACCGGAAAGGCCATCCAGTGCCTGTGCAACATGAGGATCGCCCGGCGCAACGGCAACCCGAACCTGGGCAATCCGCGGATTGGCCAGCAAGGCCAGCACCGAGCGGCGCAACATAGGGACGCCCCCCAGCAGGCGGTACTGCTTGGGCAGACCTTCGGGACCGGCGGCGCGGGCACCGACACCGGCGGCAGGCACAATGGCAATCAAATGAGGATCCATGACAGCGGATTTTAGCCGAGCAGGCCAGAGAACAGGACATCACCGCCTGTGCCTGGCCTACCATGACCCTATACGGGCAGCATAGTCGCGCGGAGGCGGCTGAATCTTTATACTGTGAGCCTTACACGATCCTTCGCTGGCATGCCTGCACACACGCTGCGCAGCGCCACACGCCAGCCTCGACGGCATACCCCCCGCCTGGTGCCCTTACCGCTCTTCATGCAAGATCTTTCTGCTCTCTCGCCTTTTCCTTTGATGGCTACGCTGGACACCATCGAGTCCAGCCTGAAACCCGGCCAACGGTATGTCACGGCGCGCCCTCCCGGCTCTGGCGATGCGCTGTGGCTGGCTGCCCTCAACCGCCGGCTGCATCGCCCGCTGGCAGCGTTTTGCGCCGACCCCCTGGCTGCACAACGCCTGGCAGAGGAGATTGCACTCTTTGACCCAGACTTGCGGGTACGCTTTATGCCCGACTGGGAAACCCTGCCCTACGATAGTTTTTCTCCGCACCAGGATCTGATCTCCGAGCGCCTGCGCACGCTGCACGCACTGGGCCAGGGCCAGGTGGATGTGCTGGTGGTGCCGGTCACCACAGCGCTGGTGCGCCTGGCACCCCCCGAGTTTCTGGCAGCCTATACGTTTCAGTTTCGCCAAGGCGACACCCTGGATGAGGACAAGTTGCGGGCGCAGCTCACGCTGGCCAATTACAGCCATGTCACCCAGGTAAGCGCTCCAGGCGAATTCTGCATCCGCGGCGGGCTGATCGACTTGTTTCCGATGGGGTCTGCACTGCCCTACCGCATCGATCTGTTTGATCGTGAAGTCGAATCCATCCGCAGTTTCGATATCGACACCCAGCGCAGCCTGTACCCGGTGCATGAGATCGAGCTCTTGCCCGGGCGCGAGTTTCCGATGGATGAAGCCGCCCGCAACCGTTTCCGGGCCAGGTTCCGGGAGATTTTTGAGGGTGACCCCTCCCGCGCCCTGCCCTACAAAGACATCGGTAACGGCATTGCGTTTGCAGGGGTGGAGTACTACCTGCCACTGTTTTTTGAACAGACGGCCACCCTGTTTGATTATCTGCCCGAAGACACGCTGGCGATTACCCTGGGGGATGCCCCGGCAGCTATCCAGCACTTCACGCAAGATGCGCACAATCGTTGGCAGTTTTTAAAATCTGATCCCGAGCGCCCCGTGCTGCCGCTGGAGACGCTGTTTCTGGACGACGAAGCGTTTCATATGCGCTTGCGCGAGATGGCACGGCTGGCGCTGGTAAACAACCAGACACATACGGATTTTGCCCCCTGCCCTGTGGTGGCCATCAATCGCCGGGCCGAGGATCCCCTGGCCGGCTTGCGCCAGCACGTGCAATCGCCAGGGCTGCGCACTGTGCTATGTGTGGATTCTGCAGGCCGGCGGGAGACCATCTCCGAGTTGCTGGCCGATTATCAATTGCCCCCTGACGCAACCTTTGACACCTGGCAGGATTTTCTCGACAGCGATATCCGCTTTTCCGTCATCGTCGCTCCCCTGAGCGGCGGCTTTCTGATGCCCCCCGCAGGCCTGGCGATACTGACCGAAAACGACCTCTACCCCGCACAGGCATCCAGGCCCGCCCGCGGCCGGCGTCGGCGATTCGAGCAGCACAGCAATATCGACGCCATGGTGCGTGATCTGGCCGAGCTGCATATCGGTGACCCGGTGGTACACGTACAGCACGGGATTGGCCGATATCGGGGATTGGTCAGCATGGATCTGGGCGACGGCCCGCTGGAACTGCTGCACCTGGAGTACGCACACGACGCCACCCTGTATGTGCCGGTGTCGCAACTGCACCTGATTGCGCGCTATAGCGGCGCCGACCCCGATCAGGCGCCCCTGCACCCACTGGGCTCTGGCCAATGGGAGAAAACCCGCCGCAAAGCGGCACGGCAGGCACGGGATACCGCCGCCGAACTACTGGCCCTGTATGCCAGCCGCGCAGCGCGCGAGGGCCTGAAATTTCAGTTTCCCACGCGCGACTATCAGGCCTTTGTCGAAGGATTCGGGTTTGAGGAAACCCCCGACCAGGCTGCGGCCATCACCGCCGTCATCGAGGACATGACCTCAGGCCGGCCCATGGATCGTCTGGTGTGCGGCGACGTGGGCTTTGGTAAAACCGAAGTCGCACTGCGTGCCGCGTTTTTGGCAGTGATGAACGGCCGGCAAGTGGTCTTGCTGTGCCCCACCACCTTGCTGGCCGAACAGCATGCACAAAACTTTGCCACACGATTTGCCGACTGGCCCGTACGGATTGCCGAGCTATCCCGGTTTCGCACCGGTAAGGAAACCAGCAAGGCCATCGCCGGCCTGGCCGATGGGTCCGTGGATATTGTGATTGGCACCCACAAGGTGCTGTCCAAAGAGGTGCGCTACAAGCACCTGGGGCTGGCCATCATCGATGAGGAACACCGCTTTGGCGTGCGCCAGAAAGAAGCCCTCAAGGCCTTACGCGCCGAAGTGGACGTTCTGACGCTCACGGCCACCCCCATCCCGCGCACGCTGGGCATGTCGCTGGAAGGCATCCGCGATTTCTCGGTGATTGCCACGGCCCCACAAAAACGCTTGGCTATCAAGACGTTTGTCCGGCGCGAAGACGGCAGCACCATCCGCGAAGCCATTTTGCGCGAGCTCAAGCGCGGCGGCCAGGTGTACTTTTTGCATAACGAGGTAGAAACCATCGGCAACCGCCGCGCCCGGCTTGAAGAGCTGGTTCCCGAAGCCCGCATCGCCGTGGCTCACGGCCAGATGGGCGAACGCGAGCTTGAAGAGGTGATGAAAGGCTTTTACCAGCAGCGCAGCAATGTGCTGCTGTGCACCACCATTATCGAAACCGGCATCGACATCCCCTCGGCCAACACCATCATCATCCACCGGGCCGACAAGCTGGGCCTGGCCCAGCTGCACCAGTTGCGCGGCCGCGTGGGGCGGTCCCACCACCAGGCGTACGCATATCTGCTGACACCCGGCGAGGACGCCATCACCAGCAACGCCAAAAAACGTCTGGAAGCCATCCAGTCGATGGAAGAGCTGGGGTCAGGCTTTTTCCTGGCCATGCACGATCTGGAGATCCGCGGCAGCGGCGAGGTGCTGGGCGAATCGCAATCCGGCAATATCCAGGAAATTGGCTACAGCCTGTACAACGACATGCTGGCAGCGGCCGTACGAGCGTTGAAGTCCGGCGAAGAACCCGATCTGGACGCCCCGTTTGGTTCACAATGCGAGATCAACCTGCACGGGCCAGCCCTGTTGCCCTCAGATTACTGCGCCGATGTACAGGCCCGCCTGGGTTTCTACAAACGCCTGGCTCATGCGGCAGATGCCGATACCCTGACCCTGATCCAGGAAGAACTGATCGACCGCTATGGCAAGCTGCCTGATGCCGGCCACACGCTGCTGTCCCTGCACCGCCTGCGCCTGCTGGCCGAATCCCTGGGGATCATCAAAATTGATGCCGGCGATACCCAGGCATCTATTCATTTCTCGGCACAACCCAAGGTCGAGCCCATCCGTGTCATTGAACTCGTGCAGCAGGACCGTCAGGTAAAACTAAATGGCCCGGACAAGCTGAAAGTCACCTTCGGCGGTAGCGTGGATGTGCCTGGCCGGGTACAAAAACTGCGCGGCCTGCTGCAACGCCTGGGTGGCGCTTAAAAAGCCACCATTGCACGCCCCACCTGACCCCTGTCAGCCGAAACGCCGATGGCACCCAGGCTTTCGGCCAAGGTGCCATCAGCGTTTGGTGCGTGAAGACAATCAGCTACCGTACATCATGTGTGGCAGCACCATCACGATATCCGGGAAGACGGTAAAGATCGCCGCTGCCAGGATGAGCATGGCGAAGAAGGGGAACGCAGCCTTGGAAATAAACACGATGTCGCGGCCTGTCATGCCCTGCAGCACAAACAGGTTAAGCCCCACGGGCGGTGTTAACTGCCCCATCTCGACGACCAGCACGAGATACACACCAAACCAGATGGTGTCGATGCCAGCTGCCTGCACAGCAGGCAGCAGTACCGCCGTGGTAAGCACCACGATGGAGATGCCATCCAAAAAGCACCCCATGATGATGAAGAACACGGTAAGCACCGCCAAGAATGTATACGTGCTGAGTTGCATGCCGGTGATCCAGCCAGCGATCGTAGCGGGCAGCCCCGAATAACCCATGGCAAGCGTCAGAAACGCAGACCCGGCCAGGATGAACGCAATCATCGATGAGGACAGGGTGGCTGCAATCAGCCCTTCCTTGAAGGACTGCCAGGTCAGATCGCCAAACCACCAGCTCATGGCAAGTGCCAGCACCACACCCACTGCGGCGGAATCAGTGGGGCTGGCAAGGCCCAGATAGATAGACCCCACAACACCGGCGATCAGCAGGACAACCGGGAGCAACCTGCGTGATGCCTGGAATTTTTGGAGCAACGTGGTGGGGGGATCTTTAGGCGGCGTTTTTGCACGCCCTGTGAGTGACTGCAGCGCCACATAACTCATGTAGAGGGCAATCACCACCAGCCCTGGCAGCACGCCGGCGATAAACAGCCGCGCGATGGACTGCTCGGCCGCCACACCGTAAACAATCATGATAATGGAGGGCGGAATCAGCAGCCCGAGGGTGGCAGACCCTGCCACAGTGCCCAGCACCAGGCGCTCGTCGTAGCCACGGGCTTTGAGCTCGGGTACGGCCACCTTGGCTACCGTGGCACAGGTAGCCGCCGATGAGCCGCTGACGGCGGCAAAGATGCCGGAGGCCAGGATGCCGACGTGTCCCAAACCGCCGGGAACGGAACGCATCCAGGGGGCAAGCCCCGTGAACAGATCCTTGGACATCCGCGACCGAAACAGGATTTCACCCATCCAGATGAAGAGCGGCAGAGCCGCGAGCGACCATTCGGTGGAGGATGTCCAGATGTTGGTACCCAGCACATCTGCAATCGGCGCACTAGAGAACAACACCACACCCACCAGCCCGGTGACAAACAGGGCAATCGAAATCCAGAGCCCAATAGCCAGGCTGCCAAACAGCACAAGCAGCAATATAAGTGACATGAAGGAGGCGGACATCAGGTGGCTTCCTCGGCATGGTTATCAGTGGCAAGTGCGTCGCTGCGCCCGCGGCGCAACACTTCGCAAAGCGTATCGATTGCGGCGATCGTAAAGACCAGGGCGCCAACGCACATGACCAGTTGCGGTATCCAGAGTGGTTCACGCAGCAACCCCGTACCGCGATCACCCCATTGATAGGATTGAAAAGCGAGTTGCCCGAGACCGTAGGTAAATAGTGCGCCCACGACGCTGGCGATCAGCGCGATGATTGTCAAGGTGGTGCGCTGCAGCAGGTGTGGCAGCCGAACTTCAAGTAGCGTGACCCGGATATGGGCGGCCTGGCGTAATCCCAAGCCTAGCGACAGAAAGGTGGCAAATGCCAGGCCATAGCCGGAGAGGGCCGTGTAGGAGGGGATCAGCAATCCAAAGCTGACTCCAAACAGCCGCGTGGTGGTGTAATCGAAGATATTGAGTACCACCTGCCCAAACACCACCACGACGATACCCACAAGTGACGCGGCCGCCAGCAGGCCGGTCACTTGATAGAGCGTATCCAGTGATTTACGCATCATTGGGCATCATGGTAGGCCTTGAGCACCGTTTCGCCCATCTGACCTGCTTGCTTGCTCCACTCGGTGGCCATCTGGGCGCCAATCTTGTGCAATGAGTTGTTCAGGGCATCACTGCCGTCGCTGACGTGCATGCCGTGATCAGCCAGCACCTGTTTTTTAGCCTGGTGGTCGGCTTCGGCCATTTCCCAGCCCCGGGTTTCGGCTTTGGCGGCAGCATCCAGAATGGCTTTTTGTTCGCCTGCAGGCAGCGCGTCAAATATCTTTTGGTTGACAACCACGACATTCTTGGGCAAATACGCCTTTACGTCATAGAAATACTTGAGGTAATCCCAGGCTTTGGAGTCTACGCCCGTGGACGTGGCTGTCAGCATGGCGTTAACCCGCCCGGTGGTGAAGGCTTGTGCCAGATCCGGAACCTCAACCTGAGCAGGCACCGCATTGACCAATTGCGCCAGGCGTGCCAGCTGTGAGTTATAGACGCGGAATTTGAGGCCGTTCAGGTCTTCGATCTTCTCGATGGGGCGGTCTGCATACAGCCCTTGGGGCGGCCAGGCCACCGAATAGAGCACCTTCAAGCCCTGCTTGCCAAGCTCTTTTTCGAGCTCAGGCTTGGAGGCGGCATAGAGCTTGCGGGCATCCTTAAACGACGTAGCCACGAAAGGCACGGAATCCAAGGCGTAGATGGGATTTTCGTTAGACAGGATGGAGATGAAAAATTCTCCTATCTGGATTTGGCGCGAGCGTACTGCATTTTTGATTTCGGGGTGCTTGATGAGCGACCCCGCGGAGTGCACCTTGATCTCCAGCTTGCCATCGGTGGCGGCCTGGATGTCCTGGACAAACTGCAATACGTTTTTTGTGTGAAAGTTGGACTCAGGGTAGGGAGTGGCCATCTGCCACGTCTCGGCCTGTGCGCCTACGCTTGCCAGTGTGATCGCCAGCCCTGCCGCGATTGTCTTGAATGCTGCCATGGTCTCCCCCGGTGTCTTGAATAAAAATACAAGGAATCGTCTGTTTGACTACTAAATTGATAATACTATCAATAGTTTTTAGATGGCTAATTTTTATTGCTGAATTAGCGGAAACCCTAGTAACCATCTCTTGTACGCACTCTAGCCATCACGATATATGGCCACTACTCACATACCAGAACACACATTAGAGTTATAGTATCGACATTGTTATTGATAATTTTATATTTCACTGAGGAGGATGCCATGTCGATACACCACGCCATCCTGGTCGAAGGCAACAGCCTGCGTTTCAAGGAGGGCTTCTTCGGGTTCTCCACCACGGTGCTTGTTCTGGTAGATAGCTACGGGCCTGTTTTGTTCGATACGGGTCATCACCTCACGCGCCTCATGCTGCTCTCTGGGCTCAAGCAGCACGGCCTGACACCTGCCGATATCCGCATGGTATTCCTTTCACACCTGCATTTCGACCACGCAAACAACGTAGACCTATTCCCACAAGCAGACATCTACCTGGGCGCCGAAGAGTGGTCTTACGCCCGCAAACCTGCCGATGAAGATCCATTTTGCAGCACCGGGATGAACCACTACCTGCAAGACCAGCCACTGCATTTACTTGACCAGCCAGAAGGCGAACTGCTTCCGGGCCTGTTTTACCGGCATGCCCCCGGGCATACACCCGGCAGTTACCTGCTGCACTACACGGCAGACGATGGCCGACGGGTGGTACTGGCGGGCGATGCCTGCAAAACCTACCGAGAACTGGCGGGCGGCCATTCGGCCAGCGAGTTTGATCCACAAACGCGTTCGGCCCAGACGCTTGCCTGGATTGCCGACAACGCCGATGTCGTCGTGCCGGGACATTTCCCAGAGCTGCGCCGTACACCTACCGGCTGGATGTGGGACGAACCGATGCGCCTGGAGTTGATTGTGCGATGACCCCCCAACCACCCCGCAATACCTCTGCCGCCGAGATCGTGGAGATTCTAGAGGCGGATATTATTTTTGGGCGCCTGCGCCCAAACCAGGAACTCACCGAAGACACGCTGATGGATCGCTTCGATGCCAAGCGCCACGTCGTGCGATCCGTCATCCAAGAGCTTATGGGCCGGCGCATTGTGGTCAAACCACGATCAAAATCCGCTCGAGTCAAAGACTTCGCGCGCAAAGAAGTGGACGAGATCTATCACATGCGCGAGCTGCTGCAGCGCGATGCAGCCATGATCATGCCCTTGCCTGCAGATGCGGCTGCTTTGGCGGTGCTCAAGGAGACGCATGTCAAACATGCAGCAGCTGTGTCGGTAGAAGCCGATGTCAGCCTGATCCATCAATTGAATGATGAGTTCCACGATCAGCTGTTTGCCTTAAGTTGCAACCACGAGCTGTGCAAGGCGATTGCTTTCTATACCGAGGTCTCGAATCCCATCCGTTCGTACGGCATTGTGGAGCCTGCCTGGCTGCAACAGGCTGTGCACGAGCATGCGGCGATGATCCGCGCTGTCGAACGGCAAGACCGGACCGCACTGGCTCACCTGGTGGTCGATCATATGCAGCCGACGCGGCGGCGCTGGGAAGTGCTGCACACCGACAGAATGCCGCTGCATGCGACCGTGTAACAGGAGAGAGCTGCGTGGAAGAAGTCGATTGCATTGTCATTGGCGCTGGTGTCGTGGGGCTGGCGGTTGCACGGGCGTGCGCACTTGCAGGGCACGAAACCATCGTCCTGGAAGCCGAATCAGCCATTGGCACGGGCACCAGTTCGCGCAATAGCGAAGTCATCCATCGGGGGATCTACTACCCACCGGGTTCACTCAAGGCGCGGCTCTGCATCCAGGGGCACAAGGCGCTCTATGCCTATTGCGAAACACACGGTGTACCCCACTGGCGCTGCGGCAAACTCATCGTTGCAACCGACGACCAGCAACTGCCCTCCCTCAAGGCACTGGCTGCCAACGCAAAGGCTAGCGGTGTGGACGACTTGCAATGGTTGACGGCTCCCCAGGCGCAGGCACAAGAGCCGGCATTACAGTGCGTGGCTGCACTCCATTCACCCTCCACGGGGATTGTGGATAGCCATGGCCTGATGCAGGCATTGCAGGGTGATCTGGAAGCCGCTGGCGGCATGCTGGCCTTGTGCTCACCGGTAGTGTCCGGATCAGCAGATGGCAAAGAAGGCGTCGTCTTGCAGGTGGGCGGCACACAGCCCATGGAGATCCGCGCCCGATGGCTGATCAATGCCGCAGGTTTGCAGGCAACGGCAATCTCTGCCAAGCTGGCAGGCATCCCCGCTGACACCATCCCCAGGCTCAAGCTGGCCAAGGGCAACTACTATGCACTCTCGGTTGCCTCACCCTTTTCGCACCTGATCTATCCGGTGCCGGTAAAAGGCGGCCTCGGCGTGCACCTCACCCTGGATCTGGGCCGGCGTGCGCGCTTTGGCCCAGATGTGCAGTGGGTGGACGATATCGCCTACGATGTAGACCCGGCACGCGCCGATAGCTTTTATACCTCGATCCGTCAGTACTGGCCACAACTGCCCGACGGGACCCTGCATGCTGATTATGCAGGCGTACGCCCCAAGCTGGCGCACGCTGGCCCCGGGGACACCGATTTCATCATTCAGGACGCGCGGGTGCATGGGGTAAACGGGCTCGTTAATCTGTACGGCATTGAGTCACCCGGCCTCACCGCAGCGCTGGCCATTGCCGATGAAGTTGTACTGCGGTTGACATGATCCAGCCGCCAGTCTGGTGCACATCATCAACTTGACTGCTTTCCACCTCAAAATAGAAAATGGTCTTTCTCATTTGAATTGATAATTATTCTCGTTTAGAATTCGTAGCAAATGAGAATGAGTTTCATGATCTTTATCAATTGGGAGAGGATATCTTGGATCTGCACGCTGAACACTCAAGCAGCAAAATGAAAGTGACAGGCGGCCTGGCAACCGCGCTGGCGACGCCGTCACTGTTGCTACTGGCCACACCGGCTTCTGGTCAAACCACCGAGCCCACACAGCTGACGCCGATCCAGGTGGAGGGTACCCGTCCTGCTCCCTTCAACGTGAAGCACTCGGCATCCGACAAATTTACCGCACCGGTTCTGGACACAGCCAAATCACTACAGATCATCCCGCAAGAGTTGATTCAGAGCCAGGCCGCCAGCACCCTGACAGACGTGCTGCGCAACTCGCCGGGCATCACTTTTGGCGCAGGCGAAGGCGGAAACCCCTTGGGGGATCGCCCATTTATTCGCGGCTACGATGCGCAGTCCAGCACATTTATCGATGGCATGCGCGACATCGGCGCCACCTCGCGGGAAGTGTTCAACCTGGAACAGGTTGAAGTAATCAAAGGGGCCGATGGCGCCTACGCCGGCCGTGGCGGTGCGGGCGGCAGCATCAACCTGATCAGCAAAACAGCCAAGCTGCGCGACTTTACCGATATATCGGCCGGGTTTGGCACGGATCGCTATTTTCGCCAGACCGTGGACAGCAACTGGCAGCTTGGAGAGTCCTCTGCGTTTCGCTTGAACGCCATGAACCACAGCCAGGATGTGGCCGGGCGCGATACTGTGGATGCCAGCCGCTGGGGGGTGGCCCCCACGCTGTCGCTGGGCCTAGGCACGCCGACACGCCTGACACTGAGCTATTTTCACTTGGAAAGCGACGACACTCCGGACAGTGGCATGCCCTACACGATATCCAGCAAAGGATCCAATGATCCCAGCTTCCACCGCCGCCCGGTGGATGTGGATCGCGACAATTTCTATGGGCTGGACAGCGACTATCGCCGCACGCGCAATGACATGGGAACGCTGCTGATCGAGCACGACCTGGCTGACACCCTGGCCGTACGCAACCAGACCCGCTACACGCGCGGCACCCAACGCTACGTCGTAACGCAACCAGACGACAGCAAGGGCTACGTCAACAATGGCATGGTCTGGCGCCGTGCCAACACCCGCGACAGCCGCGTGAGCACCTGGGCCAACCAGACCGAACTGCTGGGCGAGTTTCGCACCGGCAGCCTGAAGCACCGTTTTCTCACTGGTATTGAGTTCTCGGTGGAAGACGGGCGCAAGGACAGTCTGGATGTAGATCGCGACAACAGCGACAAGATCAAGTGCAAGGGCGGTATTGGAGCAGGCTCTGCTTACCATTGCACCAGCCTGTATACCCCTACTCCAGGCGATCCCTGGGTCAACACCGGCAGCGGTGGGCCTCTGGGCGAGATCACCTACTCGCGCACGCTGACCAAATCGTTGTACGGCTTTGACACCATCGAATGGAACAAGCACTGGCAAACCACGCTGGGCCTGCGCCTGGACGACTACACCACCCGGGTAGACCCCACCGGAGGAAACCGTATTGATCGCCACGACACCCTGCTGAACTACCAACTGGGCCTGGTATACAAGCCTGCGCCCAATGGCAGCATATATGCCTCATACGGCACGTCGTCCACCCCGGCAGGCGCCGGACTGAACGAAGGCAGCGGCAACAGCCTTGTACCAGGCAGGCGCGTTCCGATCAACGCGGCCGACACCGCCCCAGAGAAAAACCGCACGATGGAGTTTGGCACCAAATGGGACGTGTTGGATGGACGTCTGGGCCTGACAGCGGCAGTGTTCAGGGTTGAAACCACCAATGCGCGGGTTACCGACGCCAATGGCCTGTACACCATGGCCGGCAAAAAGCATGTGGACGGGTTTGAACTGGGGTTTTCGGGCAATGTCACACCGCAATGGCAGGTATACGGCGGCTACACCTACCTGAAAAGCAAGATCGTGGATAATGGCAGCGCCAAGGGCAGCCAGGATTACGCTGGCAACGTGTTTCCCAATACGCCGGAACACAGCTTCAGCCTCTGGAACACCTACGCCTTTACGCCCAAATTCAGCGCCGGGATGGGTGCCTATTACGTAGGCCAGCAGTACGGCAACGAAGCCAATACTATCAGCATCCCCTCCTACTGGCGCTTTGATGCCATGGCCGGCTACAAATTCAACAAAACAGTGGATCTGCAGATCAACATCAACAACCTGTTTGATGAAACCTACTACGACCAGGCCTACGCCTCCCATTACGCCTCGATTGCCCCGGGACGCTCGGCCATGGCCACGCTGAACCTGCATTTCTGATGCACAGCGACACATCGTTTGCCACGGCTGCACACCGCAGCCCGCAAGCGGGCGCGCTGGACAGTCACACCATCAACCAAAGCGCGCCTCAGGCGCTGGCCAGGCAGATGGAACAACTGCTGGCCGGCCCGCCTGAGGCGGCAGCCGCCACACTCAAGGCAGCTGCACAAGGCGGGGTGGTGCAGGCACAGCTGGTATATGGGCAATGGCTGCTGGATGGCCACGGCGTCGTGCCAGACGCACCCCAGGCATACGAATGGTTTCGCCATGCCAGCCGCGAGGGCGAACCCATGGCACTGAACATGCTGGGCCAGTGCCATGCACACGGCTGGGGTGTACCGGTAAACCTGGTGATGGCTGCCTACTGGTTTCGCCTGGCCGCCTTGGGCGGGCTGGACTGGGGCATGTACAACTACGCCACGGCGCTGTCCCTGGGCCTGGGCACCGATATCGACCGCGATGCGGCGCTTACATGGTTTCGGCAGGCGGCAGCACTGGGCCACGCCAAATCCATGAATATGATTGGCAGCTTTTACGAGGACGGCTGGGTCGTAGCACAAAGCAGCCAGGATGCGCTGGTCTGGTACCGCCAGGCAGCGCAGGCGGGTGATTTTCGCGGACAGTTCAATCTGGCCCGGCTGCTGATGGCCAAGGGCCAGACACCCGCTGCGCTGCAGTGGCTGGCGCGCGTGCCCGAAACCGCAACCCCGGCCTTTATCCGCCAGGCCATCACCTGGTTACAGGATCATTTTCCTGACCTGCCCCTGCCGCAAAGCCTGGCGGCGGCCGCGACTGCAACCCTGGCCGCACCCTCATCATGCTGATCACCCTCCCCGACCTGCTGCCGGCCGAACAGGTACTTCAATGCCGTGAAATGCTGACCTCCGCCACCTGGATAGACGGACGAGCCAGCGCCGGGCACGTGGCCGCCCATGTAAAAGCCAACCGCCAGCTGGCGCAGGATGACCCTGTTGCCCTGCAGATTGGTGCGCTGATCACCCAGGCACTGCGCCAGCACCCAGTGTTTCAGTCGGCAGCGCTGCCAGCCCGGATTCTGCCTCCGCGATTTAACCGCTACGAAGGCGGTGAACACTACGGATTTCATATCGACAATTCGATTTTCAGATTACCTGCTGAAAATGCGAGCCAGGCTTTGGCCCCCTCTGCCTTGACGCCCAGGCTGCTGCGCTCGGATATTTCCACCACCGTATTTTTCAGCGATCCAGACGATTACGACGGCGGAGAGCTGATCATCCAGGACACCTATGGCGAGCAGCGCGTGAAGCTGCCGGCAGGCCAGGCGGTGGTGTATCCCGGCACCAGCCTGCATCAGGTAACCCCAGTTACCCGTGGGGTGCGCTATGCCGCGTTTTTCTGGACGCAAAGCCTGGTACGCGACGACACCCAACGCAGCCTCCTGCTGCAGCAGGATGTCGCCATCCAGCGATTGATCCGGGACGGCGCCAACCCGGAGATCATCAGCCAACTCACCGGGGTGTATCACAACCTCCTGCGTCAATGGGCAAACCCTTGAGCAGCAATTGCTTAATGCTGCAGCCGAAACCAGTTCAGGACAGCATCCAAGGGGCTGACGTCCAGCGCAAAACGCGCCTGGGCACGCACCACAGGCTTGGCACGGTAGGCCACGGAATAATGTGCCAGCGCCATCATGGGCAAATCGTTGGAGCCGTCGCCCATGACAACGAGCTGCTCGGGCGACGCACCCAGCGACTGTGCCAGGGCCTGCACATGGCGCGCCTTGGCGGCCCCGTCCACGATATCGCCCAGCACCTGGCCCGTCAGCTTGCCATCCACCACTTCAAGCACGTTGGCATGGGATTCGTCCAGCAACAGCCCGCGCTGCAGGCGCTGGGTAAAGAAGGTGAAGCCGCCCGAGACCAAAATGGTTTTGACCCCATGCGAACGCATGGTTTCAATCAGGTTTTCAGCCCCTGGATTAAGCCGAAGCCGCTGCGAGAATACCTGCTCGAGGGCGGTTTCGGGCACGCCTCGCAACAGGGCGACACGGCGGCGCAAGCTTTCGGAGAAATCCTTGATTTCGCCGCGCATGCTGGCTTCGGTAATGGCCGCCACTTCGGCCTTGCGGCCCACGGCATCTGCAATTTCGTCGATGCACTCGATATTGACCAGTGTGGAATCCATATCCATGGCCAGCACCTTGCACTCGGCCAGGCGATGGACGGACGCCAGCCACGCCGCATCCAGATGCGCAGCCTGCGCCATGGCCAGCACCTCGTCGCGGGTAGACTCATCCACATTCAGCAGACGAATCGCGGTGGGCTTGAGCTCTTGTACTCCATCGGCGCAGGCAACCGCTGCCAGCCGTTCAACGTCCGCTGCCACCAGGCGCGGTGCCTGCAAAATAAGGTGTGCCATGAATCCTGTCTCCCAGTCGTGCGCGGCTATTTTACCTGCCACACAGCCCCCTCGCGCCCCGGCGCCCCTGTGCGCTCAGGATTACGCTGATCAGGCCCAGGCGCGGCTGGACCCGGCCATCTGGGTCTGGCTGCAATCCGGCGGTGCCGATGAGATCACCGCCCGGGAAAACCACCGGGCCTACGCGGCTCTGCGCCTGCGCAGCCGCGTGCTCAGGCCTTTAGCCGGCGCCCACACCCGTCTCCAACTGCTTGGCCAGAATCTTGCACACCCAATTCTGATTGCGCCCATGGCCTGGCACGGGCTGGTACACGCCGAGGCCGAACAGGCCACCGCACTGGCTGCCGCCGCAACCGGCACACCGTTGGTGGTCAGTACACAATCCGGCACGCCCATCGAGACACTGGCCACCCTGCCCGGGCCACCGCACTTGTGGTTTCAGCTGTATGCCCAGCGACGCCGGGCCGATACCCTGGCGCTGGCGCAAAGAGCGTTACAGGCAGGCGCCCGGGCCCTGGTGCTGACGGTGGATGCGCCGGTAAACGGTGTGCGCAATGCCCAGCAACGGGCCGGATTTGCACTGCCTGCCGGCATACGTTCCGTGCATCTGGATGGTTTGCCACCACCCACTATGCGCCCGGTACCGCCCGGTGGCAGCCCCTTGTTTGACAGCGGCTTGCTGGATGCCGCCCCCACCTGGGAAGACGTCACATGGCTCAAGGCGCAACTGCCCGATACACCGCTTTGGTTAAAGGGGATTCTTGACGCCGAAGACGCCTGCATCGCCATTGCCAGCGGGGCCGATGGCCTGATCGTCTCCAACCACGGCGGGCGCTGCCTGGACACCCTGCCCGCCACGCTGGAGGCGCTGCCCGCGATTGCGTCCGCAGTCAAAGGCCGCGTGCCCCTGTTGCTGGATGGAGGCATCCGCAGAGGCACCGATGTGCTCAAGGCACTGGCACTGGGGGCTCGGGGGGTGTTGATTGGAAGGCCTGTGCTGCACGCACTGGCCGTGGGCGGCGCACCTGCAGTGGCGCATTTGATACAGCTACTGAGAGGAGAACTGGAGGTGGCGATGGCCCTGACGGGCTGTCGCACACTGGCCGATATTAACGAAGACGGCGTCTTTGCAGCATGTAGCACCACACAAAGCCCGGGTAACCCAGCACCATAAACAGGGCCAGCGTTACAGCATAGAACTCCCAACCCTGGGGAAACGCATTGCCCAGATCTAGCTCCATGGCAAAGCCCAGCATGCCAACCAGCACATAGCCTACCAGCAGCTCGAGGAAGCGGTCGATGAACAGCTTGCCGGAGCCCGCGGGTTTTGCCTGACGAGCGGCTGTATCCGATGCCGTCGGCTGACGCAATGCGGCCAGCCAGCCCGCAGCGGACAGCAAGGCTGCCGCCAACCCGATACTGATCAGTAATTTAAAGATAAACAGGGTATCTCCGACGCCGCCGAATGAGCTGCCCACCAGTTTCAGGGTGCCCCATGACCACGCTGCCAGAAGCACCAGAAACCCCAGGCCAAACAACCATCGGATGCCGTCACCCCAGGCCTGCAGCGCCTGCGCCCAAGGCCAGGGCGCCAGCGGACGATCCAGCACGAAAGGCAGGTTGGCCAGCAGCAAGGCGCCGAGGATAACCAGCCAGACAGAGATGGTGAGGGTCATGAATACCTTTACGGGGGGTCAGAATCGCAGCGACTGCTGGATGACATTGATACACAATGCCATTAGACCACCAGGCAAGATACCCAAACCAATTACCAACAGGCCATTCAGGGACATCACACCACGGGTAGCCAGCGTGCCGGCGCCCAGAGTGACGTTGTCGTCGGGCTCGTCGAAATAGGCGGTTTTGACCACGCGCAGGTAATAGAAGGCACCAATGACGGACATCATCACCGCAAACACAGCCAGAGGCACATGGCCGGCGCTGATCAGGGCCTGCAGCACCACCAGCTTGGCGTAAAAGCCAGACAGCGGGGGAATCCCGGCCAAAGAGAACATCGCCAGCAGCAGCACACCGGCCAGCAGAGGATTGCGCCGGTTCAGGCCTTTGAGGTCGGCGATTTCTTCGCACTCAAACCCTTGGCGCGACATCAGCATGATCAGGCCAAAGGTGGACAGCGTGGTGAGCACATAGATGACGATATAGAACAGTGACGCACCGTACGCCGCCGCACTGGCACCGGCCTGACCCTCGAACACGCCCGAGAGCAGGCCCAAAAACACAAAGCCCATATGGGAGATGGTGGAATACGCCAGCATGCGCTTGAAGTTGGTTTGCGCGATGGCCACGATATTGCCGATAGCCAGCGAAAGTGCCGCCATGATCAGCAGCATCGGCTGCCAATCCACTGCAATACCGTGCAGGGCTTCGATCAGCAGGCGCAGGGTGATGGCAAACGCCGCAAACTTGGGTGCCGAGCCAACCAGCAGGGTAACCGTGGTGGGCGCGCCCTGATAGACGTCGGGTGTCCACATATGAAACGGTGCGGCGGTAAGCTTGAACGCCAGGCCCGAGACAATGAACACCACACCAAACACCAGCGGCAGGCGCTGAGCGCCGCCGTCGCGGATCACCTGGGCGATCTCGGCCAGGCCCAACTGGCCTGTGGCACCGTAAATCATGGACATGCCATAGAGCAAAATACCGGAGGCCAAGCACCCGAGCACATAGTATTTCATGGCGGCCTCGGTGGAGGCGACATGATCTCGGCGCAAGGCCACCAGCGCATACAGCGCAAAAGACATGAGCTCGACGCCCAGGTACACGGTGAGCATGCTGCCTGCGGAGATCATGACGAACTCGCCCAGCAACATCAGCAGCGTGAGCGAATACATCTCGCCGCCCCGGGCCATCATGTCACGCTTCTCGGCATAGGCACGGCCATAGATCAGCGTGACCGCCACAGCGATGGCCGACAGGATTTTCAGGAAGTGGCCCAGCGAATCGGCCACGTACAGGCTGCTGAAGGTGCGTCCCTGCACGCCCTCGCTCCACTGGCCCCAGGACACCAGCACCGCAATGACCAGCGTGGCCATGGTGAGCATGAAGGTCATGCGCCGCTGGGGCTCGTTGCCAAAGGCGTCGATCAGCAGCACGGCTCCGGTCAACACCAGCAGGACGATCTCGGGAGTCGCCAGCGCGAAGTCGAAAAGATTTTGCATCGTGATTCCGGTCTACAGTTTCGATTGAGCGACGTGATCCAGCAGCGCCTGCACGGACGGGTGCATCAGATCGGTGAAGAAGCTGGGGTAGATCCCCATGAAGAGGGTAAGAATGGCCAGCAGCCCGAGGATCAGGAACTCGCGGCGGCACAGATCCTGCATGCCGTTTACTTGTTCGTTGACCACCGGGCCAAAGGCCACGCGCTTGACCATCCACAGCGAGTAACCCGCGCCCCAGATCAGCGCCGAGGCTGCCAGCAAGCCGATCCAGAAGTTGTACTGAACAGCCCCTAGAATGACGGTGAACTCGCCCACAAAGCCGCTGGTGCCCGGCAGGCCCGCATTGGCCATGGAGAACAGCACAAAATACGTGACAAAGCGCGGCATGCGATTGACGATACCGCCATATGCATCAATGCGCCGTGTGTGCAGGCGATCGTACATCACGCCAATACACATGAACATCGCCCCGGACACAAAGCCGTGGGAGATCATCTGGATGATGGCGCCTTCGAGGCCGGTGATGTTAAAGACGAAGAAGCCCAGGGTGACAAACCCCATGTGCGCCACAGAAGAATACGCCACCAGCTTTTTCATGTCGTCTTGCACAATCGCCACCAGGCCAATGTAGATGACAGCCACCAGCGACAGCGCAATCATGATGCCTGCCAGGCTATGAGACGCATCGGGTGCGATCGGCAGCGAGAAGCGCAGGAAAGCGTAGGCACCGAGCTTGAGCATGATGGCCGCCAGCACGATGGAGCCGCCCGTGGGGGCCTCGACGTGCGCGTCGGGCAACCACGTGTGGATGGGCCACATCGGGATCTTGACCGCAAACGCGGCAAACAGCGCCACGAAGATGAACATCTGCTCGGTGTAGCTCAGGCGCACCTGATGCCAGGTGGCAATATCAAACGACTGACCCGACACATGCCACAGGTAGATGAAGGCGATCAGGGTGAGCAGAGAACCCAGCAAGGTGTACAGGAAGAACTTGAAGGCCGCATACACGCGGTTGGGGCCGCCCCAGGCACCGATGATGATGTACATCGGGATGAGCGTGGCCTCGAAGAACACGTAAAACAGCATGCCGTCGAGCGCACAGAACACGCCAACCATGAGGCCTGACAAAATCAGGAAGGCCGCCATGTACTGCGCCACGCGAGACTTGATAACCTCCCAGCCCGCCAGCACCACAATGATGGTGATGAAGGCTGTGAGCAGCACAAACCACACGGAGATGCCGTCGATCCCCAGGTGGTAATTGAGGTTGAAAGCCTCGATCCAGGGAGTGTTCTCGACAAACTGCATGTCGGCCGTACGCGGATTGAACCCGGTGTACAGCGGCAGTGTGACCAGAAAGCTGATAATCGAGCCCACCAGCGACAGCACGCGGGCAGGCCCGGGGTTGTCGTCGCGGCCAACCAGCAACACCAGCAGCCCGAAAAAGATCGGGACAAAAATCGAGAGAGTCAGCCAGGGGAGTGTAGAAGACGCCATTTCGCTAGCCATCAATGAACCATCAGGACGAAGAATGTGAGAAACACCATGATGCCGATGATCATGGCGAAGGCGTAGTGATAGATGTAGCCCGACTGCAGCAACCGCGCAGTAGCGGCCGTGGCCCCCACCAGACGCGCACTGCCGTTGACGATCAGGCCATCGATAATGCCGCGATCGCCGCCCTGCCACAAACCGTGGCCCAGGCCGCGTACCAGGCGTGCCAACACCTGTTCGTTAAACCAGTCGAAGTAGTACTTGTTGTCGAGCAAGCGATAGATCGGCGCCAAACGACGCGCCATCGCCGCCGGTACCGACGGATTGACCAGCCAGCAATACCAGGCCACCACAAAACCAGCCAGCAGCAGCAGGAATGGTACAGAGGTAAGCCCGTGCAAGCCAAAGCCTACCCAGCCGTGCCATTCTTCCGCCAGGGCGGCCATGGCCGGGTGCTGGGCCAGCACCGTGATGGACTTGCCAAAATAGCCGTTGAACAAGAGCGGATCGACAAACCACACCCCGGCCACCACTGACATGACAGCCAGGACAGACAAAGGCAAAGTGACTACCCAGGGTGACTCTTTAGGCTTGGCACCATGCAAGGCATGGATGGCCGGGCCGTCACCGTGGCTGACCCAATGGGCGTGATCGTGATCGTGCTCGACATCCTGCGGATAGCGCTCTTTGCCGTGGAACACCAGGAAGTACAGACGGAAGGAGTACAGCGAGGTAACGAACACGCCGCTGAGCGTCAGCACATAGGCAAAGCCGGCACCCGGGATATTGGCCGCGTGGGCCACCGCAATGATGCTTTCTTTGGAGTAGAAGCCCGAGAAAAATGGCGTCCCTACCAGGGCCAGGGTGCCAATCAGCATCGTAATCCAGGTGATGGGCATGCGTTTCCAGAGCCCGCCCATATGGCGCATGTCCTGGTCGTGCAGCATCCCCATGATGACCGAACCCGCACCCAGGAACAGCAGGGCCTTGAAGAAGGCGTGCGTCATCAGGTGGAAGATGGCCACGGAGTATGCGGAGGCGCCCAGCGCCACCACCATATAGCCCAGCTGCGACAAGGTGGAATACGCCACCACGCGCTTGATATCGTTTTGCACCACCCCGAGAATGCCCAGGAACAGCGCGCCAAACGCACCGATCACCATGATCACGGACAAGGCGGTTTCGCTGAGCTCGAACACGGGCGAGAAACGTGCCACCATGAAAATGCCGGCCGTCACCATGGTGGCCGCGTGGATCAGGGCAGAAATTGGTGTGGGGCCTTCCATGGAATCGGGCAGCCACACATGCAGCGGGGCTTGTGCCGATTTACCCATCGCACCCACAAACAGGCACAGACACGCCACGGTAAGCATTTGCCAATCGGTGCCCGGGAAAACAATGGCGCCGAGTTTGTCGGCTTGCGCGAAGACCTCGGCGTAATTGAGGCTGCCACCATAGGCATACAACAGGCCGATGCCCAGCACGAAGCCGAAATCACCCACGCGGTTGACCATGAAGGCCTTTAAGTTGGCAAACACGGCCGAGGGCTTGGAATAATAAAAGCCGATCAGCAGATACGACACCAGGCCGACAGCCTCCCAGCCAAAGAACAGCTGGAGCATGTTGTTGGCCATCACCAGCATCAGCATGGAGAAGGTAAACAGGGAGATATACGAGAAGAACCGGTTATAACCGGGGTCTTCGGCCATATAGCCAATGGTGTAGATGTGCACCATCAGGGACACACCGGTTACCACCACCATCATCAATGCGGTAAGCGAATCAATGAGGAACCCGATCTCGAACTTGAACGGCCCGATCATGGACCAGGTATAGATGGTGCCATCGAAGGTTTGGCCATCCAGCACCTGCTGCAGCACAATGAGCGAGCCGATAAAGGAAATGGCCACCCCGAGGATGGTGAGGGCATGCGAGCCGCGGCGGCCAATCCACGAGCCCATGAAGCCCGTGCCAAAAAAGCCGACCAGCACTGCGGACACCAGTGGTGCCAGGGCGATCAACAAATAAAGACTTTGCGCTGTCATGACGCCCTTACCCCTTCAACTGGTCGAGTTTGTCTACGCTGATATTGCTGAGATTACGGAACAGCAGTACCAGGATGGCCAGACCGATTGCCGCCTCGGCGGCCGCCACGGTTAACACAAAGAACACAAACACCTGGCCATCGGGATTGCCCGACCAGACCGAAAAGGCGACGAAGTTCATGTTGGCCGACAGCAAGATAAGCTCGATCGACATCAGCAGCACAATGAGATTGCGCCGATTAAGAAAAAAACCAAAGACGCCAAAGGCAAACAGGATGGCCCCGACAATCAGGTAGTGGCTTAGACCGATTTCCATCATTTTTCGGCTCCTTCGGTTTCCGGGGCGTCGGGTGTTTCTACCACGGCAGACATCTTGACGATACGCAGGCGATCAGACGCCTTGACGCGTACCTGGCTGCTTGGGCGCGTGCGTTTGAAATCGGTACGTTTGCGCATGGTCAGGGCGATGGCCGCAATCATGCCCACCAGCAGGATGAGACCGCCAATTTGTACGGCGTAGGCAAAATGCGTGTACATCGCGGTGCCCAGCGCCAGCGTGTTGTCGAAGTCGTCGGCCGGTACCGGCAGCGCCGAGGCATCACCCCAGGAGCGCACCAGCACAAACGCCATCTCCAGCACCATCACGCCACCAATGGTGAGCCCCAGCGGCAAATACACCTTGAGACCGGAGGTGAGGCCTTCAAGCTTCATGTCCAGCATCATCACCACGAACAAAAACAGCACCATTACGGCGCCCACATACACAATCAACAATGCCAGCGCCAGGAATTCAGCCTGGATCAGCATCCACATCATGGAAGCAGTAAAGAAGGTGAGAATCAGGTGCAGCACGCCGGTAACCGGGCTAGTGGCAGTGATGACCCGAAAGGCCGCCACCACCAGCACGATGGCCAGCAGATAAAACAGTATGGATTGAAAACTCATGATCGGTCTTCCGGCATCAGCGATAAGGTGCGTCGGCAGCGCGACGGGCGGCGATCTCAGGCTCGTAGCGATCGCCTACGGCCAACAGCATGTCTTTGGTGTAATAAAGATCACCGCGTTTTTCGCCGTGGTACTCGTGCAAATGGGTCTCGACGATGGCATCGGTTGGACAGGCTTCTTCGCAGAAACCACAGAAGATGCACTTGGCGAGGTCGATGTCGTAACGTGTGGTACGGCGTGAGCCGTCTTCACGTTGTTCGGACTCGATGGTGATGGCCAGCGCCGGGCACACGGCTTCGCACAGCTTGCAGGCAATGCAGCGCTCTTCGCCGTTTTCGTAGCGGCGCTGCGCGTGCAGGCCGCGAAAACGTGGCGACGTGGGCGTTTTTTCTGCCGGATAGCGCAGGGTAATTTTGCGCTTGAAGAAATACCGGCCCGTCAGGCGCATGCCCTCGAGCATTTCCTTCAGCATCAGACTGCCAAAGAAGTCTTTGATTGCTTCCATGTCGTACTCCTTACTGCCAGATGTTCCAGGGTGTCTGCATCCAGACAGCCACAACTACCAGCCATATCCCGGTGAGGGGAATGAACACCTTCCAGCCCAGACGCATGATCTGGTCGTAGCGGTAGCGCGGGAAGGTAGCGCGGAACCAGATAAACAGGGAAACCACGAAAAAGGTTTTGATGCCCAGCCAGAGCCAGCCCGGCACCCAGGTAAATGGCGCGACATCCAGCGGTGGCAGCCAGCCCCCCAGGAACATCACTGCCGCCATGGCCGACAGCAAAATCATGTTGGCGTATTCGCCCAGAAAAAACAGGGCAAAACCCATGCCGGAGTATTCGACCATGTGGCCGGCCACGATCTCGGACTCGCACTCGGCCATGTCAAAGGGGTGGCGGTTCGTTTCAGCCACCGAGGCAATCACGTAGATAACAAACAGCGGCAGCAGCGGCAGCCAGTTCCAGGACAAAATGCTGATGCCATGGCTGGCAAACCAGCCCGTACCCTGCCCCTGAACAATGCCCGACAGATTAAGCGTGCCCGAGACCAGCAGCACAGTAACCAGCACAAAGCCCACGGCCAGCTCGTAGGACACCATCTGCGCCGAAGCCCGCAAAGCCGACAGCAGCGCATACTTTGAGTTGGACGCCCAGCCGGCAACAATGACCCCATACACCCCCAACGAGGTAATGGCCATGATGAACAGCAGGCCCGCATTGATATCGGCTAGCACGACTTCGGGCTGGAAGGGGATTACCGCCCAGGCGGCCAGGGCCGGCATCAGGGTAACCACTGGGGCCACCACATAAAGCACCGGGTTGGCCTTGGTGGGCACAATCAGCTCTTTGGTGAGCAGCTTGAACACATCGGCAAAAGGCTGCAACAGCCCGCGATAGCCGACGCGGTTAGGCCCCAGACGGATGTGCATGAAGCCAATCATCTTGCGTTCCCAGTACGTAAGATAGGCCACACACAAGATGATGGGCACGGCAATGACGACGATCTTGACCAACGTCCAGACCACCAGCCAGGGGGTCTCGCCGATCAGGCCGGTGCCGTAGGCGTTGAGAGTATTCAACCAGTCCATTAGCGTTGCTCCAGCTGGATGGCGCCCGAGCCCATGCCCAGGGCAGCGGTCTGTTCGAAGGCACCGGCAATCCGTACTGCGCCATCGGCCACGGTGTCATCCAGGGCCGCAGTCAGCTGGATCTCGCCGTGTGCAGAGCGCACGGTAACCGGCTGGCCATCCGCCACACCCAGAGACTGCAGGGTGGCGGCATTGGCAGCCGCCTGCGGCGGTGCAGAATTGACGTGCTCTTGCAGCGGTTGCGAACGGCGTACCAGCGCATCGGTACGGTAGATAGGCAACTCGGCCACACGCTCGACCGACGTGGATGCCTGACGCACACCCGGCTGGTGACGGATCTCGTTGGACAGGCGGCCTTCAAGACCACCCACCATCACGGTGTCGCGCACGGACTCGGAGGTGTCGTCGTCAAAGCCGGCCAGGCCCAGCAGATTGCCCAGCACGCGCAGGACTTTCCAGGCAGGACGGGTATCGCCCACTGGCGCGGCCACACCCTTGAAACTTTGCACCCGGCCTTCGGCGTTGACAAACGAGCCGGAGGTTTCGGTAAACGGCGCAATGGGCAGCATGACATCGGCCCAGTCTTCTGCCGCAGAACGGAAGGCGGTAAATGCCACGGCCATGGCCGAGCCTTGCAGGGCTCGCACCGCCTGATCGCCCAGATCGCTGTCCAGACGGGGTTCGGCATGCAACACCAGATAGGCTTTCAGGGGATCGCCCGAGAGCATCGCCCGGGCATCCAGGCCCCCATTGGCAGGCACCGCACCCGCCAGATAGCCACCCACGGTGTTGCCACCAGCAGTAAGGAAGCCAAAACGGCCACCGGCCAGTTGCGCAATCAGCTGCGCATTGGCAGCCAGCAAGGCGACGTCTTGGCTGGTAAGGGTGAGATTACCCATCAGCACAGCCACGCGCTCGCCGGAGGCGAGGCTTTGCGCGATATCCTGAGCGCCTTGACCCGCTTGCAGGCCGGCCAGGGCATCAGGCACCGGCTGAGACTTGAGCCCGGCCAGCGCCACGGCGATCTCGCCCAGGGCATTGACCAGACCCGAAGGCTTGACCGTGATGCGGCCCGTGACCGGCACCAAAGGATCGACTGCCACGCTATCGACCAGCGAAAGCTGCATGCCACGCTTGGCAGCCTGGCGCAGGCGCTGAGCCATCAGCGGATGATCCTTGCGCAGGAACGAACCCACCACCAGGGTGCGGTCTAGCGTGTTGAGATCGGCGATGGGCATGCCCAGCCAGGGGGCGCCGCTGCGTACGGCATCCAGGGCAGCACCCTCGCCACGCAGACGGAAATCGATGTTGTCAGACCCCAGGGCATGCGTCAGGCGCGCCAGCAGGGCGAGTTCTTCGAGGGTGGCGGTTTCGGTACCCAAGGCACCGATCTGTGCCCCGCCACCGTCTTCGCGCACTTGATTAAGGCCGGTCACCACCGACTGCAAGGCATCCGACCACGAAGCTTCGTGCCACTGGCCGTCACAGCCGCGCACCATCGGGTGCTGCAGGCGATCCTCGACATACAGCCCGGCATACGAGAAGCGGTCGCGGTCGCTGATCCAGCATTCGTTGACGGGCTCGTTCTCGAAGGGCACCACGCGCAAGACGCGGTCCATCTTGGTTTGCACCACCAGATTGGCGCCCACGCTGTCGTGCGGGCTGACGGAGCGGCGACGCGCGAGCTCCCAGGTGCGAGCGCTCATCATGAAGGGCTTGGACAGCAAGGCACCCACCGGGCAGACGTCGATCATATTGCCCGAGAGTTCGGACTCGACCGCCTCGCCCACAAATGTGGTGATCTCGGAGAACTCGCCCCGATTGAGCATGCCGATTTCCATGATGCCACCGATCTCCTGCCCCACCCGCACGCAGCGGGTGCAGTGGATACAGCGCTGCATTTGCTCGGCCGAAATCAGCGGCCCCATGGGCTTGTGAAACACCACGCGCTTGGGTTCTTTGTAGCGCGAGGCGGATTCGCCATAGCCCATGGCAAGATCTTGCAGCTGGCATTCGCCACCCTGATCGCATACCGGGCAATCCAGGGGGTGATTAATCAGAAGAAACTCCATTACAGCGCGCTGGGCGGCCACGGCTTTTTCGGAGTGCGTATACACCACCATGCCGTTGGTAACCGGTGTCGCACAGGCCGGCAGTTGCTTGGGGGCCTTTTCGACCTCGACCAGGCACATGCGGCAGTTGGCGGCAATGCTGAGCTTCTTGTGATAGCAGAAATGCGGGATGTACAGCCCCGCCGCGTGAGCAGCCTGGATAACCATGCTGCCTTCTTCGGCTTGAACCTTCAGCCCGTCGATGGTGAGTTCTACCATGGCGTGTCCTGACCCTACAGATACTTGGCGACCACACAATCTTTGTGGTCGACGTGGTGGACGAATTCGTCGCGGAAATGCTTGATAAAGCTGCGTACCGGCATGGCGGCGGCGTCGGCCAGCGCACAGATGGTACGACCCATCATGTTGTGCGCCACCGAATCCAGGGTTTCGATGTCTTCCATCGTGCCCTGGCCGTGCTCCATGCGCTGCATCATGCGATACAGCCAGCCCGTGCCCTCGCGACATGGCGTGCACTGGCCGCAGGATTCTTCCATGTAGAAGTACGACAGGCGCATCAGCGATTTGACCATGCAGCGGGTGTCATCCAGCACAATCACGGCCCCCGAGCCCAGCATCGAGCCGGCCTTGGCAATGGAGTCGTAATCCATGTTGGTGTTCATCATGATGTCGGCAGGCAGCACCGGAGAGGACGAGCCCCCCGGAATCACTGCCTTGAGCGCCCGCCCGCCCTTGACCCCGCCGGCAAGCTCGAGCAGCTTGGAAAACGGCGTGCCCAGCGGGATTTCGTAGTTGCCGGGGCGTTCGACGTCGCCGGACACCGAGAAGATCTTGGTGCCGCCGGCTTTCTCGATACCAAGCTCTAGATAGGCTTGCGCACCCATCTGGAACACAAAGGGCACCGCGGCAAAGGTTTCGGTGTTGTTGATGGTGGTGGGCCGGCCATACAGACCGAAGCTGGCCGGGAACGGCGGCTTGAATCGCGGCTGGCCTTTTTTGCCTTCGAGAGACTCGAGCAAGGCGGTTTCTTCGCCGCAGATGTAGGCGCCAAAACCGTGGTGCGCATGCAACTGGTACGAAAAGCCCGAACCCAGAATGTTCTCGCCCAGGAACCCGGCCTCGCGCGCCTGGCGCAAGGCTTCTTCGAAGCGCTCGTGGATCTGGAAGATTTCGCCGTGGATGTAGTTGTAGCCCACCGACGCGCCCATGGCAAAGCCGCCGATGATCATGCCTTCGATCACTGAGTGCGGGTTGTAGCGCAGGAGGTCGCGGTCTTTGAACGTGCCTGGCTCGCCTTCGTCGGAGTTGCAGACGACGTACTTTTGCCCCGGCAGGTTGCGCGGCATGAACGACCACTTGAGCCCCGTGGGAAACCCTGCACCGCCCCGGCCCCGCAGGCTGGAAGCCTTGAGCTCGGCGATCACATCGTCGGGCGTCATCCCGGTGGTGAGAATCTTTTTAAGGGATTCGTAGCCACCGCGGGCGATGTAGTCGTTGATCCCCCAGTTGTTGCCGTCCAGCCCCGCCAGCAGCAGCGGCTTGATGTGCCGGTCGTGGAAAATCATGCTGCGTGAAGGATCTTGTCCTAACTCGGGGTTAAGCGCATCCGTGCCAAATTTCTGCAAGACGTCCTGTGCGCTCATGCCGACTCCTTGAGTTCGCGAATCAGGGCATCGATTTTCTCGGGCTGCATGCGGCAGCACATGTGCTTGTCGTTGGCCAGGATAACCGGCGCATCACCACAGGCACCCATGCACTCGCCCTCGTTGAGGGTAAACAGGCCATCGGGCGTGGTCTCGTGAAAATCGATCCCCAGTTTCTCTTTGAGGTACTGGGCTGCCTGGCCGCTGCCTTGCAGCGCACAGGGCAGGTTGGTGCAGATGGTAAGCGTAAAGCGTCCCACCGGCTGGGTGTTGTACATGGAGTAAAAGGTGGCAATCTCTTGCACTGCGATGGTGGGCATCTGAAGGTAAGCCGCCACATCGCGGATGACTTCTTGGGAGACCCAACCTTTTTCGGTTTGTGCAATGGTCAGCGCCGCCATCACGGCGGATTTCTTTTGATCCGCCGGGTATTTGGTGATTTCCCGGTCGATGTCCCGGTAAGCTTGTTCGGAAAGCAGCATCGTCATGGTTCCTGTGATGTCCGGGCCTTAGCGGTCGATTTCGCCAAACACAATATCCTGGGTACCAATGATGGTGACCACGTCGGAAATCATGTGCCCCTTGGACATTTCTTCGAGCGAGTGCAGATGGGCGAACCCCGGCGCCCGGATTTTAAGGCGGTAAGGCTTGTTGGCACCATCAGAGATCAGATAAATGCCGAATTCGCCCTTGGGGTGTTCTACCGCGGCATAGGCCTCGCCCTCGGGCACGTGCATGCCCTCGGTAAACAGCTTGAAATGGTGGATCATGTCCTCCATCCCGGTTTTCATGCGCTCGCGCTTGGGCGGTGCCACCTTGTGGTTGCCCACAATGACGGGGCCGGGATTGTTGCGCAGCCACTCGATGCACTGGCGGATGATGCGATTGGATTCGCGCATCTCGGCAATGCGGCACAGATAGCGGTCGTAGCAATCGCCGTTTTTGCCCACCGGAATATCAAAATCAAGCTTGTCGTAAACCTCGTAGGGCTGCTTCTTGCGCAGATCCCACTCGATGCCCGAGCCACGCAGCATGGGGCCGGTAAAGCCCAGCGCCAGGGCGCGCTCTGGAGAAACCACGCCGATGTCCACCAGGCGTTGCTTCCAGATGCGGTTTTCGGTCAGCAGGACTTCGTATTCGTCGATGCAGGTGGGAAACCGGTTGGTGAAGTCTTCGATGAAATCAAGCAGGGAACCCGAGCGGGCTTCGTTGATGGCCTTGGTTTCTTTGTCGGAGCGATACTTGGAGCCCGCGTACTGCGGCATGGTGTCGGGCAGATCGCGGTACACACCACCGGGCCGGTAGTAAGCGGCGTGCATGCGCGCACCGGAGACGGCCTCGTAGCAGTCCATCAGGTCTTCGCGCTCGCGGAAGGCATACAAAAACACTGCCATGGCACCGACGTCGAGGGCGTGCGAGCCCAAGGACATCAGGTGGTTAAGGATGCGGGTGATTTCGTCGAACATCACGCGGATGTATTGCGCACGCACCGGAATCTGGATGCCCAGCAGACGCTCGACGGCCATGCAGTAGGCATGCTCGTTGCACATCATGGAGACGTAATCGAGCCGATCCATGTAGGGCAAGGTTTGCAAAAACGTGCGGGTCTCGGCGAGCTTCTCGGTGGCGCGGTGCAGCAGACCAATGTGAGGGTCGGCGCGCTGGACGACTTCGCCGTCGAGCTCGAGCACCAGGCGCAACACCCCGTGGGCGGCCGGGTGCTGCGGGCCAAAGTTGAGGTTGTAGTTCTGAATCTCTGCCATATCAGTACCGTTCGATTCCGTAGTGATCGTCGCGCACCACGCGAGGGGTCACCTCGCGGGGCTCGATGGTGACCGGTTGGTAAATCACGCGCTTTTGCTCGGCGTCGTAGCGCATCTCGACGTGGCCGGAGATGGGGAAATCCTTGCGGAAAGGATGGCCAATAAAACCGTAGTCGGTAAGGATGCGGCGCAAGTCGGGATGGCCTTCGAACACAATGCCGTATAGGTCAAAGGCTTCGCGCTCGTACCAGTTGACCGACGGCCAGACATCCACCAGAGAGGCCACCACGGGGAATTCATCGTGCTCGGCGTACACCCGCACACGCAGCCGCCAGTTATGGGTAACCGACAGCAAATGGACGACCACTGCAAAGCGGTGCGGATGCTGCGCAGAGTAGCCCGGGTGGTAAGTGGGCGCTTTCCAGGCAGAGTAATCCACCCCGCAGAGATCCATACAGGATTCAAAGCGCAGGCTGGCGTGATCGCGCAGGATGCGGCAGGTGTCTGCCCAGGCAGACTGGGGCAGCTGCAGGGTGAGCTCGCCCAGGGATTCGGTAACCAGCACCGAGGCCCCCAGGACATCGCGCAGATTGGTTTCTAGTGTCTGTAGCCGTGTCATATGCAGATCGTGGGTTCGGATCAGGGATGGGAGTGCCGGGTGATGAAACACAGGCCGCCTTGTGGCGACGCGCCGGCAAACCCGCTAGCGCGCAATGGTGTTGGTAAGACGGATCTTGTTTTGCATCTGCAGCAAGCCGTATACCAGCGCCTCGGCCGTGGGCGGACAGCCCGGCACATAAACATCCACCGGCACGATACGATCACAACCACGCACCACCGAGTAGGAGTAGTGGTAGTAGCCGCCCCCGTTGGCACAGGAGCCCATCGAAACCACCCAGCGCGGCTCGGGCATTTGGTCGTACACCTTGCGCAGTGCCGGAGCCATCTTGTTGCACAGCGTGCCAGCCACGATCATCAGATCGGACTGACGCGGGCTGGGACGAAAAATAATACCGAATTGGTCGAGATCGTAGCGCGCCGCGCCGGCGTGCATCATCTCGACGGCACAACAGGCCAGACCAAATGTCATGGGCCACAAAGAGCCCGTTTTAGCCCAGTTGAGGAATTTATCCGCACTGGTGGTCATGAAGCCTTTTTCCATGACGCCTTCTACAGCCATTTTGCTTACCCCCAATTATTCCCAGTCGAGTGCGCCACGGCGCCACTCGTAGATGAAGCCCACCGTGAGGATGCCCAGGAAGATTGCCACCGCCCAGAACCCCACCATGCCCACGGCACCGTTGGCCATGGCCCAGGGAAACAGAAACGCGATTTCGAGGTCGAACATGATGAACAGGATGGCGACCAGGTAATAGCGCACGTCGAATTTCATGCGGGAATCGCCAAAGGATTCGAAACCGCATTCGTACACGGAAAGCTTTTCGGCATCGGGCACGTTGCGGCCCAGCAAGCGCCCCGCCACCAGCAGGGCCGCGCCAATCAAGGTGGCGACGATGATGAAAAGCAGCACAGGAAAGTACTGTTCCAGATTCATGATAGGCCCCTGCTCCAGAAGATCAAACTACGGGATTGTATCATTTCGACAAGCTTATCCGCAGGGAAAACCCGTGTCTGAAACACATTTGATGTGGGTCAATCCAGCTAAGCACAGATCGGCTTTCAGGCGCCTGAAATGCGGTGAGGATCCGCACAGCGCCATCCAGACTAGACATGTGGTAGCCCCAGCCATCGATGATCAGATTTTCCCCAAGTGACAAACCGGATCAAAGCCGACCAGATGCACGAACGGCAGGTTGAGTTTCCGGCCATCATGGGCTCTCCTGATTTCATTCGCTATAATGTGTATAGCACACACGAAAAAAGCCTTGGGTACCGGGCTTGTCATCCAGTTGCTTCGTCAGGCTGGCCTAAAATAAGGAGGCCCTCATGAAATACCCCATTGCTATCGAGCCCGGCAACGACACTGCCGCCTGGGGAGTCGTGGTGCCTGATTTGCCCGGTTGCTTCTCCGCTGCCGACAACGGTATCGACGAGGCCATCGAGAACGCCAAAGAGGCAATCACCTTATGGATAGAAGACGCCATCGCCCACAAAGAAAGCATTCCAACACCCTCCAGCATCACCGATCTGCAGAAATCCGGTGAATACGATGGGTGGATATGGGCGATCGCCGAGGTTGATCCGGCCTTGATCGACGATACGATCGAACGAGTGAACATCACCCTGCCTCGCCGCATTCTCGCTCTGTTGGATCATCAAGCAAAGTCAGCAGGCGAAACCCGATCCGGCTACATCGCACAGATGACCCTGACGCACTGAGAGGCGTGCAACAAAAAACCACCCGAAGGTGGTTTTTTGTTGGAGCGCCGAAGCCCTCCCAAGTTTTGCGTAGCCCGGCAAGCCGGGCCACATCGCAGCGTGGACAAGCCACGCGAAGCGATTAGAACTTGTGGTTCAGACCGATACCGGCTTCGGTACCTTTCAGATCCTTGACGTAGCCAAGGTTCTTGCCGTAGGAAGCGTAGGTGTAGACACCGGTGCGCTTGGACAGCGGGTAGAAGTAGTTGATCTGATAGGTGCTGATGTTGCCAGCCTCAGAACTCCACTTGTCGGCATCATCCAGATTGGACGTAGAGTAGTTCCAGCCAGCATACAGTTTGCCGCCTGCCAGAGGAGCGCTCAGGCCAACGTGGTAGTTGTTGGACTTGAGATCTTTGTAAGAAGTAGCATTGCGCAGGCCGTCGATATACCCGTTGGCCTTACCACCCCAACCCAGCTTGCCATGACGGTCTTGACCATAAGCCAAGGACAGTTTCACGACTTCAAAGTCGTAGGCAGCGTTCAAGTTCCAGCTGGTGATGGCGTCGTCGTTTGCAGTCTGGCCGCTACGATCGTAGCTGGCACCGGCACTGATGGGGCCATTGGCATACGTCAGACCCAAGGAAGTGCGGGAGGTACGCTCATTGGCGGGAGCCGTTGCTTGACCTTCATCACGGGTGATCGTGTCATCGCCTTCAGAGCCGTACAAGGCGATTGCCTTGAAGCCAGCGAAATCAGGCGTGACATATTTGAAGGAATTGTCGATACGGTTGCCGTAGCCTACGCCACCGAAGACCTTATCCACGTCGCCCAGGTTCCAGCCGTTGGAGATCAGGTTGCCGACTTCAACACCGGCGCTGTACTGACGGCCCATGGTGAAGGTACCCCAGCTGTCGCTGGACAGACCCACGAAAGCCTGACGATGGAATTGGCGGCTTTCCTTGTCGGCAGCAGTATAACCGCCGTTACCCAGATCAAAGCCTTGCTCCAATTGGAAAATAGCGCGCAGGCCATTGCCCAGATCTTCGGAGCCTTTCAGGCCGAAGCGGTTACCGTTGACGGTGCCGCTACGCAGACCGGAGGTCTTGGCAGTTTGATCGGCGCCATCGTGGTCGTATTTGTAGTTCTGATAGCCGTAGCCGGTATCCAGGATACCGTACAGCGTCACGGACGTTTCTGCTTGAGCAACGCCAGCGGTAGCAAAACCGGCCAGCAGAGCAGCAGCGAGCAGAGTCTTTTTCATGTAAGAAATCTCCGTAGATTTGTGTGAATCAGAGCAGGCCAACAACATCCTGTGCTGCTGCTCTTTCTAACTCCGCGAAGGGAAGTTGTTGGTATTGCATCAAAAATCGGGCGCAATTGCCATGTTGAGAGGGCCAAAGGCCTCAGTTTCCCCAAAAGACGTTGCAGAACCACAACAGATCCGCCGGCAACCGTACAATCGCGGCTGGGCTGCCCCAATGTGTAAATCCGGGCGGCCAGCAACCTGTTGCGTGGTGCCTATGTCTGTTGTTTTGCTGATCCTGCCGGATTTTTTAGTGATTGCCCTGGGCTGGCTGCTGCTGCACCGCTTTGGCTTTGATGCGTCTTTTTTCAGGCAGGCCGAGAAGCTGGTTTATTTTGTGTTGTTTCCGGCGCTGCTGTTTCATTCCATCACGCAGGCGCCGATGGCGTTGAACACCGCCACAGTATTGCTGGCCGCCACCGTAGGGGTGATGCTGGGCGGGATTGCGCTGGCCTGGCTGGGCCGGCTGGCAGTGCGGCCCAATCCAGCCGCGCATGCCGCCACGGCGCAGTGTGCCTTCAGGTTCAACAGTTATCTGGCGCTGGCCCTGGCGGCCAGCCTGGGCTGGCCCGAGGCGCAATCCACCATGGCGGTGATCTTGGGGTTTGCCATCCCTATCAGTAATGTAGGTGCGGTGCATGCGCTGGCCAGCCGCAACGGCGGGCACGCGCTGGCGGAGATGGCGCGCAATCCGTTTATCCTGGCCACGCTGGCGGCGCTGGCGTTCAACTTCTTGGGGATCCCGGTGCCGCATGTGGCCGAGGTGGCGTTAAGCCGGCTGGGCGCGTGTGCCATTGCGCTGGGCTTGCTGTGCGTGGGCGCCACCTTGTCATTACAGGGCGGGCGCCAGCACGCACCGCTGATGGCCTGGATGATTGCCGCCAAGCTGGTTTTGTTGCCACTATGGACATTGGCCCTGGCATGGATGATGGGCCTGGGAGCCGAGACCCGCCTGGTGCTGCTACTGTTCTCGGCCGTACCGACGTCCTCGGCGGCGCACGTGCTGGCAGCCCGCATGGGCGGCGATGGCCGGCTGGTGGCGGTAACCATGTCTCTGGGCACGGTGCTGTCGGCCATCACCCTGCCGATCTGGCTGGGGCTTATGCGGTAGGGCTATCATCCGCTGACCCCTGGCCTGTTTTTGATCTCTATCTGCCATATAACCATGACCCTGCCCGCTGCCCCCCGTGAAATTCTGTTGCCGGATGAGGATGCCACCGTGGCGCTGGCACAACGCCTGGCGCCACTGCTGATGGGCCACCCGCCCAAGCCTGGCACGCCCGGCGGCCCGCAGGGGGCGCCAGGGGGGCGAATCCACCTGCGCGGCGATCTGGGCGCGGGTAAAACCAGCCTGGTGCGGGCCCTGTTGCGCGCCTGCGGTGTAAGCGGACGAATCAAAAGCCCTAGCTACACCTTGCTTGAAAGCTATAATGTTTCTAACTTATACTTCTATCACTTTGATTTCTATAGATTTAGCGATGCGCACGAATGGCGGGACGCGGGCTTTGGCGAACTGCTGGCCGAAAATGCAGTGGTTCTGATCGAATGGCCCGAACAAGCGGGCACCCGCCTGCCTCCTCCGGATCTGGATATTTTGCTGGAATACGCGGGGGCGGGACGCCGTGCATGGCTAAGCGCCTGCAGCGAAAAAGGACAGCTATGGCTGACGCACCTACCCCCATTGCAAACCTGATCCCCCCGGCCCCGAACACGGTGGCCAAGCCTTTGCGCCGGACGATGATTACCGCCGGCTGCACCCTGCTGGCGCTATCCGTGATGCCACGGCATGCCAACGCGGCCACGATTGTGGCCGTGCGCACTTGGCCGGCAGACGAATACACGCGGGTAACGCTTGAGATGGACTCGGATCTCAAGGCCGAGCACTTTATGCTGCAGAACCCGTTTCGTCTGGTGGTGGACATCGACGGCTTGCGACTGAATGCCGGCATCAACCGCCTGATTTCACAGATCAAACCCAACGATCCCTATATCCGCTCGGTGCGAGTGGGGCAAAACCGCCCCGATGTGGTGCGCCTGGTGTTCGACCTGAAGCAGGATGTGGCACCACAAGTGTTTACGCTTAAGCCAATTGGCGAATACAAATACCGGCTGGTGCTTGATCTTTACCCCAAGGTTGCCCAAGACCCGCTGATGGCCTTGCTGAAGGATGCGCAAAACGATCCTTTGGCCGGTATTCTCGAGAGCCTGGCGCAAAACAGCCCCTCCGAGGCTCCCGTGCCCTCGGTGCAAGGGCAAGAGCTGCCCCCGTCGGCCAAGCAACCGCCACCCGTGGCCTTGTCACCCAAGCCCAGGCTGCCCAAGCGGCAGGATCGCCCGGTGTTGATTGCACTGGACCCCGGCCATGGCGGCGAAGATCCCGGCGCCACGGGGCGGCGCGGCACGCACGAAAAAGACATCGTGTTGCAGATTGCCAAGCGCTTGAAAAAAATGATCGATGCGCAGCCCAATATGCGCGCGTACCTGACGCGAGACCGCGATTATTTTGTGCCCCTTAACGTACGGGTACAAAAGGCCCGGCGCGTGCAGGCAGATTTGTTTATCTCCATCCACGCCGACGCCTGGATCAAGCCCTCGGCACGCGGGTCATCGGTATGGGCCCTGTCTGAACACGGCGCCACCAGCTCGGCGGCCCGCTGGCTGGCCAAGAAAGAAAACGATGCCGATTTGATTGGCGGCGTGAACCTGGGTGCGCACAACGCCCAGGTGGCCAAGGTGTTGCTGGATCTATCCACCGGCGCGCAGATCAGCGACTCGATCAACGTGGGTACGCGGGTGCTGCGCGAGATCGGCAAGATCAACCGCCTGCACAAAAATCATATCGAGCGCGCCGGGTTTGCCGTACTAAAAGCACCCGACATTCCGTCCATCCTGGTGGAGACCGCGTTTATCAGCAATCCCGAAGAAGAATCGCTGCTGCGCACCCCGGCGCACCAGCAAAAGATTGCCCGGGCGGTGCTCAGTGGCGTACAGGATTACTTCGCGGCCAATCCGGCGCTGGCGCGACGCGCCTAGGTGGCCTTGGACGAATCCTTACCGCGCAGGAGTTTCCACAGCACCCCCAGCACAGCCGGGATGGCGGCCGCCCCGATACCAATAAGCACAATGGTATTGAGATGCTCTTTGATGATGGGCACGTTGCCAAAAAAATACCCCAGCGTGATCAGGCCAACGATCCAGCCAACGGCCCCCACGGCGTTATAAAACTGAAACAGACCCACACGCATGCCGGCCACACCGGCCACAAACGGGGCAAAGGTGCGAAACAGCGGCAAAAAACGCGACAGCACGATGGTTTTGCCGCCGTGTTTTTCGTAGAAGGCATGGGTTTTAAGCAAGGCCTTGCGATCGAGAAAGCGGTAATCGTGCGAAAACACCTTGGGCCCGATGTAGCGCCCCACCGAGTAATTAACCGTGTTGCCCAAAATGGCTGCCACCACCAAAATACCGGCCATCAGCACGGGATCCAGATGGCCCGTGGCCCCAAATGCACCGGCGATAAAGAGCAAAGAATCGCCCGGCAAAAAGGGCAAGACCACCAGGCCGGTTTCACCAAAAATGATGAGGGCCAGGATCAGGTAGATCCAGGCGCCGTATTGGGCCACCCACACACCCAGAGACTGATCAATATTAAGCAGCAGATGAAAGAATTCGGCCATGGCCGTGTGCAACCTCTAGAAGTTAGTGCGCGGCAAAACCGTCACTATAATCGTTTTCATGACGCGACCCATCACTGCCCTGCCCGACACGCTGATCAGCCAGATTGCTGCCGGCGAAGTCATCGAACGCCCAGCCTCCGTACTTAAAGAATTGCTGGAAAACGCACTGGATGCGGGCGCGCGCGCCATTGAAATCCGGCTGGACGGCGGTGGCATCCGACGCATCCTGGTGGCCGACGACGGTCATGGCATTGCCTCGGCGCAACTGGGGCTGGCGCTGCAACGGCACGCCACCAGCAAGATTGGCTCTTTGGCCGAGCTCGAATCCGTGGCCACCATGGGGTTTCGGGGTGAAGCATTGGCGTCGATTGCGTCGGTGGCCCAGCTCACACTCACCTCCCGCACAGCGGATGGCGAGCAAGCCTGGCAGCTCAGCCCCGGGCAGACGCAGCCCTCGGCCGCGGCGGGCCCCGTGGGCACCCGCGTAGACGTGCGCCAGCTGTTTGACCATATCCCCGCACGGCGCAAGTTTTTGCGCTCCGAGGCCACTGAATATGGCCACTGCCTGGATGCCATCGAGCGGATTGCGCTCTCGCATCCGGAGATTGCCTTGCGGGTGTTTCATAACGACAAACCACAGCGCAACTGGCTGGCCACCGATATCCAGGGCCGCATCCGCGACGTGCTGGGAGCCGAGTTTCAGGCACAAAGCCTGCCGGTGTCTTGTGAACAGGGCCTGATCACCCTGGAGGGCTGCATTACGCGCCCCACCTTTGCCCGCAACCGGGCCGATCGCCAGTATTTGTACGTGAATGGCCGCTTTGTGCGCGACCGCACGGTGGGACACGCTGTGCGTCAGGCCTACGCCGACGTGCTGCACGGCGACCGCCAGCCCGCGTATGTGCTGTTTTTGGGGGTGGATCCCACCGGGGTAGATGTGAACGTGCACCCCGCCAAAAGCGAGGTGCGGTTTCGCGACAGCGGGGCGGTGCACCGCTATGTGGCGCAATCGCTGGGGCAAGTGCTGGCACAGCGCGGTGGCGCAGCCGGCGAGGCCGCAGATACGCTGCCTGCGCCTGGCCGGGAGGGTATTCCGCCGGGAGGCGGGGCAGCAGGGGCATCAGGGGATGACAACGGATCTCGGCCTGGAGGCGCTACCGGCACTCACACTGGATCTGGCATTGCAGGCGGGCAGCATGGCCCAGCGGCGTGGAATACGCCTGTCAGTGGCGGCAAGCCTGGCCGCTATCCAGGGCAGGTGCCGGTGCAACAACGCTTTGCCATGCACGACACCACACCCAACGTTGATTGGCGAGACCTCTATCGTCCGCTGGACGCGGGCGACCTGGCCGCACCAGCGGGCGGGGACGCATGGCCAAGCGGGCTGATCAGGCCCACGACAGGGCAGGCAGCCAGCGGCTTGATGGCACCCGCGGACGGGCAATCATCAGGAGTGCCAACGGCGATAGCAGGCAGACACGCCAGCCAGGCCGATGAGATGCCGCTGGGGATGGCGCTGGGCCAGTTGCACGGTGTGTATATCCTGGCGCAAAACGCGCATGGGCTGGTGCTGGTGGACATGCACGCCGCACACGAGCGCGTGGTGTACGAGCGCCTGAAGCTTGGCCTGGATCAGGCATCCTTGCCCGCCCAGGATCTGCTGGTACCCGTGGTGCTTAGCGTCAGCGAGACCCAGGTGGCGATTGCCCAGGAACACCAGGACACCCTGGATCAACTGGGCCTGCGCATCCGTGCCACCGGCCCGGCATCGCTGGCCGTGCGGGCGGTGCCTGCCCTATTGGCCCAGGGCGATATCGAATCCCTGGCGCGCGGTGTGCTGGCCGATGTCGAACGCTTTGGGCAATCAGCCCGCCTCACCGAGCAACGCAACGAGCTGCTGTCCACCATGGCCTGCCATGGCGCCATCCGTGCCAACCGCCGCCTGACGCTGGATGAAATGAACGCCTTGCTGCGGCAAATGGAGCGCACCGAACGTGCCGACCAATGCAACCACGGGCGCCCCACCTGGTTTCAATGGAGCCTGGCCGACCTGGACAAGCTGTTTATGCGGGGCCAATAGAACCAGACCAACCTGGCACCTATAACAACTGTTCCCTTCTGACAACGACCGTCCTGATGCTGACGGCCACCCCACCGATTTTTAACCACCGCTGCCTGCTCCTGACAACGACCGCCCTCATTTTGACTGCCTCTGTACTGACTGAATGAATTCAAACGCCTCTCCCCTGCTGATCTGCCTGGCCGGGCCCACAGCCTCGGGCAAATCGGCGGCCTCGATGGCCCTGGCCGCACGCTGGCCCATCGAAATCATCGTGATGGATTCGGCCACGATCTACCGGGGCATGGACATCGGCACGGCCAAGCCGGATCCCCAGGAACAAGCACAAGTGCCTCACCATCTGCTGGATATCCGCGACCCGGCGCAGGCGTATTCCGCCGCCGAGTTCGCCCAGGATGCGGCGGCGCTGGTTCAAGCCATCCACCAGCGTGGCCGGATTCCGATTTTGTGCGGCGGCACCATGCTGTATTACAAGGCGCTGCGCGAAGGGCTACATGCTCTGCCACCGGCCGACCCCGCCATCCGCCAGGCCTTGGATGAAGAAGCCCGCGAGCGCGGCTGGCCGGCATTGCATGCAGAGCTGGCGCGCGTGGATGCAATCACCGCCGCCCGTCTGGCACCCAACGACAGCCAGCGCCTGCAACGCGCCCTGGAGATCTGGCGCACCAGCGGCCGCCCGATGAGCGACTGGCTGGCGCAGGCCTCCCAGCCGGTGCTGCCGGATTGGCAATTTTTAACCATCAGCCTGGAGCCCTCCGACCGGCTGGTGCTGCATCGCCGGATTGCGCAACGCTACGAGGCCATGATGGGCGCCGGCTTGCTGGACGAAGTGCGTGCCCTGCATGCGCGGGCCGACCTGCACCCGGGGCTGCCTTCCATCCGCTGCGTGGGCTACCGCCAGCTGTGGGAGTACCTGGATGGTGACACATCGCTGGACGAGGCTGTCGAGCGGGCGATTGCAGCCACCCGCCAGCTGGCCAAGCGGCAAATTACCTGGCTGCGCGCCTTACCCGAGCGGCTAACGGTGGACTGCCTGGCCGATGATGCAGCCGGGCAGGTTTTGCGACACTGCGCACAGGTTCTGAAAGTGTGATCAGGCAGACTTGGTTGCCCGAGGGATCCCGCATCGTTTGGCCTGAAGGAATCGCTGCAATGCGCAGGCCACCTACTGACAGGAATACTGCAAACCGGTGATCCACACCGGTTTGCTTGCCGCTTAATCCACCAGGGTTTGCGCCCCGCCGGCTGCCTGGGGCTGGATCTGGCCCAATGTATAAACGGTTTCGCCCTGGGCCCTGAAGGTGGCTGTGATGGCATCGGCCTGGGCGCTATCCACCACCAGCACCATACCGATGCCGCAGTTGAATACGCGGGCCATTTCGGCGTCGGCCACGCCGCCTTGGGCCTGTAGCCACTGAAACAGCACCGGCCATTGCCAGGCATCGCGATACAGGTGGGCGCACAGCCCCGGACGCAGGATGCGGGGGATGTTTTCGAGCAGGCCGCCGCCCGTGATATGTGCCAGGCCCTTGATGGCGCGACCGTGCGCAGCCAGCGCGGCCAGCACCGATTTGACGTAAATGCGCGTGGGGGCCATGACGACATCGCCCAGTGGGCGGCCGTCCAGCTCTTGCTGGGGCTGCGCACCAGCATGCTGCAAAATCTTGCGCACCAGCGAATACCCGTTGGAGTGCGCCCCGCTGGAGGCCAAGCCCAGGACCGTATCGCCCTCGGCAATATCAGCGCCGTCGATGATGGCGGATTTTTCGACTGCGCCCACAGCAAACCCGGCCAGATCGTATTCGCCATCGGGATACATGCCAGGCATCTCTGCGGTTTCGCCACCGATCAGGGCACAGCCGGCAAGCTCGCAGCCACGGGCAATGCCGCCCACCACCTGCGCAGCGGTATCCACGGACAGCTTGCCGCAGGCAAAGTAATCCAGGAAATACAGGGGCTCGGCCCCTTGAACCAGGATATCGTTGACGCTCATGGCGACCAGGTCGATACCCACAGTGTCGTGTCGCTGCCACTCGAAGGCCAGGCGCAACTTGGTGCCCACCCCGTCGGTGCCAGACACCAGCACCGGCTGCTTGAGGTGACTGGGCAACTCGAACAAAGCTCCAAAACCACCAATGCCAGCCATCACACCCGGGCGCATGGTGCGTGCGGCCAGGGGCTTGATGCGGTCGACCAGTGCGTCGCCCGCGTCGATGTCGACGCCGGCTTCGCGATAAGTAAAGGAGGGGGGATTGCCTGATGTCATGAGAAAAGCCGCCGAATGTGCAAAAATTGCAGGTTTGGACAATAGAGTGGCCTGATTTTACGATGAACTCCGGCCCCATGAGCATGACGCAGCAATTGTTACTGGACATCCTGCCAGAAGCACTCCCAAGCCTGGAGCGTTTTGTGGCCGGTACCAACCGTGCTGCCGTAGACGCGGTGTCAGCCCTATCGCCCGGCCGCGCGGTGTACCTGTGGGGCAGCGTGGGTACCGGACGCAGCCATCTGTTGCGGGCCAGCGCCCATGCACAACAGGGGCTTTACCTGGATGCACGCACGCCTGCACACTGGCTGCAGGCACTGGCCACCGACGAAGACCGCGCCCTGACCCTGGTGGCGGTGGACGATGTCAATAATCTGGGCGAAGACGCCCAGGCTGCACTGTTTGCCCTGTTTAATCGCTGGCGGGCCTCGGCCAGCACCCCGGATGCGTTTGCACTGCTGACAGCGGGCGACCGCGCGCCCCTGACCATGCCGCTGCGCGAAGACCTGCGCACCCGCCTGGGCTGGGACCTGGTGTTTCGCATCCAGCAACTATCTGATGAAGAGCGCGCCCAGGCCTTGCGCGACCAGGCCTTGCAACGCGGCCTGAAACTGCCCGACGAAGTGCTGCACTGGATTTTGGTGCACCACGACCGCGACATGGGGCGGCTGATGGCCTTGATGGATCGCCTGGATCAATACTCACTGGTACACCATCGCCCGATTACCCTACCCTTACTTAAAGAACTGCTGACACACCATCCATGACCGCACCTTCTCATCTGGCCTTGTTTGATCTGGACCACACCCTCCTGCCCTTTGACAGCGATTATCAGTGGGCCGATTTCCTGGCCCGCACCGGCCGGGCGGGCGACCCCGCCACCGCCCAGGCGCGTAACGATGACCTAATGCGCCGATACAACGAAGGGGTGCTGTCGGCCGAAGAAGCCGCCGACTTCATGCTGGGGCTGCTGACACTGGCAGAGCCCACCCAGCTGGCACAGTGGCATCAGGATTACATGGCCGCGGTGGTACTGCCGGGGATCCTGCCTGCCGCGCAAGCCCTGGTGGCCGAACACCAGTCACGTGGCGACTTGTGTGCCATCGTGACAGCCACCAATTCCTTTGTGACTGCCCCCATCGCCCAGGCGCTGGGCATCAGCCACCTGATTGCCACCGTACCACAACAAGATGCCAATGGCCGCTACACCGGCCGTTTTGAAGGCACTCCCAGCTTCAAGGCCGGCAAAGTACTGCGGGTGCGCAGCTGGCTGGCCGCCCAAGACAGGCAGCTGGAAGACTTTGCGGAATCCTGGTTCTACAGTGATTCACTGAACGATTTACCGCTGCTCGAGGTGGTGACCCACCCGGTGGCCACCAACCCCAGCCCTGCCCTGCGCGAGCTTGCAGAAAGCCGTCATTGGCGTGTGCTGGATCTGTTTGCGGACATGCAGGATACAAAGTCTTAAAATACGCGCCATATGCTTAAGCAGACCATCAAACATTTCGTCTCGCGGCTTTTCGCCGCGCCGCCCAGTGGCCCGGTGCGCCTGTCACACGACAAGCACGGCATCGACCGCCGACTGGTCTCCCGCCACGCGATCAAGGTCTGCGAAGTCCTGAACCAGCACGGTTTTGACGCCTACATTGTGGGCGGCGCCGTGCGCGACCTGATCGTTGGCCTGCAACCCAAAGACTTCGACGTGGCCACCAACGCCACACCCAACCAGATCCGCCCGCTGTTTCGCCGGGCGCGCATCATCGGCCGGCGCTTTCAGCTGGTGCACGTGGTGTTTGGCCAGGAGATCATTGAAACCTCCACGTTTCGCGCACCGGCCTCGGGCACACAAGAAACCGACGAGCACGGGCGCATCCTGCGCGACAACGAATTCGGCACCCATGAAGAAGACGCCGCGCGGCGTGATTTCACCATCAACGCGCTGTACTACGATCCTCTCAAAGAAGAAGTGATCGACTTCCACCAGGGTGTGGCCGATCTTAAAAACCGGGTGGTTCGCATGATTGGCGACCCCGAAACCCGGTTTCGCGAAGACCCGGTCCGCATGCTGCGGGCCCTGCGCTTTCAGGCCAAGCTGGGGGCGCGCATCGACCCCGCCACCGAGGCTCCCATCAGCCAGTTGGCTTCGCTGATCGAGCACGTGCCAGCCTCACGCCTGTTCGATGAAACCCTCAAGCTGCTTACCTGTGGCCATGCCATGGATTGCCTACGCGAGCTTCGGCGCTCGGGCCTCACCAAAAGCCTGATCCCCCTGATCGACCGCATTTTTGAAGAAGAAGGCGGCGAGGCCTTTGTCGAAATCGCACTGTCACGCACAGACGCACGGGTGCGTTCGGGCAAGCCTGTCAGCCCCAGCTTTCTGTTTGCGGCACTGCTGTGGCGTCTGGTGCAAAAGCGCTGGGTACGGCTGGTGGCACAAGACGTACAGCGCAACGAGGCCCTGATCCGGGCGGCCGACTCCGTCATCGACGAGCAGATGGACAAGCTGGCCATCCAGCGCCGGCATCAGGCGGACATGCGCGAAATCTGGCTGATGCAGGCACGTTTTGAGCGTGCTACCGTGCGCTCGATCTGGCGCATGATGGAGCAGCCGCGGTTTCGTGCCTCGGTGGATTTTCTGCAATTGCGCGCCGAATCCCGCGAAGTGGACAGCGTGCTGGCGCAATGGTGGATGGATCTGGCCAACAGCGGCGACGACCACCGCAGCCAGATGATCGACACCTGGCAGGCAGGGCACGCCGGTGCCCGGCGCATCGGGGCCGGCACCACCCGCAAACGGCGGCGGCGGCGCAAATCCAGCGGCCACAAAGAAGCGCAGGATAGCGCCCCCGACACTGCTGAATGAGCCATACAGCCTACATTGGCCTGGGGGCCAACCTGGGTGATGCGGCCGAGGCCATCCAGGGCGCTGCCCAAGAATTGGCGGCCACGCCCGACATCCAGGCCCTGCGCCTGTCGCCGCTATACGGCAGCGCACCGGTGGGCTGCACAGGCCCCGATTACGTCAACGCAGTGGCAGAAATCCATACAACACTGCAACCAGCCGCGCTGCTGGCAGCACTGCAAGCCATCGAACAGGCACACGGCCGCGAACGTCCCTACCGTAATGCGCCGCGTACGCTGGATCTGGATCTGCTGTGGTTTGACGGAAAAACCATCGACACGCCAACCTTGACAGTGCCGCATCCACGCATGCATCTGCGCGCCTTTGTGCTGCAGCCCCTGCGGGATCTGGCACCTGATCTGGTGCTGCCCCAAGGCAATCTGGCAGATCTGCTTGCACGCTGCGCAGATCAGGACATCCACCCACTGTAAGCACGGGTGGCAATCAAGCGCATCAGCTGGTTTACACTGGGCGCTTTCCCTACTGCCCTACCCTTGACCATGCCTCATACTCCCCTCATCCGGCTGGTGGTTGCCTACACCGATGAACGCGTGATCGGGCGCGATGGCGGCATGCCCTGGCATTTGCCGGGCGACCTTGCGCACTTTAAACGCAGCACGCTGGGCCATCCGGTGATCATGGGCCGCAAAACCTGGCTGTCAATTGGCCGCCCGCTACCGGGCCGACGCAATCTGGTGCTTAGCCGGGACACCTCGTTTAGCGTGCCTGGCGTGGAATGTTTTGAATCTCTGGATGCGGCACTGGCAAGCTGCCAGGACGCACAGATTGTCTGCGTGATTGGCGGCGAACAGATTTTCAAGCAGGCGCTGCCACTGGCCGACCAGGTAATTGCCACTGAAATCCATGCCAATTTAGCTGGTGATACCTGGTTTCCGGCGCTGCCGGCAGGCCAATGGCAAGAGACAGAACGCCTGCCTCAGCCGGCGGGCGAGAACCCGCTTAGCTACGACTTTGTGACATATCAGCGGATACCCGGCACAAAACCTGCGTGATGTATTGGCTGCCTTAAGCAAAGGCGGCCTGCGCCAGGCGCACGCCAGCCAGATCAACTGGCTGGCATCTTGCCCGCTTAGCTGGCAGCCTTTGCGCGCGCCCGAATAGCGGTCACGGGCTCGCCAGCGATCCCCCAGTTGTCGGTATCCACTTCCTCGATGACCACGAAAGTGGTTTTGGGATTTTTACCCAGGACATCAACCAGCAACTGCGTGGCACCCTGCATCAGGCGGGCTTTTTGATCAGCGGTGACGCCCTCGCGGGTAATCTTGATATTTACATACGGCATGGTGCTTTCCTTGGTAGTCAGACGGTTGCCGGCACAGGTGACGCGTAGGCCTCGACCGGCGGGCAGGCGCAACTGAGATTGCGGTCTCCCCAGGCATTATCCACCCGGGCCACAGGTGGCCAGTACTTGCGGTCTGCCATACCGGGCAAGGGATAGGCTGCTTGCTCACGCGTGTAGGGGTGCGTCCAGTCTTGTACCAGCAACACTGCTGCCGGGTGCGGCGCATTGACCAGTACGTTGTCTTCCAGCGGCTGTTCACCCCGCTCGACTGCCGCGATCTCTTGCCGGATGGCAATCATGGCATCGATAAAGCGATCCAGCTCTTCGACCCCTTCGGATTCGGTGGGCTCGACCATCAGCGTGCCAGCCACCGGGAAGCTCATGGTGGGCGCATGGAAGCCGTAATCCATCAGGCGCTTGGCGATATCTTCGGCGCCGATCCCGCTGGCATCCTTGATTGGCCGGATATCCAGAATGCACTCGTGCGCGACGCGCGACTTGGGGCCGGCCGCGTACAGGATGGGATAGTGCGGCGCCAGGCGTGTGACCAGATAATTGGCGTTAAGAATGGCCACCTGTGTTGCGCGACGCAGGCCGCTGGCACCCATCATCGTGATGTACAGGGTTGAGATTGGCAAAATGCTGGCCGAGCCATAGGGGGCCGCCGACACCGGCCCCGATTGGCCGGCAGGCAAGCGGCCGTCTTCGCCCACCAGCCCGGGCAGGTAGGGCGCCAGGTGCGCGCGCACGGCCACAGGGCCCACGCCCGGCCCGCCACCACCGTGGGGGATGCAAAAGGTTTTGTGCAAATTAAGGTGCGATACATCCGACCCAAAGCGCCCAGGCTGGGCCACACCCACCATGGCGTTCATATTGGCACCATCCAGGTACACCTGGCCGCCGGCATCATGGATAAGCGCGCAGATCTCGGTAACCGTGGTTTCAAACACGCCATGGGTGGAGGGATAGGTGATCATCAAGGCAGCCAGATGGTCGCCGACTTCGGCCACTTTGGCGCGCAGATCAGCCATATCGATGCTGCCGTGATCATCGGACGCCACCACCACCACATCCATGCCGGCCAGATGCGCCGAGGCGGGATTGGTGCCGTGTGCCGAAGCGGGGATCAGGCAGACATTGCGCTGATGATCGCCATTGGCCTGGTGATAGCCACGGATGGCCAGCAGACCAGAGTACTCGCCCTGGGCGCCCGAATTGGGCTGCAGGCTGACGCGATCGTAGCCGGTGATCTCGCACAGTGCCGAGGAAAGACGATTGATCATGTCCTGGTAGCCCTGGGCCTGGCCGGCCGGGGCAAACGGGTGCATATTGGCAAACTCGGGCCAGGTGATGGGAATCATCTCGGCCGTGGCATTGAGTTTCATGGTGCACGAGCCCAGCGGGATCATGGTGCGATCCAGGGCCAGATCTTTGTCGGCCAGGGCGCGCAGGTAGCGCAGCATATCGGTTTCGGACTTGACGCGCGAGAAAGCCGGATGCGCAAGGATGGGACCCTGACGATGCAGCGATGCGGGGATGCCATCGCCGGCTGTGGTAAAATCGGGGGCCACGCGGGTTTCTGCGGTGCCGGCGGCAAATACGCTGAGCAGCACCTCGATGTCATCGGGCGTCACGGTTTCGTCCAGTGACAAGGCCACGTGGGTGTCATCGACACGGCGCAGGTTCAGCCCACCATCCACTGCGGCGTCCAGCACCGCCTGGGTATAGCTGCCGCACTGCAAATGCAAAGTATCAAACCAGCTGTCGTTGCATACTTCCACGCCCATGGCACGCAAGGCAGCAGCCAGCTGGGTGGTGCGGGTGGCCACACGCTGGGCAATTTTCCGGATGCCGACTGGGCCATGCCACACCGCATACATGGCGGCCATTACGGCCAGCAACACTTGTGCGGTACAGATATTGGAGGTGGCTTTTTCACGGCGGATATGTTGCTCGCGCGTTTGCAAGGCCAGGCGCAGGGCGGACGCACCGCGCGCATCTTGCGAGACACCCACCAGACGGCCGGGCAAGTTGCGTTTGTAGGCATCCTTGCACGCCATAAAGCCGGCGTGCGGGCCGCCATAGCCCATGGGCACACCAAAACGCTGACTGGAGCCCACGGCAATATCAGCGCCCCACTGGCCCGGAGGCGACAGCAAGGCCAATGCGAGAAGATCGGTGGCCACGGCCACAATGGCCCCGGCCTCATGGGCCTGTTGTGCCAAAGCCTGATAATCGGCAACGCCGCCCAGGCTATGCGGATATTGCAGCAGGACACCGAAGCAATCGGGCAGACCCGCGGACTCATCGCCCACCACCAAATCAATGCCAAGGCCGGCAGCCCGGGTACGCACAACTTCGAGAGTTTGCGGATGCACGTGCTGCGACACAAAGAACTGGCTGGATTTTGCCCGCGAGACGCGCCGGGCCAGTGTCATGGCTTCGGCGGCGGCAGTGGCTTCGTCCAGCAGGGAGGAGTTGGCGATATCCAGGCCGGTGAGATCGGTGATCATGGTCTGGAAAATCAGCAAGGCCTCGAGGCGCCCCTGGGAGATCTCCGGCTGGTAGGGTGTGTATGCGGTGTACCAGGCAGGATTTTCGAGGATGTTGCGCAAAATCACGTGGGGCACATGGGTGCCGTAGTAGCCCTGGCCAATAAAGCTGCGCAGCACCTGGTTGCGCGACGCAATGGTTTTAAGATCCGCCAGCGCTTCAACCTCATCCATGGCATCAGGCAGATCCAGGTAAGGTGCTTCGGACAGAATATTTTGAGGTACCACTTCGTCGATCAGGGCATCCAGGCTGGATACGCCGATGGCGGCCAACATGGCCTGCTGATCAGACTCGGACGGCCCAATATGACGGGCAACAAATTCGGATTGCGAAGCAACATCGCGCGACATGGAAATCTCCGGGAACAAACAAGGGCGGAGTTAACACCCCGCCAAATCAAACTGCCGCCCGGTACACAGACGTGCACGCGGGCAGGTGCGCATCAGGCCTGGGCCTGATAGGCCTGGGCGTCCAGCAGGCCATCGACATCAGCTGCGTGATCGGGGCGGATCTTGAAGATCCACTGATCGAATGCACCTTGGTTGATGAGCGCGGGCTCGTCGTTCAGGGCCTCGTTGAAGGCGATGATCTCGCCGGCAATAGGCGCATAAATATCGGAGGCCGCCTTGACGGACTCGACAACAGCAGCGGTTTCGCCCGCGGCCAGATGGGCACCCACCTGGACATCGCCGACAAAAACCAGATCGCCCAGCTGGTCTTGGGCATCGTCAGTAATGCCAACCAGAAAGCAGTCGCCGTCGGCCTTGACCCACTCGTGGGAAGCCGTGTATTTGCGGTCGTTGGGAATGGACATGGTGTACCCCGTGATCGTGATGGATAACAAACAAGAAAAATGAACCGGCCGGCCTGACGCCTGCCGGGGAATCAGACCAGCGCCTGGCCGTTGCGCACAAACGGTGGGCGGACGAGCTCGGCCGGCAGCCATTTGCCACGAATTTCAACCTCGACGTGCTCGCCCGGCTCGCAGCCGGCCGGTACGCGTGCCAGGCCAATGGAAAAGCCCAACGTGGGCGCCATAGTGCCACTGGTGATCTGGCCTTCGCCCTGTGGCGTGCGCACTTTCATGTGGCCGCGCATAATGCCGCGCTCAAGCAGCTTGAGACCCAGAAGCTGGTGATCACGCGAGGCGGACTCGAGGGCGTCACGGCCCACGAAACGGCGGGTTTCGTCTTTAAGCGAGACAGTCCAGGCCAGGCCGGACTCTAGGGGATGAACGGTTTCGTCCATATCCTGGCCGTAGAGATTCATGCCGGCTTCGAGGCGCAAGGTATCGCGTGCACCCAGGCCGCAGGGATGCACGCCGGCGGACGCCAGGGCTTCCCAGAAAGCTTGCACCGCTGTGACAGGGAGGACAATTTCAAAGCCGTCTTCACCGGTATAGCCCGTGCGGGCCACCAGAGTGTTTTCGTCGACCATGGTGCCATTGAAAGGTTTGAGGTCCTGGGTGGCGGCTTTCCACTCGGGGCGCACGGCCCAGACGGTGTCACGCGCCTTGGGGCCTTGCACGGCGATCATGGCCAGATCGCGGCGCGGCGTGATGGTGACACCAAATGGCTGGGCCTGCTCTTTCATCCAGGCGATGTCTTTGTCGGCGGTGCCGGCATTGACCACCACGCGCCAGCGGTCGGAGGCAAAGAAGTAGACGATGAGGTCGTCGATGACGCCGCCATTGGGCAGCAGCATGCACGAGTACAGAGCCTTGCCCGGTGTGCCGGCAATCTTGCCCACATCATTGGCCAGCAAATGGCGCAGGAAATCGGGGGCGGAGGCACCCGTGACGTCGACGTTGAGCATGTGCGAGACATCGAACATGCCCACGGCCTGACGCACGGCGTGGTGTTCTTCGAGTTGCGAGCCATAGGCCAGTGGCATATCCCAGCCGCCAAAATCAACGATCTTGGCGCCAAGTGCAACGTGGGTATCAAACAGAGGTGTCCGGGACATGGTGAGAAGGGCTCCATTGCGATAGAACGGCAGGGTTGCCGGCAGCGCCCTTCTGTCCTTTTGCCTGAGAGTTGCCCCACACAGCGGGGGTTCACCTTCGGCGCCCGCCCCAGGTAAAACCGGGCGAGTCTCTCCAGAATGCTGCGATGCGCGTGCGGCATCATGGGGATGGTACGGGGTGCCTGAGCGATTCTGGGCGAATTGCGCCTTCGGCGGCCGCTAAACAACAGACGGCGCTCTCCCACCCACATCGGGTGACAGCAAAGGCAAAATATACCCTGAAACAGGCCAGGTCAACAATCCGCAATAGAGACTAGGACTTGCCACCGGCAAGATACGTTGGCCTGCCAGGACTCCTCAGGCAGGCTCAGATGTATCCCTGCTCGCGCCAGCGTGCCCGCGTCTCGGGGCTGACACCCAGATGGTCCAGCAGCTGCTCTGTATGCGCACCCAGCGCCGGTGCAGCTGATTGAATCCCACCGGGCGTCGCCGACAACTTGGGCACAATGCCGGGTACCTGGCAGGGCGTACCATCTGGCAAAGTGTCTTCAAGAATCATCTCGCGAGCCTGGTAATGCGGATCGGCGGCAATATCGGCGATATCGTAGATGCGGCCCGCTGGGATACGCGCAGCATTCAGCACTTCAAGTGCCTGATCCTGCGTGCGCCCAGCCGCCCACTGGCCGATGGCCGCATCGATGCGCGCTATCTGTGCCACCCGGCCAGGATTGTGTGCCAGCACAGGATCCTGGCCCAGATCTTCACGGCCAATTGCCTTCATCAGACGTTGGAAAATACTGTCTCCATTGCCGGCAATCAACACATAACCATCCTGGCAGGCATAGGCATTGCTGGGCGCAATACCCGGCAAGCTGCTGCCAGCGGGCTGACGCACTTCGCCAAATACGGCGTATTCGGGCAACAGGCTTTCCATCATATTAAAGACGGATTCGTACAAAGCCACGTCAATCATCTGCCCTTCGCCGTCACGATCACGCGCGCGCAAGGCCAATAGGACACCAATCACTCCATGCAGGGCCGAGAGCGAATCGCCAATCGACACTCCCACGCGTACCGGCGTACGGCCAGGCTCGCCACTTAAATGGCGTAGCCCACCCATGGCCTCGGCGACCACGCCAAAGCCGGGACGGTCGCGATAAGGCCCGGTTTGGCCATAGCCGGATACCCGCAGCATCACCAGCCGTGGATTGATGGCATGCAGATCGCCCCAGCCCAGCCCCCAGGCCTCAAGCGTGCCAGGCTTGAAATTTTCGACAACAACATCACACTCGGCCACCAACTGCCGAACCAGTGCCTGGATCTCGGGCTGACGCAGATCCAGCGTAACCGACTGCTTGTTGCGCGACTGTACCTGCCACCAGACAGAGGTGCCCTCATGCAGCAAGCGCCAGTTGCGCAAGGGGTCACCCTGCCCGGGGGGCTCAACCTTGATGATTTCAGCGCCGAACTCGCCCAGCATCTTGGCGGCAAAGGGCCCGGCAATCAGCTGGCCGAGCTCTAATACGCGGATACCCGCCAGAGGTTTTTGACGCGAAGTGGTGGGAGTAGCGGCGGAAGCGTTCATGGCAGATCCTGAAAAGCAGATGCCGTTGATTCTAGCGCGGCTGCATGCCGCCCCTACGACCAGCGCAGTGTCTTCTTATGCCTGGACAGCACCAGACACGAGTGCGCGCCCGCAGGCCACCCCGGACGCCCAGGCCCACTGAAAGTTGTATCCCCCCAACCAGCCAGTGACGTCCACCGCTTCGCCTATGACGTACAAGCCAGGGCAGCGCTGCGCCTGCAGGCTGCGTTGATCCAGCTCGGCAGTATCCACACCACCGCGCATGACCTCGGCCTTTTTATAGCCTGCCGTCCCGGTGGGCCATAGTGTCCAGCCGTGGATGCCTTCGCCCAGGGCGCGCAGATTGCGGTCGGACACATCGGCAAGACGCAGGCTGCCCAGGTTGCCGGCAGCATCTGCCCCGGAACCCGCGCCGCCCATGGCTGCAGCCTTGCCCGCCCAAGCAGCATCACTTTGCGCCAGCCAGGCCTCTGCCAGACGCCGGGGCCAGATGGCAGACAGGGCCGTCAGCAAGGTTTGGCGGCTGCCCGATTTGGCGGCCACCAAGGCCTCACCCATGGCCTGACCTGGGGCAAGATCAACCCGGATGGGGTCGCCCGGCTGCCAGTAGCTGGAAATTTGCAGGATACCGGGGCCGGACAGGCCCCGATGGGTAAACAGCAGATCTTCCAGAAACTCTGCCCGCGCGGAACCCCGCCGACGCTTGCGGTTCGCCTGCGAGCGCCTGCCCGCCGCCTTGCCATCTTGCGCAGCCACTGGCGATGAGTCTTCCGATGGAGGCAACGCAAGGTCTTTAGCGCCCGGGCGCATCTCGTGAGACAGGCTGACCTCCAGGGCTACGCCCGAGAGCGCCGCATACGGCTGCCAGTGCGCCACATCAAAGGTAAGCGGTACCAAGGCCGGGCGCGGCTCGACGATCTTCAGGCCAAACTGGCGGGCAATACGCAGGCTGAAATCTGTGGCGCCCAGCTGGGGGATCGCCATGCCACCAGTGGCCAACACCACCTGGGTGGCGGAAATCGGGCCGCTATCCGTATCCAGCACGAAGGCAGCCGCTTCACGGTGAACCGCCTGCACGGTGCAGGGCATGCGCCAGGCCACCTGCCCTTGCTGGCACTCGCGTTGCAGCAACTGGATGATGGATTCACTGGAATCGTCGCAAAAGAGCTGGCCGCGGTGTTTCTCGTGCCAGGACACACCATGCGTGCGCAGCAGATCCAGAAAGTCCTGTGGCCCATAGCCCCGTAGTGCCGAGCGGCAAAAATCTGGGTTACGCGACAGGAACTGAGCAGGGCCGGCCCCCAGATTGGTGAAATTACAGCGTCCGCCGCCCGAGATGCGGATTTTTTCGGCCAGACGCTTGGCGTGATCGACCAGCACAACGCGCAGGCCGCGTTGGCCCGCTACGGCAGCCGCCATCATGCCGGCGGCCCCGGCGCCAATCACTGCAACATCGAATGGGGCGCGGCTCATGCGGCCCCGCCTGCCGGCACGCCGGAATCACTAAAACGCACGGCAGGCCATATCAGGAGGTTTCGCGGATGCAATCCACGTAGTAATGGCGCTCGCCCTGGGCGTCGGTTTCGCAGCCCAGGCCATGGACATCGGTTTCAAAGCCAGGAAACTGCTGATTGAACGCCTGGGTGAACTCCAGATAATCGACGATATCGCGGTTGAAGCGCTCGCCCGGAATCAGCAAGGGGATGCCCGGCGGATACGGCGTGAGCAGCACCCCGGTGACACGGCCTTCCAGTTGGCCGACGGGTACGCGCTCAACCTCACGGTGCGCCATGTGGGCATAGGCATCGGCCGGACGCATGGCCGGCACCATGTCGCTGAGATACACCCGCGTCGTGAGGCGGGCAAAATCGTACAGGCGATAGGCTTCGTGGATTTCCTGACAGAGATCACGCAAACCCATGTGCTCGTAGCGCTTGTGCGAGCGGCTGAACTCGGGCAATACGCGCCACAGGGGCTGGTTGCGATCGTAGTCGTCCTTGAACTGTTGCAAGGCGGTCAGCAGGGTGTTCCAGCGGCCTTTGGTGATGCCGATGGTGAAGAGAATGAAAAACGAGTACAAGCCTGTTTTTTCGACCACCACACCGTGCTCGACCAAATAGCGTGACACCAGTGCAGCCGGGATCCCGCTTTCGGCAAAAGTGCCCGAAATATCCAGGCCCGGTGTGACGACGGTGGCCTTGATGGGATCGAGCATATTGAAGCCTTCGGCGAGATCGCCAAAGCCATGCCACTCGTCGCCGGATCCCAGAATCCAGTCTTCGCGGTTACCGATGCCGTCTGCCACCAGGCGGTTGGGGCCCCACACCTTGAACCACCAGTCGTTTTTACCGAATTCGGACTCGACCTTGCGCATGGCGCGGCGGAAATCCAGTGCTTCACGGATGGATTCTTCGACCAGGGCGGTGCCGCCGGGGGGTTCCATCATGGCCGCAGCCACGTCGCAAGACGCAATGATGGCGTACTGCGGCGATGTGGAGGTGTGCATCAGAAAGGCTTCGTTGAAGATATTGCGATCGAGGTGGCGGGTTTCAGCATCCTGCACCACGATTTGCGAGGCCTGCGACAGCCCTGCCAGCAACTTGTGCGTGGAGTGCGTGGCGTAGATCATGGTGTCGTGGCTGCGCGGACGGTTGGGCCCGATGGCGTGCATGTCCTCGTAGAACTCATGAAATGCGGCATGCGGCAGCCAGGCTTCATCAAAGTGCAGGGTGTCGATCTCCGAGCCGAGTTTTTCTTTGATCATCTCGACGTTGTAGATGACGCCGTCATACGTGCTCTGCGTAATCGACAAAATGCGCGGACGCTTGTTGACAGCCTCGCGGGCAAACGGATTGGCCTCGATCTTTTTGCGGATGTTTTCGGGGTCGAATTCCTCGAGGGGAATGGGCCCGATGATGCCCAGGTGATTGCGCGTAGGCCGCAGAAACACAGGGATTGCACCTGTCATGGTGATGGCATGCAGGATCGACTTGTGACAGTTGCGATCGACCACCACCACATCACCGGCCGCCACATTGGCGTGCCAGACAATCTTGTTGGAGGTGGAGGTGCCATTGGTGACAAAGAAGCAGTGATCCGCATGAAAGATGCGGGCGGCATTGCGCTCAGACTCGGCCACCGGGCCGGTGTGATCGAGCAACTGGCCAAGTTCGTCTACCGCGTTGCACACGTCGGCGCGCAGCATGTTTTCACCAAAAAACTGGTGGAACATCTGCCCCACCGGGCTTTTCAGAAACGCAACGCCCCCCGAGTGCCCCGGGCAGTGCCACGAGTAAGAGCCATCCGAGGCGTAATCCAGCAACTCGCGGAAAAACGGCGGCGCCAGGCTATCCAGATAGGCGCGGGCTTCGCGAATGATATGGCGCGCCACAAACTCGGGGGTGTCCTCGAACATGTGAATAAAGCCATGCAGCTCGCGCAGGATATCGTTGGGAATATGCTGCGACGTGCGGGTTTCGCCATACAGATAGATGGGAATGTCTTCGTTGCGAAAACGCAGCTCGCCAATAAATGTACGCAGGTTTTTGATGGCATTGGCCACATCCTCGGGCGAGTCTTCGTCAAATTCCTCGTCATCGATCGACAAAATGAAGGCACTGGCCCGGCTTTGCTGCTGCGCAAACGAGCTGAGGTCGCCGTAACTGGTAACCCCCAGCACCTCGACACCCTCGGCTTCGATGGCCGAAGCCAACGCACGGATACCAAAACCCGACGCATTTTCAGACCGGTAGTCTTCGTCGATGATGACAATGGGAAAGCGAAATTTCATGGCAACCACCGTGTGGGATGCTTGCGCAGCCCGAAACCGCCCTGGCACATGCCTGGCCAGGGCTTTAAATGTGAATGATCAGGTGCGCGGCAGCGTCACCCCGTGTTGCCCCTGATATTTGCCACCCCGATCGGCGTAGGAGGTTTCGCAAACCTCGTCGCTTTCGAAGAACAGCATCTGGGCGCAGCCTTCGCCGGCATAAATTTTGGCCGGCAGGGGCGTGGTATTGGAAAACTCGAGCGTTACATGGCCTTCCCATTCGGGCTCGAGGGGCGTGACGTTGACGATGATGCCACAACGCGCATAGGTGCTTTTGCCCAGGCAAATGGTAAGCACGCTGCGCGGGATACGGAAGTATTCGACTGTACGCGCTAATGCAAATGAATTGGGCGGAATAATACAGACATCGCCTTCAAAATCCACAAACGACCCGGCATCAAAGGATTTGGGATCGACAATCGAGGAATTGATGTTGGTAAAAATCTTGAATTCGCGGGCACAGCGGACATCATAGCCATAGCTGCTTGTGCCATAGCTGACAATCTTCTGGCCATTGACGGAGCGCACTTGCCCGGGCTCGAAAGGCTCGATCATGCCGGCTTGCGCCGCACCGCGGATCCAACGGTCGTTTTTGATGCTCATGGACATCCTCTGTTCAGTATTGCGTCATTTTATCAATCCATGGAGAACCAGCGATAGACCAATGCCAAACCACTGACCGTACCGGCTGTCACCTCTGCCTGAAGCCCGCGCATCAGACGATAACTCAAGCGGGCCACCGTGCCGGTTTGTGCCAGGGCCTGCTCCAGGCTGGCGGTGAGATCCGTGCTCAAGGTTTTGCTGGCCCGCACAAATTGCTGCTCGATGGGGCTTGCTCCTGTATCCAGGCTGCGAACCACACTTTCTACCGGCAAGATGCTGCCGCTGCTGCCCAGCTCGCCCGAGCGCATACTGAGCTCGTCCAAACCAAAGCGCTTGTAAAAGGGCTCGCCCTTGGACAAAAACGAACTGCCCACAGACAATAGCAAAGACATGTCCGCTCCACCATTATCAGGCCCATGCCCCAGCAGCAACCAGGTCAGTTTTTCTGTCTCGCTGACATCGGGCTCGGAGATGAGGTCGATGCGTGGGCGACGGGCAGTACCCACCACTTGCACCCCCGCATGAACCGCCACATCGGTGCGCAGGGCCCGGATATCCAGCACCGGATTGGCGATATCACCCTGAAACGTAATCCGGCCACGGCGCAATTGCAGATGTTGACCATAAGCGTTGATCGCGCCACCGCGCGTGCGCAAGGCACCCAGGGCTGTCAGCTTGTCCCGCGCCCATTGCAGCTGCAGGCTGCCCACCAGGCCCGAATCCAGCCCATAACCTGTGAGATAAAAACGCGGCCCGAGATCAATCTCCAGATTGGCCTGCATGTCCAGCGAAGGCGCCGCTGGCTTGGGCGCTTCTTTTTCTCCGGCTTTCAGGATCACGACATCGCTGTCGAGCGCCGGAATATTGTTGAGCATGTCCAGATCAAACCAGCCGGCATCCGCCACGATCTTGCCTTGAAGGCCGATACGCGGCAACGTGGCATCGATATCCAACTGTCCACTGACCATCGCGTAGCGATCCGCCCGCTGCAGGAGCGGGTAGCGGTGAAACTGTATCCGTACCGCGCCGGTTTGCTCCAGCAAACTCCATTGCCCGCTAAGCTTGAGGTAGCCGTTTTGCGCATCTGGATCCTCTGCGATCCATGTTGCCGTGCGCCACTCTTTGGGGGTTACCCGGCGCACCGCAGGAAACCGCAGCTGATCCAGCACCACGTTTGTGCCGTCCATATGCGCCTGCAGCGTGCCCTGGATCAGGCGGATCCCCTGATCCAGCATCAGAAAACTCATGTTCTCGCCACGCAAGGGGCCGCTAAAAAACCAGCGCCCGCCAGGCAGGCTGTGCCCGCGGATATCGGCATGGACGGTGCCGCCGATCTCCATGGAGCCGTCCAGCAGGAGGTTGACCCATGCCAGATCTTCAGACTCGGCCTGGACGTGGATGTGCTTTTCGTCTTGCATGGAGATGCCAAAACCACCACTGGCGGTGCGGCGGATGGGCGTATCAGCCTGAATCCGCATCTTGCCCATATCGCGGGTAGCCACCTGCACGTCCATGGACGCCTTGCTGTTGCCACCACCGCCAGGCTGAATAACGAGATCAGCCCGGGCAGTCTCGAGCCCCAACTGAATGGGGATGTCGCCCGGTACCAGCAAATCGCCATCCAGACGCACCAGATGGATCGCACCTTCGAGCGCCTTGTCTTGCTTGAGGTTCCAGTCCAGCGCCATGCGCAACTGGCTATTTTCAGCCTGTTTGGCCAATGCCGTCTCGATACCGCCCTGATCACGCTTGGCCTGGCCCAGCCACGCCTGCAACTGGCTGATCCGCTTGGGTGTAATCACCAGCGGATTGATTTTTCCCTGTGTGTGCCACTGCCCGGCCAAGCCACCAGATTCCTGATGCTGCAGTTTCAGGAGGGTTTCACCCTTGAGCGCAATATCAACAACCCCTTGGCCCACCTGCCACTGCCCATGGGGGTCCAGCCGCACGGCAACAGGCCGCTCGGTGCGCAGACGGGCCGAGGCATGATCGATTTGGATGCTGGCCACTTGCCCCGCCCAGCCGGCATCCGCCTGCCAGCCGCCCTGGACTTTCAGTTGGACATCCACCGGGGCCCGGCCAGGGATATCGGCCTGTGCATCAGGCGGCTGATAGTGTGCCTGCAAGATGAGCTGATGCTTGGCCACAGAGCCCGAGGTGTCGATCTTCAGGCGGCCCGTGCCGGGCAAGCCAGGCCAGATGGCTGCCAGCTTCGGGATGTTTGCGTCCACCACCAGTTTGCTCTGATCGGCAGCCAGACCACCGGATAGCCGCAGATGATCCGGCCCCAAATCCAGGGCCAGATCCAGGTCGTCCGCGCGCAAACTGAGCCAGTCCAGCGGGCCGGTGGCGGGATCCAGCAGTACCCCCTGCGCACGGCCCAACCGTCCCAGCCGCACGTGGCCGGACAAAGGCTCGCCATTCCATCGACTGCCCTTGCCCACATCCACAGACAAAGAGACATCTTTCAACTGGTGGGTGGGTGTCAGGTGCAGTGTTCCCGTGGATTGGAGATTAAGCCGTGTCGCGCCCACGTCCCTGGGCAACCAGGGATCCAGCACAAGGTCACGGGCAGATAACTGCATGTCCACGGGCCGCACGCCCTGGCTGTCCGCCGCACCAGGCAGCACCTGAAGATCAAGGCCCTCGCTCTCGGACAAGGCCAGATGCACCTTGCTGCGACCCAGCGGAAACGCCTGGGAGGGCAGGAGCTCGGCCTCGGCCGTCAATGACAGGCCTTCGCCCTCACCCCGGGCTTGCAAATGCATCGCATCCAGAGAGCCCGCCAGCTGCAGGTCGAGATCCAGCTGGCAGCTGGGTCGGCCCGTGAAATCCGGCGCTCCGGGGGTCTGGCCGGGGGCATCCGCAACAGAGCCAGCCGGTGCATCCTTGGCCGTATGGGTGGCTGCGTTTTTTACAGAGGCCGCCTGCTTGTCTTTAACTGGTTCTGTGCGGGTGCCTTGCAGAGCAGCCCGCACGCACACGGGCGAGCCCGCGGCGCGATCCTGGCCGCGCGCATGCAAATTGAGTTCGAAGGGCCAGGGCGCGGCAAAGCCACGCAAGGCAAGGTTGCCACTGGCCGATACCAGCGTGCTGCCATGGGCCAGTTGCAGCTGGTTTAAGGCAAGGCTGGCAGTGTCTGCATTGATTGTCAGTGCGGTGGAGACCCCCAGGATCTGGACAGGCAGCTCGGCACCATCCAGGCGCAGACCCAGACCACCCAACGACAAATGATCCACCTGCACGGTAAGCGGCAAAGCCGGCATCTTGAACGGTTCGGAAGGGGCTGCATCAGGATCTGACGCTTGCGTCACCACATCGACACGAACCGCGGAAAGGTCATTAAGATGCAAACGGCGGTTGAGAAGCTCGGGCCATAATACCTTCAGGTGCAAACCAGTGACGCGGATGTCGGCCTGCGGCAGCACAATATGCAGGCCATCCACATAAATGCCCTCGCTGAGAGTACCCCGCACGCCATGGATCCGACCGTCCAGCTGCCCGACGGCAGTACGCAGTAGCCACTGGGTGCCCGACGTGCTGGCAGCACACCACCAGACCAGGCCCACCGCCAGCGCCAAGAGCAGCACCAGCGGCGGCAGAACCCAAAGCCCAAACATGCGCAGACTCCGGGCCAGCGCACGGCGCATGCGCAACAGCCGGCTCAAAACGCGATCCCCAAAGAAAACTGCAGACGCAAGCGCCGGTCTTTTTGTGCCCAAGCCAAATCGACAAAGAAGGGGCCTGCCGGGGTTCTCACCGCCAGCCCGGCGCCATAACCCAGGTGCCAGTCGAACTGATCAAAGGCGGGCGCTGCATCCCCTGCATCTACAAACACATTGGCCCCCAACACCTCGGTAAAGTAATGCGTGTATTCAACACTGAGCACACCCAGTGTCGGTGCACCGATCACGGCGTCGCCGCGTTGCAGGCCGATACTTTGATAGCGATAACCACGTATGGTGCGCGAGCCGCCGGTGCGCCAGGAAAAATCCTGGGGCAGGCGATTGGTGTGCGACCACACCTTGCCGATTTCACCACGAACCGTGAGCACGTCCCGATCAGCAATTGTCCACCATTGCTGCGCACGCAGGCTGGTGCGGTAAAACGGTTGGCCATCATCCAGCGTGGTACCCACACCGACCCCAAACTCGATCAGGTTGCCTTCACGCGGATCATATTTGTTATTGACGTCACGCCGCAGCCACTGCCAGGTGGCGGCCCAGCTGGGGACTTCGTATTTATAAGCCCCCGAGATACGGGTTTTGTCGTAGGCCAGCAAGCCCGCCAAGGTGGTTTCATATTCGACACGGCTGTCGCCCGCCGCCTTGCGCAGTTGGTTGCGCCTCCACCCCAGGCCGGAGCGGCTGGTTTCCAGCCCTTCGATGTCGGAGTGATCATATAAAACACCAAAGCTGTCGTTATAGCCCGAGGGGCTTGGCGGCAGGTGCACATCAAAAAAGGCACGCTGGCGGTCGCGATCAACCCCCGCACCGGTTTCTATCCAGACAGGCAGCCCAAAGACGACATTCTGGCGGTATAGCCCCTCAACGCGCACGCCGTGATCACTGTCCGCCCCCAATGACCCGCTGGCATAACGCGCCGGCGCCTCGGTTACCCGTACCCGCACAGGCAAGGTGACCGGCTCAGTTTCGGAGGGCGGCAGCGGCTTGCTTTTTTGATCCTGGATAGTCTCATCGCTGGTTTTATCAGCGTCTGCGGAGGTGGGATCGGCGTCACCATCGACCATGGTGACAAACGCCCCGCGAAAAAATGTGGTGGACTGCAAAGATTGCTGCCAATCTTCCAGCAAGGTCTGGTTATAGGGGTCGCCCGGCTGATATTGCACATAGCGCCGGATCAGGGATTCAGGTACGCGTTTTAGCCCCAGCACCTGCAGTTCGCCCATTTTTACCGGAGGGCCACTGTCGACATTGACCGCCAGATCAGCCTGGGAGGTCTCGGGATTGACCACTGCCTGTGTGGGATCAAGCCGGGCAAAGTAAAAATCCTGCTCGGCCACAGACTGCAGCAAACCTGCCTTGGCATCGTGCCAATCGTCGTTGATGAATGGCATCCCGGGCTTGAGCAGCCAATCCGAGCGCAAGGCATCACGCCGCCCCTGGTAGGCAGGCGTAGCAATGGCACCCTTAAAGCTTAAGCCCAGCTGACGCACCCGGGTGCGTATGCCGGGATCAATCGTGATGTCCCAGAACTCGCCTTGCCCAGGCGGCCCTTCGGTGACATCCAGGGTCACCTTGGCATCAAAATAGCCTTGCGTCTGCAAGGCGGCGTGCGCTGCATCCCAGGCACGGCGCCGCAAACGCGAGACCTCGCGCAGGTCTTGGTCGTCGGCCAGGCGGGTAATGGCGCCCACTGCATCGGTAATTGCCTGTAACACCTTGGGCGGCGAACTGCCGGGATCGATGATGACTTGTGGCGGTGCGGCCAGGGCGAAGGGGCTGGCCAGCAAACAGGCCAGCGCGCTGCAAGCAGCCGCGTTCGGTGCCCACAATATATTTGTGGCTGCCCATCGACTACCTGGCCTGCAGTTTGCCAGCACACGCTGGCATGCCGATATCAGGGCACGCCGTATCCGCATTAAACTTTGCGGGCCACAACCTGGGGCCGGGTTTTGGAATCATCCAGCGGCTGCCCCGCCACATGAACCGCCAGCCGGTGGGCGATCTCGTGGTACAGGCCTGCTGCCGTGCCATCTGGCGATGCCACTACGCTGGGACGACCCGAATCGGTTTCCTGGCGAATGTCGATTTGCAGCGGCAAACCACCCAGCCACGGCAGATGATAGGTGGCTGCCAGTTGACGGCCGCCATCCTGCCCGAAGATGGGCTCGGTGTGCCCGCAATTGGAGCACACGTGCACAGACATGTTTTCTACGATCCCCAACACAGGAACATCCACTTTCTGGAACATGATCAAACCCTTGCGCGCATCGGCCAAGGCAAGATCTTGCGGTGTGGTGACGATGATGGCGCCCGTCAAGGGCACCTTTTGCGCCATGGTAAGGGCAATATCGCCTGTTCCGGGAGGCATGTCCACAATCAAATAATCCAGATCGTTCCATTTGGTAAGCGAAAGCAGCTGGGTTAGCGCCTGGGTAACCATGGGGCCACGCCAGATGGCCGGTGCCTCGTCATCCATCAAGAAGCCGATGGAGTTGCTTTGCAGACCGTGGCCAACCATGGGTTCCATGCTTTTGCCGTCGGCGCTTTTGGGCTTGCCCGACAAGCCCAGCATGATAGGCACGCTTGGACCGTAAATATCCGCGTCGAGCAAGCCCACACGGGCCCCCTGTGCGTGCAGGGCAAGTGCCAGATTGACGGCCGTGGTACTTTTACCTACTCCGCCCTTGCCGGATGCCACGGCAATGATATTGCGCACCGTATCCAGCGGACGCAAGCCCCGCTGCACGGCATGCGTATCAATGCGCGACTGGAAATCCAGCTGGCCAAGGGTTACCCCCGCGGCTGACAGGGCTTGACCGATAGCTTCGCGCAAGGCAGGCTCACCGTTGAATACTGGGTAGCCCAGCGTTACAGTGATATCAAAGGCTTGTCCGGCAGGCCGGATTTGTAGATCGGCCTCTGTCACAGCCAGAGATTTTCGGGTATCCGGGTTAATGACCCGCGATAAAACCGTGCGGATTTCCTGGGGGGTGCTCATGAATCGTCCCGATGAAAACAATCGAAACCACAAGCATAGCGGATTCCCCTGGAAATCTGCGGATTGACCCCGATATGATCATTACCAACCGGGGTTGGCCCGCATGCCGCCACCCCCTGCAACTTTTTTCGGCCACAGAGGTCTTATTCATATGAACATCATCCAGCAAACCCTGCGAGCCGCCCTGTTTCTGGTTCTGGCCTTCTTTGGCCTGATCATGGCCATGATTTTCATGGCATCTACACTGCTGGCCATCGCAGTGCTGTACATTGTGGCGCGCCTGCAAGGGCGCCCCTTCGGCGTCAAGGCCTACTGGGCCGAGCGCCGGCGCCCGCCCATGCCCAACCGATCCAGCCGATGGTCCGCAGAGGCCCCAACGGCTCGCCGTCAGGATGTCACCGACATCGAAATGCGCGAGATCCCGTGATCTCTGGCGGGCTGATAGAATCAGTGTTTTTCCCTAGTCAGCCCGCCCGCCATGCCGCGCACCCTATTTGTTACCACTGCCCTGCCCTATGCCAATGGCTCTTTCCACATTGGCCACATCATGGAATACATCCAGGCTGATACCTGGGTACGGGCCATGCGCATGGCGGGACACACCGTGCACTTTGTGGGCGCAGACGATGCCCATGGGGCACCTATCATGCTCAAGGCCGAAGCCGAGGGCATCACGCCGCAAGCCCTGGTGGCCCGCTACGCCTCCGAGCGCCCAAAATACCTCAATGGATTCCATGTCCGCTTCGACCACTGGCACAGCACCGACTCTGCCGAGAACATCGCGCTGTCCCAGGATATCTACCGCGCACTAAAGGCTGCAGGCTTTATCAACAGCCGCGAAATCGAGCAGTTTTACGACCCCGTCAAGGGCATGTTTTTGCCCGACCGCTACATCAAAGGCGAATGCCCGCGCTGCCACACCAAAGACCAATACGGGGATTCCTGCGAATCCTGCGGGGCCGTGTATAGCCCCACCGAGCTCATCGAGCCTTATTCGACGCTTACCCGGGCACGCCCGGTGTTGCGCAGCTCCGAGCATTTTTTCTTTCGGCTGTCCGATCCCCGTTGTGTGGCTTTCCTGCAAGAATGGACCACCGGCCGCCGGCAGGACGGCACCGCACGGCTGCAAAGCGAAGTGTTGGGCAAAACCCGCGAATGGCTGGGCACCGCAGAGGGCGCCGAAGCCAATCTGGCCGACTGGGATATTTCACGCGACGAGCCCTACTTTGGCATCCCGATCCCGGACGCACCGGGCAAATATTTTTATGTGTGGCTGGATGCGCCGGTTGGATATCTGGCGTCTCTCAAGGCCTACTGCCAGAAGCAGGGCCTGGATTACGAACAGCTGCTGTCGCCGGATGCCGACACCGAGCAAGTGCACTTTATCGGCAAGGACATCGTGTATTTTCACGCCCTGTTTTGGCCTGCCATGCTCAAGTTTTCGGGCCGAAAGGTACCCGACATGCTGCACGTGCACGGGTTTATCACGGTAAGCGGCGAAAAAATGTCCAAAAGCCGCGGCACGGGGATCTCACCGCTGCGCTATCTGGATATTGGCATGGACGCCGAATGGCTGCGCTACTACATTGCGGCCAAGCTCAATGCCCACGTCGAAGACCTTGATTTCAATCCGGATGATTTCATTGCCCGCGTCAACAGCGACCTCATCGGCAAATACGTCAATATTGCCAGCCGTGCCGCCACCTTCATCACACGGCACTTTGATGGCGCGCTGGGCTATGCAGGAGACACCCTCGAGCTGCAGGCCGAGTTGCGTCAATGCACCAGCGCAGTTCAGGCCGACTTCGAAGCCCGCGACTATGGCCGCGCCATCCGTCGCATCATGGCTTTGGCCGACAAAATCAACCAGGCATTCGATGCCGCCCAACCCTGGGTGCTGGCCAAAGGCCTGGCTCAGGCCGACGATGCCCAAAAAGCAGCCTTGCAGGACGTCTGCTCACGGGCATTGGCCGGTTTCCAGGCGTTGTCGGTGATGCTCTCACCCGTCTTGCCGGCGCTTACGCACCGGGTGGCCCACGAGCTCTTTGGCCATGCCCGCAGCTATGTGTGGTCGGACGCCGATCAACTGCCTACCCGGATTGCCGCGTTCAAGCACCTGATGCAGCGTGTCGACCCTGCCCAGCTGGATGCCCTGTTCGAGCCCCCGGCAGAGCCCGTGGTTCAGCCCGGCGGCGAACCCATCGCCGACACCATCGACATCAAGGACTTCGGCCGGATCGATCTACGCATCGCCCGGATTGTCGAGTGCACTGCCGTAGAGGGTTCAGACAAGCTGCTGCGCCTTTCTCTGGATGTAGGCGAAGGCCGTCTGCGCCAGGTGTTTTCGGGTATCAAATCGATGTATCAGCCCGCCGATCTGGCCGGCAAGCTGACCGTGGTGGTGGCCAACCTGGCCCCGCGCAAGATGCGCTTTGGCGTCTCCGAAGGCATGGTGCTGGCTGCCAGCCACGCGGATGAGTCTGCACATCCGGGCATCTATGTGCTTGAGCCCTGGGAGGGTGCCCAGCCAGGCATGCGGATTCACTGATCAGCCAATGCCAGGGAAGCTGACGCGCCAGACGCCATACGCGGCTGAAAAAAGGCGGTGAGGGCACCAGCATTCGGGGCCAATCCTGTATGACCGACAAGGTTTTCAGTGTACTGCAGCAGCTGGGCTGAACCGCCCGTATACTTGCGGGCATGACACCCGCTTCTGCCGCCCAAGTAGAGACCCCCGAGCGCCAGGCTGCCGCGCGCCGCAGCACCTGGGTCAGCGTCTGGGTCAATTTGCTGCTCACTGCCGTCCAGCTGGTGATTGGCATTTTTGCGCAATCCCAGGCCCTGGTGGCAGATGCCATCCATTCGCTTTCGGATCTGATCTCCGATGGCATTGTGCTGTTTGCCAACAAGCACAGCGGCAAGGCGCCGGATGCCGATCACCCCTATGGGCATTTGCGCTTTGAAACCGCGGCCACGCTGGGCATCGGCGTACTGCTGGCTGTCGTGGGGATCGGGATGCTATGGCGCAGTTTCGAGCGCCTGCAGGCACCCGACCTCATCCCGGTGGTGCATGCCGCCGCTTTTTATGTGGCACTGCTGGCGCTGCTGTCCAAAGAACTGCTGTTTCGCTATTTACTGCATGTGGCGGGCAAAGTGCGCTCTACCATGCTGGTGGCCAATGCCTGGCATGCGCGGTCTGACGCAGCCTCCTCTTTAGTGGTGGCACTGGGCATCGGCGCCAACCTGGCCGGCCTGCCACTGGCCGACCCGCTGGCCGCCTTGATCGTGGGCCTGATGATCATCCGCATGGGCTGGAAATTTTCATCGCAAGCCTTTAACGACCTAGTCGATCGTGCAGTCGACGATGAAACCGAACAGGCCATCCGCGAGCGCATTCTGGGCACTCCGGGCGTGCGCGGCATCCACGATCTGCGCACACGCAAGATGGGCGACATGGTGTGGGTTGAGGTGGACATCGAAATGGACGGCCAGCTGACTATCGAGGCCGGCCATGCCATTGCTGTGGCCGCCCGTGAGCGTGTCATGGCCGACCTGCCTGTGCTGGATGTCATGACACATTTTGATCCGGTTTAGACACCGTTAACGATGCCTGGCACGTCTAGTACGCGGGTCTGCGCACAGGGCGCCTAAACACAGGCTTGCCTACAAATGTGTGGCATGAGGTGGCTTCTCGGGGGTTTGCATCCGCGACAGGCCCTGCACAATCCCGCAGCTGTCCACCGCCTGCTCAATCTGACACTGGCCACGCAGCCGCAGCAACTGCCCGCGCAAATCCTCAAGCTCACGCAAACGCACCTGTACGTGGGCGATGTGCTCATCCAGCAACTGGTTGATATCTCCGCAATCGCGTGCCGGATAATCAATCATGCCCAGCAATGCCCGGATCTCGTCATGGGCCATGTCCAGGCTGCGGCAGTTGCGAATAAAGCGCAGGCGCTCGAGATGCGCAGCACCATATTGACGGTAATTGCCCGGGGTGCGCCCAGGCTCGGGCAACAGGCCGGATTTTTCGTAGAAACGGATGGTTTCTGTGGGGCAATTTGTGGCTTGTGCGAGTTCGCCGATCTTCATGACTTGCGTGCCTGCTGCTGAGGGTTCGAGGGATTTGACCTTGTAGTTACTACAGGGTGTTCAATCTCATCATAATCCGCATCACAGGCATTTGCCATGTCATCCTGCACGCACACGCACGCAGCCCAGCCCACAGAGCCCCACTGCTGTCACAGGCCTCACCACGCCCACAGCCCCCAAGCGGCCACCGACACGCTGGCGGCCCCAAGGCACGAGGGAAACGGCCTGCGCACACAGTTGCGGATCCTGCAGATGGATTGCCCCACCGAAGAAGCCTTGATCCGTCAGGCACTGGGCAAGCTCCCCCAGGTGCAACGGCTGGAATTCAATCTTATCCAGCGCGTGCTGACAGTCGTACACACGCCAGATGCCCTGGATGCCGTCCTGGCTGCCATCCGGAACCTGGGTTTTACACCCGAACAAGCCATCGAAGGGCGCCCTGCCACACCGGAAACCCCCGATCCCTGGTGGCCATTGGCAGCGTCGGGGCTGGCTGCACTGGCTGCAGAAGCCGCACACTGGTGGAACACCCCCTGGTGGGTATCCGCCATGTTGTCCGTACTGGCTGTGGCGGGCTGCGGCCTGGTCACCTATCGCAAAGGCTGGACAGCCCTACGCAACGGGCAGATGAACATCAATGCCCTCATGAGCATTGCCGTCACAGGCGCGTTGCTGCTGGGCCAATGGGCCGAAGCCGCCATGGTGATGGTGCTCTACACCCTGGCCGAGCGCATCGAAGCGCTCTCGCTGGATCGCGCACGCAACGCTGTTCAGAGCCTGATGCGGCTAAGCCCCGATGAGGCGCTAGTGCAGCAAACAGACGGCAGCTGGCACACCACGCCAGCAGACTCTGTGCAAACCGGCGCACGGGTTCGTGTGCGGCCGGGCGAGCGCATCGCCCTGGATGGCCAGATCGAGTCAGGCCAATCCACCGTCGACCAATCCCCCATCACAGGCGAGAGTCTGCCTGTCGATAAAAGCGCCGGAGATTCCGTGTATGCCGGCACCATCAATGGCACAGGTACGCTCGAGTTTCGGGTGCTGGCGGTGTCGGGCGACTCCACGCTGGCGCGCATCATCCGGGCGATCGAAACGGCACAATCGGCACGGGCCCCCACCCAGCGTTTTGTTGACCGCTTTGCCCGCGTGTACACACCGCTGGTGGTGCTTCTGGCATTGGCCATTGCGGTGTTGCCACCGATGCTCGGCCTGGGAGGCTGGTACGAGTGGATTTACAAGGCCCTGGTGATGTTGGTGATTGCCTGCCCCTGCGCACTGGTTATCTCCACGCCGGTCACGATCGTCAGCGGCCTGGCAGCAGCGGCACGCCATGGGGTGCTGATCAAGGGAGGCGTCCATCTCGAACAAGGACGCCTGCTGCGTTGGATTGCCCTGGACAAAACCGGCACCCTGACGCACGGACGGCCTGTCCTGGCCGATCAGTACACACTGGGCACCCTGCCCGCACAGCAATGTGTCGATCTGGCGGCAAGCATCGCCGGCCAGTCTGACCACCCGGTTTCCCGCGCTGTGGCGCAAGGCTTATCGGCAGAAAACCTGCCTGTCGTGTCCTCATTTGCAGCCTTGCCTGGCCGCGGCGCCCGCGCAACCACCGAGCTGCAAACCTATTGGCTGGGCAATCATCGCCTGATCCACGAACAAGGTTTGTGCTCACCCGCACTGGAAACCACCCTGGGAGCCCTGGAACAACAGGGCAAAACCGTTGTCATGCTGGCTGATAACCAGCAGGTGCTGGCCCTGTACGCCGTGGCAGACGCCGTCAAACCTGAGAGTGCCACCGCCATTGCAAGCCTGCATGCCCAGGGGGTGCGCACAGCAATGTTGTCCGGTGACAATGCCCACACAGCAGCCGCCATCGGCGCCCAAGTGGGGATTGATCAGGTACAGGGCAACCTGCTGCCCGAAGACAAGCTGCAGGCAGTTACCCAACTAAGCCAAAGCCACGGCCCCGTAGGCATGGTGGGCGACGGCATTAACGACGCCCCTGCCCTGGCCCGGGCCGATATCGGTTTCGCCATGGGTGCCATGGGCACCGATACAGCCATCGAAACCGCAGATGTCGCACTGATGGATGACGACCTGCGCAAGATCCCCTGGTTTATCGGATTATCCCGTGCCACACACCGGATACTGGTGCAAAACATCGCGCTGGCGCTACTGATCAAAGGGGTGTTTTTAGCCCTGACCGTTATCGGGCTGGGCACCATGTGGATGGCGGTGTTTGCCGATGTGGGTGCCAGCCTGCTGGTGGTGGGCAACGGCCTGCGCCTGCTGCGACATCAGGGATAATGCGGGACACAAGTACCCAGGCAATATCCACAATAATCCGCATGGCAAAAAGAACCTCTTCATTCAATCCCTCAACGGTGCTCCCGCCAAAGGCACCGCGCCAGAGCCAGGAGATCACGCAGATCGGACGCACACGGGTGGATGCCTATGCCTGGATGAAATACATCCCGCCCTCTGGTTCTCGAACGCTGGATGGACTACCTCCCGCCTTGCACACTCACCTGCAATCAGAGATGGCCTACGCAACCGAGGTCCTGCGCCCGCTGCATGCCGATATCCAGTGGTTTCTGGATCGCCTCACAGATCACGCACCCACAAGCAGCGCACCACCAAGGCCAGGCATAGCCGCCAACAGCTGGCGCTACACCAGTGAAATGCCCACTGGAGAATCGCACCGCATCTTCTCCCGCCATCCCGCTCAAGGCCAGGCTCAACCACTTCTGGACGAAGCAGAACGCGCGCGTGGCCACGCGTACTATCGTGCAACCGACCACCAGGCAAGCCCCGATGATCACTACTTCGCCTGGGCCGAGGATCTCGTGGGAAACGATCGCCATCGCATCTGCGTGCTGGACATGATGACAGGGGATATCCGTACGCTGGTCGAATCCGATGCCTACGGCTATGGCGGCTTTGTCTTCTCACCCTCCTCGCAATCCGTGTTCTGGATCTGGCGCGACGCACACAGCCGCCCCACGCGCCTGTACCGCACGTCCATAGAATGTGGCGACACCACCCTCCTGCACGAGGAGCACGACCCGGCAATGTTCATGCAGGTCGCACGCAGCGCCGCCGGTGGTTTTGTGATGCTGACCCTGGCAGGGCCTGATACCAGCGAGGTTCACCTCATTGCAGCCGCGACTGAAAGCGATCCGCCCCGCATGGTGCAGCCCCGCAAGCGAGGAGTTCATTACACGATGGACGAGTGGAACGGCCGCTTGCTCATGCTCACCAACGCAGAGGGCGCCTTCGATCGCAAGCTGCTTGAAGTAAACCTGCAAGACTACTCAATCCAGACAGAGCTGGTACCCCATCGCCCAGGGATCACACTGCTGGCTGTTCATCCGTTTGCCGATGCACTCATCCGTATTGAGCGACACCAAACACTGCAGCGTCTGGTGGTGATGCACCCGGAAGGAAAAGAGACACCCATCGCGTTTGACCAGCCCGCCTACAGTATCGCCCTGGCGCCCTTGCAGGCCTATGAAACTCGCCTGGTACGCTTCACGCACCAGACACCCGCCCGCCCCTCTCGCTGGCTGGAGGTAGATCTGCTTGATGGGCACTACAACGCTATCGGAGATGAGACGCCGGGCCGCTTCGATCCCTCGGCCTACCGGCTCGAGCGTCTCCATGCCACAGCCCCTGACGGTGCACAGATCCCCCTGACTGTGCTGTCGCGCAAGGATGTGCCTGCCAATGCGGCATTGCCCGTGCTCCTGACCGGGTACGGCGCCTATGGCATTGCCTACGAACCTGTATTTTCCTGGCCTGCCGCCGTACTGGTGGATGCCGGGTTTCGCTACGCCATCGCGCATGTGCGGGGCGGCTCGGAAAATGGCTGGCATTGGTATCAGGACGGATGCCGCGAAAAGAAACGCAACTCCATGACCGACTTCATCGCCTGCGCGCACCACCTGCTGGACATCGGCTATGCCGCGCCCGGCCGGATCGTCGCCCAGGGCGTGTCTGCCGGAGGGCTGCTGGTTTGCGGCGCCATGAACCTGGAACCCGAACTATGGGCCGGCGTCATTGCTCAGGTGCCCTTTGTCGATATGCTCAATACGCTTAGCGACGCCGACCACCCGCTGGTGCCGCTGCTGCGACCCGACTGGGGCGATCCCCTGGCCGATCCGCACGCCTACGACAGCATCGCCGCCATCTCGCCCTACGAGAATGTCCTGGAAGTGCACTACCCGCCATTATTGTGCACGGCGGGCCTGAAAGACGATCGTGTCCCCTACTGGGAGCCTGCCAAACTGATTGCCAACATCCGCCATCGGGCAACCGGAGACCAACCCGCAATATTGGTTTTGAATCCGGACAGCGGCCACCAGGAAAGTGACGACCAGGATCAGGCATTCGCCTCTGCCGCCCTGTTTTGGGCCTTCGCCTGCCGCTGCGCCGGGCTTACCCCGCACTGCTCGCGATAAGCCTGCCCAGCAGGCATGTCAGACGGAAGGAACCAACTGCGGTCGGCGTGCGCGCAAGCCCTGCAAAAACGATCCTGCTGCACAGAGCGCGGAGAGTACCAGCGCAGGAACAGCCTCTGCAATGATTGCCTCAAGCAGATGCTGTTCAAACAGCCAATCTGAAAGCGCACCGGCCAACAAAGGCCCCGCGGCACAGAAAACCGAAACCACAAAACTCCACAGGGCGAAGATGCGGGCCCGCAGCGAGGGCGGAGCCAGATCCTGCAGCATGGTGGGCACCAGTGCATTGGCGGTGCAGGTCATGAACAAGAAGACACCCGCCACGACGAAGGCCCCATCCAGTGTCTGCACCGTATTCATCCAAAAAATGGCGGGCAAGGCGAGCATGGTCGACAGGCCCATGATCAGAGGCCGAACCGCCTGTCCAAAATGACGCTCCATCAATCTGTCCAGAAAGCCAGCCACGGGAAGGCATCCCACACTCGTCACCAATAGGATGATGCCGATGGCGTAGCCGATATGGGCGGGCTCAGCATCAAAACGGCGCTCCAACGCGAGGGTCAGCAACTGGTTGAGTGCCTGGACGGCGATCATCAGACAGCCCGCCACACCCACAAACAGCCCGATTGCCCGCCAGCGCCGCATCAGAAAACGACGCAGGCTCAACCCAGCCATCGTATCGCCTACCGCAGCCAGCCGAGGCGGATCAACCGTTATCGTACCCAACAGCAACAAGGGCAGGCCTGCCAATGAAAGCAGCATGAACCCCTTGCGCCAGGGCTCCATCGATCCAGCGAAGAAATCGCTGGCTGTCGCCAGAAGGGCACCACTGAAATAAAAGCCGCCGCTCGCGCCTGCCGCCATCAGTGCGGCAAAGCTCAAGTTTGCGGCAACCCGGTGGTGTTCGGGCGCCAGATCGGGAATCATCGAATACACCAGCGGCACCATCGCAAACTCAGCGATCCCCGCCGTTGATCGCCCCAGGAAGAAAACAGGGAAATTTGGTGCCAGGCCACTCATCGCCATCAATATCGAAGACACGACAACCAGGCACAACAGCATGCGTTTGCGTGAGATCTGATCACCAAATCGCGCCAGCGGAATAGCCAGGGCACTGCCCACCAGCACACCCGCCAGCCCTTGCAGCGCCCCAATCGCGGTATCACTGACCTGGAAACTTTGCTGAATGGCCGAGAGCGACACGGCCTGCAGCCCGAAATCCACCAACTGCAGCCCAGCGGCAATCCCCAGGAACGCCACCGTGAAGAGCCCTCGACCAGTCCATTGAGCCGGCCCCTTTATGGGGGCGCCGGCCACCGCATCACCGCTTATTTCCATTGATATTGGAGCTGGGCATCCACCACCCTGCCGCTGCCATAGAAGCAATAGAAGTTGCAAGCACTGACATAGGTTTTGTCGGTCAGATTGCGCGCATTGACCTGTAAGGACCAATGGCGATCGATCTGATAGCGGGCCATCATATCCAGGATGGTATAGCCAGGAATCGTGACGCCACGGTAATACTGCTGATCCTCGGTTGGGCCGTTATAGCGCACACCGGCAGCCACTGTCAGGCCACTGCCATGCGGCAGATTGAGCTGATGGCTGACCCAGAGGCTTGCCTGGTTTCTGGGGATAAGCGGTGTACGGATGGTCTTGCCACCATCGATGTCCTGACGGGAATGGTTATAGGTGTAAGCCACTTTCACCGCAGTGCTTGGCCCGATACGGAAGTCACCCTGCAGCTCTACGCCCTTGTTCGTGCTCTTTCCGCTCTGCGTCTGGATGCCGGATGCATCATTCACCAAGGCGTTTTTTTCTTCGATATCGAAATATGCCAGTGTGACGGTGCCACCCAGCCAAGCGGGCTCAAGCTTGAGGCCAACTTCCTTTTGCTTGCCAATAAATGGCTGATAAATGTTCCCGTGCGCATCTACGCCAGGCCGCGGTTTAAAGGACTCTGAATAGCTGACATAAGGCGAAACACCGAAGTCGCTGATGTACATCATGCCCACATTGACACTATTTTGACTGGCAGAGTAGCCCGCATCGGCCCCGCCGGACATGCCACTGCCTTGGGCACTGTCGTGTCGCAACCCAGCATTGAAATTCCAGTGCGACCCCACGCGCAACTGGGTGGACGCATACACACCAAGCTGTTTGGTATTCAGATCATAGGGCGTTGACGTCACCGCAAACGGTTTTCCGTAGACGGGCGAAAACATATCCAGGCTTGGAGCGTTACTATAAGGGTTGTTCTGACCACTGGTGTCGGATTTCAGGTAATCAAAGCCGACAACAGGCAGCAGCTCCACAGAGTCGCCCAGACGGATTTTGCCCGACACGCGATTATCAATATAGTTATTCCGTGTGCTGCCCTTTGCATAGCTGTAAAAGCGTGTCAGCCCGCGATCGCCATCGGATGAAGAAGCATACACATCCTGCCGATCTATGCTCATACGCGAAAACTTGTAGTTCTGCGTAAATGTCCAATCATCCGAGAACTGATGGCGCAACAACCAGCCGGCTGTTACCTGTGTGCGTTTGAACCGATCGAAATCGGGCTCGCCGGCATTCAACCGACGGTCGATTGTGCCGTAGGGGGTGTCGATAATAGTGCCGTAGCCAGGAAGAAACCCATTGGTGGGAATCCCGTCTTCATGCTGGACGCTAGTCAGCAGTGTCAGCGAGGTGCGATCACTGAAATCGAATGTCACGCTGGGTGCCAGATAATAGCTCTTCATGCGTGTGTTGTACTGCATGCCGTCCTCACGACGCGCCTGCGCAACAATCCGGTAATAAACATTACCCTCTTCGTTGGCAATCCCGTTGTAATCGAGGCCCAAGCTTGCACGGCTGCCAGTGCCTCCGCCCAGGTTCATTTCCAAGGACTCCGTCTTATGGGGCCGCTTGGTCACCAGATTGACGACGCCCCCCGTCTCTGAGGCACCATACGCCAAAGAATCAGGCCCCTTGATTACCTCAATGGACTCCAACCCAAACACTTCCGGCCTACCGACAAAATAGCCATTGGGTGTGGTGGGCGCGCCATCCAGCGAGACTGAGGCATTAAACCCCCGGATCTGGAACCAGTCTGTCTTGTTGTCCAGGCCATAGGGCTCACTCACAATGCCCGACTGATATTGCAGAGCCTGGTCAAGAGTCTGGGCGCCTATCATCTCGACATCCTGGCTGCTGATCACAGCACTGGAGTGCGGTGCATAGAAATCCAGGCTCTGTAAATCGCCAATCGTGCCAACAACCGTGACCGAATCCAATTCTGAGACAACCGATGTGTCCTCGCCACCGGGCGAAGCACTCACATTGGTGGTCTGTGCATGAGCAGGCGACAGCATAAATGCCACACACCACCCTGCAACAGCAATATCCCGGAATACCGGCAAGCAGCTTGGCTTCAGCATGCCGCCTCCGCACACTGCCAGGCGAGAGAGATGAGGCGTTTGGACGGTTTCCCGACACGTGCCGTCTGTGTATTTGTTGTTCCCATTTCACGCTTCCCCAATAATCACACCCAGGCATTAGCCCCTGGGCAAATGGGGAGATTCTAAACGTGAATCGTTCTCATTTCAATAATTAATATCTGGAAAGAAATGCAAGATCCCAATCCCGTACCGGTTTCTAATTTGTGGGCGCTCTTTATGTCTGACTATACTTAGCGATGCATCGATCTGTTGTGCCGGATTTTATTGACACACAACGCATGCAGTGTGGGGGCGGCTGCTGTCCACTCTCTTTAGGCGCTGACAAAAAAATTTATTTCACGCTATTATGGACAAATTATATTTACATAGACCATAATAGCGAACATGCCACGCAAACCGCCTATCGTCTTCCCTCAAGAACAGCGTCTCCTTTCCGCTCTGGGAGAGCGGCTGCGCCTTGCCCGTAAGCGACGCAAGCTAAGCAATGCCGTCGTAGCGCAACGAGCAGGAATTTCAAGGACCACCTTGTACAAGGTTGAGGCGGGTGATCCTGGAGCTACGCTGGGATCCTATGTTCGGGTTCTGGCCGCGCTTGGTCTTGAGGACGACCTCAATCAGCTTGGAGCCGACGACAGGGTTGGTCGTAAATTACAGGACCTGGCGCTTGAACCAACACCCAAGCGCCGCACGGCTACTCGTGCCAAAGCGACCAAACCCTCGTCAGCCCCAAACAGCGAGGAATCGACATGATCGCGCGGGACAACACCCTGGAAGTCTGGTTGGATGACGATCTCGGCCCTGCACGCCAAGTCGGCACGCTCGCCCATGATCGCGGCCAGATCCGCTTCCATTACGAACGCGATTGGCTACAAGACCCCCGCGCCTTCGCACTGGACCCAGACCTCTCTCTGGATGAACACCCCTTCTTCCCCAAGCCCGAGCTAGGCAACTTCGGCGTCTTCCTGGACTCGTCACCAGACCGATGGGGACAAACACTGATGAAGCGGCGCGAGGCCCTGCAGGCAAAGGATGAGCAACGCTCTCCTCGTACGCTGTACGCCTGGGATTTCCTGATCGGCGTGCAAGACCTCACTCGCCAAGGCGCGCTGCGCTTTCGCCGGCCAGGTACGGAAGCGTTTCTTGGCGACGAAAAAATGGCGGCTCCACCGGTAACGACGCTGCGAGAACTGGAAGCCGTGGCCTACCAGCTCAGCAACCGGCGTATCGACGATCTAGATGCGCTACGAAAATGGCTCGCCGTGCTCGTCGCACCTGGCGCGTCTCTGGGCGGAGCAAGACCAAAAGCCAACTTTACCGAAGCCGATGGTTCACTCTGGATCGGAAAATTTCCTGCACACGATGACGATCGAGACATCGGAGCTTGGGAATATATCGTTCATCAACTTGCCCAAAAAGCGGGGATAGACGTGCCGCCTGCGAAGCTCATCAAGCTAAACAACGACTTCCATACCTTCTGCGTCCAACGCTTCGATCGCGCCAACGGTTCACGACGCTTCTATGCCTCTGCAATGACATTGCTTCGCAAGGCTCAAAGTGAAGGTACGAGCTATCTGGAATTGGCGCAGTTCATTCGAGCTCAGGGCGACGCCGAGCATGCCGATGCAGACTTGGAACAGCTATTTAGGCGCCTCGCATTCAACGTCGCGGTCGGCAACCGCGACGACCACCTTCGCAATCACGGATTCGTACTTGGCGAGACCGGATGGAGACTCGCGCCTGCTTTTGACGTTAATCCGAATATCGACAAGGTAGAGCATGTCTTGAATATTGACGACGTCGACAATCGACCCAGCCTGGAGACTGTCCTCAGCACGGCCGCATTTTATGGGCTGGACGATGTGCAGGCCCGGCAAATTGTGGATGAAGTAGTCATGGTTGTCGATCGTTGGCAGGATGCTGCTCGCCGGATGCGTCTTAGCAGTGCGGACATTGATTTGACCGCAGGGGCGTTCTCGGCAAACAGGGCATAGAGAAGATGGCTGCCGTGCGGACGACTGCTTTCGGCTGCGGATTCAACCGTTGGATGCAACATGCTAGACGCCACATAAGCGAAAGGAGTGTTGCGGATGAAACAGCGGCCTCGAATCTACCATACAGAAAGCCCAGAAAGCCTTTATGTGGGGGTGCTACGTGGAGCGGGTGATGGGAATCGAACCCACGCTTGAGGCTTGGGAAGCCGCCGTTCTACCATTGAACTACACCCGCAATCGAGAGGCTCGACTGACATGCAAGGATTTGCGGGTAAAATGAAACACCAGCAAAATCCCTGAAGCCCCGTAGTTTACCTCATTTTGAATTCGCCAAAATCCCCACCACCAATTGTCACCACCCAGGCACCCTCGGGCAGCACCCATATCCGCAGCTTCGTTCATCGCCGGGCCCACATCACGCCCAGCCAGGAGCACGCCATCGCGCAATGGCTCCCGCTATGGTCGGTTTCCTATCAAAGCACACCACTGGATCTGACCGCCACCTTTGGGCGGTCGGCACCCACCATCCTGGAGATTGGTTTTGGCATGGGTGAAACCACCCAGCAGATTGCCCAGGCCCGGCCGGAAGACAACTTCCTGGGGGTAGAGGTTTTCAATGCAGGGGTTGGTGCGTTGCTGCGACGCATCCACGATCACGAAATCCCGAATATCCGCATCATCCAGCACGATGCCGTCGAGGTGTTGCGCGACATGATTGCGCCCGCCTCACTGGCAGGTGCACATATTTATTTTCCTGATCCCTGGCCCAAGAAACGTCACCATAAGCGCCGCCTGATCCAGCCGGATTTTGTGCGCCTGCTGGTCAGCCGCCTGGCACCGGGAGGCTATCTGCACTGCGCCACCGATTGGGAACACTACGCAGGACAAATGCTGGAGGTGCTGTCGGCCGAGCCGATGCTGGCCAATCAGTATCCAGCTTATGCACCGCGCCCCGATTACCGTCCGCTGACTAAGTTCGAAAATCGTGGGCTGCGGCTTGGACACGGGGTATGGGATTTGATCTTTACCCGGCGGCCTGCCACAACAGACACTCACTCAACCGAGGCTTTATAAATGTATCCGGAGATCGAACCCTACGCACATGGCTTTCTGGACGTAGGATACGGCCACCAGGTGTACTGGGAGCTGTGCGGTAACCCCAATGGCACGCCAGCCATTTTTCTGCATGGCGGCCCAGGTGCGGGCTGCTCGCCCACTCACCGGCGGGTGTTTGATCCACAACGGTACAAGGTCTTGCTGTTTGACCAACGCGGGTGCGGCCGGTCCTTGCCTTCGGCTTGCCTGGACCACAACACCACCTGGGACTTGGTGGCCGACATCGAGCGGCTGCGCACAGAGATCCTGCAAGCAGATCAGGCTGTGGTGTTCGGCGGATCCTGGGGTTCTACACTGGCATTGGCCTATGCCGAGACGCATCCGCAACACGTCAAGGCCTTGATTGTGCGCGGGATATTTCTGCTGCGCCTGGCCGAATTGCGCTGGTTTTACCAGGAAGGTGCTTCCTGGCTGTTTCCGGACATCTGGGAGTCCTACCTGGCGCCAATCCCGCAAGCTGAGCGCGACGACCTGATTCAGGCCTACCACCGCCGCCTTACCGGCACCGATACCGCAATGCAGCTGGCCGCTGCGCATGCCTGGACCCAATGGGAAAGCCACACCATCAGCCTGTTGCCCAATCCCGAACACGTGCAGGCCCATGCTGCAGACGCCTCTGCATTGGCCTTTGCCCGGATCGAAAACCACTATTTCGTGCACCGTGGCTTCATGGAAGAAGGCCAGCTCTTGCGTGACGCCCACAAACTGGCCAATATCCCGGGAGTGATCGTGCAAGGCCGCTACGACGCCTGCACACCCACCCGATCTGCCTGGGATTTGCACCAGGCCTGGCCACAAGCTGGTTTTCATCTGGTACCCGACGCTGGCCACGCCTTTGACGAACCGGGTATCCTCAAGCAATTGCTGGCAGCCACAGACCAGTTTGCCTAGCCAGCCAAACACACCCGTTTTTTATAGGCCCACCGGATGCGGCAATACGCATCCGGCAACCCGGCCTCGAGGTTTCTTTATGAGCATGACGATCAAACTCAATGGCAAAGCCACCCAGATCGAAGCCGCCTGGACAATACTGAACCTGCTGCAGCACCTGGGCTATCAGGACAAGCGGATCGCGGTAGAACGCAATGGCGATATTGTCCCCAAAAGCCTGCACGGCAGAACGCAGCTGGCCGAGGGCGACCAGCTTGAAATCGTGGTGGCGGTGGGCGGCGGCTAAGCCGCAAACCGGCTTTATCGAAAGCCGCCTTTACCCATCATGCCGCCAAGGCCTTTCATGCCGCCCATGGCGCGCATCATTTTGGCCATGCCACCTTTTTTCATCTGTTTCATCATGCCCTGCATTTGCTCAAATTGCTTGAGCATGCGGTTGACTTCCTGAACCGGCACCCCCGACCCTGCGGCAATGCGGCGCTTGCGTGAGGCCTTGATGAGTTCGGGTTTGGCACGCTCAAGCGGGGTCATGGAATTGAGGATGCCTTCGGTACGTGCCAGCTGCTTTTCAGCCTGCCCGCCTTGCACCTGGGAGGCTGCCTGGGCAAACTGTGCCGGGAGTTTTTCGAGCAAAGAACCCATGTCGCCCATTTTCTTGACCTGTTGGAGCTGGTCGCGAAAATCGTTGAGGTCGAAGCGATTGCCTGATTTAAGTCGTGCCGCCAGCTTTTGAGCCTCGGCAATATCGATATTTTTCTGCGCTTGCTCAACCAGCGAGACAATATCGCCCATGCCCAAGACGCGCTGTGCCATGCGCTCAGGGTGAAAAGGCTCGAGGCCGTCGAGTTTTTCGGAAACCCCTACAAACTTAAGCGGTTTACCAGTGATTTGCCGCACGGACAGTGCAGCACCCCCGCGGGCGTCGCCGTCCAGCTTGGTCATTACCACGCCTGTCAGGGGCAAGGCATCAGAAAACGCCTTGGCGACATTGACCGCATCCTGACCCTGCATCGCATCCACAACGAAGAGCGTTTCGATGGGATCAAGTTGGCTATGCAACTGACGGATCTCGTCCATCATGGCCTGATCGATACCCAGACGACCCGCAGTATCGACAATCAGGACATCGTAATGATGGCGCTTGGCATGATCCAGCGCGTTGTGCGCAATATCGGCCGGCTTTTGCGAAGGATCGGAGGGCAGAAAATCGACCCCCACTTGCGCCGCCACGGTTTTGAGCTGATCGATGGCGGCCGGGCGATAGACGTCGGCACTGACCACCAAGACCTTTTTGCGCCCGGTTTTGCGGCCCTGCTGGACGTGGTTGCCTTCGGACAGCCACTTGGCCAGCTTGCCAGTGGTGGTGGTTTTACCCGCCCCCTGCAAGCCTGCCATCAAAATCACGGCTGGTGGCTGAGCCGCCAGAGAAAGCTCGCCGGCCTCGGTGCCGAGATCGGCGCCCATCAGGCGGGTGAGTTCTTTATGAACAATACCCACCAGCGCCTGGCCCGGATTAAGGCTGCCGGCAACTTCTTGCCCCAACGCCGCTGTTTTTACGCGGCTGACGAACTCGCGCACCACTGGCAGGGCGACGTCGGCCTCGAGCAAAGCCAGACGAACCTCTCGCAACATTTCTTGCGTGTTGGCCTCGGTCAGGCGGGCCTCGCCGCGCATGGTCTTGACGATGCGCGAGAGACGGGAGGTCAGGTTATCAAGCATGGCTGGTTCCACAAAACTGGTTGATCTGTCGGCCTGCGCATAAAATGAATGCTTTTGCGGTGCACGCCGTGCACCTTAGACCAACAGGACTATGTCAGTCAGCATTGTATTTCACTTGCTTGCCGCGCTGGCCTACGCTGCATTGGGCATTGCATTATGGCGGCCCATTCTCAAGGCGCAAGACGTCACTCCCAGCTCGGCCCTGGGCCGCAGCTGCCTGCTCGGCGCCATCGCCTTGCACGGCATAGGGTTGCTGGCAGCCATTATTGTGCCCAAGGGCCTGTATTTAAGTTGGGCACTGGCCTTGTCGGCTGCCATCTGGCTGGGCATGATCGTTTTTTGGATAGAAAACTTTCTGCTGCGCCTGGATAGCTTACTGCTATTACTGCTGCCGGCAGCGGCTTTCATCAGCCTGCTGGCAGGTGTGTTTCCACAGGGATATCTGGTACCACACGCCAACAGCGACTGGCTGCGCGTTCATCTGCTGATCGCCATGACAGCCTACGGCCTGATCACAGTGGCGGCCCTGCATGCGATGCTGATGACGGTTCTGGATCGCCACCTGCACCGCCCGATCGAATCCATGGGGCAACAAAGCGCACTGGATCGGGCCATGGGGGCCATGCCGGCCCTGCTGACCCTCGAACAACTGCTGTTTCGCCTGATCTGGATCGGGTTTGGCGTGCTGACGCTAACGGTGATCACCGGTATTGTCGTGTCCCTGCGTCTCACCGGGCATGCCCTGCCCATGGACCACAAAACCGTGTTTACGCTGCTGTCGTGGGTCACTTTTGGCGTGCTGCTGGCAGGCCGCCAGATCAAGGGCTGGCGCGGGCGTATCGCCTTGCGCTGGACACTGGCCGGTTTTGCTTTTTTGTTGCTGTCCTACACAGGCAGCCGTTTTGTTCTCGAAGTCATTCTCCACAGAGGCTCTCTTGGGTAAGTTCTTGTTATGGGCCGTCATTATCCTGGCCGTCCTGCTGGTATCCCGCATCCTTAGTCACCAAAAGGCCGCCGCCAGGCAAGCCGCAGGCCGCCGCCAGGACGCCGACACCCGCCTGGCCGCAGAATCGATGGTGCGATGTGCGCACTGCCACATTTTTTTGCCACGATCCGAAGCCTACATGAGCCAGGGCAAAACCTGGTGCAGTGCCGACCACGCCCGCCTGGGGCTAAAAAAGTAGGGCGCCATGGCAAACGCACCGGACACCCCGGCAGCCAAGCAGCTTTTTAGCGCTTTGCCTGCCATCGGTGCAGACGGCTGGCTGCCGTCCGGGCCGGGGGTATTGCATCGGCCATCGCCCAACCACGACGCACGGCCCAACGCCGAAGATCCCTATCTGCTGGTGATCCACAACATCAGCCTGCCGCCCGGCGTGTTTCAGGGCAACTGCATCATCGATTTTTTTCAGAACTGCCTGGATATCAATGCCGACCCCTGGTTTGAGAATATCCGCGACGTTCATGTCTCTGCACATTTCCTGATCCGCCGCGACGGGGCAATTGTCCAGTTTGTGCCCACGGTGCTGCGCGCCTGGCATGCGGGTGTATCTGTCTTCGAAGGACGAGAGCACTGCAACGATTTTTCCATCGGCATCGAGCTTGAGGGGGCCGACACCGTGCCCTACACCGATGCGCAATACGCACGCCTGGATCAATTGGCCGATGTGATCCGCACCCGCCACCCGATCTGCGCCGTACAGGGGCACCAGCACATCGCCCCCGGACGCAAGACAGATCCGGGCGAGGCCTTTGACTGGGCACGGTTTCAGGGTAAACGGTAAAGGGCAGCCACCTGACGCGGCCGCCCGGATTGAGCCAAATCAGGCTTTCAGTGCTGCAGCGTGATGCGCGATGTGGTCGCCGATAAAGTTGGCAATAAAGTAATAGCTGTGATCATGCCCAGGATGGCGCCGAAGGGTTAAAGGATGGTTGCTGCCCTGGCAGGCGGCCTCCAAGAGCTCCGGGCGCAGCTGTGCAGTTAAAAACTCATCGTCCAAGCCCTGATCCACCAGGATGGGCAGACGCTCAGGCAAGACTGTCTGGATCAGTTCGACTGCATCCCATTGGGCCCAACCGGAGCGATCATCACCTAGATAAGCGGCAAAGGCTTTTTGCCCCCAAGCCACCTGTGACGGCGCCACAATAGGGGCAAGCGCAGACACACTGCAGTATCGGCCCGGATGGCGCATGGCCGTTACCAGCGCCCCATGACCGCCCATTGAATGCCCGGAGATACTGCGCCGGCCAGACGTTGAGAAATGCTGCTGGATCAAATCCGGTAGTTCCTGGGCGATGTAATCCTGCATGCGGTAATGCGTCGACCACGGCGCCTGGCTGGCATTCAGATAAAAGCCTGCTCCCTGGCCGAGGTCGTACGCCTCGTCATCGGCCACTTGCTGGCCACGCGGGCTGGTATCCGGGGCCACCACGATCAGTCCGTGCAAAGCGGCATAGGCCTGGGCTCCCGCCTTGCTAATGAAATTTTGTTCAGTGCAGGTAAGGCCTGACAGCCAGTACAACACCGGGCAGGGTTCACCACGCAGGGCGGCGGCCGGCTGATACACGGCAAACCGCATGGTGCAGCCCAGGACGGCAGACTCATGTTGCCAGACTTCCTGGCGTCCACCAAAACTGGCATGCTGCTCGACACAGCGCAGGGCTTCCTGACCCGAAAGATTGGTCATAGGGGATGATCCTTTAAAAAGGGCGCAAGAACCCGCACCCTCCGGTATTGAAGGGGGGGCTGATGGCCGGGTAAATCAGTAATGCACAACCGAACGGATCGATTTGCCTTCGTGCATGAGGTCGAACGCCTGGTTAATCCCGTCGAGCCCCATGGTGTGCGTCACAAACGGTGCCAGATCGATATCGCCACGCATGGCTTCTTGCACCATACCGGGCAGTTGCGAACGCCCCTTGACGCCACCAAAGGCCGTGCCACGCCAGGAACGCCCGGTGACCAGCTGGAACGGCCGGGTGGAGATCTCTTGCCCCGCCCCCGCCACACCAATAATGATGGACTGGCCCCACCCGCGATGGGCGGACTCAAGCGCGGCCCGCATGACATTGACGTTGCCAATGCACTCGAAGCTGTGATCCACGCCCCAGCCCGTCATGCCGACAATAACTTGCTGGATGGGTTCGGTGTGGTCTTTGGGATTGACGCAATCGGTGGCGCCAAACACCTTGGCCAGCGCAAATTTATCGGGATTGGTATCCACGGCAATGATACGGCCGGCACCTGCCTGGCGCGCGCCCTGCACCACCGCCAGACCGATGCCGCCCAGGCCAAATACCGCAACCGTATCACCTGGCTGCACCTTGGCTGTATTGCGTACTGCGCCAATACCAGTGGTTACCCCGCAGCCCAGCAGGCAAACCTGCTCTGGATTGGCGTGCGGATCAATCTTGGCCAGCGAGACTTCGGCAACCACCGTGTACTCGCTGAAGGTGGAGCAACCCATGTAGTGATAAATGGGCTGCCCCTGATAGGAAAACCGCGTGGTGCCGTCAGGCATCAGCCCCTTGCCTTGGGTGGCGCGCACAGACACGCACAGATTGGTTTTGCCGGACTTGCAAAACAGGCACTCACCGCACTCGGCGGTATACAGCGGGATGACGTGATCGCCAGGCGCCACGCTGGTGACGCCCTCGCCCACCTGCACCACCACGCCGGCGCCTTCGTGCCCCAGCACTGCGGGAAATACGCCTTCAGGGTCATCGCCACTGAGGGTGAAGGCATCGGTATGGCAAATGCCCGTATGGCTGATTTTGATCAGGACTTCGCCCTTGCGGGGCGGCTCGACATCGATCTCAACGATCTGCAGAGGCTTTCCGGCCTCAAAGGCCACAGCAGCACGGGATTTCATCAGCAAGACTCCGGTTTGTTCAACATCACGAGGGGAAGAGCCGATTATGGCCAGAAGCTCGGGATAAGACAAACCGGGCCACGGCCATGCATCAACACTCCATAGCACAAGGCCGGGCTGATCCGCGAGGACCCACCCGGCCTTGCGCAAGCGCTGGTTTAAATCAGGCGCTCAGCAGCAGCGCGTTCAGGCGTTTCACAAACGCTGCCGGATCCTTGAGGGCTGCGCCTTCGGCCAGCATGGCCTGATCCAGCAGCAATGCCGCCCACTCGCCAAAGGTGGCATCGGGCTGGGCTTCGAGACGCTTGACCAAGGCATGCTGTGGATTAACCTCCAGGATGGGTTTGACATCCGGGGCCTCCTGGCCGGCGGCCTTGAGCATGCGCAGCAGATGCGGGCTCAGCTCGTTTTCGTCTACCACGACGCAAGCGGGAGAATCCACCAACCGGGCGGTAGAGCGAACTTCTTTGACACGATCACCCAATGCCGCCTTAAGACGCTCGATGGTGGGCTTGAACGCTTCGGCCACTTCGGCCTGCTGTTTCTTTTCGTCTTCGTCAGCCAGCGCGTCAAGATCAAGCCCGCCTTTGGCTACCGATGCCAGCGACTTGCCTTCGAACTCGCGCAGGTGGGACAACATCCACTCATCGACACGGTCGGACAACAGCAACACTTCGATGCCCTTGCGACGGAAAACTTCGAGGTGCGGGCTATGAGCGGCCGCCGCATAGGAATCAGCGCTGAGATAATAAATCTTGTCCTGGCCTTCTTTGAGACGGCCGATGTAATCAGCCAGCGACACGGTCTGGACGGGGCTGTCGGTATAGGTGGAAGCAAAGCGCAACAGGCCAGCGATCCGGTCTTTGTTGGCGGGGTCTTCACCCATCCCTTCTTTAAGCACCTGGCCAAACTGCGACCAGAACTCGGCATATTGCTCGGGCTTGTCTTTGATCAGGTCATCCAGCAGGCCCAGGATGCGCTTGGCGCTACCTTCGCGAATGGAACGCACATCCCGGCTTTCTTGCAGGATCTCACGCGAGACGTTAAGCGGCAGATCGGCAGAATCCACCACCCCCCGCACAAACCGCAGATAGGCCGGCAGCAGTTGCTCGGCATCATCCATGATAAACACACGCTTGATGTACAGCTTCACACCACGGCGGGCATCCCGATCATAAAGATCAAAGGGGGCACGCTTGGGGATATACAGCAGCTGGGTGTACTCGCTGCGGCCTTCCACCCGGTTGTGCGTCCAGGCCAGGGGGTCGTCAAAATCGTGGGCAATGTGCTTGTAAAACTCTTGGTATTGTTCGTCAGTGATATCCGACTTGCTGCGCGTCCACAGGGCGTTGGCCTGGTTGACGGTTTCCCACTCGTCGCGGGTCACATGCTCGGATTTTTCGGCGTCCCATTCCTCTTTTTTCATCTGGATGGGCAAGGAGATGTGATCCGAATACCGACGCAGGACATCACGCAGTTTCCAGCCCGACAAGAACTCGTCTTCGTCGGCACGTAGCGTCAGGGTAACGGACGTGCCGCGCTGCGCGCGATCAATCGCCGACACCGAGAATTCACCCTGGCCATCAGACTCCCAGAGCACGCCCTCAGAAGCAGGCAGGCCAGCACGACGACTGCTGACCGACACTTTTTCGGCCACGATGAAGGAGGAATAAAACCCCACCCCGAACTGGCCAATCAGTTGCGCATCTTTTTGCTTGTCGCCCGTCAGCTGCGAGAAGAATTCGCGCGTGCCAGAGCGGGCAATCGTGCCCAGATTGGCAACAGCCTCGTCGCGCGACAGGCCAATGCCGTTATCGCTAATGGTGATGGTACGGGCATCCTTGTCAAACTCAACTTGAATGCGCAAGTCGGTGTCGCCCTCGAACAGATCCGGGTGATCAATGGCCTCGAAGCGCAGCTTATCGCAGGCGTCGGACGCATTGGAGACAAGTTCTCGCAGGAAGATTTCCTTGTTGCTATACAAGGAATGGATCATCAGATGCAGCAGCTGCTTGACTTCAGCCTGAAAGCCCAGGGTTTCAGAGGCTTGAGATTCGGTTTGGCTCATGGTGCGTAAATTTGGACAGTTGGAAAAAAAGGGGCACGCAGCCCGCCAGAAACGGGCTTAAGCCCACTGATGTGCAAATGGGGCCAACTGCGTTTTTTTCAAGAGGGGTCTGACAATGGCGGCAGGCCGGGTGGTGCCGGCGGCAAACGGCCGGCGGGGGCGCCGGATACGGCTTCAGGCCCTTTTCCCGCCACAGCCAATTGCGGCATGTCGATGGTCGACACCGGCCCGGTAAGCTGAGCGCCGTGATTGCGGATGATGTCGCCAATCTTCAGTAAGACGTCTTCCTGCACATCCATGTACTCGTTGTAATCCGTGCTTTCCGTGAATGCATACAAGGACAGCTTGAGCGAATAGCTGCCACAACTGCTGAAATTGAAGGCAAAGAAATCATGCCTGATGCCTGGGTGGCCGGCCAGCAGCGCCCGGCCATCAGCCACGATGTCACGCACGGCATCCATATCGGCATAGCGGATGTGGATGTCTTCCATGATGCGCCGCGCCGTCATGCGGGTATGGTTGATCACAGACTCTGTATTGAATTTGGCGTTGGGCACGTAAAAGGGCTTGCAATCGAAGCCGATCAGCCGGGTGGCGCGCCAGCCAATATGCTCTACCCCACCCGCCAGATCAGTGCCCGGAATGATGATGTACTCACCCACCTTGAAAGGCCGACTGGCAAAGATGGTCAACCCGCCCAGCAGGTTGGCCACCAGGCTTTGCGCAGCAAAACCCACGGCGATACCGCCCATGCCACCAAAGGCCAGCAAGCCGGCAATCGAAAACCCCAGGGACTGCATGATCATCAGCATGGCAGTAATGACCACCGACGCTTTACTGAGTTTGCCGATGGCATCCGCCGCGGTGGGGTCGAGTTCTCGGCCGCGCGCCCGGGCACGATCCAGCAAATTAAACTGGATCTGATTGACGGCCCGCAACAAAAACCACATCCCGATCAGGATGACCAACACATCGCGCACCGGCCCGATCCCGTGAGCCAGCACAGAACTCTCGGCCAGATCGCTATCGTGCTGCACCAACAAGCTGCCGGCAAGGGCGATTCCCAGCACCCAGATCAGCACCTGGGCCGGGATTTCTATCCCCGACAACAGGCCATGCGCCCAAACGTGGCGTGCCGGATGCAAACGCCTGACAACACGTGCCAACAGCATCCGCAAAACGGTACCCAGCACCAGAGCGGCCAGCACCGTAAAAAAAACCAGGATACCAGCCTCCCACTCCTGATAGATCGACATGAATTGCTGGAGCAGGGTGTGTGCCATCAAATTGATTTTCCTTATTTGTCCAGGGGTTGATCACCAGTGTAACGGCCCTATTGGAGACATTTCAAACCGGACCCCACCGCAAAAATCAGGATACGATCGCCCGCGAAACACACAAGCCCAGGCGGGACATTGCAGTCGCATTATTTGCAAAGGCAAATAAGCGCTATTTGCAATACTCATGCTTCCATACCCTTAAGCATCGGGCATTTGTACCGTTACCCGAAACGAGGCCTGGCGTACTTCTGATACGCATGACAACCTTACTGGCCACCGGAGACACACCTTATGTTCAAGCACCGAGCCCCCAAGGGCCGCCTGACCCGTGCAACACTGGGTACCCAACTGTTTATTGCTGCCACGCTTAGCACGATTCTTGTGATGGCGGCCCTTGCTGCCACGGTTACCTGGCAAAGCCGGCAAACAGCCATTGCCAATGTCAGCGCCGCCAACCGGATGGGCTTGCAGGATTACAACCGGATCCTGCAGCTGATCTACGACATCGCCTCGGATCGCGGGCGTTCGCTGTATCCGGTGTTGCTTCGCTACACGGGCGGCACGCCAACCCTGCAGGGCAGCAGCCGCAACGGCCAGCCTATCATGGTGGCCAACGGCAAAGAGCTTAATGGCAACAAGGCCTTGATGAACAGTGTCACCGGCATGACAGCCGAGCTCTACGCCCGAACCCAAGATGGCTGGATGCGCATCGCCAGCGCCTACCAGGATAAACCCGGCCACGCCCTGGGGGATATGCTGAAAGCGAATGATCCCATTGCCCGTGCCCTGGACAGCGGCACAACCGCCGACCTGCCCGAGTTGGTGGACAACAAATGGAACCTGGTGACCACTCATCCCTTGAAGGATGACAGCGGCAAGGTCTACGGCGGTATCGTCAATCGACTGGATATCAGCGCCCAACTCAACCCTGTCCTGAAAGACCTCACCGAAACCATGCTGGCAGGCTTCGGGCAGCTGTTTATTATTCGCTCAACCCCGGACAATCAAGACTGGATCCGTGTAGCCGGCATGTTCGGCAAGCCTGGTGATTTGCTCAGCGCGGGCAATTCGCCAGAGGATTTTGCCACCCTGAACAGTACGTTTCGCAACGCCGACATCGGCGCCCAGGCAGTGCACGTCACCAACCAACCCATCTTTTTGTCCTGGAAATCCATCCCCCGCTGGGGCTGGACCATCTACGGCTTTGGGCCCGTCAGTGATTACCTGGCCCAGAGCACACGCCAGATGTGGATTCAGCTGAGCCTGATGCTGGTGGGTACGCTTCTGATCGCCCTGGCCATCTTCTGGCTGGCGCGCCGCACCTTAAAGCCCGTAGACGGGGTGGTCAGGGGCTTGCAACGCCTGGGCCAGGGAGACCTTGGCCAGGAGATCCCTGACAGCCCGGCACATAGCCACAACGAAGTGCACCTGTTGCAAAGCAGCCTGAAAGAAACCCAGCAGGCACTGCGCACCATGATCAGCCAGGTACGGTACAGCGTGGGTGAAATCCACACTGGCGCCCAGGAGATCGCCTCAGGCAATACGGACTTATCCAGTCGCACCGAACAGCAAGCGGCGTCGCTGCAGGAAACCGCAGCCAGCATGGAAGAGCTGGCTTCCACGGTGCGCCAGAATGCCGACAACGCCAGGCAAGCCAAAGAACTGGCCTCCAGCGCATCCAACACTGCACACCAGGGCGAACAGGCGGTTGAGGGCATGGTTGGCACCATGCAAAGAATCCAGGACAGCTCTGTTCGGATCACCGACATTATTGGTGTCATCGACAGCATCGCGTTTCAAACCAACATTCTGGCGCTCAATGCAGCGGTCGAGGCGGCCCGGGCAGGAGAACAGGGCAAAGGCTTTGCTGTGGTGGCCTCCGAGGTACGTGCCCTGGCACAGCGCTCGGCCGATGCGGCCCGCGAGATCAAGGGCCTGATCACGCACTCGTCAGAGCAGATCCAGGCAGGCACCCATCAGGCGGATACTGCGGGCACCATCATGCAAGAGGTGCTGAGTGCGGTCGATCGGGTCAGTCAGATCATGGCGGATATCGCCTCTGCATCCAACGAACAATCCACCGGGATTGATCAGGTCAACCTGGCCGTCACCCAGATGGATCAAGTCACCCAGCAAAATGCCGCGCTGGTGCAAGAAGCCGCCGCGGCAGCAGATTCATTGCGCGACCAGGCTCGGCAATTGGCCCAAAGCGTCGCTGTATTCCAGACGGGAGAACCCCACGCCGAGGAAACCTCGGTCGCGCAACCCGCTCTTTGGGCCCCTGCACAGCGGTTGCTACAAGCCTGATACCCCCGCTACATAAAATGCATGCTGTTATCCGCTGCCGACATCACCCTAGTATCGGGTAACGGCAGCAGGATACAGCTGTTTTTTTGAACTCCCGATACCTCCGTAAGGATAATGGTTCTTATTTGCCTTACAATTATCTTGAATTCATTTTCGAGAGCTTGAGCATGAAAACCTCCTCACGTCGTCAATTTTTGCGTGGCAGCACTGTGCTGGGCGCCAGCGCTTTACTGGGTATCCCGGTCTTGCACAGTGCCCGTGCCGCCGATGCCCAGACGTTGGTGCTGTATAACGGCCAGCACTCCAAAACCACCAATGCCCTGGTGGCAGCCTTTACCAAGGCCACGGGCATCCAGGTGGAGATCCGCAAAGGCAGCAGTACACAGCTGGCCAACCAGATTATCGAGGAAGGTGAACACTCTCCGGCTGACGTTTTTTACGCGGAAGAAAGCCCCCCGGTGGCTGCTCTCGCCGAAAAAAGCCTGTTGGCCACCTTGCCCAAGAGTACGCTTGACCAGGTACTGCCCGCCTACATCGCCCGGGATAGCACCTGGACAGGCGTCAGCGCCCGCAACCGCGTCATCGTATTTAACAAGGACATGGTCAAGACATCCGAGCTGCCGGCTTCCGTCATGGACATGGCCACAGCCGCCTGGAAAGATCGTGTCGGATTTGTGCCCACCAGCGGCTCATTTCAAGAGCAGATCATCGCCATCAAGCTGCTTAAGGGCCGCGATGCCGCTCTCACTTGGCTCAAGGGTCTCAAAGAATTTGGCCGCATCTACAACGGCAACATGGCTGCCATGCGTGCCGTTGAGCGCGGCGAAGTCGCCACAGCGCTGGTCAACAATTACTACTGGTTTATCGTAGCCAATGAAGTTGGTGCCAGCAACATGAAAGCCGGCTTGCATTATGCAGCGCCCAAAGACCCCGGTGGGTTGATCACCGTCTCTGCTGCTGGCGTGCTTAAAACCGCTCGCAATGCCGAGGCGGCACAAAAGTTCGTGGCATTCATGGTAAGCCAGGCGGGACAAGAGGCTATCGTGGATACCGTTGCCGAATACCCGCTGCGGCCCGGCGTCAAATCACCATTCGACCTCAAGCCCTTCGATCAACTCATGCCTCCTGACGTCAGCCCTGCCGACCTCGGGGACGCCGCTGACGCACTGGCGCTGCGCCGGGAGGCCGGCTTGGCGTGAGGCGAACTGGTTTTTTGGCGGGCCGACGGCCCGCCATGCCGCCCGCCTGGATGACCTTTGCCGCACTGTTGCCAGTGGGCCTGGTCATCCTGCCCTTGATCTATATTGCTCTGCGTACTGCTCAAACCGGCCTGGCCGGTGCAGCCGCAGAGCTTTTTCGTGCCCGCAACCTTGAGCTGCTGACCAACACTGTTACCCTGGCTGTGGGTGTCATGCTGCTGGCCTCAGTGATCGGCCTGTCCGTGGCATGGTGTGTCGAACGCACCGATTTGCCGGGACGCCGTTTCTGGCGCGTTGCCGCCGGCCTGCCGCTGGCCGTCCCCGCCTTTGTCTCCAGCTATGCATGGGCCTCGATCAACGTGATGTTTCAGAATCTCGGGGGCGCCATCCTCATTTTGGCCTTATCCACCTACCCCTTGGTATATCTGCCAGTGGCCGCTGCGCTACGCAGCACCGACCCAGGCCTCGAGGATGTCTGTCGATCCTTGGGCCACGGCCCCTGGCACGCTTTTACACACGCCCTGCTACCGCAACTGCTGCCCGCACTGGGCGGTGGCGCGTTGCTGGTACTGACTCATATGTTTGCCGAGTTTGGCGCGCTGGCCCTGTTACGGGTGCAAACCTTTACCACAGCCATCTTTGAATCCTACGAACTGCAGTTTGACAGCGCCTCGGCCGCCATGCAGTCGATCGTCCTGATGTTGCTGTGCATCCCTGCCGCCTGGGCCGAAATGCGCCTGCGGGCAGGCCGGCGCATTGCACGCGTAGGGCGCGGCGCCACACGCCAGTCACAAGCCATTGTGCTGGGCCGCAAAACCTGGCCGGTTTTGGGCGCCTTCGGATTTTTAGGCCTTGTGTCCCTGGGTGTGCCTCTATCCATTCTGGCGTACTGGCTGGTAAAGGGCAGCTCGGCCGGCCGGGGCTATGCGCATATTCTCCCAGCCATCGAGGGCACGCTAACTCTGGCCGGCTCAGGTGCATTGCTGACCAGCCTGCTGGCGATTCCCCTGGTATTGGTGGCAAGCCGACATCGCGGCCATCTGGCCCAGATTGCCGAACGCCTGCCATACATTGTGCACGGCCTCCCGGGCGTCGTGGTAGCCCTGGCGCTGGTGTTTCTCTCGATCCGACTGGTGCCGTCGCTGTACCAGGGCATGACAGTACTGCTGATTGCCTACGCCATCCTGTTTTTACCACTGGCACAATCATCGCTGCGCGCCTCCATCGAACTGGTGCCTCCGCAGATCGAATCCATCGCACGCAGCCTGGGACGACGCCCTTTTCATGTATTCCTGACGGTGATCCTGCCCAATATTGCGCCGGGCATAGGCGCTGCGCTGGCCCTGATGATGCTGGAGATTGTGCGCGAACTCACCGCCACTCTGATGCTGGCCCCCACAGGCACCGTTACACTGGCCACTGAGGTCTGGACATACACCGCCGACGCCGAATATGCAGCTGCAGCCCCATTTGCAGCTCTGCTGGTGCTGGTGTCAATCTTGCCCGTCTGGGTCTTTACCCGCCGCATGCTGCACCATGGACATTAAAACTGCACACCCCATGATCCTCTCGGGGATCCACAAATACTTTGGCCGCACCGAAGTGCTGGCTGGTATCGACCTGAGCATCCCTGCCGGATCCGTGCTGGCGTTGCTGGGGCCCTCGGGCTGCGGCAAAACCACATTGCTGCGCCTGATTGCGGGCTTTGATCCCCTGGACGAGGGCCAGATCGCCTTTGGCGGGCGCACCATGGCCACCGCCAGAACCTGCGTGCCCCCCGAACAACGCGCCATCGGTTATGTGCCCCAGGAAGGCACCCTGTTTCCGCACCTGACCGTCGAAGGCAATATCCGCTTTGGCCTAACGCGCCGCTCGGGACGGCACGAGCGCGTCAAAGAAGTACTGGCACTTACCGGCCTGTCTGGTCTGGGCCAGCGCTTTCCGCACGAGCTCTCGGGCGGCCAACAGCAGCGTGTCGCCCTGGCACGCGCCCTGGCCCCAGGCCCCTCTCTGGTACTGCTGGACGAACCTTTTAATGCTCTGGATCTGGATCTGCGGCGCAGCATGTGCGAAGAGGTCATTCGGGTACTGCGACAAACGGGCACCATGACCGTACTGGTAACACACGACCCCGGAGAAGCCTTTGCAGTGTCCGACCAATTGGCAGTGATGCAATCGGGCCGCATCATGCAATGCGCCCGGCCCGAGGATGTGTACTGGCAGCCCGCCAGCGCAGCGGTGGCCCGCCTGACGGGTGCCGCCCTGTTTGTGTCAGGCCAATGCCGCAGCGACGGCACCGCATACTGCGCGCTGGGCGACGTCCACCTGCATGCCGGCAGCCCCTGTCAGGCGGGCGCCGCCCAGATTGTGGTGCGCCCCGAGCAGGTGCAGTGGACGGAATCCGGATCAGGCGTCGCCGCGCGCGTCAGCTATCGCTCGTTTCGCGGCGATCACACCCTGATCGGCGTGGATCTCAAAGACCTTTGCCTGGATCTGCGCATGCCCTCTTTAACAGCGCCAGCATTGGGCGCGCAGGGCTGCCTTCGGGTATTGGGCAAGTGCATGGCCTACGCCGACGCCTGAGACCCGAAACGGGCAACTTACCCCAAACAGGTGCAGCGACCGAGGCTACGCCCACACCGGCCGCTTATGCCTCTATCGGGCACCCACTATGAAACCGGAACTCAGGATCGGGCGACAACACTAGGTGTTGCTCAAGTGTCCGGATTTTTTCAATCGAACGCGCAACATCCGCTGCCTCGCCAAAGCGTTGGGCGAAATCCAGATAGCGTAGATAATGCCGAGCCTCGGATTGCAACAAGCCCGCGTAAAACGTGGCCAGCCCATCCTCAAGGTGAGGCACCAGTGCGGCAAAGCGCTCGCAGGAGCGGGCCTCGATAAAGGCGCCCACAATCAAGGTGTCGACCAGCTTGGCGGGATCATGTGTGCGCACTGCAGCGCGCAGGCCCGCCGCATACCGGCTGGGCGTCAGGGGCCGCAAGGCCACCCCACGCTGCTTGATGATCCGCAGCACTTGCTCGTAGTGCACCAGCTCTTCGCGCGCCAGCTTGGATAAAGCCGTGGCAAGGGCTGGGTCGTCGCCATAGCGGGCGATCACACTCATGGCCGCCGCGGCCGCTTTTAGCTCGCAATTGCGATGATCCAGCAACAGCACATCCAACTGCGTCAGGGCGGTCCGCACCCAGGCATCAGGTGTGGAACAGCCCAGGAAGGCCAGAAGGTCGGCAGGGATCAGCGAGGCAGCGAATGGGTCAGACATTAAACAAAAAATTCATCACGTCGCCATCCTTGACCACGTAATCCTTGCCCTCGGCGCGCATTTTCCCGGCCTCTTTGGCGCCGTGCTCGCCCTGGCAGGCGATGAAGTCTTCAAAACTGATGGTTTGCGCACGGATAAAGCCACGCTCGAAATCCGTGTGAATCACCCCCGCAGCCTGAGGCGCCGTGGCGCCCACCGGGATGGTCCAGGCGCGCACCTCTTTGACGCCGGCGGTGAAATACGTTTGCAGCCCAAGCAGCTGGTAACCAGCACGGACCACGCGATCGAGCCCGGGCTCTGTCATGCCCATGTCTTCCAGGAACACGCTCTTGTCGTCCTCGTCCAGATCGGCGATCTCGGCTTCGATGGCAGCACACACGGCCACCACCGGCGCGTTCTCGGCTGCAGCGTAATCCTGCACAGCATTGAGATGAGGATTGTTCTTGAAGCCATCGTCGCGCACGTTGGCAACATACATGGCACGCTTGGCAGTAATAAAGCAGTATCCCCGGATTGCGGCCTGCTCGTCTTCGTCCAGGCCCAGGCTGCGCACCGACTTGCCGGCATCCAGTGCGGCCACGATGCGCTCAAGCAGGGCCACCAGGCGGATGGCTTCTTTATCCCCGGAGTTGGCCAGTTTGCGATTCTTTTGCAGGATCTTGTCGGCGGTGGCAAGATCAGCCAGGGCGAGTTCGGTGTTGATGACTTCGATGTCGGACACCGGATTGACCCGGCCCGCCACGTGGATCACGTTCTCGTCCTCGAAGCAGCGCACCACGTGCACAATGGCATCGGTTTCGCGGATATTGGCCAGAAACTGGTTGCCCAGGCCCTCGCCTTTGGACGCCCCGGCCACCAAGCCGGCGATGTCTACGAACTCGACCACAGCAGGCAGGATGCGCTCGGGACTAACGATAGCGGCCAGCTGTGCCAGCCGGTGATCCGGCACCTCGACCACCCCCACATTGGGTTCGATGGTGCAAAAGGGGTAGTTCTCTGCGGCAATGCCGGCTTTTGTCAGGGCGTTGAACAGAGTGGATTTGCCGACGTTGGGCAGGCCAACGATGCCGCATTGCAGTGCCATGGGGATCCTGAAGAAAAATGAAGGAAAATCAGGCCGCTATTGTAGCCCGGCTGCCAAAATCGGGCCGAGGCGTGCCGACGGCCTAGTAAGTAGCCAGCTGGGGCGCAAAGTGCAGCAAAATCCCGATGAGCAGCAAGGGCCCGCCATTGAAAATGGCGTGCAGCAGCATCGAAGTACCCACCCCACGCCTGACGCGTATCCAGCCCAGCACCAGGCCGGTAACCCACTGTGGCAACACCAACAGGGGCAGCAAAACCAGATTCATGGCGGTCATGCGGAAGTTGTACAGATGCACGGCGGCAAACGCCAGGGCCACCAGATGGAACAGGCCCGGATAATATCGGCCAAACGCCCGCCTGGCACGCCAGGACGCAGCCCAGCCCTTGCGCCAGCGATGCTGTTGTGGATACCACTGCGGCGCCAGGGCCAGCAGGCACGCCAGGCCAGCCAGCAGGATGGACGTAGGCCCCGGGCCCTGCACCAAAATAGCCACCATCAGTGGCACAAACCACCAGATCATGGCAGGCCGGCGCAGCACGTACCTGAAGGTGAGTTCTTCGATGATGGGCGCCCAGATGAAGGCAGTAAGCCAGGGCAAGTTGTGGAGATCAAGACGATGTTGCGCACCGCTGGCCTGTGCGGCAGACAGCGCCAGGGGCGCAAACACCACAAGATTGACTGTCCAGAGCAACACCGCCCAGTGCAGCAGGCGCCACCACGGCGCATTGATACGAAAATCGGCCCACACCCCATTGCCGGCATGATGCCCCGGCAGCCGCGGGCCTGGCCGTGGCCGCACCAGAAACCGTAAGAAATCGACAATTTCTTCGCCCATCGTAGGCAAATTTTCTGGCCGCCTGAACCCTCGCATCCCCGCCTACCTTGTGGCTACCCGATGAAATGCATCATGCCAGCCCGGCAAAAAATCCGCCACGCGCATTTTCCCTCCCTTGTCACCCGCCATGATTGCCCTGGTGCAGGTGCTCGGTGACACGATCAAACTGCCCGTCCAGCAAACCGGGCAACTCGACACGGCAGCGGCGAATGACTTCGTTGATCCCGGGCATGTCATCCTGGCGCGGGGGGTGCAGCACAAAATTGATAACCGATTGCGCCAGGCCCAGGCTGCGCGGATGGCCAATACCGATGCGCAGCCGCCAGAACTTGGGGGTACCCAGCACCGACTGGATATCGCGCAAACCATTGTGGCCCGCATGACCCCCGCCACATTTAAGCTTGACGGCACCTGGCAGGAGATCCATTTCGTCATGCAATACCAGGATTTCTTCGGGCTGCAATTTGTAGAAGCGCGCCAATGCGCCCACCGCCTGCCCTGATTTGTTCATGAAGGTGGTGGGTTTGGCGAGGATCACGGCCTGGCCCGCATGACGAGCCCGCGCCACCCAGGCAAAAAACGATTTATCCAGCGCAAAGCTGGCGTGCAGGTCGTCGGCGAAGTGATCGGCCAGCCAAAAGCCGGCATTGTGGCGCGTGGTTTCGTATTCGGGACCGGGGTTGCCCAGACCCACGATGAGACGGATGGGCGCAGTCATGGTGTGGCCAAAAAAGAGTATGGAGCCAAAAAGGCCTCATGATACGACAAACCCCCGACTGTCTGACGACAGGCGGGGGCTGATGATCATGGTGCGATGACACCCACGGGGCCGGCAAGCCGGCCTTGCGTGGGTACAGCCAGATTACTCGGCTGCCGGGGCTTCCGGAGCGTCGCTGGCGGAGGCATCATCGGCTGCCGCACCCTTGGGTGCAGAGGCCTGGGCCAGCAACGGGTTGACGTCGTCGCCGTGCGGCACGTATTTGACGCCGATCGGCAAGGTGATGTCGGCCAGGTGCAAGCGGGCATTACCCACCATGCCACCAAGATCAACTTCGACGAACTTGGGCAGGTTGGCAGGCAAGCAGGTGATATCGAGCTCGGACGGGCCGTGGGTGATGACCTGTCCTGCCAGCTTGACGGCCGGGCTTTGATCGGCATTGAGATAGTGCACGGGCACCTTGGTGCTGACCGCCTGCGATGCATCTACGCGCTGAAAATCGACGTGCAACACCAGCGCTTTGTACGGGTGCCACTGAACCGCGCGCACCAGCACGGGCTCGGTTTTGCCGTCCAGCACCATATCGAGGATGGAGGCGTGGAATTCTTCTTTGTTCAGGGCGTGGTAGATCTCGTTGTGATCGAGTTCGATATTGGCGGGGGCAGACTTGCCACCATAAACAATGGCAGGCACCCGACCGGCGTGGCGCAGGCGGCGGCTCGCACTCGAACCCTGGACGCTACGTGAAGTGGCGGTAAATTTCATGGAAAACTCCAAAATCGGGGCCCGCAGGCCCCATCAAAACAGCAGCGCAAGCTGCGTTAACCCCCGCCGCGACCAGCGGGGGGTGAAAAAAATCAATCGGCAAACAGCGAACTGACGGATTCGGCTGTGGCGATGCGCAAAATGGTTTCACCCAATAAGGAGGCGCAGGACAGCTGACGAATCTTGCTGCAATTGCGGGCAGTCTCGGACAGCGGGATGGTGTCGGTGACGACCACTTCGTCGAGCGCGGACTCTTGAATGCGTTTGACGGCTTCGCCAGAGAGCACCGGATGGGTGCAATAGGCGTACACCAGACCCGCACCACGGTCTTTAAGCGCTTGTGCCGCCTTGCACAGCGTGCCTGCAGTGTCGACCATGTCGTCCATGATGAGGCAGGTGCGGCCGTTGACGTCGCCGATGATGTTCATGACTTCTGACACATTGGCGCGCGGGCGGCGCTTGTCGATGATGGCCAGATCGGACTCGAGCTGCTTGGCCAGGGCACGCGCCCGCACCACGCCACCGATATCAGGCGACACCACCACCAGGTTCTGGAAATTGCGGCTCCAGATATCACCCAGCAAAATAGGGCCGGCATAGATGTTGTCGACAGGGATATCGAAGAACCCCTGGATCTGATCTGCGTGCAGATCCATCATCATGATGCGGTCGACGCCCACAGACTGGAGCATGTTGGCCACTACCTTGGCGGAGATGGACACGCGGGCGGAACGCGGACGACGGTCTTGGCGGGCATAGCCAAAATACGGGATGGCTGCCGTGATGTTGCGAGCCGAAGCACGGCGCAGGGCATCAACCATCACCATGATTTCCATGAGATTGTCGTTGGTGGGTGCACAGGTGGGCTGCAACACAAAAACGTCTTTGCCACGCACGTTTTCGTTGATTTCGACCATGACTTCGCCGTCTGAAAACCGGCCAACTGTCATTTTGCCCAGTGACATATCCAGATGATTCACCACATCGACAGCCAGGCGAGGATTGGCTGTTCCGGTAAAAATCATGAATCTGTCTTGTGTCATGGTATCGAACCAGTGGTGTCAAATGACAAGGCTGTTGACCAGTGCCCGGCGGGACCGACTCAACAGCCTGAAACAAATGTCTGAAATGGAAGTATGGCTGGGGAAGAAGGATTCGAACCTTCGCATGCTGGAATCAAAATCCAGTGCCTTAACCAGCTTGGCGATTCCCCAGCAGTATTAATCCACTACCCAACCCCGAAGCGGATGATCATCAAGCCCCTGGCAAACCCAGGTGTTTTCGATCGCCACATCAGGCAGGTTGTTTATTTTACCGATTATCCGGTTTTGCTGCATCCGGGCTTGCCGGACATCAGAAAACGGCGCAAACAGACAAGAACCCGAGCCAGTCATTCGGGCGTCAAGCCCCGCATCATGCATTGCCACAAGAACCCTGGCAATCATGGGGTGGTGCCGACACGCGACAGGCTGAAGATCGTTGCAGCCAAATAGGCTGCTATGACGTGTTTGCCAATCAGCAAAGACCGAGATTTTTACCGATTCTGAATCTCTTGTCAAATCAGGATCCCGAAAAATGCCAACTGTGTCGGTATGCACCTTTGGGCGTACCACCCAATACGCCTGGGGCGGCATCGACAAAGGATGGAGGTCTTCGCCAATGCCCTGCGCAAAGGCATTCTGGCCAAACACAAACACCGGCACATCCGCCCCCAGGGGCAGCGCCAGACGCAGGAGGGCGGTGCGATCAAGCCCTGTACCCCAGAGACGGTTAAGTGCCAGCAGGGTCGTGGCCGCATCGCTTGAGCCGCCACCCAGGCCACCACCGGCAGGGATACTTTTTTGGTAACGGATGCGGGCTCCGTACGATGTGCCCGTAGCCTGCTGCAGGCGCAAGGCAGCCCTCAAGACCAGATCCTGCTCGGCCGCCAGACCCACCAGGCCCTCGCCCTCCCGGACAACCCGGCCGTCCGAGGTACGCTCAAAAAACAACTTGTCCTGCAGATCGATAAAGCGAAAGGCAGTCTGCAACAGGTGGTAGCCATCCGCACGGCGCCCGGTGACATGCAAGAACAGGTTGAGCTTGGCGGGTGCCGGGACGTCGTATAGCGCAGTGGCCGGCGCGCGGGCGGCCAAACGGGGGCTGACAGGGGATGGATCGGGATGGCCGGACACAGACTTAATCGCGACCCATCACCAGTTGCAAACGCCACTGGCCTTGGTCGTCATGACGCGACAAACGCACCCGCAAGGGCCCTTGTGCATCGTAATCAGACAGCTGTACCTGCCAGCCATCTTGCTGGAAAGCCTGCAGACGGCCCTGGGGGTCGCGCTGTACCTGTTGCACTGGATGGTTGGGCGTGGTGCGGCCCTGAATCCAGCTGCGCAGGCCCGACACGGGCATGGGATGCCCCCACACCTGCGTCAGCAGTGCATCCGGAGATGGTGCGGATTCGCTGCTGCCGTCTGCGCGCTGAAGCACGGCGCGCTGCGGTGTGACATGAATACGGGCCAGCACGCTGCCCAGCGGATTGCTGAGATCCAGCTGCAAGGTATCGCGACTATCACGCCAGGAGAACCCACCCTGGGCGGCATAAGGGCTTTGCGCCACGGGCTGCAAATTGACAGCAAACCGGCCGATGCGATCAAAGGCCGACCCTGTCCCCTGAATATGGGCCGGTGTGGCGCAACCCGCAAGCCACATCACAAAACCCAGCGCCAGTGCTCCGCGCAATGCGCGCAAAAAAGAAAACAGTGTCATGGCAGCTTGACTCCAAGACGGTGCAAGGTGTCCTGAAGCGCAGCATTGTCGGGATCAGAGCGCAGGCCTTCTGCCCAGATACGCCGGGCCTCTGCACGACGATTGAGCATCCAGAGCGTTTCGCCCAGATGCGCGGCGACATCAGCAGCCTGCAGTTGATCATAGGAGCGGCGCAGGTACTCAAGCGCGCCTTGATAGTCGCGCGTACGAAACAGATACCAGCCCACACTATCCAGGATATAGGCGTTGTCCGGATCCAGATCGAGGGCTCGCTCGAGGAGGTCGCGCGCCTCGGGCAGATTGCGATTGGCCTCGACATAGGTGTAGCCCAGCGAGTTATACGCATTGGCGTTGTCCGGCTCAAGCTCGATGACACGCCGCATCAGGGCTTCGAACTCTGCCGTTTTACCCTGCGCATGCAGCAGCATCCCGAGGTCGTACTTGATCTCTGAGGTATCAGGCATTTCGAGGTCGGCGGCTTTCAGGACATCGACAGCCTCGTCGGTGCGCCCGGCATCCCGGTAAATAGATGCAAGCGTCAGCTGCACCACAGCACGTTCGCGACGATCCACGGGCTTGATGGCATCCAATACGGCCCGGGCCTGGGCAAGATTGCCCAGCTTGCCATACAGCACGGCGATATGTGTCTGCGCCTGGAACCGCAGGGAAGGCTCGTCGATGGACTGCAACTGGCGAATAGCCTCTTTGAGGTTTCCCTCGCGCTCGGCAATCCGCACCAGCAGCAAACGCGCGTCCGAAACATCGGCCTGCGCTGTACTGGCACCATCGGCCACACTCTTGCGGCGCTGCTGCTGAATCAGGATGTATTCATTAAGCAAGCCCCTGGCTGCCTCGTAGCGCCCTGCCCGGGCGTTGACTTCGGCCTCGGTATAGAGAAGATCAAAATCTTCGGGGGTGCGTTGGCGCATCTCGCCCAACTGCCGAAGGGCTTCGTCAAACTGCCCCTGCGAAGTCAGCCGGCTGACCAGCAGTAGCTGCAGGGAGCGCTGATCCGGGTGCTTGGCCAGATAGGCGTAAGTATCCCCCAGCGCCTGGCGGGGTTCTACCCGCAAGCCATACTCCAGGATGCGTTGCGCCGCATCCGGAGAATCCGGATCCAGGGCCTGGCCCTGATAGGCCTCGTTTACGGCACGGCGCGGCTCGCCTGCCGCCCAGGCGGCATCCGACAAGGCCAGATGGGCCAGTGAGGAGGTTTTGACAACATCAACCAGAGCTTTATCGAGCACATCCAGGGCCAGGCGCTTGTCGGTCATTTTGGAAACGATACCAGCCGCTTGCACGATCGCCCCGTCTTTATCGTCGGCCACCGCGATGCGGCGCGCCAGCGTGTGGGCCAGACCATCCGTTTGGCCACTGGATGCAGACAGCGCCAGCGAGGCGGCCACCGCCTCAGGATTATTGGGGTCGAGTGTGGCCCACTGACGTGCGGCTTGTAGCGCAAGCGCCAGGTTGCGGCCAGTCATGGCCATCTGAAAGGCACGCTGCCCAAGGCGCGGATCGAGTGTGTCTCGCGCCAGACCAAGAAGCTCTTGGGCAGAATCGTTATAGTTTCCCTGCTGGGCTGAGAGCTCGGCCACCAGAATGCGAAACAAAAGATCTGGGGTAAGCGAGACGTCGGGGGGTTCGCCTGCGCGCAGCCGGATGGTTTCGACGGACTCTGCAGGGCTAGGCAGATTGGCTGCCCAAGCAGTATCCTGCGCAGCAGCCAAGGCCAGCACCACGGGTAATACGGAAGCGGAGAGTCTCATCAGCGGTAACCAGGGCCGCAACGCGAGAAACGCCCGCGTCTGGTGGCAAAATTGCTTCATCGAAAGAGGATCTTATCACCCCGCCATGCCTGAACTGCCAGAAGTCGAAACCACACGTCGCGGAATCGCCACGGTTATGCCGGGGCGCACCCTGCGGCAACTGATAGTCCACGAAAGCCGCCTGCGCTGGCCCATCCCGCCGGATCTGCCGGGTCTCCTGGAAAACCGCACCGTGCTGGCCTGCGAGCGCCGCGGCAAGTATCTGCTGATCCGCTTTGAACACGGCACCCAGATTGTTCATCTGGGAATGTCGGGGTCTTTGCGCCGTGTGCCGCTGGATGAGCCCTTGCGCAAACATGACCACGTGGAATGGTGCTTTGATGATGCCCGGTTTTTGCTGCACGACCCCCGCCGCTTTGGCGCGGTGCTGTGGCATCCTGAAACCGACGGCCCACTGGCACAACACCCTTTGCTGGCAAATCTGGGCATCGAACCCTTTGACCCAGGCTTTACCCCCGAGCGACTGCACGCAGGGCTGCAGGGACGCAGGCAAGCGATCAAGCCCCTGCTGCTGGCGGGCAAGATCGTGGTGGGCGTGGGCAACATCTACGCATCAGAGTCTTTGTTTCTGGCAGGAATCGACCCACGCACACCGGGCAGCCGGATTTCGCGCCCCAAAAGCGTACGGCTGCATGCCGCCATCCAGACGACACTAACCCAGGCCCTGGACGCCGGTGGCAGTACCCTGCGTGACTATGTCAATGCCCAAGGCACCCCGGGCGCCTACTTTACATTGCACGCAGCGGTGTACGAGCACCAGAACCAGCCCTGCCCACGCTGTGGCAGCCTGATCCGCCGCATTATCCAGGGGCAGCGTGCCACGTACTTTTGCCCGGGTTGCCAAAAACGCTGACCCTACCCACCCGGCACACCGCGACGACAGCCCGCTGGATGATTATTGAGCCTGCAAGACCTTGCCGGGGTTGAACATGCCCTGAGGATCCAGGGCGGCCTTGATCTGGTGCATCAGCGCCATCTCGACGGGATCCTTGAACTGAGGCAAGGCATCGCGCTTGAGCTGCCCCACCCCATGCTCGGCACTGATCGACCCACCCACGGCATGGACGCGCGCATGCACCAGCGCATAGACGTCATCCTGGCGGGCCAGCAGCTGGCCTTCGGCCCAATCGGCGCCGCGTGCGACGTTGTAATGCAGGTTGCCATCGCCGAGATGCCCGAAAATGACATGACGGATGCCAGGAAATGCTGCCTGCAGGGCGGCATTGGTTTGTTCGACAAACTCGGCCATCCGGGATACCGGGATGGATACATCGTGCTTGATGCTTTTGCCGGATTCTTTTTCGGCCAGCGGGATGCTTTCGCGCAGATGCCACAAGGCATGACTTTGCGCCATGGACTCTGCAATGACGGCATCCTGCACCACACCCGCTTCAAGGGCCTCGCCGATGACAACTTCGAAACGCTCGCGCGCATGGGCTTCAGACTCGCTGTCGGAGAGCTCGAGCAAGGCAAACCAGGGCAGTTGGGCCGAAGCACCTTCGAAGGGAATCCGCTGCTGCGGAAAGCAGCGGGCCACCTCCTGCAGACAGTTGCCTGCCATGAGCTCGAAGCCGGTAAGTGCCGGCCCCAGGCCTGCCCGCGCCCGCGCCAGCATGTCGATGGCGGCGGCGATTGAATCCAGCGCCAACAAAGCCGTGCAACGCGCCACCGGTAAGGGATGCAGTTTGAGTGTGGCGGCCGTGATGACCCCAAGCGTGCCCTCGCTACCGATGAACAGATCGCGTAGATCGTAGCCCGTGTTGTCTTTGCGCAGGCCCCGCAGGCCGTGCCAGATTTCGCCCTGAGCAGTGACGACCTCCAGCCCCAGTGTGAGCTCGCGCATATTGCCGTAGCGCAACACCTGCGTGCCACCGGCATTGGTGGCAAGATTGCCGCCAATGGTGCAGCTGCCTTCGGCAGCCAGACTAAGCGGAAACAGGCGCCCGGCCTCGCGGGCCGCCTGCTGCACCGACTGCAAAATGCAGCCGGCTTCGACATCCATGGTGTCGTTTTCGGTATCGATGCCGCGCACGCGATTGAGCCGCTGCAATGACAAAATAACGGCCTGGCCTGAGTTGTCAGGGGTAGCGCCACCACACAAGCCGGTATTGCCACCCTGGGGGATCACTGGAATGCCCGCTTGTGCGCAATAGCGCACAACGGCTGCGACTTCATCGGTGCTGCCCGGCCGCACCACGGCGCGGGCACGGCCACGGTAGCGCTCACGCCAATCAACCTCAAAGGCCTCCGCGTCTGCGCCTGTCAGAACCTGCGAAGCACCCACCAGCGCCTGCAACTCGACCAGATGATCCATGTTTTGCCAATCCCTAAACCATGTCCGGAAGCTGCCATTGTAATCGGCGATAATAGGGTTGTTTGCCGCTGGCCACCCACAGAGGCCTTGTCATCAGGGTGTACCTTTGGTCGTCAGCGCCTGTCTGTTCATCTCGAGAACCGCCGTGACCCCTGCCCTACCTGCCTCCGTCTTCAAAGCATACGATATCCGCGGAACCGTCCCGGATCAGCTCAATGATGTGTTTGCCTACAATCTGGGGCTGGCCCTGGCGGCCCAGGCACACCTCGAAAACGTCACCCGGCTGGTGGTGGGCCACGACGGCCGGCTCAGCAGCCCGTCACTGTCGCAGTCCTTGCAAGCCGGCCTGCACGCCGGCGGCATCCACACCACCGATCTCGGGCTGGTGCACACCCCCCTGGTCTATTTTGCAGCCCACGTCGATGGTTGCGGCTCAGGGGTGGCTATCACGGGCAGCCATAATCCGCCCGACTACAACGGCTTCAAACTGATGATGGCCGGGCGCACCCTGCATGGCGCAGACATCCAGGCCCTGCATAACCGTATGGTCAATATCCAGGCCCCCGCCAACATGGCAAGCGGCCAGGCACACAAGCAAGATCTTGTTGATACCTACATCCAGCGTATCTGCCAGGATGTCCGGCTGAAACGGCCCATGCATATTGCCATCGACTGCGGCAATGGCGTAGGCGCCGTGGCGGCTGGGGCCCTATACCGAGCCCTGGGCTGCACCGTCGACGAGCTCTTCTGCACCGTCGACGGGCATTTTCCCAATCACCACCCGGATCCCGCCGAGCCAGCAAACCTGCAAGACCTGATCCACCACGTGCAAAGCACCGATTGCGAGCTGGGCCTGGCCTTTGACGGCGATGCCGACCGGCTGGGTGTCGTCACCCGCTCGGGCGAAATCATCTGGCCCGATCGCCAGATGGTGTTGTTTGCCCGCGATATTTTGCAGCGCCAGCCTGGTGCATCCATTATTTACGACGTCAAATGCAGCCGCCATCTGGGCCAGGCCATCCGCCAGGCCGGCGGGGTGCCGCTGATGTCGCAAACCGGCCATTCCCTGATCAAGGCGCGGCTGGCAGAAACCGGCGCCCCACTGGCCGGCGAAATGAGCGGCCACCTGTTTTTCAAGGAACGCTGGTTTGGCTTTGACGACGGCCTGTATGCAGGCGCACGGCTACTGGAGATTTTGTCTGCCAGCAACAACCCCAGCCAGTTGCTGGAATCCCTGCCACAGGGGCTCTCCACACCCGAGCTCAAGCTGGCCATGAACGAAGGCGAACCGCATCCCTTTGTCAAACGTCTGCAAACCGAAGGGCAGTTTCCCACAGCCATCGACCGCATCACCATCGACGGCATCCGCGCCGAGTACCCCGACGGCTTCGGCCTGGCACGGGCATCCAACACCACTCCGGTGGTGGTGCTGCGCTTCGAGGGCGACACCCCCGAAGCCCTGTCACGCATCCAAAACGAGTTTCGCACCGCGATTGACGCCCTGCTGCCAGGGTGCAAGCTGCCGTTTTAAACCCTCAGGCCAGCGCCTCATACACATCCAGATGCGCCTGGACGATGGTTTGCAGGCCAAAATCACGCTCGGCCAAATCGCGCCCGGCAGCCCCCATGCGCTCGCGCAATTCGGGGTTGGCCGCCAAACGTTGCACCGCATCAGCCAGGGCCTGCGCATCGCGGGCCGGCACCAGCAATCCAGTAACGCCGGGCTCGATGGCATCCCGACAACCCGGCACGTCGGTTGTCACAATGGGCCGGCCGCAAGCGGCGGCTTCGATCAGGGATTTGGGCAAGCCCTCGCGATAGGAAGGCAGCGTGACGATATGCGCAGCACCATAAAAAGCGGCCACATCCGTGCACTCGCCTACGTAGTCGATCACGCCTTCGGCCTGCCAGGCCTGCAGTTCATGCGCACCGACAGACGCGGGATTCTCGGGATCCAGGCTGCCAGCCAGCCGCCAGCGCAGCCCGTCACCTCGGGACATCGACAGACGCGCGGCGTCGACAAACTCGCGCACACCTTTGTCGTGCAACAGGCGGGTGGCCATGGCAATGGTAACCGGGCCATCGGGCCAGGGCGTTGGCGAAAATTTTTCCAGATCCACCCCGGAGCCCCGCACCATGACAACCTGCTCTGGCCGCACCGCATGGGCATCCAGCAAGACGTCGCGATCAGCTGCGTTTTGAAAGATCACCCTGCTGCGGCGCTGTCCCAGCGCCAAGCGATAGAGCAATAACGCCAGCCGTTTAAGCAGGTGCCGCGACCCTGAGCCCTGAATAAACACATATCCAAGGCCGGAAATCGCGGCCACCAGGGCGGGCACCCCGGCCAGGCGGCTGGCGATACCACCGTACAGCACGGATTTCAGGGTAACGACATGAACGAGATCGGGTCGCAGATTACGAAACAAACGCCAGATCGCCCACAAGCTGCGGGCTTCTGTCCAGGGCCGCATGCTGGTGCGCGAGAGCGGCAACTGATGATGCGTAAGCCCTAATGTCTGTAGCTGCGCCACTGCCGGGCCGCCCATCGAGGCGACATGCACCTCGTAGCCAGCCGCTTGGGCCGCCAGGGCAACGGGCAGGCGATGCGACACCAGGAAAGCGGGGTTGGTGATGAAAAACAGCAGGCGCCGGGGCCGCCCCGAGCCCTCAACCGAGGACGCAGTGGTGGCATGTGAGGCCCCTGCGGCAGAAGATGTCGAAGCCGTGTGTCCCGCCTGCACGGTGGCTGACGGTGCCCAAGCAGCAGGCCGTGCACCGGGCGCATTGGGAAAATCCGCCGCCAGGCGATGCCACACCACGTGGTAACGATCCACCATGGCTTCGAGGCTGAAGCGCTGCGCCACCGACTGGCGTGCGTGGGTCTGTTGCTGCACCCATTGCGGCTGGCGTACCGCCTGCACGGCCTGATCAATGGCATCGGCCAGTGCGACAGGGTTTTGCGGGGCAGCCACCCAGCCATCTTCCGCCACGATGGCAGCCGCATCGCCCACGTCGGTGACCACGCAAGCCACCCCCGAGGCCATGGCCTCGGCAACCACATTGGGAAACCCCTCAGCCTTGCTGGAGAGCACATGGATATCCAGAGCAGGCATCAAGGCTGGCACGTCGTCCCGGCGTCCAAGGAATACCAGTTGATCCAGGACCCCATACTGGCGCGCCAAAGCGACCAGATCCGCATTGTCTCGAGACATGCCCAGGCCAACCAGCACGCAGTGCAGACCGGCCTGCCGGCCTTGCAGCAATGCCAGTGCAGCCAACAAATTATGGTGATCTTTAAGCGGATTCCAGCGGGCCACACACCCCAGCAGGACGCTGTCTTGCGGCACCTGCCATTGTTCGCGCCAGGCCTGGCGCGCGGATTCATCTGGGTGCCAGCGTGAAAGATCATAGCCATTGGGGATGACCAGCACGCGATCCGCCCGGTATCCCCAGCCACAATGCACTTCGGCGGCGCGGCGCGCGCACATAACAATGACACCGGGCACCCAGCCAGACAGGCGAGCACAAAACCACGCGGTAATCCGTGAAGAACGGCTGCTTTCAGCCAAGCTGACACCCGAGTTGCGCACTCCCCAGGCCACGGCACGGATCCCAGCCAGACGGGCCAGCACGCCACCAATGAGGTCGGCGTGATACATCCAGGTTTGCACCACATCGGGGCGGCGCTGACGCAAAAGCCGATACAGCCGCCACAGGCCGCGAATCGACCCGGCAAGCCCCTGCATGTCCAAAGAGATGACTTCGATACCGGCATCCCGCAGTGTGCCCCCCATCACGCCTTCACCCCGCATCGAGACAACCGTGTGTCGGACACCGGCTTGAGGTGCCGTCACCAGACGCTGCAGGACGGTTTCCGCCCCGCCATGCAGCAGCCCGGAGATGATATGCATCACCTGCAAGGTGACTGGGCCTGAGGCGGATGCTTGCGCCTCATCCACGGGATGAGCCTCGGTGTGAGCCGGCTGGGGTTCACGTATCATTGTGGTTTCCATGATCGGTATTTGGGGTCGCGTGCTTACCCTCTGGTATTGCGCTTGGGGTCCAAAGTGCATCCCACGCCTGCAAAATGGCCGGCAAGCCATAGCGTGCGCGCACCGAGGCCGCCGCCTGTTGGCCGCTGGCCGTCCGTTGTGCCGGAGAGGCCTGCATCTGCAGCCGCAATGCAGCCACCAGCGCAGTGTCATCGTCCAGCGGCACCAGTGTGGCTACGGCGCCTTCCTGCGTCAACTCGGCTGGCCCCGACGGACAATCCAGCGCCACACAGGGCAAACCCAGGGCCATGGCCTCAAGCAAGGCATTGGGAAACCCCTCGACGCGAGAACTCAGCACAAACACATGGGCTGTCAGCAAATCTTGCCAGGGTGTCGTGCTGAAACCCGGTAACTGCACCCGCCCAGAGAGGCCAAGGTCATCCACTTGAGCCTGGCAGGCCTGGCGTTGAGCCCCATCCCCCCAGATGCATAAATCCCAATCGGGAAACTGGGGGGCCAAGGTGGCAAACACTGCAATCAGGCGATCAAATTGCTTGACCGGATTAAAACGCCCTAGCGCCACCAACCGAAATCGCGGACCAGCAGGCTCTGTCTGCCGCGCCGGCGGCAACCCTTGTGGCAGGGGATTGGGAATCACCTGAATGCGACGCACCCGGGGGGCCACTTGTTTCAAATGCCCGCTGGCAGCGGCAGTTTGTACAACGACCTGATGTGCCCACGGATAACTCAGGCGGCGCAAATAACGCAAAGCAGGCTCGAGGTTGACGCTATAAGCAGGATCGGTGCGCTCGCTGACCACCACGGGCAGTTGCAGGCCACGGCTGGCCAGTAAAGTGGAGACATTGACGTTGGTCAGAAAAGAGAGCACCCGATTGGGTTGCAACCGACGGGCCAGGCGGCGCAGGGCCAGAAGCTTGCTGATGGGCCTGAAGAGTGCCGGCCCGCGCAGCTGATCGGCCAGCCACAGCAGCTTGACGCGATCATCCAGCGGCTGCAGGCAAATACCGCGCCCGGAATAACAACACACCAGAGTCACACGGTCTCCGCGTGCCACCCAGGCATTGGCCAGTGTAGCCGCCACGCGCTCTGCGCCACCGCCATGCATCGAGCTGACCAAAAACAGGGTGTGCATTCAGTTCACCTTTTCGCCCTCGAAGACCTGCTCCCACAAGGCCATGATACGGGCTGTCGAGAAACGGTCGCGGACATCCGTGGCACGGCTGGCCAACCGGCTGCGCAATGCGGGATCGGACATCAGTTGCCCCAGATGCCCTGCCAGGGCTTCGGCATCCTGCACCGGGCGTACCAGCACGCCATCGATACCTTCGCGAATAATTTCGCGTGGCCCAGTATCACAATCGAAGGCGATACAAGGCAAGCCACTAGCCATGGCCTCCAGCAAGGTGTTGGACAGGCCCTCGGCCTGGGAGCTGAGCACATAAACATCGGTAGCGGCATACCAGGCTGCCATATTGCCTACGCGCCCAGGCAACTGTACCCGATCGGCCAGGTCCAGTTCGTCACGCAAGGATTCAAGCGCAGCGCGCTCTGGCCCCTCGCCCAAAATCGTAAGATCCCACTCGGGGTAGACGCGCGCCAGCTGGGCAAAGGCCCGCAGCAAACAATCAAAGCCCTTGACGGGATGCAAGCGTCCAACGGCCAGGAGGCGCAGACGCCCGGGCACCTGAGGGGGCACCACACGGGGCTCCTCATCCGCCAGTGGCCAGTGCACTGCATTGGGGATCACCTGCGCCTGTACCCCGGGCAGATGGGCACCCAGCCAGTCGGCCGTGCCGCGCGTCAGGGCCACCACGGCATCCGCCTGCGGGTACGTGCGTTGCCGCAACTTCTGCCAGGCTTGCGGCAGGCGCTGGATGGGCGGATGCGTGTGTTCGGTGGCGATAATGCGGCAACCTGCCCCGCGCCCCGCCATCACCGCCATCACCGAACCGCGCGTCATCATCCCCAGGACAACATCCGGGCGATGACGACGAATCAGCCGGCGCAAGGCCCAGTAGCGGCGCCAGTTGCCCCAGGCAGCAGCCACCATCCCGCGACTGTTGGCGGCCAGTCCCAGCGCGTAGCGAACCACCCCTTCGGGGATCGGATAGGCATCCTGATCCGCAGTGGTTTGCGTCACCAAGGCCACGCGACATCCCCGTGCCTGCCAATAGGCAGCCATATCCACCGCCACGCGTTCGGCCCCGCCGCCGCGCAGAGAGTGAATCACAATCATCAAATCAATCTGGGTCTGTTTCATTATCCGGGTTTCTCTTGGAGCGCCGCGGCGTGCCGGCCACAGGCGCAGCCCGCAGTGCCAGCACCAAATACGCCGTATACGACAGCGCATACATGGCACTGGTGGCCAGCATGATACCGGCCACGCCCATCCGGGGGGCCAGCACGGTGTTGAGGAATGCCTTGAGCAGAAAATTAAGGACGGCAATTGCCGCCATCCACCGGTATCGGTTCTGGCTGGCCAGCAACTGCACCAAAATCAGCACACCAAAGAAAAACGGCAGCTGCAGCAAGCCCCAGCGCAGTACATGAGCCACGGCCTGCGTATCCTGTGCGCCAAAGGCCCCGCGCTCAAACAGCACCGACACTAGCCAGGGTGCCAGCCACCAGCCCAGCACAACCACCACTGCCCCGATCACCAGCATCACCGCCGACCATTTCAGTGCCATGGCGCGCGCGTGCGCGGCATCGCCCCTGCCCTGGATGTCGGCCAGCACAGGCAAGGCGGCACGACCCACCGACGCGGCTCCCAGGCCTATCATCAGGGACAGCAGGCGGGCGGCATACCCCAGCGTGGCATTGGCGTTCTGGCCCAGCTGGGCAGCCGTGTATTGGTCGATTGGGCCAACAAAGCTCATTGCCAATTGTCCAATCAGCATGATGCCGGCTGCCGCCGCGAGGGTAGACCATTGCGGCGCCTGCTGGCTCAGATGCAGCGGCGTTGACACGGCATCAGCCCGCTGCGCCAGGAGCCGCTGGAAGAACGCCTGCAAGGCGTAACCCAGCAGGGTTCCCCATAGCAGGGGCATCACCCCTGCACCGGCGGGCGCTGCCAGCACCCAGAGCAAAATCATCAGGGCGGGCAGGCTATCGAGCAGTGTATTGATATGCCGCTCGTGCGCCCGTAACCGGGCGGCACTCAGGCCGGTGGTGATAGTGAACAAGGCGGCGGGCGCAAAGCCCAAAATCAGCAGCTGGCTCATGCCCTGAACATTTGCCGACAACCCTTGGCCGGCAATCTCCAGCACCCAGGGCCAGGCAAGCACCAGCACAAGCGCAAGCAGCAGCCCCAGCGCCAGTGCCCAGGCCTGAAGCTCGCCCAAGAAACGGCCATGCTGATGCGTAGAACCACGGCGGCTGCGCACCAGCGCAGGAATCAACACCACAGAAAACGCGCCCACCAGGGTAACGGGCAGCCAATTAGCCAGTGTCAGGGTGAACTGATAGGCATCGACCACGTCGCTGATGCCATAACGGTAAGCAACGGCCATCTCCTTGAAGGCACCCACCGCCTTGCCCATCAGGAGAAAAAATGCAACCCGTGCCGCCCCCAGCGCGATCCGCCGGTGATCGGCGTGCAGGGCCGCCAGCCGGCGCATCAAAAAGGACATCAGCGCAGAAACTGGATGTACCAGGGCATGGCGATCTCCAGACCGCTCAGGATGTCGTAGCGGGGCTCGTAGCCCAGCAGGCTATACGCCTTGCTGACATCCGCCTGCGAATGACGGACGTCACCGGCGCGAAAATCACCATAGCGGGGCTCTCGTGCATAAGCCACCCCGTTGCGCCCGAGCGTATCGCGCAGGTAGGCAAACAGCTGATTAAGGCTGGTACGGGCGTTGAAAGCCACGTTGTACACCTGATTGACCCCCTCGGCGCCCGCCAGAGAAGCCAGCAAATTGGCCTGCACCACGTTATCGATATAGCAGAAGTCGCGGCTGGTCTCGCCATCGCCGTTGATCACAACTTCTTCGTTGCGGATCATGGCAGACACCCACTTGGGAATGACCGCAGCATAGGCGCCGTCTGGATCCTGACGTTGCCCGAACACATTGAAATACCGCAGACCCACGGCCTGAAACCCATAGGCCCGGGCAAATACATCGGCGTAGAGTTCGTTGACCAGCTTGGTAACCGCATAGGGGGACAAAGGCTTGCCAATCCGATCCTCGACCTTGGGCAAGCCTGGATGGTCGCCATAGGTAGAGCTGGAAGCGGCATAGACAAACGACTGCACCTGGGCATCACGCGCAGCCAGCAGCATATTGAGCTGGCCGCCCACGTTGACGGCATTGGTGGTGAGGGGGTCTTTCAGGCTGCGCGGTACAGATCCCAGCGCCGCTTGATGCAGGACATGCTGCACGCCTTCTACTGCCTGACGGCAGGTTTCCAGCTCGCGGATGTCTCCCTCGATGAAACGAAACCGCTCCCACTGGGCCGGCGTGACGCGCGACTGCACTTCGTCGAGATTGTGCTGGTAACCCGTGGAGAAGTTATCCAGCCCCACCACGGTTTGATCCAGCGTCAGCAGCGCCTGAAGCAGATTGGAGCCAATAAAGCCGGCGCAGCCAGTGACCAGCCAGGTGTGCGGCTTGGCCTGCAGCTCGGCCTGCACCGTCTCAAAACGGGTTGTCATGACGGTTCTCCTCAGAGACGCAGATCGGATTCGTCGGCAGCCAACACGTATTTGAGGTCGTACAGCACGTGTTCAGGCTTGCCCAAGGCGCGCAGTGCCTGTGCCCCCATCGCAGCAAACTGCTGGTGAGACACGGCCAAAATGATACCGTCGTAGGCACCCGCGGCCGGCTGATCGATCGGCGTCAGACCGTATTCGTGGTTGGCTTCGGCCGGATCAACCCAAGGGTCGTAGACGTCCACATCTATGCTGTACTCACGAAGTTCGCGCACAATATCCACCACCCGTGTATTGCGCAGATCAGGGCAGTTTTCTTTAAACGTCAGCCCCATCACCAGCACGTGTGAACCCTGCACCTGGATGCGGCGCTTGGTCATGGCCTTGACCAGCTGGGACACCACATAACCGCCCATGGAGTCGTTAAGCCGGCGGCCCGCAAGGATGATCTCGGGGTGATAGCCGATCGACTGCGCCTTGTGCGTCAGGTAGTAGGGATCGACGCCGATGCAGTGGCCGCCCACCAGGCCTGGGCGAAACGGCAGGAAATTCCATTTGGTGCCCGCCGCTTCAAGCACATCCAATGTATCGATGCCCAGCCGATTGAAAATCAGGGCAAGCTCGTTGATCAGGGCAATATTGACATCACGCTGGGTGTTTTCGATCACCTTGGCAGCCTCGGCCACCTTGATGGAAGACGCCTTGTGCGTGCCCGCCGTAATGATCTGACAATAGAGCGCATCCACCATGTCGGCAACTTCGGGGGTAGAGCCCGAAGTTACTTTGCGAATCGTGGACACCCGGTGCTGTTTGTCACCGGGATTGATGCGCTCGGGGCTGTAGCCCGCGTAAAAATCTACATTGAATTTCAGGCCCGACGTGGCCTCAAGCACCGGCACACAGACTTCTTCGGTGGCCCCGGGATACACCGTGGATTCGTAGATGACGATGTCACCGCGCTTGAGGATGCGGCCAATGGTTTCGCTGGCACGCTCCAGAGGGGTCAGGTCAGGCTGCTTGTATTGGTCGATAGGCGTGGGCACCGTGACAATGAAGACGTTGGCACTGGCAAGCTCGGCCGGATCAGCCGAATAATGCAGCTGCGTGGCCTCAGCAAGCTCGGGGCCGGAGACCTCGAGGGTATGGTCCTGACCAGCGCGCAGTTCTTCGATGCGGCGCGCATTGATGTCAAAGCCCAGCACGTCACGCTGCTTGCCGAATTCAACCGCCAGCGGCAGACCTACATAGCCCAGGCCCACAACGGCCAGGCGGACGTCCTGAATATTCATGCATTTCTCCCCGGCAAACATGCCGTAGTAATCGAAGGATTGTTAATCATGGCGGTCCCGGCGCCCAAGCGAGGGCAACAGCAACCAGCGGGGTCTGCGCCATGTGACCAGGCGCACATACAACCAGATATAGACCGCGGCAAAGACACCCATGCTGAGGCACAGTATCCAGGCGTTGTCCCACCACAAAGTGGCAGGCACCAGACCAATCAGGGCCAGCACCCACAGGTACGGGGATGTCATGGCGTTGCACAAGGCCGGTACGGCATGACGGCGGTCGCGGCTGAAGGTAATGCGCACCAGACGCCGGAAGACCAATTGGTGCAAATGCAGGGCATCAGGCTGATCCACCGGCACCCCGCGCTTGAACTTGCGCCGCCAGATTGAAAACAGAGTTTCAAAGACAGGATAAAACAACACTGCCAGCGCGTAAAAAGGCGATACACCGGGGTTGCGCACCACCAGCTGTACAGCCAGCTCGGCCAGCATAAACCCTAAAAAGTACGCGCCACCATCACCCAGAAATACCCGGCCGAAAGGGAAATTCCAGGCGAGAAAGCCCAGAGTGGCAGCAGCCAGCGCCGTGGAGATCAAAAAGATGGGCACATCCTGCACTTGCCACGCCACCAGCGCCAATGACACCGCCATCAGGGTGGCAATCATGCCCGCCAGGCCGTTCATGCCATCCACGATATTAAGCGCGTGCGTACATCCGCCCACAGCAATCATGGTGAACACCAGCGACACAATCGGCCAGCTGGAGAGGATGCTGTCGGCCCACGAGAGCCCGACGCGCGACACTCCGCCCAACAACCACCAGGCAATCCCCGCCGAGATAAAAGCCGCCAATAGGCGCTTGCCCGAGCCGATATCTTTGGTGATGTCTTCGAGGAGGCCGGCTACAAACACCGGTAAGGCCGCCACAAACAGGGCGGGCCATAGCCAGGTGAGCGTCATGTTGCGTGGCCCCAACACCAGCAAACCGGCCAGACTGCCGGCAACCAGCGCAAGCCCCCCTACCCGCGGCGCGGCACGTTTGTGCATTGCCTGGGGCTTGTGCATATCGGTGTCGCCCGTGAAACGGCCGTGCCAACGCTCGGACGCCACGATGAGACCACCCACCATGAAGGCCACTACCCCGATCAAGGGCCAGCTGAGTGATGCGGACAGACTGGAGGCGTTCAAGGCAATCCCGAATAGACAAAACGAGATTATCGACCAAATTTGTAACTTGTGCCGTTGCGACAAAGATACAGATGCAACAAAAGCAGAAACAAAACGCCTCCATCCCCTTGAAAACAGGGGATGGAGGCGCGATCAGGCGATGACCATCGACAGATATTTGACGACCAGGTATTCGTCCAAACCGTAATGAGAACCTTCACGCCCCAGCCCGGATTGCTTGACGCCACCAAACGGGACAGCCTCGTTGGAGATCAGGCCCGTATTGATGCCAACCATCCCGTACTCCAGCGCCTCGGCCACCCGCCAGACACGGCCAATATCCCGGCTATAAAAGTAGGCCGCCAGCCCATACTCGGTGTCGTTGGCCATCCGGATGACTTCGGCATCATCCGAGAACCGGAACAAGGGGGCCACCGGGCCAAAGGTTTCTTCGTTGGCCAGCATCATGGTGTCGCGTGCGTCTGCCAGCACAGTGGGCTGAAAATACGTGCCTCCCAGCGAGTGAGGCTTGCCCCCGGTTAGCACCCGCCCGCCCTTGGAGACCGCATCGGCGATATGCTCCTTGACCTTGGCCAGCGCCTTTTCGTCGATCAGGGGCCCCTGGGTGATGCCTTCATCCAGCCCATTGCCCACGCGCAGGCCTTCTACGGCCTTTACCAGCTTCTGGCTGAAGGCATCATAGACAGCATCCTGCACATAAAAGCGGTTGGTGCACACGCAGGTTTGGCCGGTGTTGCGATATTTGCTGGCAATGGCGCCTTCAACCGCCGCATCCAGATCGGCATCATCAAACACAATAAAGGGTGCGTTGCCGCCAAGCTCAAGCGAGAGTTTCTTGATGCTGGGTGCGCATTGCTTCATCAGCAACCGGCCGACCTCGGTAGAGCCGGTAAAGGACATCTTGCGCACCCGTTCGTTGGAGGTCATCTCGGCGCCGATCTCGGCAGAGTTGCCTGTCAGCACCGAAAACACACCGGCAGGCACGCCTGCCTCTTGCGCCAATACCGCCAGCGCAAGTGCCGAAAACGGCGTTTGGCCGGCTGGCTTGACCACCAACGGACACCCTGCCGCCAGCGCAGCACCCGCCTTGCGCGTGATCATGGAAGACGGGAAATTCCATGGGGTAATCGCCGCACATACGCCAACGGGCTCTTTGATCACCACCACGCGCCGGTTGGCGGCATAACTGGGGATCACATCACCATAGGCACGCTTGCCTTCCTCGGCAAACCATTCCAGAAACGCTGCACCATAGGCAATCTCTCCGAGAGACTCTTTAAGCGGCTTGCCCTGCTCGGCCGTCATGATGACGGCGAGATCCTCGGCGTTTTCTGTCATCAGCTCGAACCAGCGCCGCAGCACCGCCGCGCGCTCTTTGGCTGTCTTGACACGCCAACTCGCCCAGGCGCGCTCGGCGGCCTCGATGGCACGGCGTGTTTCGGCCGCGCCCATATAGGGCACCTTGCCGATAATTTCACCCGTGGCCGGGTTGTTGACGGTGATCACCTCGCCTGAATCTGCATCGCACCACCGACCATCCAGGTACGCCTGCTGACGCAGGAGATCGGGGTTTTTCAGTGAAAACATATCGATCCTCCGTGTTCATTGAATAGATAAACACTTTAGGTCATTTCAGATGTGGCCACCAAACAGACAAAAAAAAGCCCAAGATCCGAAGATCTTGAGCTAAATCCACCAAAGGAGGAGGGTGGAGGAGACAACCTGGGCATGTCGGGCTACGAAGGCCTGGGGCCTGAGCCGGTGATGTTGAGGGTTTTCCCGCTGCAATCACCTTGCGACATCCGATAATCAAATTATATAAACAGGTATTGTTGCGTTGCAAGAATTATTTGATGTCAATAGATGACAGCCATAGGTTTGTTGCTTTTTCAACACAAACTACGGGCAAACAAGGGTAATCCTTCTCCGCTTTTGGGCCCAATCATCAGATTCGATAGGCACTGGTGGTCATGACCTTGGACATCAGCCGCATCGCCCAACGTACCGGCGCCGGCAAGGGGGCGGCCCCGTGATGCTCTGCCGTGGCACGATGGCCGATCTCGTCATCGCGCATCTGGGTGACAACTTGCCTTGAACGATGGTCATGCTCGGGCAGCGTACTCAGGTGCCCATCCAGATGCTCCTCTACCTGACGCTCGGTCTCGGCCATAAAGCCCAGGTTATGGGGCACTCCTGCCCGGCTGGCCGCCAGGCCCAGGCCAAACGAACCCGCATACCACAGGGGATTCAGTATGCTGGGCCGGCTTTGAAGCTCGTCCAGGCGCTGACGGCACCAGGCCAGATGATCCACTTCTTCGGCGGCCGCCTGGTACAACACCGCGCGGATGCTCTCGTCGCGGCACAGCAAAGCCTGGCCGCGATACAAGGCCTGCGCGCAGATTTCACCCACGTGATTGACTCTCATAAGGCCCGCACTGTGGCGCGATTCGTCTGAGGACAGAGCTGGATCGTCTGGGTTCACAAGCCCAGCGGGATACGCGCGATCATGCGGTACGCTGCCATCAAGCACCTGCAAGGCGCGCCCGCCTTCGGCCAGCAACTGATCCAGGAAGGTGCGACGGCGCTGCCAAGGCCCTGAAGAAGTGGGAGAGGAAGTCATACAGCAATCCTTTTAACGACTCAGAAACCGCCAGATGGGCTTGAGTGCAACCAGCAGCCAACATGAGGGCAACACAATGGCCAGTGCAATCAGGCCACGCCCGGCCCAAATCTGATCATCCTGCAAGTATGCATTACACAGACGAATGGGCTGATCCAGATAGACCATCCCGACGATAGCACTCATCCAGCAAAAATTGCCCAAGAAGAACAGTTTGATGACGACATTGGCGCGGCGCACCGAAGCACTCAGCAAGCCGCCGCACAAGGGCAAGCCAATATACTTGAAAGCCGCCACACGCCAATCGACCAGCGCATCATCCAGTGCCTTGGGGATCATCCACCCCGCCCCCACCAGGCTGACAAACAACAGCCCCGGGATCCCGTAGGCGTTCCATGACCAACGGATCCGGCGCCCCGACGTGGGCTGCCACATTGGCCGCGGCTGTCTTTGGGCCGGCACCGGACCCTGTGCCGCGCCAGGCCCTATTGGGCTTGCCAACGCCGCCGAGCCCTGAAAGGCCGACGACTGCGCCTCGTGTACCGCCGGAGGGTTGATGGCAAGCTCTGCAAACAGGCCGGAGAGCACTAACAACGGGATCTGCACCAGCATGTGCAGACTCATCAGCGCAGTCAGGGCATCATGAAAGCCCAGGGCAACACCCGCGCAGGCCACGGCCGCCAGCAGACACGCTACCCGCTGCCCCTGGACAGTCATCAGGCTCTGCCCGATCTTCATGGTTGCCCCCCGGCACCCGGACTGGAAGCCGCACCGGGCACAGCTGCCAAGGCAGATTTGGCCGCCTTGAGCGCCCAACCCGGATCATCAAGATCCACGACCCGCACCAGCTGACCACCTGGTGTCACCACATGAAATGCCGCATTGTGCTCGAACTCACCCAGCGGGGCGGGCACCACAACGATCCCGAACAAATCCAGTATGGCCTTGCGCTGAATTGGGTCTTCAAGGGTATAAAACTGCCACACCTTTGGATCAGCCCCCATGCGCACCGAGTAACGTGCCAGATCCTGGGCATCGTCCCGAGGATCGAAGCTCAGGCTGATCAGGCGCAGCCTGTCTTGCAGCCCCTCGGCCTTGATGGCGTCTTGCAGACGCTCGGTCAGTGAGCCCTGTGCCAGACATAGAGAAATGCATCGTGCATAAAAAAAATTGACGATGGCGACTCGGCCATCGTCATGAAGCAATTGACGCAAGGAGTGCTGCTGGCCAGAATCCGCCAGCACCCGTGCTGAAGGAATTTCACGCGGGTGAACCTGGATATCCTGACGGCGGGCGGTTTCGGCGGTCAGGGCGGTGAACCCGTTGGTGAGGCCAAACAACACCCCCACCCCCGCAGCCAATGCAACAACCAGGGAAATCACCCACCGCATGACGAAACCGCCTGCTTACTTTTTCTCGAGCATGGGGCGGAGATCTTCGTCGCCTTTCCAGGGAGTGGTCTGGCCTTTGCTTTCTTCACGCACCTTGGCCACAAACGAGGCATCGATGGTGGACGCAGAATTACCAAAGCTGGTGCGCACGTGGCTGACAATGGCAGCGACTTCCTCGTCGGAGAACTTATCCTGGAAGTGCGGCATTTCGCCGTTGTACTTGACACCTTCGACCGTCAGCGGGCCATGGATGCCGTGCAGCACAATACGTACCATAACGCCCGGATCCTTGGCATCCACCCATTCGGATTTGGACAAGGGAGGAAATACACCGGGGATACCTGCCCCACTAGCCTGGTGACATGCCACGCAGTTGGCGGTGTACAGCTGGCCGCCATCGGCCTTGGCCGGCACGGCAAAATCAGCCATGACGCGGTCGTCACCCACAGAGGGAGGCATGGGAGTATAGGACGCATACAGATGCCAGACAGCCCACACCAGCAAAACGCCGATGATGGTCAGGACAAGCTTGGGGATCGGCCGGCTACCCTCGACAGGCTCGGGTTGCTCGCGACGCTGCTGCGTATATTTATTGCTCATTTCTTATCTCCTTCGGCCTTGGCTGCCGGCTGCTCTGGCAGCTTGGGAAGCTGGGCATCAGGATGAACCGGATACGTGTGATCCAGACCGATCAGATATGCCACAAGATCCAGTGCCTCGGGGGTGGCAACGACCACACGGCCATCGGCAGGGGCGTAGGCGGGCGGCAGATTGACCACCTTATCGCCGGCTTCGGCTTTGTCCTTGAGCTTGAACATGAACGGAAACGCCGGCATGTTGCTGCCCGGGGTATAGGCCCGGGGCTCGTAGAGGTGTCCGAGGTTCCAGTCGACACTGGGCTGGCGCGCACCGATATTGAAGAGGTCAGGCCCCGTACGCATCGTACCCAGGAGGTGAGGATGATCGTAGTAGTAGTCGCCGGCCACGGGTGCGCGGCCCCAGCCACGCTGGAAGTCGGGCGCCATTGACTGGCTGCGGGGTTGTTGCGAGTGGCAATAGACGCAACCCATCTCGATGTAAACCTGACGGCCGCGCAGTTGCTGCTCGGTGTAGGGCTTGAGGCCCTCGGAGGGCTGCACATCCGACAGCTGCATATAGGGCAGCACAACCAGAGTGGCCGTGGCCAGGGCGAGGGTCACCATCGCCCCACTAAGGAGTTTGTATTCGCTTTCCATGATCAGGCACCTGCAATCGCCTGAACTTCAGGCTGAGACTTACGTTTATGCAACAAGGCCGGGCCGACGCGATCGCGGCCATAGCGCAACGCCATCTGCACAAAGTGCACGGCAAACACCAGATGACCGAGGGTCATCAACGAGCCACCCACTGTGCGGGCTTCGAGATAGGGCATGGTGACCAGCACCGAATCCATGAACGGGCGGGCGGGATCCAGCATGGCAAGACCTTGCAACCAGCCACCGATGGACAGGCCAATAATGTAGATACCCATACCCACAACCACGAGCCAGAAGTGCACGATGATCAGCTTAGGATGCGGCCATTCCCAGGACATCACGCGGGGCATCACAAAATAGATAGCACCGAACATGACGATGGAGAAGAACGCATACAAGCCCAGGTGCGCGTGAGCCACCGTGAAGTGCGTGAAGTGAGCCACCCGGCTGACACTGCGCAGGGCTTCGAGAGAGCCCTCGAAGGAACTGACCGTGTACATCATGGCGCCCAGCACAATGAAGCGCAGCGTGGGCGAGTAATACATGGTTTTGAAGTGGCCACGCATGGTGAGGTGCTGGTTGACCGAGAAGGCCAGCACAGGGATGATCATCATCATCGACTGAACAATGGACAGCGAGATAAGCCAGTGCGGCACCGGCCCACCCACCAGGTGGTGCCCGCCCACCTGGCCATAAAAGAAGGCCAGCGCCCAGAACCCGATGAGCGACAGGTTGTAGGACTGAATGGGGCGGCCAATGATCTTGGGCAGAAAGTAATACACCGAGGCCAAGGCAATCGGGGTGTAATACAGGCCCAGCACGTTGTGGCCAAACCACCAGTTCATTGTGGCTTGCTCAACCCCAAAGTGCACGCCGGGCACCTTGCCCACGAGATACAGCACGGGAAACCAGAACAGCGCTGCGCCCATGTACCAGATGGACACGTACAGGTGATCAACCTTGCGGTTGCGCAGGGTGAACACCAGAGGCAATGCAATGAGTGAACCACCGATTACCAGCAGAATGCTGATTTGCCAGGGGATTTCGAGCCACTCGAGGCCGTCGTTGATGCCGGCGGCAATGGCACCCAACCCGGCAATGATGCCGGCGTTCCAGAGCATACAGCCCAGCAATGCAAAGCGGCCGCCATACAGGCGGGTTTTGAGCAAACGCGGCAGCACCCAGATGGCGATACCAAAGGCGGCCATCGGGCACCAGCCATAGGCCACCATATTAAGGTGCAGCGTGCGCGTGCGGCCAAAGGTAAGCCAGGCGTATTGGGTGAGGAACTCGGGGTTGTGCAGCTTGATGGAGCTGATCAGGCCAAACGTGGACGCGGCCACCAGCCAGACAATCGCACAGGACAGGAACACAAACGTCACATACGCTGTGGACTGGTCGGCCTCCATGCGCTCGGCGAGCTCGGCCTTGAGCTTGCCAGCCAGGGAAGGGTCGATGACAGCCTTGCCGCCGTCGGTAACAATCTGTTGCAGACCAGCCCGTTGCTCTGGTGTGGCAGAGGGGTCTTCAACGTGGCCGATTTCGCCTGTTGAGAAGATGACCCCGGCCGCAGCAGGGTTGTCATCAAACATGTTCCGACGCAAAGACCAGATAAAAACACCCAGCCCAGTGACGGACAAAATAAAGGTCATTAATAATACGGTGACGGTATCCACAGCGCTTCCAGTGAAGGACAATCGAAGCCCGATCTCGGGTATGGGCCCGGATCGGCAACGTGAGATTGTAGCGTTAGTTTTGATCTATGATAAATCTGCGAACTTACACAATACGTACAAACCCACATCCAATATGGGGGTTTCAGCCAGGCGTCAGGCGGCTCTTGGATGCTTTGAACTCTTAAACACAGGACTTGAAACAATGGAATGCACCCTAGACTGGCAAGGCCCTGGCAGCATGCTGTTTATCTCCAAAACCGGCAGCGGCCATGTGTTGGCAATGGATGGCGCCCCCGAGGGGGGCGGCCAGAACCTGGCGGCTCGCCCCATGGAAACTGTACTGACAGGTGCAGGTGGGTGCGCCGCCTACGATGTCGTGTTAATCCTCAAACGAGGCCGCCATGCCATCACGGGCTGCAGGGTTAAACTCACTGCCGAGCGTGCGGAAACCGAGCCAAAAGTTTTTACGGCAATCCACTTTGCGTTTCAGGTTACCGGCAAAGACCTGCCGCAATCGGCTGTAGAGCGCGCCGTCGAACTCTCCCATACCAAGTATTGCTCGGCTGTCGCCATGCTCGAAAAAACTGCCCGCATCACGCACTCGGTGGAAATCCTGGCTGCCTGAGCCTTTATCCACAAAAAGGCAAACGGACATGGCATTTTTCTGGATGTCGGGAGCACTGCCGGAACAATTGGATGTAAGTATGAAGCAATACCTCGAACTTCTTCAAGATATTCTCGACAACGGCGTGGCCAAGGGCGACCGCACCGGCACCGGCACCACTTCGGTGTTCGGCCGCCAGCTGCGGCACAATCTGGCCAACGGGTTTCCGCTGCTCACCACAAAAAAGTTGCACTTTAAGAGCATCGCCAACGAACTTATCTGGTTTCTCAGTGGCAACACCAATGTCTCATGGCTGCAGGCGCATGGTGTCAGCATCTGGAACGAGTGGGCCACCGAAGACAACGAGCTGGGCCCCGTGTACGGAAAGCAATGGACGGCATGGCCCACCAAAGACGGCGGCACCATCAATCAGATTGATTATGTGGTGAACACTCTAAAAAACAATCCCGATAGCCGCCGCATTCTGTTTCATGGCTGGAATCCCGAATACCTGCCGGACGAAAAAATCAGCCCCCAGGAAAACGCCCGGCAAGGCCGGATGGCCTTGCCGCCCTGCCATCTGCTGTATCAGTTTTATGTTGCAGAAGGCAAATTATCAGCGCTGCTTTACATCAGAAGCTCGGACAGCTTCTTGGGATTGCCGTACAACATCGCCTCGCTGGCTTTGCTGACACACATGCTGGCCCAACAATGCAATCTTGAGCCGCACGAAATCGTGGTCAGCCTGGGCGACCTGCATGCCTACTCCAACCACACAGAGCAGATCCACATGCAGCTGCAACGCAGTCCACGCACACTGCCCGCGCTGCGCATCAAGCGCAAACCAGACTCGATCTACGACTATGCGTTTGAAGACTTCGAGATCGTTGACTACAACCCATATCCGGGCATCTCTGCGCCTATTGCAGTCTAGAGACCAGAGCCCCCCACGCGTTGCAAGATGCGACGGGCACCTTCAATGACCGGCAGATCGACCATACGGCCATCCAGCCGGAAGGCGTACTCGCCGGTTTTCTCGGCGTGATCCAACACGCGCCGGGCCCAGTCGAGTTCTTCAGGCAGGGGCTGATATACCTGATGCACCATCTCTACTTGCTTGGGGTGGATGCACAGCTTGCCGCCGTAACCCATATCCCGTGCCAGCGTCGCTGATTGCCGTAAACCATCAAGGTCGGAGAAATCGGCAAAGACCGTGTCAATAGGATCGTCCAGGCCATGCATGCGACTGGCCTGCAGCACCTGAAAACGCACCTGATCCAGAACCTTCCCGGCCCCTTCGGTGTGTGGCCGAGTACCAAACTCGACCATCAAATCAAGAATGCCGAAGGTAAGACGCACCACACCGTTGGCCTCGGCAATTTTATCGAGCATCCGCAGACCCTGGGCAGACTCGATCACCGGGATCAGTGGCTTACCGGCCCCCGACACCTGATACACGTGATCGGCGGCCTGTGCCTTGGGCAGCATAATGCCCACCACAGACGGCAAGGAGCGGCACAGTGCGAGGTCGTCTTCAAACCAACGGGTTGTGCCGTCGTTGATACGTACCCAGACATGATCTTGCGGCGACTGTTGCGCATGGCGCGCCAGGGCCTCACGCGCCGCTTCTTTGGCGTCGGGTGCCACGGAGTCTTCGAGATCCACGATCACCGCATCCGCACCACTGGCGATGGCCTTGGAAAAACGCTCGGGGCGATTGCCCGGCACAAAAAGCGCAGAGCGCATCAAAGTTTCTTGCATGGTGTATCCCCCTTTAAACCAGGTCGATCAAGCCTTGGCAGCCACCCGCCGCGCAGCAATGCGTTGCTGCCACTCTTTGGGGCCGGTGGTGTGCACGGCACTGCCGCGCGCATCTACGGCTACCGTAACCGGCATGTCCTGCACACGGAACTCATAGATGGCCTCCATGCCGAGGTCTTCGAAGCCCACCACACGGGCTTCCCGAATGGCCTTGGACACCAAATAGGCGGAACCGCCCACCGCCATCAGATAAGCAGACTGATGCCTGCGGATGGCTTCAATGGCCTCCGGGCCACGTTCGGCTTTGCCAATCATGGCCAGCAGGCCGGTTTGCCCCAACATCATCTCGGTAAAGGCGTCCATCCGGGTAGATGTGGTGGGGCCGGCTGGCCCCACGACCTCGTCACGCACCGGGCTGACGGGCCCCACGTAATAGATGACTCGGCCAGCAAAATCAACCGGCAGGGATTCGCCTCGGGCCAGCATGTCCTGAATACGCTTGTGCGCTGCATCGCGGCCCGTGAGGATATGCCCGGACAGCAAGAGGCGCTCGCCGGGCTTCCAGGTGGCAACCTCTTGGGGCGTGAGCGTATCGAGATTAACCTGACGAGAGGCTTTGTAATCAGGTGTCCAGTGCACATCCGGCCACTCGGACAGTGGTGGGGGTGGAAGATCAGCCGGACCTGAACCATCCAGCACAAAATGCACGTGGCGCGTCGCCGCACAGTTGGGGATCATGGCCACGGGTTTGGATGCTGCGTGAGTGGCTGCCGTCTGGATCTTGACATCAAGTACGGTGGTAAGGCCGCCCAGGCCCTGGGCTCCAATCCCCAGGGCATTGACCTTCTGATAGAGCTCGATACGCAGTTCTTCGAGTTTGTTTTGTGGCCCGCGCTGAAGCAGCTCATACATGTTGATGTCCTGCATCAAAGACTGCTTGGCCATCAGCATGGCTTTTTCGGCCGTGCCACCCACCCCGATACCGAGCATGCCGGGCGGGCACCACCCTGCTCCCATTGTGGGCACGGTTTTCAGCACCCAATCCACCACCGAATCGTTGGGATTGAGCATGACAAACTTACTTTTGTTTTCTGAGCCACCGCCCTTGGCTGCCACCTGGATATCCACGGTGTTGCCTGGTACAAGCTCTACCTGCAAAACACAGGGGGTGTTGTCCCGCGTGTTGCGGCGGGTAAACAGGGGGTCATCGAGAATGGACGCCCGCAAGGGGTTGTCGGGATTGGTGTAGCCACGCCGCACGCCTTCGTCGCACAGAGCCTGCAAGCTTTGCTGCGTATCAAAGCGGACATCCATGCCGATTTTCATGAAGACGTTGACGATGCCGGTGTCCTGGCAAATGGGCCGGTGGCCTTCGGCGCACAGACGCGAATTGGTGAGGATCTGGGCAATGGCATCGCGCGCCGCCGGGCTTTCTTCAAGCTCGTAGGCTCGCGCCAAGTGATGAATGTAATCCAAAGGATGATAGATGCTGATGAACTGAACAGCATCTTCAATTGACTGGATCAGGTCGTCTTCGGAGATGGTGGTCATTATTTTCCTTTCCAGACAGGTGCACGTTTTTCAGCAAAGGCAGTTGCTCCTTCGTGGGCATCCTGGGAACTGAAGATATGCGCAATGCGTGGCCGCTGAAGATCAAACATGTCCTCGGGACGCCAGTTGCGCGATTGCGAGATGATGGCCTTGGCGGTTTGCACGGCCAGCGGGCCATTGGCAGCAATGGTGCGGGCCATGGCCAGCGCGGATTCAAGTGCCTGTCCCGGCTGGGCCAGGCGGTTCACCAACCCCAGTTGGTGCAATCGGCCAGCATCCAGGAAATCACCCGTCAGTACCGCCTCCATGGCCACATGATAAGGAATGCGTGCGGGCAGGCGCAACATACCACCAGACCCAGGCACCAGACCGCGTTTGACCTCAGGAACCCCAAATCTGGCGTCTTCAGCGGCAACGATCAGGTCGCAGGCAAGGGCGAGTTCGCAACCACCCGCCAGTGCGTAGCCTTCGACCGCGGCGATAAGCGGCTTTTTGGGCGGGCGCTCACACAAGCCGCCAAAGCCCCGATTGCCGACATAGGGCCGCTGTCCGGTGGCCGCAAATGCCTTGAGATCCATGCCCGAGCAGAAATGCCCGCCCGCGCCGGTGAGAATACCCAGACGCAAATCAGGATCGGCATCCAACTGATCAAGCCCAGCCGCCAGGGCCTGGGCTACCTCGAGATTGACTGCATTGCGGGCATGTGGACGATTCAGGCGCAGGATCAAAATCCCATCTTGTTGCTGCACCTCGAGGCACTCGCTCATGTGTTCTCCGACAAAGTGGATAAAATGGTCGTTTTGGGCGCAGCCAGCACTGTACCCGAGTTTCAGACAGAACCTTTGCGGATACCCCGCCACGCCATGCTTACATTCCAACAACTTATTTTATCCCTCCAGCAATACTGGGACAGGCAGGGCTGCACCCTGCTGCAGCCGTACGACATGGAAGTCGGGGCCGGTACTTCACACACCGCCACCTTTTTGCGGGCCATTGGCCCCGAACCCTGGCGCGCTGCCTACGTGCAGCCGTCACGCCGTCCAAAAGACGGCCGCTACGGCGACAATCCCAACCGTCTGCAACATTATTACCAGTTCCAGGTCGTGCTCAAGCCTGCTCCCCTCGACATCATCGATCTATACCTGGGCTCTTTGCGGGCATTGGGCATCGATCCCCAGCAGCACGACATCCGCTTTGTAGAAGACGATTGGGAAAACCCCACCCTGGGCGCCTGGGGGCTGGGCTGGGAGGTCTGGCTCAACGGAATGGAAGTCACGCAATTCACGTACTTCCAGCAAGTAGGCGGGCTGGACTGCAACCCGACCATGGGCGAGATCACCTACGGGCTTGAGCGCCTGGCCATGTATCTGCAAGGGGTTGAGTCTGTCTATGATCTGGTCTGGACACAGGCACCCGACGGGCGTTGCGTGTACTACCGCGACGTGTTTCACCAAAACGAGGTCGAGCAATCCACCTACAACTTCGAATACGCCGCGACACCCATGCTGTTTTCTCATTTCAACGATTACGAATCCGAGGCCAAACGTCTGATCGAAGTGCCACTGGCCCTGCCGGCCTACGAGGCCACGCTCAAGGCGGCTCACACATTTAATCTGCTGGATGCCCGCGGTGCCATCAGCGTCACCGAACGCGCCACCTATATCGGCCGTATCCGGGTACTGTCCCGCGCGGTGGCCCAGGCGTACTTTGATTCGCGCGAACGGCTTGGGTTTCCCATGCTGGAGGCACAGGCATGAGCACCCGCGACCTGATCCTCGAGCTGCTTACCGAAGAGCTCCCCCCAAAAGCGCTCGACGCCTTGGGCCAATCCTTTGCCGACAGCGTGCACAAAGTACTCAAGCAGCATCATCTGTTGGCTGCAGACTGCAGCTTTCAGGCCTATGCCACGCCTCGGCGGCTGGCCATCCACCTGAGCGCCGTGCTGGAACACGCCCCTGACCAGGCTTACACCGAAAAACTGATGCCCGCCAGCATCGGCCTGGACGCCCAGGGTGCCGCGAGCCCGGCACTGCTTAAAAAGCTGCAGGCCAAGAATCTGGCTCACCTGAGCCCCTCCGATCTCATCTCCCGCCACGACGGCAAGCAGGACATCCTGTACGCTGAAGGCACTGCCCCCGGCTCCTCTCTGGCCGATGGGCTGCAGCTGGCGCTGGATTACGCCGTCACGCACTTGCCGATCCCCAAGATGATGCAATATCAGCTGGCAGACGGACACACCAGCGTCAAGTTTGTACGCCCCGCGCATCATTTGCTGGCCCTTTTTGGCGATACCGTTGTGCCTGTTCAGGCACTGGGGCTGCAGGCCGACCGCATCACACGCGGACACCGGTTTTTGTGCCAGGAACCACTCAGCATTGCATCGGCAGACACCTGGGCACAGACACTACAGACGCAGGGCTACGTGATCCCCGGGTTTGCACAGCGGCGCGCCCGTATCGCCACGCAGCTGGCTGAATCCTCTGCCCAAATGAGCGCCACTATCGGACAATCTCCCGAAGCGGAGGCGCTGCTCGACGAGGTGACGGCTTTGGTCGAATGGCCCACCGTATACGTGGGCGAATTCGACGAAGGCTTTCTGGCTGTACCGCCAGAATGCCTGATCCTGACCATGCGTCTCAATCAAAAATATTTTCCCTTGTTTGATCCGGCCACAAACGCACTGACACATCGTTTCTTGATCGTCAGCAACATGCAGCCGGCAGATCCTTCGCATATCATCCAGGGCAACCAGCGCGTGGTGCGCCCACGCCTGGCCGACGCACAGTTTTTCTATCAGACCGATCTCAAAACACCTCTGGTCGACCGCGTGGCCGACTTGGCCCATAGCGTCTACCACAACAAACTGGGCACCCAGCTGCAACGCACCGAGCGTGTGCGCAAGCTGGCACGCTGGCTGGCGCCGCTGCTGGGCGGCGCACCCCTGGTGGCTGCCAAAGCTGCCATGCTGGCCCATGCCGACCTCGGCACCCAGATGGTGGGCGAGTTTCCAGAACTGCAGGGCATCATGGGTTCGTACTATGCCGCCCACGACGGAGAACTCCCCGAGCTTGTCCTGGCCCTGCGCAATCAGTACCAGATCCGCCTGGATCAGCCGGTATCCGCCGAGACACTGACGGCAGCCGTGTTGTTTATGGCAGAACGGGCCGAAACCCTGGTGGGCATCTGGGGGATCGGGCTGGCCCCCACCGGAGAGCGCGACCCCTACGGCCTGCGCCGCGCTGCGCTGGGCCTGATCAGCGCCTACGAGCAGCTCACCGCCGGCGGCTATCTGCGCGCCAGCGAAGACAGCCCCGCCCGCCTGGCCGCCCTGCTGGATGAAACCGCAGCAGGCTTTGCCCCGGGCATGCTGGCTGCCGGCACCGTCCCGGCCGTACTCGAATTCATCTACGAGCGTTACCGCAACCAGTTAGTCACGCATGCAGACCGCACCGCTGTGGATGCCGTCCTGGCCCTGCACCCGCCGCTGCATCAGGTTTCTGCCCGTGTCCAGGCCTGCATGGCCTTTGGCAACCTGCCCGAGGCCACCGCCCTGGCAGCCGCCAACAAGCGCGTCAGCAACCTGCTTAAGAAAGCAGATGGCACCTTGCCGGAATTTGATCCAGGCTTGCTGCGAGAACCTGCCGAACAGCAATTGGCGCAAACCATTCAGCAGCTGGCTCCGCAGGCTCAGGCACAACTTGCTGCCGGCAATTTTGCCGCTGGCATGGCGGTGCTAGCCCAGGCCCGTGGCCCTGTCGATCAATTCTTTACGGATGTCATGGTGATGGCCGAAGACACCGCGTTACGCAACAATCGCCTGGCCTTGCTCAAATCCCTGCACGGTCTGATGAACGAAGTCGCCGATCTCTCCAGGCTGGCACAGTGAAGCTCATCATTCTCGACCGCGACGGCGTCATCAATCACGATAGTGACGCCTTCATCAAATCGCCCGACGAATGGATCCCCATTCCCGGCAGTCTCGAGGCCATTGGCCGCCTCAGCCACGCCGGCTGGTATGTGGCAGTGGCCAGCAACCAATCGGGCATTGCACGCGGGCTTTTTTCCATGGAAACCCTGGGAACCATCCACGACCGCATGCGTCAAGCCGTGGCAGAAGCGGGTGGCCGCATCGACGCCATCTTCTTTTGCCCGCACGGCCCAGAAGACGGCTGCACTTGCCGCAAGCCCAAAGCGGGCATGCTGCACGATATCGCCCGGCGCCTGGATGTCTCTTTAAGCGAGGTTCCCTTGGTGGGCGACAGCCTGCGAGACCTGCAAGCGGCAGCCAGTGCAGGTTGCCACCCGTATCTAGTGCTTACCGGTAAAGGACGAGCCACCTGGAATCAATCCGGCACCAGTGGAGAGCTGCCTGCCGGCACCGAAGTACACGACGACCTGGCCGCGGTGGCCGATGCCTTGCTAAAGACCCAGTCATGACGTTTTTGAGATCCACCCTTTATATGGCCTTTTTGGTCATCACCGTGATCCCCTATGCCCTGTGCTGTGTGCTTTGGGCCCCACTACCCCTGACATGGCGCTACCGCCTGACGCTGGGCTGGCCACGGCTGGCCCTGTGGGGCGCGCGCTGGATCCTTGGCATCCGCTATCAGGTGCGCGGCACGGAGCACCTGCCCAAAGAAGGCCCGGCCATTATTTTGTCCAAGCACCAGTCCGCCTGGGAAACCCTTTATTTCGCGGTCAAACTGCCACGCGACGTGGTGTTTGTGTACAAGAAAGAACTACACCATGTGCCGTTTTTTGGCTGGAGCCTAGCACTGCTCAGCATGATCCCGATCAACCGGGCCAAGGGGCGTGAAGCCTTCGAACAAGTTGTACGCATTGGCAGCCAGCGCCTCAAAGAAGGTCGTTGGCCTGTGCTGTTTCCCGAAGGCACGCGTGTCGCCCCCGGCGAGGTGGGCCGCTACAAACAGGGCGGCACGATGCTGGCATGCAAGACAGGCGTTCCGGTGATACCGGTGGCACACAATGCAGGAGAACGCTGGCCGCGCAATGCGTTTATCAAGACGCCAGGCATGGTTACGGTCTCCTTTGGGCCAGCCATCGACCCCAAAGGCTATAACCCGGTAACCCTGAATAACGCAGTTCGTGACTGGATAGAAGCCGAAATGCGGCAGCTCAATCCAGAGCGCTATGACCACTGATGCACCACAACAATTAAGCTTGTTCGGCGCGGCACCCGCATCGCTACCAAAACGGCCCCGGGCCGGCGGAGAAAGCCCGCCGCCATCCACTTCCCCGCCCCCGGACAGCTCGCCTGCGCCACTTTTTGTGCTGACGCCACAGCCCTGGCTGCCACCCACGGGTTATCGGCGCAAGCTGCTGTTGCGCCCGGGAGAGCCGCTGGAGTACGGCCTACGACGCTCACACAGACGATCCATCGGCCTGACAATCCGCGACGCACACTTGCTGATCCAGGCACCGTCCTGGGCGAGTCAAAGCCAGATTGAAACCGCCATCCACACCAAGGCAGACTGGATCGACCGCAAGCTGCGGGCCGCGCAACAGCGCCTGGACGTGCTGGCCGTGCAGCCCGCCCAGTGGCGCAAGGGCGGCCACATCCCGTATTTGGGTGTGATGATCGAGCTGGCGCTGGACAGCGCCCGTACCCTGCATTTTTCGGGCAACCAGGCGAGTCCTGACCACCACGACCTGCTGTTTCTGCCTCTGCCTGATAACGCTGGCCCAAGCCGTATCCAGGAACGCACTCAAGGCTGGCTGCAAGAGCAGGCACGCCGGGATTTTGGTATCCGTCTGCAGGCCACGCTGGCGCGAGCCGGCCAAACCATTCTGGATTGGCGCCTCTCCAATGCGCAAGGGCGCTGGGGGTCTTGCTCCAGCACCCGGCGTATCCACCTGAACTGGCGTCTTATCCACCTGCCTTCGACGCTGATCGACTATGTGGTGGCACACGAAGTGGCCCATTTGACCGAGATGAACCACAGCCCGGCATTCTGGCGCGAGGTGGAGCACCTGTACCCGGACTTCAAGCAGGCGCGTGATGCCCTGGCGCAGCATCACCCAGGAAGCCTGCCGCTCTTTTAGGGGCCCGGCATCCCGCGCCAGGCACCTCAAAATATGCGTATGATAGGACAGTCCAAACGATCAAGGATGGCATCATGCGACTTCTTCACACCATGCTTCGCGTCGGCAATCTCGACCGCTCTCTGATGTTTTACACCGAGGTACTGGGCATGCAGCTGCTGCGTCGAAAAGATTACCCGGAGGGCCGCTTTACCCTGGCCTTTATCGGCTACCAAGACGAATCCGAAGGCGCCGTGCTCGAACTTACCCATAACTGGGATACCGAATCTTACGACCTGGGCGATGGTTACGGCCACGTAGCCATCGAGGTTGAAGACGCCTACGATACCTGCGCCACGATCAAATCCCGTGGTGGTCTGGTGGTGCGCGAAGCCGGCCCCATGAAGCACGGCAATACCGTGATCGCCTTTGTGCAGGATCCCGACGGCTACAAGATCGAACTCATCCAGAAGCAAGGCCGCGAAGACTAAACCCTGGTCTGGTCGGCATCCACACCCGTCAGGGCGTCGGCCAAATCCATAAACTGGTTTACCGTGAGCTCTTGGGGGCGTGCCGTCGGCGCGATCGCCAGGCGCTCCCAATCCAGCTGAGCCGCCCAGGCCCCCAAACTGCCACGGATCATCTTGCGGCGATGCTCAAAAACCCGAGACACCAGTTGCGCAAACAGCGCCGGGTTTTGCGGGGCACGGCGTTTGTCGGCCGCCAGCGGGCGCATGCGCACAATGGCAGACATCACCTTGGGAGGCGGGTCGAAGGCTGTGGGTGGGACATCAAACAGATGCACCATACGGTAGCGGGCCTGCAACATCACCGACAGCCGGCCATACTGGCTATCGCCTGGCCGTGCCACCATCCGATCGATGACTTCACGCTGCAGCATGAAATGCTGATCTTGTACCTGATCAGCCCATTGCATCAGATGAAACAACAGCGGGGTTGAAATGTTGTAGGGCAGATTACCCACGATGCGCAGCTTGGCAGGCTGTCGAGCATCTGCGTCAGACGCCGGAGCAGCTGATGCAGCCGTATCGCTTGCCAGCGGGCCGCACGCGGCCTGCAGTTCGGAAAAATCCACAGCCAGCGCATCGGCCTGGATGAGATGCAAGCGCTCATCAGGCCACTGCTGGCGAAGCCTGTGCGCCAGGTCACGATCAAGCTCGACGGCCACCAGGCGCTTGAGTCGGCCCAGCAACGGTGCGGTCAGGGCCGACAGGCCCGGGCCAATTTCTACCATGGTATCAGAGGGTAGAGGGTCGATCGCACGCACGATGGCATCCACGACGGATTCGTCGCTGAGAAAGTGCTGGCCAAATCGTTTGCGTGCCTGATGAGCCATGGGCTTAACGGGTTCCGCTTTGGGTATGGTCGAGCCGGTTATCGATATACGCCTGGCTGCGCAGCTGATCGAGCCAATCTTCGTAGGCCGGGCCAATGCGCCGCTGCACAAGCTCGCGGCGCGCCTGTATGCGACGGAACTCGGTTTCCATGTTTTTGCTGCGGCGGTCTTCAACTTGAATCAGGTGCCAGCCAAACGGTGTTTTGACAGGCTCGCTGACCTCACCCTTTTTAAGGTGGCCCATGGCCAACTCGAAGGCAGGCACGGTTTCGCCAGGATTCAGCCAGCCCAGATCGCCACCCTTGGGGGCGGAGGCGTCCTGGGAATAGCGCTTGGCGAGTTCGGCAAAGGATTCACCATGTTCGATTCGGTTGCGCAGGCCCTCGAGAATGGCACGGGCCTTTTCATCTGAAGTGACCTTATCAGTTTTGATCAGAATGTGGCGCGCATGCGTTTGCGTCACCATCATTGGGCCTGCGCCGGTATGGACAGGCGGCTGGGGCGCCGGCACAGGCGCCGGCTGCTGGACAGGTGCTTTTTTGGGTACCGGGCGCTGGGCGTAGCCGCGACGCAGAACCTTGAGAATATGAAACCCCCGACCGCTCTGGATCACACCACTGACACCGCCGGGCGGAATATCCTTGATGGTTCTGGCAAAGAGATCCGGCCAGTCTTTGAGCGGGCGTATGCCCATCTTGCCCCCCTCAAGGGCTTGAGGGCCGTTGGAGGATGCTGCAGCCAGGCCGGCAAAATCGGCTCCGGATTTAAGCTTGCGCAAAATGGCTTCGGCTTCTTTGCGCTTTTGAGCCACGACTTCGTTGGAAGCGTAATCGGGCACCTCGATGAGGATCTGCGCCACTTCGAAAAGCTCTGGCCCTGCGTTGGCCATCGCAGCACGCTGTGCGGCCACCTGCTGCTCTTGCTGCTGCCGGATCTGGGCTTCGTGTTGCTGCTGGATTTGCTGTTGCTGCCCTGCCGTCAGTGGCACGGGCACAGCCAGATCCTGGTGCGTCTGCAAAAACGCATCGATATCGCTATCACTGATACTGATGCGGTCTTCGACAAAGCGCTGGCGCAAGCGATCATCCTGAATCTGGGTGCGGATCTCGGACTGATACTGATCCCAATCCATGCCACTACGCACGATTTCATTTTTGAGCTGGTCGACCGTAATGCCGTTGCGCTGGGCAATCGATTGCACGGCCCTTTGCACCTGAGCGTCACTGACCTGAATACCCACGCGGGCGGCTTCCTGGTCTTGCAAGGCTGCATTGATCATTTGCTGCAGCACCTGACGCTTGAAAACGTCTTCTTGGGGCACAGGGATGTTCTGCGCCTTCATCTGCTGGCGCACCTGCACCTGTTTGTCGGCCAACTGGCTGAGTGTGATGACCTGCTTGTTGACGATTGCAGCGATGCCATCGACAAATTGCTGTGCCGGAGGCTGGGCATGGCTGCTTTTGGCCGCCTTGGCCGCCCCAGTTTGTGCAGCCGAGGCCACCGGCAGTGCAAGGCTGCTGCCCAGCACCAGGGCCAGAAAAAACATACCGGCGGGATGACGCATCATTCATACCTCTCGAAAACAGTTTTGTCAGGCGTGGACGGAGTGGTGGTTCTGAAACCGGTGATTCGGTCGGAGAGCAGGGACATGGGGTCGGTGCCCAGAGATCCCAAGCCGGTGAGCTCCAGCTGCAAAAACAGGGCTGTGTTGGTTTTTTCGGCGGATACGGCATAGCGCTGCAACACTGCGCGAGCCGCCCAACCGCCGTCACCCCGGTACTCGAGACCGACGATTGACTGCGTATTGCGTTTCTCGGCCAATGAGTAATCATAACGGCCCACGCCAAACCAGCGCCGCATGAGCGGCCACTGGGCCGTGAAACTGACCTGCTCGCGGGACTGCTGGTCTACCCCTGGGGGCAAGACCCGGTAAGGATCGGTGTAAAGATTGGGGTCGCGTTCGTAGCGATACGACAGCGACATGGTAGCCAGGCGCTTGGGCGTCCAACGCACGCCGGAGCTGAGCCGGTTGCGTTTTTGCGTGTCGTGATCAAACTGCCCATCGAAATACACCGAAAAATTATCAGTAAGTGCTGCCTTGGCCCCCAGCAGATAATCAGACTCTGTGGCCTTGCGGGCCGTCTGGCTAGGCAAGGTCACTTGCTGGTCGGCAAAATAAAAGCGTTGGGCCGCAGACAACGACAGGCGCTCGAAGCCCGTATCAGCATCCAGCCACCGGGTGGTAATGCCAGCCGTGAGCTGATTGGCATTGGCAATGCGATCCCAGCCACCACTGAAGATGTTTTCGTCGAAGGCCTGCTGGTAACTGAATGAGGCCATGCCGGTATCAAAAACCGGCAAGCCAGATTGATCGCGATAGGGCACGTACAAATAGTAAAGACGCGGCTCTAAGGTTTGCACTGCAGCGTTGCCAAAAAAACTGCTGTCACGCTCCAGCGTAAGGCCCATATCCAGAGAAGCAATCGGCAATACCCGCGACTGACTGTTTGGCTGGCCGAGAAGCTCTGGCGGCAAGCCCTGGATGGAATCGTAGAACCAGTCGGTTTCGTACTGGCTCATGTGCAGGCCTATCTTGGGGGTGAGATAGGCGCCTGGCAAGATAAATGGCCGCGCAATGGATGTATAGGAGGTCATCCGCGTACCATTGGGCATCAGCCGACGGCCCGATTGCTGGGGAAAGGCATCGCCCTGGTAAATAGGCGCCACAAACCGCGTGACGTAATTATCCGACACCACATCGAAGCCGTTCCAGCCATAGTGCTGGGCACGAAAGTGAAACTCGGGCAATTTATCGTAGGGCGGCGCTAAAAACGAACCCGTGCTGTCTTGCAGGGTCTGGTAACGATAAAACTGCAAGGAGCTGCTGAAATGCGGGCCTCCCGACCAGGTAAGCAAGGCCTGGCTGGGCATATAGGTAATGGCTGCATCCGACAATCCAAACGAAGAGAAATCCCGAAAATAATCATCATCCGACACCCGGCGGGCGTCAAGATAGGCCTGCAGGCCACCGCCCAGGCTTCGCGTGTGCTGCACCGAATACATCCAGCGTTTATCGTCCGTCTGACGATCACGCATGATGTAGGTGCCAAAGAGCTCGGTGTGCGAGCGTGTGCCCAGATGACGAACTTCGGTACCCAGCAACAGGCCGCGCTTGCTCAGGTAGCGCGGCAGCAGCGTGGCATCGTAATTGGGCGCAAGATTCAAGTAATACGGTGTGGTGATCTCGATACCGGCGTTGCTGGAGGTGCCGTAGGTAGGCACGAGAAACCCGCTTTTTCGATCTTTGCCCAGGGGAAACGTCAGATAGGGCGAATACAAAATCGGCACACCCTTGAAACGCAGCACACCATTGCGCGCCACACCCTCGTTTTCATCAAGATACAGATCCACCTTGCTGGCATCGATCCACCACGCGGCATCACGGCCATGCCAGCCGGTGTAGTGCACTTCGTGCAGCCGCATATGCTGGCGCCCAAGGACTTCTGCTTCCTGGGCCTGACCATGGCCTGCGGTGGCCCCCAGCCAGAAATCGGGCGCCTGAACGATGCCTTGTTCTGTTTGGGTGTTGAACTGAACGTGTGGGCCCTTGATGATATTACCGTCGCGCATCAGCAAGCCCCGACCACGCACTTCGACGTCTCCGGTGTTGGGGTTGTAATCAATGCGGTCGCCCTTGATGACGCCATCGAGACGGCGCACCTGCGCATCGCCCTGCACAGATACCCGACCGTCGGTGTGACGGGTAAGGTCGTCGCCGATAATAAAAGCGGGCAAACGATCATCGGGCAAGCCGGAATGCAGCCTCAGGCTGCTGACTGTGCGCATGGACTCTGCTTGCGCCGACGAATCCGCCTGAACCACGGGAGCAGACAGAAGAGCACTCAGGAGAATGATGCGGCTGATCCAATGCACGAAGACCCGGCCCCTTTAAAAGAGAAGACACAATAACTGATCTGCGCACCACTTTGACCAGCGACCCAGTATTATAGAGAAGCTCAGCCACTCGCGTGCGGGCAGCCCGTTTTACAACCGCTACTTCCCATGACACACACCACATCTGCCGACCCTCGCCTGGCCGCCCTGCAGCACTGGCTCGATACGCTTGCCACCCCTTTCGGCTTACATCCCAATACGCTCACCCCTGTCTCTGGCGATGCAAGCTTTCGCCGCTATTTCCGGGTGCAATCCGATACCGGTCCGCGGATTGTCATGGACGCCCCTCCACCGCAAGAAGACTGCACGCCTTTTATCGATATTGCCCAACGCCTCACCCGCGGGGGCCTGCAGGTGCCGGAGATCTTTGCCCAAGAGCTTTCCCTGGGTTTTTTGCTGATCAGCGATCTCGGCAGCCAAACCTTCTACGAAACCATCCAAAACGGCGCCACACAAGACGACACCACCTGGCAGCAACACATGCGCGGTGCACTGCAAGCGCTGGTAAAGATGCAAAAATGCCCGGCCGGTGGCTTACCCGCATACGATGCCGCCCGTCTGGTGCAAGAGCTTCAGCTGTTTCCGCAATGGTATCTGCAGGTTCATCATCAACACACGCCAAATGACGCCACGCTCAATGCCCTGGCACAGATCTTCGAGTTGCTGGCCCAACAAGCCGCCGCCCAGCCGCAGGTGTTTGTGCACCGCGACTATCATTCTCCCAATCTGATGCTGGGAGCCGGTGCCCCCGACTACATCCCGGGCATCATCGATTTTCAGGATGCGGTGTGCGGCCCCATCAGCTATGACATCGCTTCTTTGGTGATGGATGCCCGCACCACCTGGGACGAGCCCACGCAACTTGACTGGGCGATCCGCTACTGGGAATACGCCCGAGACGCCCGGCTGCCTGTCCCAGCCGATTTTGCACAGTTTCACATGCACTACGAGTGGATGAGCCTGCAACGCAATTTGCGGATTCTTGGCGTCTTTGCCCGCCTGTCCCATCGCGACGGCAAGCACCATTACCTTGATCACATCCCCCGAGTCCTGGCTTACGTACAGCAAGTGGCCGGCCGCTACCAACCGTTTCGCCCACTACTGCGCTTGCTGGATCAGCTGGACGACCAGCCACGCCAAGATGGGTATTCGTTCTGATGCGGGCCATGATTCTGGCCGCCGGCCGGGGCCAGCGCATGCGTCCCCTCACCGACAATTGCCCAAAGCCGCTGTTGGTGGTGGGTGGCCAAGCCCTGATTGTCTGGCACCTGCAAAGGCTGGCCAAGGCAGGCATCCACGAAGTACTGATCAATCACGCCTGGCTGGGCCAGCAAATCGAAGCAGCCTTGGGCGACGGACAAGCCTGGGGGGTGCGATTGCACTATTCAGCCGAAACCACCGCTCTGGAAACCGCAGGCGGCATTGCCCGCGCCCTGCCTTTTTTTCAGGATCAACCCTTTTTGGTGATTAATGGTGACATCTGGTGCGACTGGAATCCTGCCCAGGCACTGCGATGGGCAGACCACTGGACAGCGCAAACCTTGGCGCAGTTGCTACTGGTAGACAACCCTGCACACCACCCCGAGGGCGATTTCGGCCTGCTGCCAGATGGCAGCCTGGTGGCGGATCCCTCCCCGGGTACCGGGCTTACCTACGCCGGCATTGGCCTGTATCACCCCCGGCTGTTTGCTCATACGTCTGCACACCAGCCCGCCCCGCTGGCCCCCTTGCTGCGCAACGCCATGCAGCACCACACCGTGCGGGGCCTGTATTACGCAGGGCGCTGGGTGGATGTCGGCACACCAGCGCGACTTGCCGAGCTTGATGCCGCACTGCAAGACAAAACCGGCCGGGCAGGCTGCTAAACTGATGCTTTGCCGGGCACGACGCACGGCAATTTATCGTCTAACCAGTTCTGGCATTTCGCAACCGTCTGTAGATTCGCCCAGGATCCGCAAGGCAATCCGTTTATGCTAACGGTCTTTCGCGCTCCCTTTTGCCCCGTCGGCCTGTTACCGGGGGCAGGCCTGCACTCAGCCTTGCCGCTTCAGGAATTCCACTTATGTCTCTTGGCTCCAGCCGCCCCACATTCAAACCTACTCCTTATGGCTACACCCGGCGCCGTCGAGGTATCCCGCGCTGGCTGGTGCTATTGATTGCAGGTATTGCCGTCGGGGCTGGCGGCGTTCTATTTTTGCAACGCAGCTATGGGCCACAACGGCTGACAGTCGAGCAATCCGAGCAACTCCGGATGGACCTGAACACATCCAACCTCGAAAACCAGCGCTTATCAGCCGAAGCAAAATCGTTACGGCAAGCAATTGGCCAGGCAAAATCCAGCCAGCAAGACGCCACCCAGCAGGCCCAGCAATTGCGCAAGCAAACTGCCGATATGGCCGCGGGTGTCTCTACCCTGATTGCTGCCATCCCACCAGACCCTCGAGGCACTTCTCCAGGTATCCGCAGTGCCGATATGGTGGTGCGCGAGGGCAGCCTGCATTATCAGGTTCTACTGATCCAGGATTTGCCTGAGGGTGAGTCTCAGGTGGGCCAACTGCGCGGCGAAGTAAAACTGGTGGGCGTAGGCACCTACCCTAACGGTAAAACCGTGTATGTCGACCTGAACACCCAGCCGCTGGACATGGGCCGCTACATCGTCATTGAAGGCGACACAGAGCTTCCCAAAGCCTACCGGCTGCGTCAGGTGACGGTGCAGATCACGGCGGAGGGCTCGGACAAGGTGATTGCCACCCGAACCATCCGCGCAACCACAGCCAGATAAATCAGCTGACGTGCTGCAGGAAATCCCGCAACCGCTGGGTGGGGGGATTCTCCAGCAGCGCTTCTGGCGTGCCGTCTTCGACAATTTTTCCCTGATCCATAAAGATCAGACGGCTGCCCACCTTGCGGGCAAATTCCATCTCGTGAGTAACCACGATCATGGTCATGCCTTCTTCAGCCACCGCCTGCATCACCCCCAGAACCTCGTGGCGAAGCTCGGGATCCAGGGCTGAAGTAGGCTCGTCAAATAGCATCAACAGTGGCTTGATGGCCAGGGCCCGGGCAATAGCCACCCGCTGCTGCTGACCACCAGAGAGCTGCCCCGGGTAATGATCGGCACGCTCGGCCAAGCCTACTTTTTGCAGAAGCTCTTGAGCCTGCTGCCGGGCCTGTGCCTTGGGCAGGCCGCGCGTGTGCTGCGGGCCAAACATGACGTTTTCAAGGGCTGTCAGTTGTGGAAACAAGTTGAACTGCTGAAACACCATCCCCGCTTCGCGCCGAAGTTCGCGCACTTCGGAGGCCTTGCCCAGCACACTGAGCCCGTTGACGATAATGTCACCACCCTGAATGGTTTCGAGCACATTGATGCAGCGCAAGAAGGTGGATTTTCCGGAACCCGAGGGCCCCACAACCACCACCACCTCGCCGGGTTCGATGGTGAGATCGATGCCATTGAGCACAACGTTGTCACCAAAGCTCTTGGTAACGTTTTTGAATTCGACGATGCTCATATGATGCGGGTCCTGTGTTCAATAAACTTGAGCACCACAGCGATAAAGCCTGTCATGATGAGATAGATGACGGCCACCGCACCCCAGATTTCGACGGCACGGAAATTGCCGGCGATGATTTCCTGGCCCCGCCGGGTAAGCTCTGCCACCCCGATGACGATGAACAAAGAAGAATCTTTAAGGCTGATGATGCACTGATTGCCCATGGTGGGAATCATGCGCCGCAGCGCCACTGGCCCGATGATGTGGGCCAGAATCTTGTAAAACGGCAAGCCCATGGCCTGGCCGGCCTCTTGCAGCCCCTTGGGCACAGACAGCAGGCCGCCACGGACGATTTCGGCAATATAAGCCCCGGCATTGATCATGAGGGTGAAGGTGGCGGCAGTAAATCCGTCGATGCGAATATTGACCAGCAGCGGCAAGGCAAAGTAGATGAACATCACCTGTACCACAATTGGCGTGCCCCGCATCACCAGAATGTAAATCTGGGAGATCACCGACAACGCCACCGGCACCCAGACCAGGCCGCGCCACAGCACCAGAAGGATAACCACAGCACGCAGGCTCCACCAGACACTATCGGGCACTTCGGCCAGTGGCCCCGCAGCCAGCCAGGACAGCAGACGCCACAGCGCCACCAGAACCACCAGCGTGACAGCACCCCAGCCCAGGGTACGGCGGGTAATCGGCACCGGAACATAGGTAACTACTACCCCGGCCAGGCCACCGATGATGGAGCCGCCTACCAGCCCCAGCAGGGTGATCTGGATAGTCATCCAGGCCCCTGCCATGAGATCAGGCCAGGCGGCCCAGATTGCAGACCATTCGAAAGTCACGATAATGTCCTGCGCCTGGATTATTCAGGCATCTTGCCAAACCATTTTTCGTAGAGCTTGTTATAGGTACCGTCGGCCTTGATTTCAGCCAATGCTTTGTTGACCACCGGAACCAACTTGCTGCCCTTGGGGAAGGCAATCCCGTAGTAATCGCCGCTCTTGAGCGAACCGACAACCTTGACCTTGCCCTGGCCAGCCGTCTTGGCGTAATACTGGACGTTGGGGGTATCGTGCACAACCGCATCTACCCGGCCGGTGGCGAGTTCGAGGAACGCGTTATCGATATTGGGGAACAGCTTGAGCTTGGCCGATGGCACGTTGGCTTTCATGTAATCAACGGTTGCCGTACCAATCTTGACTGCCACCATTTTGTTTTCGAGGTCTTTGGCAGTTTTAATGTTGCTGTCTTTGGACACCAGGATGGCCAGACCAGACTCGTAGTAGGGATCAGAGAAGTCGATCACTTTGGCGCGATCAGGACGAATCGTGATGCCGGCCAGGGCCGCATCAATGTTATGTGTTTGCAAGCCGGGAATAATCCCGTTGAAGTCCATCGGCTGCAGGCGGTACTTGAGATTTGCCTGCTTGGCAATGGCTTCCCAGAGCTGAATATCAAAGCCAGTGTATTTGCCGTCTTGCTTGAATTCGAAGGGCACAAAGGCGGTGTCCGTGGCAACCACAAGCTCTTTGTCGGCGGCTTGTGCGGTTGGAAGGGCCAGGGTAAAGGCCAGGCCCAACAGGGCTGCTTTGAGGGTTTTTGGCAACATATGAAGTCTCCTTGTGGGATGTTTTTGCGTCGGCCTGCAGGCCGTGCCCAGCGCTTATGTTAACTGAAAGGCCCGGGTGCTCCGCCGAAAAATCAGCAAAACACCCGGGCCTTTTGGCAATTTCTGGGGAAATCCCCTAGCACCGAAAAGGGTTTTACCCCGCAGGGCCAAATCAGAATGCCGGTACGATGGCACCCTTATATTGCTTCAGAATAAAGTCGCGCACCTTGTCAGACTGCAGGGCAGCAACCAGCTTCTTGATGGCGGGGTCGTCTTTGCGATCGGCACGGGTGACCACCAGGTTGGCATAGGGCGAGTTCTTGTCCTCGATGAACAGCGCATCCTTGATCGGATTCAGGCCAGCTTCCAGCGCGTAGTTGGTATTGATCAGCGCCAGATCCACATCGGGCAAGATACGCGGCAAAGTGGCTGCCTCAAGCTCGCGAAATTCCAGATGCTTGGGGTTCTCGGACACATCACGTGCAGTGGCCAAAATATTGCTGGGGTCTTTCAGCTTGATCAGCCCCTGCTTTTGCAGCAACAGCAAGGCGCGGGCGCCATTGGAAGGATCGTTGGGAATAGCCACCAAAGAGCCGTCTTTCAGATCCTTGATGTCTTTGATTTTTTGCGAATACGCGCCAAAGGGCTCGACGTGTACCGCACCCACCGACACCAGCTTGGTGTCGTGCTCTTTGTTAAAAGAATCCAGATAGGGCTGATGCTGGAAAAAATTGGCATCGATCTGCTTGTCGGCTACTTGCAGGTTGGGCTGCACATAGTCCGTAAACACCTTGATATCCAGATCCACCCCTTCTTTTGCCAGATCGGGCTTCACAAGCTCCAGCAGCTCGGCATGAGGAACGGGAGTGGCCGCCACCGAGAGCGTCTCGGCATGAGTGGGCAAAGCAAACGCCAATGGCAACACTAGTACCAGCGCGGGTACAAATTTCTTCAACATAAAAGCCTCCTGAAACACCAATAAGGATTACCGGCCGCGCAGACACGAGACGGCACGGCATACTACCCGCCGGACGATTACTTCCGGTTTAACCGGGCAACCCAGCGGTCGCCCAGCACTTGAAACACTTGCACCATGATCACCAATATGACGACGGTGACAGCCATGACATCGGCCTGGTAGCGTTGATAGCCATAGCGCACAGCAAGGTCACCCAGGCCGCCGCCGCCAATCACACCTGACATTGCCGAGTACCCCACCAGGGTGATGGCGGTGACGACAATCGCCGCGAGAATCCCGGTGGTGGCTTCGGGCAACAGCGCCCACAAGACGGTTTGCCGCGAACTGGCCCCCATCGAACGGCAGGCTTCGCTCACCCCTGGATCCAGCTCTCGCAATACGTTTTCAACCAGACGGGCAAAAAACGGTGCAGCACTGGCCACCAGAGGTGGAATGGATCCCTGCACCCCAAGAGCCGTCCCCACCAGCAGGCGCGACATGGGAATCATGACAATCAGGAGAATCAGAAACGGCACCGAGCGCAGCACATTGACGATAAACGCGGTGGTTTGATAAAGGCCCCGATGCTGCATGACTTGACCAGGGCTGGTGAGAAACAGCAGCACCCCCACTGGCAAACCGATCAGCACTGTAAACAGTAAAGAAAACCCTGTCATCAGCAGAGTATCGATGGTGGCCTCAGTAATCAGCCACCAATCCACGTTGGCCATCATGTGCGCAGTACCTCGTAGTTCACACCGGCCCGGTCCAGCGCGCCGCCAAGTGCATCCAGATCTTCTGCGGCCCCTTGCGCAGCCACCACCAATTGGCCATAGGGAGTCTCTTTGATGCGGCCGACAGAGCCCTGCAAAATACTGAGATCCAGGCGCAGATCCCGGCTGAGCTGGCTGAGCAGCGGCGTGCCCGTGGCATCGCCCCGAAAGCTGAGACGCAGCAAGCGCCCTGAGATTCCTTGCGCCATGGCGCGCCAACCCTCACCACCATCCAGCCCGCTTTCCGAGAGCAGTGCCCGGGTGGCATCGTGTTGTGGATGCAAAAAGACCTCAAGCACCTGGCCGGATTCGACAATACGACCCGCCTCGATGACAGCCACCCGATCACATACGGCCCGGATGACATCCATGCTGTGTGTAATCAGGACAATCGTCAGCCCCAGGCGCTGGTTGATATCACCCAACAAGCGCAAAATGGATTGGGTGGTTTCGGGATCCAGCGCAGATGTAGCCTCATCACACAACAGCAGCCGCGGTCGGCTGGCCAATGCCCGCGCAATTCCTACGCGCTGCTGCTGGCCACCCGACAACTGCCCCGGATACTTGTGCTCATGATCCGACAGGCCCACCAGATTAAGCACCTCGCGCGCCCGAGCCTCGCGCGCAGCACGGGACAAACCAGCCAGGCGCAGCGGAAAACACACGTTTTGCAGCACCGTGCGCGAACGCAGCAAATTGAAGTGCTGAAACACCATGCCCACGCTGTGGCGGTACTCGCGCAGTTGCGCGTCCGAAAACTGGGTGATGTCGTGTCCATCCACCCGTACCGCGCCCTCTGTGGGGCGTTCGAGCAAATTCAAAAGCCGGATCAGGGTGCTCTTGCCCGCACCTGAACGGCCAATAATGCCAAAGACCTCGCCTTCGCGGATATTGAGACTGACATCAGCCAGTGCGTGCACCACGCGACCGGCTGAATCAAACGTCTTACGGATATTCTCGAGATCAATCAAGATAAAGGGCCATTCAATAATCAAGGTTCTGGATCGGCAGAACCGTCAGGTCGAGAATTTAACATGCGGTTTCACAGGGTTAGCTGCCAAACTTATAACGATAAGTGATAAGCAACACCTGTGCCGGGATTATTCGTGCGACCGGGTTTGCGGTAGCAGCGTATCTGGGGGCGTACCAGTGCCTGCATCCGAGGCATCCGGCAATACAGCCTCGAGGCGCTGAACCTCGATATCGGCATGCATGGGGTCGAGTGCCGGCAATTGCTTGTTGGCCTTGGAGGAAAGCTCGGCAAAGCGGTTTACCTTGCCATACAGACCCTGCTGGCCTGCCACAGCAGTAACAGCACTGTTGTAATGCGTGCTGACGGTATTTAGCGTGTTGCCGAGTTTCTGCAGACGCTCTGCCACCACGGCCACCTGATTGTACAAGCTGCCTGCCATGTCGCTGAGCGCCCGTGTTTGCTCATTGGCCCGGGCCACCATCCACAGGTTGGCAACGGTTCTGAGAATGGGCATCAACGTGGTGTGAGACACCAGGATCACATTACGCCCATAACCGTAGTCAAAGAGATCACGATTATGTTTCATCGCTTCGATGTAGGCGGGTTCGATCGGCATGAACATCAACACAAAACTGGGGCTTTTCATGCCCACCAGATTGCTGTAATCCTTGTATGCGAGATCGTCGATGTGATGCCTGACCGCCTGCACGTGCGCCGACAAGGCCGTTTCCCGCTCGGCATCGGTTTCTGCCGCAATGGCACGATCGTAATCCACCAGAGACACTTTGCTGTCGATGACCAGATGCTTGTCATCAGGCAGCTTGATGATGAAGTCAGGCTGGCGCCGATGCCCAGATTCGTCCTGAAAACTGGCCTGGGCCTGATAGTGATCGCCCTGCACCAGACCGGCCAGTTGCAGGCTGCGCTCGAGCTGGATCTCACCCCAGTTGCCAGTGGTTTTTTTTTCGCCCTTTAGCGCGGTGGCCAACGTATGGGCTTCGGCACTCATTTTCAGGCCGATATCCAGCACGCGCCGGATCTCGGCCCCCAACTGGGTTTGCCCGCGCAGCGACGCATCGTGAACTTCATTGACGCGCTTCTGGAAGCCTTCGATTTGCTCGCGAAACGGGCGCAGCAAGCCATCCAGGGAGGCCTGGCTGGTCTGTGCAAATGTCTTGCCTTTTTCTTCGAGCACCTGATTGGCAAGATTCTGGAATTCGGTGCGCAAGCTGGCTCTGGACTGTTCGAAACTGAGTTTCAGTTCTTCGATGAGGGCCAGTTTCTCGTGGTGCACCGCCTGCAGCCGGGTGAGTTCGAGGTCTTGCTCTTGTGCCCTGGCCTGCCATTGGCCGGCGGCCTCGCGCGCTGCAGCCAAATCCGCTTGATTCTGGCTGATCTGGCCAGTCTGGGCATCCAGCGTGGCTTGCAAGCGTACCTGCTCGTGGTGGGCCGACTGCGCCTGCTGGGACAATGCCACCAAACGCCGGCGCAACAGCCACCAGACAGACAAGCCGCCCGCCAGAAAGGCCAAAATCAACGCCAACACCACGTCTAAAGAAAACGACATCACAATACGACCCTGCGTCTGTCCAAGCAAACTGACATCATCGCACAGGCGGCCACGCAAAGGGGCCACCTGCCCTCATGCGCCATCCCGGAAGCGCATTCAACCGACTGGCGTGGTTTCACGCATCCGACCGTGCCTCGGAGCGCATGCCATTGACTTCCACATCAACAAACTGAGCAACTGTATTGCGAACGTGCTGGTGCAAGCTGCGGATCAGGCGCTGGGCGCCGTCGGAGACTTCGTGTGAACGTTGCGAGACCGCTCCGATACGATAATGGACATCGGCACGCACAGGGCGCAGCACCAGGCCGTCAAGCAGGCTGGCCTGCACGGAGAAGGGATCAATCAGGGCTACACCTAGCCCGGCACGCACCATTGCCAGTGCCGTTTGCTGGCTGCCCACCTCGATGTGTCGACGGGTACTAGCTGCTGTGGCCTGAACCAGGCGGTTGGTGAGGTGGTAGCGCATCCGATAGCGGCCCAGCAAGGTGATCACATCAGTGTCGGTGAGATCATCCAGATGCAGCACGTCGGTTGAGCTAGCCAGTGGATGGCGCGCAGGCAGCGCCAGTTGGCAAGGCGCCTGGCCACACCAATGCACCCGCAAGCCTTCGGTATCAATAGGCAGATTGATCAGCGCAAAATCAGCGCGACTGTTGAAGATGTCTTGCGGGGTGATTTCGTGGACAGCTTCTTCGACAACCATGGCCTGGTGAAAAACCGGATGCATTTGGTCGATAAAGGCCAATGCCAATGGCAGAATGCTGCGTGCGAGGTCGGAGGTAACCAAAATACGCAGGGGCCTCTGCTGGCCATTGCGCATCCCCAGCACACGGCCTTCAAGCTGCTTGAGATCCGCCAAAATACCGCGGGTTTGCTGGTAGAACTCGGCGCCGGATTCGGTAAGCGTAATGTTGGGCCGCGTACGTTCGAAGAGCACAAACCCGAGTTCGGCTTCGAGATCACTGATCTGGCGGCTGACAACCGGTTGAGAGCGCCCCAGCAGACGGCCTGCCGCTGTGACGCTACCTGTACTGACAACCGCATTCAGCGCCTCAAGTTGACGGATTTCCATATCATTGCGACGCGCATAAGCTCGGATCGAGGTGATCCGATTAAATTGAAACCATTGGTTTCATGATCTTAGCCTTTTCGCCGCACCCCAAAGCAATGATCAAGCGTCGGAAACGTTTCCTGCCGAACAGATTGCGCATAATCGTGTGCTGCCTGACGAATGACCTGGGCGGCATCGCCAAATTTTTGGGCAAATTTGGGGATGTATTCACCACTGAGGCCCAGAATGTCTTCGGTAACCAGTATCTGCCCATCACAGGCTGGCGAGGCGCCAATGCCGATGGTGGGAATCTTAAGCGCTGCAGTAATCTCACGGGCCAGAGGCTCGCTGATGCCCTCGAGCACCACCCCAAAGGCACCAGCCTGTGCGTGGGCCTGGGCATCTGCAAGAATGCGCTGCGCTGCGGCAACATCCATCCCCTGCGCCTTGAAGCCACCCATGGTGTTCACATACTGGGGCATCAATCCCACATGTGCCAGCACGGGGATCCCCCGCTCGACCAGAAATTTTGTGGTGTCTGCAAGCACCCGCCCGCCTTCAAGCTTGACCCCCGACACCCCGCTGGCGGCCATCATGGAAGCCGCCTGGGCAAAAGCCTGCTGTGGGGATTGCTGATAACTGCCAAAGGGCATATCCACAATCACGCAGACTTTCTCGGTGGCGCGCACCACGGCAGCCGCGTGCGCGGCCAGAGTATCGGCAGTGATAGACAGCGTATCGGGTAAGGCGTACCCCACCATTGCGGTGGAGTCACCCACCAGAATCATGTCGACGGCCTCATCCAGCAAGCGTGCGATAGGCGCGATGTATGCCGTAAGCGCGGCAATTTTGCGTGAACCTTTGTAAGCCATCAACTGAGGCACCGTGACGCGTTGCCCCCTACTATGTACACTCATTGATCTACTCCGGATAATGATTCATGGAGACTACCATGGCAAGCAATCAGCCGTACCTGACCTTTCACGATGGACGCCGCATCCCGCAATTGGGTCTGGGCACCTGGAAACTCACGGGAGAAGCCACTGTTCCCGCCATCAAGGCAGCAGTCGAAACAGGCTATCGTGCCATCGATACTGCCTATATCTACGGCAACGAGACCGAGGTGGGCCAAGGCATCATCCAGTGTGGGGTGCCCCGTGAAGAACTGTTTATCACCACCAAGCTCTGGAACAATCGCCACCATCGCGAAGACGCCAAGCAGGCACTGCAAGAAAGCCTCGATCGACTGCAGCTGGATTACGTCGATCTGTTTATGATCCACTGGCCGGTTCCCCAAGAAAACCACTACCTTGACGCCTGGGAAGCCTTGATCCAGCTGCGCGACGATGGGCGGGCCAAATCCATCGGTGTGTGCAATTTTCAGCTGGAACACCTGCAACAGCTGCTGGACAAAACAGGCGTGCTGCCTGTCGTTAACCAGATCGAGCTGCACCCCTACCTGCAACAGACAGCGCTTTGCGCTTATCACGACGATCACAGCATCCTCACCCAAGCCTGGAGCCCGCTGGGGCAAGGCCAGATACTGCAAGACCCAGTGATCCTTGAGATTGCCCATCAGACTCAGGTGTCGCCCGCACAAGTGGTCTTGCGTTGGCATATGCAAAAGGGGCATATTGCGATCCCCAAATCGGCACACCCTGAACGCATCCGCGAAAACTTCAACATTTGGACTCTGCTTCTGGACGACGCCGCCATGCAGCGCATTGCTGGCCTGGATAGTGAAACCGGCCGGATCGGCCCCGATCCCGATCGCTTTCATGTGATAAAAGGCTAAAAAAAACAGGCAACAGGCCTTGCGGTCTGTTGCCCTGTGCCAGCAACAGCAAACAGAGGCTATCCCCTGCTTGCCCTGCCGGTACCTGCTTAATGCAGCAACTGCCGGATGGCGTACTGCAAGATCCCACCGTGGCGGTAGTAGGCAGCTTCGCTGGGCGTATCGATACGCACCAGTGCGTCGAATTCGACGTCACCCGCTTTAACACGCACGGTCTTGGGCGCCTTGCCGTCGTTGAAAGCCTCGACACCTGTGATCTCAAAGGTTTCTTTGCCCCGCAGGCCCAGCGTATCGGCGTTTTGGCCCTCCGGAAACTGCAGCGGCAACACACCCATGCCGATCAGGTTTGAGCGATGGATGCGCTCGTAGGATTCGGCAATGACCGCACGAACACCCAGCAGAACGGTTCCTTTAGCAGCCCAGTCTCGGGAAGAGCCCGAGCCATACTCTTTGCCCGCCAGGATCACCAGCGGGATACCCGCCTTTTGATAGTTTTGCGAGGCGTCAAAGATCGTAGCCACCGGTGCGCCATCCTGGGTGAAGTCGCGTGTCCAGCCACCCTCTGTGTCGGGAGCAATCTGGTTGCGCAGCCGCACGTTGGCAAACGTGCCACGGATCATCACCTCGTGGTTACCCCGGCGAGAGCCGTAGGAGTTGAAATCCTTGGGTGCGACCCCTTTGGCTTGCAAGTATTTGGCCGCCGGAGAATCTTTGGCGATGGAGCCTGCCGGGCTGATGTGATCGGTGGTGACGGAATCGCCCAACTTGGCCAGCACCCGTGCACCCCGGATATCTTGAACGGGATCCGGGGCCTGCTGCATACCCTCGAAGTAAGGTGGGTTGCGCACATAGGTGGATTGATCATCCCAACCATACAGCCCACCCTCGGGCGTAGGCAGATTGCGCCAGGCATCGTTGCCCGCGAACACATCCGAGTAACCCTTTTTGTACATGTCGGCGGTGATGGACGACTGGATGACTTCCTGGATTTCCTGGCTGGTTGGCCAGAGATCCCGCAAGAACACATCTTTGCCGTCGGTATCCTTGCCCAGCGGGGTTTTATAGAGATCGAAATCCATCGACCCCGCCAAGGCGTAAGCCACCACCAGAGGAGGCGACATCAGGTAGTTCATCTTCACTTCAGAGTGAATCCGGCCCTCGAAGTTGCGGTTGCCCGACAAAACCGACGTGACGGCGAGATCGTTGGCCTGCACGGCTTCGGAGACCTCGGGGATGAGCGGGCCGGAGTTACCGATACAAGTGGTGCACCCGTAACCCACCAGATTGAAGCCCAGCTGCTCGAGGTAAGGCGTCAGGCCGGATTTTTCGAAGTAATCGGTGACCACACGGGATCCGGGAGCCAGGGATGTCTTGACCCACGGTTTGCGCTTGAGGCCACGCTCGACGGCCTTTTTGGCCAATAGACCTGCTGCCATCATGACAGCCGGATTGGACGTGTTGGTGCAGGAGGTAATGGCGGCAATGGCCACTGCGCCGTGATCGATCTGGAAATCGACGCCGTCGCCCATATGCACGCTGGCCGGATTGGACTTGGGCGAACCGGGCAAGGCGGCCAGGGATTTTTGGAACGAAGGCTTGGATTCGGTCAGCAGGATTCGATCCTGGGGACGCTTGGGGCCGGCAATGGATGGCACCACAGTAGCCAGATCAAGCTCGAGTTGCTCGGAATACACGGGCTCGTGGTTGGGGTCGTGCCAGAGGCCCTGGGCTTTGGCATAGGCCTCGACCAAAGCCACCTGCTCGTCCGAGCGACCAGTGAAGCGCATGTAATTGAGAGTTTCATCATCAATCGGGAAGATCGAGATGGTGGAGCCGTATTCGGGGCTCATGTTGCCGATGGTGGCACGATTGGCCAGCGGTACTGCGGCTACACCCGGGCCAAAGAACTCGACAAACTTGCCCACCACACCGTGCTTGCGCAGCATATCGGTGATCGTGAGAACGAGGTCGGTGGCCGTGGTGCCTTCGGGCAGCGCGCCCGACAGCTTGAAACCCACCACACGGGGAATCAGCATGGAAATCGGTTGGCCCAGCATAGCGGCTTCGGCCTCGATGCCGCCAACCCCCCAGGCAACCACGCCCAGGCCATTGACCATCGGCGTGTGCGAATCGGTACCCACACAGGTATCCGGATAGGCTTCGGTACCGCCATCCGCCTGACGAGTAAACACGCCACGGGCCAGGTGCTCGAGGTTGACCTGGTGCACGATACCGGTGCTGGGAGGCACCACGCGGAAGCCGTCGAAGGCGGTTTGCCCCCAGCGCAGGAACTTGTAGCGCTCGACGTTGCGCTGGTATTCGATCTCGACGTTGCGGCGATAGGAATCATTGTGTCCGAAATCATCCACAATGACGGAGTGGTCGATGACCAGCTCTACCGGTGCCAAGGGGTTGATGCGCTCGGGATCACCCCCCAAGGCCTGCATGGCTTCGCGCATCGCGGCCAAATCCACCACAGCGGGCACGCCGGTGAAATCTTGCAGGATGACGCGGGCAGGCGTAAAGGAGATTTCACGGTTGGGTTGTGCGCTGGGATCCCAGGACGCCAACGCGCGGATATCGTCGGCAGTGACATCACCACCGTCTTCAGTACGCAAAAGATTTTCGAGCAGGATTTTCAGGCCATAGGGCAGGCGTGAAGGGTCGAGCCCGTGGTCTTTCAGGGCCCCAAGCCGGTAGATATGATAGGGCTTACCCCCCACATCCAGGGTAGAGCGTGCGCCAAAACTATTTGGGTGAGCCATTGCAAGTCCTCCGATCAAACACACTGTAGCCAACCTGCACTGCGAGAGCGCGGCTGGCCCGATAAAAACCATCTTACACGTATCGGTACAGGCCCTCCATCCCTGCCCCGCCAACAACAGGGCTATAGGAAGGTGGCAAGTAACCACCGCACCCACGACACAATTGTCCGCAAAAATTGATTCTTATCAAGAATACCCACCGGACAAACCCGACACACGACAGGGTCAAGCAGCCATTGCGCCCCGGGGGATCCTTACACTGGAATCTTGCGAATTTTCGGAGTCCACGCCATGGCGTTTCCCGCATTCTTTCATGAAGCCCCCCGGATTGTCCTGCACGATCCACTCGCCCAAATGTTGGGGGCGTCGGATGATGGGCAAATCGAATACGGCTACGAAGACGCCGTGCGGCTGGCCGGTCACTCCTGCCCTACCGTGGCCGGCGCCTGGCTGATGACGGTCAAAGCCCTGCAAGCCCTTTATCCGGATTCACTGCCCCAGCGCGGCGATATTCTTGTCGAGTTTGCCGACGCAGCCACCAATGGGGTTACGGGCGTCATTGCCAATGTGGTGTGCCTGATTACCGGCGCAACCACAGATACCGGCTTCAAAGGGTTGGCCGGCCAGCACGACCGCCGCTATCTGCTGAAATTCGACCAATCCATGGCGGGCGAGATCCGCTTTACCCGCCGCGACACCGGCACCAGCGTCGAAGTTTCATACAGCGCCCAAGGGGTGCCGGGCTCGCCGGCCGCCATGCCCTTGCTGCAACGGATACTGTCCGGACAAGCCAATGCTGCCCAGCAGCAAGAATTCGGCGCACTCTGGCAAGACCGCGTACGCCGAATTCTTGAGGCGCACGATCAGCCCGGCCTGATCTCGCTGAGCTGGGTAAAGTCAGCCGCCCATGCCTGATTGACTCTCAGGCGCCCTCTGCTGCTTCGCGCGGCAGATCGGCGGCCGCCGCCTCATCCTGCCGGCGGCCGTGCTGCTGGTAATACGCCAGCTTGTCGGCATACATGGCCGCATCGGCCTGCTTCATGGCGGCTTCCAGCCGACTGGGATCGCGGCACACTGCCATCCCAACCGACACAGTGAGGGGCGCCCCACTGTAATACTGATTGTTCAGCTCGATCAGCGAACGGATATTATCCAGAACCGCTTGCGCAGCGGGTTCTTCCATGCTGGGCAGTACCACCATGAATTCGTCACCACCAATGCGGGCCGCATGCCCGGGACGATCCACCACCTTGTTAAGCACTTCGCCCATCCTGCGCAGGAGGTCGTCGCCCGCACTGTGGCCAGACTCGTCGTTGGTACGCTTGAGGTTGTTGAGATCCAGCGCAATCATGGCCACCGGCGCCGTGTGTTTGCGGGCCAGGCGGCTTAGTTCATCCACGAAATAAGAGCGGTTTTTCAGCTGTGTCAGCACATCGTGCTGGCCCAGGTACTCGAGGTAGGCTTCGGCCTTTTTGCGTGCCGTGATATCGGTAAGAGACACCAGCACCTTCGACCAGGACTTCTCGCACCCCTGAAAAACCGACAATTGCAGATGGATGTACATGACATCCCCCTGCACCGTGCGGTTTTGCACCTCGCGCTGATGAAACAGCCGGCCATCCCAGAGGTCGAGCAGCTGTTCGGCAAAGGAGACATGCGCTTCGTCGCTGAAAATGTCGTTTAACCGCGACAGGAGCTCGGCATGTGACGAAGCCTTATACATCTTGAGCGTGTAATCGTTGACGTCCAGTACCCGGATCTCCTGCATGCAGCGGTAGACAAACTCGGGATGCACATCCAGGAAAGTACGAAAATCGGTAACCCCAATTTTGCGCAGATCGGCAAACAAACATCGGATGGCGCTGAAATCCTCAACCCACAAAGAGACGGGAGCCTGCTGAAAAAACTCACGGGCGTCACGGGCGCTGCTTTCTGCCTGGCGTTTCAGGTTCTGCAGCTCGGTGACATCTTCCATGGTAACCAGCACGCGGTCCCAGGGACGAACGGCATCGGCCAGCACCACCCCTTTGAGCGAAAGATCCAGCCGTTGCCCACCCAGGGTGTAATTAACCGTGAGACCGTGAAACTGGTTCTCACCTTGCCATAGCTGATCAAGCTCTTCGAGGTAACCGTCCAGCATGTCATCGCGCAGCACATCAGACAGGCGCGCCATCAGGATCTCTTGCGACTCGGCTTGATAGAGCTTGAGCGTCTGCTGATTGACGTGCAGCACACGCATCAGCCCCGCACACTCGGTCAGATTGGCACGATCGTGCAGCAACCAGGCCCGCAGATCACTGACGCCGGCAGCACGCAATTGCTGAAACTTATCGTACAGCGCGCTGTAGTCCTCGAGCCAAAAAGCCATGGGCGAGGCCTGAAACAAGTCTGGCAGGTGGATGCCAGCTTCGTTGCCAGGTTGTGCATCAGGAGTCTCCTGAGTATTCATGCCTGAAATCCCAAACCAAAAGGTGTCAGTTTGCCACCGAATACACGGTTGACACACACGCGGGCAGCTCATCGTGAAATTTAGTGCTAATACTAATGGACTTTTATCAATATAAAAACATAAGGATAGACAATATGCCTCAGGCAGTGCCCCCCTCGAGACATCCAGGTTCACAATGACACCCTGAGTCGGTTCGCCAACTTGCTCGCCTCGGGCACACCAGAGGCACCCAGCATGGGAGAGATGCCCGGTATTCATAGCCAATACCACCCCATGAGGACAACCAGACGGAGACTGCTTTGATCACCCCGACACCCCCCACAGCACAACGCCCGGAAGACGAACGCCTTAGCTTGTCTGCCAACGTGTTATATGGATTTCAACATGTCCTAACCATGTATGGCGGCATTATCGCCGTCCCTTTGATCGTGGGGCAGGCCGCGGGCCTGGGGTCCACTGAAATTGGTATCCTCATTGCCTCATGTTTATTTATGGGCGGGCTGGCCACACTGGTACAAACACTGGGCATCCCGTTTTTTGGCTGTCAGCTGCCCTTGGTGCAAGGGGTGTCATTTGCCAGCGTCGCCACTATCCTGGCCATTCTCAATTCAGGCGGCAGCTTGCCATCCGTGCTTGGCGCCGTCATGGCCGCCGCCTTGATGGGCCTTTTGATTACACCGGTTTTCTCCAGGATCATCCGCTTTTTCCCACCCCTGGTGACCGGCTCGGTCATCACCACAATCGGGCTCTCGCTGATGCCCGTGGCCGCCCATTGGTCGATGGGGGGCAACGCCAAGGCGGCCGACTTTGGCAGCATGGCCAATATCGGCCTGGCAGCCGTCACCCTAGTCATTGTGCTGTTGCTCAGCAAACTGGGTAATGCAACGGTCTCGCGCCTGTCGATCCTGCTGGCCATGGTATTGGGCACACTGATCGCCTGGGCGACGGGCATGACAGACTTTTCACAGGTTGCGTCGGGCGCCACGTTTGCACTGCCCAGCCTCTTTCACTTTGGCCTGCCAGAATTCCATCCTGCTGCCGTGCTGTCGATGTTTATCGTGATTTTGGTTGTGCTGGTAGAAACGTCGGCCGATATCCTGGCCGTAGGCGATATCATCAGAACTCCCATTAACGCCCGCCGACTGGGGGATGGCCTGCGGGCCGATATGGCCTCCAGCATCATTGCACCGGTATTTGGTTCGTTTACCCAAAGCGCCTTTGCCCAAAATGTGGGGCTAGTAGCGGTTACCGGCGTTAAAAGTCGCTTCGTGGTGGCTGCCAGCGGCGTCATTCTGCTGGTGCTTGGCCTGCTGCCCGTGATGGGCCGTGTGATTGCCACCGTGCCTCCGGCGGTGCTGGGCGGCGCCGGGCTAGTGCTGTTTGGCACCGTGGCGGCCAGCGGCATCCGCACCCTGGCCAAGGTTGATTACGAAGACAACATGAACCTGATCATCGTGGCCACTTCGGTTGGATTCGGGATGATCCCCATCGCCGCGCCCGAGTTCTATAGTCAGTTTCCGTCCTGGGTGGCCACCATTTTCCACTCGGGCATCAGCTCAGCTGCCATCATGGCCATTACCCTTAACTTGCTGTTTAACCACCTCAAGCGCGGCACCCCGCACAGGCCCTCAGTCTTTGCTGCCGGCACGGGGCTTGGTTCTCTAAAAAACTAGCGAATTATCCAAAGCACTGGCAATAAAGGCGGGTTACGCTGCATCAGGCTGCACTTCCGGATGAGCCGCCTGAAACGCTGGCAAAGTGTTGCAGTGCGCCGCAATCCGGGCAATGGTGGGATAAGCCTGCACATCAATGTCGTAGCGGCGCGCGTTATACACCTGAGGCACAAGGCAGCAATCAGCCAGGCCCGGCGCATCACCTTCACAAAACAGGCCCGTGTTCGATGCCAACAGCCTCGCCTCCAAGGCCTTGAAGCCGGTAGTTACCCAATGGCGATACCAATCGTCGCGCACAGGTTTCTCAAGCCCCATGTCATGTGCCAGCCAGCGCAAAACCCGCAGATTGTTAAGCGGATGAATATCACACGCCACCAGTTGGGCCAACGCGCGCACCCGCGCCCGCGCCATGGGATCGGAGGGCAACAGCCGCGGGCCATCGTAGACTTCGTCAAGGTACTCGATGATAGCCAAAGATTGCGTCAACAAGGTGCCGTCATCATCCAGCGTAGGCACCAGGCCCTCAGGGTTGATCTGGCGGTACACCGTACCGTGCTGTTCACCGCCATCTTTCAGCAGATGAACCGGTGCAATACGGTAATCCAGCCCTTTCAGGCCCAGTGCAATCCGCACACGATAGGCTGCCGAACTACGGAAATAAGAATACAGGGTACGCATGGGCATCAGTCCGGCAGACAGCGCAGCACGGTTTGTTCAATGCTGCCAAAAAGGTCATGACCCTCAGCGTCTTCCATGTGGATGCGCACGCGGTCACCAAAACGCATAAATCCTGTTTGTGGCGCACCCGTCTCGATGGTTTCATACATACGGACTTCGGCGATGCAGCAATATCCAACACCGCCGTGACGAATGCTGGATCCGTACAAGCCCCCCTGTTTATTGGACACCGTGCCCGAACCGATGATAGTGCCGGCCTCAAGCTCGCGGGTGCGGGCGGCATGAGCCACCAGTTGCGGAAAACTGAACGTCATGTCCTGGCCGGCATTGGGGCACCCAAAGGGCTCGTCATTCAGCGCGACAAGCAAAGGCAGATGCACCTTGCCATCAGCCCATGAAGTACCGAGCTCGTCGGGGGTAATCGCCACTGGAGAAAACGCGCTGGCCGGCTTGGATTGAAAAAAACCAAACCCCTTGGCCAACTCGCCCGGGATCAGCCCACGCAAAGACACATCGTTGACCAGCATCAGCAAGCGGATGGCACCCAGAGCCTGCGCCGGTGACGTCCCCATGGCCACATCACCGGTAATCACCGCGATCTCGGCTTCGAGGTCAATGCCCCAGGACTCATCATCGGCCACAATGGGATCCCGAGGACCGACAAACGAGTCTGACCCACCCTGATACATCAACGGATCGGAAAAGAATGACTCGGGAACCTGACTGTTTCTGGCCTTGCGCACCAGCTCGACATGGTTGAGGTAGGCCGACCCATCGGCCCACTGAAAGGCCCGTGGCAGGGGCGAATGACATGCCGCTGGGTCAAAAGGCATGGCCTCTTGTGCCAGTGTGCCGGCATTCAGCTGCCCATAGACATCCTGCAGGGCATGCTGGCAGACCTCCCAATGATCCAGCGCCACCTGCAGGGTAGACGCAATTTGCGGCACCGCAATACACAGGGACAGATCTTTGGACACAACAACCAGTTGACCATCTCGGGTCTGATTTTTCAGGGTGGCAAGTTTCATGAGTAACTCGTTATAAGACTTCTGCAAAGACGGGCCCCCGCGGGGCCCGCAACATCACTTCAGCTCGGCCTGAACCTGATCGAAGAGATCCTGGCCCACATCGGGGATGAACATTTTCCAGACCGGCTGGACACGCTCTTTCATGCGGGCGCGCTCGGCATCCGACACCTCGTTGACCTGCATGCCGTGCTCGATCATTTTTTTCTTGGCGGATTCGGATTGCGTACGAGCGACCTGGCGTTGATAGGTGCGGGCTTCCACGGCCGAGTCCTTGATGATCTTTTGCTGCTCGGGAGTGAGTTTGTCCCAAAAGGCTTTGGACGCCAGGGGGATAAACGCGCCATAGCTATGCCGCGTCACGGACAGGTATTTTTGCACTTCATCCAGCTTCAGCGCGGCAATCACTGCATTGGGCGTGCCCTGGCCATCGATGGTGTGGGTCTCAAGCGCGGTGTAGAGCTCTGGTACGGCCAGCGGCACCGGATTGGCTCCCAGGGCCTTGATGGTTTCTTGCGTGATACGTGCCTGGATGGAGCGGAATTTCAGGCCATTAAAATCTTCGACCTTGGTAATCGGATGTTTGCTGTTGGTGGCATTGAAGAAACCGTTTTCCCAATAAGCCAGGCCAATCAGGCCATGAGCAGGCAAGGTATCCAGCAGGCGTTGTCCCACCGGGCCGTCCAGCACTTTTTCGGCTTCAGCATCGCTGCTGAACAAAAAGGGGAAATCCAGAATCTCGTAGGCTTTCACCATGCCTGTCAGCGTGGTGGTTTGCGGCACGGTGAACTCAATCGTGCCACCTTGCAATGCAGAGGTCACCTTGACGTCATCGCCCAGCGCGCCGCTGTAGTACGGCTTGATCACGATATCGCCCTGGCTTTTGGCTTTAACCAGTTCGACGAATTTGGCCACACCCTGACCTTGATGTGATTTCTCGGGCAGGGTAACGGCAAACTTGGCCGTGACAGTGGCCCAAGCAGAGCCAGACAGCGCGGTGGCCAGCAGGCCCACCAACAGCGAGGTACGTAGTTTCATGGATGTCTCCTTGGGTAGAAATCGTGTGGCATCAGGCAGGGGCCTGTTTAACGCCACCATTGGGCCGGGGCTGTCACCAGCACCGGAAACAGGATCAGCAAGACCAGCAAGACCATCAGCGACAGCAGAAAAGGCAGGATGCCGCGAACGGCGTCGCCCATTGATACCTTGCCCACCGAGCTGATGACATTGAGCACCACACCCACAGGCGGGGTGATCATGCCGACCGAGCAATTCATGATGAAAATCACACCGAAATACACGGGGTCGATATCTGCTGCCAGCACAATCGGCATGAACACAGGTGTGAAAATCAGCACGATGGGGATGAAATCCAGCACCATCCCGGCAAAAAACACCACGACCATCATGGCGGCCATCAGAACCGTGGGATGATCTGACAGGCCCTGCAGCCAGTTGCCCACCTGCCCGGAAATATCCGTGATGGTGATCATGTAGGACGCCACCATGGCCAGTGCCGCCAACAGCAGCACCACCGATGTCGTGCGGGCGGTAGACAGCAGGCACTCGTAGATCTTGGCGCCGGTCAGCTCGCGATACACCACCAGGCCCACAAACAAGGCATAGGCGGCGGCCACCACAGCGGATTCGGTGGGGGTAAAGATGCCAAAGCGCAAGCCACCAATAATGATGACAGGCAGCATCAGGGCCCATCCCCCCTGGCCCAACAGAAGCAGACGACGCCCCCAGGGCACACGCGGCGACACGGCCACCTGCTGGCGACGGGCCACGATCCACCAGGCCACCACCAGCACCATCCCCATCATGACGCCAGGCACAATCCCGGCCAGAAACAGACGGGTAATGGACACATTGGCCACCACACCAAAAATCAGAAACCCAATGGATGGCGGGATGACTGGTGCAATGATGCCGCCAGCCGCCATCAGGCCGCAGGCCCGGGCCGGATCGTACCCGGCGGCCCGCATCATGGGCACCAGAATGGCCGCCAGGGCGGCAGTATCCGCCACGGCAGAACCGGAGAGGCTGGCAAGCAAGATGCCGGCAAAAATGGCCACGTAACCCAGGCCGCCGCGCAAATGCCCCACAAACGCACCTGCCATATCCACAATGCGCTTGGACAGGCCGCCTGCGTTCATGAACTCGCCCGCCAAAATAAAGAAGGGCACCGCCATCAGTACAAAGTTATCTGCCCCCGAAATCGCGTTCTGCACCACGGTCTGGGGATCAAACTGCCCAGTCAGAAGCATCAGGGCCACCCCGGCAAACATCAGGGCGAATGCGATCGGCAGGCCAAATGTGATCAGGCCCAGCAAGGTGGCCAGAAAGACAGCAGCAGTCATGAGCGATCCCCCGGACGGCCCGCACGAGTGCGCGTGGCCTGATCTTCTTCGATACGCTCGGCAAGGTCTTCAATGCGCCCGGCAAGGTCTTCGGTGAGGTCTTCGTCGGCCCCCGTGAGTGCCCGGCGGATGTTGTTGCACACCGGAAAAATCAGTGCAATCCCAAACACCAGGGCGACTCCGTACAGCCAGGCATAAGAGATCCCCATCACGGGATAGACATTGCCCAAGTTGATTTTGGTTTGCGCCCAGCCGCCCAGGATGAAGATGACGCACCCGGCCAATATCAACAGGCCGTTGGCCACCTGCAACACGCGCCGGGGGCCACGCGACAGATGCCGCAATACGGTATCGAAGCCAATATGGATGCGCTTGGCAGAAGCCAGCACGGCTCCCAGAAAAATCAGCCAGACAAACAAGAGCCGTGAGAGCTCTTCAGAAATGGCAATGCCCGAGTTGAATGCGTAGCGCAGCACAACATTGCCAAACACCAGCACACCCATAATGGCCAAACAGGCCACAATAAGAATCTCGAATCCGTGCGTGATGCGCTGGGCCAGTCGGTCAAACATAAGATGCTCCGCAAAGGCCTGCCTGAATAATGGCAACGGTATACATGGTTTGTCTCCTTGTTTTGTGCCATTAAAGACGCTATCCGGCTATCATACAAACAGTTTTTTCCCATCAATTCATAGGGAATCCTGATGGATGTCACCTTACGCCAACTACGGGCATTTGCCGCCCTGGCCCGAACCGGCAGCTTTACCCGGGCAGCGGAAACCCTGCACATCACGCAGTCGGCCCTCAGCGGCCTGATCAAAGAGTTGGAAACCCAACTGGGTGTGCGCCTGGTGGACCGCAGCACACGAAGGATGCGGCTATCGGATATTGGCAGAGAATTTCATGCTGTCACCACACAGGTGTTGCGGGATCTGGACAATGCGGTCGACAACATCAATAACCTGAAGCGCCTGCGCCGGGGCGTCGTGCGGATTGCGGCACCGCAGTTGATGTCGAGCACGCTAATTCCGGAGGTGATTGCGGGATTCCATGCAAGCCACCCAGACATCGACATCCGGCTGCTGGATTGCGCAGTCGAGAACGCCATCAGTCAGGTACTGCGGGGTGAAGTGGATATCGGGATTGGCCCGCAACGTGAAGGCCTGACAGAACTAGCGGCAGACCCGTTGTTTGACTTGCCTTTTATGGCGGTTTTTCCAGCCACACATCCGCTGGCAGACAAAAAACGCATCCGCTGGGCAGACCTGATGCAATATCCGCTGATCGCCCTACAGGGGCAATTTACCGAGCGCCTGGCGCTGGATCTGAACAACCAGGCATCCGTACACGGCCTGCACCCCACCCACGAAGTTGCTTTCATGAGCACAGCACTCAGCATGGCCAGTGCTGGTCTGGGCATCACGGCCTGCCTGCCCTATGCGCTCAGTCTGGTAAAACTCTATGGCCTGCAGGCGCGCCTGATCCACACACCAGAAGTCAGGCGCAAATTTTTTGTGTACAGCCGCCTGCATGCCAGCCTGCCGCCGGCGGCCGAAGCCTTTGTAAACTACCTGCACCAGCACGTCAGGCAAACCGACTGGAAATGATCAGGCTGATGTGAACTGGATCTCGGCCTGGTGCGCCAGCGTACCCGCCTGAGCAGCCCACAGCTGCGCCGTACCGGCTTGCGTCACGCATCCCCCTACCTGAAACGCCCGGGGAGCAATCAGGGGTCGCAACCCACGGTAGGACAGTGATTGCACCTGGCAATCTGAGTGAGCCCGGACAAATGCGCCCACCATCAGGGTGGCAATCAGGGGCCCGTGCACCACCAGGCCGGGATAGCCTTCGACTTCGCGCACATAACGGTCATCGTAGTGAATCCGGTGGCCATTGAAGGTAACTGCCGAGTAGCGAAACAGCCGTACCGGATCGGGGGTGATGTCTTCGTGCCATTGGGCTTCTGGCACAGGCGTGGTGCCCTGAAGCACCGCTGCGGAAGGCTCGCGATAGACGATATCCTGCTCTTCAGATATACACAGAATGTTGTCCTGGATGTAGCGGTGCAAGACGGTCATAAATTGCAAGCGGCCACTGCGGCCCGTTTTTTCGATGATCTTTGTAATCTCGGACACTCTTTCAGCGGGCACACCGACACGCAAGGGCGCCATAAACTGAATGCGTCCGCCCGCCCACATGCGATTGCGCTGGCCGGCCGGCGGCAAGAAGGCGTCTTCCTGGGGATGCCCGTCGCGCCCCAGCTTTGCATAGGGTTCGCCCTGAACAAAAAATGCCCAATGCCAAAGTGGCGGCAACGAGGCATCTGGGACAACGGGTTCTTCGAGGCTGAGGGCAACCCGCTGGACATGGCCAGGATCAAGGTTATCGTGACAGGTTTCGCGGCGTCCCACCCAGGATGAAAAGTCGGTCATAAGAGCCTCTTTAAAAAAAACGGGCCACCACCCCAAGGGCAGAAACAACACCCAAGGGGATTTGTGGCCCTGGACCACGGCATTGAATACGTGGTCTGATGAGGGCCAGCTTACCCGGCAGCCATCTGCATGGCCTTATGCGGGAAGCCGGCACATCGGGGGATCAGCTGTTGTTGGATGCCTGGGCAGCCTCAATCACATCCTTACCGATCTGGCCTTCAAATTTTTCCCAGACAGGCTTCATCGCCGTGCGCCATGCAGCCACGTCTTCTTTGCTGAGTGTCTGGATCTTTGCAGCACCGGCCTTGGCAATCTGCTGATGATCACGTTCGTTGATATCGGCAGCCAGCTTGTTGGCGTACTCGGTGGCCCCTGCCATGGCTTTGCTCAAGCCAGCCCGGATATCGTCAGGCAAGCCATCCCACCAGCCCGCGTTGGTGATAACCATGTAATCGATATCACCATGGTTGGTGATGGCGATGGTTTTTTGCACCTCGTGCAGTTTTTGTGTGTAGATATTGGACCAGGTGTTTTCCTGACCATCCACCACGCCGGTTTGCAGTGCTTGGTAGACCTCGGAGAAGGCCAGCTTTTGCGGATTGGCACCCAACTGACGGAACTGCGCTTCAAGCACATCAGACGACTGGATACGGAACTTCAGGCCCTTGATGTCTTCGGGACGGGTGAGCTTGTCTTTGTTGGTGGACAGCTGCTTCATGCCGTTGTGCCAATAGGCCAGGCCTTTGATCCCCTTGGATTTCATCGAATCGAGCAAGCCCTGGCCAACTTCGCTGGCCTGGAAGCGGTCGACCGCATCCATGTCGTCAAACAGGAAAGGCAGATCAAACACCTGCAGTTTTTTGGTGTAGCGGTCGAATTTGGACAGGGACGGTGCAATCATTTGCACGTCGCCCAACAGCAGAGCCTCCATTTCTTTGCCATCGCCAAACAATTGCGAGTTGGGAAACACTTGAACTTCGACCTTGCCGGGCAGCGCCGCCTCGGCGAGCTCTTTAAACTTCAGGGCCCCCTGACCCTTAGGTGCAGTGGCCGCCACCACGTGACTGAACTTGATGATCATGGGTGCTGCTTGAGCTGCCGTGGCCATCAGGCCCGTAGACAAGCTGATGCCCAAGGCCAGTGCCAGGCGGGTGAGTGTACGGGATTGCATATATGGTCTCCTGAAAGATTGTTGTGGCCTGGGCGGCTCTTGCATCAGCAAGGTACCCAAACCCTGTGTAAAGGCTCTGAAATGGCCTTTTTGAATCAGCACTAGCTTTATACCAGTTTTGTGATGCCCAACTCTTGCAAGATGGCGTCAGTGTGCTGCCCCAAGGCTGGAATGGCCGCCATTTGTGCGTCCTCTTTTGATGCCACGCCAGGGGGCAGTAGCGCCGGCAGCTGGCCTGCCGGGCTGTCTACAGATGCCCAGCGGCCGCGGGCCTTGAGTTGAGGATGCTGCCAGAGGTCGGTCATCGTGTTCATCTGGGCGTTGGCAATACGGGCCTCATCCAGTCGCGAAATCACATCCTGAACCGTCAACGTGGAAAACACCTGAAGAATAATATTGCGCAGTTCAATCCGATCAGCGGACCGTTTTGAATTGCTGGAAAACCGGGGATCGCTGGCGAGCTCAGGCTGCAGCAGTACTTTTTCGCAAAAAACTTGCCATTCTCGCTCGTTTTGCAGGCCCAGCATCACCGTTTTGCCATCACCCGCCGCAAAGGGCCCATAGGGATAAATGGTGGCGTGCGAAGCCCCGCTGCGGGCAGGCGGCTGAGCGCCCTCGAAACTGTAATACAGCGGGTAGGACATCCATTCGGCCATACTCTCAAGCATGGACACGTCAATATGACGCCCCTGTCCTGTTTTTTGGCGCTGCAGCAGGGCCGCCAGGATATTGGTGTAGGCATACATGCCTGCCGCAATATCGGCGATGGAGCAACCCGCCTTGGCGGGCTCATCGGGGCTGCCGGTTACCGAGAGAAACCCGGATTCGCTTTGAATAAGGAGGTCGTAGGCTTTTTTGTCACGATAGGGGCCGTCATTGCCGTAGCCTGATATATCGCAAACGATCAGGCCCGGAAAGCGCTCGTGCAGGGCATCAAAGGACAGGCCCAGACGTGCAGCAGCGCCCGGAGCCAGGTTTTGCACCAATACATCCGCCTTGGCCAGCAGGCGATCCATGACCTCTGCGGATTGCGGGCTTTTGATGTCCAGTGCCAGGCTCTCTTTAGAGCGATTGACCCACACAAAATGGGATGACAGTCCGCGCACGCGCTCGTCGTAGCCACGGGCAAAGTCACCCACCCCCGGGCGCTCGATCTTGATGACACGGGCACCGAGATCCGCCAGCTGTCGCGTGCAAAAAGGCGCGGCAATGGCGTGTTCCAGCGTAATAACGGTGATGTCCTGCAAAGGCAGCATGGTAAGAACTCTTTAAAATGACCGCGGCATGCCCAGCACGTGCTGGCCAACATAAGACAGGATCAGGTTGGTGGAAATGGGCGCCACCTGATAGAGACGGGTTTCACGGAACTTGCGCTCGATATCGTATTCGCAGGCGAAACCAAATCCGCCGTGCGCCTGCAGACAGGCATTGGCGGCCTCCCATGAGGCATCGGCCGCCAGCAGCTTGGCCATATTGGCCTGTGCACCGCAATCCTTGTGGGCGTCAAACAGGTTGCAGGCCTGATAGCGCATCAGGCTGGCTGCCTCGACATTGACAAACGCCCGCGCGATGGGAAACTGCACACCCTGGTTCTGGCCAATTGGCCGGCCAAAGACTTCACGTTCGGACACGTACTTTTTGGCGCGATCCACAAACCAGTAACCATCGCCGATGCACTCTGCGGCAATCAGGGTGCGCTCGGCGTTGAGGCCATCCAGGATGTACTTGAATCCCTTGCCTTCTTCACCGATAAGATTTTCTTCGGGGATTTCGAGATCCTCGAAGAAAAGCTCGTTGGTTTCGTGATTGACCATATTAAGGATAGGCCGCACGCTCAGGCCATTGCCAATGGCGGATTTCAGATCCACCATAAAAATGGACATGCCTTCGGATTTTTTGCGCACTTGCTCCAGCGGGGTGGTGCGCGCCAGCAGCACCATCAGGTCGGAATGCTGCACGCGGGAGATCCAGACCTTTTGCCCATTGACCACATAGCGGCCGTCTTTTTTAACCGCAGTGGTTTTGATCTTGGTGGTATCTGTGCCGGTGGTGGGCTCGGTAACCGCCATCGACTGCAGGCGCAACTGGCCACTGGCAATTTGCGGCAACCACTGCTGTTTTTGCGCGGCAGAACCATGCCGCAACACGGTGCCCATGTTGTACATCTGCCCGTGGCAAGCGCCCGAATTACCGCCAGCCCGGTTGATTTCTTCCATGATGACGGAGGCCTCGGTGAGACCCAGGCCAGAGCCACCGTATTCTTCGGGGATCAGGGCGGCCAGCCAGCCCGCATGCGTCAGCGCATCGACAAACTCCGCCGGATAGCCGCGTGCTTCGTCAACCTTGCGAAAGTACTCATCGCCAAATTGCGCGCAAAGATCACGGATTGCGTCCCGAATATCCTGATGGTCGCCTGCGGCGTCAAACATAGTCTGTCTCGAAGTGAAGGAGAACAGGCAGCATGAAGCAATCCGGCAAAGCAATCAATTTTGTTTTGCCAAAGCCCGGCTTTTGCAGAAGGCAACGGAGGGTCTACCCTGAGGCAGTACTGTCCCGTGCGTCACGCACCAGCAGATCCACCAGTTCCTGGGCAAAAACCGGCAATTCTCCAGCCTCCCGCCAGCAAATATGCAGATTTCGCCAAGACCACGCATCGCTTAACGCCACGATACGGATGGGCATCAACTGTGCATAGCGCAACGCAGCCGACTGGGGAATGACGCCGATCCCTACCCGCGCTGCAATCAGGCGGCAAACAGCCTCGAAATTACCGACCTCGACACGAAACTTGAGCAACTGGCCGATGTCTTCGGCAGCCTTGAGCAAAAACGAATGAATAGCGCTGGACTCGAACAAACTGATGAAGTTGTCACCCAGCGTCTGCTCAAACCGGCACTGCCCGGTCTGTGCCAGGGGATGATCCGGATACGTCACCAGCACGAGTTTATCGGTGCGGTAAGGCAGATACTTGAGCCCGGAGCCACCACTGCCTTGTGCCGTAATGCCGATATCAGCCACGCCATCAGAAACCGCCTTCACCACCTGATAGCTGAGACGCTCACGCAGTTCGATATTGACGTCGGGATGGCTGATCAGGTATTGCCCCAGCACGGCAGGGATGAACTCGTTGGTGGCCGTGGTGTTGGCATACAGCCGCACTTGCCCCTTGATGCCATGCGCGTACTCCTGGATATCCCCGCGCAGGTGCTCGATCTGACGCAAGACCACACGGGCATGCCTGACAAACACCTCGCCTGCAGGTGTCAACGTAACACCCTGACTCCCCCGGTACAGGAGATCGGTACCCAGTGCGTCTTCGAGACTTTTGACCCGGTTACTCGCTGCCGGCAAGGATAAAAATGTGCGCTCTGCTCCTTTGGTCAAGCTTTGGGCACCGGCCACATTGACCAAAAGCTGCATATCGGTGAGGTCGAAGCGCGTCGCCATCGTACAAGTGCCCTTAATGTTTACTGAAGTCCGTCTTAAGCAAACAATAATAGGCAAAAATTTCCCTATCCCGCAAAGTCTTTCGAATAAATGCCACGCTGCGCGTGGTTACACACAACAAAACATCCACCATTACTGCTTATTTCAGGAACGTCATGTCACATCCCAGCGCTGAGCTCACCCGGTTTCTGGCCGGGCTCGAATTCCAGGATATCCCGGCCCCCGTCCTGCGACGCGCCGAAGACCTTTTGCTCGACTGCATCGGATCGATGCTGGCAGGCGCCAGCGGGCGCACGGTTCAGGCCATTACCCAGTACGGCCTGGTGATGGGGCCGCAAAACGGTCCAGCCGAAAACATTGTCACTCGCGGGGGCACCAGCCCGGTATTTGCCGCCATGAGCAACGCGGCCGCCGCCCATATGGTCGAGCAGGATGATGTGCACAACGGCTCGGTGTTTCACCCGGCAGCCGTGGTGATGCCGCCTGCCATGGCATTGGCCCAGGCACATGGGCTCAGCGGCCAGGCCCTGCTTACCGCCATTGTGGCCGGCTACGAAGCCGGTATCCGTATTGGCGAGTTTCTGGGCCGCAGCCACTACACGATTTTTCATACCACAGGCACCGCCGGCGCCCTGGCCTCAGCCATGGCGGCCGGCAAGCTGCTGCAACTGGATGCGCCCCGCATGCTGCACGCACTGGGCTCCGCGGGCACGCAGGCGGCAGGCCTGTGGGAGTTTCTGCGCGACGGCGCAGACTCCAAACAGCTGCACACGGCGCGCGCAGCAGCCAACGGCCTGATGGCAGCCTGGCTGGCTGGCCAGGGGTTTACCGGTGCCAGCCAGATCCTCGAGGGCCGGCAAGGGATGGCCGCCGGCATGTCCAGCGACGCAGATCCCTCACGCCTGACCGACGGCCTGGGCACCCGCTGGGCCTTGCTTGAAACCTCGTTCAAGTACCATGCCTCGTGCCGCCACACCCACCCCGCCGCCGATGCCCTGCTGTCGCTGGTGCAAACGCATCACCTGAGCATCCACGACATTGCCCACGTTACGGCACATGTGCATCAGGGGGCCATTGACGTGCTGGGGCCGGTGGTCAAGCCTGCCACGGTTCACCAGTCCAAGTTCTCAATGGGCACGGTGCTGGGTGTGATTGCCAAGCACCAGAAAGCGGGCTTGCAAGAATTTGACGATGCGCCCAACGATGCCGACATCGCCGCCTTCTTGCCCAAGGTCAGCATGCAGCTGGACGACGAAGTCAACACGGCCTACCCGCAGCGCTGGATTGGCAAGGTCACGGTCACCACCCAGCAGGGCCAAACCTTGCACGGTCGAGTGGATACCCCAAAGGGAGATCCCGACAACACCCTCAGCCGGGCCGAGATCGAAGACAAGGTTCGGCGTTTGGGCCACTATCATCAGGCATCCACGGACACCGAAATCGATACCCTGATCGATCGCGTCTGGCATTTGGCCGACACGCCCCGGGTAGGCAATTTTTGTGTGCGCAAAGAACCCGCTTCGGCACCGGCCAGGGCTCACTGACTCTTCTTTCAACCACCACTGATGTCGTCTCCCTTGCAGCCCAACCCAGTCAACACAGCTTCTTCTGCCATTACACTTACCGCCACCGTGACGATTCAGTCACTGGTGGCGATGAGCCTGCTGACATTGCCCGCCATTGCCCCTGCCATTGCAGCCGTACTGGATGTACCAACTGCTTATGTCGGGGTGTATGTGGCACTGGCCTATATGGGCGCCATGGCAGCCAGCTTGCTGTCCGGATCAGCCACTCGCCGCTATGGGGCGATCCGTGCCAGCCAGGCAGGGCTGATCCTGTGTGCACTTGGGCTGCTGCTCTCCACGCTGGCCTCCGTGCCCCTGATGGCACTGGGCGCCATACTGATCGGCTTGGGATACGGCCCCATCACACCGGCCAGCTCTCATCTGCTGGCCCGCACCACCCCGCCCGATCGCATGTCATTCGTGTTTTCGATCAAGCAAACCGGTGTCCCCCTGGGGGGTGTGCTGGCAGGTCTGATCGTGCCCAGTCTGGCGCAGTGGCTGGGATGGCAGGCTGCCTTTGGGGTGGTGGCCGCAGCCAATGCTGCCTGCGCATTGGCGGTTCAGCCCCTGAGAAAATCCCTGGATGCCGACCAAAACCCTAAGCAGAAGCTGTCGGCAGGACAAGGCCTGGCAGGGCCACTTCGCTTGGTGTTCAGCCAACGCAGCCTGGCAGTGCTGGCCGGGGTGTCCTTTTTGTTTTCCATCACCCAGCTGTCACTCACCTCTTATATGGTCACGTTCCTGCACCATGATCTGGCCATGGATCTGGTGGCTGCCGGCGTGATTTTGGCCGTCTCCCAGGCTGCCGGTGTGGGCGGCCGCCTGCTATGGGGCTATGTCTCTGACCACTATCTGGGCCCTGTCAGCACCCTGGCCGGGCTGGCAGCCCTGGTTGCCCTGTGTGCGCTGGCCACCCCGTTCTTGCATCTGCTCGATACCCGCTGGGTGCTGATCCTGGTGCTATGTCTGTTTGGCGGCAGCGCCATTGGCTGGAACGGCATTTATCTGGCCGAGGTGGCCCGCCAGGCACCCGACGGCATGGCCAGCATGGCCACCGGCGGCACCTTGGCCATGACATTCCTGGGTGTGGTGGTGGGGCCGCCCATCTTTGGCTGGATTGCGTCGTTATCGGGCAGCTATGGCTTTGCCTATGCCACCCTGATGGTGCCGGCAGGTGTGTGCCTGGTACTGCTGTGGCGGTACCGGGGGGATTTCAAGCCAGGCTCGGCCTGACATCAGCCCAAAAGCGCTGCCCCGCCCAGCACACCAGTTTCAATCACTCCACCGTCACGCTCTTGGCCAGGTTACGCGGCTTGTCTACGTCCGTACCCCGGGCGCATGCCGTGTGATAGGCCAGCAGTTGCAAGGGCACGGTGTGCAAAATGGGAGACAAGCGCCCATAGTGCTCTGGCATGCGGATGACATGCATGCCGGTGGTGCCGACAATCTGCGTGTCGGCATCCGCAAACACATAGAGTTCGCCGCCTCGTGCCCGCACTTCCTGCATATTGGATTTCAGTTTTTCCAGCAACTCGTCGTGCGGCGCCACTGTCACCACAGGCATGGCATCGGTTACCAGAGCCAGCGGGCCATGCTTGAGCTCACCCGCGGGATAAGCCTCTGCATGGATGTAGCTGATTTCCTTCAGCTTCAGCGCGCCTTCGAGGGCAATCGGGTAATGCATGCCACGGCCCAGAAACAAAGCGTTTTCTTTGCTGGCAAAGCGCTCGGCCCAGGCGATGATCTGGGGCTCCAGCGCCAGCACGGCAGAGATGGCGGCCGGTAGGTGGCGCAAGGCTTTCAGGGCGTCGCGCTCGGCGTCTTCTGCCAGGTGGCCTTTGGCCTGGGCCAGTGTCAGGGTAAGCAGATAAAGCGCGGTTAACTGGGTGGTAAAGGCCTTGGTGGAGGCGACGCCGATCTCGACACCCGCGCGGGTGATAAACGCCAACTTGCACTCGCGCACCATCGCACTGGAGGCCACGTTGCAAATGGTGAGGGTATGCGCCATACCCAGGCTGCGCGCGTGTTTCAGGGCCGCCAGGGTATCGGCGGTTTCACCCGATTGCGAGATGGTGACAACCAGGGTGCGCGGGTTGGGCACACTGGTGCGATAGCGGTATTCGCTGGCGATTTCAACATTCACCGGGATGCCTGCCACGGATTCAATCCAGTAGCGTGCCGTCAGGCCTGCATAGTAGCTGGTGCCGCAGGCCAAAATCAGCACACGGTCGATGTCTTTAAACACGGCATGCGCGCCATCCCCAAAGAGCTCGGGCATGATGGCGTCGATATCCTGCAGGGTATCGCCCACCGCACGGGGCTGCTCGAAAATCTCTTTCTGCATGAAATGACGATAAGGGCCAAGTTCGGCCTCGCCCGTATGCGCCTGCACCGTGTGCACCGCACGCTCCACGGCCTGGCCCTGCGCGTTGGTCACCCACACGCGCGACAGCTGCAGATCCACGACATCACCGTCTTCGAGATAGATGATCTGGTCGGTGGTACCGGCCAACGCCAGGGCATCCGAAGCCAGATAGTTGCCCTGATCGCTGCAGCCCACCACCAGCGGCGAGCCCTGGCGCGCACCCACCACACGGTGAGGTTCTTCGGCACAAAACACCGCAATGGCGTAAGCACCTTCCAGCCGGCGGGTGGCTTGCTGAACAGCCGCCAGCAGATCGCCGTCGTACAGGTGGTCTACCAGATGCGCAATCACCTCGGTATCCGTCTGGCTGTGAAACACATAGCCGGCCGCCTGAAGCTCAGTGCGCAGGGCGTCGTGGTTCTCGATGATGCCGTTATGCACCAGCGCCACACGAGGGGCACCGTTTTCGGGGCCTGAAAAATGCGGATGAGCGTTGTGCGTCAGCGGTGCCCCATGCGTGGCCCAGCGGGTATGGGCAATGCCGGTGAGGCCCTCCACACGATCCTGCCTGGCCTGGGCGACGAGCTCGGCCACGCGCTGGGTGCTGCGCACCCGCTGCAGGCCTGTGCCGGTGTGCACTGCCACCCCGCAGGAATCGTAGCCACGGTATTCAAGCCGTCGCAGGCCCTCGAGCAAAACGGGAACAATGTTATGACGCGCAACTGCGCCGACGATGCCGCACATGGCAACACTCCTGTCAGTGGTAAGGCGCGGCCCGGGAATCACAGAGCCGAACCTGAAGGTTTTCGCTATTGTGTCCCGCCCACAAAGAAATTTGATTTCTATTTTTTCTTGATTATGAAATAATATTTCAATTACCAATTAATATGAAATTTAATTTCATACCTACCAGATATTTACTACTCTGGCTCAAATGAACCACAACCATCCGCGGAATCTTCTACCCAGGCCATGACACCCGGCACCCTTCCATACACGCTGGACGATCTTGATCGCCGCATTCTGGATCAGCTGCAGCAGGATTCTTCCCTCAGCAACCTGCAACTGGCCGCCCGGGTGCACGCATCTGCCCCCACATGCTTGCGGCGCGTACGCAAGCTCAGGCAATCCGGGCTGATTGTGCGCGAAACCGCGCTGCTGGATGCCACCCGGTTGGGCAGTCCCATCACCGTCATCATCGAGGTCTCACTGGATGCTCAGGCAGCCTCCCAACTGGATGCCGTCGAAGCCCACCTGATTCAGGATCCCGCCATTCAGCAGTGCTATCGCGTCAGCAGCGGCCCCGATTTCATCCTTGTGGCACGCCTGGCCGATATGCAGGCGTATCAGGATCTGGCCCTCAGGCGCCTGACCGGAGACCCCCGAGTGCGCAATGTTCGTAGTTTCTTTGCCACACAATGCAGCAAATTTGACCCTCGAATTGTGATTCCGGACGGCATATACCCCACGTCAGGGTAAATACTTATGCTATAGTAGCGGATTGCTTGTTTTCTGACCTCCTGACCTTGGTTTTCTTTAGGGTTGATTCGGTCGGCACATGCGACTGACTCTTGCGCGGCAGACATCCGCTGCAACAACCCGGCAGCCGGCACTTTCACGCCCGGCGCTCCATGCCCGCATTGGCGGGCACAAGGAAACCATGTCTTTTGACTCTCTGGGGCTTGGCCCCAAGCTCGTGTCCGCCTTAAGCGAACAGGGCATCGACACCCCCACCTCCGTACAAGCCGCGGCAATCCCGCAGGCACTGAGTGGCCACGATTTGATGGTGTCCTCTCAAACCGGTAGCGGCAAAACCGCCGCCTTCATGTTGCCCGCCCTCGAGCACCTCAGCCATCGCAGCACGGCCGGTGGCCGTGGCGTGCAGGTGCTGGTGCTGGCCCCTACCCGAGAACTCGCCATGCAGGTGGCTGACGCCGCCCGAGGCTACGCCAAAAATCTGGACGGCCTGCGTATCGCCACCGTTGTGGGCGGCATGCCTTATGGCGCACAGATCAAATCGCTGTCGCGACGCGTCGACGTGCTGGTGGCCACACCGGGCCGCCTAATCGATCACCTGCAGGCACGACGGGTCAATCTGTCTACTGTTCAGACATTGGTGCTGGACGAAGCCGACCGCATGCTGGACATGGGCTTCATCGAAGACATCGAAACCATTGTGGCCGCCACGCCCAACGACCGCCAGACCCTGCTGTTCTCAGCCACGTTAGACGGCACGGTGGCGCACCTGGCTGCCAATCTGATGCACGAGCCCCAGCGCATCGAGATCTCGGCACCCCAACAACAACACACCAACATCACGCAGCATTTGCTGTACGCCGACGATCGTGCCCACAAGCTGCGTTTGCTGGACCACCTGCTGCGCGATACTTCGCTGGATCAGGCCATCGTGTTTACCGCTACCAAACGCGGCGCCGACGATCTGGCCGATCACCTCTCCGGCGAAGGTTTCGCGGCTGCAGCCTTGCATGGCGACATGAACCAGCGCCAGCGCACCCGCACCCTGGGGATGATGCAAAACGGCCGTGTCCGCGTACTGGTGGCCACTGACGTCGCCGCCCGTGGCATCGACGTCCAGACCATCACTCACGCAGTCAACTACGATCTGCCCATGCAGGCCGAAGACTACGTCCACCGCATTGGCCGTACCGGCCGTGCTGGACGTCATGGCGAAGCCATCACCCTGGCCGTGTCCTCCGAGCGTCATAAAGTACGCCGCATCGAACAATTCATCGGCCAGTCGATTCCTACGTCCACCATTCCGGGCCTGGAACCCAAGCAGGCCGTACGGCCTACCTGGAAAGACCGCCCCGCCAATGGTAAAGGTCGCCCGCATCATGGCAAGCCAGGTGGCTACCAGGGCAAACCAGGCGCCCATGCCGGCAAACCGGGTGGTTATCAAGGCAAACCAGGTGGTCGCCCAAGCACCAAGCCCTGGCATCGTGATGCCGCGCCAACCGACAACGACACGCGTCCGGCCCGCGCACCCCGTGCACGTCACGCAGGCGCACCCAGCTGGGCAGCCGACGAATCATCCGCACGTGCACCACATGCACACCGTAGCGACAGCCGCCCTGAGTACGCCGCACGCCGCAGCGACAGCCGTCCCGAGTACGCAACACGCCGCCCAGACAGCCGTCCCGAGCACGCTCCCCGGCGCGCAGACAGCCGCCCTGAGTACGCACCGCGTCGTGCAGAAGGCCATGCGGATCACGCCAGCCGTGGCCCGCGCGGCGACAAAGTGGGCGCCAAGGCCGGCTTTAAACGCCAGGCACGCCAAGAGCAAACCACACGGCCCAGCAGCCGCCCACGTTTTGCCTAAGGCCAGGCTGTTTGCCTGCTAAAGCCCGCTGCTGATACAGCAAGGCCTGAGTCCAGTACCTCACTGCACTCAGGCCTTTTCTTTTGCCCTGCTCATTTTGCTATGCTTTGCGCCTATGAATGAACTGCCTCCCGTCCAGATGCCCACGGGCTTGCCTGCCCCAGACCCCGCCGCCCACGACCACAGCCTGCGGGTGCAGGCCATGCTGCTTGAGAAAATACAGGCAGCAGGCGGCTATCTGCCATTTGAGGCCTGGATGCAGGCCGCGCTGTACGAGCCGGGGCTGGGCTACTACAGCGCCGGCAGTACCAAGCTGCACACCGGGGGTGATTTCACCACTGCACCGGAAATCAGCCCGCTGTTTGGCCAGGCGCTGGCCAGCCAAGTGGCCTGGGTGCTGCAGGCCAGCCACAGCCTTGACGTACTAGAGTTCGGCGCGGGCTCCGGTGCGTTGGCAGCCGCGTTGCTGCCTGCCTTACAGGCACGCGGCTTAACGGTACGCTATCAGATCATCGAGCTCTCGGCCGATCTTCGGGCGCGCCAGCAACAGCGGCTGGCCCCCTGGGCTGGTCAGGTGCATTGGCTGGATCAGTTGCCCGATGCATTTGCCGGTTGCGTGCTGGCCAACGAGGTATTGGATGCCATGCCGGTATCCGTGTTTCGCTGGACAGACACCGGCCAATTGGAAACCCTGGGTGTGATGGCTGCCCCGCAGGCCAACACGGCCAGCCCGTTTGCCTGGGCCACGCGGCCGGCAGATGACCACCTGCGCACCACTGTAGCCGCACGGATGCCGGTTTTGCCTGGTTATCAGTCGGAAATCAACGGACAGGCCGAGGCCTGGATACGCCAGATGGGCACCTGGCTGCGATGCGGCGCTGCCATCCTTATTGATTATGGCTTTCCACAAGCCGAGTACTACCACCCCCAGCGACTGCAGGGCACCCTGATGTGCCATTTTCGCCATCACGCACACGACCAGCCACTGGTTCTTCCCGGTTTGCAGGACATCACCGCACACATCGACTTCACCGCGATGGCGGACGCCGCCCTGGCAGGCGGGCTGGACGTGTTGGGCTATACCTCGCAGGCGCGCTTTCTGATGAACTGCGGCCTGATCGAACTTATCGGCACACCGGCACATGCCCCTGCTGATCGCGCCCGGCAGCACACGGCCATCAACACACTGGTGTCAGAAGCCGAAATGGGTGAGTTGTTCAAAGTGCTGGCGGTAGGGCGTGGGCTGGACAGCCCGCTACCGGGCTTCTTGCGCGGCGACCGGCGCGACCGGCTGTGACTGCGGCGTCTGCGCACCAACCGTCAGGCCAAAGCTATTAAACAAGCGGCGCGTCGCAAAATCAGGCAGGCCGGCAGTCAACAGGGCAATGTCGGGTGCCGATGAATGCTCTGCATCCGCCGGGCAAGACAATAGGCTGCGTGCCTGTCTGGCAATGGCTTCAGCAGGATCCAGCCAATCCACCGGCCAGGGTGCCAGGCGCCGAAAGACATTGGCCAGAAACGGATAATGAGTACATCCCAACACCACAATATCCGTTTGCCGATCTGCATCACGGACAAAGCACGGCGCAATCTCCGCCGCAATTTGCTCATCATCCACAGGTTGTCCGCGCACATAGGCCTCGGCTGCCCGGGCCAGACGGGTAGAGCCCACCAGCCTAACTTGACACTGCGAGGCAAATGAACGGATCAATCCGCGGGTGTAATCCCGCTGCACGGTACCCGGAGTGGCCAGCACGGATACCAGCCCCGAGCGGGTGCGCTCGGCTGCAGGTTTGATGGCGGGGACAGTACCCACAAAACGGGTCTCGGGATAGCGGGCTCTCAAGGCTGCACCGGCCACGGTAAATGCAGTATTGCAGGCAATCAGGCACAAAGCAGGCCGCCACTGGGCGAGCAAGGCGCCAATCAGCTGCAGCACATGATCCTGCAATGCATCCTCGGCCCAGTTGCCGTATGGAAACGCGGCATCATCCGCCACATAGACAAACGTACGCTCAGGCATTAACAGACGGGCCTCGCGCAAAACCGTCAGCCCACCGATTCCGGAATCAAACACCAGCACGCACTGACCGGCACCTGCTGCCGGATAAAGATCGTCAACCATATTATTTTGAATGAATCAGGGCGCCAAAGGACGCTTTGCCAGGGCCTGGATACGGGCAGCACGTAGATCCGTCCGGATCCGGACGGGATCACCGCCGGCAGCACGGGCAACCGCCCCGGCATCAATCTGGCGCACAGCCTGCAAGCGCTGCTGCCAGGCAGCCGCGTCAACGGCGGGATCGAGGCAGGCTGCAATTTCCAGCAGTTGCAGGCAGCGCTCAGGGCGCCTTAGGGCATCGCAGGCCTCCAGCACATCCAGGCAGGCGGCCGGATCGGGATCCGTCCCCAGAAGGGGCTGCAAACCTGCCAGCAAGCCTGGCAGCAGGCGCGCAAGGTCTCGACAGGCAGTAGGCACTCGCAGTTGGGCGTGCAGGTCTGAACCAGAGCGGCAGCACAAGACCGCATAGCGCTGGGCCAGATCCAGGCTGCACGCTGCGGCGCGGGCCAGAGCATCCGCCACCAGAGGGCTCCAGACCAAGCCGGGCGCCACCCGTGGCAATGCCCCGCACCGTTCCAGTACCGCAAACATCCGTTGTGGGTGTTGTGTAACCAGCCCCTTGGCAAACTCCTGCCAGACGCGTTCAGGCACCAGCGCATCCACCTCACCCGCCTGCACCAGCTGATCACAGAGCGCCAGGGTTTCGGGGGCAATGGAAAAATCATGAAAACGGGCTGAAAAACGTGCCAGCCGCAAGAGCCGCACTGGGTCTTCGACGAAGGCGGGGCCGACATGGCGCAACACCCGATGGGCAATGTCATCGGCGCCGTTCAAGGGATCGATCAAGCGGCCGTCGGGCGCCCGGGCAATTGCATTGACGGTAAGATCCCGACGCTGAAGGTCTTCTTCAAGCGTGACATCCAGGCCGGCGTGAAACACAAAACCATGATAACCACGCCCGGATTTGCGCTCGGTTCTGGCCAATGCGTATTCTTCGTGGGTACGTGGATGCAAAAACACGGGGAAATCGCCACCCACCGGAGTAAACCCGCGCGCCGCGAGGGCTTCGGGGCTGGCACCCACCACCACCCAATCACGGTCGCCCGCAGGCAAACCCAGCAGGTCGTCTCGCACGGCGCCACCAACGATGTACACCTCAAGCCCGTCGACGACGGGATCAGAGGCAGTGGATGGGCCGATGGGCCTGGGTTGCATCACGGCCGAGCGGTTTGAGTGCCGTCCAGCGGGCTGACTGTCCCCAGGCGGGCCTTGAGAGAAGCTGGTTTGCCGGAAAACAGCATGGCATACCAAACCGAATTGGACATCACGTTTTTGACGTACAGGCGGGTTTCGGTAAACGGGATGGTTTCAGCAAAGATGGCGCCTTCGACCGGCGCTTGCAGCTGGGATTTCCAGCGTTTGGGGCGCCCCGGACCAGCGTTATACCCAGCAGTGGCCAGAAGCTCGGAGCCCCCCAGGCGCTGCAACACCATATCCATGTAGCGGGTGCCCAATACCGTGTTGGTGTCAAAATCATTGACCTGGCTGAGGCTGAAATCCTTGAGGCCGATTTTGCGTGCCACATACCGTGCCGTGGCCGGCATCAATTGCATCAGGCCCGATGCACCCACGTGCGATCGGGCATCCGTGATAAAGCGGGACTCTTGCCGGATCAGCCCATACACCCAGGCGGGGTCGAGATTGATCTCGCGGGCTTTTTCGGCAACACGGCCCTCGAAGGGGGCGATAAAGCGCTGACTGAAATCGTGCACCTGCCGGGTTTGCAGCGAGGTGTTGACCACGCGGTCGTAGATTTGTTCTGAGCGGGCAAATTCTGCCGCACCGCGCAACTGAGGATCACTCATCCCCCTCAGCGCGAAGTTCCATTCGGGAACAGCCTCCCGGCGCCAGCCGAGATCAAACAGGGCCACGGCCCGCTGTAAACCCGGGTTGGCCTGCGCCTGGGCCACCCAGCCGCTGTCCAGCGGTGCAGGCTGCGGTGGCAACTGGGGGGTATGGCCAAGCTCTTCGTTGGCCAGTTGACCATAAAAGCCAAGATCGTCCGTGATGGACTGAAAATATTGCTGGGCTGCCTGACGGTTGCCCTGGGCCGCGAGGGCGCGGCCATACCAGTAGCGCCACACAGGCTCGGCTGCCTGGGCGCTACCCATCTTGCGAATGGCGGCCGCCACGCGATCCCATTGAATGGGTGAAGCGCGCAGCTCGGCACGTACCTGCCAGGCATGGTTGTAATCCGTCATGGGTACAAAGCCCGACTTCCGGTACCAGCGGGCGGCGTCTGGCTCGACATTAAGCGCGGCCACCAGCCCAAACTGGCCCCACACCCATTGCATATCAGCCTTGGGCACCGCATGGGCCCATTGATCCTGGATGCGCTGTGCCGCTTGAATGCGGTCGTCGCTTCGCGCCAGGCGCGACAGGGCAATGGTGAAAAGCTCGGTTTCCGCGCCGGGCTTTGGCTTCTGACGCCCGGACAGCCATTTTTGCGGATCTTTCATGAGCACCGCAAACTGAACCATCGCCGCATCATCAAACACCACAGAGGCCAATCGGGTGATATCAGAGGCACGGCCGATTTCGAGGGTGTCTCGCAACATCCCGTTAAGCTCTTTGCGGCTGAGCACGTGATCCGCAGCCACCTGATCCAGCATGGACCAGCAATCTGAATTGGGCTTGAAGGTATCGAGCACCGCCGCGGCATGGGCCGGCTTGCCGGTCATGTGCTGTGCCATCAGCAACGCACATTGCACGGAAGACCAGGGATCGGGGGGCGGCTGGATGCGCAGGGCACCGGTGTAGTCTTCAGCCCGCACAGAAGCCAGGATCCAGTTGGAGCGGATGCGCTCGTTGAGATAGGCATCAGGGTTATCGTGCAAAAACTGCCGCACGGCATCGTTGGGTACTGGCAGGGTGCGATCCTGCAAGCGGTGCTGAAGTGCCCAATAACGCGGATACTGGCCCAGGACAGGATCTGCCTGGGCCAATGGTGCCAGGCGATCGAGATCAGACCAGCGGCGTTTTTTTACCGCATCGTAGGCGTCTTCGACGGCCTGACGCGCAGTTGCCGGCACCACTGGTGCCACCCACGGCGAGACGGCCGGGGGAGCAATCTTGGCTGCGTTGTGCACGGTTTGTGCCGGTTGCGGATTTAAGGCAGCCACCTGCGGTGTTTGATCAACCTGCTGCTGCACCGGGGCACGAGCCGCCGCACAACCGCTAAGGCCAAACACGGCGGCCAACCCCCACCCCATCATCCTGCGCCCCGACGCAGATACACCGGGCCGTACACTGGTACTGAAACCAACATCCTGCCGCCTGGCTTGCGTATCCCTTAGAATGTCCAAGCTCATCTAGCCCACCCCGCACAACATACTGCTTATGAATCAGAACGCACAGGATAACGCAGTCGCCCTCCGGGCGCGACTCAAACAGAAACGCAGCGCACAGCCGGCAGCCGACAAAGACCGCGGTGCCCTGCTGATCCGCGGCCGCCTGTTTACCTGGCTGGCCAGCCAGCGCACGTCCTTAAAAAATGCCGGCATGCCGGACGTACGCCATATTGCCGCGTTTTGGTCGATGGCCGACGAGCCCGCCTTGCAGCCCCTGCTGCGGCAATGGGCACAGGACGACTCCCTGACACTTTCTCTGCCTGTGGTGACTGCCCCGGGGCAAGCGCTGGCGTTTCGCCTCTGGACGCCCGACACCCCGATGCAAGCGGGCGCCTACGGCATCCTCGAGCCTCAGGGCCCTGAGGCCCCCCCACCGGATGTGATGCTGGTACCCACACTGGGGTTCACACGGCAGGGTGACCGCCTTGGCTACGGTGGCGGCTACTACGACCGCACCCTGGCCGCGCTTGGTGCAGCCGGCCATCGCCCCCGTGCAGCCCTGGGCGTCGCCTGGGCGTGCGGTGATCTTAGCGCCGAAACCTACCAGCCGGCGGCGCATGACGAGCACCTGGACGGCATCCTGACCGACAAGGGTTGGGCGCTAGCGGCACCCAACCTCTAACCATCAGGCCGGCACCCCGAGGTTATCGCAGATCTGCACCACGGCATCGGCATGGTTCAGCGTATAAAAGTGCAGACCAGGTGCACCGTTTTGCAGCAAACGAGCGCACAAATCAGTGATAACGTCGATGCCAAAGGCCCGGATTGAGGCCTTGTCATCGCCAAAGTCCTGCAGGCGCAAACGGATCCATCGCGGGATTTCTGCACCGCACATGGATGAAAACCGTGCCAGCTGCGTGTAGTTGGTGATCGGCATGATGCCGGGGGTGATGGGGATCGACACCCCTTTGGCCCGGGCCTGATCAACAAAAGCGAAATACGCGTCAGGATTGAAAAAATACTGGGTAATGGCGCTATCGGCGCCCGCCTGCACTTTGTCTACAAAATGCTGGAGGTCACGTGTGGCGCTTTCTGCCTGCGGGTGCATCTCGGGATATGCTGCGACCTCGATGTGAAACGCATCACCATGGTGCTGGCGCACAAACTGCACCAGCTCGCTGGCATAGTGCAGATCACCGGTGTCTCCACCCATGCCAGAGGGGAGATCACCGCGCAGGGCCACTAGACGACGAATCCCGCGGGAGCGATAGTCATTGAGGATGGCATGCAGATCATCGCGTGAGGCGCCGATGCACGACAGGTGCGGCGCAACATCACAGCCCAGGTTGCTGAGCATCTGTACGGTATCCACCGTGCCCGTGCGGGTAGACCCTCCCGCCCCGAAAGTGACACTGACGTACGACGGGTTAAGCGCTGCCAGCCGCTTGGCCGAGCGCACCAGACGCTCTTGGGCGGCAATATCCCGCGGGGGGAAGTATTCGAGGCTGACCTGCGCCGCCTGCGGATTGGAGAGAAGTGGCATAAATTTTTGAAAATGCTTAGTGCAGCAGCAAACCTGCCAACAGGCCCGAGACCAGGCTATACACAATGGCGCCGATCACGGCCCACCAAAAGCCGTCTACCTGAAACCCCTTGAGGATGGAACCGGCCCACCAGAAAACCAGTGCATTGAGCACCAGCAGAAACAGGCCCAGCGTGACCACCGTAAGAGGCAAGGTCAGCAGCACCAGCAAGGGCTTGACCAAGGTATTGAGCAAGCCCAGCACCAGTGCAGCAATCAGGGCCGACCCAAAGGATGCCACGGAGATCCCCGGCAGCAAATACGCCACGACCAGCAACGCCACGGCATTCAAGATCCAGACGAGCAAGAGCATAAACATAAGAGATCTCCTTGGACAAACAAAGGGTTAGTAGCGGTAATGATCCGGCTTGAAGGGACCCTGGACAGGCACGCTGATGTAGTCGGCCTGTTTTTGCGACAGGGTGCTGAGATGCACACCGAGTTTCTTGAGGTGCAGACGGGCCACCTTTTCATCAAGATGCTTGGGCAGCACATACACTTGACCAGTGGCGTAGTGATCGCCACGGGTGAAGAGCTCGATCTGGGCAATGGTCTGGTTGGTAAACGAGGCTGACATCACAAACGAAGGATGCCCCGTGGCGCAGCCCAGGTTGACCAGACGCCCCTTGGCCAGCAGGATAACCCGCTTGCCGTCCGGGAAAATGATGTGGTCCACCTGGGGCTTGATCTCTTCCCAGGGCAGGTCTTCTACCGACGCCACATTGATTTCGCTGTCGAAGTGACCAATATTGCACACAATGGCCTGGTCTTTCATGCGATACAGGTGCTCGCGGTCGATAACGTGATAGTTGCCGGTGGCGGTTACAAAAATATCCGCTTGCTCGACCACATCCGGATGGTTGAGATCCACCACACGATAGCCTTCCATGGAGGCCTGCAGCGCGCAGATAGGGTCTACCTCGGTAACCCATACCTGGGCTCGCAAGGCAGCCAGTGCCTGGGCGCAGCCCTTGCCCACATCGCCAAAACCACACACGATGGCAACCTTGCCTGCGACCATCACATCGGTGGCGCGCTTGATGCCATCCACCAGGGATTCGCGGCAACCGTATAGATTGTCGAACTTGGACTTGGTGACGGAATCATTGACGTTGATGGCGGGGATCTTGAGCTCGCCACGTTGCGACATCTGATAGAGACGGTGCACGCCGGTGGTGGTTTCTTCGGTAACGCCCTGAATCTGCGCCAGACGGGTGGAATACCAGGTGGCGTCTTGTGCCAGGCGGGCCTTGATGGCCGCAAACAGCACACGTTCTTCTTCGTTCTCGGGGCTGGCAATTACTGAGGCGTCAGACTCGGCCCGTGCCCCCAGGTGCAGCAGCAACGTGGCGTCGCCGCCGTCATCCAAAATCATGTTGGCTTGCTCGCCGGGCCAATCAAAAATACGGTGCGTGTATTGCCAGTAGTCTTCGAGGGATTCTCCCTTGACGGCAAACACGGGCGTACCGCCGGCGGCGATGGCAGCGGCCGCGTGATCCTGGGTAGAAAAAATATTGCACGACGCCCAGCGGACTTCCGCCCCCAGTGCCTTCAGGGTTTCGATCAGGACAGCCGTCTGGATCGTCATGTGCAGGCTGCCTGCAATGCGCGCACCCTTAAGCGGCTGAGATGCGGCGAATTCCTCGCGCGTGGCCATCAGGCCCGGCATTTCGGTTTCGGCAATGGAAAGTTCGCGGCGGCCCCAATCGGCCAGTGCGATGTCGGCAATAACGTAGTCTTGTGCAGTGCTCATGGTTGTCCTAAGCCTGCGCAAACCGAGAGGCAGAACCGCCCACCCTTGCCCGCGCAGGGCAACGATGGACGCCGTTTGTAATGAAGGTTCCTGAGCCTGGCGGCCCGCGATATCAGCCTGTCGGCTGGCGGGCCGGTGCAGCGCCCCTCAGGAGAAAGTGGTGATTATACCGACAGGATAACCTTGCCGATACAGCCTGGAAAAACTTCAGGCCATATTGGCTTAGCTGCCTGCCTTGCTTTCGCGGATCGCTTTTTCCAGGCGCGCGGTACGCTGGTCTGCCAAATGGCTGTTGACAACCAAAATGGCATGAATCACGCCGGGAATCCAAAACAGACACGTCAGAAGAATGTTCAGGAGAAATTGCACCGGCTTGCCGCAAAGCAGAACGGCCACTGGCGGCAGAATGATCGCAAGAAGATAACGCATTGAAAACCCAATATTACTGAAAAGGGTGGAGGCAAAAAGCCTCCACCCGTTGTACGGCAAAACCCAACTTAGGCAGCGGCCTTAAGCGTTTGCACCTTGTCGGTAGCCTCCCAGCTGAACTCGGGCTCGCTGCGGCCAAAGTGGCCATAGGCGGCTGATTTTGCGTAGATGGGACGCAGCAGATCGAGCATATTGATGATGCCCTTGGGGCGCAGATCGAAGTGCTCGCGCACCAGACGGGCGATCTGGTCGTCGGGGATGACGCCCGTGCCTTCGGTGTACACAGTGATATTGATGGGTTCGGCCACACCGATGGCGTAGCTGACCTGCACCTGGCACTGACGCGCCAGGCCCGCAGCCACGATGTTTTTGGCCACATAGCGCGCGGCATAGGCGGCCGAGCGGTCGACCTTGGAGGGATCTTTGCCGGAGAACGCACCACCGCCGTGCGGGCAAGCACCACCGTAAGTATCAACGATGATCTTGCGGCCGGTGAGGCCGCAATCGCCTTGCGGGCCGCCAATCACGAATTTGCCCGTAGGATTGATCAGGAATTTGGTTTTGTCCGTGAGCAGGCCGTCTGCAAACACCGGACGGATGATGTGTTCGATGGCGGCATCGCGGATGTCTGCCTGGGAAATGTCGGGATGATGCTGCGTAGACAGCACCACGGTATCGACCTCGGCCGGCTTGCCATCCAGATAGCGGAAAGTGACCTGGGATTTGGCATCGGGGCGCAGCCAGGGCAGGCGGCCGTCTTTGCGCAACTCGGCCTGGCGCTGCACGATGCGGTGCGCATACCAGATGGGAGCCGGCATGAGGTCGGGGGTTTCGTCGCAGGCATAGCCAAACATCAGGCCTTGGTCGCCGGCACCCTGGTTGAGGATTTCTTCGGGGGAGCGATCAACCCCCTGGGCGATATCGGGCGACTGCTTGTCGTAGGCCACCAGCACAGCGCAACCTTTGTAGTCGATACCGTACTCGGTGTTGTCGTAGCCGATGCGCCGGATGGTATCGCGTGCCACCTGGATGTAATCGATATTGGCGCGCGAAGTGATTTCGCCGGCCAATACCACCAAGCCGGTATTGCAAAGGGTTTCTGCAGCGACGCGGGAGTTTGGATCTTGCTCGAGCAATGCGTCGAGGATGGCGTCGGAGATTTGATCGGCGACTTTGTCGGGATGACCTTCGGAGACGGACTCGGAAGTAAAGAGAAAATCGTTGTTTGCCACAGCGATACGTCCTGTATGAACACCGGACCGACCGGTGCAAGGTTGAACGGAACGCGTTGCACCTCTGATATCGGGGCGCGACGCTTTAGCGGGTAAAACCACACCGCAAACGGCGTGGGGATCGCTCCGCAAGTTGTCGGTTAACTCAGCGATCAGATTGATTTTAAGCGAAAATAGCTTTCATTCGCACAAAGCACCCTGCCCGACAGGGATATTTCACATCCATATGTTGCTGTTTCTGGTTCGTTCTCTTGCTATTTTGCCGCTCTCCTGGCTGCAGGCCATCGGGCGTGTGGTGGGTGTCATTGTCTACGCGTTTCCCGGGCGCTACCGACGTCGGCTGCAGGCTAATGCACGGCGGGCCGGGTACCACTCACCGGCGTTTTTTCGGCAAGCGGCCGCGCAATCCGGTGCGATGATCTTCGAAATGCCGAAAATCTGGTGGCGTACCCAACAATGCATGGCCATCACCCACTGCGATGACGCACATATCATCCGGGAGGCGATGGCTGCAGGTCGCGGCGTGCTGCATCTGACCCCGCACCTGGGTTGCTTCGAGATGACGGCCCGCTACGGCGCCACGTACGGCCCGCTGACTGTGATGTTTCGCCCTTCGCGCAGCCAACTCCTGGATCCCATCGTCGAATCGGCTCGAGACATGCACAATCTGCGGGCCGTGCCCGCCAGCCGCCAGGGGATACGGGAGTTTGTGCGCGCACTGCGGCGCGGCGAGTCGGTGGGCATGCTGCCCGATCAGGTGCCACGCGAAGGCGATGGCGTGTGGCTGCCGTTTTTTGGCGACTACGCCCTGACGATGACCTTGGCCGCCCGGCTGGCACTGCAAACCAAGGTGGCGGTTATCCTGACGGCAGGCCAGCGCCTGCCCCACGGCAAGGGCTGGCGCATCCACTATCTGCGTCTGCCCGAGCCCCTGCCCGACACGCCAGAGGCACTCACCTTGCTGATCAACCAGTCGATGGAGACACTCATCCGGCGGTTTCCCGAGCAATATCTCTGGAGCTACAACCGCTATAAACGTCCGGATGACGCCCCGCCCTATCCGGACGAAGCCCATGGATAAGAAACCTCTGTTGCGGGCGGTTCTGGGATACTTTGGCCGCTGCCCGGATCGTACCCGCCTGCGTTGGGGCCGCGTACTGGGCTGGCTCGTGCCCCGCTTGCTGAGGTCCCGCGCGCATATCGTGCGGGTAAATCTGGCGCGCTGTTTTCCTCATCTCACACCTGCCGAGCGCACCCGCATCGAGAAGCGGCATTTCCATTTGCTGGCGCAATCGTTTATTGATCGCGGCCTATGCTGGTTTGGTAGCGAGCAACGCATCCTGGATACCATCGAGCTGCGGGGCGAACATCACCTGCAAGCGCTGCTGGATCAAGGCCGCCCGGTGTTGATGTTTGCACCACACTTTGTGGCTCTGGATGCCACCGCCACCCGATTGCAGCTGTTTCTCAAAGAGGCTGCCTCGATGTACACCCGGCAAAGTGATGCCGACGTCGATGAAATCGTGCGCCAGGGACGCACGCGTTTCAGCCAGGTGTATTTGGTGGGCCGCCACGAAGGCGTGCGCGGGCTGATTCGCCTGCTGCGCAAAGGTGTCCCGGTGTACTACCTGCCCGACATGGACTTCGGCCGACAGGGTGCGGCATTTGTGCCTTTTTTTGGCATTCCCACCGCCACTTTGCTATCGGCCAGCCAGATTGCCCTCAACTGGGATGCTGCCGTCATCCCTGTCATCAGCCATCTGGATCTCGAGACGGGCCGCTACCAGGCATGGGTTCAGCCGCCGTTACAGGACTTTCCAGGCAACGATAGCCCGGAAGAGGCCACTGCGCGTTTAAACCGCCTGATCGAAGCACAAATCCTGAAAGACCCGGCCCAATATTACTGGGTGCATCGACGCTTTAAAACCCGGCCCGAAGGCGAGGCAGGATTTTACTAAGCCACCTTGCGACAAGCCCGCCACCAGCGATTATTTCGATACCCAAATATTTCCACACCTATTTGTCGCATAATCTGACCATGATCTGGAACTTCACCAAAATGCAGGGCGCCGGCAACGACTTCGTCGTACTCGACGGCGTGCGGCAAGCCATACATCTCACCCCCCAACAAGCCCGGGCGCTGGCCGATCGTCATTTTGGCATCGGCGCAGATCAGATCCTGCTGGTCGAAAACCCGCTCGATCCAGAAGCCGATTTTCGCTACCGGATTTTTAATGCCGACGGCAGCGAAGTTGAACACTGCGGCAACGGCGCCCGCTGTTTTGTGCGCTTCGTGCATCAGCAGGGCCTGTCGCGCCGCAACCCGCTCAAGGCCGAAATCGCCACAGGCCTGATCGTGCTGCACGAGGCCGAGGACGGCCAGGTGTCCGTCGAAATGGGACACACCCGTTTTGCACCGTCCGATCTGCCCTTTGATGCCAGCGGCCTGCCCAGCCAAGCAGCCGGCGGAGACACCCTGTACCAACTGGAACCAGGTGCGGGCATCGACCCCGTCTGGTGCTCGCTGGTGGCCATCTCCAACCCCCACGCTGTGGTTCTGGTGGAGGATGTAGCGACCTATCCGGTTGGCCGTATTGGCCCGGCCATCGAAAGCCATCCCCGCTTTGCCCGACGGGTAAATGCCGGTTTCATGCAAATCCTCAATCGTCACCAGATACGCCTGCGTGTCTACGAACGCGGTGCCGGTGAAACCCTGGCCTGTGGCACAGGGGCCTGTGCCGCGGCAGTGGCCGGCATACGCCGCGGCCTGCTGGATAGCCCTGTGCAGGTGGACACCCGTGGCGGAACACTGCACATCGAATGGGACGGCCAGACGCTGCACATGCGCGGCGCGGCAGTCACAGTCTTTCACGGCCAAGTCGACATCGACCAGCTTCTGGCCACTTTCAACGGAACACAGACATGAATCAAGACGCCTTAACCGCTCAGGAAGTAGCCGACTATCTCAGTCAGAACCCGGCGTTCTTTGAAGACCATGCCGATGTTTTTGCTTCTCTGACGGTGCCACATCCACATCAGGCCCGGGCCATTTCGCTGGGCGAGCGCCAGATTCTTACCCTGCGAGGCCGCGTAAAAGAGCAAGAACAACGGCTCATGCAGTTGCTGCATCACGCAGGCGGCAACGAGCGCATCCACCAGGCGCTCATGCAATGGTGCGCCCGCATGCTGGCCGAACCAGACGCGCAGCAAATCCCCGCCCACATCGTCCGCAGCCTCACTGACCAATTCGATCTCGACGCAATTGCCCTGCGCGTATGGAATCTTCCCGCTTTGACGGACACGGGTCTGGCGCAGGATGTCAACGATGAGATCCGCCAGCAGGCCGCGGCGCTGCAACAGCCCTACTGCGGCCCGCTCAAAGATCAGGCCGCAGCCGGCTGGCTGGCCACAGAGCCGGCATCACTGGCCATACTGCCACTGCGTGCGCTCAACCAAGAGCAGCCAGTTGGGCTGCTGGTCATGGGCTCGGCCGATCCGCAGCGCTTCACGACTGACATGAGCACCGACTTCCTGCAACTGATCGCCTTGCTGGCAGGCGCTGCACTTGGCCGTTTGGCGGTGGTGGCGCCAGACGTCGCCTGAGCCCCGGGATGTCGGATGTCGATGCGCCCACTGTCGAGCAATGGCTGCAGGAACTGGCCGGCGGGCAGCGATACTCGCCTCACACCATCGCCGCCTATCGACGCGATCTCCATGCCTTGATCGCGATTTTCCCGGGCCAAGCCCTGGACACACTACAAGAGCACCAGATTCGCCAGGCCCTGGGCCGATTGCATGCTCAAGGCCAACAACCGCGCAGCCTGGCCCGCACCTTGTCGGCCTGGCGCTCGTATTTTGCCTGGCGCGCCCCGATGGCCGGCCTGGCCCGCAATCCAGTCACCGGCGTGCGTGCACCGCGTATCCCTCACAGCCTGCCCAAGGCCTTGTCTGTTGATCAGGCACAGGCATTGCTGGATCGCAGTCACCTGCCACCCGCCACCACACCGGTTGAACACCGCGATATGGCCATGTTTGAAGTGCTGTACTCCGCCGGGCTGCGCCTGTCAGAACTAGTGGGTCTGGATTGCCAGCCCTTGCGCGAAGCCGGATATGAATCCCACAGCTGGATCCAGCTGGACGAACACGAGGCGATTGTGCGCGGCAAGGGCAACAAGACACGCATCGTACCCCTGGGCCGCCACGCCATAGATGCCGTGCAGGCCTGGCTGCAGGTGCGGACATCCTGGCTGCCGGCCAGCCCGGACGCCGACACGCGGGCTGCTTTGTTTTTGGGGGTTCGTGGCAAGCGCATCAGCCCGCGGGTGGTCGAGTTGCAGCTCCAAACCCTGGCCCAGCGCGTAGGTTTGCCCCTGCATGTTCATCCGCACAGCCTCAGGCACAGCTTTGCCAGCCATCTGCTGCAATCGGCACAAGACTTGCGAGCCGTGCAAGAACTGCTGGGCCACGCCAATATTTCCACCACACAAATCTATACACGGCTGGACTTCCAGCACCTGGCCAGCAGCTACGACCAGGCCCACCCCAGGGCCCGGCGCAAACCAAAAACCAAACCCTGAACTACTTTGCGGGCTCTGAAAACGCCGTCAGCAATTGTTGTGTGTTCCAGCGGAACATGGCGAGATAGCTTGGGGCTTGGCCACCTTTGGCGCTCAACGTATCGGCATACAAGGTGCCCCCTATCGACACCCCTGCTTCGGAGGCAATCTGCTTCAAGGCGGCAGACATGCTGCCTTGCTCAAGAAACAGGGCACGCACATGTCCGGTGCGAATCTCCTGCAACAGGGCAGCCATGTCTTTGGCGGAAGGTTCTGCCTGGCTTGAGATCCCCACCAGCGACAAAATGCGGATGTCATAGGCAGCACCAAGATACCCAAAGGCATCATGCGAAGTGGCCAGCACCCGTTGGGATGGCGGGATTGCAGACAAGGCGCTGCGCCACTGGGCATCTTCCTGCTGCAGCTGCTGTACGTACGCTTGCGCCCGCGCCGCATATGCCGACGCATGGGCAGGATCTGCCTTTGCAAGGCCGGCGGCAATGTTGCGCACATACTGCACCCCGTTGCGCAAATCCTGCCAGGCATGCGGATCCGGCTCCTGGCCATCGTTCAGCATACGTGCATGCACACCTTGCGACGCCACTACTTCAAGCCCGGCGAAACCCGAGGCCTCTTGCAGCCGTGGCAGCCAAGTTTCAAAACCCAGCCCATTGATGACCAACACCTGGGCAGCCCCCAGAACCCGTGCATCCCGCGGGCTGGGCTCAAAGCCGTGACCATCCTGCATAGGGCCCACCAGCACATCCAGCCGGATATCAGGGCCACCCACCACCTGCACCATATCGCCCAGAATAGAGAACGATGCCACCACCCGCAGGGGTTTCGCCGTCCCGCCGGAAGCCTCCGCCGAGACCGTCTGCGCCATGACAAGCGCAGGGACCATCAGCAGGCATAACACCAGGCAACGCCCAGCATGGCGGATGGCAGTAAAGAAAACCGCCGGCGGCGACACTCGCTTAGACAAGCGGATTGTTGGGATGAGTGTCTTCATGGACCTGATTGAGTGATTGCAATAAACGGGCGCGCCGGGCGCGCGCCTGCCGAAGTGTTTGCACCAGCCCCCCATGGGGGCCCAATGCCACGGATACAAAATAGGCGGCTCCAGCCGCCAGGATAATGGCCGGCGAGGCCGCAACATCAGTGTAATAAGACAACAACAAACCGGCATAAGAAGCCAGGGCCCCCAGCATAGCGGCCAAAATCATCTGGCCACTGATAGAGCGCACCCAAAAGCGTGCAGCTGTGGCCGGCAGCATCATGATGCCCACCACCATCAGGGTGCCCAGCACCTGAAAGCCCGCCACCAGGTTAAGCACCAACAGCAACAAAAACCCCATATGCGCCCAAGCGCCGATGTGTCCTTCAGCACGCAAGAACGAGGGATCCAGGCATTCGGTAACCAGCACACGAAACATGGCTGCCAGCGCCAGCAACGTGATGCTGCTGACAACTGTGACAAGAATCAGGGCGGCCTGACTGAGCCCCAACACAGTGCCAAACAGCACATGCATGAGATCCTGGCTGGTGCCCTTGAGCGAGACCAGCAAAACTCCAAGCCCCAGGGACACCAGATAGAACGCTGCAAAACTGGCGTCCTCACGCAAGGGGGTCAGGCGAGACACCAGCCCTGCCAGCAGCGCCACCACCAGCCCGGTGATCAGCCCCCCCACCATCATGGCCGTCATGGACAGCCCAGCGGTAAGAAACCCCACAGCCACACCCGGCAAGATCGCGTGGGCCATGGCATCGCCCATCAAGCTGAGACGGCGCAGCACCAAAAAAACCCCTAGAGGGCCGGCCGCGAACGCCAAGGCCCAGGAACCCGCCAGCGCCCGGCGCAAAAAGCCAAAATCAATAAATGGCTGTACCAGCACATGCCATAAGGTCATCATGGCATGCTCCCCGCGCACAGATGGCGGGCCAGATGCAGATTGGCCGCATTCAGCACCTGATCCGTGGCTCCCCACCCCACCACCTGCCCACCCAGCAGCAAGGTATCTGGGAAGTGGCTGCGCACCATTTCGAGATCATGCAGAACAACAATGATCGTGCGGCCCTCCGCATGCCACAGCTGCAATAAAGCCAGCAGATCTTCGGTGGTGGCACGGTCGACCGCCGCGAAGGGCTCATCCAGCAAAATCACCTGCGCATCACGCATCATCAGGCGCGCAAACAGCGCCCGCTGCCGCTGCCCGCCCGACAGCGTCTCAACCGGCTGATGACCAAACCCCGCCAAACCCACGGTATGCAGGGCCGCCTCCACGGCGTTCAGGTCAGATGAACTCAGACCGCGCCACCCCCCGGAACGATGCCAGGCGCCCAAGGCCACCAGATCGAAGGTGCTGACAGGCACACTGGTGTCGAGCTCGGCCGCCTGAGGCAGGCAGCCCAGATTGCCCGAGAGATCTGGTGCAGTTTGAATATGCCCCCGCAGCGGGCTGAGTTGCCCGGCCAAGGTTTTGACCAGTGTAGATTTGCCTGCCCCGTTGGGGCCCACCACCGCAGTGAAAGAGCCGCGGGCAAACTGACCGCTGACATCGCGCACGGCAATGTGATCGCGCCAGCCCAGCCACACTTGCTGCAGCTCGATGGCAGGCGCAGCTTGCTGGGCAGCGGCCTTGGCCGGCTGGGGAGTTTGCATCACAATGCCCAGAAGGTGAGCGCCCAAAGCAGCAGCAACGCCCAGGTCACGCGCCGCATGCGACATCCCGCCGATAACAGCAAGGCAGACCCCCGATAAGTGCGCGGGTGGCGACGAGTGAACAATAAGTGCATGGCAAGTGAAAGCAGTAGACGTGGCCGGAGACGGCTGGTGATCAGGATGACTTGTTATGTTATAACATAACTATTATGGGTACCCAGGCACATTCTCATTCTTCGGCAAAAATTCAGCATCAACTGCTGACGGCCGAGCATCTCTGTTCGCAGCGCGGCTCGCGGCTGACGCCGTTGCGCAAGCGCGTATTGGAAACCCTGTTGCGCCACCATGGCAGCCTGAAAGCCTACGAGCTTCTCGATGCCTTGCGCACCAGCACCCCCGGCGTGGCCCCTCCCACGGTGTACCGGGCACTGGATTTCCTCACCGAACAAGGTCTGATCCATCGCCTGGACGCCATCAACGCCTGGACGGCCTGCACCGATGCCGGCGGCACGCGCCACGACTTGCTCATCGTCTGTATCCGCTGCGGCACGGTGGCCGAACTAAGCGACCCGGATCTCAGCCAGCGGTTGGCCGACTGCGTGGCACAAACAGACTTTGCGCTGGACGGCCACGAGACCGAACTGCGTGCAATCTGCGCCCGGTGCCTGGCCGACCCTTCGCCCTCCACCGAGGCAGGTTTGCCCTAAACCCCTGCCTATGATGTAATCGCATGCTGATTGCATCACGCACTTGACAAGCATCACAAACGTAAAAACCTGATTCAGGTCGGTTTGCTTGTCCTGGCACATGCATCAATCAAAGGTCTAACCATGAACACTGCTGATACTGCCCGATCCATCGACACCATGATCCCGGTTACCATCCTGACCGGCTTTCTTGGTTCAGGAAAAACCACGCTGTTGCGGCGTATTCTTACCGAATTCCACGGCCAGCGAATCGCCGTGATCGAAAACGAGTTTGGCGAAGAAAACATCGACAACGATGTGCTGGTGCAGGATCGCGACGAACAGATCGTCGAACTCAGCAACGGCTGCGTGTGCTGTACCGTTCGCGGTGATCTCATCCGCACGCTCAACGACCTCTCCTCTCGCCGCAAGGCCGGGGCCATCCAGTTTGATCGCGTCATCATTGAAACCACCGGCATGGCCAATCCAGGCCCTGTGTGCCAGACGTTTTTCATGGATGACGACATCGCCGAAGCCTACCGTCTGGACGCCGTCATCACTGTGGTTGATGCCAAACACGGGATGGCTACCCTGGATCGCCAGGAAGAAGCCCAGCGGCAAGTCGGTTTTGCCGATCGCATCCTGATTTCCAAAAAGGATCTGGTCAACGACGCCGATTACGAAGCCCTGCGTGCGCGCCTGTTGCGCATCAACCCCCGGGCATCGATTGCACCTGTGCACTTTGGCGAAACCGATCTCACCACACTCCTGGATGTCAGTGGCTTCAATCTCGACGCCATCCTCGATATCGATCCCGAGTTCCTGGCCGAAGAAGACGCCCACGATCACGATCACCACGGCCATGATCACGAGCACGACGAGGACGGCCATGTCTGTGGCACCGGGTGCACCCACGATCATCACGACCACCATCACGCCCATCACAGCGACGACATCGGCGCCTTTGTGTTCCGCGCCAACCGGCCCTTTGATCCCGAACGCCTTGAAGACTTTCTTGGCGGCATCGTTCAGGTGTACGGCCCGGATCTGCTTCGCTACAAAGGCATCCTGTACATCAAGGGCATCAAACGCCGCATGGTGTTCCAGGGCGTCCACATGATGATGGGGGCCGAACCCGGTACCCCCTGGAAAGCCAGTGAAAAACCGAATACCCGACTGGTATTCATCGGCCGTAAACTGCCTCAAGACATCTTTACTCAGGGGCTAGAGCAATGCCTGGCCTGACCGCCCACCCCACGCTGCCCCGCATCATCAATGGGATGCGGACGACAGTTCCAGGCAAATAATAAGGAAGGACACAATATGGCTAGCAAATCAGGCACCAAATCGGCAGCCAAAGCCCTCACCGAAAAAGAACTCTTGGCAATGTCCGACAAGGACTACATGAACAGCGCTCAACTGGCGTTCTTTCGCGATCGGCTGCACCAGCTCGAGCACGAAATCCTCACCAACGCAGGGGCTACCACCGAAAACCTGCGCGAAACCCAATACGTGCCCGATCCCGCTGATCGCGCCACCATCGAGGAAGAACACGCCCTCGAGCTGCGCACACGAGACCGCGAACGCAAGCTGCTGAAAAAAGTGCAGCAGGCCATCGCGCGCATCGATGCCGGCGAATACGGCTGGTGCGAGGAAACCGGCGAACCCATCGGCGTGCCGCGCCTCCTGGCTCGGCCCACCGCCACCTTGTCACTCGAGGCCCAAGAACGGCGCGAGATGCGCCAAAAGCTTTACGGCGACTAAGCCAGACGGCAAACAGGCAGCCTCACAGCCCACCCGGGCGCTGCCTGGCTGCCAGCACCTCTTGCCACCCCGTGGCCCTGTGCCAGGCACTTGCCTTGCCACCCTCACCCTTGAAATTTCCCCCTGGTGTCCCCATCTCTCTGGTTCTGGACCAAGAGATCACCATGGAACAATTTCACGCCACTACCATCGTTTGTGTCCGACGCGGCAGCGATGTCGCTCTGGGCGGCGATGGCCAAGTCACACTGGGCAACATCGTCATCAAGGGCACAGCCCGCAAAATCCGCCGCCTGTATCACGACAAGGTACTGGCCGGCTTCGCCGGGGCTACTGCGGATGCCTTCACACTGCAAGAGCGCTTTGAGGCCAAGCTGGAGAAGCATCAGGGCCACCTGATGCGTGCGGCCGTCGAACTCACCCGCGACTGGCGCACTGATCGCGTCCTGCGGCGCCTGGAAGCCATGCTGATCGTGGCCGACCAAGACCACACCCTGATCCTGACGGGCAACGGCGATGTACTCGAACCCGAGCACGGCATCGCAGCCATCGGCTCGGGCGGGGCCTACGCGCAATCAGCAGCCAGAGCCCTGCTGGATGCCACGGATCTGTCTCCCGCCGAAGTGGTCAAAAAATCGCTCGAAATCGCCGGCGACCTCTGCATCTACACCAACCAAAATCACATTGTCGAAACGCTATAGGCCTGCCATGTCCTCCACACCCATGACCCCAAAAGAAATTGTCTCGGAACTGGACAAGCACATCGTCGGCCAGGACAAGGCCAAGCGCTCTGTGGCAGTGGCCTTGCGCAACCGTTGGCGGCGCCAGCAGGTAGCCGAGCCGCTACGCAACGAGATCGTACCCAAGAACATCCTGATGATTGGGCCCACCGGTGTGGGCAAGACAGAAATCGCCCGGCGTCTGGCACGCCTGGCCAACGCACCGTTTATCAAGATTGAAGCCACCAAATTTACCGAAGTGGGTTATGTGGGGCGCGATGTCGACACCATCATCCGCGACCTGGTGGATGTGGCAGTCAAGCAAACCCGAGAAACCGAGATGCGCCGGGTTCGCACGCAAGCCGAGGACGCCGCTGAAGACCGCATCCTCGACGCCTTGCTGCCACCACCGCGCAACGCCCAGGGTCAACCCGAGCGCGAAGACAACAACACTCGCCAGGTGTTTCGCAAGCGCTTGCGCGAGGGCACGCTGGACGACACCATGATCGATATCGAAGTGGCACAGACCCCTGCCCACATGGAGATCATGGCGCCACCGGGCATGGAAGAAATGACCGAGCAGCTGCGTGGCATGTTCGCCGGTCTGTCCCAGGGCAAAACCAAATCACGCAAGCTGTCAGTCAAAGAGGCGTTTCGCCTGCTGACAGAAGAAGAAGCCAGTCGGCGCATCAACGAAGAAGACCTGCGCACCCAGGCAGTCACACTGGTTGAGCAGCACGGCATTGTGTTTCTCGACGAAATCGACAAGATCGCCACCCGCCAGGAAGCCAGTGGCAGCGATGTCTCCCGCCAGGGGGTTCAGCGCGACCTTTTGCCGCTGGTGGAAGGCACCACTGTAAGCACCAAATACGGCACGGTGCATACAGATCACATCTTGTTTATTGCCTCAGGGGCATTTCATCTGTCGCGACCATCCGATCTGATCCCGGAGCTTCAGGGCCGGTTTCCCATCCGGGTCGAGCTCGACTCCTTGTCGGCGGAGGATTTCGTACGCATCCTGAGCACAACAGACGCCTCTCTGACCAAGCAATACGGCGCTCTGATGGCCACCGAAGACGTCACGCTCGAGTTCACAGAAGAGGGTATCCGACGGTTGGCAGAACTGGCTTTTGAAGTCAATGAACGCACCGAAAACATCGGTGCGCGCCGCCTGTACACCATCATGGAAAAACTGCTCGAAGACCTCTCGTTTGAAGCATCCAATCCGGGTGCCGAATCTGTGGTGATTGATACGGCTTACGTCAATGATAAGTTGGCTGAGGCAGCCAGCAGCCAGGATCTTGCACGCTACGTACTGTAATAATCGTGCTGCCGGCGCGCCAGCCGCGTCGCACGCTGACCTTGCCTGCTGCATACAGTAAACATGCAGCAGCCTGGCCCAGCCCCCGTTTTGCAATACTGCGCGGGGAGATTTTTATTGCTTCTCGAGTTTGACCACCCAATATTGGCCGTTGCGGCGTTCGGCGGTGAAATCCACTTTGTCACCGTTCTGAACACCCGCCAACAAGGCCGGGTCAAGGTGGTACACAAGCGTCATGGCGGGCAGATCGAGTTTGCTGATGGCAGAGTGACGAATTGCGATCTTGCCCTTATCAGGTGTTACGCGCACCACGGTGCCACTGGCCTGGGCCTGTACAGACTGGGCCTGAACCACTGCCACCGGCACCCCGACGGCCAATATCGAAACCAGCAAGGCAGCACCGCCTTTTTGGGGCAGCCCGACCGGCCAGCGGCGTGCAGCAGCCATTAGACTCACCACAATGAAACGCAAAAAAGACATAAGCTAAACTCCTTGGGGTTTGAATCTAGCATAACGCCAAACAGAGTTTATTTTGCCCACCTCCATTTCCGGCTACATCCTGCGGCCTGCCACCGCATCCGATATTCCCGCCATTTACGGGCTGATGCTCGAGATGGCCCAGTTTGAAAAACTGACGGATATTTTCAAAGCTACACCAGCCACCTTGCAGGCCAGTTTTTTTGGCCCCGAGCCCGCTGCCCACTGCCTTGTGATCACCACCGAAGCCGCCCCCAAGACCGCGATTTCGTACATCATGTGGTTTCACAACTATTCCAGCTTTCTCGATCGGCGCGGGCTGTACCTCGAAGACGTATATATTTCGCCCGCCCACCGTGGTCGCGGTCTGGGGGGCTGGGTACTGAAACACCTGGCAGCCAAAGCCCTTGAGCTGGGTTGTGGCCGTTTTGAGTGGGTAGTGCTCGACTGGAACCAGAACGCCATCGATTTTTACAAGCACCATGGTGCCGAGATTCTTGACGACTGGCGTATGGTGCGCGTCACGGGGGATGCCCTGCAGCGTCTCGCCACGCAGCCCTAAGACACTTTCAGCCAGAGGGCACGCGGGCGCGTACCCTGGCAAAAACCAGGAGATTGGTATGTCTGTTCGCGTTTCGATTGTGGCCACCCGCACCGGGGATGATGGCACCACCGGCCTGGGTGACAAAAGCCGGGTATCCAAGGACGCGCCGCGCATTGTTGCACTGGGGGATGTCGATGAGCTGAACAGCGCCATCGGCCTCTGGCGCACTCAGGGCTTGCCTGCCGATATCGATTCGCTTCTGGCGCAGATCCAGAATGATCTCTTTGATTTGGGTGCAGAACTGAGCATCCCGGGCTGGACATCGCTGCAGGCTACGCACGTTGAGCGGCTGGACAAAGCACTGACACACTACAACGCAAGCCTTGAACCATTGCGGGAGTTCATCCTGCCCGGGGGCTGCCTAGCCGCCGCACACGCCCATATGTGTCGCACAGTGGCACGACGCGCAGAACGATCCGTGGTAGCCCTGTCGCATCACGACACCGTCAATACGCCTGTACGTCATTACCTGAACCGCTTGTCAGACCTTTGTTTTGTGCTCGCCCGCCAGCTGAACCGCACAGCCCAGACGCCTGATGTCCTGTGGCAAAACCCTGCCAGCCAGACTTAACGGGCGTCTTCCGAATGCACCTGTAATGCTTCGAGAAAACGCGACACCATGTTGTACGCTGCAATCGTGGCGGTGAGCTCAACAATCTCGGTATCGGAAAACCACTGGCGGACTTCCTGAAACACGCTGTCTGAAACCTGCACAGACAAGGTCATCGCATCCACATAGGCCAGCACCACCTGCTGGCGTGCATCAAACACGCCCGAGGGCACCGGAGATAATGCCACACCCTTGAGTTGATCCTGGCTAAGCCCCTCGGACAGCGCAATGGGTGCATGCTGATCAGCCTCGTAAGGCGCGCGGTTGAGATAGGCGATGCGCATGATCACCAACTCTCTCAAGGCGCCATCCAACCCTGACTGCTGCCGGATCGCAGTGAGATAGCCGAGCCAGCCCTGCGCCACGGGTGGGCTGTGCAAGAGCATCTGATATAAATGAAGCACACTGCCGCGCTCGGCAGTGATGCGTTGCGCCAGAGCGGCGGCATCTTTTTGGCTTAAATCTGCATATGGCAATCGGGCCATGAGAACCTCCATGTAATGCCGGCCATCCGGCAAAGCAACTAACAAGCAGCCGATACATCCGGCAGACCGCAGCCTGCAACACCGGGGTGGGTATTATCAGACAGGGAAACTCCCCAGGTGTACCCTGCATTTTTCGGCGTATGCTGGGATTGACGAAGGAAAGTCGAGTCATGATCGGACATTGGGGCCGACAACCATTACACAACAAGATAAGCCATATTCAACGAATGTTTCGGATATCATATATTACGAAACATTCAATCCAACTTTCTACGACCGTCTATCTGTTTTCTTATGCCGCCACCAGCTACACCTGACGCGCTGATCCAACATATTCAGTCGCAGTACAACCAGCTCAGTCCACAGTTTCAGCAGGCTGCCCGATACCTCATCGACCACCCCGCGCAGGTGTCCACGCTTTCGGCCCGCAAGCTGGCCTTGCAAGCCGAAGTACAGCCAGCCACATTGGTGCGGCTGGCACAGCACCTGGGCTATCCAGGCTGGGAAACACTAAAAGCGGTGTTTACCCGCGACCTCCAACACAATCCAAACAGTTATACCGCTCGCGCACAATCGCTACTCGAGCGCTCCGAACCTGGCGAGGCCAGCTGGCACACGGCAAGCAGCCAACAAGCACGCAATATCGCCAGCCTGGAATCTAGCAACCAACAGGCCATGCAACGCGCCGTGGCGCACTTGATCAAAGCCAAACGCATCGCCATCGCCGGCTTTCGGTCGTCATACCCACCAGCATTCAGCCTATGCTACCTGTGCAGCCTATTTCACCCCAACGTTCATCTGCTGCACAATGCCGGGGGCACCATGAGCCTGGATCTACATCATCTGCAGCCTGAGGACACCGTCATTGTCATCAGCTATGCGCCCTACTCGCGTGAGATCCTGGAAGTTGCCCAGGCAGCACGCCAGCGCGGATGCACACTGTTGGCACTTTGCGACAGCCAGGTTGCGCCCACCGCCTTGCTGGCCGACCATATCCTCATTGCATCCGTCCAGGGGCCCTCGTTTTTTCCCTCCACGGTGGCCCTGCAGTCATTGGTCGAAATGCTGGCCCAACAATGGCTGATGCACAGCGGCGGATCCGCCATCACGGCACTTTCCCAAGCCGAAGCACAGCTGCACGCCACTGGCGCTTATCTATGATGCCTGATTTGTCCCCTGATCCTTCCCTGTCGTGGCTGGATGCACACGGCTCCCACTACGAGATCGGCCTGGCACTCGGGCAATGGGGGGCCGATGCCTGCCAGCGACACCTGGTGCAGTCTGCCGCCTGGGCGCAAGTCATGGCATTTCGGGATCACCCGGGCATCTGCGCCCTGCACGATCTCCTGCATCGCCATTTTCCGTGGATAGATCGCGAGCTCGCCGGCCTGGCCGAAGGCCTGGGCCTGCCCAGCCAGGATGTGTTTTTATGGAATTGCCGGGGGGATCTCTGGGCAATGGCACCAGATGGCTGCACCACAGTGCTGCAACCACAATCCCTCAGCCACAACGAAGACGGAGACCCCGGATTTGCGGGCGCCTGCGGGCTGGCCCGGGTTCGGCCCATCGATGCACCGGCCTTTGTCTCGTTTGTCTATCCGGGCTCCTTGCCCGGGCACACCTTTGCGGTAAACCAGGCCGGCGTTGCCATCACCGTCAACAATATCCGCGCGCAAGAAGCGCAGGCTACGGGCTTGCCCCGCATGATGCTCACCCGCGCCTTGCTGGCCTCACAATCGCCCGCACAAGCGATCACCATCTTGCGCAAGCACCCACGCATGGGGGCGTTTCATCTGGGGATTGGCCAGGCGGGCGCACCCGCCAGCTTCAGTGTCGAGTTCACCCAAGAGGCCGTGTCTGTGCAGCCCGTGCGCCAGGGGCGCCGCGTGCATGCCAACCATGCCATCCACGACACCCAGCAGGGGCTGGCGCAGATCATTACGGCATCGTCGCAACACCGGCAGCAACGGGGCGACACACTCGCGCAAGACACCACCGACGCCCTGGAGATTCTCCGCGACACCAGTGATGCACAAGAGCCGATTCTGCGCCTGTCAGCCCAAGATACCGACCACGAAAACACCATGGCCACCGTGCATATCAACCTCTCGGGTGATACCCCACAGTGGCTTGTCTACGAGCCCGGCCAACAACAGCCGCTGTTTCGTTTTGACGGCCTGCATCGGCAGGCCTGAGTCAAAACGGCCGGGCAACACCACACACCGTACCAAGGCTTAGCGCACGCGGCTGACCATGTACTCTACGGCCGCACGCAAGGCGGCGTCATCTGCCTTGGTACCGCCACGGGCCGGCATGGCGCCCTTGCCATGCGTGGCCACAGACATCATTTCATCCATGCCGCGGGCGATAATGGGCTCCCAGGCCTTTTTGTTACCCAGCTTGGGCGCATTGGCAGCACCCGTGCTATGGCAGGCAATGCATGCCGATTTATACAGCTTTTCGCCTTGTTTAAGGGTGCTGTGATCGCTGGCCATCGACAAGGCGGGCAACAGTGCCATGCCCAGGACGACAGTGCTTAAGGACTTGATGAACATCTGAAAATCTCCGTGAGTAATTGGTATGTGGCGTGTTGGAAAAACCCTACGTCAGGGGATGGGGCTTGGGGCCACCACTTGCTTCATGAGGTCGTTGTCCCATTTGCCCTCGACCTTGACGTGACCTGCCGCACCCAGCTCGAAAGCCTCGATCAGGTTGTGATTGACGTAGGCATACACGCCAGGCTGCTTGAAGGTGTACAGAGCAACCCCTGCCGTGCCACCCGGGATGAACCAGGTTTCGAGATTGCGCTCGGGACGGTTGATGAACTTGCCGGTTGCCCAGACGTAATCCCCGTGGCCACCAATCAGGTGCGGACGCGTGTCGCGGTTGGCTGTGGAATGGATAAACAGCACTGACTCACCCACTTTGGATGTGAGGGCACCCTCTCCGGTGAGCGCGCCCACCTTGCCGTTGAACACCACATGCGAAGGCACCAGCTTGCGCATGGTCTCGACCGTATCGCCATAGCTTTCAAGCGGGGTTTCGTACGACTTGAAATTACCTTCTTCGTCCTTGGGGATATAGAGATCGAACTCGCCAATCGTGTAGGCTTTGTCGTAGTGCAGCTTGTTGCCGTCGCCGTCTTTCAGGCCTTCTCGAGGCAGCACCATCAACGTGCCGCTCATGCCCGATACCACATGCCAGGGCACCATGCCTTCGGGGGCGCAATGGTAGATAAACGCACCCGTGCGATCAGCCTTGAAGCGCAACACGGTTTGCTCGCCCGGCTTGATCTTGGTAAGCGCACCGCCCCCCAAGGCCCCGGTAGAGGCATGAAAATCGATGTTGTGCTCAAGCGTATTTTTGGTGGGATTGATGAGCGTCAGCTGAACATAATCACCCTCATGCACCACCATGGTTGGCCCGGGCATTGTGCCATTGAAGGTCATTGCCTGCAGCGTCGTACCATTTTCTTCATCGACGACGATCTGCTTTTCCTCGATCGTCATGGTGAACTCGACAACCCGCGGCTTGGCTTTGGTGGCTTGCTCATGAGCCATCACATTGGGCGGGGCGACCAGCATCGGGCGGATATGCTCCAGGGCATCCGCGGGGTCTGCCAGCGCTGCACCACCAGCCATCAACGAAGCCAAAGCCGTGGCGGCCATACACAGACGAAAGACCTTCATATACAACTCCCTGTTTGATAATGTCGTCTTGTTCGACAACACCATCGTGGCATGGGCTGGGTTAACCCTTATTGCGCCAGATCAAACTTATTCAGCAAAGGTTAAGGTTGATGAACAAAGTTTGATCTGGCGCAAACTGCATCAGGAAGCGGTTGCGTTTTCACGAACCAGACGAAACCCCAGATTGGCGGGAGGTAAGCCAATCGAGCAGGCGCCATTGCGCGGGTCGCGGATGAAGTCGGGCATGGCAGCAATATGAGCACCGGCAAGGATGCGCACACTACAGTTCTCACGAGGCGCCAGATCCAGCGCCCCAACACGGTGGCTGACAAAGCACGTGTTGGTCCACTCCCAGACATTGCCGGCCATATCGCTCAGGCCCAGCGCGTTAAGTCCAAAATGGCCAAACGCCTGGGCAGCCTTGATACGGCCTCGGGCGCGAGCAATTTCGCGATCATATTGGGCCAGCCAACGCACAGCGGGGTCAGCCGGATCGGACGGCAAGGCGCCTTCCGGGCGATAGCGATCAGCGGCGGCACGCACCCACTCGGCATACTCCGGCAGGCGCCAGGTATGCCCTGTTTGTTGCGACAGCCAGGCCGCATACGCTGTGGCGTCTGCCCAGCTGACGCCCACAGCGGGCAAATCCGGAGAATTCAAGGACCGAAAGCCTTTGTCCAGGGGCTTGCAAGCCCCCGCCTGCACACAGCCGGCGTATTCGGCCTGGCTCACCTGACGACGCATGATCACGCGGCCGCTGCCCACCATCCCCTGGATCATGGGGGCATCCACAGGTGTGCCGTGATCCAGGAACTCGCCGGGCGCCTGGTAAGTGAAAGTACCGTGCGGAATCACCACCGTTTCAAACTCTGACGCCAAGGCGTACGATGCGGCCATGACTCCGGACAAAAGTACAACGCCGGTAACAGAGCATGCCGCCCGCACCCAATGGCGCAACCACGCGGGATGAAAAAAAGAGTGCCGATCGGGGGATGGTAAGGGCGCAGTCATAAGGGGGCTCCGGAAGTACCCTCTTATTGAACCCGCAACCCCTTGCAATCGTTTTGAGATGGGTCAAAAATACAAGGGATAACCCTTATTTAACCCTTTATTTACCCGTGAAACGAGGCGCCCGCTTTTGCATGAAGGCATCGATGCCTTCGGAGACATCATCAGTGAGCATGTTTTCCGTCATCACGCCAGCGGCGTATTCGTAGGCCTGTGATAGCGGCATATTCAACTGCCGATACAGCATCGCTTTGCCAATGCGAACCGCCACCGGGCTCTTGGCCACAATGGTGTCCACCAGCCCGGCCACTGCCACATCCAGCTGATCATCAGGGACGACATGGTTGACCAGGCCGGTATCCACGGCCCGTGCAGCGCTGATGAATTGCCCTGTCACCAGCATTTCGAACGCATTTTTAAGCGGTACGTTGCGCGTCAGTGCCACCGCGGGTGTCGAACAAAACAACCCGACATTGATGCCGGATACTGCAAAGCGCGCGCTGTCGGCCGCCACAGCAAGATCACAGCTGGCCACCAGTTGGCAGCCGGCAGCTGTGGCGGTGCCATGCACACGCGCAATCACGGGCACAGGGCACGCTACCAGGGCCTGCATCACCCGGCCGCAGCGGGTAAACAGCTCGCGATAGTAATCAGCATCGCCTTCGTGGGTGCGCATCTGTTTAAGGTCGTGACCCGCACAAAAGGCTCGTCCCCGGGCTGCCAGAACGACGGCACGCAAAGCAGCGTCGTCGCGGCAGGCGTCCAGTTGCACCTGCAGTGCATCGAGCATGTCTTCTGACATGGCATTGAACTGGTCGGGCCGGTTCAGCGTCAGCGTGAGCACGTCTTGGTGGCGCTCGACAAGCACCAGATCATCGGGTGAGTGTGACATGTGCAAGGTCTCCTTGAGAGTGGTCAGCCTGCCAGGCCTGCCTGAAGTGCCGGGCCAGCAAATTGCCCACATCAACGAGATTGGCACGGATCCCGCAAGACTGCAAATCAACCGTCTGCAAGCCTGCATATCCGCAGGGGTTGATGCCCAGAAATGGCGTGAGATCCATAGATACGTTAAGCGCAACCCCGTGGTAGGCGCACCCACGACGGATCTTGATCCCCAAGGCGGCAATTTTGGCCAGTGCCTCGCCTTGTGGCCGGACAAGCGCAGATTGCGGCACATAGATACCCGGGGCGCCCGGTTTGCGGCATGCCTGCGAAAGCCCCAGCACAGACAAGGTATCCAAAACAGCCTGCTCGAGAAGGCTGACGTAGTCCCGGACAAAAATCCCTTTGCGGCGCAAATCGACCAGCGTATAGAGCACCACCTGTCCCGGGCCGTGATAAGTGACCTGCCCACCACGATTGCAATGCACCACCGGGATCCCGTGGGGGTTGAGGATATGGGATTCCAGCCCCGCCTGGCCCAGGGTATAGACCGGCGCGTGCTCAACCAGCCAAAGGGCGTCTTCCGACTGATCCGTGCGGTTTTCGGTATAGGCCTGCATGGCCTCCCACACCGGCAGGTATGGCGCGGGACGATCCAGCCAACGCAGTTGCATGGTGTCGCCCTAGAGCACCACAGACACCAGATCATGCCCATGCAGGGCGCGATACAGGTCGTCGAGCTGCTGGCGCGATTGCACCCTGACCAAGAGGGTAAGACCTAGATAATTGCCACTGCGGCTGGGACGCACCTCGATGGTGGCGGGGTCGAAGTCAGGAATAAAACCCTGCACCAGTGCGGACATCGCCGGCAAAAACGTATCCTGCGCCCGCCCCATCACTTTGATGGGAAAGTCGCAGGGGTAACGAATCAGGGAGTCTTCGGGAGGAATGCTGGACATGTGCTGTTATTGGAACATCAACCGAACCTTATCCACCAGACGGCCAAAGAACCCAGCCTGAGGCACTGAGTGCATCACTTGCAACGGCACCTTCTTCAGGGTTTTATCACCCAGCGAGATCACCAGATCTCCAGCCGCTTGCCCTTCGGTGAGCGGCGCCATCAAGGGTTGCGTATAGCGGGCTTCCGTTTTGATCTGATCGGCCTGGCCACGAGGAACCGTGATCCACAAGGGCGTGTTGACGCCGAGGTCGGCGGTTTCAGACTCGCCTTCCCAGACGCGCGCCGCCACTGCCGGCTTGGTCTTGTCCAGCAGCTTGACCGTGTCAAAGTTTTTGAAGCTCCAGTTCAGCAGCTTGAGGCTGGCTTCGGTGCGGGCAGCATCGCTGGCAGCCCCCACCACCACAGACACCACGCGACGCTCGTCACGCAAGGCCGTGGCCACCAGACAATAGCCCGCCGACTGCGTGTGCCCGGTTTTCAGGCCATCGACGGTGGAATCAGCCCACAACAGACGATTGCGGTTGCTCTGCTTGATGTTGTTGTAGGTAAATTCTTTTTGGCTATCATAGTGCCGATATTGCGGAAACCGCTGCACCAATGCGCGCGCCAGCACGGCAAGATCTTCTACCGTGGTGACATGATCAGGGTCGGGCAAGCCGGTGGAGTTGACGAAATGGGTATGCGTCATCCCCAGTGCCTTAGCCTGCTGGTTCATCAGAGCCACAAAGGCAGACTCGCTGCCAGCCACGCCTTCTGCCAGCGCCACGGTGGCATCGTTGCCAGATTGCACCAGCATCCCCTGCAACAGATCGTCCACCAGAACATCCGTATTGGGGTTGATGAACATCCGCGAGCCTTCGGTGCGCCAGGCTTTTTCCGAGACGTGTACAGTTTGATCAAGCTTCAGCCTGCCTGTCTCCAGGGCTTCAAAGATGACATAAGCCGACATCAGCTTGGTCAGCGAGGCGGGTTCGACAGCGGCCGTGGGATTTTGTGCTGCAATGATTTGTCCACTGGTGGCGTCAAGGGTAAGCCAGGCTTTTGCACCCAAGGTGGGTAACGGAATATTGGACAAGGTACTGACGCCGATGGTCTCGGAGGGAGCAGGGGTCTCGGCCGACGCAGGCTGCGGTGCATCAGCCGACCACGCCGCGCCCGGGGCAAGCAACAAGGCGCAACTAAGCGCCCAAGGTGCCAGGCGAAAGCGGGAGAGGGTCAGCAGAGAAAATCTCATGGGCAGGTTCACGGTGAAAGGTTGAAACAGGCGAAATATGAGGCCCATTATAGGCAGCGTCAGAAGGCCGCCTTAAAGCCCGGGCCGGAGAAATCGAGACAAAACGAAAGCAACTGAAACAAGGACGCGCAAAGAAGGCTGTCTGTCACGGCCGTGAAAATGCCGCGATCCAGCCTATTTATCGCAAGCGTCCCCAAACATAGCGAGCATGGTTTGCAGCTCGTGCATTGGTTCAGGCACCGGTGTCTGGCGCCTCGTGCAGACCAGCCAGCCCCTGCTGCACAATCTGGCGCAGGATCAAAAGCCTGCCATGAAAAAAGTGGCTGGCATCGGGTACTAGCGTCAGCGGCAACTGATGCGTCCTGGCAAAGTCCAGCGCCTCGGAAACCGGAACCACTTCATCCTGCTCGCCATGGATCATCAGGACATCGGGTGGCAACGACAAGGCACGATAGCGAAAGCGCTCGACGGCGCAACCGATCAGCATCAGGCGGCGCGGCAACGGCACGTCGAGATCTGCAAGCTCGGCATATAGCTGCGCAGCCACGGCAGAGCCAAACGAGAACCCCGCCAGCGCCCAGGGGCCCGCGCAGGCGTGCGGCCATGTCTGGCGCACATGCTCGACACAGGCAACCATATCTCGGGTTTCACCCACTGCGTGATCGAACACGCCCTCGGAACCACCCACACCACGAAAATTGGGACGGATGGTCAGCAGGCCACGCTGCACGCAGGTGCGCGCCACCGTGGTGACGACCTTATTGTCGCGTGTGCCGCCATGCAAAGGATGCGGGTGCAGCACCAGCGCCCAGCCAACAGGTGACTGTTCGGGATGGTCCACGGTATATTCAACGGTTCCCGACATCCCCTGAAAGGCCGCTTGTTGCGTTCGCAAACCCATAAAAGGCTCTCCGGTATGTCACATACCGTCATTCTACTGACATGACAGCCCCCTCTTCAGATACTTCTTCGCTTGCATTGCCCCCACCTGGGGTTCTTGCCGCACAGATCAAGGCCGGTTTGCCGCGTTTTGGCCACACCGACTGGTTGCCCGAGACGCGATCCACCAACGCTGATCTGCTTGATCGTGCACGCCACGGGGCCATGAATCGGCCCTGGCTGCTGGGCACGCATCTGCAGACACAAGGCCGCGGACGTGCGGGGCGCACCTGGCAAAACCGCGTGGGCTCAAACCTGATGTTTTCCTGCGCCTTCGATGTCTTTTTGCCCGCACGGCAACTGCCTACCCTGGCACCACTGATCGGCATGGTCAGTTGCCAGGCCCTGCGCCGCCTGGTTGGCCCGGCAGTGCGCAGCCGGATCAACATGAAATGGCCCAACGACGTGCAGTGGGATCAGGCCAAGCTGGCCGGGATCCTGATCGAATCCACACGCGCGGGCACCGCCCCTACCGCCGATCACCACCTCATCATCATCGGCATGGGACTCAATTTGCAGGACGCGCGGGCACTCTCACTGTCACTCGACCGCCAGGTAGCCGACTGGTCCGAGATCAGCGCTGTCGACGCGACGGCAGCGGGCGTCCAGGCGGGGCAATGCGTCTGCCATCTGGCCCAGACCTGGCACGAGGCCCTGAACCTGGCCAGCGCCCATGGCTTTTCCGACCTGCCCGCCCAATACGCAGAAGTCGACGGCCTGGCAGGCCAGATCCTGGATGTGCTGGACAACGGCAAGCTGCGCCAGACGGGCGTGGCGTGCGGCATCGACCCACAAGGGCGATTGCTGCTGCGTAACAACGACGGCACCACCCCGGTGTCGGTGGGTGAAATTTCCGTGCGGGTGCGACGATGATGCTTCTGATTGACGCGGGCAACACCCGCAGTAAAGCCGCCTGGCTGGATCCCGTCACCCACACCCGGCAAACCCCTGCCCTGACACTGGAAGACAGCCATCTGGCCAATCTGGCGCACTACCTGCCACAGCCCCCCACCCGCATCCTGGGCTCCAACGTGGCGGGCCCTGCGGCCGGCCAGCGGTTAAACCAGGCCTGCCTCGCCACTTGGGGGGTATCCGTCCACTGGTGCGATACCCGGGCCGGGCATACTTTGCTCTCCAACCCCTACACACCACCCGGGCGCCTGGGGTCAGATCGCTGGCTGGGCCTGCTGGGCCTGTTGCAGCATCTTGGGGCAGATCCTGCCTGGCAAAATGGCCATCCAGCGTTACTGGCCAGCTTCGGCACGGCCACCACTATCGACACATTGATGCCACCGCCTGCACAGGTAGACTGCCTGCCGGCGTTTTTGGGTGGGCTGATTTTTCCGGGGCCGTCCCTGATGCTGCACAGCCTGGCTCAGGGCACGGCACAACTGCCACTGGCGGCCGGCCACCTGGCCGATTTTCCACAAAATACGCACGATGCCATCAGCAGTGGTGTCGCAGCAGCCCAGGCCGGCGCCCTGATGCGCCAGTGGCAACTGGCCCGCGACCGTGCCCACGGCCGTCCACCAATTGTGTTTGCCAGCGGCGGCGGCTGGCCTATGGTGGCTGACGAAGTGCGCGCGCGCCTGGCGTTCATCCAGCACCGGCTCAGCTTACCGCCAGGCCCCGTCCATGTGCTCGACAGCCCCGTGCTGGACGGCTTGGCACTCCTTGCCAGCCAGGGGGACACCGGGCACGACGCGCCAGACACACCCTGAGACAAGAAACCAGCCACACACCGGGCTGATTGCTATACTCGACTCCAATCTGTTACCCGCCGCACAGGCCAGGGTGTGCACCCACACCAGGCCCTGACGGCACACACTTCATGCGCTTTTTGCTGACTCTCGCCGTCGTAGCCAACGTAGCCGTCCTGGCCTACGGACAAGGCTTTTTTGGCTCGCCACCGGCGGATGCCGGGCGCACGCCACGTCCCTTGTCGCAGCGCAATCAGCAAGTACTGATCGTCGCCACCCCTCTTCCTCCAGAACTCTCACAAAAATGAAACCCATCCGTAAAGCTGTGTTCCCGGTAGCGGGCCTGGGCACGCGTTTTCTGCCGGCCACCAAGGCCATGCCCAAAGAAATGCTGCCTATCGTGGACAAGCCCCTGATTCAGTACGCAGTAGAAGAAGCGCTGGCAGCGGGCATCACCGAGCTGATCTTCATCACCGGACGCCACAAGCGGGCAATCGAAGACCACTTCGATCGCATGCCGGAACTTGAAAGCGAACTGGAAGCCAAGAACAAGCACCAGTTGCTGGAAGTCATCCGCACGATATTGCCTGATCACGTGCACTGCATTTACACCCGTCAGGCAGAACCCCTGGGCCTGGGCCACGCAGTGTTATGCGCCGCCCCCATTGTGGGCAACGAGCCCTTTGCCGTGTTGCTGGCCGATGACTTGCTGGACGCGGAAACCGCCGTGACCCGCCAGTTGGTGGACGCCGCCCATCAGCACGATGGCAGCGTGCTGGCCATCCAGACCATCGACCCGCAAGACAGCCAAAAATACGGCATCATCTCGGGCCCGGCCATGGACAGCCGCAACACCCGTGTCGAGTACATCGTCGAAAAACCGGCACCCAAGGATGCACCGTCCAATCTGGCAGTTGTCGGGCGCTACATACTGGAGCCGGAGATCTTTGATTTTCTGCGCCAGACCCGTGCCGGGGTTGGTCAGGAGATCCAACTGACCGATGCAATATCGGCAATGCTGTCACAACGACGGGTCGTGGGGCACCGCTACGATGGCGAGCGCTACGATTGCGGCAGCAAAGAGGGCTTTTTCAAGGCCACCATTGCACTGGGCCGCAAGTATCATGGCCTGTCTGTGGATTGATCCGGCACTGCCTGCCCACTAGCAGCCAACAAGGACTGAATCCCATGCACCACGCGGCTGACCGCCCCCCTGTGCTGGGTAACCCAATGGCGTCCAGCTTCTGAGGCCTGGTGCCGTTCTGCGGGCTGATCCAGCCACATCAGTGCCTGACGCACCGCGCGGCCGGCGTCTTCAACCTGCATGGCGGCCCCGGCAGCGCGGGCATCCGCCACCGCTTGCTCAAAGTGTGCGACGTGCGGCCCGACAATCACAGGGCAGCCCAAGGCACTGGCTTCGATGAAATTCTGCCCCCCAAGCGGTGCAAAACTACCCCCCACAATCGCCACATCGCAGGCGGCGTAATACCAGGGCATCTCGCCCAGGGTATCACCCAACACCACATCCGCCTTTTTGCAGGCCGACACGGCAGAGCTGCTGTCGTCTCCCAGGGACAGAAGCTCGGTACGCCGGACAAATACAAGCCCGGCAGCACGCAGCTGATCAGCCGCCTGATCAAAGCGCTGCGGATGCCGGGGAATCAGCATGAACAGCACTGGCAAAGAGGTTTCGATCCCGTCACCCTGGCGTGGCCGCTGACGTTTGATGGCGTCAATGAACCAGGCGTCCTCGCCTTCGCGGGTGCTGGCAATGGCCACCACCTGACGCCCCAACTGCCCGGCAAAGGCGCGTCCACGCGCGGCCTTGTCAGCATCCAGGGGAAGATCAAACTTGAAGTTGCCCGACACGCTGACGCCCTGCACGCCCAGCTGTTCCAGACGCTGCGCATCCGCCAAGGATTGCGCATATACCCGCGCCAGCTGCCCATATGCTTGTGTCATCAAACTGCCCACACGCAACGTGCGATACAGGGCAGCATCAGACAAACGGGCACTGGCCAGCACTAGAGGCACCTCCGCCTGGGTGGAGGCATGCACCAGATTGGGCCAGAGTTCGCGTTCGATCAACACCCCCAGCGCTGGCTGGTAGTGATGGAAAAAACGCCGAGTAGCGCCAGGAAAATCGTAAGGCAGCCACGCCTGCTGCACACGGCCGGCGGCCATCTCATCCACATAAGCGCGCTGGCCCTCGGCCCGGCCGGTGGCTGTGAGATGCGTCAGCAACACCGAATAACCGAGATCAAGCAGTGCCCGGATCAGGGGGTGGGCTGCGCGGGTTTCACCCAGACTGACGGCATGAATCCAGATGGCGCCGGTTTGTACAGGCTGTTTACCATAGCGCCCAAACCGGCTGGCACCTAGTACAGCCCATTTCCCGCCGGCGCGGCGTGCCCGCAAACCCATCCAGCACAGCAAGACAGGCGACAGCACCATCAACAGCAGGGAATACAGGTAGCGGCTCATGCAGCCCCCACCGCAGGAACGGGCGACCGTGCGGCATCCAGGGCTTCGTCGATGGCAGCCAGTACTTGCCCAGCATCCGGTGCCTGGCCGCGCTCGCCCAGACTGGCGGTATAGGCAGGCCCCTGCAAGGGTGTGCGAACCGGGGTGGACGCTTTGTAGATCCCGATGGTGGGCCGCCCAAGACCTGCGCTGAGGTGCGTCAGGCCACTGTCCAGTCCGACCATGATACGGGCCTGGGCGAGCTCATCAGCCACTTGCCGCAAGCCCATACGCGGCAACACCCGGGCATTGTCACGACCTTCGATCAAGGCCCGGGCCCGGTCTTGCTCGGCATCGTTACCCGCCAGCAAACGCAGGCCCAGCCCGCGCGCCTGCAGATTATCAAACACCTGTTGCCAGGCAGGTGCTGGCCACAGCTTGTCATCACGGCTGGCCGACGGCATGATCAGCGCCACCGGCTGCACTTCAGCGCCATCAGTAATGGCCTGCAGGCCAAAATCGGGAGCGCCCTCAAAGGCATAGCCAAACGCTGCCGCAGCCAGCGTGCGCTGGCGAATAATGGCGGGTTGCCAGAACTCGACCCGGTGGCGGACGTCGTAAAACAGGGATGCCAGGGGCTCACGCGCAGACTTCCAGTCGAGCCCGTGGCGCCGCCCACGCGCCTGACGCACCAGCCACACGGATTTCAGCAAAGCCTGCATATCCAGGATGATATCGTAGCGGCGCCCGGCCAGGGTTTCGCGCAGGGCGGCGCGTTCGCGGCGCGTTTGTGCACTCCACCAGTGCCTGCGCCAACGCCGGTGCGCCACGGGGATGACCTCGTGGACAGCGGGATGCCATGAGGGAATCTCGGCAAAGGATTCTTCGGCGATCCAGTCGATCTCTGCGCCGGCCACATGCGCCGCCACGTCGCTGATCGCGGGCAGCATGTGAACGAGGTCGCCCAGAGAGGACGTACGGACAATCAGGATACGGGTTGTCATGACGCGATTATAGGCGGCACCATGGCCCTGGATGATGGGTTTCCGGGGGACATTACTTGTGAAGCCCCCGGGACGCCAGTATCCTTGAACCAGCCAATTCACCCTGTCTATTCATCGGAATCACCATGACCTGCTACGCACTGGGAGACCTGTCTCCCCATATCGACGCTTCTGCGTTTATCGCCGCCGAAGCCACCATTATTGGCGCCGCTACCCTTGAGGCAGGCACCAGCGTCTGGCCAGGCGCAGTAATCCGGGCAGACAACGAACCCATCCATATCGGCGAAAACTCCAATATCCAGGAAGGTGCCGTGCTGCACGTGGATGCCGGCAAACCGCTCACCATCGGCCGCGAGGTGACCGTGGGGCACCAGGCCATGCTGCATGGCTGCACCATCCAGGATGGTGCCCTGATCGGGATCCAGGCAGTGGTACTTAATGGCGCAGTGATTGGCCGCCACAGCCTGGTGGGTGCAGGTGCCCTGGTAACCGAAGGCAAGATATTTCCCGAGCGCTCCCTGATCCTGGGCGTCCCTGCCAAAGCGGTGCGCACATTGTCAGACGACGAAGTCGCGGCACTCGAGCGCAGCGCACGCGATTACGCCGCCCGTGCCGGCCACTACCGCCAAAGCTTGCGGCCGCTTTAATTACTCACCACCCCGCGATACAACCGCAGATAACGCTCTACCATAGCGGGTACCGAATATTCCTGCCTCACGTGGGCCTGGGCCCGTTCGGCCATTTCGCGGGCTGCATCGCGATGATCCAGCACCCAGGCCAGGCGCTGCGCCAGATGCGCCGCATCACCTGCGGGCACCAGCAAACCGCGATCGGGCAACAAGATCTCCGGGTGTCCACCCACACGGGTTGCCACCACGGGCAAGCCGGCCAGGCAGGCATCCAGCACACTGGTGCCCAGGGCTTCAAACCGCGAGCTGCTGACATACACATCCGCAACCGCCAATGCATTGCCCACCTGCGACTGAAAACCAGCAAACAGATAGTGCTTTTGCAGGCCCAGCGCGTCTACACGCGCACGCGCGCCAGCGGCAGCGGCACCCTCTGCGCCACAATGCAAACACACCACATCCGGATATTGCTGACGCAACTGATGCACGGCTTCAATAAGCGTCAAGGGATCCTTCTCGGGGCTCAAGGCCGCAGCCGTCACCAGCACCCGGTGTCCATCGAGCCCGAAGCGGGCGCGCAGGGCTTGCACCTGCGCGGGATCAGGCAGCATTGGCTGCACCGCACTGGGAATCAGCTGCACTTCCAGCCCTAAGTCTCTGGGGGCTGCCGCCGCTGCTGCGCTGATTGCGACCAGCGCATCCGCACGTGCCCATTTCCAGCGCTGCCGCCAGGGCCGCCCACCGGACTGAAATGCGGTGCGGCGGGTAAAGACCAGGGCGGCGTTAAGCACCGGCCGCAAGACAGCCAGCATAGTCATGGCCTGGGCAGTCTGGGCATGCATGACATCAAAGGATGCCCGCACGCGCCACAGCGTGCGCAAGAGATCGGCTGTACCCCGGCAAGGCAGCAGGGGGATCCCCGCCTCTTTGGCGCGTTGAGCCAGGGGCCCACCGCCACGCGCGACAAGGCCAACCGAATGGCCGGCGGCCTGCAGCCCCTGCAAAATAAACAACGTCTGGCGCTCGCCGCCGCGCCAGCCTTTTTCGAGGTTGATCTGTAGGATCTGCATTACATGCCGTGTAACCAGCCAGGTAACACAATCAAACGCATGGGTTTACGCATGTGGTCAGGATTTGCGCACTGGACGCTTCCAACCGGAAATGCTTTGCTGGCGCGTACGGGAAATTGTCAACTGGCCTTGGGGAGCATCTTGCACCAGTGTGGTGCCGGCACCCAGGGTGGCGCCCCGCCCCACCGTGACAGGCGCCACCAGCTGCGTATCCGAGCCAATAAAAGCGTCATCTTCGATGACGGTCTGAAACTTGTTTACTCCGTCATAGTTGCAAGTGATGGTGCCCGCACCAATATTGACGCGTTCTCCAATGACGGCATCCCCGAGATACGCCAAATGATTGGCTTTGGAGCCTTGCCCCAGACGGGTTTTTTTAAGTTCGACAAAGTTGCCCACATGCGCATCAGGGCCGACATCCGCCCCTGGACGAAGCCGCGCATACGGCCCGATACGTGCCGCCACCCCCACTTGTGCGCCTTCGAGATGCGAGTACGCATCCAGGACAGCGCCGGCAGCAACCGAAGAATCGCGAACCACGCAGTGCGGGCCCACCCGTACGCCATCGGCCAGTTGCACGGTGCCCTCAAACACACAGCCCACATCAATGAAGACATCCTGGCCACACTGCAAGCTGCCGCGCAAATCAAAACGCGCCGGATCGGCTAGAGTCACCCCTTGCTCGAGCAGGCGTCTGGCCTGCTCTTCCTGCCAGATGCGCTCGAGTTGTGCCTGCTGCACCCGACTGTTGACACCGAGGGTTTCGTAGTGCGCAGCGGGTTGGGCATGAGCCACGGGAAGGTTCTCGCCAACTGCCAGGCCAACGACATCGGTGAGGTAGTACTCACCCTGGGCATTGTCGTTGGTGATCTCACCCAGCCAACGCCGCAACGCCGCCGTGGGCGCAGCCAAAATGCCGGTATTGACTTCGTGAATGGCCTGTTCTGCCGGGCTGGCATCCTTATGCTCGACAATGCGTTGCACGCGCCCTTGTGCGTCGCGCACGATACGGCCATATCCGCTGGGATCGTCCAATGTTTCGGTAAGCAGTGCCAAGCCATTGCCCCGCGCCTGCAACAGGGCACGCAGCGTATCAACCTGTACCAAAGGTACGTCGCCGTACAGCACCAGGCTGGTGTCATCGGCATCACCCTCAAGCAATTGCGGCAGTGCCTGCATCACGGCATGGCCGGTGCCCTGTTGAGGCTGCTGCAGGGCAAATTTGAGATCTTGTGTGTCGTATGCCGCCTGAACACGGTCGGCGCCATGCCCCACCACCACAACGATACGATCGGGAGACAGGGCACGGGCGGCTGCCAGCACATGGCCGAGCATCGGTTGCCCCGCGATGGGGTGCAATACCTTGGGCAAATCAGACTGCATGCGCTTGCCCAAACCGGCCGCCAAAATAATGATGTTCAACATAGGATTTAAAAACCGCAACGAGGCGGTGAATCAGGAAGGACGGGATTTGCGGGTGTTGGTGTTGCGGCTGGCAGATGCTCTGGCGGCCGGCTTGCGGCTGGAGGCTTTGGCAGCCGGCTTGCTGGCAGCGGATTTGCTGCGTTTTGGCGCAGCCTTGCGCGCAGCAGCCTTGGGGGCGGTTGCGGCCGCGGCTGCCGCCTGGCCAGCTTCAGCCATTTCATCGATGCTGGCAGCCGTGGCCTCACGCAGATGCTCAAATTGTTGCTGCACGAGGTTCCACCAATCGGAGGCAGCCTGAACATAGGCTTGCCCGCCGGTATCCTCAGCTGCAGATGCGCTGGCAGCCTGCTTATCCTGGGCGCGGCCTTTGCGGGCACCCGCCGAAGCAAACGCGCCACCCGACAAAGATTGCAGGGTTTGCAGCGTGCTGCGCTGAATCTCCAGCCCCTGAATAGTGCTGGCCAGCATGGTGGCATTCAGCTGCAGCCAGTTTTGCACGGTCTGCAACTCGCGGATGCGCCGTTCGAGGTCTTCAAGAGACATCGACGGCATGCCGGTCGGTGCATCCGGCAACTTGCCGGCTGCCATGTTTTGCCAGGCCTGGCGCATCATGTCCAGGCCCGCCAGCAGCGGGTTGCCGGCTGCCTCGCCTTGTTGGCCAAAGCCCGGAAGCACAAAAGGATTAGAAGAATCTTGAGCCATGATGGTGTTTACCTCCGCCAGCAGCATGCCGGCACGAATCAAACTACAGACCAAGCGCAGCCGGCGCCTCCAGGCGCCGGCGTAGAGAATCAAGGATACAGAGATCAGCCTCTAGGGTAAAAGCCCCTTGCGTCAGCATCGACCAGAGGTCAGGCAGGGCAAGGCAACGGAATTCAAGCACCTCACCATCCAGGTTGGTGGGCACGGCCGCTGCATCCAGAACGCAGTCGCTGACACTGACATTCTCAACCTGATAACCATCCGGCAAACGCCGGTGCATCCGCAGCACCGTACGCAAAGCCTGATGGCTGGAGAGCTCGACGGCAGCCAGCCCGGCTTCTTCGTAGGATTCGCGCAACAGTGCGGCTTCAGGATCCTCGCCGGCAGACACCAGCCCACCGGACAGGGTGTCCCACAGACCAGGATCGGTGGATTTGTTCAGTGCACGGCGAGCAACCCACAGACGGCCATCCGGCGCCCAGGCATTGAGATGTATCGCGTGGGTCAGCAGGCCCAGCGGCCGAACAGCACCCCGCTCGATGCATCCCAGCAAGCGCCCCTCAGCCACGACGTCAAGCTGCTCGTTGCGCCAGTGGCGGATACGGCCGGCTTTTTGCAAGGCTTCGGCCAGATCACGCAGCACCGTGTCCAGCCCGGAACGGGCCGCCATCCCGGGATTGACATGAACGGCTTCAGGCTCGATGTGGACCGCGGGGTGATCGGCGATGGCTGTGAGAACAGGATCGTTGATCCAGCCAGCCACACGACTGCACAGCGTGACAGGACGCGCGCCGGGCGGAGGCAACTGCTGCGCACGACGCACTAGCCGCGCGTTGCGCGCAAGGATGTCGTCGAGGGTAAAAACCGCAGAATCGAGGCTCATCGGAGCATTGTAGTGGAAGCCTGAACCGGATAGGGAGAAACCCGGCCACCACGCGGCAAACACCGTTAAACTAGGGAAAACAGTAGCCCGCAGAACTGTACAAGCCGCAACGCTTGGCTATAATCCCTTCAAGCTTATAAGGGCATCGCAGGCCGCAATCACTTTGATTTTACGGTCTGACGATCCGATTTATGTGTGCAGGGCCTGTCTTTCCCTCGTGTGTCTTTGACGAAGGTCAACCCGCCCAAAGAACACACTAACCAGAGGGACAACATGAAGATGGTCAGAAGGTTGTTGGGCATGGGTGCGCTGCTGTGGGTAAGCGCTGCAACAGCACAGGTACAGGACATTCCAGGCGGCCCGGCGGTCGACCAAATAAACGTCACGCGCGGGGTCACCCCGATCTCCCACGAGATCTACTCGCTGCACTGGATGATCATGATCATCTGTACGATCATCTTCATCGGCGTGTTCGGGACGATGCTGTACTCCATCATCAACCACCGCAAGTCCAAGGGCTACAAGGCTGCAAAGTTTGATGAAAACCTCTCCATAGAGCTCACCTGGACGGTCATCCCGTTCCTCATCATTATCGGCATGGCCATCCCCGCCAGCCGGACGGTCGTCGCCATGAAAGACACCAGTGGCGCCGACCTCACCGTCAAGGTGACGGGCTATCAATGGAAATGGGGCTACGAATACATCGATGGCCCCGCCACTGGTGTGCATTTCCTTTCCACGCTTTCTACCCCGCAAGCGCAAATCGACGGCACAGAGCCCAAAAGCAATACCTACCTGCTTGAAGTCGACAACCCTCTGGTGGTGCCCGTCGACAAAAAAGTTCGTATCGTGCTCACTGCCTCCGACGTCATCCACGCCTGGATGGTGCCTGATTTCGGCGTAAAGCAGGATGCCGTCCCAGGCTACCTGCGCGACACCTGGTTTCGTGCCGAGAAAGTAGGCACATACCGCGGCCAGTGCGCCGAGCTCTGCGGTAAAAACCACGCCTACATGCCTATTGTGGTCGAGGTCAAATCCGCCGAAGACTACGCCAAGTGGGCTGACGAACAAAAATCCAAGATGGCAGCTGTCACCGAAGATCCCAACAAGAAATGGACCAAAGAAGAACTCGTCGCCAAGGGCAAAGAGGTTTTTGCCGCCAACTGCGTCGCCTGTCACCAGGCCAACGGTCAGGGTATCCCGGGCACCTTCCCAGCGCTCAATGGCGATAAAAAATACGTTCTGGCACCCATGAAAGAGCAGATCCTCACCGAACTCAACGGCCACCCGGGCACCGCAATGGCGGCGTTCCGTGACCAGCTCAGCGACGTGCAACTGGCTGCTGTCATCACCTATACCCGCAACGCCTGGGACAACGCCGGACAAGGGCCCGACCCCGTCGTCCAGCCCTCGGATGTCAAGGCCCTGCGCTGATGACCCGCACCCCGAACACATCGATTAACTGATATTTCCGCGTCGCCAACGTGCGGCGCGTCCTCGAAGGAGGCAATAATGAGCAGCGTCACCGCAGACCACATTCCGCCCACTGTGGGTCATGACGACCACGCACACCACCACGTTCCAACGGGGTGGCGGCGCTGGGTTTTCGCCACAAACCACAAAGACATCGGAACGATGTACATGATTTTCTCGTTCTGCATGTTGCTTGAGGGCGGCACCCTGGCCCTTTTGCTGCGCACCGAGCTTTTCGAGCCTGGCATCCAGTTCTTCCAGCCAGAGCTCTTCAACCAGTTCACCACCATGCATGGCCTGATCATGATTTTCGGCGCCATCATGCCGGCCTTCGTGGGCTTTGCCAACTGGATGATTCCGCTGCAAATCGGCGCCTCTGACATGGCCTTTGCCCGGATGAACAACTTCAGCTTCTGGCTGTTGCCCGTGGGCGCCATTTTGCTGACTACCTCGTTCTTCGTGCCGGGCGGTGCCAACGCCTCCGGCTGGACCATGTACGCGCCCTTGTCGCTGCAGATGGGCCCAGGCATGGACTTCGCCATCTTCGCCGTGCACGTGCTGGGCGCCTCGTCCATCATGGGGGCCATCAACATCATCGTCACCATCCTCAATATGCGGGCACCGGGCATGTCCCTCATGAAAATGCCCCTGTTCTGCTGGTCGTGGCTGGTTACCGCCTATCTGCTGCTGGCCGTGATGCCTGTGTTGGCTGCTGCCGTCACCATGCTGCTCACCGACCGCCACTTCGGCACACACTTCTTTAACGCTGCGGGCGGCGGCGATCCGGTGCTGTATCAGCATATTTTCTGGTTCTTCGGGCACCCCGAGGTCTACATCATGATCTTGCCGGCCTTCGGCATCGTGTCGCAGATCATCCCCACCTTTGCCCGTAAACGTCTGTTTGGCTACTCCTCCATGGTGTACGCCATCTGCGCTATCGCGATCCTGTCCTTCCTGGTCTGGGCGCACCACATGTTCACCACCGGTATGCCGGTTACCGCACAGCTGTTCTTTATGTACGGCACGATGCTGATTTCCATCCCCACCGGGGTCAAGGTCTTCAACTGGACAGCCACCATGTGGCGCGGCTCCATGACCTTCGAAACCCCCATGCTGTGGGCCATCGGCTTCATCTTCGTGTTTACCATCGGGGGCTTTACGGGTCTGGTGGTGGCCATCGCCCCCATCGACATACAGGCACAAGACACCTACTACGTGGTGGCTCACTTCCACTATGTGCTGGTGGCCGGTTCACTATTTGCGCTCTTTGGCGCGGCCTACTACTGGCTGCCCAAGTGGTGCGGGCACATGTACGACGAACGCCTTGGCAAGCTGCACTTCTGGAGCAGCATGATCTCCTTCAATATCGCGTTCTTCCCGATGCACTTCCTGGGCCTGGCCGGCATGCCACGCCGCTACGCCGACTACGCCGCACAGTTCACCACCTTCCACCAGATTTCCACCATTGGTGCATTCTGGTTCGGGTTCTCGCAACTGATCTTCGTCTGGGCAGTGGTCAAGGCCGTGCGCAGCAAAGGCCCCACCGTGGCGGCCAGCCCCTGGGAAAGCGCCGAAGGCCTCGAGTGGACAGTGCCTTCGCCAGCCCCTTACCACACCTTTGTCACGCCGCCGCAATACGAAGGCTGACACCTATAACCACGGATACCTGACATGACCCCTGAACAACGTCGTCGCAATCGCCGCCTGGGATTGATTTTGGGCCTCTTCGCAGTGGCCATCCTGGTCTGGACGTTTGTACGCGCCAACTTGTACGGGGCTGTTGGGTGAGCACAGGTCCTGGCAGTTTCCTGCGATCGCTGCGCACCATCGCCTGGGCATTTTTGGGCTTGCGCAAGCGCTCCGGCCACGACGAAGACCTCTCCCAGATTGGGCCAGGCCACATCGTGGTAGCGGGGTTGCTGGGGGGTCTGGTTTTCGTATTGCTGCTGTTGCTGGCCGTGTGGCTGGTGGCAGCCTAGAACACAAAAAATCGAGGAGAAGCATCATGACAGTGGCACAGACGGCACATAGCGGCAAGGCTCCTTACTACTACGTCCCGCCCAATTCCGTCCATCCCATCCGTGGCAGCCTCTGCATGCTGGCTACCCTGGTGGGGGCGGCCTTGTGGGTTAACAATTACACCATCGGCCCATGGCTGTGCGCGGCAGGCATCCTGTGTCTGTTCCTCGTGCTGTTTGGCTGGTTTGGTGACGCCATTCGCGAATCCGAAGGCGGGCTTAACAGTCATCACATCGACCGCTCCTATCGCTGGAGCATGACGTGGTTTATTTTCTCCGAGGTGATGTTCTTCTCGGCGTTTTTCGGCGCCCTTTGGTACACCCGCGAAGTCTCCACACCGTGGCTCAGCAACCTCGATACGCAAACACTGCTGTGGCCCGGGTTTACAGGCACCTGGCCCAATTTCGGGCCGGCCGGCACGATTGCTCCATTTGAGTCTGTCGGGCCTTTCTGGCTGCCTACCATCAACACGGCACTACTGCTTACCTCGGGCCTTACCCTTACCATTGCACACCACGCACTGCGTGCAGCCAATCGCAGCAAAACCATCGTCTGGCTCGGAATTACCGTGCTGCTGGGCTTCGCCTTTGTGGCCTGCCAGGCATACGAGTACCACCATGCGTACACCGAGCTCAACCTGCGGTTTACTTCAGGGGCATTTGGCGCGCTGTTCTACATGCTTACCGGTTTTCACGGGTTCCACGTGATTCTGGGCGCTACCATGCTAACCGTGATCTGGTTCCGGCTGGTGCGCGGGCACTTTACGCCGAAACATCACTTTGGCTTTGAAGGCGCCGCATGGTATTGGCACTTTGTCGACGTCGTCTGGCTGGGCCTGTATATTTTTGTTTACTGGATTTAAGCTGTTTGGGCGTGTCGGCTTACCTTGCGGTAACCGGCACGCCAGTTGCGTCAATCCACCCCAGGGCATGGGCCAACAGCAAAAATAAAAACAGCACAATCGACAGCCCGACACGCCAGGTTAAGGCCCAGGCCATCCGGTTGCTGCCGCCACGGTCCTGCATCAAAAAGATCAGGGCTGAGCCCAGACTGGCGACGATCGCCAGAAACAGGATGACAATCAGCACTTTCATGGATAGTTTCCTTTATGACCCAGCAGCACCCTACATCACGGACCAAGGCCTGGGTAGCCATCGTGTTGCTGGTTGCGCTGGGCTCAATTTGTATCGCAGCCGCCCAATGGCAGCTGCGTCGTGCCCACACCCGTGAAGCCATCCATGCCGCCCGCCTGGCGGGCCAGCAGGCAGCACCGCTGGTTCTTTCTGCTTCGCAAACCGATGGCCCCGATTGGCATCGTGCTACTGTACGGGGCCACTGGCTTAATCCCTTAACTGTACTGCTGGATAATCGTAACCTAAAGGGCCGGCCCGGCTTTTGGGTAGCCACTCCACTGGCACTGCAGGATGCTGCACAAACGGTCGTGCTGGTATTGCGTGGCTGGTTACCGCGCCCGATGCCGCCTGCAAAACTGCCCTTGCTGTATGCCACTGAAGGCTTGGTGACAATAAACGGCACGTTGTTGCATCATATTCCCCGCCTGCTGGATCTAGGCGTCTTTACAGGCACGCCGGATAATACCTTGCCTCAGCCGTTTCCACCTGCAGACGGCACAGTGCCGGCCCTGCAGAATTTGTCGCTGGACGCCTTTGCCAAAGCCACCAGCCTCACGGTATTGCCCGTGATTATCCAGCAATCCCCCACCAAGGATGCCGGCCTGATCCAGGAGTGGCCCGGCCCCTCGGAAAACGCTGGCCAAAACTACAACTATGCGCTGCAATGGTCCAGTTTTGCAGCCATCGCCCTGATCGCGGCAGCCATCACACTATGGCGCACCCTGCGACGCAAATCTCTCTCTACTTCGGACGATTCCCTCTCATGACCACCACGACTGCCCGACACCGCTCGATGATGCCGGTGTATGCCATTTTGCTGATCAGCATCGCCCCCGTGGTCTTTGCCCTGCTTGCCTACTATGCCCCATCTCTTGGGCTGCGGCCGCCTTCACAGCCTCATTACGGCCAGCTCATCGAGCCCCAAAGAGAAATCCCCAAGCAACTGTCCTTGCAAGAGCTCGACGGCAAACCCTACGATCTGAATCAGCTCAAGGGCCAGTGGATCCTGCTCAGCACAGGCCCGGGCGCATGCCCCGAAACCTGCGTGCGCGGACTGTTCGTGCTGCGTAATTCGCACGCCAGTCAGGGCAAAGAGGTTGATCGCATAAACCGCATCCTGCTGGTTACTGATGACGCCCCCGTTGCACCGGTTGTTGCGGAGGCTTATGTCGGTACTCATGTGTTGCGGGCCGACCCTACGCAACTGGCTGCCTGGTTGGTGCCGGATGCGGCAGACCCCACCGCAGCCTTGTCCACCGGCATGTGGATCATCGACCCACTCGGGCACCTGATGATGATGTTTCCTGACGGCCAGGATCCCGAAGGCGTACGCGACGATATCCGCGTGCTGCTTAAGAATTCGCGCATCGGCTAAGGCGTTTACGTGGCGCACCACACTTCACAGCCTGCATCAACCGCAACGGCGGCTGCACCCAGAGGAATCCGAACCTACCGGACGCTTGTCTTTCTGGCTGCATTCCTGACATTCGATCTGATCATGTTTGGCGCCTTCGTGCGCCTGACCGACTCGGGCCTGGGCTGTCCCGACTGGCCCGGCTGCTATGGGCACTTCACGCCGCTGGGGGCACACGCCTCTATTCAGCAAGCCCTCGAAGCCATGCCCTACGGCCCGGTCAGCGCGTTTCAGGCCTGGATCGAGATGATCCACCGCTATGCGGGGGCCATCCTGGGCATGCTGATCATCGGCTTTATGGTTCTGGCCTGGCGTCTGCGACGCAGCCTGCCCTATCGCCCCACGCTGGCAACCGTGATTTTTGGACTGGTGTGCCTGCAAGGGGCTTTTGGCGCCTGGACAGTCACCCATCGCCTGATGCCCGTGGTGGTGACCACGCACCTGGTGTTGGGCATGAGCCTTCTGGCCATGCTGACCTGGCTGGCAGCTCGCGAAAAATCACACGCGGCAGTACCAGCACACGCCGGTAACGGCCGTATCTGGATGGTATTGGGCTTTGTCGTACTATTTTTGCAGCTGGCCCTGGGTGGTTGGGTAAGCACCAACTATGCAGCGCTGGCCTGCATGGATTTCCCCACCTGCCATGGCGCCTGGCTACCCACCATGGACTTTGACAGCGGCTTTGCATTGCTGCGCGGCCTGGGCCAGGCCTCCTCGGGCGAAATCATCAGCCAGGACGCCCTGACGGCCATCCACTGGACACATCGCAATTTCGCCTTTCTGGTCATTGCCCTGTTGGGTGTTCTGGCCTGGCGCTGGCGCCATACCTCCGGCCTGAAAGGCCCCGCACGTGCCCTGCTGGCACTGCTGGCACTGCAATTGCTTACCGGCCTCACCACGATTTTCTTCCAATGGCCGCTACTGATTGCCGTGATCCACAATGGCGGGGCAGCCGCTTTGGTACTGGTCAGCACCACACTGCTGTGGCGTCTGTCCCGAGCAGGGAAACCCCCTAGCGGCAGAGGCCATCAACACGCCTAGAATGACACCATGACAAGCACCACCGCCAACCCGCATTCCTCTTCACCTTCGCTGCTGCATCAATATCTGGTGCTTACCAAACCACGCGTCACCCAGCTGGCCGTGTTTTGCGCCGTTATCGGCATGTTTCTGGCAGTGCCCGGCCTGCCCGATCTCCTGCGCGTTGCAGCCGCTACCGCGGGTATCTGGCTGCTGGCTGCAGCGGCATTTTCAGTCAATTGCCTGATCGAGCGCGAAACCGATGCCCGCATGCGGCGCACGGCCCGGCGTGCCACGGCATCTGGCGAAATCACCCCCAATCAGGTGCTGCTGATGGCCGGTGTGCTGGGCGGCGCGGGCATGTTCATTCTCAATATGTGGGTCAATGCCCTCACCATGTGGCTTACGTTTGCCACTTTTGTGGGCTATGCCCTTATCTACACCGCCATCCTCAAGCCGCTTACCCCGCAAAACATTGTCATCGGGGGCTTCTCGGGTGCCATGCCGCCGGCGCTGGGCTGGGCTGCCATGGCCGATGCCGTACCCGCCGAGGCCTGGATTCTTGTCCTCATCATCTTCATCTGGACACCACCCCACTTCTGGGCGCTGGCCCTGTATCGCCACCACGACTACGAAGAATCCGGCCTGCCCATGCTGCCGGTTACCCATGGGATGAATTTCACGCAGTTGCACGTCCTGCTCTACAGCGTCGTGCTGTTTGCCGCATCGCTGCTGCCGTATGTCATCCGCATGAGCGGCCCGGCCTATCTTGTCGCCGCCTGCCTGCTCAGTGGCTACTTCGTCTGGCAGTCCTGGGGGGTGTATCGCCACTATTCCGACGCCAGAGCGCGTAAACTGTTCTGGTACTCGATTTTGTATCTGGCGCTGCTTTTTGCAGCACTGCTTCTGGATCACTGGGTCGGGTTGGCACTGGCAACCTAACCCTCTGCGTCCTCGGGGCCAGCCCAGCCCCCTGGCCACATAGGTAATGTATGTCTGTCTCTTTTTTACCTGCCCGCCGCACCGTGCTGGCAGGCTTGCTTGCAAGCGTTCCATTGGCCCTGCTGGGCTGCTCTTCCGAAGCCAAACCCCTGCCCTTCGAGGGCAGCGACATCACCGGTACCCACTTGGGCCGCGATCTCGACATGACCGACACCCATGGTCAGCACAAAACACTGGCCGATTTTTCCGGCAAGGTGCTGATGGTGTTCTTTGGCTACACGCAATGCCCCGATGTCTGCCCCACAGCCATGGCACAGGCGGCACAGGCACTGCAACTGCTGGGCAAAGACGCCAGCAAGGTGCAGGTCATCATGATTTCTGTGGATCCCGCCCGCGACACCCCGCCGGTGCTGCAAGCCTATGTGCAGGTATTTGATCCCAATTTCATTGGCCTTACCGGCACGCCAGAGCAACTCGAGAAAACCGCGCGGTCATTTAAGGCGTTTTACGCCAAAGAAGCCGGGCCAACCCCCGAGCAATACGCCATGAACCACTCGTCGGCGTTTTACCTGATGGATATTCAGGGCGAAGCCCGTGCGCTGCTGGGGCCTTCGTTAACCCCCGAAGACATGGCTCACGACATCAAGCTTTTGCTGTAGTGCCTGCCGCATCGTCTGCCGCCGGCGGCTCTGTCGTCAAGCGCTCGGACGGTACCTCTTTTGCCAGTGCTTCTTCTGACAGTACATCTTTGGCCACAGATGTGTCTGTATCCGCGGCCGCGGCAAGCAGCACTTCCTCACCCTCAATGTTTGTAGCGGCCACCGCCGTTAAATCTGGCAAGGGCTCATGTTGCCGCTCACCCGACTGAAACTGCTGCCAGACCTCAACCGCCCGCATACGCTGACGCACGATTGCATCGATCTTGTCACGCAAATCAGGAAAACGCGCCAGCAGTTTCTTGAAATCGCGCTCGTGCAGCATCAACAAGCGGCTATAGCCCAAAGAGCGGACTCGTGCCTGAAAATCATGATCCATGGCCAAGGCCATCTCGCCAAAGATCTGACCACTGCCAAGCTCTGCGGTGGTGTTATCGGGTAAATCCAGCACTACGGCCCCGGATGCCACAAAGTACATGGCGCGGCTGCGTCCCACCCGCGTGGGGATATCTTGCCCGGGAAACGCCAAGCGTGGCTTCAGCACCTTGCAGATGGCAGATCTGGTTGCGTCGTCCAACCCCTCAAAGAAGCTCACCCGCTCAACTAACGCCTCCGCAGCCAAGGCAATATCCAGGGCACCATGCTTTTCAAGGGGGGCCCAACGGGTTTCCACCTGCTTGACAAGATCGGAATAGGTTTCGCCACTGATCAGGTTTTGCGCCAACATGTCGCGATAACGTATGCGCTCCATTGATCGCGCCATCCGTGCCAGATAGGCCTCTTGCAAATGCTGGGCATAGCCTGGATACTGCAAGGTCATGGCCTGCAGCGCGCCCTCCAGCAAAGCTAACCGCCGTCGATGTGCGGCGATGATAATCTTGGTTACGTCAGGCCCCAGCAAAGGCTGCACGTCATCACGCGCAAAGCGGATCAGACGGTGCGCGACAGCCCACTTGCACATCAGATTGGTAAAGCGCTGCGCCAGCGCCTGAGCCAGCCAAAAAGGCCGGCCAGTAATATGATGCAACCGAAGCCCGACCCGCAATGCTGTCGCATATCGCAAGTCGCCCTCCAACGCGGATTCGAAGCCAGCCAGGCCGCCCGTGCGCACGGCATCCCCCATGCGTTCTGCCCGGGCCAGAAGGGATTCTGCCGTACGCCAATCCACCACCTGTGCCTTGAGTGTCTCGAAAAACATCTCTTCCTCGCGGCCAGCCAGAATACCCATCCCCACAGTCACTTTTTGCTCTTGGGTGAGCTGATGCACCTGTGCCGTGTCTATCCCCGCCTGGCTGGCATCAAAGACAGCACTCAGGCGGTCGAGCACCTCTTGCCCGATATGCTCATTGCGCCCGATTTCATCGATACGCTCACGCAGGGCTTCAAGCTCGACAATCTGGGCCTGGTCGCGCAAGGTGCGATCGACCACCGACAGTTGATCCAAGCCCAGCCGGGCGATCAGGGGCCGCAAGGTAAGCCCATTGATGAAAAGCGTCATCAACACGAAACCGGTGGTGACCACCGCAATAAACTGACGCGCCTCGTGCGGCACGGCTGGCTGCTCGGTAACCGCCAAAGCCAAAGCCAGCGACACCGCACCACGCAAGCCACCCAGCAGCATCACTGCCCGGTAGGCGGGGCTCACCTGTGTGCTTAAACGCAGGCGCCCCAGCAAGGGCAGCAATCCATACACCATCACGGCACGGGCAAACAGGGTTGCCACAAACACCACCAGGATAAGAAAGACTTGCATCCAGGTGATCTCCGCCATCATCCGCGGGATCAGCATGGCGGCAAACAGAAAGATCAGCGAATTGGCCCAAAAGCCAAACTGTGCCCAGGCTCCTTCCAACTGTTCAAAGGTGGTGGGAGACATCCGTGTACGGCCATTTGACCCCACCACCAAACCGGCAATCACAGTAGCCACCACGCCCGAGACACCCAGGTAGTGCTCGGCGATAAAGAATGTGAGATAGGCCAATGCCACGGTAAGCGTCACTTCGGCCGCCGGCCAGCCCCGCAGCCAGCCAAACAGTGTTGTGGCCAGTCGCCCCATCGCAAAGCCAGCCAGGCCTCCGCCCACAAAGCTGAGCACAAAGCTGCGGGCCACTTGGGTCATGGAGACTTCGCCGCCTGTAAACATCACGCTGAGCAGCACCGAGTACAGTGCAATCGACGCGGCATCATTGAACAGGGACTCGCCCTCGACCAGCGTCGTGAGACGTCGCGGCGCCCCCACCTCGCGAAAGATCCCGACCACGGCCACAGGATCAGTTGTGGCAACAATAGCGCCCAGCATCAGGCAGACAATCAGCCCGTACTGTGAAATGGCCGAGATCGAAAAGCCCACCACCACGGTGCACACCACCACCGCAACAATCGCCATGACCAGAATCGGGCTGATGTCATCCATCAACCGCCGGATATTCATAGCCAGTGAAGTCTCAAAGAGCAGCACTGGCAGAAATACGTAGAGGAAGGTCTCGGACGAAATCTCGAAATGCTGGAGAGAATCGAGGAAATCCGCGACGACGCCAGGTGCCCAGCCATGTACGTGGATGATGACACCCAGCACAAACCCCACAATGGCCAGCAAAACTGAGTAAGGCAGGCGTAGACGCCCAGCCAGGGGTGGCATAAATGAAATAAGGGCCAGCAAGCCGGCCAGGCCAAAGACCAGAAGGCCTATTTTCATGATGACTGAACAGGTTTCGGTACGTCAGTATGCCACGAGGCACCACTGGGCAAAAAACAGGATGCCAAAAAGGCATCCTGTGAACATCCGGCCCGATAGAGAGGGGAAGAGGAGAAGCTGAACCGGACGACAGGCAGCGCACGGCCAGCAAGCCTGGCAACTGCCCATATCCAGTTAGTCTGGTGTCTGCCCGAAAGGTTCAGTGCTGTGCCCCATCAAGATGTAAATGGTCGTGACAGCGTCTGCGGCCTCAGGCCGAGCCAACTGCTGGGATATGCCCTCAGGCTGCCTGAAAATCAGGCTGCTGATCGGCCAGCGCCAAGCGCAGCTTTTTAAGTGCCGCGACCTCGATCTGGCGGACACGTTCGGCAGAGATGCCATACTGGGCAGCCAGCTCGTGCAAGGTGGCACCGCCGTCATCAGCCAGCCAACGAGACTTGACGATGTGCTGTGAGCGCTCGTCAAGCGTATCAAGCGCGTCTGCAAGACCCTGACTCTGCAAGGTATCCATGCTGCGGCGAGCCAACACCTGATCAGGGGCCTGAGAGACATCCGAGAGCCAGCCGATCGGTGCGAAATGGTCTTCGTCCCCTGCGGGTGCATCCAGGGCGCAATCGCCACCAGACAACCGGACTTCCATTTCGGCAACGTCTTCCTGGCGCACATTAAGCTCGCGGGCAATATCTTCCATCTGGTCTGGCGCCAGAGAGTGGCCATCCGGCCGCATACGCCGCAGATTGAAGAACAGCTTGCGCTGAGCCTTGGTGGTGGCAATCTTTACCAAACGCCAGTTACGAACCACGTATTCGTGGATCTCTGCGCGGATCCAGTGCACGGCAAAGGACACCAGACGCACTCCGCGATCGGGATCAAACCGGCGCACCGCTTTCATCAGCCCGATATTGCCCTCCTGAATGAGGTCGGCGTGTGCCAGACCATACCCCAGGTACTGACGCGCCACCGAAACCACCAGCCGCAGATGTGACAGGACAAGTTCTCGGGCTGCATCGAGATCGTTATTGTCGCGCAAGCGATGGCCGAGATCGGCTTCTTGCTGGGCGGACAACATCGGCAAACGGTTAACGGCACCAATGTAAGCTTCAATGGTGCCCAAAGCGCCTGGGTTGGAGATGGCCTGCGCAAGCTGGGCCGGCGCCAACACCAGGGAGGATGATGTGTGGCTCATGGGGTAATCCTTTGGGAGACGGGTTTTATGTTAGCACTCTATATGGTGGAGTGCTAATTTCCTTGCGATGTGAATTGGACAACAGGCAGACGGAGAAGTTCCGTTACCGGCGTGACGGCAAGCAGGGTCAGGGCAGTTCGAGATCCGCCACCAAGGGCGCGTGATCCGACAGCTTTTTCCAGGGGGCGCCATGCAGTACCCGCGCACGGCGCACGGCAAACCCACGCTGGTAGATGCGATCAAGGCGCAACCACGGAAACACCGACGGAAAGGTACGGGGCGGCGGCGTCAGGCGGGCAGAATGCCCTGACATCGACAGGGCTGGCGAGGGGCCTATCCGAGGCCCTGACAACCACGGCATCCTCAAGCGCAACTGTGCCACACGATGACGCAGACGATAGATTTCATCCGTGCCCTGAGGCGCGGCTGCAAACACCTCGACCAACCCCAGCTGCTGAACGAACAGAGGCGCCAGACGATTATTCCAATCATTGAAGTCTCCCGCAATGAGCAGGGGTTCATCATCAGGCACCAGACGAGAAATGCGGTCAGCCAGCGCCTGTACCTGGCGGGTTCGTCCGCCCGCCAGCAAGCCCAGATGCACCACGATGCAATGCACCCGTGACTGCTCGACCTGCACGACACCATGCAACAGCCCGCGCTGTTCAAGGCGGTGATCGGAAATATCCTGATTCTCGTGGTACAGAATGGGAAACCGCGACAACAGGGCATTGCCGTGGTCTGTCGCGGTACGGATGGCGTTACGGCCATATACGGCATCCATATGCATGGCTGCCGCCAGGGATTCGTGTTGCGCATCCAGGCTGCCCTGGCGCTGGTTGCGCCCCTGCACCTCTTGCAAAAACAGGAGATCGGGGCGCAGCCCGTAGAGCCCCAGCCGCAAATCTGAAAGCGACTCACGTCCACCCGAAGCCGAGCGCCCCTTGTGAATGTTATAGCTGATGACCCGTACAACTGCCATGGCCCGGTGCTCCTGGCTTACTTGGCCTCGGTCTGGCGCAGACGAATATGCAGTTCTCGAAGCTGTTTTTCGTCGACAGGAGACGGCGCCTGAACGAGAAGGTCCTGTGCTCGCTGAGTTTTGGGAAATGCGATGACGTCGCGGATGGAATCTGCGCCGGCCATCAGGGTAACCAGACGATCCAGACCGAACGCCAAGCCACCATGCGGCGGTGCGCCAAACTGCAGGGCATCCAGCAAGAAACCAAACTTGGCACGTGCTTCTTCTTCGTCGATCTTGAGCGCTTTAAACACCTTGGTTTGGACATCAGCACGGTGAATACGCTCGGAGCCACCACCGACTTCCCAGCCATTCATGACCATATCGTAGGCTCGGGCCAATGCCTTGCCGGGATCGGTTTCGAGGAAGTCTTCGTGGCCTGCCTTCGGGCAGGTAAACGGGTGATGCGCTGCGGTATAGCGGTTTTCGGCCTCGTCGTACTCGAACATGGGAAAATCCACCACCCAAAGCGGTTTCCAGCCGGCCTGGAACAGACCCTGCTGACGGCCAAACTCGCTAAGGCCGATTTTGACGCGCAAGGCACCAATGGCGTCGTTGACCACTTTGCTGCGATCGGCGCCAAAAAAGATGAGATCGCCATTTTGAGCACCGGTGCGCTGGATCAGACCTTGAAGCGCCTGGGCGTGGATATTTTTGACGATGGGCGACTGCAGGCCCTCGGGGATGGCCGAGGCGTCGTTGACCTTGATGTAGGCCAGGCCACGGGCACCATAGATACCAACAAACTGGGTGTAGGCATCGATTTCGCTGCGCGGCATGCTGGCACCTCCCGGCACCCGCAAGGCCACCACGCGGCAGGCCGGATCTTTGGCCGGGCCCGAGAACACCTTGAAATCCACATCCTGCATCAGGTCGGCCACATCAGTGAACTCGAGATTAATGCGCAGATCGGGTTTATCGGAGCCATAGCGACGCATGGCCTCGTCCCAGCCCATCACAGGGAAAGCCGGCAGGGCAACATCGAGCACCTGACGATAGATTTCGCGAACCATACCCTCGAAGATCTCACGGATCTCGACTTCGTTGAGGAAGGAGGTTTCACAGTCGATCTGGGTGAATTCGGGTTGCCGGTCGGCGCGGAGATCTTCGTCGCGAAAGCACTTGGTGATCTGGTAGTAACGATCGAAACCGGCGACCATCAACATTTGCTTGAACAACTGCGGCGACTGCGGCAGGGCAAAGAACTCGCCCGGATTGACGCGCGACGGCACCAGATAATCACGTGCACCTTCGGGGGTGCTGCGCGTGAGCATCGGGGTTTCGATGTCGATGAAGCCCAGCTTATCCAGATAGTTGCGCGCCACCATCGACACCCGATAGCGCAGCATCAGATTGCGTTGCATCTGCGGCCGGCGCAGATCAAGTACCCGGTGCGTCAGGCGCGTGGTTTCAGACAGATTGTCATCGTCCAGCTGGAACGGCGGGGTGACCGAAGGATTAAGGATTTCAAGCTCGCGGCAGAGAATCTCAACATCGCCCGATTGAAGATCGGGATTGCGCGTGCCCTCGGGGCGCATGCGCACCAGCCCCGTAATACGCAGGCAGTACTCGTTGCGGATACGTTCTGCTGTGCAAAATACAGCCTGATTGTCGGGATCAACCACGATTTGTGCCAGGCCGGCACGATCGCGCAGATCGATGAAGATCACGCCGCCGTGGTCGCGACGACGATGCACCCAGCCAAACAAAGTGACGGTCTGGTCGAGGTGGGATTTGGACACCTCACCGGTGTAGCAGGTACGGTTCAAGAAAAACTCCGGGAAATTTGAAAGCAATACTGCCGGTTAATGTGATGACAGAGACACGTCAGGCGTATCCGGGGGCAATGGCGTGCCAGGTTGAGGCAACACCGGCGGGGCGACGACACCCATCGACACGACGTACTTCAGGGCGGCATCCACAGACATCTCGAGCACCTGGACATCGCCACGCGGCATCATCAGAAAAAACCCCGACGTAGGATTTGGCGTGGTGGGAACATACACGCTGATGAAATCGTCAACCAGCCACTTCGAGACTTCTTCGCAGGGTGTGCCGGTAAGAAAGCCGATGGTCCAGGCACCCTGGCGTGGATACTGCACCAGCACTGCCTGTCTGAATGCCTGGCCGTTGGGCGCAAACACGGTATCGCTGACCTGTTTGACTGAATTATAAATGGAGCGCACCAACGGGATGCGACCCAACAGGGATTCCCAGCGGGACAAAATGGCACGGCCAATAAAATTGGCGCACAGCAGGCCTGTGATCAGGATGATCAACAGCACCAGAACGAGCTCGAAACCCGGAATAGCCACACCAAACAAAACTTCTGGCGACAAAAACGAAGGCACCAGAGAATCCAGGGTATTTGCCAGCATCAGCAGCACCCAGACGGTGATCACCAGAGGCAGCCAGATCAGCAGCCCGGTGACGAAATAGCGTTTGAAAAATCGCATGGGTCCTGTGACAGGCCTTAAGCCGGTGAGGCAGACGAACTGCCTGAAGAGGCCGTGCTGGCCGACGACGACGCAGTGCCGCCCGAAGACGCCGTGTTGGTTGCGCCCGTCGACGTCCCACTGGCGGGTGTGGTGTTTGAATTTCCGCCAGAGGCAGCATCTGAGTGGCTGGATGAGCCCAGCACGCCTTCGGAGTGCGACCCGGACTTACCGCGGAAATCGGTTTCGTACCAACCCGAGCCTTTGAGCCGGAAACCGGCTGCAGTCACTTGTTTTTCGTAGGTTTCCTGACCACAGGCCGGGCAGGTGCTCAGGCGTGGGTCAGAAATTTTCTGCAGCACGTCTTGCTGATGGCCACACTGGCTGCACCGGTAAACATAAATAGGCACAATCTTGTCCTGTAAATCTCAACTGCCTGAATTCTAGTCCTTTTTGCAAGGATTATTTAACTGAAGGCATTGGGCAGCATGAACATCACGGCTGCCACCAGCGTAGGAACAGCAGCTGACCCCAGCAGCTTCAGCGGCGAGATTGAACCATCGCTGAAGCAGCCTTTGAGAATTGAAAAGCCCGCCGGGTTAGGTGCATTGGCGATAACTGTCAGGCCGCCTCCGGTGACCGCACCCGCCACCAGCATATAGCGCCAAAGCTCATCGGTACCCTCGACCAGAGAGCCCAGATATGTCAGTGCGGCATTATCAGTAACCGCTGTGAGCGCTGTAGCGCCCACATACAGCGCCAGGGGCGACAGACCTGCCAGCAGATCCTGCAACCACCACTGCTGCAAACCGCCCAACACCACCAGACCGGCCAGAAAGAAGCCCACCATCAGCCCCTCACGCAAGAGCAGAGGCGACTGATGGCGCTTATAGGCATGGGCATAGCCCATAAAGAGCACCAGCAGCCCCAGGAAGATCTTGATGTGATGCGAAGACAGCACCACCGCCAGCAAAAAGAGTACATGGACGAGGATGACCGTGCGGGACACTGGCGGCCGGGTGTCGGCCGGCACACCGCCGATATCGCCATTGAGCAAAAAAGGACGGCAAATCCAGGTAAGCACCAGACCGTTGAACAGCACGGCCACAACAGCACGCCAGCCAAAATGGGTGGCCATGAAGGCCGTGTCCCAGCCAAACGTATTTGCCACCATCAAGACCGGAGGAGCCGCGTAAGCGGTTAACACACCACCAATCGAGACATTGACGAACAGCACCCCGATGGCCAGGTACTTGAAACCATCCTGCCCGGGACGACAAAAATACGCCTGGCGCAGCAGCAACGCAGCCAGCGTCATGGCGGCGGGTTCGGTGATCAGTGACCCCGATAGCGGCACAAGCGTCAGGATGACAAAGAAGCGAGAGAGTTCGTTGTTAATAGGCAACGCCCGAGCAACGACTTCCACCGCCATGCGGATCAACTCGATGATGGGCCGGCTGGCGGCCACCACCATGATCACAAACACAAAGGCGGGTTCGGTAAAGTTGCGTGTATCGAGATAGTCGACTGCACCCTTGACCCCAAGCGTGAGGGCCATCCAGACAAACAGCGCACAGGCCCAGACGCCAAACACGGCCTCGACTTCAGAGAGCATGTGCCACAAGCCAGCGTGGCGTCCACCCTTATTGGCGAGGCGCGCAAAGACGGGAACAGAAAATGTATGGATGATAGCAATGGCAAACAGTATGCTGGCCACGACTTCGGTGTGACTGACCATGTCCGAGTCCGGTAAAGGGGTGTCTTCGAATGACCTGTATTGCGAGGGACAACACAGGCACCACAGGATTGCCTGACGGCCTTTGGGTTTGCCAGGAGGGTGTCAGGCGCCGCTTAAAATCATGCGCGCGCCTTTTTCGGCGATCATGATGGTGGGCGAATTGGTATTGCCTGACGTGATCACTGGCATGATCGACGCATCGATCACCCGCAGGTTTTCGATACCCCGGACACGAAGCTGAGGATCGACCACCGCCAAAGGATCGACGCCCATTTTACATGTCCCGACGGGATGGAAAATGGTGGTGCCGATATCGCCCGCCGCGGATTCGAGCTGGGCCTGTGTTTGCACGGCTTCGCCAGGCAGGTACTCTTGCGGCTGATAGGGCGCCATGGCGGGCTGCGTCATGATGCGCCGGGTAAGGCGCAGGGCGTCGGCAGCCACGGCACGATCTTCAGAGGTTTGCAGATAATTGCACAGAATATCGGGGTGATCGGCCACATTGGGCGAGGTAATACGCACATACCCCCGGCTGCTGGGTTGCAGATTGCAGATAGATGCCGTGAGCGCCGGAAACCGGTGCAGAGGATCGCCAAATTTATCCAGCGACAAGGGCTGCACGTGGTATTCGAGATTGGCCCGCGTCCGAGACGCATCAGAACGCGCAAACGCCCCCAGCTGAGACGGCGCCATGGATAACGGACCACGGCGAAACAGGGCATATTGCAACCCCATATATACCTTGCCCCACCAGGCATTGGCCAGGGTATTGAGTGTCATTCCCTTGGACAAGCGATAGATCATGCGCAGCTGCAGGTGATCTTGCAGGTTTTCGCCCACCCCGGGAAGATCGTGCACCACTGGAACCCCCAGCTGGCGCAGGCGCTCTGCGGGCCCGACCCCCGACACCTGCAGCAATTGCGGTGAGCCAATAGACCCAGCCGCGAGGATGAGCTCGCGCCCCGCCACGGCATGGCGGCGCTGGCCATCTTGCACAAACGCTACGCCGGTAGCACGGCGCCCGGAGAACTCGATGCGCTCGACGCGGGCACCGGTAAGCACCTGCAGATTGGCGCGGTTCATGACGGGGTGCAAAAATGCCTTGGCTGCGTTCCAGCGCACACCACGCCGCTGATTGACTTCGAAATAATTGCAGCCTTCGTTGTCGCCCCGGTTGAAATCGGGCGTGCGCTGGATGCCGGCCTGTGCCGCCGCATCACGAAACGCGTCGAGTACAGCCCAACGCAAACGCTGGGACTCTACCCGCCAGGTACCCGAGGCTCCGTGGAACTCGCTTTCACCACCGTAGTGGTCTTCGACATCCCGAAACAGCGGTAATACATCCTGCCAGCTCCAACCCGGATTACCGAGCGACTGCCAGTGGTCGTAATCGGCAGCTTGCCCGCGCAGGTACAACATGCCGTTGATGGAAGACGACCCGCCCAGCACACGCCCGCGTGGATAACCCAAAGAGCGGTAATTGAGGCCGGGATCGGGTTGTGTGTGATAGCACCAATCGGTGCGCGGATTGCCGATGCAGTACAGATACCCCACCGGGATGTGGATCCAGCGCCAATCATCCGGACCACCGGCTTCGATCAGCAGCACACGATGCTGTTTGGAAAGGCGATTGGCCAACAGGCAACCTGCCGATCCGGCCCCAACAATGACGTAATCGAACTGAAGCGTTGTTTCTGGTGCAGACGAACTGCTGGACATGCGAATGTCTCCTGGATGGGCCATACAAAGGGCCTGATCTTTTTTATGGATCAGTCTAGCCTCAATTACCAGCCCACGCCAAGCTCGTTATGAGAGAAGACACCGATGAATGCCCATGCCAGACGGGTGCCGGCCAGACGGCGGCACCCGTAACAAACACCTAGTGCGAGATGCGCGTACCCAGCACCGCCAGGAACTGCGCCAGCCAGGCAGGATGGGCCGGCCAGGCGGGTGCGGTTACCAAGTGCCCATCGGTGTGCGCCTGGTCGATGCCGATCTCGGCATACGTGCCCCCCGCCAGACGAACTTCGGGTGCGCAGGCGGGATACGCCGAGCAGGTACGCCCCTTGAGGATGCCAGCCGCCGCAAGAATCTGCGCACCATGACAGATCGACGCAATGGGCTTTTTGGCTGCATCAAACGCCCGCACCATATCCAGCAATTTGTCATTCAGGCGCAGGTATTCGGGGGCGCGCCCGCCGACAATCACCAGGCCATCGTAGTGCGCAACGTCTACTTGGTCGAAATCGGCATTGAGCGTGAAATTATGCCCACGCTTCTCGCTATAGGTTTGTGCACCTTCGAAATCATGGATGGCCGTGGCAATGGTGTCTCCGGATTTCTTGCCCGGACATACCGCATGCACTGTGTGGCCCACCGCCTGCAGGGCCTGAAAAGGCACCATGGTTTCGTAATCTTCGGCGTAATCACCCACCAGCATCAATAGTTTCTTGGCCATCATGATCTCCTTGAAATTTGAAGCATTGCAAGAATGAAAAATTAATCGTCCCAGCCCAAAGTGCGCCCAGCTACGGGCATCGCGGCCAGCACATCCGTACCCACACGCTGAACCTCGGGGACAGACGCCGAGCGCTCGAGCACCCGGCCGGCATCACGGATCGAGCGGCAGCGCAGCTCGAAATACCGCAAACAGGTAACCCGCAGGAAAGAGGCAAAATTGGCGACCTCGTGACCACTGGCAAACACCTCGTCATGCAGCCGGGAAATCAGCTGATTGGTGGTGACGCTTTCTTCGTGAGCCATCTGGGACAGAATATCCCAGAAGAGATTTTCCAGCTTGATGCTGGTGACTACGCGATCGATGCGCACAGACCGGCTGCGTGATTCGTAGAGAATCGGATCTGTGCTGGAATAGATGTGACACATGTCGCCTCCTGCTCGGAAAACACTTCGCCTGACCACTCTATACATGCGATTGCTACGTTAAAGCTATCCGTCATATTGCCGGACAAGCCTTGCGACAGGCCCGGCAACACCCACATCAAAGCTCTTTGCGAGCCATGCGATCCGCAATGTGCTCGGCCTGCCGGATTGCCAGAGACACGATGGTCAGCGTCGGGTTTTCCGCGCCGCTGGTGGTGAACTGGCTACCGTCCGAGATATACAGATTGGGAACTTCATGCGCCCGCCCATGCGGATCACACACACCGTCTTCGGCTTTTTGGCTCATGCGGCATGTTCCCAGATTATGCGTGGAGGGATACGGCGGCGTCCGGAAGGTTCGGGTAGCCCCCGCAGCCTTGTACATGGCCTCGCTCTGACGGAAAGCATGATCACGCATGGCCACATCGTTGGCATGATCATCGTAATGCACATTGGCCACAGGCAGGCCAAATTGATCCTTGACCGCCGAATTGAGCGTGATGCGATTGGACGCCTGAGGCAGGTCTTCGCCCACGATCCACAGGCCGGCTGTCCGGGTGTAATCATCCATAAAGCCGGCAAACCCTTGCCCCCAAGCACCCGGATCCAGGAAGGCCGCATAAAACGACAGCCCCAGGCTGATGGTCTCAAGCTCGTAGCCGCCCACAAAACCACGATCCGGCTTATGGACAACCTCGTCCTGAACAATCCCCGCCATCGTGGTACCGCGATACATGTGGACGGGCTGGTCAAATACGGCATACACCGAGCCCGTGGTATGCCGCATGTAGTTGCGCCCCACTTGCCCCGACCCATTTGCCAGCCCGTGAGCGAACTTTGAGGATTCGGACAGCAGAAGCAACCGGGGACTTTCGATGGAGTTTCCGGCCACGCAAACCACCCGGGCCTTTTGGCGCTGCTCTTTACCATCGGCATCAAAATACACCACACCGCTGATGTGGCCCTTTGCATCGTGCTCGATGCGTGACACATGGCAGCCCGTGCGCAGCTCGAGCTTGCCGGTGGCTTCAGCCTTGGGGATTTCTGTGTAGAGCGTAGACCACTTGGCTGCCGACTTGCACCCCTGAAAGCAGAAGCCCTGCTGGATACAGGCGCCCCGACCATCATAAGGAACACTGTTAATCGCCATATGGCCCGTACTAACCTCTTTGTAGCCCAGCTTGGTAGCCCCGTTGTACATCACCTTGAAGTTATTGTTGCCCGGCAAGCCAGGCAGGCCGTTGGTACGGGTAACACCCATCTTTTTCTCGGCACGCTCGTAGTAGGGATCCATTTCTTCGCGCGTCACCGGCCAATCGAGGAGATTGGCCCCCTGTATATCCCCGTAGGTGCTCTTGGTCTTGAATTCGTGCGCTTGCAGGCGCAGCGATGCCCCGGCCCAGTGGGTTGTGGTACCGCCCACTGTTTTGCAGATCCAGGCCGGAAGCCCGGGGAAATCACGGGCAATGCGCCAGGATCCCGAAGTGGTCCGGGGTTCAAGCCAGGCCAGTTGATTGAAGGACTCCCATTCGTCCTGAATAAAGGTGGCCGGGCTTTGCCGCTCTCCTGCCTCCAGGATCACCACCTGCACACCTTTCTGACAGAGTTCGTTGGCAAGCGTACCGCCGCCCGCACCCGACCCAATAATCACCACCACGCTGTCGTCGCTTTGTTGATACTTGGCCATATTGCCCCCACAAAGTTGTGTTCAATGTGTCGCGCATCACACCTTGGGCAAAACAATGCCCTTGGGTTATCACCGCATGCTCAGGAATTGAAAGGCGGTGGGCTGGCTGATGCGGGAGGATCCGGCAGCCAGGTAAGGTCGTTGAAGCCCCGCTTGATGTAGCCACCCTTGGACCAGGACTCACCTTGATAACCAAAATGCTTGTAGGCCATCTGGTTGTCGTATAGAGAGGTAATGCATTGCCCGCGTACTTTCTGGAAGAACGCATCGGACTGCATGGCGGTGAGGATATCCAGTTGCTTGTCGGCGGGTGCTTTTAACCAGTTGCCCCCTGCCCGCTTGTCCAGCGCAGCCACGCCATCGCTTACCAGGGTATGAACCTTGTCATCCCGGCTAGCCTCATCAAGGTCTTTGACAAGAATTGCATAGACGGCATCTGGCAGGTCTTTGTGGGGATACAGCCGTTTGGCCATCGTCAGCAGCGTATCGGCCTGATGCTGGTTGAGCGTGTGAACTTCGAGGGCCCAGACTCTGGAAGGGGCTAGTGCCGCCAGCAAGGTACCGCTGGTGAGTACGCCTGTCAGTACGACAGCACCCTTGAGGAATGTTCGCCTGGAATGATGGCGAATAATCACGGGTTGTTCCATTTTTGTCTCCCGGTTTATGTGGGATGCCACCCACGGAGGGCGGGCCATACACCTTGATGCAACACCAATCGGCCGGATTCAGGTGCCCGGCTTTGCTCGATATGGTGTGTTCATTATGGTGCGGGAGAAACAGCCCCGGGTAACAGCGGGCTGCTACATGACAAAAAATTGGAATCAGACTGGCGGAATATCAGGCCGGAAAAACTAGGCTGGCAGCACGGTTCCGGCCAACGCAGCCACAATCAGCAGGACCCCCACCTGCATGTTGGAGCGAAAAATCCGCAGGCCGCGTTCGGGGTGCTGCACATCAAAATGAACCATCTGCCAAACAAAATGGCCACTGATCACTGCCATCACCACGTAATAAGGCCAGTTCATGCCCATGCCCCAGCCGGCGGCAAACCACAGCGCGGCCGTGGCGGCATAAAACCCGCTGATCCATGCGCGGCCATGGTTGCCAAACCACATGGCCACGGATTTGAGCCCCAGCATGCGGTCGTCACGCAAATCAATGTAGGCATATACCGCGTCGTAACCGATTTGCCACAGCACCGCCCCTACCCACATGGCCACGCCATACCAGGGGAGGATATCGCGGGTGTCTGTCCAGGCCATCAGCATGCCCCAATTAAACGCCATCCCCAGCACGGCCTGGGGCCAGTAGGTAAACCGTTTACACAGCGGATAAATAACCACCAGCGGCACCAGCACCAGCGCCAGCCAGCGGCTGTATGCATTAATCGCCAGCAGCATAACGGCACTGATGAGCAACTGGGCCAGCACAAACCACAAGGCTGCCCGCAGGCTGAGCTGCCCACTGGTCAGCGGGCGAAACCGGGTGCGCTCAACCTGGTAATCAAAATTGCGATCAAAAATATCATTGAACGTACACCCCACCCCACGCATCAACAGCGCGCCCAGTGAAAAAATCATCAGACGCCATACCGTGGGCCAACCATCGGCCGCCTGCACCAAAGCCGCCAGCGCGGGCAGCAAAGTAAGCCAGGTACCCACAGGGCGATCCAGCCGGCACAGGCGCGCATAAGGCCCCCAGGCAGGCGGTAAAAACCGCGCCACCCAGTCGTCCTGCCGCATATCAGACAGATCTGGCAGGGCGCCTGGTGCGGGCATATTGCCGGCGGTTTTTGGGGCTTGAGATGGCTGGGTGTCGCTCATGCAGCGGCCTGAGCAGGCCCGATGAGTTCTCCCAGCACTTGCACGCCTTGGCGGATAAGGTCTTCGGGCACGGTGACGAAGCTGAGCCGCAAGGTGTTGGCAGGTGCCTGCACGCCGGCGTAAAACGGCGCACCCGGCACAAAGGCGACATTGCGAGCGATGGCGCGCGACAGAAGCTCGGTAGTATCGATACCAGAGCGCAAGGTAACCCAGATGAACATACCGCCATCTGGTGTCGTCCAGGAGGCATCTGCCGGAAAGTACTGCCGGAGGGCATCGAGCATATAGCCGCATTGCCGCTGATACAGGGCCCGCACCTTGGGCAGGTGAGCCTTCAGGAAGCCATGACGGATGGTTTCGAACACCGCCATCTGTGTGACCGAGGCCGTATGCAGATCAGTGGCTTGCTTGATCTGCACCAGCTTGCTGATGATTTCGCGCGGTGCCACAACATAGCCCAGGCGCATGCCAGGCGCCAGCACCTTGGAAAACGTACCCAGGCGAATCACCGTTGCACCCACCGGCCGGCCCAGCTCAAGCAAGCCCGGTTGTGGCTCACCGGCATACCGAAGCTCGCCATAGGGATCATCCTCGATGATGGGCAGGCCTAACGTGGCGCAGCGTTGCACCAGCGCTTGTCGGCGGGCGAGATCGAGAGAGCGGCCGGTGGGGTTCTGGAAATTGGGCAGCACGTAAATAAAACGGGCACCCTGTGTGAGATCCGCGGTAAGGGATTCGGGGATCAGGCCGCCAGCATCGGTGGGCACCGACTGAAACTGAGGCTCAAACATCGAAAACGACTGCAATGCCCCTAGATAGCTGGGTGCTTCGACCAGTACGCGTGAGCCGGGATCGATAAACAGCTTGCCCAGCATATCCAGCGCCTGTTGCGACCCGGACACAATCAGCACTTCTTCGGGATCGATCGACACGCCCGGGCGTGAAAGGTCTTGAGCAACCCACTCGCGCAGTGGGGTATAGCCCTCGGTGCGGCCATATTGCAACGCCGTCGCCCCTTGCGTGGCCAAAACATGATCAAACGCCGCCCGCAGCTCGGGAATAGGGAACCCCTCGGGTGAAGGCAAACCGCCGGCAAAGGAAATCACCTCGGGACGCTCGGTGATTTTGAGAATCTCGCGAATGGCGGAACTGGTGAGTTGGGTAGCGCGCTTTGAAAACACGGTAGAGGTGGAATTAAATGTGTCCATGATGGAAGCCCGATTGAATGCCCGCCTTTTGAGCCGGCTAATTGGCGTTTGTCAATTAGCCTGGGTCTTCGGGCAGCCGGCGCAAATACACAGATTTATCCAGAGCAGACAAATCAAGCTGCTTATCTTAAAACAATTCAAGATTTAGGGGTTTCCCGCACTACCCGACGCGGCACATCAAGTTTGAAATAGCTGGTAACCGATTAAACAGAAGCGGTAACTGATTGCACCAGAACGTCACATGGTTGATCGGCACGGCATTTGGTATTTACTGACACCAGCAAGGGCACACATGAAAAACTTGAAGATTGGTACTCGGCTAGCCTTGGGTTTTGGCTTTGTCATTTTGATGTTGATCATCCTGACGACCATCAGCTTGTGGCGGATTTTCGACAGCAACGCCACCAGTACCTCCTTGCAAGCGCGTCAGCACAACAATGCCCTGATTCTGCAGTGGGCCCGCGAAACCGAGGTAAACAATAACCTCACCCTGGCCTCCACCAACATGAATGACCCCGAGGCTCAGAGCAAAGCCCGCAAGGCCCTTGAGGTCTCTGATCAACACCTCGACTCCCTGCACAAAGAGCTGGCCAAAGCCATCTCTTACCCACCGGCCCAGACACTGTACAAGCAAGCCGTGGCCGCCCAGGATGCGTATGCCGAAAAACGCAAAGAGGCCTTTAAGTGGCTCGAAAACTGGGAAGTTGGCAAGGCCAACACCTTTTTCAGCCACCAGATGCCAGAGCTGACTCAACAGATTACCGGCACGATCGACAAGCTCAGCACCATGCAAAATGGCCTCACCGAAGAAGTATTTGCCAAAACCTTCCATGACAATCGCCTGGGCATGCTTGTGCTGGGAGTGGTTGCCTTGCTGGCCCTGATCATCAGCCCCCTGATCGCCTGGCGTGTCACTCGCTCTGTCACCCACCCTATGCGCCAGGCCGTGCAATTGGCCGAATCCGTCTCCCACCGGGATCTCAGCCAGCATATTCATGCCCAGGGCACCGACGAAGTCGGACAGCTTTTGCGTGCACTGGATGCCATGGGTGACAACCTGCGCCAAGCTGTGGGCGAAGTGCGCAGCGGCGCCACTTCGATTGCCGCGGCCTCCGGCCAGATCTCCGCCGGTAACCTGGATCTGTCCTCGCGCACCGAGCAGCAGGCCAGCTCCCTGGCTGAAACCGCTGCCACCATGGAAGAAATCACCGCCACCGTGCGACAAAACGCCGACAGCACCCAGCAAGCCAACACCCTGGCCGCTGCCGCTGCCAAAACCGCCACGCAGGGCGGCTCGCTGGTGTCAGAGCTCGTGGGCACCATGGGCGAAATCAACAGCAAGTCGCAACAGGTGGCCGACATCATCGGCGTCATCGACTCCATCGCCTTCCAGACCAACATCCTGGCGCTTA
>NZ_JBASBR010000005.1:0-1736 GCF_049651205.1 Castellaniella sp.
TCAGGTCATCGCCCGCTACGTTTTCAATTACAGCTTTGTCTGGGCGCTCGAGCTCACCATGTATTGCTTTGGCGCGCTCATTTTCCTGGGCATGGCCTACGGCGTGCGCGTGGGGGCCCACATCGGCGTGGATGCCTTCATCCGGATGTTGCCAGCGCGTGCCGCCAACCGCCTGGCCATGCTCAGCACCTTGCTGTGCATGGCGTACGCCGCCATCGTCCTGTATGGCAGCTGGATCTATGTCAGCAAAATCCACATGATCGGCATCATGGCCCAGGATCTGCCCATCGCGCAGTGGATCCCACGTCTGGTGCTGCCTATCGGCTTTATCCTGCTGATCTACCGCTTTGGTGAGGTGCTCTGGCACCTGGTCAGAGGCGACCAGGCATCGCTGCTGGGCGACGAAGTCGCTGACGCGATGAAATACCGTAGTGACGAACCCGAAGGGGATGCCAAATGACCACAATCGTCCTCTTTATCCTGCTGTTTACCTTCATGTTCATGGGCATGCCCGTGGCCGTGGCCCTGGGGCTGTCCTCGCTGCTCACGATCCTGGGCTTTGGACACGATTCCCTGGCCTCGCTCTCGCTCAAGCTCTACGAGACCTCCGAGCACTTCACCCTGATGGCCATCCCGTTCTTTATTCTCGCGGGCGCCTTCATGACCACCGGTGGGGTGGCCAAGCGCATGATCCGCTTTGCCATCGCCTCGGTGGGCCACCTGCACGGGGGCCTGGCCATTGCTTCGGTCATGGCCTGCGTGCTGTTTGCCGCAGTCTCGGGCTCGTCGCCAGCCACCGTGGTGGCAGTGGGCTCGATCGTGATTGCCGGGATGGTGCGTGCGGGCTACAGCCAGTCATTTGCCGCCGGAGTGATCTGCAACGCCGGTACCCTGGGTATCCTGATTCCGCCCTCTATCGTGCTGGTGGTCTACGGGGCAGTCACCGAAACTTCGGTGGGCGCCTTGTTCATGGCCGGCGTCGTGCCAGGCTTGTTGCTGGGCCTGGTGCTGATGGTGGCCATCTATGTGATTGCCCGCATGCGCGGCATGCCCCGCCAGCCACGCGCCAGCATGGCCGAGGTCGTCACCGCAGCGCGCGACTCCATCTGGGGGCTGTTGCTGATCCTCATCATCCTGGGCGGCATCTACGGGGGGGTGTTTACGCCCACCGAGGCAGCGGCCGTGGCGGCGGTGTACGCCTTTTTCATTGCCGTGTTCGTGTACCGCGACATCGGCATGAAACAGGTGCCCGAGGTGCTGATCGATGCCTCGAAGGTGACCATCATGCTAATGTTCATCATCGCCAACGCCTTGCTGTTTGCCCACGTGCTCACCACCGAGCGCATCCCGCAGGCCATCGCCGAGCAGATCATCGCCTGGGATATGAGCGCCTGGCAATTCCTGATCGTGGTCAACGTGCTGCTGCTGGTGGCCGGGGCCTTTATGGAGCCCACCGGCATCATCCTGATCCTGGCCCCGATCCTGTTTCCGATTGCCACGCAGCTGGGTATCGACCCGGTGCACCTGGGCATCATCATGGTGATCAACCTGGAGATCGGCATGGTGACCCCGCCCGTGGGCTTGAACCTGTTTGTCACGGCAGGCATCACCAATATGAGCATCGGCCAAGTCATCAAGGCCGCAGTGCCTTGGTTGATGCTGCTGCTCATCTACCTGGTGTTCATCACCTACGTGCCTATCGTTACCCTCTGGCTGCCAGGCTTGTTTGGCTAAGC
>NZ_JBASBR010000006.1:0-24552 GCF_049651205.1 Castellaniella sp.
CTCGCGTCGGGCGTATGGTTTCAGAAACTTTGAGAATTACCGCATGAGAGTCTTGGCTCAATGCGGCTGGAACGGTGTCATCAACCGTGTCTGATGAATGCCCATCCCCCGTTAATGGGGTAGAGCCGTCAGGTGATTCCAGGCCGATATGCAGGTGCACCAGTGGACCTTTATATGGCCACTGCGAAGCTGCGCGGGTCGGCATCTCAACCTGCGACATCACCATACTTTCAAATTCGCCCCAGAAGAAACCCAGATGAAAGAGTTCGAGGCTGTCGACAAAGTCCTGTAGAGCCTGTGGCGAGCGCCATCGCGTTCCCGATACCGCCGAAACGGGGGGATAGGGTTCTGGGGGCCAAGGGGTTAAAAACCTGACGCCAGGCTATCAAACGATTCTGGGGTTATCGCGTAAGTTGCTGATTTTGCTAGTTATTGATAGTATGCGTTCAGCAGCTTTAAGCGCTATGGTGCGAACGGAGAGACTTGAACTCTCACGCCTTTCGGCGCCAGAACCTAAATCTGGTGCGTCTACCAATTCCGCCACGCTCGCAAGGTAAGCCGTAGATTATAGCCTGAAATCTCCGCATTCCTGGCTGTTCTACGCGCAAGTCTACTTTCCGCTAAAATAGCCTGTTCATTGTCCATCACTATCAATAGGTTCCGAATGCAGCCCGTGGTTGAAAAACTGTCCGGCCTGGAGCGCCGTGTCGATCTGAGCGTTTCAGTCGCCGACATCGAGAAAGAAGTCCAGGCACAACTCAAACGCGTCGCCCGCACCGCCAAGGTTCAGGGCTTCCGTCCAGGCAAGGCCCCCTTGTCCGTGATCGAACGCAGCCACGGCCCGTCGGTGCGTTACGACGTCGTTAACTCCGAGATCGGCAAATCCCTGGATAAGGTCATTGCCGATGCCAACCTGCGTCTCGCAGGCAGCCCCAGTCTCGAACCCAAGCTTGAAGGTGCAGAAGACGGCGTGATGGCGTTTTCTGCCACCTTCGAAGTCTATCCGGATGTCGAGCTCCCCGACCTTGCCGCGCTTGAAGTCACCCGCAGCGCAGCCCAGGTTGGCGAAGCCGAAGTCCAGAAAACCCTGGATATCCTGCGCCGCCAGCGCACCATCTTCAAAGCTGCGCCAGATCGTGCCGCCCAAGAGGGCGATCGCGTCACGCTCGACTTTGCCGGCACCATCGACGGTGTGGCATTTGACGGCGGCGCCGCAGAAGACTTCCCCTTTGTGCTGGGACAGGGCCGTATGTTGCCCGAGTTCGAAGCCGCTGCCACAGGCCTCAAGGCCGGCGAAACCAAGACGTTCCCACTTGATTTCCCCGAAGACTATGGCAGCCCTGCGGTTGCAGGTAAAAAGGCCGAGTTCACCATCACGGTTAAAGAAGTCGCCGAGCCCGAGCTTCCCGAGATCGACGCCGATTTCGCTAAATCTCTGGGACAAGCCGAAGGTGACGTCGACGCTCTGCTGGCAGATGTGCGTGGCAATGTCGAGCGCGAAGCCCAGGCCCGTGCGAAAAGCCGCACCAAAGCTAGCGTCATGGACGCCTTGGCCAATGCATGCTCGTTTGATCTGCCCAAGGCCCTGATCGACAGTGAAGTCGCCAGCCGCACCGCCGCCGCGCGCGAAGAGCTCAAGCAACGTGGCTTGCCCAATGCCGATTCCATCCCCATTCCCGAAGACACCTTCCGTCCCGAAGCCGAGCGTCGTGTGCGTTTGGGCCTGCTGGTCGGAGAACTTATCAAGGCTGCCGATCTTACCGCCAAGCCCGAGCAGGTTCGTGCCCGCATCGAAGACTTCGCCAAGAGCTACGAGCAACCTGCCCAGGTGGTGGCTTACTATCTGGCCGATCGTCAACGCCGCGCCGAGATCGAGTCCCTCGTCCTCGAAGATAATGTCGTCGATCATGTGCTGTCCTTGGCTAAAGTCACCGACGAAAACGTCGATTTTGATACCTTGATGGGAACACGTTAATGTCCAGGTTCACCGATTTCTACGCATCGATGTACGGCGGAGAATCCGTCACACCCACGGGTCTTGGCTACGTGCCCATCGTGATCGAGCAATCGGGCCGTGGCGAGCGTTCCTACGACATTTATTCGCGTTTGTTACGCGAAAGAGTGATTTTTTTCGTCGGCCCCGTCAACGACCAATCCGCCAATCTGGTGGTGGCCCAGTTGCTCTTCCTAGAGTCGGAGAACCCTGACAAAGATATTTCCCTGTACATTAATTCTCCGGGTGGTTCCGTGTACGCAGGGATGGCCATCTATGACACCATGCAGTTCATCAAGCCGGCCGTTTCCACCCTGTGTACCGGCCTGGCAGCCAGCATGGGGGCGTTTTTGCTGGCAGCCGGAGAGAAAGGCAAGCGCTATGCGCTGCCCAACTCGCGTATCATGATTCACCAGCCGTCAGGTGGTGCGCAGGGGCAGGCGTCTGATATTCAGATTCAGGCCAAAGAAATCCTTAGCCTGCGTGAGCGCCTCAACGGCATTTTGGCCGAGCGCACCGGGCAGAGCATCGAACGCATCGCGGAAGATACCGAACGTGATAACTTCATGTCAACCGATGAAGCCCAGGCTTATGGCCTGATCGACAAGGTTTTGGTTTCGCGCACCGACGAAACCCTATAAGTACAGGTTTGCCATGACTGAAAAAAAGGGATCCGGCGAGGACAAGACCTTGCACTGCTCCTTCTGCAACAAAAGCCAGGCTGAAGTCCATAAACTGATCGCCGGGCCTTCGGTGTTCATTTGTGATGAATGCATCAGTTTGTGCAATGACATCATCCTCGACGAAAAGCAGGAAGCCGCCCGGGATGCCGTGCGCAACGAGCTGCCATCTCCGCAAGAGATCAAGTCGTTCCTCGATGGCTACGTCATCGGGCAAGAAACGCCCAAGCGCAATCTGGCGGTGGCGGTCTATAACCACTACAAGCGTATCCGTTACGCAGACGCCAAAACCGGTGATGTAGAACTCTCCAAAAGCAATATTTTGCTCATTGGCCCCACGGGCTCGGGCAAAACCTTGCTGGCTCAAACCCTTGCACGGATGCTGGATGTACCGTTTGTGATGGCCGACGCCACCACGCTGACCGAAGCCGGTTATGTGGGCGAAGACGTCGAAAACATCATCCAGAAGTTGCTGCAAAACTGCAACTACGATGTCGACAAGGCGCAGCGTGCCATTGTCTACATCGATGAGATCGACAAGATCTCCCGTAAGTCAGATAACCCGTCCATCACCCGCGACGTCTCCGGCGAGGGTGTGCAACAGGCACTGCTCAAGCTGATCGAAGGCACAGTAGCCTCGGTGCCGCCTCAGGGCGGACGCAAGCACCCCAACCAGGATTTTGTCCAGGTCGACACCACCAATATCCTCTTCATCGTGGGGGGGGCATTTGACGGCCTCGAGAAAATCATTCGCGACCGCAGCGAGCGCTCTGGTATTGGTTTCTCTGCCACGGTCCGTGCCCGCTCCGAGCGTGGAGTCGGCGAGCTTTTTGCCGAGGTCGAGCCCGAGGATCTAATCAAATTTGGTCTGATCCCCGAACTTGTCGGGCGTCTTCCGGTGGTTGCCACCCTCGAAGAGCTCAAAGAAGATACGCTGGTTCGTATCCTCACCGAGCCTCGCAATGCGGTGGTCAAGCAATTCCGCAAATTGCTCGAAATGGAAGACGTCGAACTCGAAGTCACTCCCGAGGCACTCATCGCCATTGCACAGCGTGCAATCAAGCGGCGTACAGGAGCACGAGGTCTGCGCTCAATCATCGAGCAAGCCCTTTTGGGTACGATGTTCGAGCTGCCTTCCCGCCACGACATCAATAAGGTAGTGCTGGATGCCGATGCAGTAGAGGGCAAGCATGCACCACAATTGATTCAGGGTACACGACGCAGCCAGTCGCCCTCCGAGGACGAAAAAACACTGCGCTCAGCTGCAGCATAACGACATCAGCTGCAGCACCGGCGTTCTGCTCATATACTGATTTGTGCGTGCCAGCCCTTGAAACCGCCGGCACTGTCACCATATAGCAAAGCAGGCAACATACTAAAAAAGGAAGCCTGCGCTTCCTTTTTTTTAGAATCAATCTTTTAGGAAGCAACCATGTCTGCTAGTCAGATTCTGACACAGGAACCTGCGGATCTGCCGCTGCTGCCGCTGCGTGACGTCGTCGTTTTTCCACATATGGTCATCCCGCTGTTTGTGGGGCGTCCACGATCCATCAAGGCGCTCGAGCTTGCCATGGAGGCAGGCAACAGCATCATGCTGGTCGCCCAAAAGTCAGCAAGCAAGGATGATCCTACCCCGGACGACCTCTACGAGATCGGCTGTGCGGCCAGTATTTTGCAAATGCTCAAACTCCCCGATGGCACCGTCAAGGTGCTGGTCGAGGGCCTTCAGCGTGCCCGGATTCTTTCCGTCTCTGACGCCGAGACGCACTTCACCTCGCGTGTCAGTGGCATTGAAGAAGAAACCACTGAAATCGCCGAAGCCGAAGCGCTGCGCCGGGCGGTGCTCGGGCAATTCGAGCAATACGTCAAGCTGAATAAAAAAATCCCTCAAGAAATCCTCACTTCGCTGTCTGGCATTGATGATGCCGGCCGCCTGGCGGATACTATTGCGGCGCATCTGCCACTCAAGATCGAGCAAAAGCAGTCTTTGCTGGAGATGCCTGGTGCTGAAAACCGCCTCGAATCCTTGTTGGCCCAACTAGAGTCCGAGATCGAGATTCTTCAGGTCGAAAAGCGGATTCGCGGTCGCGTGAAAAAGCAGATGGAGAAAAGCCAGCGCGACTACTACCTCAACGAGCAGGTCAAGGCTATCCAGAAAGAGTTGGGCGAGGGCGAAGAAGGCGCTGATATTGAAGAGCTCGAGCGTAAGATCGAAGCCGCCCGGATGTCCAAGGAAGCCCGTAAAAAGGCTGATGCCGAACTTAAAAAGCTGAAACTGATGTCCCCGATGTCTGCTGAGGCAACGGTGGTGCGCAATTACATCGATACCTTGCTGGGTCTGCCTTGGTACAAAAAAAGCCGTGTCAATAACACACTGAAAAATGCCGAAGAAGTGCTCGATGCCGATCACTACGGCCTGGAAAAGGTCAAAGAGCGCATTGTCGAGTACCTTGCTGTGCAACAGCGCGTAGAGAAATTGAAGGCACCAATTCTTTGCCTGGTGGGGCCTCCGGGCGTGGGCAAAACCTCGCTGGGGCAATCCGTAGCCCGTGCCACCAACCGCAAGTTTGTGCGCATGGCGCTGGGTGGTGTGCGCGATGAAGCCGAGATCCGTGGCCATCGCCGTACGTATATCGGTTCCATGCCGGGCAAGATCCTGCAAAACATGAGCAAAGTGGGTGTCCGTAATCCCTTGTTTTTGCTGGATGAGATCGACAAACTGGGTGCCGACTTCCGCGGTGATCCGTCTTCGGCCTTGCTCGAGGTGCTGGATCCCGAGCAAAACCATACATTCCAGGATCACTACATCGAGGTCGATTTCGATCTCTCGGATGTGATGTTCGTGGCAACCAGCAACACACTCAACATCCCGCCCGCATTGCTGGATCGCATGGAAGTCATCCGTCTCTCGGGCTATACCGAAGACGAAAAAGTGCATATCGCGTTTGATCATTTGCTGCCCAAGCTCATGAAAAACAACGGTGTTCAAGAAGGCGAACTCTCCGTCACCGAGGCCGCCATCCGCGATATCGTGCGTTACTACACCCGTGAAGCGGGTGTGCGTGCGCTTGAGCGTGAAATCTCCAAGATCTGCCGCAAGGCGGTCAAGCGGCTGCTGTCGTCGAATACCATGGCCAAGAAAGGCCACAAGGCAAAGATCAAAGAGTCGATCACGGTTGACTCGGATAATCTTGGTGATTACCTGGGTGTGCGTCGCTTCAGCTTTGGCGTAGCCGAGAAAGAAGACCGCGTGGGTCAGGTAACCGGCTTGGCCTGGACAGAAGTCGGGGGTGATCTTCTCACCATCGAGGTGGCTGACATGCCTGGCAAGGGTGTCGTCACCCGTACGGGTTCACTCGGCGATGTGATGAAAGAATCTGTCGAGGCAGCACGCACGGTGGTCAGGGCACGTGCCCGTCATTGGGGTATTGCCGATCAGGTCTTTGAAAAGCACGATTTGCACGTGCACTTTCCTGAAGGCGCCACGCCCAAGGATGGTCCGTCTGCGGGGATCGCCATCACAACCGCCATGGTGTCTGCGCTTACCGGCATCCCTGTACGCTCTGATGTGGCCATGACGGGTGAAATCACCCTGCGTGGCGAGGTTCTGGAAATCGGCGGCCTGAAAGAGAAACTGCTGGCTGCGCATCGGGGCGGCGTCAAAACCGTGATGATCCCCGAGGAAAACGTCAAGGATCTTGCCGAAATCCCAGACAATGTCAAAAATCACCTTGAGATTGTTCCGGTTCGCTGGATTGATCGGGTGCTTGAGGTTGCCTTGCAGCGTATGCCGGTGCCTTTGTCCGACGAGGAAGTTGCCCGATTAGCCGCAGAGGCGGTGGCAACCGCCAAGCCGGCAGAACCAGGCTCTGGGGGCGTGTTTAAACACTAAACAGGGTATATGCGGGCGGGCTAGTGCAGAGATTGTGTACGAATAAGGCCCACCGCAATCCCTTCGATGGCGAAGTCGTCTGCTGCCGTGATCTCGATGGCTTGAAAATCGGTGTTTTCGGGCAGCAAGCGGATACGCTGGCCAATGTGCTCCAGGCGCTTTACCGTGACATCATCGCCCAGGCGTGCAACCACAATCTGGCCGTGGTTTGCCTGGGGCGTGCTGTGTACCGCCAGAAGGTCGCCATCCAGGATGCCGATATCGCGCATGCTGCTGCCTCGCACCCGAAGCAGATAATCGGGTGAGGTATCAAATAAGCCGGGAGATACGGGGATTTCGCGCTCGACGTGCTGGGCCGCGAGAATTGGGTGGCCGGCGGCCACGCGCCCGATGATTGGGAGCAGGCGGGTATCGGTACTTGCAACCCAGGCAGGCCCACCGGGCAGTGCCAGAGGCGGGATACTGTCTTGAGTGGGTAGGCCATTGCTGCCCAGTTGGGTTTGCCCTAGCGATGCTGGTGGTTGTGTGGCCGCTGACATCGCCAGCGAAGTAAGCTGAATGCCACGCGATGTGCCGGCAGCCAACTGGATGTAACCCTTGCGTGCCAGTGCCCGGAGATGGTCTTCGGCTGCGTTGGCAGAACGAAAACCCAATGCCCGGGCGATTTCTGCCCGAGTGGGTGGCCGGCCCGTCTGGCTGATGGCCTGAACAATGAGTGTCAGGATTTCTGACTGGCGGGCAGTAAGCTTAAGGGACATGGCCGATTACTGGATAGAAATACAGCCTGTATTGTGTCCGATCGCCCGCCAGATGGCAAGTGCCGTGAAATCTCTTACCTGAGCAATGGGCTCACCCTTTGATCACCTGGGCAATGGCACGGGCAACGTAGTCGATGTTGGCGTTGTTCAGGGCTGCTACGCAGATGCGGCCGCTGCCAACGGCATAAATGCCGAAGTCTTCGCGCAGACGTTCTACCTGCGGTTTCGTCAGGCCGGAGTACGAGAACATCCCTCGTTGGGCCTCGACAAAGCTGAAGTCCTGGCTGATGTCGTTGGCTTGAATTTTTTCGACCAGTTGATGACGCATCGTGCGGATGCGGTCGCGCATGCCCGCGAGCTCTTCAGACCAGAGGGTGAAGAGTTCGGGGGTGTTCAGGACCGTGGACACCAGTGCGCCGCCATGGGTGGGTGGGTTGGAGTAGTTGGTGCGAATCACGCGTTTGAGCTGGCTCAGGACGCGTGCGCTTTCCTGGTCGTCGCCTGTGACCAACGTGAGCGCACCAACGCGTTCGCCGTACAGTGAGAATGACTTGGAAAACGAAGAGCTGATGAACATGGTCATGCCTAGCTCGGCAAACAGCCGGACAACCGCAGCGTCTTCTTCGAGACCAGCACCAAAGCCCTGGTAAGCGATGTCCAGGAAAGGAACCAGTTGTCCGCCCTGCAGCGTTTGCGCGATTTCGCGCCATTGCTCGGCACTGGGGTCTACGCCCGTGGGATTGTGGCAGCAGGCATGCAGCACCACGATGGTACCGGCAGGCATGGCGCGCAGAGAGGCCAGCATGCCGTCGAAGTTCAGGCCGTGGGTGGCTGCGTCGTAGTAGTCGTAGCTGACCACCGGAAATCCGGCGGCAGAGAAAAGTGCCTCGTGGTTAGCCCAGCTGGGGTTGCTGATCGCCACCTTGGCATTAGGCAAAATACGCTTCAGGAAATCGGCGCCAACTTTGAGTGCACCAGTACCACCCAGCGTTTGTACGGTGAGAGAGCGGTGCTCGGAGATCAGGGGCGACTTGGCGCCCAGCAGCAAGGCTGCTGCACCCTGGTTGTATCCCGGGATCCCGTCGATGGGCAGGTAATTGCGCGGTGCAGCTTGCTCAAAGAGCTGGCTTTCAGCCTTGCGCACTGCCTTCAGCAATGGGATACGGCCGTTATCGTCGGTGTAGACGCCCACCCCCAGATTAACTTTTGTTGACCGGTTGTCGGTCTTGAATTGTTCGTTCAGACCCAGAATGGGGTCGCGTGGGGCAAGTTCGACAGAAGCGAAAATAGAGGACATGGGATACCGTTGGGACAAAGAAAGAGGGGAGTTGGAGATCCCTTGAAGGATCTCTTGGTCACAAGGGGCCAACGATGTGATAATAAGGGGTTTACCCGAATGGTGTCCAGACAGACCATGGAGAAATTCCAGAATATCCCAGGCTTTGTGCATTTCCCGGACAGTCCGTTTCAGTTGTTCCAACCGTATCCACCGGCCGGCGACCAACCCAAGGCCATTGATGCGCTTGAAGCGGGCATACGCGACGGGCTGATGAATCAAACCTTGCTGGGAGTCACGGGTTCGGGCAAAACCTACACCATGGCCAATTTGATCGCGCGTACTGGGCGGCCGGCCATTGTGCTGGCGCCCAATAAAACGTTGGCGGCACAGCTGTATGCCGAGATGCGCGAGTTTTTTCCGCGCAATGCAGTCGAGTACTTTGTGTCGTACTACGATTATTACCAGCCCGAAGCCTACGTGCCGTCGCGTGATCTCTTTATCGAAAAAGACTCCTCGATCAACGAGCATATCGAGCAGATGCGTTTGTCGGCCACCAAAAGCCTGCTGGAGCGCAGGGATACGATCATCGTAGGCACCGTTTCCTGTATTTACGGGATTGGTAACCCGGCGGACTACCATGCCATGGTGCTTACGCTGCGCACCGGCGACCATATCGGCCGCCAGGAGATCCTGGCGCGTCTGGTATCCATGCAATACGAGCGTAACGATATGGATTTTGGGCGGGGTACCTTTCGGGCCCGGGGCGAAATTATCGATGTGTTCCCGGCGGAGCACGCTGAGCAGGCGATCCGTATTACGCTCTTTGACGATGAAATCGAGTCGCTGGATCTGTTCGATCCGCTCACCGGCAAGCTGGTGCAAAGCCTGGTGCGCTTCACGATCTTCCCGAGCTCTCATTATGTGACGCCGCGTGAGACCGTCTTGCATGCAATCGGAACCATCAAAGAAGAACTCTCCGCCCGTCTGTCCGAGCTGACGCATGACGGCCGTCTGGTAGAAGCCCAACGCCTCGAACAACGTACCCGGTTTGATCTTGAAATGCTGCAGGAGCTGGGCTTTTGCAAAGGCATTGAGAATTACTCCCGCCATTTGTCTGGCGCAGCTCCGGGGGATCCGCCCCCTACGTTGATCGACTACTTACCGTCTCAAGCCTTGATGTTCATCGATGAAAGCCACGTGACGATCGGCCAGCTGGGCGGCATGTATCGTGGCGACCGTTCACGCAAGGAAACCTTGGTGCAGTTTGGGTTTCGTCTGCCCTCGGCGCTGGACAATCGCCCGTTGCGCCTCGAAGAGTTTGAGGCAAGAATGCCCCAGTGTGTATTTGTGTCCGCCACGCCGGGCCCCTACGAGACTGCGCATGCGGATCAGATTGTCGAGCAGGTGGTGCGCCCCACGGGGCTGGTCGACCCAGAGGTAGAACTGCGGCCTGCAGCGACCCAGGTTGATGACCTTCTGGGTGAAGCCAAGCTCTGCATTGCGCGTCACGAACGCGTGTTGGTGACAACGCTGACCAAGCGGATGGCAGAAGACCTCACAGAATACCTGCAGGAGAACGGCCTGAAGGTGCGCTATCTGCACTCTGATATCGATACCGTAGAACGAGTGGAGATCATTCGCGATTTGCGCCTGGGCGCGTTTGACGTACTGGTGGGCATCAACCTGCTGCGCGAGGGCCTGGATATCCCGGAAGTCTCGCTTGTTACGATTCTGGATGCTGATAAAGAGGGTTTTCTGCGCTCTGAACGCAGCCTGATCCAGACGATCGGGCGTGCTGCGCGTCACCTGAACGGACGTGCCATCCTGTATGCCGACCGCATCACCGACTCCATGCGTAAGGCCATGGACGAAACCGCCCGTCGTCGCGAAAAGCAGCAGGCGTTTAACCTTGAACACGGCATCACTGCCCGGGGCGTCAACAAGGCCGTGCGTGATCTCATTGATGGTGTGTCGCTTCCGGCAGCGCCTGTTGGGATGACGCCAGAATTCGACGAGCACGTTCTGGGTGACGAGAAGGCTTTGGCCAAAGAAATTCGCCGGCTCGAGCAGAAGATGAATGACCATGCCCGCAACCTGGAATTCGAGCAGGCGGCGGCCGTCCGGGATTCACTGCGGGCCCTCAAAGATCGAGCGTTGTTGTCCTGACGCCAAACATCTGGGATCATCCCGGTTTTTTGCGAATTCTGCCTAAAAAAGCTTGCTAAATATCGGGTTTTCCCGCACAATTTTACCTATCATGCATAAGGTACTTTTTGTCTGCACGGGCAATATCTGCCGTTCTCCCTCCGCCCAGGGTGTTTTCCAGCACCTCATCGAAGAAGCCGGTCTGTCGGATGCCATTGGCGTCGATTCCGCGGCTACGCACCACTTTCATGTGGGCGAAGCCCCAGACGCGCGTGCGCAGCTGGCGGCCCGCAAACGTGGCTATGATCTCTCCGCTTACGTAGCGCGGCAAATCACTGCCGACGACTTCCGCGATGCAGATCTCATCTTGGCCATGGATTGGGAAAACCTCTCTGCGCTGCAGCAGCGTTGCCCCAAAATCTATCAGCACAAGCTCATGCTGCTGATGCGCTTCTCCAACGAATACGAAGAAGCCACCGTGCCCGATCCCTACTACGGGGGGCCCGAGGGGTTCAACAAGGTGCTCGACTACATCGAAGACGCCTGCCAGGGTGTACTCGAACTCGTCCGCAAGCGTGCCCTGCAATATCAGGCTGCCTGATCTCACCAAACTTTTTGGTGCGCATACAGCGCGTCCAATGCCACCCAAATGCCCCGCTTGGCGGGGCATTTGTTTTATGCGCCTGTACTCGATCCGATGTGTTGATATTTCTCAAGTCTTGCTTGTTGTAAACAGTCAAGACCCACTGTTTTAGTCGGGTATCGCGTTATACTTGACTCGAATAGTCGGGTATAGGGATATCCGGCCGGTTTCAGTCTGACTCCAAGAGGTGCAAGATGCGTTTGACAACCAAAGGGCGCTTTGCCGTCACCGCAATGATCGATCTGGCGTTGCGTCATCACAGCGGGCCGGTTACCTTGGCCGCTATCAGCGCGCGGCAAAATATTTCCTTGTCGTACCTCGAGCAGTTGTTTGGCAAATTGCGCCGCCACGAGCTCGTCGACAGCGTGCGCGGCCCGGGCGGTGGCTATACATTAGCGCGGCATGCACGCGACATCTCTGTGGCTGATATCATCTTTGCTGTGGATGAACCCCTCGATGCCACGAGTTGTGGTGGCAAAGAAAATTGCGACATCGGTCGCAATGGCCATGCGGGTAAATGCATGACCCACGACCTCTGGGCAACCTTAAGTCGTAAAATGATTGATTATCTGGATTCGGTCTCGCTGCAAGATCTGGTGGATCAGCAGCGCTTGCGTGAATGGCAAGAGTCCGGGCAGTTGCGCTCAGGGCGCCCCACCATCCCTATCACGCCAGTGGCGCAGGATACTGCCCGGGAGACCGCCTCCGCCTGATCGGAGTAGTTTCATGTCGTCTCAGCGTCTGTCGCCAGATCGCCCCATCTATCTGGATTATTCGGCCACCACCCCGGTGGACGAACAAGTTGTGCAGGCCATGGTTCCGTGGTTGTCGCAAAATTTTGGCAACCCGGCTTCGCGCAGTCATGCGTGGGGTTGGGATGCCGAAGAAGCGGTCGAAAACGCCCGCCGCCAAGTGGCCGGCCTCATTCATGCAGACCCCCGGGAGATCATCTGGACCTCTGGTGCAACAGAATCAGATAATCTCGCCATCAAAGGGGTTGCCCAGTTTCATGCGGGCCGGGGGCGTCATCTTGTCACCTTACGCACTGAACACAAGGCTGTGCTGGATGCCTGCCATGCACTAGAGCAACAAGGTTTTGCGATCACCTACCTGGATGTGGACGCTGGTGGGTTGATCAGTCCGGCAGCCTTGCAGGCGGCATTGCGCGAGGACACCATCCTGGTGTCCGTGATGCTGGTCAATAACGAAATTGGTGTCATTCAGGATATTGCCGCGCTGGCTGCCGTGTGCCGCCAGCGCGGTATTCTGTTCCACACCGATGCCGCGCAGGCAACGGGCAAGCTGCCTATTGACGTCGAGGCCCTGGGCGTTGATCTCATGTCGCTGTCTGCACACAAAACCTACGGGCCCAAAGGGGTTGGGGCCCTGTACGTCAGACGCAAGCCACGTGTGCGCCTCGAAGCCCAGATGCATGGTGGCGGCCATGAAAGAGGACTGCGATCGGGTACTTTGCCAACCCATCAGATTGTGGGCATGGGCCAGGCCTATGCCTTGGCTGGCCAGCTCATGGATCAGGAAGTTCCCCGCATCCGGACCTTACGCGATCGTCTCTGGGATGGGTTAAAAGACCTGCCCGATGTCTACCTGAACGGCGATGAGCAACACCGGGTTGCTCATACTCTCAATTTCAGTGTGGCTCATGTCGAAGGTGAAGCCCTGCTGATGTCGATCCCCCAATTGGCGGTATCCACAGGTTCTGCATGTACTTCGGCCAGCCTTGAGCCCTCCTATGTCTTAAGGGCACTGGGCCGCAGCGATCCGCTTGCCCACAGTTCCTTGCGCCTGACGTTAGGCCGGTATACTACCCAGGAGCAGATCGACCAGGCCGTCTTGGCGCTACGCACCCAGATTGGACGCCTGCGTGATCTTTCCCCGCTTTGGGAAATGCGTCGCGACGGCACCCTGGCAGAGGCTTGGTCACAAGAGGCATATCAATGACACTGGCTGCGTCGTACGGGCCCAAGGTGCTCGATCACTATCTTCATCCCCGCCATGTGGGGTCGTTTGATGCCACTAACCCGCAGGTAGGCACTGGGCTGGTGGGGTCTCCTGCGCTGGGGCAGGTGCTAAAGCTGCAGATTCACCTGCAAAATCAACAGATCGATGCGGCGTGCTTCAAGGTGTTTGGCTGCGGAGCCGCCATTGCGGTGGGCTCACTGGCCACCGAGTGGCTTTCGGGGTGCAATCTCGACCAGGCTTTGGCCTTTCAAAGCCAGGATTTTGTTCAGGCACTCGAGCTTCCACCAGAAAAACTACACTGTGCCTTGCTGGGACAAGACGCGATCGCTGCTGCGGTGGCCGATTACCGTAGCAAGCACTCCTGAAACCCTCTTTACTTGTTCGAGGACGTCATGGCAATTACATTGACACAACAGGCCGCTGATCACATTCAGCGCCACCTTCAAAAACGGGGCAAGGGGCTGGGCTTGCGCCTGGGCGTCAAGCCCTCCGGCTGCTCGGGCATGTCCTATCAACTCGAGTACGTCGACGTCGCCAGTGCCGACGACCAGGTCTTCGAGCAATTTGGTGCACGCGTCTATGTGGCACCGGACAGCCTGTCCTATCTCGAAGGCATGCAGCTGGATTATGCCCGTGAGGGGCTTAACGAAGGCTTTCGCTTCAACAATCCCAACGAGAAAGCTGCCTGTGGCTGTGGAGAATCCTTTACGGTTTGATGCATCAGTGGTGAATGCCCGGTTTGGGGTAGGGCACCAACAAAAAGGCCAGTTCAGCAGAACTGGCCTTTTTGATTGCATCCGCAATGGTGGCGAGCTTAGTCTTCGCGCCTCAGGTGCGGAAACAGGATGACATCACGGATGTTGGCGCTGTCGGTGAGCATCATCACCAGACGGTCGATGCCAATGCCACAGCCGCCGGTGGGAGGCATTCCGTATTCCAATGCGCGGACATAATCGGCGTCGTAGTACATGGCTTCTTCGTCGCCAGCGTCTTTGGCAACCACTTGTGCCTGAAACCGTGCAGCTTGGTCTTCGGGGTCGTTAAGCTCTGAAAACCCGTTGGCAATTTCACGCCCGCAGGCAAAGAGCTCGAAGCGCTCGGTGATGCCGGCCTGTGTGTCGGATGCACGGGCCAGGGGCGACACCTCAACAGGGTAATCGATGATAAACGTCGGATGCCACAGGCGCGACTCGGCCGTTTCCTCAAACAAAGCCAGTTGCAGGGCTCCCCGGCCCGCATGAGACAGTACCGGGCCACGAATATCCGCTCCCAGGCGGCCAAGCTCGGTACGCAAGAATCGTTCATCTTCCAACTGTGCAGCGGTGTAGTTGGGGGCGTGCTTAAGGATGGCTTCTGTGATGGTCAGGCGATCGAAAGCACGGCCAAGATCCAGAACCTGATCCTGATATGTAAGATCGGTGGTGCCGCATACGCGCAGGGCGGTCTCCCGGATCAGTGATTCGGTGTAATCCATCAGCCAGCGATAATCCGTGTAGGCTGCGTAAAACTCCATCATCGTAAATTCGGGATTGTGCCGCGGGCTGACGCCTTCGTTTCGGAAGTTGCGGTTGATCTCAAAGACGCGCTCAAATCCGCCCACAATCAGACGCTTGAGGTAAAGCTCGGGGGCGATGCGCAGGTACATGTCCATGTCCAACGCATTGTGATGCGTAATAAACGGCTTGGCTGCCGCGCCACCAGGAATAGGGTGCAGCATGGGTGTTTCCACTTCCAGGAAATCCGCGTCAGACATAATCTGCCGGATGGCCGTGACGATCTGGCTGCGTGCAAGAAACGTATCACGCGTCTCTTGCGTCATGATGAGGTCGACGTAGCGCTGGCGATAACGCAGCTCTTGGTCGGCCACGCCATGGAATTTATCGGGCAGGGGACGCAATGATTTGGAGAGCAGGCGTAAGGACTCCACCCGCAGAGACAGCTCTCCTTTGTGTGTCTTGAAGACTTGTCCCTCGGCACCCAAAATGTCACCGATATCCCAGGATTTGAATGCAGCATAGACGTCATCACCCAACACCCCACGGTCTAGATACAGCTGCAGCCGCCCACTGGTGTCTTGCAAGGTGGCAAAGCTGGCCTTGCCCATCACACGCTTGAGCATCATGCGCCCAGCGACGCAGGCCCGGCGATCAAGTGCTTGCAGGGCATCGGCGTCCAGGTCGTCGCAGTCCTGGTGCAAGGTGGCTGCATGGCTGTCAGGGTGAAAATCGTTAGGGTAGGCAGGCCCCTGCTGGCGCAGGGCTGCCAGCTTGGTGCGCCTTTCTGCAATCAGGCGATTTTCATCAGGGGCTTGGGATTCAGTCTGCGAGGTCATTGGTGTAGTCAGTAAAAAGTAAACTGGGGCCGGCAGCAGCAAGCCCCGAGAGGTAATGCCCGGGAGAAAATCCCTTACACGCCTTGTTTAAGGCTGGCAGTGATGAAGGGGTCGAGGTCGCCATCCAGTACTTTTTGGGTATTGGAAATTTCGACACCCGTGCGCAAGTCTTTGATACGGCTCTGATCCAGTACATAAGAGCGGATCTGGTGCCCCCAGCCCACATCGCTTTTGGAATCTTCCAGCTTTTGCTGTTCGGCCATGCGATTGCGCATCTCGAGCTCGTACAGGCGGGATTTCAGCATCTGCATCGCTTCAGCCCGGTTGCGGTGCTGCGAGCGATCGTTTTGACACTGCACCACAATCCCCGTGGGGTTGTGAGTAATCCGTACGGCAGAATCGGTTTTGTTGATGTGCTGGCCACCGGCACCGCTGGCGCGATAGGTGTCAATGCGCAAATCGGCCGGATTGATATCGATCTCGAAGGAATCGTCGATTTCCGGATACACGAACACGCTGGCAAACGAGGTATGACGGCCGTTGGAGGAGTCGAAGGGGCTTTTGCGTACGAGTCGGTGTACGCCGGTTTCAGTGCGCAGCAACCCATAGGCGTATTCGCCTTCAAACTTGATGGTGGCAGATTTGATGCCGGCCACTTCACCTTCGGATTCTTCGAGGACCTCGACCTTGAAGTCTTTGCGCTCGCCATAGTGCAGATACTGACGCAGCAGCATGGAAGCCCAATCCTGAGCCTCTGTGCCCCCTGCGCCCGCCTGAATATCAACGAAGCAATTGAGGGGGTCGGCAGGGTTATCAAACATCCGGCGAAACTCGAGTGCTTCGAGACTTTCACGCAATCCATCGCAGTCGGACTCGATGGCCAGCAAGGTGGCATCATCGTCGTCGGCACTGGCAAGCTCGAAGAGATCTTGCGCGTCCAGCAAGCCTTGCTGCAAGCTGCTTAGTGTCTGAACAACGGTTTCAAGGGATTTCTTTTCACGTCCGAGATCCTGAGCGTGTTGCGGATTGCTCCAGATATCGGGGTTTTCCAGCTCGGCATTGACTACCAGCAGGCGTTCGGCCTTGGCATCGTAGTCAAAGATACCTCCGGAGAATGGCCTGGCGTTCCAGATAGTCCTCGATGTGGGTGCTGATCTGGTTTTGGCGTTCGGCTTCCATGTGGGTTCCTGTGTGATCAATCGGGCGCATTTCTTGTGTAAGGCACCCGCATCAGCAGTGCCCGCAATAAACTGCGAAAATAATCTGCTATTTTAACGCGCCATAAACATCCTTGGGATGCCAGCCCCTGGCTGGTACATTACCGGCTTGTCGGCGCTTTGTTGCCGTAACCAGCAGGAGGCCGTGCATGGGCCCGCAGAAGTCACCCAGTCAGAGTTCGGTGCCCGCCCCGGTACAGGGCGCGGCGTTGCAAGGCCCACCCGATAGCGCCCGGTCCGTCGCGACATCCCGTTTGGCTGGGATGTCGCCGGCGTACTTTGGCCTGGTGATGGCCACGGGTATTGTCTCGCTGGGCTCCAGCATGATGGATCGGCCTGTGATTGCGCAGGCCCTTTTTTATCTCAATATCGCCCAATATCTGGTGCTGTGCGTGTTGTATTTTTTGCGGGCAGCGCGCTACCCACGGCGGTTTTTTAGTGACATGGTCAGCCACCTGGTAGGGCCAGGCTATTTCACGGCTGTGGCCGCCACGGGCATTTTGTCCAGCCAGTTTATTGTGCAGGCAGGCAATATCACGATCGGCGTTGCCTTGTGGGCCCTGGCTGTCATTTTATGGGTATGCCTGACTTACACCATCTTTACCGCGTTTACGGTCAAGAACGAGAAACCCAGCCTGTCCGAAGGCATCAGTGGTGGCTGGTTGTTGTCGGTAGTGGCCACACAGTCCTTGGCCGTGTCCAGCGCCTTGGTGGCCGCCAACATCAGCCAGCCATATCGCCTTGAACTTAATTTGATCGCACTGTCGATGTGGTTGTGGGGTGGCATGCTGTACATCTGGATGATGGCCCTGATTTTTTACCGCTATGTATTCTTTCGGCTGTCGCCCGGCGATCTGTCCCCGCCGTACTGGATCAATATGGGCGCCATGGCGATTTCCACCTTGGCGGGTTCCCTGCTGATTCTCAATGCACCTGATGCCCCGTATCTGGTTTCTTTATTACCATTTCTTAAGGGCTTTACCGTGCTGTACTGGGCCACGGGGTCTTGGTGGATCCCGATGTTGTTGCTCCTGGGGGTGTGGCGTTACGGGTTTCAGCGTTTTCCGTTTGTGTACGACCCCTTGTATTGGGGCGCCGTATTTCCATTGGGCATGTACGCAGCCTGCACCTGGCAAATGAACCGTGCCATGGAGTTTGGCTTTCTCGCCGGCATGCCACGGATGTTTTTGCATGTGGCCCTGTTTGCCTGGGCACTTACCTTTATCGGCATGGTGCGCTCAGTGCTGCGGCTGGGGCACCATCGGGCATCGGCCAGGGGCACCTGAGCCAGCTTTTTAAAAAATCTTCAGACGTCTGGACTGTGTTTTCCAGGTGTGCAACCGCTGTTGTGAAGCCTGTGGCCGAGCCTGTGCAACCGCATCCACCAGCAAACCCAGGGCCAGGGCAATCCCGGTTGTAGACTCCAGAAACAGGCCTGTGCGCGATGGGGCGTGAATGACGGCGTCGGCCAGCCCTTGCGCCCAATGACAGAACTCGTCGGTAATCACAATGCATTGGCGGCCTTGTTCCTTGGCCAGGGTCACGATTTCGGCCGATTCTCGGGCGTATGGCACGACGTCTACTAATACCAGGCAGCTTTTCACTGCCAGCCGGTCGGGAGAGTCAGTCCATTCAGCCAGCATGTTGTCGTGTGCCGAAAAATACGTCACGGCACCCCGAGCCAGAGACAGGCGGCGTACAAAATCTTCGGCGATTCCACGTACCGACTGAAAACCAGTGACAAAGACACGCTGGGCCTCACTCAGTATGCGTGCTGCCTGAGCCCATTGCTCGGTGCCGGTTTGTCTGAAAATGGTATTGAGGGCCGAGACCTCTGCCCGCACAATTTTCTGGTATCGGTGAGGGATGTCGGGCGGGGTTTGGGACAGGGAGCTGTTCTCGGCGTATTGCTGACGCAGCATCTCTTTAAACTCTTTGGTACCATCACACCCCAACCGGCGCAGCAGGCGCCCCACGGTGACTTCGCTGACACCAATTTTGCGAGCCAGTGTCTTGCCGTTTTCGAGTGCCAGGCCTTTCTGGTTAAGCAGAATATATTGCGCGACGCGAGCCTCCTGGCGAGGCAGTTGCTGCAATGAGCTCGCCATTTTCTGGATGAGCGCTTCGTAGCCCTGCTGAGGGTATGAGGAGAATCCGCTCACCGAGTGATTTTCTGTGGGTTGTTTTGGCATATGTGCACTGGCCTTGTCTCTATGTTTTGTTATAAAAATAACATTTGACAAAAAAGTAATCAATAAAGCATATTGGCACTTAAGCCGATGCTGCACTTAAATCGGACCACTCCAAGGAGGAGCACCATGAGATTGTCAAAAAAACACTTCCTCAAACGCCTTGTGCCCTTTGCTGTGGGGGTTGCCATGCTGGCAGCCATGACCGTACCCGTTTCAGCACAAGCCGAAGGCAGCCTGCACGTCTATAACTGGGGTGATTACATCAACCCCGAAGTTCTCAAGCGTTTCGGAGAAGAGTTCGATGTCAAGGTGTCCTTGGACACTTATGGCACCAACGAAGAGATGCTGGCCAAGATCCAGGCGGGCGCCACAGGCTACGACATCGTGTTTCCGTCGGTATGGATGCATGATGTGATGTTCAAACTGGGCTTGCTTGCCAAAACAGACATCAGTGGTCACCCAGGTTTCAAGAATATCGATCCGGCTTCCAGGCGCGCAGAAACCGACCCCAACGCCGACTATTGTCTGCCTTATGCCTGGGGTAGCGTGGGTATCGTCTACAACAAAAAAATGGTCGACAAGCCCATCGAAGGCTGGCAAGACCTTTTTGATCTGGCCAAGAAGGGCAAGAAGATCATTTTGCTGGATGACCCCCGCGAAACGCTGGGGATCGGTCATATCATGAACGGCACTTCGGTCAACTCCACCAAAGAAGCCGAGGTCTCTGCAGCGGCAGACTACATCATCGATAAATTGGACAATATCGCTGCCTTTACCTACGATAGCATCCCGCTGGTGCAATCAGGCGATGTCGCTGCTGCACACTGGTATGTTGGCGCCAATATTTTCGTCAATCAGATGCCAGATGTCCTGGCCTACGTGATTCCCAAAGAAGGGGCCACCATGTACCAGGAAGACATGTGCGTCCTGAAATCCGCGCCCAACAAAGACAACGCAATCAAGTTTCTGGATTTTTATATGCGCCCCGAAATTGCTGCATTAAATGTCCAGCAACAAATGAATGGCACCACCAACCTGCCGGCCATCAAGCTGATACCCAAAGAAATTGCGGACAACCCCACTATGTATCCACCTAAAGAGGTGATGGATCGCCTGCAGATCTTCCACGACTTGGGGCGTGATATTCGCATGTACACGCACGAGTGGAGGCGTGTCAAAGCTGCTGCCCAATAGGAAGCTTCATGAAACCAGCGCAGCCGACTACCGCCCCCATTCTCGAGGTTCGCAATGCCCGTAAGCGGTTTAAAACGCCGGATGGGGGTGAGGTGCTGGCTTTGGATGACGTGTCCATCACGGTTCAACCCAATGAGTTCCTGACTCTGCTGGGGCCTTCGGGGTGTGGCAAAACTACCTTGTTGCGAGCCATTGCCGGTTTCGAAGACCTCGATGCAGGCGAGATTTTCATTGCGGGGGAAAACATCAACGGCCAGCCGGCACACAAGCGCCCAGTCAATACGGTGTTCCAGCGTTATGCCCTGTTTCCGCATCTTTCTGTGGCGCGTAATGTGGCTTACAGCCTCGAAGTAGCCCGTGCCAGCAAGGCCGAGACTCGCCGACGCGTCACTGAAATGCTTGAGCTGGTTGGCCTGACTGGTTTTGCAGATCGACATATCCACCAATTGTCTGGAGGGCAGCAGCAGCGTGTGGCACTGGCTCGGGCGCTGATCTCCCAACCTAAGATCCTGCTGCTTGACGAGCCACTCTCGGCATTGGACAGGGCCTTGCGCAGCAAAATGCAGCACGAACTTAAAATGCTGCAAAGTGAGATCGGTATTTCATTTGTGTTTGTCACCCACGATCAGGAAGAAGCCCTGGCGATGTCGGATCGAATTGCTGTGCTGGGCCATGGCAGGGTGCAGCAGTTTGGGCCATCTACACAGTTGTACGATCAACCCGACAATGTCTTCACGGCACGGTTTCTCGGAGAAAGCAATTTGTTACCAGCCAGTGTGGTGGGTAGGGATTCTCACGGGAAAACGCGATTTCGGCTGTTTGATGGGCAAGAGCTTGCCCTGCCTTTGGCTGTATCTTCCCCAACCTCCCCCGGCGGGGTGTCTGCAGATTCTTTGCCTGGCAGTCAGGTGCTGCTGTTTACTCGGCCCGAGAAAATCTCCCTCAGATCTCTCGGAGCAGACTGCCTGCAGTTTCACGGTCGGGTTCAGCAGACGTTGTTTGTGGGTGCCCACTACAAGGTGCTGTTGGACATCGGCGCACCAGACTCCTTCAATGCCATCGTGGCAGCCGACCAGGCGGCGGACATCTCACTTGAGCCGGGGGCCGCACTGACGTTTTGGGTGCCTCACAAAGGAGTGCGCCCTTTAGTCAGCGATGTGGGGGCTACATGAAATCATCTGATGCCGTTCGCCGCAGAAGGTCTCGTGCGTTATTTGGCCTGCTGGCCACGCCAAGTGCATTTTTAGTGGTGTTTTTTTTGGGCCCTCTGGCCATCATGCTGGTCTATAGCTGGCTCGAGCCAGGCCTGTATGGTGGGGTTGAGTGGGTGTTTTATCACCTGAACTACGGCCGGATTTTCGGTTGGGCCAATACTCGCTACGAGACTTTTGATCCTGTTTATCTACAGGTTTTTTTGCGTTCCGTGTGGCTGGCTCTCAGCACAGTGGTGCTGTGCTTGGTGGTTTGCTATCCCGCTGTTTTTTGGATCAGCAGGCAGCCACCGGGACGTAAAAGATTATTTATTTTCCTTATTACTCTGCCATTTTTTGTCAGCCAGATTGTGCGTCTGTTTGCCTGGGTTCTGCTGCTGCGACCTACCGGGTTTATCAACCAGGCACTGATGGGAATAGGGCTGATCAGCAAACCCCTGGATCTGATCTACACCCAGTTTGCGGTCACTATTGGCATGGTTTATATCTTTGTGCCATTTATGTTTTTGCCGCTGTATGCCAGCGTTGAAAAGCTGGACATGTCTCTGGCGGAGGCCTCGTCTGATTTGGGGGCAGGGCGCTGGCAGACGTTTCGTCGCGTGATTTTGCCCATGACCATGCCGGGGGTTGTGGCGGGTTCCATCATCGTGTTTATTCCCAGCCTGGGTAATTTTATTGTGCCTTCTCTGCTGGGGGGCGCCAAAGTGCTGATGATCGGCAACCTGATCGAGCAGCAGTTTTTGTCGGCGCGTAATTGGCCGTTTGGTGCAGCCCTCAGCATGGTGGTCATGACTTCCGTGCTGTTTTTATTGTTGGCCTATGTCCGTCATGTGTCGCGCAATGATACACGGATGCAAGCCGCTGGCCAGGAGAGCTGAGATGGCGAGATCAGATTCAGGCCGTTATGCCCTGACGATATACAGCCTGCTGTTTTATGCCTTTCTTTATGCCCCCATTGTGCTGGTGGTGGGCTATTCATTTAATTCCAATCCCGTCAACATGATGATCTGGGATGGTTTTACGCTGGACTGGTATCGCTCTATTTTTGGCATGAGCAATCAGCTTAGCGAATCCGCACTGTATGTTGAATCCACCAGTCAGCTATATGCAGCAGTTAGAACCAGCCTGACAGCTGCCTTGTCGGCCAGTGCCATCTCTACCATTTTTGGTACCTGCATCGCGCTGGCTGTGGCCCGTTACCGCTTTCGGTTTCGTGGTCTGTACAAGGCCTTGATGTATATGCCGATGATGATGCCCGATATCGTGTTGGGGATTTCGCTGCTGATTTTTTTTGTGTCGGTTGGCATCAATCTGAGTATCTACACCATCATCATTGGTCACTGCACGTTTTTAAGCAGCTATGTATTCATTGTGGTCAGTGCGCGCCTGGCTGATATGGATGAGTCTCTGGAAGAAGCCTCTGCCGATCTTGGTGCCAATGGCTGGGAGACGTTTCGACGGGTAACCCTGCCACTGATTTTGCCTGGAGTCGTGGGTGGCGGCGTGTTGGCTTTCATTATCTCCATGGATGATCTGGTGATTACCTATTTCATTGCAGGGGTAAATTCCACCACTTTGCCCGTGTTTATTTACGGGATGCTGCGCAGGGGTATCAAGCCGGAAATCAACGCCATTGCCACCGTGATGTTGTTGTTTTCCTTTCTTGTGGCTTCGGTGGGGCTGTTTTTACGCGCAAGAAGGAAATTTTGATGAACACAAAATATCGTGCCGGCAGGGTGTCAGAGACGGCCCAGCAGAAGGGTGCACAACAATCGCAAGTCCGTGGCAGACGTTTGCGGGCTCGCGAGCTGGGCCTGCCCCTGCCAGGCAAGCCAGGGATCTATAACGCGATCACAGATGTGCCGGGCGTATTGGTAGGCTTCAATACCCTATCCTCCCAGGCAGACCCTACCTTGCAAACCGGTGCGCTTCCGGTACAAACCGGCGTGACTGCAATCTTGCCCGTAGGATTTGCCAGCCAGCCGCGCCCCGTGTGGGCGGGGCAGTATGCACTTAACGGCAATGGCGAGATGACCGGCACCCACTGGATCGATGACGGTGGCTACTTTGTGGGCCCAATCCTGCTCACCAACACCCACGCGGTTGGCGCTGCCCATCAGGCGGCCACCCAGTGGATGATCGACCACTACCGTGAGCAATGGCACAAGCATCATTTGTGGGCCATGCCCGTGGTGGCAGAAACCTACGACGGCGTGCTAAACGACATCAATGGCATGCACGTGCATCCTGAACATGCCCGACAGGCAATTGAATCAGCGCAAGGAGGCCCGCTGCCCGAAGGCAATGTCGGCGGTGGAGCGGGCATGATTGCCTATGAGTTCAAGGCGGGTACCGGGACGGCCTCGCGTCAGGTGACACTTGCCGGGCAAACCTTTCATGTGGGGGCACTGGTACAAGCCAATCATGGTTTGCGGCCTTGGCTCACCGTGTGTGGTGTGCCAGTGGGCCGAGAATTCACCGAAGACCGTATCCCGGGGATGAATCACGAGCAAGGGTCAGTCGTCTGTATTCTGGCCACGGATATTCCGCTACTACCCATGCAATTGCAAAAGCTCGCACGTCGGGCTGCTCTGGGGATTGGCCGAGGCGGGACCCCCGGAGGAAACAGTTCTGGCGATATTTTTCTGGCATTCAGTGTGGCCAATCCTATGCCTATCCAGCAGTTGGCCGGGCCGTGGGGACAACTGCAGTTTCTAAATGATTGCCTGCTGGACGAGGTGTATCTGGCCGCTATCGAAGCGATTGAAGAGGCGATTCTAAATGCACTGCTGATGGCCCGGGACATACCCACTGCTCGCCCGGCGGGTGCGATTTGCCGGGCAATTGATGGGCACCGCCTGGCAGAGTGGGTCAAGGCGGGCCGCCACCCGGACGGCGGCCCGCAAGAGGCTTAGCCAAACAAGCCTGGCAGCCAGAGGGTAACGATAGGCACGTAGGTGATGAACACCAGGTAGATGAGCAGCAGCATCAACCAAGGCACTGCGGCCTTGATGACTTGGCCGATGCTCATATTGG
>NZ_JBASBR010000007.1:0-607387 GCF_049651205.1 Castellaniella sp.
GCCGATGTGGGCCCCCACGCGCACGCCGTAGGCCATGCCCAGGAAAATGAGCGCGCCAAAGCAATACATGGTGAGCTCGAGCGCCCAGACAAAGCTGTAATTGAAAACGTAGCGGGCGATGACCTGAGCAAAGGTAATGATCGTCATTGCCGCCAGCAGAAAGGCAATCAGCCCTTCCTCTAGATGTTCCAGCCAGTTTCTCAGCATGGAAAACTCCTTCAGGATACGAGAAACGGCCGCAGATGCTGCGGCCGTACTAAATCAGCTTAGAGGATACCTGCACTTTGGCTTTGCCCGGCAGGGAGAGAAAACCCTTAACCTTGTGCGAATGCCTGGGTGTATCGCGCCTCGATATCCTGTAAGGCAGCGTCGTCCAGCAGGCGCTGGGCCATCGGCAGTAGATCCTCATCGGCGCATTGCAGGTATGTCAGGTAGTCCTGTATCCAGCGCTGAGTGGTCTCACTGTTCTGGCCAGGCGCCTGCAGGGCTTGTCGTATGGCCGGCCATTGGTGGGCCAGTACATGGCTTTGCTCAGTCAAGCCGCGAGTCATGCCTTTCAGGCAGACAGCATCGGATCCGGCCATGGATTCGATCAGGGCAGGGAACACGCCGGTTTCAAGGATCTCTCGTTGTTGTGATGCTGTGTGATCAAACCAGGCAATGGCTTGAGCACCATTGGCACTGCCCAAAACGCCAAGTTGCTGGCGTGTTTGCTTGTGGCCCGCGAGTAACAGGGCAAGAGGATCGAACTCTGAAGGGCGCGGCATGACGGGCTCCTGATTATGCTAGGCCCATGGTAGCGCGTCCATGGGGCATGTACGAGTGAAGCTTATATAACCAAATGTTATGTTGAAATCAATAATTTGTTGTTGTTGTTTATGTAGACAGGCCGCTAAAGTAGCGACATCCTGTCTATTAAAGGACGCAGGTTTGTCCAGCCAGACTTGCCCGTCCCGATGTCATTATGAATCTATCCTTTCAGCAAGTAGAAAAACAGTTTGGCGATCTGCGAGTTGTGGATCGCTTTGACAGCAATATCCAACCCGGAGAGCTTGTTGCACTGGTCGGGCCATCAGGGTGTGGTAAATCCACCTTGCTGCATTTGGCTGCTGGCCTTGAGAAGCCCAGTGCCGGAGAAGTCCTTGCTGATGGTGTGCCTATCAGGCGCCCTGATCCCAGCCGCATGCTGATGTTCCAGGAAAACGCGCTGTATCCCTGGTTGACTCTGGCACAAAACGTGGCCATGGCACTTGAACTGCAAAAAGTACCCAAATCCCAGGCACGCCAGCAGGCGCTTGTCTGGTTGGACAAGGTTCGCCTCAAAGGTTTCGAAAACTACTTCCCGCACCAGGTATCGGGGGGGATGCGTCAGCGTTGCGCATTGGCCCGGGCATTTATCAGCCACCCCGAAGTACTGCTGCTGGACGAGCCCTTTGGGGCGCTGGATGCGCTGACACGCATGACCCTGCAAGATGCCTTGCGTACGCTGATCCTTGAAACCAAGCCTACTGTATTGTTGGTTACGCATGATGTGGATGAGGCTTTATTCCTGGCGGATCGCATTCTGGTGTTCAGTTCGCGTCCATCCAGGCTTTTAAAGGAATTCCACCTTTCTGCTCATGACAAGACACACGATTTGTCCGGTTTTGCCGCAATGCGGCGCGAAATCCTGTCCCTGCTAGGGATGACCACTGATCCAGAATCACCTTCTCACCCTGTTACTGAGGAAATTGCAGCATGAAATTCAGCCGTGTATTAATCCCAGCGCTTGCCGCCCTGACACTGGCAACGCAGGTGCTGGCCGCCGAGCCCTTCAAGGTAGGCTATATCCGTGTCATGGATGATGCCCAGGCAATTACCGCCTACGAAGGTCAGTTTTATGCCAAACACGGCCTGGACGTGCAACTGGTTGAGTTCAAGTCTGGCACTGATCTGATCAAAGCCATTGTGGGTGGCCAGCTGGATACTGGCGTGCTGGGTTTCACTAATGCCGCCTCCTGGTCGTCTCGTGGTGCCGATCTTAAAGTGGTTGCCGGAGCCCAGCGTGGATATCATGCACTGGTCGTGCGTGACGACGCAGGCATCAACACGGTAGCTGACCTCAAAGGCCACACGTTGGCATCGCAAAAAGAGGGCAGTACAGCAGATACCGTGTTGCGTGGTGTTGTACTGAAAAACGCCGGCCTGGAAGCCAGCGACGTATCCATCATGGGTGTCAGCCCGCAGGTGGCTGTGCAGTCTTTGGTGGGCAAGCGGGTGGATGCAGCCTTTCTGTTCGAACCTCAGGCCAGCATTGCGCAGCTGATCGCGCCGGTCAAGCAGATCTACGAGATTGGCGAAGTCTGGCCTTTCCCCTGCATGGTTACTATCACCTCGGGTGATACGCTCAAAAACAAAAAGGATCTTGTCTGGAAGTCTCTGGATGCACAACGCGAAGCAATCGACTTGTTGCAAAACAAACCCGATGAGGCCGCTAAGCTGATTGCGGGCTACTTTATCGCCGAGCCCACTCTCAAGACGCTGAATAAAGGTGAGATTCCGCGTGAGCAGGTGATCAGCAAGGCCATCCAGACACAAACCTTCAGCCCGGCCCTGACAGCCAAGGATCTGAGCCGCATGCAGGAAGTTGCGGACATCATGCAAGCGCGTGGTTCGCTCAAGACCAAAGACGGACAGCCTTACGATGTGAGTGCGATTGTCGATCTCGACTGGCAGCATGATCGCAAGCTGTAAGACGCCGGCTTAGTGTCGTGTGTCTATGGGTGCGATAATCGCACCCATTCCTTATTTTTGGTGGCCGGGTTTGTCCGGCCATAAATTCTTGAGTATGAGCAAAAAAAGACAGGTTTCTTCTACAGGCCGCAAACTGGCGATGGGCGTGGCGATTGCCGCCATCTTGTTGATCTGGCAAAGCGCCGCCTGGACGCTGCCGGACTTTCTGATGCCTGGAGTGCCTAGTGTGCTTGATCGCGTCTGGCATGATCTTCAAACGGCAGAGTTTCGTGCCATTTTGGCAGGCAGCATGGGGCGCCTGGGTATCGGCTATGGTTTTGCCCTGCTGTTCGGTATCGGCTTTGGCCTGGCGGGTGGCTTGTTGTTGTTTTTCCGCGAGGTGTTGAAGTCTGCCATCATTATTTTGCAGTCGATTCCATCCATCGCCTGGGTACCGCTGTTTTTGATTTTGATGGGCTTTGGCAACGTACCCATTATTGTGGTGATTGCGCTCGCAGCGTTTTTTCCGGCAGCCCTATCGGTGATGAATGCCACTGAAAGCGTTTTGCAAACTCATGTGGCTGCTGCGCGGGTGATGGGCGCCAGCCCCTGGGACATGGTGCGCCGGGTTTATCTGCCAGCTGTGATGCCCGCTCTTATTACCGGGGCCCAATTGGCGTTTGGCAACGCTTGGCGTGCCTTGATTTCGGCAGAAATGCTGATTGGTTTTGGTCAGGGGCTGGGCCGTTCTCTGGCATACGCAGGTGAGACAGCCGACATGATCGGCGTGATGGCCAATATTCTTACGATTGCGATCCTGGCCACCCTGATTGATCAGGTCATTCTTGAAAACATCAAACGCCGCGTGTTGCGGTACCAATATGTCTAGTGCTCAAGGGCCGCGTGCGCTCGGCCTGTTTTTACATACCACTCGGGTGCTCGTTGTGGGATCAGCGTTGGTTTTGACGGCTAATCAGGCCATCGCGGGGCCCGCCCAGGAGGGGTGGCTCCTGGGTGTGGCCAATGTCCCTGATGCACCGGTACCAGGGGCCAAACCTCGCACGCCCGTGCGCATCGAGGTGCTGGCAGGCGCCAAGTGGGAGGGATCCGCCCCTATGCAGGCGGTTGCAGCTGATCAGGCCCTGGCGCAATTGCAGGACGGGCAATTGGATGCATGGGTGGGTGTTTTGCCCGAAAACAGTCAAGTCTCGCAGCAGGTGCTTAAGCAAACTGTGGCATGGTCGGTCAGCCCGATGGCGATCATGCGGACTGATACCGACATTCATGACTGGGCATCACTGGCTGGACGCACGGTGTGCTTGAGTGCCGACGGCCGCTATGTAGGAGAGCTGAACGCGCGGCTGGGTGCCATCGAGCAGGTGTATGCCTCGGCTACGGATGCCTTGCTGGCTTTACGTACAGGGCAGTGCGACGCTGCCGTACAGGATGAGGGGTTTCTGCGCCAATTGCTGAAGTATCCAGAATGGCGCAAGTTTTCGGCACAGCTGGCCCCGTACCGAAAAGCCAGTTTGACGCAATTGGTGAGGGCAGACCTGCCCACGTCAGCTCGGAAGGCCTTGCAGCAGGTATTTTCTGCCAAAAACCTAACACAGTTGGGCAAAGAGCAGGCGAAAACCATCGCCTTTGAAGTGTATCTGGATCAGGCCGTACCGGATTGCCACTAAGGCAAATGGTGTCGCCCAGCGGGTGGGCGCCTGAAAATCAGTGGCGACGACGTTGCACAGGGGCGGAGCCTGGTGCACGATTGAGATGGCGAAACGTAATGCGCCCTTTGGTGAGATCGTAGGGCGACATCTCGAGGGTGACTTGGTCGCCGGCAAGGATGCGGATATGGTGCTTGCGCATTTTGCCGCCGGTGTAGGCGATAACTGGGTGTCCGTTGTCTAGCGTGACGCGGAAGCGTGAATCGGGCAACACCTCGGTGACGGATCCGTGCATTTCGAGTAGTTCTTCTTTGGCCATGTATTCTCCGTGAATTGATTAATGCATCAGCGTTGCACATGCAGCAGGTTTCGCATCGATGGACGCGAAAATAAAGATATGCAGACGATCAGAACCTGGACAGGGGCCTGAAACCCCAGAGAGGCAGTGGATAAATGGTATCCACCAAGGCAGCCAGCATGCCGGCAATGACTGAAAACCGCTGATGAAACAAGCCCTTATGATAAGGGTTGCACGTATATTATGTCAACAATTTTAGTGGGGGTTAGAATTCAGCAAAATGTATGCAGGTGATTGACAGATGAATGACAGATTAAGCCCCGGCACAATAGCACTGCTTCTGGTTCCTCCCACCCTGTGGGCCGGCAATGCAGTGGTGGGACGGGCCGTGGTGGATCTTGTCCCGCCATTGACGCTCAATTTTCTGCGCTGGACATTCGCCTTGCTGATTTTGTTGCCCATGGGGTATCGGGTTTTGGCTCGTGGCAGTGCCATCTGGCAGCAGTGGCCCCGCTACGCCATATTGGGGCTATTGGGAATCGGCCTGTATAACTCGCTGCAATATCTGGCACTGCATACCTCCACGCCGTTAAATGTCACGCTGGTCACTGCCAGCATCCCGGTATGGATGATGATTGTGGGGCGCGTGTTTCACGGTGTACCAATTCAAGTGGGCCAGATACTGGGTGCAATTCTGTCTTTGGCAGGGGTTGCCATTGTGCTCTCGCATGGCAACTGGCAGCAGCTGCTGGCGCTGCATTTTGTGGCAGGAGACCTGATCATGGTTCTGGCTACCATTATCTGGGCGTTTTATAGCTGGCAGCTTGCGGGGGTGCCGGCTGACTCTCCTGTGCGGGCACACTGGGCAGGGTTTTTGTTGGGGCAGGTGCTGTATGGCGTAGTGTGGTCGGGCGTGTTTGCAGCCATCGAGTGGCAGATCACCGATTGGCAGATCAGTTGGGGCTGGCCGTTGGCACTGACTGTGCTGTTTGTTGCGGTCGGCCCGGCGGTGATTGCGTTTCGCTGCTGGGGAGCAGGCGTACAACGGGTTGGGCCAACCCTGGCGGGGTTTTTCAATAACCTGACGCCTCTGATTGCCGCATTGCTTTCTTTGGTGGTGTTGGGCGAATCACCGCAGCTGTTTCACGTGCTGGCGTTTGCACTGATTATTGGCGGGATTGTGCTGTCTTCGCGCAAACCTGCCGCTGCTTGAGATCGCAAGGCCTGCAGCGGCTGTCATCGGTTTGCTGGACAGATGTGGCTTTTACGCCGCCTGAGCGTATTCGATCAGCAACTGAACCGTCGTCTGGCCACCCCAGGTGTTGGATTCCAGCCGGTAGACAATCTCGACTTCTTCGGGCAGCAATTGCGCATGATTAAACCAGATGCCATCGATTCGCTTTCCGTCGCGCTCGAGATAGACCTTCAGGTGTTGCTCTTTCAGCAGCCGCTGATGAACCACCCGAAATCGATCCTGGAACAGTGGGGGAGGAAACCCTGCGCCCCACACCTGATCGGCCAGCAGACGCGCCGTTTCGGTACTGACGAGGCCAGGCTCCAGCGAGCCGTCTGTTTCCAGACAGGGTTCAAATGACTCACGGCCGCTTAGCGTGCGCACCGCGTCATCAAACTGCACAGAAAAATCCTTGAAGGCAGGTGCATGCAAGGTGAGGCCGGCGGCCATGGCATGGCCTCCAAACTGAATAATCGCACCCGGCAAGCGTTTGCTGACCAGATCCAGGGCATCGCGCAGATGAACTTCGGGGATGGAGCGGCCAGAACCCCGTAGTGTGTTGGATTCATCTGGCGCAAACGCCAGGGCGGGGCGCCAGTAGGTTTCTTTCAAGCGGGATGCCACCAGACCAATGACTCCTGGGTGCCAGCCGGGTTGCCAGACGCAAATGCTGGCTGCCAATGTGCCGGGTTGAGCATCCAGATGGGCCAGCGCTTGATCACGCATTTCTGTTTCACGGCTGCGGCGCTGGCGGTTCACCTCGTCCAGCGCTCGGGCAAGCTCAAGTGCCCGCTGGGGGTTGTCCTCAAGCAGACAATGAATGCCAAGGCTCATGTCGGCCATTCGGCCTGCCGCATTGATCCGCGGGCCCAGCGCAAATCCGAGATCCGCTGTGGATGCCTCGCCTGGATTGCGTCCGGCAATCTCGAATAAGGCGGCCACACCGGCATGCATCCGGCCCTGGCGGATGCGCTTCAGGCCTTGCGTAATTAGAAGCCGGTTGTTGGCATCCAGACGCACGACATCAGCCACGGTTCCCAGAGCCACCAGATCGCTTAAGGCATCCAGACGTGGCCCGCCTTGTGCGGGCAATAGGTTGCGCTCGCGTAGTACGGCGCGCAAGGCCAGCATCACATAGAAGATCACGCCCACACCGGCCAGGTGCTTGGATGGAAAGCCGCAGCCAGGCTGGTTGGGGTTTACGATTGCCAGGGCCTCAGGCAACGTGTCTCCGGGCAGATGATGATCGGTGACGATCACCTCCATACCGGCTTGTCGTGCAGCGGCTACCCCTTCGATACTGGCAATGCCGTTGTCTACGGTAATCAGCAAATCGGGCTTGCCGGCTGCATGCTTGCAGGCAAGCTGCACCACTGCGGGCGACAGCCCATAGCCAGTTTCAAACCGGTTGGGCACTAAAAAATCAACATCTGCATCCATCGCCCGCAGACCACGCACTGCCACGGCACAGGCGGTTGCGCCGTCGCAGTCGTAGTCGGCCACGATCAGCAGTTTTTTGCGGCTGCTGATGGCGTCTGCCAGCAGCTGAGCTGCCTCTTGCACGTGGCTCAGGTGCGACGGCGGAATCAGCCCGGCCCACTCTGTGGGGGCCAATGCGGCCAAGCCGCGCGCGCCCCACAAACGGGCAAGCAGTGGGTGCACCCCTTGTTGAGTCAGGGCTTCGGTGCGTTGCCGGTTGCTGTGTCTCGGGCGAATCAGCGGCTGCACCACCAGCGCCTCCAGTCTTGTGTGCGCCAGCGGGCAAACCAGCCAGTGTGTGCACTGAGTTCTACATAGCGGTTACGCCCGCTCAGGATCAGAGAGGCCGGTTGCGTGGTCAGTTGTGTGAACAGCTGCTGATCCAGGCGCGCCAGCGCCTCAATCCACTCGCCCCACTGCTGCGAGATGGCCAGGTCATATAGGGAGAAATCAGTCTGGATATCGTTGGGTGGGGTGCGGCCCAATTGCGACTGGCCGGCGCCGCCGTACAACCAGAGGCTGTTGACCGGCGCTTGCCCTAGTGCCGCTCTGGCCTGATTGGCAGGGTGCTCGTACCAAGCCATCTGCAAGGTGTTTGCCAGTTGTCGCCATGGCCGTGCAACAGCTTCTTGTGGCCACCAGTCGTTGACGGCACTGGTGGCCACAAGCGCAGGGCTGGCACACGGCAGCGTAACGGCTTGAGGCCAGCGCACGCGCCAGGTGTCCGTCGTCAGGGCCTCAAGCTCAAGGCCGCTTTCCTGGAGGTAATCCTTTGCAGTTTCCCATAGGGCGTGGGATTGTTCTGGCGTGATATCGAGCACTCGGGCGGGCAGCAGTGCCGCACCGTCACGTGAGGGTGCCATATGCACAAGCTCGGCCAGCCAGACGGGTTCCTTGTCTGCCGGTGCGCCACGCAGCGGCCCCAGACCTGCGCTAATATGCTCTGCTTCAGCTGGGTTGAAGTTACAGGCCTTCAGCAACCAATGTTCGTGCGGCATGCACCAGGTATCTGCAGCAGGGCTTTGGGTAATAGCTGTGGTGCTGTGGGCCATCCAGGCAGCCAGTGCGGGTGCGCGCTGGGCTACATGTCCGGCAAGCTCGCCAGCAACTTCAGGTTCGGGCCAGGCCCCGGGGATCACAATATGCATGGCAGAATTGTAGAGTTAAACAGAACAGAAGGCAGTTCATATGGCCTATGAATGGTGGATTGGTGCCCGATATGCCGGTTTGGCCCGCACGGGGCGCAAAGGGCGTCGGGGCGACCGCTTTGTGTCGTTTGTTGCCGCCAGCTCGATGGCGGGTATCGCACTGGGGGTCGCTGCACTGATTATTGTGCTTTCGGTGATGAACGGCTTCCAGACACAGGTGCGAGATCGCATGCTGTCCGTTTTGCCACATATCGAGCTCTATTTTTCAGGTGTTGATCATCAGCAGGTGCTTGAGCACTGGCAAGAGTTGGCACAGGCTGCCAAGGGCGACCCCGAAGTACGTGGTGCCGCACCTTTTGTGGCTGCCCAGGCCATGGTAGCGCGCGGGCAGTCGCTTAGCGGCGTGCAGGTGCGAGGCATTGATCCGGCGGTCGAGCCCCAGGTATCTGATCTGGCGCAACAAATGCAAACTGGCACGCTGGATTCCTTGAGCCCTGGTTCATATCATGTCATCGTCGGCAGCCAGATTGCGCAATCTTTAGGGGTAGGCGTAGGCGATACGCTGCTGATGCTGGCGCCACAGGGGTCGATTTCTCCGGCGGGGTTTGCGCCGCGGATGCGCCAGTTCACGGTCTCCGGGGTGTTTTCTTCTGGCTACTACGAATACGATGCGACGCTGGCTTTCGTCAACGTTCAGGACGCGGCCCGCGTGTTTCGTGACAGCGGTGTCAGCGGTGTGCGCTTGCGCATTGCCGACATGCAGCAGGCGCCCCAGGTAGCCCTGCGGGTGTTGCAGCGCATGCCTCGGGGTGTGCGCGCCACCGACTGGACGCAAAGCAACCGTACCTGGTTTGCTGCCGTCAAAACCGAGAAACGCATGATGTTCCTGATTCTGGCCCTGATTGTGGCGGTTGCCGCTTTCAATCTGCTGTCGTCTCTAGTGATGGCCGTCAAAGACAAGCAGTCGGATATCGCCATACTGCGCACGCTAGGTGCAACACCTGGTGAGATCGCTCGGATATTTTTGGTGCAAGGGGCGCTGATCGGCGTGATTGGCACAGGCGCAGGGGTGGTTCTGGGCACGCTGCTTGCCTACAACATCGATGTGATCGTCCCCTGGATCGAGCGCATGCTGGGGATTCAATTTATCCCACAACAAATTTATTTCATCAGCGAACTACCTTCCAATCCCCAGATTGGCGATATCACCTGGATTGGCGTGACCTCATTGGTGCTGTCCCTGCTGGCAACGCTATACCCCAGTTGGCGTGCTTCGCGCCTGCAACCCGCCCAGGTGCTGCGTCATGACTAATTCAACTCAAGACCCCAATATCGTCTTGCGGGCAGAGCATCTAGCAAAAACCTACGATGAAGGTGCCAGCCGGGTTGAGGTTTTGCGAGACGTCAATTTGACAGTGCAGGCTCACGAGATGGTTGCGGTCATCGGTGCCTCGGGGTCTGGCAAAAGTACCTTGCTGCATGTGCTGGGGTTGCTGGATCAGGCGGATGCCGGGAAGCTATGGATCGCTGGCGAGGCTGCCAGCGGTCTGAATGAACGCCGCCGCAGCCAGTTGCGCAACCGCGCGCTGGGCTTTGTATATCAGTTTCACCATTTGCTGCCCGAGTTCTCTGCTCTGGATAATGTGGCGATGCCACTGATTGTGCGTGGCATGCGCCGGCCCCAGGCTCGCCAACAGGCAGAAGCCTTGTTGCAGCAAGTAGGCCTGCCAGACCGTGCCAGCCATTTTCCGGGCCAGTTGTCGGGCGGCGAACGTCAACGCGTGGCGCTGGCGCGTGCCCTGGTTACGCAGCCTGCCTGCGTACTGGCTGATGAACCCACCGGCAATCTCGACCGTCATACCGCAGACAAGATGTTCGATCTACTGCGTGAAATCAATCGGGATCTCGGAACTGCGTTTGTCATTGTCACGCATGATCCCGCCCTGGCGGCGTTGGCTCATCGCCAGCTGCACATGGAATCAGGGCATTTAGCCGAAAACTGAACCTCTGGGCGGGCCTGCCATGTTGATTGACACCCATTGTCACCTCGATGCCGCAGAGTTTGAAGATGACCGTGATGCGGTGATTGCCCGGTCGCGGCAGGCCGGCGTGCGCGCAATCGTGATCCCGGCCGTGGGCGCAAACAACTTCCAGGTGGTGCGCCAGTTGGCAGGGCAACTGCCTGGCGGGGCCTATGCCCTGGGGATCCATCCGCTGCTTGTTGCACAGGCCACAGAGGCTGATCTGGACGGCCTTAAAGACTGTCTGCAGGCCTGGCGTGATGATCCCCGTCTGGTGGCCATCGGCGAAATTGGTCTGGATTTCTTTGTGCCGGAAATCAGCACGCCATCCGGACGATCCCGGCAGGAGTACTTTTATCAGCGGCAACTGGACCTGGCCGTACAGTTCGATCTGCCCGTGCTGCTGCATGTGCGGCGCTCACAGGATGTTTTGCTCAAGTATTTGCGCAGGCGCCCAACAGTGTGTGGGATTGCCCATGCGTTCAATGGCAGTTTCCAGCAGGCCCAGCAATTCATCCAGCAGGGGTTCGTGCTGGGGGTTGGCGGCGCGATGACCTTTGACCGTGCACTGCAAATCCGTCGGCTGGCTGCTCAGTTGCCGGGTGATGCCCTGGTGCTTGAAACAGATGCACCGGATATCCCGCCGGCCTGGCTTGGGATTGCAGGCGCGCCTATACGGCCACGTAATGAGCCTGCCCAAGTGGCGAAGATTGCTGAGTGCCTGGCACAGCTGCGTGATGAACCCGTTTCCCAGCTTGTAGCCAGGTGCGCAGATAATGCAGTGCGGGTATTGCCGCGTCTGTCGGCTGTGCTGCAAACAGCACGCTGATCTCGATTTGTCCTGGCAAGCTGCAGTAGCGTAATACGCGTGTGCAGCCCCTGTGCAAGGCTTTGCTGTCAATAGCAAACCTTGTTGCTAAAGGACATCCATCATGATCGGCCGGCTGACAGTAGCAGCCGGCCTGGCCGGTATCGCGATTGTCCATCAATTGCAGACGTTACCGGGAGTACTGCTGCCTGTGCTAATAGGTGGCATGGGCGCAGGCTTGTTGGCCCTGGGCAAGCGTTGGACGCAACGCAGGCGTGGCTGCGCAAGCCGTTGGCTGTGGCGTGTGGGCCTGTGGATTCTGGTGGCCAGTGTATCGGCGGCAGTGACGGCGCATCGTGCGCAACAGCGGCTTGATCAGCACCTCGCGCCTGACAATGTCGACAAGGTATCGCGCGTCATCTTGCGTGTTCATGGGCTACCCAGGCTGCAAGCCGACAAAATCCGCTTTGAGGCCGATATCTTGCAGGCCCATCCTCCCGGGGTCCCTCGGCGGGTGCTGGTGAGCTGGTCTGCGGCAGGCTGGCGTAGCCCCTATGCTGCGCCTACCCCTGCAGAGCCGCCATTTCCTGTGATCCAGGCAGGGCAGGTGTGGCGCATGGCATTGGTGCTTAGGCCGGTTCATGCCGCGCAAAATATTGCGGCATTCGACTACGAAGCACATCTTTTTGCTCAAGGTGTCCGGGCCCTGGGCACGGTGCGCGGAGTACCGGAATACCGAAGAGATGATGGCTGGCAGGATGTTGGTATCGTCGCCGACAGGGCCCGCCATGAAATCCGCGAGGCCATGGCGCCTTTTTTGCAAGGGCTGCGCTATGGTGCTGTCCTGCGGGCATTGGCCATCGGCGACCAGGACGGCATGGAGGATGCCGACTGGCAAGTGTTCAACCGCACCGGTTTATCGCACCTCGTGTCCATATCCGGATCACACATCACGATGCTGGCAGGCGTAGCCGCGTGGCTCACCCAATGGGTCTGGCGGCGAGGACGCTGGCGCGGGCGGATTCTGGCCGAGCGCTGGCCGGCACGCCGTGCGGCTGCGTGTGCGGCCTTGCTGTTTGCCTGGTTGTACTGTCTATTGGCGGGCTGGGGTGTGCCTGCCCAGCGAACCTTTATGATGTTGGCGGTGGTGGCGGGGGCCCAGTTAGTGCAATTGCGCCTGTCTGGTGCACGCGTGCTGGCACTTGCGGCCGTTGTGGTCTGTGTGCTGGATCCCTGGGCATTGCTGGCCAGTGGATTCTGGCTGTCCTTTGCCGCAGTGGCTGTACTGTTGGCGGTAGGCGCGCGGTTGGCCTCCAGGCAGGGCACACTGGGCTCAGGCGCTGCGCCTGTTCCCGCCGGCCGGCTCAAGCGGCTTCTGCACGGGCTTGGTCTGGCCGCTCGTCTGCAATGGGCAATCACGTTGGCCCTGGCACCGGTACTGGCACGGGTCTTTCACGAAATCTCGCTGGTATCGCCACTGGCCAATGCTTATGCCATTCCGGTGATCGAGCTCCTCGTCACGCCTTTGTCTCTCTTATTGGCAGTCGTGTCCCTGATGCCGGGTCTGGCGCTGCTTGCCACCGGGCTTGCCCAGGCCGCCCACGGGATCCTGAATCTGATGATGTACCCAACCGAGTGGCTGGCTGCGCTACCATCTTGGCCAGTAGCCGCCGGACCTGTCGGTGGGTACGTACTGGCATGTGCGGGTGCGGCCATCGCCTTGTGGCCACATCCATTGGCCGGCCAGGGACGGCTCGCCACTGACTTGCGGCGTCTGCGTCCCTGGGCGTGGCTGGGCATCGTGCCCATGATGATCTGGAGGCCCCCCACGCCTGCGCCAGGTGAGTGGGATGCCTATGCACTGGATGTCGGCCAGGGCAGTGCCGTGATCATCCGAACCGCCCGGCACGCGGTTTTATTTGATGCCGGGGCCCGTCATGCGCGTGATTCGGACGAGGGGCAGCGCACGGTGGTACCTGTCTTGCGCGCCCTGGGTATTCGGCAGCTGGACGCCGTGGTGCTCTCTCATGCGGATCTGGATCATGCAGGAGGTGCACGCAGTGTGCTGGCAGCCGTGCCGGTGCAGCAAACATTCAGTTCCTTTGACTTGCCCCGTTGGCTTGGTGGTGAGGCGCGTCGCCTGGATGCCGCGCCAGCCGTTCTGCCAATGGCCGCGACGGCTTGCCTGTTTGGCGGCCGCTGGCAGGTGGATGGCGTCAGTTTCGAATTTTTATGGCCGCTGGATGAACGCCTGATACGCAAGGGAACCCAAGCCAACGCGGGCAGCTGTGTGCTGCGGGTGCGGGGCCGATATCACAGTGTGTTGCTGACAGGAGATATCGAGGCGCGCACCGAAGCTGCGCTGGTCCAGCGTGGGTTGACATCCACCGATGTGGTGGTGGCTGCCCACCACGGATCCAAAACCTCATCCTCCGCCTTGTTTGTGGATACGGTTGCTGCCAGGCATCTGATTGTGCAGGTGGGCCGCTGGAATCGCCACAATCATCCAGCACCCGCCGTATTGCGGCGTTGGCAGGCAGCAGGTGCAAATATCTGGCGCACCGACTGGCTGGGTGGAGTCAACGTGCACTCGCGCATCGATGGCCTATCGTTGTACAGTGTTCTGGAGTCGTCACGTCGATATTGGCATGGACGGCGCCCGTAATGGTTTTCGCGATCTTGCGCTTCATGGCGGGATCGGCGATGATGCGGCAGCCGTCCAAAAGACGACAACGGCCCGTTTTCGGGCTCTTGAAAAATCCACAAGATTTTCGCCACCATGACACAGACACCACTCAAGTTCTATGTCCCCGAACCCTCGGGGCGTCCCGGTCAGGCCACTGACTTCTCGTATTTGCGGCTGCAGCCGGCAGGCGCCGCCCGCAAGCCACCCATCGACACCTTAGCCTACGATACCCGCGACCTCGCACTGGGTTTGATCCGGGTGCTGGATGATGAGGGCGAGGCGCAAGGCCCTTGGGCCGAAAATCCCCCTGATCAGGACATCTTGCGCCGTGGCATGCAGGCGATGATCAAGACACGCATTTTCGACGCCCGGATGGTGATTGCCCAACGCCAGAAAAAGACCTCGTTTTACATGCAGTGCCTGGGTGAAGAGGCCATTGCCATCGGGCAGTCGCTGGCCCTGAGGCCGGGTGACATGCATTTTCCCTCGTATCGCCAGCAGGGGCTTCTGATCGCCCAGGATTACCCGCTGTTCGACATGATGTGCCAGATCTTTTCAAACGACAAAGATCCGCTCAAGGGCCGTCAATTGCCGGTGCTGTATTCGGTGCCCGAAAAAGGGTTCTTTACGCTTTCCGGCAATCTGGGCACACAGATGCCCCAGGCAGTGGGTTGGGCTATGGCGTCCGCCATCAAGGGCGACACGCGTATCGCTTGCGGCTGGATTGGCGATGGCGCCACGGCCGAATCCGACTACCAGACAGCCTTGCTGTTTGCCCATGTCTACCGGGCACCGGTGATCCTCAACGTCATCAACAACCAGTGGGCGATTTCCACATTTCAGTCGGTGGCGGGTGGCGAAGGCATCACCCTGGCCGCACGAGGCATCGGCTCCAACATTGCATCGTTGCGGGTAGATGGCAATGATTTCCTGGCGGTGTACGCAGCTTCTCGCTGGGCTGCCGATCGGGCTCGCAACAACCATGGTGCAACCCTCATCGAGTGGGTCAGCTACCGCGCCGGGCCGCACTCCACCTCGGATGATCCGTCCAAATACCGGCCGGCAGATGATTGGTCACGGTATCCACTAGGAGACCCCATTACGCGCCTGAAGCAATACATGATTGCGCAAGCCATGTGGTCTGAGCAAGAGCACCAGGACACGCAAAAAGCATGCGAGGCTGAAGTAGTGGCTGCTCAGAAAAAGGCAGAATCCCACGGCACGCTGGCCACAGGGCGCACATCCAGTGTGGCCACGATGTTTGAAGATGTATACAAGGACATGCCAGAGCATCTGCGCCGGCAGCGTCAAGAGCTGGGGGTCTGACGATGGCACAGGAAAAAATGAAAACGCGTCCGATGACCATGATTCAGGCCCTGCGCTCCGCCATGGACATCATGCTTGAGCGCGATGATAACGTGGTGGTGTTTGGCGAGGATGTTGGCTATTTTGGTGGCGTGTTCCGATGCACCGAAGGCCTGCAGGCCAAGTATGGCCAATCGCGGGTATTTGATGCACCCATTTCCGAAAGCGGGATTGTGGCCGCTGCCGTGGGGATGGGGGCTTACGGGCTTCGCCCCGTGGTTGAAATCCAGTTTGCAGATTACTTTTACCCGGCCGCAGACCAGATCTTTTCTGAAGCGGCACGGTTGCGATATCGGTCGGCGGGTGGTTACACCTCACCGCTTACTATTCGCATGCCCTGCGGGGGTGGCATTTTTGGCGGGCAAACGCACAGCCAAAGCCCCGAAGCGCTGTTTACCCACGTGTCGGGCTTGCGTACGGTGATGCCTTCCAACCCCTACGACGCCAAAGGCCTGCTGATCAGTTCCATCGAAAACGATGACCCGGTGATCTTCCTCGAGCCCAAGCGGCTTTATAACGGGCCGTTTGATGGCCACCATGATCAACCGGTGGTGCCGTGGTCCAAGCATCCTTTGGGCAACGTGCCTGAAGGCTATTACACCGTGCCGCTGGACAAGGCTGCGCTGTATCGTGAGGGCCGCGAACTCACCGTGCTTACCTATGGCACGATGGTTTATGTGGCCGAGGTGGCGGCCCGTGACGCCGGCATTGATGCCGACATCATTGATTTACGCAGCCTCTGGCCGCTGGATCTCGACGCCATCCTGAACTCGGTGCGCAAAACCGGCCGTTGCGTGGTCTTGCACGAGGCCACCCGCACCAGCGGGTTTGGTGCCGAGCTCTGCGCACTGGTGCAAGAGCACTGCTTTTATCATCTTGAAGCCCCGATCGAACGCATCACGGGATGGGATACGCCGTATCCGCACTCTCATGAGTGGGCATATTTCCCCGGCCCCAAACGGGTTGCCGAGGCATTCAAACGTGCGTTCCGGGAGGCATAATGGGTATTCATATCATCAAGATGCCGGATATCGGCGAAGGCATCGCTGAAGTCGAACTCGTCGAATGGCATGTGCAGCCGGGCGAGGCTGTGGTCGAAGACCAGATCCTCGCCGACGTCATGACAGACAAGGCCACCGTTCAGGTGCCGTCACCCGTGCATGGCACGGTGGTGTCCCTGGGGGGGCAAGTGGGTGAAACCATGGCTGTGGGTTCAGAACTTATCCGTCTCGAAATAGAAGGCGAGGGCAACGAGCACACCATCCGGAATCGCGCACCAGCCGCTGCAGATGCCCCTAAGGCTGTGGCAGCCGCCCCTGTTGCTCCTGTACACAAAGAAACCAAAAGCCCTGAGCCCGAGGCGCAGCCACCTGTCAGCCCGCCACAGACGCTGCCTGATCAAACAGCAGATGCCTCAGCTGCGCCTGTCCGGCCCCAGGCGGCGCATGTATCCTCGCATGCGCCGGCCCGCACAGAGGGCCAGCGGCCCCTGGCATCCCCGGCAGTGCGCCGGCGTGCCTGGGACCTGGGCATTACCCTGCAGTACGTGCCTGGCACCGGCCCTGCCGGACGCATTACCCAGGGTGATCTTGACGCTTGGCTGGCACGCGACCGCAATGCCACCTCCAATCGCACATCAGGGTCCTTATATCAGTCCAGCAATCAGGAAACCGAGGTGCCGGTTATTGGCCTGCGGCGCAAGATTGCCCAGAAGATGCAAGAGTCCAAACGCCGGATTCCGCACTTCACTTATGTCGAAGAGATCGATGTCACTGAGCTCGAATCCCTGCGTGCGCGGCTGAATACCCGCTACAGCACCGAGCGCGGTAAGCTGACCTTATTGCCATTTTTGGCCCGGGCCATGGTGCTGGCCTTGCGCGAGTTTCCGCAGATCAATGCGCGCTTTGATGATGAGGCGGGGATTGTCACCCAGTATGGCGGAGTGCATCTGGGGGTTGCCGCGCAAACGCCCTCCGGCCTGATGGTGCCTGTGGTGCATCACGCCGAAACCCTGGATCTCTGGTCGTGCGCGGCAGAAATTGCCCGCCTGGCCGAAGCCGCCCGCCAGGGCAAGGCCGCGCGCGACGAACTCACCGGTTCAACCATTACCATCACCAGCCTGGGGCCACTGGGCGGCGTGGTATCCACACCTGTCATCAATCATCCCGAAGTCGCCATCGTCGGCGTCAATCGGGTGATAGAACGGCCGGTGTTTCAGGAAGGCAGAGTCGTGGCGCGCAAGCTGATGAACCTGTCTTCGTCCTTTGATCATCGCGTGGTCGACGGTATGCATGCCGCCGAATTCATCCAGTGCATCCGGCGCTATCTCGAATGCCCGGCGCTTCTGTTTGTGGAGTAAGCATGTCCAATCTCATCAATACCACTTTGCTGATCATTGGCGGCGGGCCTGGCGGTTATGTGGCGGCCATCCGTGCCGGCCAGTTGGGTATCCCCACGGTGCTGGTCGAGGGAGCCTCTCTTGGCGGCACCTGCCTGAACATCGGCTGCATCCCCTCCAAGGCCCTCATCCACGTGGCCGAGAAATTTCATGCCCTGCAGGGATACGACAAGCATTCGGCGCTGGGGATCCAGGTATCCAGCCCCACGCTCGATCTCGAGCGCAGCGTGGCCTGGAAAGACGCCATCGTCAAAAAGCTTACAACCGGCGTTGGCGCCCTGCTGAAGAAAAACAAAGTCACAGTGGTGCAGGGCTGGGCACACATTATCGATGGCAAAACCGTGGATGTCGATCCTGTGGCCAAGGGCAAGGCGGGTGCGCCACAGCGCATCCGCTGCGAGCATCTGTTGCTGGCCACAGGCTCCGAGCCTGTGGCGCTGCCATTCATGCCGTTTGGCGGGTCGGTCATCTCATCCACCGAGGCGCTTTCACCCAAAACATTGCCGGCCTCTCTGGCTGTGGTGGGGGGCGGCTACATAGGTCTCGAGCTTGGCACCGCCTATCGCAAGCTGGGAGTCAAGGTTGATGTCATCGAGGCCCAGGATCGTGTGTTGCCCGCCTACGATGCCGAACTGGTTAAGCCCGTGCATGCGGCGCTTAAAACCCTGGGCGTCGGCCTGCATCTGCAGACCCAGGTACTTGGCCTGGCAGAAGACGGCAAGGGCGTGCGCATCCAGCCGGCCAAGGGCGCCGAGCAAATCCTGGCGGCCCAGCAGATCCTGGTGGCTGTGGGGCGCAAGCCCCGCAGCCGTGGATTTGGGCTCAGTTCCCTAATGCTGGATATGAACGGCCTGGCGGTACGCATTGATGACCGCTGCCATACGTCCATGAACGGCGTCTGGGCGATTGGTGATCTCACGGGCGAGCCCATGCTGGCGCACCGGGCCATGGCCCAGGGCGAATGTGTGGCCGAGCAAATTGCCGGCCTCACTCGCCGGTTTATGCCCGCTGCCATTCCTGCCGTGTGCTTCACCGATCCCGAGGTTGTCACTGCGGGTTTGTCTCCGCAGCAGGCTGCTGCAGATGGGCTGGATACCGTCGAGGGCGTGTTTCCGCTGGCGGCCAACGGGCGTGCCATGACGCTCGAATCCTCAGATGGATTTGTGCGTGTGGTGGCCCGGCGTGATAATCACCTTATCATTGGCTGGCAGGCGGTGGGGCGTGGTGTCTCCGAGTTCTCGGCCTCCTTTGCCCAGTCGATCGAAATGGGGGCGTGCCTGGAAGACGTCGCCCACACTATTCACGCGCATCCCACCCAAAGCGAAGCCATCCAGGAAGCGGCACTACGCGCATTGGGGCAGGCGGTGCATATTTGATACCCAAGGTGGCCATGTTGTCCGTCGAACCCCGTCTCAAATTTGTTACCTGCGCCAGCACGGCGGGCCTGCATCGCATGGCTTATTGGGAGTGGGGTGATCCGGATAACGATCGGGTTCTGTTGTGCGTCCACGGGCTTACCCGTACCGGCCGCGATTTCGATCCGCTCGCACAGGCACTATGCGCCGAGTACCGTGTGGTGTGCCCCGATGTCGTCGGCCGCGGCCGTTCGGATTGGCTGCTGGATGCCAATAGCTATGTTGTGCCGCAGTATGTCGCCGATATGGTCACCCTGATCGCCCGCCTGGCACCCGCCCGCCTGGATTGGGTGGGTACCTCCATGGGAGGCCTGATTGGCCTTGGTCTGACAGGTATGGCGGCGCTGTCAGCACAACTGCGCCCGGACCGTGGGGCCTCTGGCCCGGATCAGATGTCTTACCTGTCTCTGGGCAAGGTAGTGCTCAATGACATTGGGCCTGCGCTCAATCTCGATGGTCTGGCCCGGATTGGCGAGTACGTGGGGCAGGACATCCAATTTGCCTCTTTTGATCAGGCAGTTCAGTACGTCCGGCAGGTATCGCAAGGCTTTGGGCCGCACGATGCCGCCGGCTGGGAAGCCCTGACGCGATACGTATTTGTCCAGCAAGGCCAGCAATGGGTGAAACACTACGATCTGCGCATCGCACAGCCCTTTGCCTTGCAAACACCCGAAGCCACGGTAGCGGCCGAAGCCTTGCTGTGGCAGGCTTGGGATCACCTTGCACATCCCGTGTTGGTGCTGCGTGGCGCTCAATCGGATATTCTTCGGGCCGATACGGTGCGTGATATGCTGGCTCGCAACCCTCATGCACAGTCGTTGCAATTTGAGGGTGTGGGCCATGCACCCAGCTTGCGCAGCCCCGATCAAATCCACGCAATCCGTCAGTTTCTGCTGGCAGATTGATTCCTGCCTGATGGTCAGGCAAGGCAATCCTTCCTGCTTATGGCCTTAAATATCGATCTTCACAGTCATTCCTTTGAGTCTGACGGCGAACTGCCGCCGGCTGCTGTCGCAGCGCGTGCACATCAAAACGGGGTTGATTGGTGGTCGCTGTCTGATCACGATGAAACCCGGGGATTGGCAGAGGCCGCTGAAGCAGCAAACCGGCTAGGCATGGGGTTTATTCCCGGCGTCGAGATTTCAGCCAATTTCTGCGAAAAAACTATTCATATTGTTGGGCTCAACATTGATCCGCAGCATTCGGTGCTGGCTGAGGGGCTAGCCCGCATCCGCCAAACACGAGTGGATCGGGCCAGGAAAGTTGCGCAACTTCTGACTGATTGTGGCATTACTGATGCCTGGGAAGGCGCATTGAGTCACGTCGACAACCCAAATCTGATCAGCCGGGTACATTTTGCCCGGCATTTACTGGACCAAGGTCACGTCAAGACGCTGCAGCAGGCGTTCGACCGCTACCTGGGCGACGGCAAGCGGGCCTTTGTGCCCACGCAATGGGTACCGCTGGCGCAGGCGGTTCAATGGATATGTGCGGCAGGCGGCAAGGCCGTACTGGCGCACCCAGGGCGGTATCGCTACAAACCAGCTCAGGCCGATGCATTGTTTTCGGCTTTCAAGGAAGCGGGCGGACAGGGTATCGAAGTGATTACGGGCAGCCACAGCCCGGCACAATATGATTACTATGCCCGTGTTGCCTTAAGCTATGGATTTGAGGCCTCCCGCGGTTCGGATTTTCACGCACCCGGGGCAGGGCGGGTAGATCTTGGGCGCATGCCTGATCTCCCGGCCAATCTCACGCCTGTTTGGCACGATTGGATTTAAGCAAGGTGCACCATGAATAAAGCCTTCGTCAAAGAATCAGACTCCGACGACGAGGATCAGCTACCTGATCCCAGCCCGCTGCCGGCAGGCACAAAAAACTACATGACCGTCACAGGTTATAAAGCGCTGAATGCCGAGCTCACGCATCTGCTCAACACCGAGCGCCCCGATGTCGTGCAAACGGTTTCCTGGGCGGCATCCAATGGTGATCGCTCTGAAAACGGGGATTACATCTACGGTAAAAAGCGTCTGCGCGAGATCGACCGCCGGATTCGCTTTTTAACCCGCCGGCTGGAGTCTGCTGAAGTCGTTGACCCTGCCTTGCAACCGAATCGCGACCAGGTCTTTTTTGGCGCAACCGTGTATTACAGTGACAGTCAGGGCCAGGAATTCACCGTCACCATTGTGGGGGTGGACGAGGCCGAGCCCTTGATCGGGAAAATCAGCTGGGTGTCGCCGGTGGCCCGGGCCCTGATCAAGGCACGCGAAGGCGATACCGTTATTTTGCGCACCCCGGCGGGTGTCGAAGCGCTTGATATCCTCGAGGTCCGCTACCCCGAATAGCAGGCTGCCTTTGCGGCCAGGTGCGTTTTTGCAGCTTGTGACTGCACACAGGCAAACGGGGGTATCCCGGCTGCCGCGTCGTATTGCAATCATCCCGAGTCAGGTCTCTGCCATGATGACGCCCCGATCCCGGTAAAATAGACAGCTTCTGATCCTTTTGTCTGTGGGCTTCTGTCGTGACCTCTGTATTGATCATCCCCGGTTCTGCCGCTTTGTCCGATTTTCGCCGGCAACGCCTCTTGAGCACTCTCAATGGCCGTGGCCTGCCGGTTGCCGCTGTGGCGGCAGCTTCGTGCTATTTTGTCGAGACAGACGGCCCTTTGTCCGATGAGGATCTCGCACGCGTCAAAGTCTTGCTGGATGATGGTGGTGATGTGGTGCCTCCCGCCGATCGTCACGTCATTCAGCTGCTGGTTGTGCCACGCCTGGGCACGATTTCTCCCTGGGCCAGCAAAGCCACCGATATTGCCCATCATTGCGGTTTGCAACAGGTGCGGCGCATCGAGCACGGCGTCCGGTATTACATTTCGCCCGAACGCACCCTGGTTGGCAGCCGCAAACTCGACGAACCGCAATTGCAGCTGCTCGCCACCTGCCTGCACGACCGCATGACACAAACGGTGGTGCCAGCCGATTTCGATGGCAAGGCCTTGTTTACGCCTGTCTCTGGACAGCCAGTCAAGATAGTCCCGGTGCTGGCCGATGGCCGCACTGCACTGCAACAAGCCAACCTGCAGATGGGCCTGGCTCTGTCGGGGGATGAAATCGATTACCTGCTGCGGGCTTACTCCGACCTCGGGCGCGACCCCACCGATGTCGAGCTCATGATGTTTGCGCAAGCCAATAGCGAGCACTGCCGCCACAAAATATTCAATGCCCACTGGACGCTGGATAAGCAGGCCCAATCGCAAACGCTGTTTGACATGATTCGTGCCACCCATGCTGCGCAGCCCGAAGGCACCGTGGTGGCTTATTCCGATAACGCAGCCGTCATGCAGGGTGGCCCAGCCTCGGTGTTTCACGCTGCGGGGGCCGATAACTCTGTGTATCGCCGTGATGCTGCAACCATGCACATCCTGATGAAGGTCGAGACGCACAACCATCCCACGGCGATTGCGCCGTTTCCGGGCGCGGCCACCGGAGCCGGCGGTGAAATCCGCGACGAAGGCGCCACAGGGCGTGGCTCCAAACCAAAAGCGGGCCTCACGGGTTTTACGGTATCTAACCTGCGGGTAGACGAGGCCCACGAGCCCTGGGAGACCCCGGCGCAAGCCCCGGATCGCATTGCTTCCCCCCTGGATATCATGATCCAGGGCCCCATTGGCGGTGCTGCTTTCAACAACGAGTTTGGCCGTCCCAACCTGCTGGGCTATTTTCGAGCCTTCGAGCAAACTGTCAATGACGTGCATTGGGGCTATCACAAGCCCATCATGCTCGCAGGTGGGCTGGGGCAAATCGACGATCGCCTCACGCACAAAGATCCGCTGCCACCGGGCGCCTTGCTGGTTCAGCTGGGCGGGCCGGGCATGCGTATCGGCATGGGCGGCGGTGCGGCCTCCAGCATGGGGGCAGGCACCAATCAGGCCGAGCTCGATTTCAACTCCGTGCAACGCGGTAATCCCGAGATGCAGCGGCGTGCCCAAGAGGTCATCGACCGTTGCTGGCAGCAGGGCGCAGATAATCCGGTTCTGGCGATTCACGATGTGGGTGCCGGTGGCCTGTCCAATGCGTTTCCAGAGCTTGTCAACGATGCCGGGCGTGGTGCCGAGTTCGAGCTGCAGCGTGTCCCACTCGAAGAATCTGGCCTTTCACCGGCCGAAATCTGGAGCAACGAATCCCAAGAGCGCTACGTACTGGCCATCCAGCCAGAAGATCTGGCCCGCTTTGCAAAAATCGCGGATCGCGAGCGCTGTCCCTACGCCGTGGTAGGCGTTGCCACCGAGGCCCGCCGCCTGCGTGTCACCCAGGGAGAGGGTCTTCCTGGGTTGGATCGCCCAGAGGGCGAGGTGTCACCCAATGGCTTGCGGCCAGTGGATGTCCCCATCGATGTAATCCTGGGCAAACCGCCCCGGATGCAGCGTGAAGCAAGTCGCGAGACCATCCAGGGCCAGCCGCTTGATCTTGTTGACGTTGATCTGGGAGAAGCCATCGAGCGCGTCTTGCGCCACCCCACAGTGGCCAACAAGTCGTTTCTCATCACGATTGGTGACCGCACTGTGGGTGGCCTGACTGCCCGAGACCAGATGGTTGGCCCCTGGCAGGTGCCGGTGGCCGACTGCGCCGTTACCTTGCGTGATTACGAAGGTGTGGCCGGCGAAGCAATGGCGTTGGGCGAGCGCAGCCCGCTGGCGATCCTCAACCCGCCGGCCTCCGGGCGCATGGCAGTCACAGAAGCGCTCACCAACCTTGCTGCAGCCGGGGTGGCGCGTCTCGAAGACGTCAAGCTGTCTGCCAACTGGATGGCTGCTTGCGGACAACCCGGGCAGGATGCCGCGCTGTTTGATACGGTTGCCGCTGTCAGCGACTGGTGCCAGACCCTGGGCTTGTCCATTCCGGTTGGCAAGGATTCGCTCTCCATGCGCACAGCCTGGGAGGACGATGAAGGCACGCATGCTGTACTGTCGCCGGTATCCCTGGTGGTTACCGCCTTTGCGCCTGTGGCTGATGTGCGCACCACGCTGACACCACAGCTGCGCACGGATGCGGGTGATAGCGTGTTGCTGCTCATCGATCTTGGCGAGGGCCGTCAACGCATGGGCGGCTCGATCCTGGGCCAGGTGTATGGCGAGATCGGGGCTGAAACCCCGGACATGCAAGACGGTAATTTGCTGCGTACTGCCCTGATGGCCCTGCGCGAGCTGGTCAGCCGCGGCTGGGTACTGGCCTGCCACGATCGCTCTGACGGCGGGCTGATGGCCAGCGCAGTCGAGATGGCATTTGCCGGTCATGTCGGTGTATCGCTCAATCTCGACATGCTCACACTCGACCCCCACATCGCCGATGCCGGAGACTTCAAGATCCGCAATGACCAGGTGGCGGTGTTGCACCACGAACATAACCTGACCGCACTGTTTAACGAAGAAGCTGGATGGCTGATTCAGGTGCCGCGCGCCCATCGCGACGAGGTTTTGCAGTTTCTGCGTCAAGAGGGGTTGGCCGCCATTGCGCATGTAGTGGGCATGCTCAACTCCCGGCAAGAGTTTCAAGTGTTTCGGGATGGCGCCATCACCTACCATCGGCCTTTGTCCGAGCTTGGTCAGATCTGGAGCGAAACCACGCACCGGATCATGGCCCGCCGCGATCACCCCGACTGCGCCGAGGCCGAACACGCCCGCTGGCTGGATACAGAAAACCCCGGCCTGGTGCCACAGGTTGCATTCAACCCGCAAGAAGACGTCGCTGCACCGTTTATTGCGCGTGGCGCACGGCCAAGTGTTGCAATCCTGCGCGAGCAAGGCTGCAACAGCCAGGTCGAAATGGCCTGGGCCTTTGATACCGCAGGCTTCGAGGCGGTGGATGTCCATATGACGGATCTGCTGGCTGGCCGTGTGCGCCTGGATACCCTGCAGGGTCTGGTGGCTGTTGGCGGGTTTAGCTACGGTGATGTCTTGGGCGCCGGCGAAGGCTGGGCCCGCACCATCCGCTACAACGCGGCACTGGCAGACCAGTTTGCCGCTTACTTTTCACGGCCCGATGTCTTTGCCCTGGGTGTATGCAATGGTTGTCAGATGATGGCTGCTCTGGCCGACATGATCCCCGGCGCGCAACACTGGCCGCGTTTTACCCGTAACGTCTCCGAAAAATACGAGGCCCGTCTCTCGCTGGTCGAGATCCTGGATTCACCCTCCATCTTTTTTGCCGGCATGGCGGGCGTGCGTGCACCCATTGCAGTGGCGCACGGCGAGGGCTATGCCAACTTTGCCCGCCAGGGCGATGCCAGCCAGGTAACAGCGGCTGCCGCCTTTGTAGACGCCGCCGGCCAAAGAACAATCTCATATCCGGACAATCCCAATGGCAGCCCGGAAGGCCTCACAGCAGTCACAACCGCCGACGGGCGCTTTACTGCCATGATGCCGCACCCTGAGCGCGTAACCCGTAATGTCGCGATGTCATGGCGGCCTGCCAGCTGGGGGCCTGCAGATACGGATGACGGCACCAGCATCCATGGCGGATTTACGCCATGGATGCGGATGTTCCGTAACGCCCGGGTCTGGCTGGGTTAAGCACCATCCGCTTGCGTGTGTGAGGGTGTATCGGTGTTTGACAGCCCCGAGAAATCGGGGGCAAAGTCGTCAACGCCGATCACGCGGTCGCGCAAGGTGTTGCGGGCGTGCAGGCGTTCGTATTCATCGTCGGTCAATCCGCCGGCAGCGTGCACGGCCTGTGCAAGGTCGCGTACGTTGGCACGCGGATCACCTGCAGGAATTTTGCCGGACTTTTCAAAATCACGGATCTTGCGCGCCAGATCTTGTGTATCCATCACGGCCTGCAGTGCGGATTCGATGGCGGCCACGGGCTCTTGTGGATCTTCAGGAAGATAGGCCAGGTGGGTCAGCCGGTCTCGGGTTGGACCAGGCGTGCATAGCGCCTGTGCCACTTCTGCCGAGAGCTTGTCGGATGGTGCCGGGAAACTGCGTCCCCAGGGCATCAGTGCCACATGCAAGGCGCACGCCAATATTCGGTTGGGGAAATTGTGCAACACTCCGGAAATTGCGTCTTCAGCCCGACAAAAGGCGTCCTGAATCGCCCAATGGGCCAGTGGTGCGTCGCCTGGCTGCTGGCCCTCGTCGTGAAAGCGCTTCAGGGTGGCGGAGATCAGGTAGAGCTGCGACAACACATCACCCAGACGCGCAGAGATGGATTCCCGGCGCTTGAGCGAGCCCCCCAGACTCAGCATGGCGACATCCGATAAGGTGGCCAATACCGCGGAGTAGCGGGTGAGCTGCCGATAGTATCGGACCATGGCCGGCGCCACTGCAGTGTCGGGGCGTGCAAAGCACGCGGCTGTCCAGCCGTGTGCAATGGCCCGCAGGGCATTGCTGCCGGTGTGACGCATGTGGCCCCAAAAGGCCTTGTCAAAGTTATCCAGCCCCTGTTTGGGGTTGCTGTCCTGGGCCGCTTGCATCTCGGCAAGCACAAACGGATGGCAACGGATGGCCCCCTGGCCAAAGATGATCAGGCTGCGCGTGAGAATATTGGCGCCTTCCACGGTAATCCCCACGGGGATCTGCTGATAGGCCCGACCCAGGAAGTTTTGCGGGCCAAGAATAATGCCTTTCCCGCCAATGATGTCCATGCCGTCGTTTACCACCATGCGGCCGCGCTCGGTGACGTGATATTTGACAATAGCCGAGACCACGGCAGGTTTTTCTCCCAGATCCACCGCACCCGCCGTCATGGCACGCGCCGCATCCATCAGGTAGGTGTGGCCGGCAATCCGGGCAAGGGGCTCGATCACACCCTCAAACTTGTGAATGGGCGTATGAAATTGGTCGCGCACCACGCTATAGCCACCTACCGCGCGGGCGGTCAGCTGCGCCATGCCTGCGTAGGAGGAGGGCAGGGAGATGGATCGCCCGGCCGCCAGGCACTCCATCAACATGCGCCAGCCCTGGCCGGCACGGGCCTGGCCACCAATGATGTACTCCAGCGGAATAAACACATCGTGTCCGCGTGTGGGGCCGTTCATGAACATCGCATCCAGCGGGAAATGCCGCCGGCCGATCTCCACCCCAGGGTGGTCGCGAGGTACCAGGGCGCAGGTAATACCAATATCGGGTTGATCGCCCAGCAAACCATCGGGGTCGTATAACCTGAAGGCCAGCCCCAACACTGTGCAAACCGGGCCCAGGGTAATGTATCGCTTGTCCCAGCTCACTCGCATGCCCAGGGTTTCCTGCCCCTGCCACATGTCCTTGCACACCACACCGGAGTCTGGAATGGCAGCAGCATCCGAGCCCGCCCACGGGCTGGTTAGTGCAAAGGCCGGGATTTCCTCGCCACTGGCCAGACGTGGCAAGTAGTAATCTTTTTGCTCGGTGGTGCCGTAATGCAGCAGGAGCTCGGCTGGGCCCAGTGAGTTGGGCACCATCACCGTGGCCGATAGCGCCGAGTTGCGCGAGGCCAGGCGTGTGATCACCGCCGAATGCGCCACCGCAGAAAACCCCAGGCCGCCGTATTCTTTGGGGATGATCATGCCAAAAAAGCGGTGGCTGCGGATGTAGTCCCAGGCTTCAGGTGGCAAATCCAGATCTTCGCGAGTAACCCGCCAATCGTGCACCATGGCACACAAGGTTTCTACTTCATTATCCAGAAACGCCTGTTCTTCGGCAGACAGCCGTGGCAGCTGGATGGCATGCAATGCGCGGGCACTGGGTCGCCCTGAAAACAATGCGCCATCCCACCAGACGCTGCCCGCCTCCAGGGCTTCGCGCTCGGTGTCGGACATTTTGGGCAAAATCCGCTGAAACATGCGATAAATGGGGCGGGTAAGGTAGCGCATGCGTAAATCGGCATGCCACAGCACTACGGCTGCCGCCACGAAAATCAGGATAATCAGGACAAACACAAAAGCCATGAGGAGCCTCCCTTTTGCATACTATCGTAGTCTTGGGCCGCCGGTAGGGGTAGGGGTTTATCCTAGGGGCCCAAGAGCGTATAATCCTGCTTTGCCCGGAGTCTACACAGTTTATGCGTCTGATCAAAAAAGCGCTCACCTTCGACGACGTCCTCCTGGTGCCTGCCTTCTCCCAGGTTCTGCCGCGCGACACGCGTCTTGCCACCCAGCTTACACGGGATATCCAGCTAAATATCCCGCTGGTTTCTGCAGCTATGGATACGGTTACCGAGTCTCGCCTGGCCATTGCTATGGCCCAAGAGGGTGGTATCGGCATCATCCATAAAAACCTCACCGCCGACGAACAAGCCCGCGAAGTCTCGCGCGTCAAGCGCCACGAATTCGGCATTGTCATCGATCCGGTTACTGTCACGCCCACCATGAAAGTGCGCGATGCCATCGCATTGCAGCGCCAGCATGGCATTTCGGGCTTGCCAGTGGTCGAGGCCGGCAAGCTGGTGGGGATTGTCACCAACCGGGATCTTCGCTTCGAAGACCGTCTGGATGTTTCTTTGCGCGAGATCATGACGCCGCAAGAACGACTGGTCACGCTGCACGAAGGTGCTACCCTCGAAGAAGCGCAAGCCCTGATGCACAAGCATCGCCTCGAGCGCGTGCTGATTGTCAACGACAAATTCCAGCTGCGCGGCCTGGCCACGGTCAAGGATATTGTCAAAAACACCGAGCACCCCCTGGCCAGCAAAGACAGTCAGGGCCAGTTGCGTGTTGGTGCAGCTGTCGGCGTAGGCGAGGGCACCGACGAGCGTGTCGAAAAACTGGCTGCGGCCGGTGTCGATGTGCTTGTGGTGGATACGGCACACGGCCACTCCGCCGGCGTCATCGAGCGCGTGCGCTGGGTTAAAAAGCACTATCCCCATATTCAGGTGATTGGCGGCAATATCGCTACTGCTGCCGCTGCACTGGCATTGGCAGAAGCTGGTGCCGACGCCGTCAAGGTGGGTATTGGCCCGGGGTCAATCTGCACCACACGTATCGTGGCGGGTGTGGGTGTGCCCCAGATTACCGCCATTGCCGATGTGGCTCAGGCCCTCGAGGGCACAGGTATCCCCCTGATCGCCGATGGCGGCATCCGCTATTCGGGCGATGTTTCCAAGGCGCTGGCCGCGGGCGCGTCCACGTGCATGATGGGTGGCATGTTTGCCGGTACCGAAGAAGCCCCCGGAGAAGTCGTGCTGTTTCAGGGGCGCTCTTATAAGTCGTACCGCGGGATGGGCAGCCTGGGCGCCATGGCGGATGGCTCTGCCGACCGCTATTTCCAGGATCCCAACAACAATATCGACAAGCTGGTGCCAGAAGGCATCGAGGCCCGCGTGCCGTACAAGGGCAGTGTCATCGCCATCATCTACCAATTGGTGGGTGGCATCCGCGCATCCATGGGGTACTGCGGCAGTGCCACGATCACCGATCTTCATGCCCAGGCCGAGTTTGTCGAGATCACCTCGGCCGGCGTGCGCGAATCCCACGTGCACGACGTGCAGATTACCAAAGAAGCGCCCAATTATCGCGCGGATTGATCGGGGCCGACCACTACCGCGCAAAGCCCAGACCCGCACCCTGGGACGTTTGCGCGGCCTGTACGAAGGCGCAACGCGGGACGACGGCTGCCACAAGGGGCTGCGATCTTCGCCACCCTGATGTATCAGCGGCTGGCAGGTTCGGCGTCCAGCAAGGTCTCGGCCACCCGATCGGGCGCGCTGATCATCGCGTCGTGGCCGCAGTCCAGGTCCCGCCAGGACCAACGGGTGCCATAGGTTTCGTGCGCCCATGCATAGGCTTGAGCGACGGCCTGGAAGGGGGGGCGGATGCAGCGCACATATGTGACCGGCAGGCTATTGCCCAGCGGATGGTTCAGGCGCAGCGGTTCACGATAGGAGCCGATCGGATGCGGCGTCAAGCGGTTCTGCACGGCGGCAATGTCGGCGGCCCGTGTCAGGCCCAGGCTTTCAGGCCGGGGCGGCGGGATGCCGCCGGTGCCGGCGGCGCTGTGTTCCAGCCGCTGAACGACGGCCTCGGGCAAGGTGTCGAAAGTTGATTGGCCGGGCGGCAGCAAAAAGGCATCCAGATAGACCAGGCGTCGGATACGTTTGGGCAGGCGGTCGGCCACGCCGGAGACCACCAGCCCGCCGAAGCTGTGGCCGACCAGAATGACCTCGCGCAGATCCTCTTTGGTTAGATAGCACTCCACATCCCGGATGAAGGTGTCCAGTGTGATGTCCGGCCCCAGCAGGTTGCTGCGTTCTCCTAGTCCCGGCAGGGTAGGGGTATCGACGCGATGCCCCGCTTGCCGCAATTTCTCTGCGACAGCCGACCAGCACCAGCCGCCGTGCCAGGCGCCATGAACGAGCAGGTAAGGATGAGGACTTGTCATGGGCTGATCTCCGCCTGGCTGGTAACTTTGTCGCACGTACGCAGCCGCAGGATGGGCAGCGCACCGGCGATCAGGCCCAGGGTGCCCAGAACCAGAGCAAATTCCAGCGGCGCACCGAACAAGGCGTGAGTCAGGCTGAAGAACAGCGGACCAATCAATTGGCCCATGGCGAAGGATGCCGTCATCGCCGCCATCTGCCGCTTGGCGCCAATGCGGCCGACAGCCGCCTGAGCCTCTTGCAGGCCTACCATGGTGATCACCATGAAGGTACTGCCAACACACAACGCAGCCAGTAGAATGGCAGCTAGCGTATGCCACAGGGCCGGCAGCAGCACGCCGATGGCCATCAGGATCTGAGCGCCTGCCCAGATCTTCTGGCGACTGAAGCGGCGCGCCAGACGGCTTGCAATCAGGGTGGACGCTGCACTCGCCAGTCCGAAAATTGGCCAGGCCAAACTGAACAACCAGGGATCGGGTACCAGCAATCGCGCTTGGGCGGGTAGGAAAGTGGCAGGAAGAATGTAGCCGAAACCGTACACGCCATAGCACAGGATCAGCCCCCAGTGCAGCGACGGGATGGGAGCGGGCGTGGCCTGTGGAGCCGGTGGCTGCTTGTCCACCGCGTCAGTTTCTCGAGGTATGGCCGCTGGCCTTGGATCGGCTTGGTTCGACGATCGCCACAGCATGGATGCCCCGATCAGCCCCAGCAGGGCCGCGGCCGCCAACCACAGCCAGGCGTGCGAAGAAGCCGTGCCCAGTAGTGTCAGCCCCATACAAGCCAACCCCGCGAATGTAATTCCGCAGCCCACACCGGCGAAGACGATGCCGCTATGCCGTTCCTTACCTTGCGCGTTCAGGCGGGCGATGCACAGCGATGCCGTCCCGATCATCACCCAGGCGCTGGCCACGCCCGCCAGCAGGCGCCAGACTATCCAACCGGCCCAATGGCCATCCAGCCCCATGGCCGCTGTCATCAGTACCACCAGCCACAGGCCGCTGCGCAACAAATGCGCCGGCGACCAACTCAGATGCGTGACCAACAGAGCGCCGAGTAAATAGCCCAGGTAATTGGCACTAGCCAGCCATCCCCCTTGAGCCAGGCTCAGGCCCTGATCGGCCTGCATCATGGGCAGGATGGGCGTGAATGCAAAGCGGCCAATCCCCATGGCAACGGCAAGGGCCAGCAGGCCTGCGAAAGGCAGGGGGATCCGGGAAGCACGTGAGGACATTGGTTTGCAGCCGACAAAATCCATAACCCGACTACTGTAATGGCAGTGGCGACTCTGACACAAATATTATTGGCAGCGCAGGCCCGAACATTGGAAGCCGCACCCTCGCATGGGTTAAAGTAACGCCTTGATCAGCCACTCAAATCGTCTGCCATGCACCAACGCATTCTGATCCTGGATTATGGTTCCCAGGTAACCCAGCTTATTGCCCGTCGCGTCCGCGATACAGGGGTTTATTGCGAGATTCACCCGGGCGACGTCGATAACGCATTTATCCGAGATCAGCTGGATCATGGCCTGAAAGGCATCATTTTGTCGGGCAGCCACGCCTCGGCCTATGCCGACGAATCCCTGAAAGTGCCTGGGGCAGTTTTCGAGGCAGGAGTACCGGTGCTGGGCATCTGCTACGGCATGCAATCGATGGCACTGCAACTGGGCGGCAAGGTCGAGTTCTCCGACCATCGCGAGTTTGGCTATGCCGAAGTTCGCGCCCACGGCCATACGCAGTTGCTCAACGGGCTTCAGGATTTTGAAACCCCCGAAGGCTACGGCATGCTCAAGGTATGGATGAGCCACGGCGACCGCGTCACACAACTGCCCCCGGGTTTTGTGCGGATGGCATCCACTCCCTCATGCGACATTGCGGGCATGGCCGACGAAACCCGGCATTTTTATGCCGTTCAGTTTCACCCCGAAGTCACTCACACGGTGCAGGGCCAGGCCATGCTTCAGCGCTTTGTCACCGAGATCTGCGGGTGCTCGCGCGACTGGAACATGCCTGATTACGTCACCGAAGCCGTCAACCGCATCCGCGAGCAAGTCGGTGATGACGAAGTCATCCTGGGCTTGTCTGGCGGCGTGGATTCTTCGGTGGCTGCGGCCCTGATCCACAAAGCCATCGGCGAGCAACTCACCTGCGTGTTTGTCGACCACGGCCTGCTGCGTCACAACGAAGCCAAGCAGGTGATGGACACCATGGCACGCAATCTGGGGATTCGCGTGATCCACGTAGATGCCAGCGAGCAGTTCATGGGCAAGCTGGCCGGTGTGGCCGACCCCGAAGCCAAGCGTAAGATCATCGGCCGCGAGTTTGTCGAGGTGTTCCAGACCGAGTCTGCCAAGCTGAAATTAGCCCGCTGGCTGGCGCAAGGCACGATCTACCCTGACGTGATTGAATCCGCGGCGTCCAAAACCGGCAAGGCCGTGGCGATCAAATCGCACCACAACGTGGGTGGGCTGCCCGAGACGCTTAATCTGAAGCTGCTTGAGCCTCTGCGCGAGCTCTTCAAGGACGAGGTACGCCACCTGGGCCTGGCCTTGGGCCTGCCCCCGGAAATGGTGTTTCGTCATCCGTTCCCGGGGCCTGGTCTGGGGGTGCGCATTCTGGGTGAAGTCAAACCCGAATACGCCGACTTGCTACGCCGCGCCGATGACATCTTTATCACCGAGCTGCGCAACACGATTGACACAGCATCCGGAAAGTCCTGGTACGACCTCACTTCTCAGGCCTTTACCGTATTTTTACCGGTTAAATCTGTGGGTGTGATGGGCGACGGCCGCACCTACGATTACGTGGTGGCCCTGCGTGCCGTACAAACCAGCGACTTCATGACAGCTGATTGGGCCGAGCTGCCATACGCGTTATTGAAGCGGGTATCCTCACGCATCATCAATGAAGTGCGCGGCATCAATCGGGTCACGTACGATGTGTCGAGCAAACCGCCTGCTACTATTGAGTGGGAGTAGAAGTATTTAGAAATATAATTATTAATCAATAAATTAAAACTTATATTTAATGTAATTCATAGATTAGCAGGTTTGACCTATGCAGGTTGTTTGGTCAATGCCCATTCCATCCGCCTAGATACTCATTAGCTCATGGCAGATTGGCAGCGCGAACTGTGCGCAATACTTCTCGAAAGACATCCTCAAAGGGAGGCAGATGGTTCATCTGGTGGGCGAGGCGCTGCGTCCATAGCCGTCTCAGGCGGTCCTCCTTTTTTGCGATTGCCTGTTCCATGCCTGTGATGTCCCGTTGACGCAATTCCAGTTTCGCGTCGAGTTCAGGCCGCATTTCTGCAATTCGCAGATCCGCCGAATCGAGCAGATACCATAGGTCATAAAGATCGCGGGGTTCGTTACGCGCCCGATCGCTGAGGGCAAGAAGTTTCTCTATGACGATTTCCTCGATGGCGTAGACCTTCACGGTTGGTCCCACGGGCAAATCATCAAAACCGTCGTAGGTGCGATGAACCGGGCGGTCTTGCAGTGGAAAGCACAGAACTTCGTTGATGGTGACATCGACCTTCACATCGTTTTCAGCAGGCAGCGGACCCTGGTAGCACAGATAAAAGGTATGGCTATTTTGGTGGCTGTGACGGTCAGAGCGATCAAATGCGATCTGCAGGCCCGTCTCGGCACTGATGGCAGCGAAGATTTCGTCAAGCCCGGCCAGTATTTCTTCGAGCGTGATGGGGCGAATCAGTGTGAAATCCAGATCCTCGGAGAACCGGTAATCGGGGAACCAGCAGCGGCGTAAGGCCGTTCCTCCCTTGAATGCCAGGACTTCACGCAGCGGGTGGTTGGCCAATCCGGTCAGGAACCAGGCCAGCACGTAATCACGTTCAATGACGGATTCGGGGATGCGACGGCCACCCGCGGTGACCAGCGCGTTTGAGATCATTGAGATGTTGCGTTGTGAGATCATCAGGTAAACCTTATGCTGTCCAATTCTTCGGCGGGCACATTCAGCTGAAGCTTCCAGCGGGAAAGATGAGGCCCCTCTGCTGAAAGCAGCGGATCGAGGCGCAAGTAGGTGGCGGTCAGCTGAGCCCGCAAAGGCTCTAATGTGGCTGCGTCAGCCAGTTCGTAGTGTTCCAGCAAGTAGCCCAAGCGACGTATCACTGCACCGACACCAAGACGCTGCGCGTAATCCATCAGCCGCTCGACCTTCAGCGTGTCCCGCTTCATCCACAGGCCTTTGGCGACTTCTGTGATTCCGCCGACGTAGGCTGGATGCCTGAGACCGTCGATGATGGTTCGTTCCATGTCGCTGATCATGACGAAGCGCTGCTTGTCGATCCAATGTTTCATGACGCCGAAGTCTTGCTTGTCCGTGATGAGGACAAACCGGAAGTCATAGCCACCGACGGTCTGGGGGCGCACGCGTCGGGTGCTTGAGGCGTAGATGGTGAAGTTCGGCTGGGTCACCATGCGGTGCAATTCGAATGCCGTACCGTGGGACAGAAAGTAGGGCGCTGTGCCGGCCAGTTCCCGGGCGATGATGAACGGGCTATCGACATGCTCTGTGGCACGACCGAGCTCAAAGGGTACAAGGTTGTACAACCCTGGCTTTAATCGCGTCACCAGGCCTCTTTGCTGAGCCTTGTGCACCAGGTTACGGGCGGCTGGCGGTGACAGGCCCGTGATGGAGGTGACATCGGCGGTGTTGAACGTGGTCTGGCGCCGCTCGTTCAGCTCCACGAGCAGCTGGGCAGCACGCGGACCCACTGTCTTGAGGTTAAAATTACTGTTTATGGTCAATTCGTCTCTCTTGAAGAGATGTTACGTGCATATAAGATAACATGAATGATGTTTTGTGAACATAACATTTCCTGTAAAGAGACGTTTTGGTTAGAAAATATAATAATCTTGAGTGAATGGCTGAAACGCCCGTATCATGGGCCTTTCAGTGGGTCTGGATGGTATTGCCGTGACGATGGCCGCGTTGACAGCTGTCTCCGGTCAAATCTGGCAAGATTCCGTTTCTGCCGACACAAGGCCTAGGGATACCCCGCAATGCTGGGCCGATCCAAGCGGTTTTCCCAGAAGGTCATTGCTGAGGGTATTGGCAAGGGCTAGCAGAAAATTCCCCTTATGGATCAATGCTGTTTTCAAACAAACAATCATTGAGTGGGAGTAATTTGTGGCCTGGCACAGCCAGGCCAGCGGTGCCGCGATTCCATGGCTGATGCGTAAATCGACGGGAAAACCTACATGCCACAGCTGATGCTGGAGACAGTATCCCAGAATTTTTCTGCAATTTCGTTGATCTTGCTCCGATCTCTATAGAGCCGTATTTGCAACGGTATGCGCCAACTTAGAGGGCCGACGCCTGCCAATCGGCCAGTGGCAAGTTCATCGGCGATCAAGGACTGGGGCAACCATGCTATCCCACGACCAGTAAGGACCATTGGCTTGAGTACGGAAGCAAGGTGTGCCTTGAATACTGTCTGGGTGGACAAGTGCTCCATCTGAGGCGCCAAGACGGTTTGCATGATACGGCCGATGCCCGATTCTGCGCTGTAATGCAATAAATGTATCGGGCGGGACGTGTCGTCTGCACGATGATAGGCCTGTCCTTTTTCGTCTGTCGACGACACAGGAATGAGTGTGTCAGTCCCAAGCTGAATGGACGGATAGCCTGCGGACTCAAGCGCCCCTTCGACGTCCGAATGCGCGTGGCTGAGCACAAAGTGAACCTTTCCTTGGAGCATCAGGGCTTCGCAGCGTTGCAGCATGTCCGAGACACACTGTATGGCGCCGACGGGTTGTTGCGATTCAAGGCTGCGAAGCCAGTTGGGCATAAAGGTGAAAGAAAGCGTATGAGTTGCGGCAAACTGCAGGATTGTTGATGATGACGCTTCGATGGCCTGCGCTTCGCCAGGCAGGCTGGCGACGCGTGCAAGCAGATCTTGGGCAACCTTGCGGAACCATTCGCCAGTTTCAGTCAAGGTCGTTGCTTGCGTGCCGCGATTAAAAAGATCAGTGCCCAGCCATTCTTCGAGTGCCCGGATCCGGCGGCCAAATGCAGGTTGGGTCATATGGCGCAGCTCGGCGGCACGCGAGAAGTTTTTGGTCAGTGCCAAAGCCAGGAAGTCGTCGAGCCAGGAGAGATTCATATCAGTGCTTTGAAAGCATAACGTGGGAGAAAAATAGCATTGGCCGTGAACGGCGATAGCGCAGATCATAACGACACTTAGCTTAATGATATTTCACATAGGAGCCGTCAGTGAAAATCGTCAATATTATTGAAAAAACACTGCCAATAAGTTCGCCCATCCGAAACGCGTATATCGATTTCAGCAAAATGAACCTGAGTCTGGTTGCGGTCGTCACCGACGTCATCCGCACTGGGAAACCCGTTATTGGCTATGGCTTCAATTCCAATGGCCGCTACGGTCAAGGCAAGCTGATGCGCGACCGTTTCATTCCAAGGATACTGGAAGCGGACCCCGCGTCACTGCTTGATGCCAGCGGCAATAACCTGGATCCACATAAAATTTGGGATGTGATGTTCACCAATGAAAAGCCTGGTGGTCATGGTGAACGCTCAGTGGCAATCGGTACGATAGACATGGCTGTCTGGGATGCGGTCGCAAAAATCGAAGATAAGCCGTTATTTCAATTACTGGCCGACCGCTATGGCAATGGGCAGGTCAATAAAAAGGTATTTGTCTACGCCGCAGGCGGGTACTACTACCCCGGACAAGATCATGACAAGCTTAAAGACGAAATGCGTAGCTATCTTGATCGTGGCTATACCGTGGTCAAGAAAAAAATCGGAGGCGCTTCGTTGGATGAAGACCTTCGCCGTATCGACGCCATCCTGAGTGTGTTGCAAAATGGGCAGAGGCTTTGCGTCGATGCTAACGGCCGCTTCGACCTGGACACCGCAATCGCTTATGCCAAGGCGCTGTCCCAATACGATCTGTTCTGGTACGAAGAGCCGGGCGATCCTCTCGATTTTGAACTTCAAGCTGCGTTGCGCAGTTATTACAAGAACCCAATGGCAACAGGCGAGAATTTATTTTCGATGCAGGATGCGCGCAACCTGATCCGCTACGGCGGTATGCGCCCGGATCGCGATTGGCTGCAGTTTGATTGTGCGTTGAGCTACGGGCTGGTCGAGTACCTGCGCACACTGGATATGCTAAAAGAGCACGGCTGGTCTGCCAGCCGTTGCATACCACATGGCGGGCACCAGATGTCGCTGAATATTGCTGCCGGATTGGGGCTGGGCGGTAACGAATCGTACCCCGATCTCTTCCAGCCGTTCGGCGGCTTCCCAGATGGCGTTGTCGTCGAAAACAGCTACATCACCATGCCTGAGCTGCCCGGTATCGGTTTCGAGGGAAAAGCAGATCTGTATCGCGTCATGCAATCTCTTTTGGCCTAGCTCATCGCACCCGATACCCACTTTGATAGGCGTACTATCTTGTTTATCGTCTGTGATTGATATTATGACTGGAGGCTAGTTGTGATGAGTGCAAATCAAACCAGTGATAAAGAGGATCTACTGGCCGGGTTAACCGGCCTACTGCCCGAGCTTGAAAAAATCTACACTGATATCCACGCTCATCCCGAACTCTCGATGCAAGAGGTGCGCACCGCCGGTCTGGTGGCCAAACGCCTCCAGCAGGCGGGCTATGAGGTCAGCACCGGTGTGGGTCAAACCGGAGTAGTTGGCCTGCTGAAAAACGGCGAGGGCCCAGTTGTGATGCTGCGCGCCGACATGGATGCGCTGCCGGTTAAAGAAGCCACCGGTGTGCCGTATGCCAGCAAGGCCAGTGCTACCGATGCAGAGGGCCACACCGTGCCCGTCATGCACGCCTGTGGACACGACATGCACGTCACCTGGCTGCTGGGTGCCACCGCAGTGCTTGCGCAAACACGCGCGGCCTGGAAAGGCACGGTTCTGGCTGTCTTTCAGCCTGCAGAAGAAACCGCAGCGGGTGCACAGGCCATGATCGATGATGGCCTTTTCAAACGCTTCCCCAAGCCCGAGGTTGTACTGGGGCAGCACGTGATGGTGGGCCCTGCGGGTGCTTTGGGCGGGCGCGTGGGCACCATTACCTCCGCGGCTGACAGCTTCCAGATCCGGCTCTTTGGACGCGGTGCGCATGGCTCCATGCCGCAGGCAAGTATCGATCCAGTTGTGATGGCAGCTTCGGTGGTGTTACGGCTCCAGACCATCGTTTCACGCGAGCTCGCACCATCCGAGGCCGCTGTGGTCACCGTGGGCGCCTTGCAAGCGGGCACAAAAGAAAATGTGATTCCTGAAGAGGCCATCATCAAGCTGAATGTCCGCACCTTTGATGAAGGGGTACGCGCACGCGTACTGGATGCCATTACCCGTATCGTCAATGCCGAAGCAGCGGCATCTGGGGCACCTAAACCACCTGAGATTACTCCGCTTGATCGTTACCCGATGGCGTCCAACGACGAAGAAGCCACCGAGCGGGTGGCGGATGTTTTTCGGAAGCACTTTACTAAAGAGCGGGTTCACGAAGTCGGGCCGGCTTCGGCCAGCGAAGACTTCGGCTCCTTCGGAACCCAATGGGGTGTCCCGTCGGTCTTTTGGTTTGTGGGTGGTACAGATCCGGAAACCTATGCCAAGGCAAAGGCAGCCAACCGTCTCAATGAAATTCCCAGCAATCACAATCCGCACTTCTTGCCGGTCATGCATCCCACACTCGAGACTGGCGTAGAAGCCATGGTGGTGGCTGCGCACGCATGGCTTGCGGCTGGCTGACAGCGCTGCGTATCATACTGCCATGTTGCCCATCCCTCATGTCTTGCTTCTGGTGCTCGACCTCGGCGGCACCTTTGTCTTTGCCATCAGTGGCGCCATGGTGGCGGTCAAGCACCGCTTAGACATTCTGGGCGTTTTGGTCTTGGCCTTTGTTACCGGCAATGCCGGTGGCATGACACGCGATGTGTTGATCGGCGCAGTGCCGCCCGCAGCCATTGCAGACTGGAAATACCTTTTGGTATCTATTGCAGCGGGCCTGATCACCTTTCTCTGGTATCCCGTCACCGACAGATTGCGTACCCACATGCTGTGGTTTGACGCTATTGGTTTGGCGTTCTTTGCCGTTTCAGGTGCAGAAAAAGCGCTGCTCTTTGGGATTTCACCCGCCATGGCGGCCATTCTTGGCATGCTCACAGGTGTGGGCGGGGGCATGCTCCGAGACATGCTGGTCACAGAGATTCCCGTCGTACTACGTGCGGATCTCTATGCGTTTGCAGCGCTGGCGGGCGCTTCCGTGGTGGTGGGCGGGCATCTTTTAGAGATCCCTCCTGTCATGACAACTGCTGTAGGCGGGGTGCTGTGCTTTGCGCTGCGCTTTTTTGCCATACGCCGTGGCTGGCATCTTCCTGCGGTCAAGACGCTACAAAGCAGGGCAGATGAGGCTCAATCCAAAGATCGTCCAAGCAGCAAAGCACCCTAGGCCATCTGGTGGTCAGCCCATATTTGCGCGCGTAATAAACTCGTCTGCGTGAGTTTCAGGTGCCCGGGTAAGCAGGCTCACCCCCACAAAAATCACAATCGAGATTGGCAGTACCCAGACCCCGGCAGATAGGCCCAAGGGACGCAGGCCACTGGCAAATAGCGCCAGCACTGCGACGCTACCAACCAGAATGCTGGACAAGGCACCAGCTGCCGTGCCGCGTCGCCAGAAAAAAGCACCAACAATTGCCGGCACCACTACGGCAAGGCCTGTAGATGCGGCCACCGACAAGACAGCAATCAGGTTAAGCTGCAACTCGGCAAACACCCAGGCCAAGGCAGCCACTACAGCTAGCACGATTTTGCCAAAGCGCAGCTGGCGAGCATCGTCCTGGTGGCCTGCGGCATGGGCATAGACATCGCGTGACAGCATGGAAGACAAGGTCAACATGATGGAATCGATGGTCGAAATCGCGGCGGCCAAAATGCCAATCATGACAATCTCGGCCAGCACCGGCGGAATAATATCGGAGGCCAGCAGACTGGGGGTAGCCAGATCGGCCTTCTCCAGCCCCGGAAGTGCCAACAAGGCACCAAAACCCCAAGTGACCGATACCAGGGTATAAACTAGGCCGAAGCACAAAAAGCCAAGTAGCATGCGGCGCAGGGCAGGCAAAGACTTGGGCATGAACAGCCGTTGGCTGACCTGCGGGTTGGACAGGCTGAAGAAAAACCAGGGCAGTGTCAGGCCTAAAAACGTGGCAAAAGAAAAGAACCCGGGGCCGGGAACCGTAAGCACATTACCTTGCACCTCGGAGAGCTGGCTGAACATGGCACCAGGCCCGCCCAGGTGCTGTACCACCAGCCAGGCCACAGCCGATGCGGAAATCAGCATGAAAGCCGCCTGCAAGGCGTCCGTCCACATTACCGAGCGCATGCCAGCAATGTATGAGAACACCAGGGCCACCACAGTAGCAAAAATAGTGCCCGTGGTGAAACTGATGGCACCGTTGCTCATCCCCGCCAACAGATAACCGACACCAGCCAGCTGAACCGCAGCATAGGGAATCAGAAACAGGCAGTTGCTCAGGGCTGTAGAAACAGCCACAGCACGACTTTGGTAGCGATGGCCCAGCATTTCACTGGGGGTAATAAAATCGTAGGCCTTACCCACTCGCCAGAAGCGCGGGCCAAAAACAGCAACAAGCGAAACCCCCACGAAATAAACGATCTCGAAGCCATAAGCCCCGATACCGGCCTTATAGGTAAGCCCTGCCAGGCCAACCATCATGAAAGCACTGTAGGTGGTAGCGCTGTAGCTTAACGCCGAAACAAAGCCTCCGAAGCGCCTCGCACCCAGAAAATACCCCGACATGCTGACTTGCCGGCCATTGGTGGTTTCGTCGCGGGACAACCATGCCACGGCAATCGACACGGCCAGATAAATGGCGACACCTATCCAGATGACTGTCGGGCTCATTTGTCTTGCTCCTGAAACCCTCGGGTGGCCAGCAGATTGCAGACAATGACCAGAACACCTGCAACAGACCAGAACAAAAAGCTGCCATACCAGGCGTTTACCTGGTCTAGCACCCAGTAAGGCACGGCATAGCACAAGATGGCCAATAACCAGACGCAGGCCAGACTTAGTTTTCTTACCATGATGGTTCGGATATGAGACTGTAAAAAGTTGATGCTAGCAGTTTCTGTGGCCCGGGGCATCGCAATCAAGGCAACGCACTATCGATCATTGCGTGGTTCGCCTGCCTTTACCCGTTGGTATGACAAAGCAGGCGTTCCCCATCAAGATTTATTAATGATAAAAATTCATTTTATAAATCAGATACATATAGGTTCAAATCCGCAGTAGTCAGCCCGATTCTTGGGCGCTACCATGGATCTGGACAGTGAGCTGTCATCATCCATATAAACCTTGAGACGAGGACAATGCCATGGTCACCCAAACCGACAAACACACCCCAAATGAAACATCCCAGGATATCGAAGACATGCTTGATGAGGCCAGTATCGAGTCCTTTCCAGCCAGTGATCCCCCGGCATGGATTTCGGGAAGGCACGATACACCGCACCCTGATAAACCTCTCCCTGACGATCAGGGCTGATACCAACCTGTGCAGATTGGTTTTTTGCGTGGCGCTCAGGCGCCATTTTTATTTTATTTCTTCTGACGAGTGGTATTAAACAAACACAACCGTACGCGATTTCATTGGCAAAAAAAAGCAATACAGAAGTTAAAGAGGCAACTTTTTACACAATCCATGAAATTAATGATTCTGCCACGGCAGATAATGTTACAGGATGAATATACTGTTTTCCCTGGGAAATATAAATAATATTGCCAGGCAACTCTCCTTTAGTAGCATCTTGTATTCACGAACCTTGCTTTCTGGATGTTAGCTTTGGGTCAACCCTGGGCTATATCTGAAGGCATTCAGGATGCGGCTCAAGGTTCCTGATGATGAACAGCAAGCTGGCCCAGGCTTATGTGCGCTGTTCCCAAACACTAGGAGAAAACCGTATGAAGAAACCAGTAATTGCTTCCCGCCTCGTTTTAGCAACCGCGTTGGGCTTTGGCCTGCAGGCTGGTGTGCTGGCAGCCGATCAAAACACCACCGTTGATCAGTCAGCCACAGCGACAGAAGCAGTCAGCGATGCCTGGATCACCACCAAGATCAAAACTCAGCTGGCGACCACCAAGGATCTCTCCAGCACGGATATTTCCGTGGAAACAAATAATGGAGTCGCGACACTTACTGGCACAGTGCCCAGCGAAATCGAAATAAAAAAAGCCGAAGCAGTTGCCAGCAGCACAAAAGGTGTGCAAAAGGTGGATATTTCTGGCCTGAAAGTTAAGGCTTCCAATTAAAAACTGGCTATTTTATTAGTCTGCGCAATTATCCTGGTCAAGGAAACCTGCATCTGTTTTCAATAATCACTGGAGTACAAAATGAATCAAGACACAATCAAAGGTCAATGGAAACAGCTCTCTGGCAAAATTAAAGCCAAATGGGGCAAACTTACTGATGATGATATTGATGTCGCCGAAGGTAATTTTGAATATCTGGTGGGCAAGGTACAAGAACGGTACGGCATTGCTCGCGACGAGGCTGAAAAAGAGGTTAGGGAATTCAACCGCATGCCTTAAACATCCCCAATTTCCGCAGCCTGATCCCGTGGATGGCTCAGGCTGTGGCCTGATAAATGGCCTTGCCAGACCTGCGACGATCTCGCAGGTCTTTGTAGGCAAAGGCCAGCGCGACCAGCACCACAGCGGTGATCACACAAAACCCGACAACCGTGGCAACAGGCCAGGAAAACCGGTCGAGCGTAAAAAACACCGCAGCTGTAATCATGGCAATACCCACCGAAGTACCAATCCGTTGGCCGGTTTGCATGATGGCACCCGAGCTTCCCGCGTAGTCCAGCGGGACATCCATCAGTGTCAGAGCCTGATTGGGACTGATCACGGAACCCTGTGCAAGGCCGATAAAGGACAAACTCAGCAGTAGCCACCAGGGGCTGGCATATCCATAGGCCTGCAACACAATCACCAGCATGCTAAGCAATAATCCCAGCAGTGCAAGTAATAGACCACCAATGACGATCCTGCGGCCGTACTTCATGACACGTCGACCAGCCCAGTCGGCCGCCCAGGACGAGAGCAGGGCGGCGGGGATTCCGAACATGCCCGATTCCAGGGCACTGAGCCCAAGGCCCTCCTGGACATATAAAGCAACCAGCACCCAGATGCTGGTTGTGCCCAGGAAGTAAAGCGCCATGATGGTTACGCCATTGCTGAAGCTGGCAGTAGAGAAAATTTCCAGATTCACCATCGGACTATGACCATGTCGGGCGGTTCGACGCTCCCAGAGGATCCAAAACCACGTCAGGATGCCGGCCAATGGCAGTAACGCCCAAGTAATGGGCGCAGTACGCGATTCGACAAACGGATATAAAAACGCCAGTACGGCGAGGCCCAACAGCAGAGATCCGACAGGATCCAGCGATCGCCAGCCGTCTTTCCGATTGCGGATAGCCGCCCTGTTGCTGGGATCATCCGCCGCCGTTGCACGCAAGGGGAGGCTGCCCGGACGACTAAACAGAGGGCGGGGAAACCACTTGAGCGCCAAAATGATCACTGCAATACCAAAAGGCACGTTAACCAAAAAGGTCAGACGCCAGCCCAGATGCAGGCCGCCCAACTCAATCAACAAGCCGCCCAGCGCCGGCCCTACAGCAACAGAAAACCCAACAACTGTCCCAAAATATCCAAAGGCACGACCGCGTTCTTCACCCCGAAAATATTGCTGGATCATCCCCAGACCCTGCGGGTTGAGCAGGCCCGACCCTACACCTTGCACAAAACGCGCACCATTAAGCCAATCAGCATCAGGTGCCAGACCGGCAGCAATGGAAGCCAGCGTGAAGATGACTACACCCACCACAAAAAGGCCGCCGCGCCCCATAAGATCGCCGGCACGGCCGGCAGCCACCAGTACCACACCAAACGTCAGGGCATAGCCGGACAACACCCATTGCACATCCGACTGGGAGGCATCAAGGGCGATGTGGATGGAGGGCAGGGCAACATTGACGATACTGACGCCAATGAGCGACATGAAGATGGTTGTGAGCAGAACGGCGAGGATTCGCCAGCGGTCGGGATCGGGCCTGGGCGCTTTACGAGGCCGTGAAGGGGGAGGAGATGCTTGGCGGCCCGATCGCGAGAGGAGAGGTGTCATTAGCCGAATCGTACACTGTGGCGCGCCGTTTGGCAGCCTACGCCACAGCGGATGCGGCAGTTAGTGCGTGGTTGAAGAGGCTTTTTCCTGCTCAGCAATCTGGGCATGCACCTGCGACATGTCAACTGCCTTTACCTGGGTGATGAGTTCTTCGAGCTGTGACGCAGCCAGAGCGCCTGCCTGCTGAAACAACAGTACGTTTTCGCGAAACACCATCAGGGTAGGGATTGAACGGATGCGCAGCGCAGCGGCAAGCTCTTGCTGCTCTTCGGTGTTGATTTTGGCAAAGGTTACATCAGAGTGCTTTTCGGCCGCAGCCTCGAAGGTGGGCGCAAATTGGCGGCATGGGCCGCACCAAGGTGCCCAGAGATCGATGATCAGGGGCTGATCGGCCTTGGTGGCCTCTTGGAAGGTATCCTGGGTGAGTTCAATGATGCTCATGCGGGCTCCTGTCTGTGGCGGGGCGGCAGAAGGCCGCCCACCGGATTACAGATCATATGGGGACAGTGTACCTGCCCTGCAAGGCCTGTCGGCCTTAACCTGGAAACAAGGCGTATTTGATGACAAACAAAATGGCAACCAGCAAGGTGGCGGGGTGAATGTCGCGGAAGCGACCCGACAACGCCTTGATGACGACATAGCTGATGAAACCAAATGCCAGACCATTGGCAATGGAGTAGGTAAGCGGCATGGCCACTGCAGCAATGGCTGCAGGCACGGATTCGGTGATGTCATCCCATTGCACGTCAACCAGCTCGCGCAACATCAGGCAGGCCACATACAGCAGTGCGGGTGCGGTGGCATAGGCTGGAACAACAGCGGCCAGTGGCGATAAAAACAGCGCCAGCAAAAACAGGATCCCGATGACCAGCGCGGTCATGCCGGTACGGCCACCTGCCTGCACACCGGAGGCGCTTTCGATGTACGCCGTGGTGCTACTGGTACCCAGGAAAGATCCGGCCACAATGGCGCAGCTATCAGACAGCAGGGCACGCCCCAAGCGACCTGGATTGTTGGGCTTGATGAGACCCGCCCGAGTGGCAATGCCGATCATGGTGCCCGTGGCGTCAAAGACTTCAACCAACACGAACACAAGAATAATATGAAAGAACCCTGTGTTCAGCACTCCCATCACATCCAGTTGGAAGAAGGTAGGATCCAGGCTGGGCGGTGCAGAAAAAATCCCTTGGTACTGGCTAAGCCCCGTAACGATGGAGAGCAGGGTGATTGCCAGAATCCCGATCAGGATGGCCCCGCGTACCTTGAGCGCACCCAGTGCTGCGATGATGAAAAACCCCAGAATGGCAAACAGGGTGCTGGTGTGGGTAAGGTCTCCAAGGCCCACCATGGTGGCCGGGTTAGGCACCACGATACCGGCTGTTTTCAGGGCAATAATCCCTAAAAATAAGCCTATCCCGGCTGCGATGGCTGCTCTTAATGATGCCGGTATCCCCGCTACCAGCCATTCTCTGGCCCCGGTGACGGTAAGGATCACAAACACCACGCCGGAGATAAACACGGCGCCCAATGCCTGCTGCCACGAGTACCCCATCTGGGCAACTACAGTAAATGCAAAAAACGCATTTAAGCCCATCCCTGGTGCCATACCGATAGGCCAATTAGCCACAAAAGCCATAATCAAGCAGCCCAGTGCTGCGGCCACGCATGTGGCGACAAACACAGAACCCTTATCCATCCCTGTGCTGGACAGGATGTCGGGGTTCACAAACACGATGTAGGACATCGTTAAAAACGTGGTTAGGCCGGCCAGAATTTCGGTACGGGCTGTGGTGCCGTGTTCCTGAAGCTTAAACAGCTTTTCGAACATGATGAAGTCCCCTCGAGTAGCAGGTGTAACACCTGAATATTGTGTGTAACGACGCCATTCTATAGCCGGTGATTCGGTTTTGTGAACCGCTGTACACTGGCGGCCTATGTTGATCATCGGATTTGAAAGTTCTTGCGACGAAACCGGCGTGGCCATTGCCTGCACGCAACGTGGCCTGCTGGCACATGCGCTTTACAGTCAGATTGCCATGCACCGCGAGTATGGCGGTGTCGTACCCGAACTCGCTTCGCGTGATCACATTCGGCGTATTGTGCCCCTAACGCGAGAAGTGCTGCAGCAGGCACGCGTCAAACCAGACGAACTTAACGCAGTGGCTTACACCGCCGGGCCAGGCCTGGCTGGCGCACTGTTGGTTGGTGCAAGTTTTGCACGCTCATTTGCGTGGGCGCAGAGCCTGCCGGCCATTGCCATTCACCACCTTGAGGGGCATTTGCTGTCACCCTTGATGGCCGCTGAAGTACCTGCCTTTCCGTTTGTGGCCTTGCTGGTGTCGGGCGGCCACACACAGTTGATGCGAGTGGATGGCGTTGGGCGCTATCAGCTGTTGGGCGAAACATTGGATGACGCAGCCGGAGAGGCATTCGATAAAAGTGCCAAGCTGTTGGGCCTGGGCTACCCGGGCGGCCCAGAGCTCTCGCGTCTGGCACAGCAAGGCGACCCACGCGCGTTTACGCTGCCTCGTCCAATGTTGCACAGCGCTGATCTCGATTTCAGCTTCAGTGGCCTTAAAACGGCCGTAATGACGCAGATGCGCAAATTACAGGCCACCGATGGGGATACTGACATCCGGCAACGAGCTAATCTGGCCGCCGCCACCGAAACTGCAATCGTGGATGTATTGGCAGCAAAGTCCTTGCAAGCCCTGAAGCAGACTGGGCTTAAAACCCTGGTGGTGGCCGGCGGTGTGGGTGCCAACCGTCATTTACGGGCACATTTGCAGGCGGCCTTGTCCAAAATGGATGGGCAGGTGTTTTTCCCGCCCATGCATTTGTGCACAGACAACGGCGCCATGATTGCCTGGGCTGCCGCACTGCGGGTACGGGCCGGTTTGGTGGATCTATCAGCCGTGCAAGAGGCCGGCTTTGCCGTGCGTCCCCGATGGGATCTGCAGGATGTCTGCGTACCAGCTACTTAGCTTATTTTTTCTTGGCACCAATACGGCTTTCTTTGCCGGCCATCAGGCGCACGATATTATCGCGGTGGCGGGCCAGCAACAGCCCACTGATCACCACAACCACCGAGGCCGTCAGTGCGTCCATGCGCCAGGCAACGCCGCCGCCCAATATGTAATAAAACGGTGCGAAGATCGCCGCAATGATGGCCGCCAGAGATGAATAGCGGGTGACGACCGCCACAATCATCCAGGTAAGTGCAGTCGCCAGCGCCAACCACGGTTGCAGGGCCAGCAGTACGCCCAGCGCCGTGGCCACCCCTTTACCGCCCCGAAAGCGCAAAAACACCGGATATACATGCCCCAGGAAAGCACCCAGGCCGGCCAGCGGCAGTGCGGCATCAGGCAGCCACCCGCGGCCGACCGCCCACGCAGCCAGGACCACTGCGGCCCAGCCCTTGGCTGCATCCCCCAGCAAGGTAAGCAGCGCAGCCAGTTTGTTGCCGCCTCGCAGCACGTTGGTGGCGCCGGGGTTGCCAGAGCCAAAGCTGCGGGGGTCGCGCAGACCCAGCAGATGGCTGACCACCACGGCGAAGGAGACTGACCCCATCAGATAGCCAATGAGCAGAGCGAGAATAATGCCGGCAAAAAAGTAAAGTTGAATCATGGTGGGCAGGGCTCTGCTGTGTTGAAAATGAGAATGGGGGCCATTCTATAGCTGCCGGGTTATATTCGCCATCCGTTCGGGGGATATCCCCGAGTACAATTCGCACCATCTGGTTGCAGGCAGGAAATAAAAACCCATGCGGATTTTAGTTACCAACGATGATGGCTACAACGCGGCAGGGATCGAGGCCCTGGTAGAGACCGTACGCCCATTTGGCGAGACAGTGGTGGTGGCGCCCGAAACCAACTGCAGCGGGGCCTCCAATTCGCTCTCGCTGCGCCGCCCCTTATCGGTGCGACAAGCGGCCAACGGCTTTTATTTCATTAACGGCACTCCGTCGGATTGCGTGCATATTGCGCTCACGGGCCTGTTGGATTTCCAGCCGGATCTATTGGTATCGGGCATCAACAATGGTGCCAACCTGGGTGAAGACACCTTGTATTCGGGTACCGTGGCGGCTGCATCCGAGGGGTTTCTCTTTGGTGTGCCATCCATCGCATTTTCGCTGGTAGAGCGCGACTGGCGGCATCTGGATACGGCTACCCAGGTTGCCCACGAACTGATCAAGCGATTTAAAGAGCAACCCTGGCAACAGCCGCTGCTGCTTAACGTCAATATTCCTGCTTTGCCCTATAGCCAGCTATCGGGTTTTCGGCCTACGCGGCTCGGGCGCCGGCATCCCTCCGAGCCCGTGATCCGCAGCACCACGCCATACGGTGAATCTGTTTACTGGATTGGGCCTGTGGGCCAACCGCTGGATGGAGGTGAAGATACGGATTTTGGTGCAATCCAGGATCGTGCCGTGTCTCTCACCCCCTTGCGGCTGGATCTCAGTGATCACACGCAGGTACAGGCAGTGGCCCACTGGATGCAAGCGCATGACTAAATCACGCTCTCCTTCCAACCCAGCCGCGCAAACCCGGCGCAGCCCGGTACGCAGTGCCACGCTGGGCCCGGGATACTCGGTGGCCAACAGCAATACGCGGATTTTGGGGCCAACCGGGCCGGCCGGCCCCGCGTCAGCACGTGTCTTGCCCGGCAATAAACCGGTGGCAACAAGCAATCTGGGGCTTAATTCTGATCGCCTGAGAACACAAATGGTGCGCCGGCTGCGTGAGCAGGGAATCAGCGACGAGCGGATCCTGGCAGCGATGCAAGGTGTTGCAAGACATGATTTTGTGGATCAAGGTTTAGCCAGTCGTGCCTACGAAGATGCCGCGCTGCCGATCGGATACGGGCAAACCATCTCGCAGCCCTGGGTTGTGGCCTACATGCTGGCCATGATGAGCGAAGGCCGTAACCCTCAGAAAATACTGGAGATTGGTGCTGGCTGCGGATACCAGGCAGCGGTGCTGGCTCAGTTCGTCCCCGAAGTCTACACAGTCGAACGCATCCGCGGCCTGTACGATCAGGCACGGCTCAATCTCTCGCACGGACGTTTGCGCAACCGTGTGCGGTTATCATTTGGGGATGGAATGCAGGGCCTGGAACACCGGGCCCCCTTTGATGGCATTGTCGTTGCTGCGGCGGGGGTTAAAATCCCTGAGATCCTGCTGCATCAACTGGCAGTGGGGGCGCGATTGATCGCCCCTGAAGGTGCGGCAAACCAAAGGCTTATTCTTTTCGAGCGCACGGGGCCCGCTTCGTGGCACCGAGTAGAGCTCGAAGATGTTCGATTTGTACCGCTGCGTCCAGGGACGCAGACCTAAGTAGGAGATCCATATGCTCGATGGGACGCTGGTGACAGATGCTCCGTTCACCCAATCGCCACGCACCGGGCGCGTGCTGGTGTGGGCAGTTTTGTTCTCTGCAGCCCTGTTGTCGGGCTGCGCATCACGGTCACAACGTGCGCCGGTAGCAGATCACTCCAGTGTTACCCCCAGCGCAGCGGCAACGGCAAAAGGCACTTACGTGGTTAGGGCAGGTGACACCTTATACAAAATCGCCCAGGCACACGGCATGGAAGTCTCCCGTCTGGCATCACTTAACAATATCTCCGACCCCAGCCAGCTGGCCATCGGTCAGGTACTGCGCCTGGATGGCAATACTCCCAAGCCCAGTAGCGCCACGCCGGTGGCTACGCCTGTGCAAACGCAAACGGTTGAGTCTAGTCCTACCCAGGCTGCAGCGCCAGTGGATGCCTCGCCATCCCGTGCCAGCGACGCCAATGTTGTCACCTGGGGGTGGCCGGCAACCGGTAAGATCATCTCGGGCTTCAACGACAACACCAAGGGTATCGATATCGAAGGCGCCATTGGCGCCCCCGTCGTGGCTGCAGCCAGTGGCAAAGTGATGTATGCCGGTAATGGTGTGCGCGGGCTTGGCAACCTGATTTTGCTGGGTCACAGCAATGGTTTCATTACCGCATACGCACACAATCAGACACTGCTGGTCAAAACGGGCGAAACCGTCAAGAAAGGCGCAAAAATCGCTACTGTAGGCCAAACCGACACCACTTCACCACGGCTGCACTTCGAAATTCGACGTCGGGGTAAACCGGTCAATCCGCTGTCCTACCTGCCACCACGATGATTCCAGCACTGGTCTTCGATCTCGAAACCATCCCGGATGCTCAGGGGCTGCGTCGGCTTAATCCACAGTGGGCAAGCCTGCCAGACGCAGAGCTGATCGAAACCGCCCTGGCCGAACGCCGGGAAACCCACGGCAACGATTTTTTGCCGCTGCATCTGCAGCAAGTGGCGGTGGTGGGTTGTGCGTTTCGTGACGACACCGGGTTCCGGGTGCGCACCATCGGGCAGGCAGACGACTCCGAGGCCACCCTGATATCCGGCTTTTTCAAGACAATTGGGCATTACACGCCTACGCTGATCAGTTGGAATGGCTCGGGCTTTGATCTGCCGGTGTTGCACTATCGCAGCCTGATTCACGGTGTTGCAGCCCCACGCTATTGGGATACCGGAGAAGACGATCGCGATTTCCGGTTCAACAACTACCTTAATCGCTACCACACCCGCCATGTTGATCTCATGGATGTACTGGCCAAGTTCAACGGTCGCGCCAATGCGCCATTGGATCAGCTGGCCAAGCTGTGCGGGTTTCCCGGCAAGCTGGATATGGATGGCGGGCAAGTCTGGCAAGCGTGGCATGCGGGCGAGCGCGAGCACGTGCGCAACTACTGCGAAACTGATGTCGTGAATACCTGGCTGGTGTACTGCCGTTACCGGCTGATCAAAGGCGAGCTCGATACTCAGTCCTACGAAGCCGAGTTGCAACTGGTGCGCGACACCTTGACTGCGCTGGATGCGCCCCACTGGAAAGAATTTCTGTCTGCCTGGACATATGCCTGACGCTATTTTGTATCCCCTTGAGATCGAATCGTTGGATCTTGAAGGGCGAGGGATTGCCCACCACGAGGGCAAAGTTGTCTTTGTTGAGGGCGCGTTGCCTTCCGAGCGAGTACTGGCACGCATCACCCGACGCAAGCCTTCGTTTGACAAGGCCCGCATCGAGCGCGTGCTGCGGCCGTCTTCTCAAAGAACCACGCCGCCATGCCCGCACTTTGGCGTGTGCGGTGGTTGTGCCGTGCAACACCTCGAGCCTGCTGCGCAATTGGCCATCAAACAGCGCGCCCTCGAAGACGCACTGCAGCACATCGGCAAGGTGAAGCCCCAGCAGATCCTGCCTGCCCTGCAAGGGCCTGCTTGGGGCTACCGCTACCGTGCCCGTTTGTCGGTGCGTTACGTCGCCAAGAAAGGCGGCGTACTGGTGGGATTTCGCGAGCGTGGCCGCAGCTACGTCGCAGACATGCGCGAATGCCGGGTATTGCCCCCGCACGTCTCCCAGCTGTTGATGCCACTACGCAGCCTGGTGCAAGGTTTGTCTCGCCCCGATCGTATCCCTCAAATCGAAGTGGCTGTGGGCGACGAGGCCACGGTGCTGTGCCTGCGCCATATGGAGGCCCTGACCGACAGCGATATTGCGCACTTGCACCAGTTTGCGATCAAACACAATATTATCTGGTGGCTGCAGCCCAAGGGGCCCGAAACCGCCCATCCATTAAACCCGGATGATATCGATGCACTGGCCTATGCGTTGCCAGCGTACGGTTTACGTATGCACTATCGCCCCGCCGATTTCACGCAGGTTAACCCTGCCATCAATCAGGCCCTGATCTCCCGTGCCTTGGCCTTGTTGCAACTTCAGCCCACTGATCGGGTAGCCGATTTGTTTTGCGGGCTGGGTAACTTCAGCTTGCCTCTCGCCACGCAGGTGCGTGAGGTTCTGGGTATCGAAGGCAGCTCAACCCTGGTGGCACGCGCCCGCCAGGACGCAGCGCGACAAGGCCTGGAAAACCGCGCCCGGTTTACCGAGCTCAACCTTTTTGAGGTGGACGACAACTGGCTGCGCGGGCTTGGCCACTTTGACGCAATGCTGATAGACCCACCGCGCGAGGGTGCCATGGCACTGGTGGAAGCCCTGGCCACCCTGACGCCGTCCGAGCGGCCGCGCCGGGTGGTGTATGTGTCATGCAATCCGGCCACGCTGGCTCGCGATGCCGGCATCCTGCACCATCAGGGCGGCTGGCGGCTGGCTGCCGCCGGCGCCGTCAATATGTTTCCACATACAGCGCATGTAGAGTCGATTGCAGTTTTTGAGCCTTAAATCAATCGGGCCATCAATCCGGCAGGGCCTGGCCTTTGCCATCCAGAATACGCTGCGCCTCGATGCGGACACGCTCGGGGGCAGTGCCACCGATGTGCTTGCGAGCCGCCACGGAGCCTTCCAGCGTCAGCACTTCAAAGACGTCGTCACCGATGGACGCGTGAAAGCCCTGAAGCTCGGCCAATGAAAGATCAGCCAGATCGCAGCCGCGTTGTTCGCAAGAACGTACGGCTAGCGCCACGGTTTCGTGGGCATCCCTGAAAGGCACCCCACGTTTGACCAGATAATCTGCCAGATCGGTGGCCGTCGCATAGCCCTGCAGGGCGGCTGCACGCATGTTGTCGGCCTTGACCTGCACGCCACTCATCATGTCCACAAAGATTGTCAGCGTGTCGCGAACCGTGTCTGCCGTATCAAACAGACCCTCTTTGTCTTCCTGATTGTCCTTGTTATAGGCTAGCGGCTGGCCCTTCATCAGAGTAAACAAGGCCATCAGATGGCCATATACACGGCCGGTTTTACCGCGAGCCAGTTCGGGCACATCGGGGTTTTTCTTTTGCGGCATGATCGAGCTGCCGGTACAGAAGCGGTCGGCCAACACAATGAAACCCACTCGGGGGCTCATCCACAAGACGAGTTCTTCAGACAGGCGCGAGATGTGCATCATGATGAGTGCGGATGCCGAACAGAACTCGATGGCGAAATCGCGATCGGACACTGCATCCAGAGAATTGCGGCAGACGTCATCAAACCCGAGGGTACGGGCGACACGTTCACGATCGATGGGATAGCTGGTGCCCGCCAAGGCGGCAGCGCCCAGGGGCAGGCGATTGGTTCGTCGTCGGCAGTCGGTCAGGCGCTCGGCATCACGGCCAAACATCTCGGCATAGGCCAGCAGATGATGCCCAAAGGTAACCGGCTGAGCCACTTGCAAATGGGTAAAACCCGGCAAAATGGTATCTGCGTGCTCGAGCGCCAGTGAAGCCAGCCGTTGACGCAGCTGTTGAAGCAGATCCAGCGCCTGATCAATCTGATCTCGCAGCCAAAGGCGGATATCCGTGGCTACCTGATCATTACGCGAACGGCCCGTGTGCAAGCGTTTACCTGCATCTCCGATGAGTTCGACCAGGCGTTTTTCGATGTTGAGGTGAACGTCCTCGAGATCGAGCGACCATTGCAGCTGGTGATTCTGGATTTCTTGCAGGATCTGCGCCATGCCTCGCTGGATGTCGGCGAGGTCGGCGGCACTGATCACACCAACGGCAGCCAGCATATCGGCATGGGCTAGAGAGCCCTGAATATCAAAGACTGCCATACGCTGGTCGAAATTGACCGAACCGGTATAGCGCTTGACCAGATCGGACACAGGCTCTGAGAAGCGCGCGGACCAGGCTTGGGATTTGTTATCGAACTGATTGTGGGGAGACGTGGTATTGGGCATAGTGCTGAAATTATAGAGGACACAGACCTGCGCTATATTAAAAGCTTTTAAGCGGAACTCCGAAACCATGGCGCAGCCCGATATGAAGCAGATCACAGCGATCGTCAAGCCGTTCAAACTCGACGAGGTTCGCGAAGCCCTGTCCGATCTCAACGTCAACGGCCTGACCGTCACCGAAGTAAAAGGCTTTGGCCGGCAAAAAGGACATACCGAGCTCTATCGCGGCGCCGAGTACGTCGTGGACTTTTTGCCCAAGATTCGTATCGACGTCGTGGTTGCCCAAGATCAGGTCGAGGGCGTGATCGATGCCATTATTCGGGCGGCTCGCACCGGCAAAATTGGTGATGGCAAAATTTTTGTCACGCCTGTCGAGCAAGCCATCCGGATCCGTACGGGTGAAACAGGGGTTGAGGCACTTTGATGGAACCCGTCCGCATTTCCAAGCTGATGGCCCAGCGTGGCTTGTGTTCGCGCCGTGAAGCAGATGCCTATATCGAGCACGGCTGGGTGCGTGTCAATGGCCAGATCGTGCAAGAACTTGGCACTAAGGCCCTGCCCAATGCCAAGATCACGCTGGAGCGCCAAGCGGCCAAACAGCAAACCGACAAAATCACCGTCATCCTGAACAAGCCCGTGGGCTACGTCTCCCATCAGGCGGATCAGGGCTATCGGCTGGCGGTCTCCCTGATAAGGGCCGACACGCAATATCACGCCGGCCGCGGCCGGAAAGTCTTTGAGCCTAGCCATGTCCGCGGGCTTGCCCCCGCAGGGCGGCTGGATATCGATTCTCAAGGCCTGCTGGTGCTCACCCAGGACGGCCGGATCGCTCGCCAGCTGATCGGGGACGATTCCTCGCTTGAAAAAGAATATCTGGTACGCGTCTCAGGCCGCTTATCGAGTAACGGCCTGGCCTTGCTGAACCACGGCCTGATGCTGGATGGGCATGCCCTGCGTCCGGCAAAGGTTCATTGGCAAAACGAAGACCAGCTGCATTTCACGCTACACGAGGGCCGCAAGCGGCAGATACGCCGCATGTGCGAGCAAGTGGGCCTGAAGGTGGTGGGGCTGAAGCGTGTACGCATGGGGCAGGTGGTGTTGGGCGACCTGCCCGTCGGGCAATGGCGCTACTTGCGCGATGGCGAGCGCTTCTGACGCATAGAAGGCCGATGTCCCACTGCGTCTGGCGTAGGCATCTGGCCACTGTGTACAAGGCTGAACCGGGCCTGATCATCCTGTGCCAGGATGTTCTTTAACCAGGGCAGGGACGCTTCAAGACCAGCTTGAAGCGTCCAGGGCGGGTTAACAACAAACATGCCACTGCCGTGCAAGCCCAGCCCATCGGCCGAGGGCTTGTGTACGGTCAGGCTGGCATTTAGCCAGTTGCCCGGCAGTCGCTCTAAAGAGCGCACCATCTCGTGAGCCTGCACCCGCTGTACCAGCGGATACCACACTGCAAAGCAGCCCGTCGCAAAACGCTGCAGGCCGTCTCGCACTGCCTGCAAGGTAGCCCGGTAATCCTGTTTGTCTTCGTAAGATGGGTCTATCAACACCAGCCCGCGCCTCGAAGGTGGTGGCAGCAGGCGCTTCAGGCCCTGAAAGCCATCTTCACGCGCCACTGCCACTTGCCGTGGGGAGGCGCGCATGCGCTTGCGCAAGGTGTCTTCGAGTACCTGCCCCTCGGTGGGGTGCAATTCAAACAGCCGCAAGCGATCCTGCAAGCGCATCGCCTGCAAGGCCAGGCTGGGTGAGCCGGGATACACATTAGCCACACCGTCTGGGTTGAACGCTTGCACGGCTTCCAGATAGTGTTGCACCATCTCAGGCGCGTCTGGTGCACCCAGCAAGCGATCCAGGCCATCACTGACCTCGCCACTTTGGCCGGCCCATTCGCCATCCAGCGCATATAGTCCCGCCCCGGCGTGGGTATCGATCACCCAGTACGGCGTGTCTTTTTGGTTCAGATATTCGAGTATCTGCACCAAAATGGTGTGTTTGAGAACGTCGGCATGATTGCCGGCATGAAACGCGTGTCGATAGCTGAACATCCGCTGCCTTTAAGGGGTTTGGCCGAAATCGGCCGGGCGTATCTGCGCCAGCTGATCGGTAAAAATTGCGTGACACCCCGATTGCAGCAATTGCCTGGCCTGGGCGACATCATTTACCGTCCAGATTGCCAGGGTGGCACCTTGGCCGAGAATCTCTTGTATCACAGCCGGCTCGGCATAAGTAGCATCAATATTGACACCTATACAGCCCAGCCTCAGTTGACGGGCTCGCCAGTCGGTGGGGACAGGCCCCTCGATGAGCAGGGCACGCGGCAAATCCGGGGCCGCCGTACGAGCGGCCTCGAGGGCAACTTCTGAAAAAGAAGACAACAAAGGGGGAAGCGCAGCTTGTGCCCACAAGGTACGTGCCGCGGCAGCTACTGCCAGGCCCGTTTGATGCTCATGGCCGGTGGTCGGCTTGATCTCGATATTGCTGTGGATCCCCTGCGCCTGGGTGTAGCGCGCCACGGCACTGAGGGTAGAGGCAGGCTCGCCAGCGAAGCCCGCGTCGTACCAGGCACCAAAATCATGCTCGGACAGCGCTTTCCAGCTGAGTTCGGAAGCCAGGCCCGTACCACTGGAAGTACGATCGATGCGATCATCGTGCAACAGGAACAACACCCCATCTTCGCTGAGCTTCACATCGTATTCAACCATCCGGTAGCCCCAGGCATGGCCCGTGCGCATTGCCGCCAGCGTGTTTTCGGGTGCGAGACGGCCACCACCCCGATGGGCAATCAGACGGGGCCAGGGCCAAACAGAGTGAGCGGTCATGAAGAAGCTACGCCAAAAGGCGCCTCGGGGAAAATGAGCTCCATTTTAACGGTTTGCAGGGCGGCTCAGCATGCCCGTGCCTCACGGTGTTAAACTGCGTGGCATTTACGGCTGTCGGTTCGACCAGCCGGCAGGGGCGATTGTGATCGCCTTTTTTGTTTCAAGTGCCTGGTTTGGATGCCAGCCCTACTCAGCAGGACCTTCGCCCATGTTCGATTTTATTCGCACGCACCAGCGTTTGATGCAGTTGATCCTTCTGATCCTAGTGGTGCCTTCGTTTGTATTTCTTGGCATCAGCGGATATTCGTTTGTAACCGCCGATACTGCCATTGCGGAAATCGGCAAATTATCAGTTACCAAGCAGGAATTCACCCAGGCGCAACGCAATCAGTTGCAGCAGATGCAAGAAAGCAGCCAGGGTCGCTTTGATCCGGCCTTGCTGGACAATCCAGAATCCCGCCAGGCGCTATTGGATCAGTTGATCAATCGCAAGGTTCAAATCGTGCTGGCCACTGATGAACACTTCAGTGTGTCCGATAATGCGTTGCGTCGCGCAATTGCCGCCATGCCGCAGGTGCAGGTGGATGGACAGTTTTCCGCGGACCGCTACCACGAAGTACTGGCGTCTATCGGCATGAGCCCGCGCGACTTCGAAGACAGCCAGCGTGCCGAACTGGCCCTGGATACTGTCCTGGGGCCTGTACGCGACACCGCAGCCTTGCCTGCACCTGTGCTCGATTCCATCAAGCAAGCCCTCACTGAAGAGCGCACCGTGCGCCTTAAAGTGTTTCTGGCCAAGGATCACGAGCAGTCGGTGCAGATTTCTGCCGAAGATATTCAGGCCTGGTACGACAAGCATCAAGACGATCTCCGTTTGCCGGAGCAAGTGACTGCCAGCTATATCGTGCTGGATGAAGCGGCTGCCGTGGCCAGCGTGGCCAGCGTCTCCGATACACAGCTGAAAGACTACTACGAGCAAAACAAGGCACGTTACGTTGTCCCGGCGCGCTACAACGTCAGCCATATCCTTGTAAAGCTGCCGGCAGGTGCTTCGGATGAAGCCAGCAAGGCTGCGCTCAGCCGCGCCGAAGACATCAGCCAGCGTGCCAAGGCCGACCCCAGCCAGTTTGCCGAGCTTGCCCGCAAAGAGTCTCAGGACGCAGGAACCGCCCGTGATGGCGGCAAACTCGGTTGGATTCAGCGCGGCACTTTGCCCCTGGCCATGGAGCAGGCAGTCTTCGCACTCAAGCAGGGTGAGATCTCCGAGCCCGTCAAAGGGCCGGATGGTTATCACATCTTTATGGCCAACCAGGTTGAACCCGAAAAAGGCGAAACCTTTGACGAAGCGCGCAGCAAGGTAGAGACCGAAGTGCGCCGTCAGTTGGCGGCCGACCGCTTTGCCGATATGGCCACCAAGCTCACCAGCCTGGTGTACGACAATCCCACCAGCCTCGAGCCTGCCGCCAAAGAGCTGGGCTTGCAACTGCGTTCTGCCACTGGTATTGCACGTGATCGCCTGCTAAGCAAGGACGAAGCCGGCCCCGGTTCGGCCACAGCCAGTGATGATGCGGCTGTTCTGGGCGATGTTCGGGTGCGCCAGGCACTATTTAGCCGCCAGGTGCTTGGCGACAAACAAAACTCGGGGGTGATAGAAATTTCACCGGATACCATGGTGGTGGTGCGCGTCAAGCAAGTCACCCCTTCGCATGTGCCCGAACTGGATAAGGTTAAAGATCATATCCGCACACAACTAACCAACCAGCAGGCACAGGCGGCGGCGGTTGCCGAAGGCAAAAAGGCCTTATCGGCATTGCAAGCTGATACCGGCTCTGCAGAAGGCTTCCAGGATGCCATCACCATCAGCCGTCTGGATTCTGCGGGCCTTGGCAAATCTGTGCTGGATACCGCATTTTCTGTATCGCAAGATAAATTGCCGGCGTTTGGCGGGGTTACACTGCCGGATGCCTACGCGATTGTTCAGGTGGATGCGGTTAAACCCGGCACCACCGACAAGCCCGCTCTGGACGGCCTGGCTGCCCAGCTGGGGCGCGTATGGGGTGAGATTGAGCAACAAGCCCTGATGGTTGATTTGCGTAAAGCGCTTAATGTAAAAATCACCGAAGAAGGCAAGGCCCTGATCCAGAACGGCGACAGCGGCAGCAACTAAGCATTACTCATCCGCCTGGCGTCTTCACAGACACGGGCGGATCGACCGCTTGGGGTTTTCTACCCCAAGCAACTATCCCTTGGCACGAACAATCTTTTGCACCTGAGGTACATGCCGGATTGCCCGGATGACCTGAGCCAGGTGCTTGCGACTGTCGACCTGCACGGTGACATGCAGTAATGCTGTGGCAGCCGCTTCGTCAGGCATGCTGAGCTGCGTGATATTGGAGTCTGCCTCGGTGATCTCAGCCGCCAGGCGGCCCAGTACGCCACGCTCATTAAGCACAGTGATGTCCAGGCGGGTCGTCAGGTGCCGCGCAGTGGTGACATCCCATACTACCGGGATCCAGCGTTCGGGTTCTTTTGCTTGCTGGCGCAAGGCAACAGGACAATCAGCCATATGCACCACCAATCCGTGTCCAAGGCGGATACCACCAATAATGGCATCGCCCGGCAATGGGCCACAACACGGCGCCAGCTGTACAGCTTGCCCTTCGTTGCCGTGGATAACGATTGGTGCCCCGGAGACGGCATTGAACTCATCTACCGCCATGGCCGTGGTTTCGAGCATGGCGTTTTCGGGGGCGAAACGGCGTGCCACCACAGCGGCCAAGCGTTTACCCAAGCCAATATCCGCCAAAATCTCGGTGCGCGAGGCGCCGCCCGAGCCTTTGGCCAGACGATCCCACTGGGGATCCGTATCGGCTGGGTAGGTGATCCCTAGCTGATCAAACGCTTGATTGAGCAAGCGCCGCCCAAACGCGATGGATTCTTCATAACGTTCAGTGCGCAGATAGTGGCGAATCTCGGAGCGTGCCCGCCCGGTACGGACATAATTAAGCCATTGCGCACTGGGGCGCGAGGCCGACGAAGTCATGATCTCTACAGCGTCCCCGCTGTGCAACTCGGTGCGTAGTGGAGAAAAATCGCCATTGATCTTGCAGGCCACCGCGTGATTGCCGACATCGGTGTGGATGGCGTATGCAAAATCGACGGGTGTAGCCCCACGCGGCAAAGAAAGGATTTTTCCTTGGGGTGTAAACACATAAACGGCATCCGGAAACAGATCAACCTTGACGTGTTCGAGAAATTCGCCGGAATCACCCGTTTGGTTCTGGATATCCAGTAACGATTGCAGCCACTGGTGCGTGCGTTTTTGCAAATCGTTCAGTGAGGTGCCTTGTTCTTTATAAAGCCAGTGAGAGGCAACACCTTCTTCGGCCACGTGATCCATGTCCCGTGTACGAAACTGAAACTCGACCGGCGTGCCATAGGGGCCAATCAGGGTAGTGTGCAAGGATTGATAGCCATTGATCTTTGGAATGGCAATGTAATCCTTGAATTTTCCTGGTACGGGACGGTATAACTGATGCAGTGTGCCCAGGGCCAGGTAGCACTCGGGCAGCGTGTGCACAACCACCCGAAACCCGTAGATATCGAGCACATCAGAAAACGATTTTTTCTGCTCGACCATCTTCTTGTAGATGCCGTACAAGGATTTTTCCCGGCCACTGACTTCTGCGTCCAGGCCGGTTGCCGGCAGTGCCGCCCGTACAGCTTCTGCGATTTTGGTGATGACTTCCCGACGATTGCCACGGGCGGCCATCATGGCCTTGTACAGCACATCGTAGCGGTTGGGGTAAATGGCCTTGAAGCAGCGGTCCTGGAGTTCGCGAAACAGGGCGTTCAGGCCCAGACGATGGGCGATGGGGGTGTAGATGTCCAGGGTTTCGCGGGCTACCCGGCGGCGCTTCTCAGATGGCACGGCATCCAGCGTGCGCATGTTATGCAGGCGATCCGCCAGCTTGATGAGAATGACGCGTACGTCGCGCGCCATGGCCAGTAGCATCTTACGAAAGGACTCTGCCTGCTGCTCGGCCTTGGTGGCGTATTCGAGGCGCTCAAGCTTGGTGAGGCCATCCACGATATCAGCAACATCCGGGCCAAATTTTTCGGCGAGCTCTTGCTTGGCAACGCCCTGATCTTCGATGACATCGTGCAGCAAGGCAGCCATCAGGGAATCTGCATCGAGCTTCCAGCCTGCGCAGATTTCAGTGACGGCTATGGGATGCGAGATGTAGGGCTCTCCGCTTTCGCGAAACTGCCCCAGATGTGCATTGTCTGCAAACCGGTAGGCTTCACGCACGCGCTCGATATCACGCGGTGCCAGGTATACAGAGATAATTTGTTGCAGCCCCGCCAGCGAGGCGATAGGGCTGGGTGCCGCCGCAGGAATGGAGGCGGGGGCAGCGTGGGGTTTTCTTCTGCGTAGCCTGGGCCCTTTGCGCAGCACCGCCAGAAGCCCGGACGATGCACCGCGTATGCCAGAAAACGCCATTGAATACCCCCCTTTGCGTTTAGATCAGGTGGGAACCTTGCGCAGCATCTCGGTGCCAACCTGGCCTTGTGCGATTTCACGCAGGGCGGTAACCGTAGGTTTATTATGGCTTTCGATGCGGGCTTCGTGACCTTGGGCAAGCTCGCGGGCACGATAAGTGGCCGCCAGGGTGAGGTCAAAGCGGTTGGGGATTTGCTGAAGGCAATCTTCGACGGTGATACGGGCCATGAGTGTCCTGATTAGCTAGCGTTGTTGAGAGGTTTACGTATGCCCAGTTGCATAAACAGATCAGCGTGGCGAACGGATTGTGCGGTATATCGTAACCGGGCCGCTAGCACAACTGCCTGAAGCTGCCGTGAAGCCAGGCTAAAGTCTTGATTAATAATAACATATTCGCAGTCGGATGCATGCGCCATCTCGCCTCCTGCAGCAAGCAGACGGCGGGCAATCACCTGCGGGGCATCCTGGCCGCGTTTGTTCAGGCGCGTCTCGAGCGCCTCGATGGAGGGCGGCAGAATAAAGACGCCGATAGCCTGTGGGTAATGCTGCCGAACTTGCCGTGCGCCTTGCCAATCGATCTCGAGAATGATGTCTTGTCCGGCCGTGATGGCCTGAGCCACCCGATCGCGTGGTGTGCCGTAAAAATTGCCGTGCACCTCTGCCCATTCGAGCATGTCACCGCGTTCGCGCATGGCCTGGAAAGTATCCACTGACACAAAACGGTAGTGCTTTTTATCTTCTTCTCCGGGACGTGGGGGGCGGGTGGTGCACGAAATAGACAGCGATAAGGTGTCATCCTGTGCCAGCAGAGCGTTGACCAGGCTGGACTTACCGGCGCCGCTGGGTGCCACCACCATGAAGATATTTCCGGCGTGCTTGGGAGACATATCTGCGGATTGTGAAGGGGACGATGTTGTCATGATACCGCCGGCGTATCTGGCGATTGACCAAACTCGGCTAAGGTATCCGCATAAGCCTGGGCACTGGTACACAGAAATACGATGGCATCGCCGGGATTCAGGTTGAACAGCACATCCTGAATCTGACTAGCGACGTCGTCGGTATCGTTGACAGCGGCCACATGGACGTCTCCCTCGCCCTGAAACTGTTGGGCGGGCACAATATCGGCCACCTGCTGTACATCGGCTGGCCGCTGGGCTACATATACACGAAAGGGCAGGTTTTCGAGGGTGATGTCGAGAATCGCGCCGCGATCTATGCGCGCGATCAATTGGCTGTCTAGGGGCATGAGGGAAGCAAAAACGCGGAATATCCCCGCATTATATTTTGAATTGCGCCACAACAGGCGCGTGATCGGAGGGCTTTTCCCATCCACGCGGTATTTTATCAACCACGCACTCGAGGCAGCGGCTGGCAAGATCGGGGCTTGCCAGGATGTGATCGATACGCACACCTGCATTTCGCCGAAACGACATCATCCGATAATCCCACCAGCTGAATATCTTGGGCGGCTGATCAAACAGGCGAAAAGTATCCTTCAGGCCCAGATCCAGCAAGCGTTGAAACGCTTGGCGTTCGGGCTCTGATACCAGCACATTGCCCTCCCAGGCTTTTGGGTCGTGCACGTCTGCATCTGCCGGTGCCACGTTGTAGTCACCTAAAATGGCCAGATCAGTATGCTGACTGATTTCATCACCTAACCAGGCATGCAGCGCCTGATACCAATCCAGCTTGTACGCATATTTATCGCTGCCCACCGACTGCCCATTAGGGCAATAGGCACTGATGACACGCACCGCCTGGCCCTGGGTATCCGTTATGGTGGCGGCGATGATCCGTTGTTGCGGGTCTTCGTAACCAGGGATATTGCGTTGCACATCCAGAGGCGGTGTCCTGCTAATGATAGCCACACCGTTATATGTCTTTTGCCCGGCCCAGCAGGCGTGATAGCCCGCCACCCGTAACGCAGCATCGGGGAAGCGCTCGTCTGGCAATTTCAGCTCTTGCAGACAGAGGGCATCCACCGGGTTGGCATGCAACCAGTCGAGCACATGGCCCAGACGGACGTTAAGCGAATTGACGTTCCAGGTGGCAAGTTTCATTCGATTATAAATATCGTTATTAATCAAATATATATTAAACAAACTTAAATTAATACTTTAAGCTCACCAATCAAGCACCTTTCCACTTCGGGCCTAGTGATTGATCTTCTCCGTACTGTGTGAATACCACCATGGTATCAGCCCGGCACCTTATGCCGCTCGATCATGGTGGATAAGGACACTGCCACAGCGTATGGAGAATACGCAGACTAGCCGGCCTGCGAGTGCCTCATGGCATCAGTCAGGAAGCGGCCCACAGAATCCGAGGCGGGCTTGAGACGCAGGGAGGATGGAACCGCCCATTGTTCCAAACAGCCATCGCACATCACGCCGATCTGATCCGCTATGGCGAACGCTTCGTCTTGGTTATGCGTCACCACAATGGCGGTTCGGTTTGTTGTCTTGATGATGTCGCGCACTTCGCTGGCAAGATGGGTGCGGGTATTGACATCCAGATTGGAGAACGGCTCGTCCAGCAGGAGCAGTTCGGGTGAGGGCGCCAGTGCCCTGGCCAATGCCACACGCTGTTGCTGCCCCCCTGAAAGCTCGTGCGGATAGCGATTGCCTATATCCGCAAGGTGCACGATCTCCAGCATCTCCTGAACACGCGTCATACGCTCAGTGCGAGAAACTCCGCGCACGCCAAAGCCAATATTTTCGTTTATCGTTAAATGCGGAAACAAGGCGTAATCCTGAAACATCAGGCCAATATGCCGATCTTCCGGCGCAACATGCATGGTTGGAGACGATAAGGTTCTATTACCCAGTGACAAAACGCCACCGATAACAGGCTCGAATCCAGCAATTGCCCTGAGAACTGTCGATTTTCCGCAACCTGACGGGCCTAACAGGCACCCAACGCTACCTCGTTCAAGAGAAAGAGAAAAATCACGGATTACCGTGACCGGCCCATCAGGTGTCTCGTAAGCAATTTTAACGTGTGACAGATCCAGAAACGCATCCTCACCGCTGACATGTCCCGTTAAAGCGGGAGATTGAATTGAACTCATTACTTCTGATGTCCGTAGGAAAGATTGGTTCGGGCGAGAAGGATCACAGGCAACAAGCCGGCAAGCACGATGGCCAGCGCCGCGACCGCGCCTTCTTCGTAGCTCCCGCGAGAAGCCTCCGCGTATAGCCACGTGGCCAATGTGTCGAAATCAAACGGACGCAATAATAACGTGGCCGGCAATTCTTTCATGACCTCAACAAAAACCAACAACGCGCTGGCCGCCAGGGCGGGGCGCAACAACGGCAGGTGGATACACCACAAGGCCTTGGCGGGGCTGGCTCCTAAAGTTCTGGCCGCGTGTTCCAATGAAACGGGCACTCGCGTCAGACCAGCCTCTATCGCGCCAACCGGGATCGCGAGAAACCGGATGGTATAGGCGATGACCAGCAGCCCGGCAGACCCCATGAGAAACAGGCCCTGGCCGCCTATCAGCTCGCCCAGTGTCTGTTCAATCAGCATCACCGGAGTCAATAAGCCAATCGCCAGGACGGTGCCCGGCACCGCGTAACCCAGGCTGGCGACACGCGCCATTGATCTTGCGGGTTGGCGCCAGGCACCCTCACGAAGCATGCGGCTTGCCCAGGCAACCATCAGGCCCGCTGCAACCGTGACCACCATCGCCAGCGCAGCGAGCATAACAGTACTGGAAAGACTGCGGCTTAGCGCATCGGATATCCCGTGTCCTTCATGAAACCGCTGCACAACTTCGGCGACCAGGTAGGCGGCTGGAAATACGAAGCCCACCAAAATCGGTAACAGACCAAGCAAAAGCGCAACAGTGGCAGGCGTACCACGCAATACCCGTGCGCGCATTGGCTGCATGCGCTGGGCACTGGCAAAGCGCTGACGCGCACGTCCTTTCCGTTCCATGAGAATAAGCCCAACAACGATGAGCAGCATGGTGAGCGCAATTTGCGCAGCCGCGGCCAGATCTGATCGTGTCGTCCACGACGTATAAACCGAGACAGTCAGGGTCTGCACACCAAGGAATTCTGAGGCGCCAATGTCATTGAGTGTCTCCAGCAGGGCCAGGCTCAGCCCAATGGCCCAAGCTGGCCTGGCAAGCGGCAATACAACGCGCCGAAACACCTCTGCCTTGTGCGCGCCCAATGTCCGGGCGGCCTCAAGCAGATTGGATGCCTGCGTAAGAAACATGGACCGCATGGTGAGATATACATACGGATAAAGCACAAAGCCCAGCACCAGGATAGCGCCGATCATATTACGTATGTCCGGCAACCTGAACTCGCGCGGGCTGGCATATCCCAACCAGGCCCGCAGCATGGATTGCACCGGCCCGATCGGATGCAAGAGATCCAGGTAGGCATAGGCCATGATATATGTTGGCACAGCCAGTGGGAGCAACAAAGCCCAGGCAAGTATCGAGCGGCCCGGAAAATCATACGCGGTGACCAGCCAGGCGCTCCCGACACCCAGCAGGCTGACCACCAGACCAACTCCAGCCAGTAAAATCACTGTATCGCGCAAAGCAGCTGGCATCACCGTGCCCGCCAGATGCTGCCAATGATCCAGATCGCTCCCCAGGGCATGCCAAGCCAAGGCAAGGATGGGGGTAATGACAGCCAGGCTAATGAGAATGGCTCCAGATGGAGCCCATGAGCCTCGGACCGCCCGAGAATAGCGAAGGTTGTGGATTTTCATTCAGGCAAGAGCATAGGGCAGAAGGGGGTTGGAAATGCGCTGGCCCAAAGGACTCTCGCCATATAAAAATACTTGGGCCGAATCGAACCCATGGATCCGATTCGGCGCGCGCAATTATGAAACCTTAGTTGTCGAAGCCGACTTTATCCACCAGCTCGCTTGCCTGTTTGCGATGCTTGGCAATTTCAACCAGATCCAGCGAGTCAGCCTTCAGAGGCCCCAATGCGGCCATGACAGGGTCTACCTTTACGCCGGCACGCACAGGGTACTCGTAGTTTGCATTGGCATAGATTGCCTGGGCTTCGGGCGAAACGAGGTACTCCAGAAAGCGCACCGCATTGTCACGGTTAGGCGAGTTCTTGGCGAGCGAAGCGCCACTGATGTTGACATGGGTGCCGCCATCAGCACTGCTGGCAAAGGTTGGGCGTACAACTTTGATGGCATCCCCCCAGGCGCGACCTTCTGAACCGGGTTTATCGTTTTTCATCCGACCGACGTAATATGCATTGGCGATACCAATGTCGCAGATGCCGCCCAGGATGTCCCTCGCAACGTTACGATCGCCCCCAGCCGCTTTGCGGGCGAGATTCTGCTTGACACCTTCAAGCCAGGTCTCCGTAGCCTGAGGCCCGTTGTGAGCAATCATTGCGGCGATCAGCGCGGTATTGTAAGGGTGCTGCCCCGAGCGGATGCAAACCTTGCCTTTCCATTTCGGATCAGCCAGTTCTTCGTAGGTGAATGTTGTCAGCGGCAGGTCTTTGTCTGCGTAAAGCACTCGATCCCGCAGGGAAAGCGTAAACCACTGGCCATCCTTGCCACGCAGGTTGGCCGGTATGACTTCCTCCAGGGCCTTTGAGTGCACGGGCTGGGTCACACCGGCACCAACCAGATCCAGCACATTCCCGATATCGACAGTCATGAGCACATCGGCGGGGGATCGTTCGCCTTCAGAGCGCACGCGTTCCAGCAAACCAGACTTGATGAAGATTGTCCGGACTTCTATTCCACTGTCTTTGGTGAAAGCGTCCAGCAACGGCTGGATCAAAGCCGGTTCTCGCGTGGTGTAGAGATTGACCTCTTGTGCCGCCAAAGCCGCTGGGGCAGCAAAGGTGGACGCCAAGACAACGGCGGCAGCTCGTAGAGCGAGAGATTTCATCGACATATCCTTGGTAAGTGGGAGGCGAGGCGGCTGAACAGCCACCAGATATTTTTGCTGAATAGAAATCGTTCGCACGTAGATTAGCTGTTGGCGATCCTGACGTCAACCTGAAACAGGAGGATATTTCAGAGATAAATCACGGCGATCGGAAACTGCACAGGACTGTGATCATCAATGCAGATTGCGTGCATTTTGCGCATGAATCCTTACTTGGTATGGTTAGCTTATAGAATGCATGTTGTTCTTACAGCGATGGGAACAGATAGGCGAGTTTTAATCTGTCCATCGCGCCTGTGAAGTGATACAAGCCGCTACAACCACACCACAATCCCGAACTATGGACCTCACATTTAGTTTTTTGAGAGTGGTCTCGCTCTTCACAATGACTGCTGTGGCCGAAATTGTTGGCTGTTATCTTCCCTGGCTGGTCATCAGACAAGGACGGTCGGTATTTTTGCTAGCACCTGCAACCGCTTCGCTGGCTCTGTTTGTATGGCTGCTGACATTGCATCCGGCTGCGGCGGGACGCACCTACGCAGCTTATGGCGGGGTGTATGTAGCGGTTGCTCTTTGCTGGCTGTGGCTTGTAGAGGGCCAACAGCCAAATCGCTGGGATCTAGCGGGCGTATTAACAATCCTGGTGGGCGTCGGCCTTATTGTGCTTGGCCCTAGAACCAGCTGACGCCCAAGCACGACGGCTGTGCGTGTATAGCGCTGTGTCAAAGACCAAATATGTTGAACTGACCGATATTGGAACATCAGATACTGGCTCAGTGGGCAGGGCTGACAGTTGAGGGTTGGCTTCCGGCACAAAAGACATATCCACACCGCCAAACGTACTTTTTTATACAGTGTTCTTGACCTATGTTAAGGATATAGCTGTTTGGCAAACATACTATATGTTGTATTAAAAAATAATTAACACACAATATATAGTATTAAAAAGCAGAAGCAAACCAAGCTCCATGTTGCAGTCACAGCTGCCATTTTGGCCTGCCTCCGCGGTCTTCTCGCGCCCACTTAAAAGAGCTACCATCCATGCAAACCAAACCCATATCGCCCGACATCGGCCAGCAGATGCTGGCCCAAAGTAAATTCTTCATGGGTTATGCCCGCTGGGATGAAGCCCATAACGCCTACGAAACCTGGCCCCGGGCCATTGAGCGGGTGATGCGCATGCACAAAGAGAAGTACGCACATCGCCTGACACCAGAACTCTCTGCGCTGATGGCACAGGCCCAGAGCGCCTACGAAAACCAACTTGTACTAGGCGCGCAGCGTGCCCTGCAATTTGGCGGTGAGCAGATTCGCAAGCACGAAGCCAAGATGTACAACTGTAGCTTTTCATACGCAGATCGACCTGCGTTTTTCCAGGAAGCCATGTACTTGCTGCTGTGCGGCTGCGGTGTTGGCTTTTCGGTGCAACCGCGCCACGTCCAAAAATTGCCACCCATCGCTGCACGTGCGGCCGGCCAAGCCCGTATTTTTCAGATTCCGGATTGCATCGAGGGCTGGGCCGATGCCTTTGGTGTCCTGCTGTCTTCGTATTTTGTCCGGAGTGGGGCGTTTCCTGATTATCAGGGGGCGCCAGTGCACTTTGATTACAGCCGTATCCGCCCAGCAGGCTCGATGATCAGCGGCGGCTTCAAGGCACCAGGGCCAGACGGCCTTCGCCGGGCGCTGGAGCGCTGCGAAGCCCTGATTGAAGGCGTACTGGCTCAAGGGCAACAGGTGCTGTCTCCCATTGTGGTGTACGACTTTGTCATGCACATGGCCGATGCGGTGTTGTCTGGCGGGGTGCGGCGTTCCGCCACCATCTGCCTGTTTGATAAAAACGACGAAGCCATGCTGGCGGCCAAAACGGGCAACTGGTATGTGGATAATCCACAGCGCGGGCGTAGCAATAATTCGGTCATTATCCAGCGCGACCAACTCACTCGAGCCGAGTGGGCACGCATCATGCGCTCGGTGCGCGATTACGGCGAACCAGGCTTTGTATTTACCGATAACCTGGATTTTGGCTTTAACCCCTGCGTGGAAATCGGCTTGTATCCGGTAGCAGAGGATGGCCGATCCGGCTTTCAGTTCTGCAACCTGTCTGAAATCAACGGCGCCGCTTGCACCACCCGCGAAATCTTCCTGCAGGCGTGCCAGGCTGCATCCGTCTTGGGTACCCTGCAAGCTGGGTATACCGATTTCCATTACCTGGACGATGCCTCGTGCCAGATCACCGAACGCGAGGCCCTGATCGGGGTTTCCATCACGGGCTGGATGAACAACCCCAAGGTGTTGTTCGATGAAGATCTGCTGCGCGAAGGCGCCGACCTGGTACGCGCCACCAACCGGCAGGTTGCGGGCCTGTTGGGGATACGGCCTGCGGCCCGCACCACCTGCGTCAAGCCCAGCGGCAACGCTTCGGTGCTGTTGGGCACGGCCTCGGGTATCCATGGCGAACACGCACCACGCTACCTGCGGCATGTGCAGATGAACAGCATGGACGAAGTGGCCCGGCTGCTGCAGCAAGAAAACCCCACAATGTGCGAGGCATCCGTCTGGAATCAACAGGATATCGTCGTGGCGTTTCCCATGATCCCCAAGGTGGGCTCTTTATTCAAAGATCAACTACTGGGCATACAGCAGCTGGAATACGTAAAAAAAGTACAGCGCAGCTGGGTTGCCCAGGGCACCGATCCAGCACTCTGCCGAGAACCGGGCTTGCGGCATAACGTGTCCAATACCGTCACCGTAGACGACTGGGACCAGCTTGAACAATATTTGTTTGATAATCGCCAGTGGTTTGCGGGTGTGTCGCTACTGGCGCAGCATGGCGATCGGGCCTACCCACAAGCCCCGTTTACGCAAATCCATACAGCTGAACAGATCACGGCCCGTTACGGCCAGGGGGCCATGTTCGCCTCGGGGCTGATCGTCGATGGACTGCACGCCTTTAACGATAATATCTGGCTGGCCTGCGACACTGCCCTTGGGCAGGGCCTGACGCTGTCCGATAATGCCAGCGATTTGCTGAAACGCGATTGGGTTCGCCGTTTTGAGAAATTTGCGCACAACTACTTTGGTGGCGATATTCTGCAAACTTCGTTTTGCCTGAAAGATTGCCATAACTTGCACAAATGGCACAGCATACTCAATACCCTGGCTCCTATCGATTTTGCCCAAAGGTTGGGCGAGCCTCGCTACACGGATGCGGATCAGTTGGCCAGCCAGGCGTGCGTTGGTGGAGCGTGCGAACTGACGTTTTAAGCAGGTTGAATGACTGGGGCAGTGCCTTGACCTTCCCACTATGGTAAGCATTAAGCTTGTGCCCCAACTCTTAACACGGCAGGTGATGATTCGTGCCAATGACACGTTTTTCCAAAGTATGGGCTACGGCCGCAATTGTTGTTGCCGGCGGGGGTATTGGCGCCTACGTATTTCTTGCCGGCGGGGCGTCACACAAAACGCTGATCAATGCCACAGACCAGGATCTGATCGTCCAGGGTCAAGCGATCTACACTAGCAGCTGTGCAGCTTGCCATGGCGCAATGTTGCAAGGCCAGCCAAACTGGCACGAGCGCATGGCCAACGGGCGATTGCCAGCGCCACCACACGATCAGACGGGACACACCTGGCACCATCCCGACGCTGTGCTGTTTGATCTCGTCAAACACGGCCTGGTGCCCGGGCGTACGGCACCGCCCGGTTATCAAAGCAATATGCCAGCCTTTGGCGGTGTGCTAAACGACAACCAGATCGTCGCGGTACTGACCTACATCAAGAGCACCTGGCCCGCAGATGTTCAGCGCATGCAAAAGGACGTCACTGCGCAGCAGCCATGACGCCGTTGGTGCAGGACTCTTTCTAATCCAGGCCACGCATCACGATTTTTCCTACCTGGGCGTTGGCTTCCATACGCTCCAGGGCTTCGGCCAATTGGGACATGGGGTAGACACGGTCAATGAGTGGCTGCATGGCCGGATCGGCCATCCGGGGCAGGATATCGCCGACGACCCCCTGGACAATACGGTGCCGTTGAGATGGGCTGAGACGCTTGCTGGACACCCCAAACAGGTGCAGCCGCTGGCTATGTACCGCGCGGATGTCCAGCATGGCCTCGTGCTCGTCATCCATATAACCCACCATCGCCAGACGGCCCTGAAACGCCAGTGCACGTATGCAGGTGGGCAGCATCGAGGCCCCTACAATATTGACCACCAAGTTGACGCCCTGGCCGTCGGTGGCGGCCAGCACGGTGTCATCAAAATCAGTGCGGCGCGTTGCGATCCCGAGATCAAGCCCCAGGGGTTGAAGAGCCGCCAATTTGTCTGAGGATCCTGACGTACCGATTACACGGGCGCCCAGTGATTTGGCCAGCTGCAATGCCGCTACGCCTACACCAGATGCCACACCGGTAATCAGCAGCCACTCATCCGCAGCAAGGTGCCCTTGGCCAATCAACATATCGTGTACCACCTGCGTGCTGATCGGCAGGGCGCCTGCCTGCACCCAGGACAAGGTGTCGGGTACCTTCATGGCATCCTGAACATCCATCAGGACAGCATCGGCAAAGGCCCCATGGCAGCGCCCCATCACCCGGTCGCCTAGATTGAATCCAGCGCAATCCGAGCCCAGTTGCAGGATCTCGCCCGCAGCCTCGGCACCCAAAGGCTTGGGTTGCCGAGATGCAGATTGACGCAGTGCCAGGATTTCACCGCGGTTCAAGCCTGCTGCACGTACCCGCACCAATAATTGCTGTGGGCCGGGCGCAGGCGTGGATACTTGCTGTGGCTGGATCTGGAGGGCGTTGTGTCGAATCTGGGCAAAGTAGGCAAGCATGGTAGTGACCTTGATATCGAGAAGCACGAAGCAGACAGCTTACGATATCACCGGGCAGGCCATGATGGCGCGTCGACCGAGCCTTTATTGCGCTTTGGCGGCTGTTTTTAGCATCGGGCAGGTGGACTCGTCCAGCGTGCCATAAGCAGTTTCAGCGGGGATGACTGCCGCTACTTTATGAAGATCCCAGGGACCTGTGCTTTCAGCCGGGGTTTTCACCCGCAGCAGTGTCATGTCGTTCATCATCCGGCCATCGGCGCGGATGACCCCATGATCAACAAAAAAGTCGTTTACGGGATGCGATTTGAGCCACGCCATGATGGTGTCGGCGTCATCGGTGCCTGTTTGGCTCACCGCCTTGAGATAGCTTGTGGCTGCGGAGTAATCACCGGCCTGGCCATAGGTGGGCATGCGCCCGATATCCTTCAGGTAGCGCTTCGACCACGCTTCAGAGTCCGGATTTTTGTTCCAGTACCACGGCACCGTGAAATACATGCCCTGGGTAACCTCCAGGCCCAGCGCATGGATATCCAGCAAAGTAGCCGTCAGCCCCACTGGAATCATGGTACGGGTCAGGCCAAACTCGACGGCTGTTTTTAAGGAATTGACAAAATCTGCCGTGGCATTTGCCAGGGCCAGGACTTTGGCTCCGGAGTTTTGGGCTTGCAACAGAAATGAGGAAAAATCTGGGGTGCCCAGTGGTGTACGGACCGACCCCAACACGGTTCCACCCGAGGCTTTGACCACGGCAGCCGTATCGTGCTCGAGCTCATGGCCAAAGGTGTAATCGGTGGTGAGGAAAAACCAGGAGGATCCACCCTCACGAACCACCGCAGCGCCCGTCCCGCGGGCCAGGCCACGCGTGGAATACGTGTACTGAATGGTATAGGGGTTGCATTGGTCGTTGGTGAAAGCCGAAGAACCTGCCCCGGAGGTAATGAAAGGCCTTTTCTTTTCGGCAGCCACCGCAGACATCGCCAGGCTGGCGGCAGAGCTTGTTCCGCCAATCAGCAAATCCAGTTTCTGGTTATCAAACCAATCGCGGGCCAGGGCAGAGGACACATCCGCCTTGTTGCGACTATCGGCTACCAAAAGCTCGACAGGGTGGCCATTTATCTGGCCACCGGCATCCGCGATAGCCATACGGATGGCATGTGCGCCTCCGGGCCCGTCTCCATCGGCATAAACACCCGACATGTCGGTAATGAAGCCGATGCGGATAACGTTATCTGAAATACCGGCTGCCTGCGCAGGCGCCAGGGCGCACGTCAACGCGGCGGCGAACAGCGCCAGGCGGGCAACTGAAAGAGGGTGTCTCATGGTGCAAACCACAAAAGAGGAGAAAGTCGATATGATGCCAGCCCAACGCAGCATAGGCACGAGTATGCCTACTTGAGCAGGGGTAAAGCACGACGCCAATGTTTCATTTCAAGGTAGGCTGTAAAAAGCAGCGCTTACCAGGCACCATGGTGCTCAGGCACCGACACAATAAGCCGCATTGATGCCGCCACCAGCACTGCCCAGAAGCCATAGAGCCAGGCCTGGCTGATGCCAGGGTCGGAGGATACCGACAGCACCATGGTGACAATCGAAATAAAAGTGATGGTGCCTACCTGAATGGACAGCGTTCTGATGGCTGCCAGCATGGCTGCGGATTTTGGCGCCAACTGCAAGCCAGCGTTTCTACTGGCGGGGTTCACTGTGCCGGTACCCATCCCCAGCAAAAATGTGGCGGCCATCAGCCAGGCAAAAGGTGATAGGCCAAACCAGGGCGGCAAAGCCACCAGCAGCATCCCCAGGCTGATCAGGCTGGCGCCAATATACAAAGGAACACGATATCCGGTACGGCGGATGGCCATCGTGCATGCCAGTGAGAACGCAATAGCCGCCATGCCTTGAGAGACCAGCAAAGAGCCAGCTTGCAGGGCACTTAAGCCATACCGGTTGGTGGCATATAGGGGAATCAGCGCTACCGCACCGATCGTGATGCCGCCGTAGAGCACGTTGATCAGATTCACAACCCCAAAGCCAGGCCCGTAAATCAGTGGAGGAGCAATAAAAGGATGATCACTGCGACGGATATGCCGGAAAAACAGCCAGCCAGCCAACAAAGCCAGTACTGCCGGGATCAAAATGCGTGGTGAACCAAACGGCACATTATGTTCTCCCAGAAAACTGGCCGCCAACATGCCGGCCAGCAAACACACGCCAACATAGGTAATGCCCGGGTAGTCCATACGAGCATCAGGGCGCTGGCTTCGGGGTGCGTCTGGCGGAATATAGCGCAGGGTCATCCACAGTATCAGCAGACCAATGGGCACATTGACAAAAAATACACCGCGCCAATTCCAGTAGGTGACAAACAGCCCACCAAAAACGGGCCCGATCATGGCCCCAATGGGAAAAATGCTGCCAAACAGGCTCACCGCGCGATCGCGGCTATTACCAAAGTAATCAACAACAATGCCTGTGGCGGAGGGGGTGATGCCCGCTCCGCCGGCCGCCTGCAGGACGCGCAACACAATCAGGGCTGCGATATTGTTGACGAGCCCACAAAGCAGCGAAGCCGCCGTAAATACGCTGATTGAGATAAGAAACACACGCCGGCGGCCCAGACGCTCGCTGAGCTTGCCGGCAACGGGCAGCATCAGCACAAAACCAAACGCAAACGCAGTGAGTGTCCAGCCGGCCCAGTTGATAGAGGTGTTCAGGCCCTGTTGCAGCTCATGCAAAACAGTGGCGACAATTGTTGAATCCACCGATGTCATGATCAATGCCAGGGCAACGGTAATGAAGGCCGGAACCCGGTGAATGGGCGCTGCGTGTGTATCAGGCATCTCAGTGCTTTGGTAGTCCTGTCAGACCTTGCAGCCCCTCAAGTAGGTTTTGCAAATTGGTAGGCTTTGCCGGCAGCGCAAATTGGCTGGCCGGCGGCGTTTGCGTGGAAATTGATTGCAAGGTGAAATCCTGCCCAATGCGCAAAATGCCACGACGCTGCGCGGGTAGGGCGCTGGCCAGCCGCTGGGCGCTGTCCGAGCTCATCAGGGCCCGCAAGGTGTGCAGGTAGGTCGTGGTCATGTCAACAACGGCCGCCTGCTCCGTTAAGACAGCATCGGTGACATGCGCCTTGCCCTGTGTGTCAGTGTAGTTCAGCTGATATACGTGCCCCTGAATACTTGCGATGGTCTCGGTTTTATGCAGATCACGCACCGAATTGACGTGATCGGGCAGTGTGTATTGACCTTGTGACTGCGTCAGTGCGCTGAGGCCTTGCACCAGCCCACCTATTTCCATCACCACGGGGCCGCCCATCTTGTATGTAACTGTGTACGGTTTGCCGTCACGCACGACAACGTAGTCCTTCTGGCCTTGACGCCCCAGGCGCACAGGACCGTCAGTTTGCCACGACAACGTGGCCGTATCCTGCCGTGTCTGCACCACGGCAGTGCCACTGGCAACTGCGGCAAGGGGCGCCACCAGGCATCCCGCCATCGCCACACAAACGGTTACGCTGGATCGAAAGCAATATCGCATCATGAAGACCTCACCTGAAGTTTGAGGCTGCGCTCGAACAACCACGCGCATCCCAGCAGGGTGACGTTGATCATCAAGTACAGCAGGCCCGCGATAATAAAGGTTTCGACGATCAGGTAGCTTTGGCTCATCAGACGCCGCGCCATTCCCGTGAGTTCCATCACGGCAATCGTAGAAGCCAGGCTGGTGCCTTTGATGGCCAGGACCAGTTCGTTGCTGTAGGCGGGAAACGCCTGGCGGATTGCCAAGGGAAACCGGATGCGACGAAACACCTGAAGACGGGTCATGCCACACGATAACGCAGCATCAATCTGGCCGCTGGCTACAGATTGCAAGCCTCCGCGGATAGCTTCGCCCATATAGGCACCACTATTGAGGCTGATCGCCAGGATGGCACAACGTGCACCATCGCTGAAAAGCCACCATAACCAGGATTGATCGTGCACGAAGCCAAGCGTGCCAATACCGTAGTACAGCAGAAACAATTGGATTAATAGTGGCGTGCCGCGAAATATGGTGCTGTACAGAAAAGCGATGCCCGCAACCAGGCGATTGTTTGCACTGCGCATCAGGGCGCTGCCCAAGCCCAGCAAAGAAGCAAACACAATGGAGAACAAACCAATCCGCAAGGTGATCCAAAACCCGTCGATGAGAACAGGAAATGCTTTTTGCATAAGTTCAATCATCTGCGGGCTCCTTGCATGCCGCGCCCAAAACGGCGCTCAGCCCAGACAAAAATGGCCTGACTGCATACACCGATCAGGAAGTAGAGGATTCCTGCCAGCAAATATAAGGTAAGCGGCGCCCGAGTGGCAGCAGAACCCAGCACGGCCGCCCGCATGAGTTCGACCAAGCCCACCAGAGAGATCAAGGCCGTGTCCTTAAGGGCGTTTTGCCACACATTATTGGCCCCCGGCAGCGCATACCAAAATAACTGAGGCAAGGTAATGCGCCGCAATACCTGGGGGCGGCTCATGCCAATGGCACGGGCTGCTTCGATCTGACCACTGTCGATGGCTTTGAACGCTCCGCGAAACACTTCAACGCTATATGAGCCCGAGATCAGGCCAATGGCAAGAATCCCCACGAGCATGGGGAAAACCTTGCTCATCAGGTCGTCCCACTCGAGCCAATCAGCCAGATCGGCAGCGGGCTGTACCGTACCAAAAAAAAGCAGATAAATGATCAGAAGCTCGGGGACACTACGTACCAGCAAGGTATACAGGCTGATCAGGCTGCGCGCCAGCCAGTGGCCTCCAGATTTCAGTGCCGCACCGGAGATGCCGATGGCCATTCCCAGCATGATCCCGCATACACTGATGAACACTGTCATACCGGCACCGCGCAACAGCATGGTGCCCCAGCCAGCGCTCAGGATCTCGGTCAGGGAAGCGTTCATGAAATAGCAGGCCCGGCGGCCTTGGATGGAACTTTAGGCACCTTGAAGAAGGGTGCCAAAAAAGAAACCGGCCTTGGGCTGTCACACAATCGGTGCGTGACAAGCCCAAGGCGGAAATAACAAGACAGAAGTTTACTTGCAGGCGGCGTAGTTGGACAGATCGACGCCAAACCATTTCTCGCTGGACGTCTTGAGGGTACCGTCCTGGATCAGCTCACACAAGGCTTTGTCAACCTTGGTTTTGAGTCCGGTGTTTTTCTTGTTGATGCCGGCGCCAATACCCAGGCCCAGAATATCAGGATCGGCACTGCTTTTGACAACGTAATCGGCCAGCGCAAATTTGCCTTTGCCACTGGTGCTGAGGAACTGGCTTTGAGGCGTAACCTCTGAGAACGTCGCATCCAACCGATCAGCAGAAAGATCCATCTGCATCTGGTCTTGCGTTTCATACGTTTTCAGTTTCAGGTCGGGTGCATATTTTTGCAAAAATGCCCCCTGAGTAGTGCCACTTTGCACGCCCACCGTCTTGCCGGCCAAACCTTGCAACAATGTTTTCTGGTCTGCCGCCTTTAACAGGGGGCTGCCTGCGGGCAGGACAAATGCAGAGTCTTCGGTGGCGTAGGGAATGCTAAAGGAAATCACCTTAGAACGCTCGGCCGTGACGGACATACCCGAAATCACCAGATCAAAGCGCTCGGCTTCAAGAGCGGGGATCAGGCTGTCGAAAGCTTGCACCACAAACCGGCATTTCATGTCCAGCTTCTTGCACAGTGCGTGCCCGACATCAGCATCAAAGCCCGTAACCTTGCCCTGAGCATCCACCATGCTCCAGGGCGGATACCCACCTTCGGTACCGATTTTCAGGGTGGCTGCCGAGGCAGCAGTGGCCAGGCCCGCAAGGCCCAGCGCGGCGCACAACAGCGCCTTTCGTGCAATGGAGGTCACCATGGACAGCATCCTTATTTGACGGGTTCCGGAAACCGCAATAGTAGTACATCAACGCCAGCCTCGCTTAGCCGCGGGTGTGAGATCAACCAATCTGGATGGTGCCTTCCGGATAGCGGACACGGCTGTTTCGCTGAGTACCCAGGCTGTACACCAGCGTCAAGGGTCCCACTCGCCCAATAAACATCAGCACCATAAGAAGGACTTGGCCAGGCAGACTGAGGGTATGGGTAAGATCAGGACTCAGGCCCGTGGTGCTAAAGGCAGCCATTACCTCCATCAAAATCGTCATAAAAGGCTGATGTTCGAGCAGACTGAGCAAAAAGACCCCGGCACACACCAGGGTGCCCGATACCATGAGCAGGGCCAGCGCCTTGTGCACGGCTTCCGGAGCAATCCGCCGATGCATCAGTACGATTTCTTTGCGTTGCAGCACATATGCACGCACCACTGCAATGAGAATAATAAAAGTGCCCAGTTTGATGCCGCTGGCAGTAGACAAGGATCCACCGCCGATAAACATCAGGATCACCAATAAAAAGCGTGTACTGTCACGCAACTGACTGACGTCCATACTGGCAAAACCTGCTGTACGCGCCCCAACCACTTGTGTCCAGGCAGCCAGCCCCTGGCTCGCCAGTGGCATACCGCCCAGTGTGGCTGCATTTTGAGATTCGATCAGCCAAAACAGGGCCCATGCACTGAGGTTGAGCACCAGCGTGGCAATCAGCATGATGCGGGTGTAATACGCGAGTGATTGCCACGCACGCTTCTGATAAATATCAGCCAATACACTAAAGCCAATACCACCCAGAATAATGCAGCCGGTTATTACGAATGTGGTGACAGGATCACCCACAAAACGCTCGAGGCTGTCGGAAAACAGCGTAATACCGGCATTATTGAATGCTGACACGGCATGAAACACTGCCATCGGAAACGCATGGGAAAGTGAATCATTGCGCCACCACCAGAGGGTAAGAACCAGAATGGCCGCCGCCTCAATCGCCAGTGTAAATTTGATAACCGTCGCAGCGGTATGGCCGATACGTGCCACGCTGGTCTGGTTGAATGCCTCAAGTGCCAGCGCTTGATAGCGCAAGCTTAGCCGCTTGCCTAGCGTCAAGGAGGCCACAATGGCAAAGGTGACAAACCCGATTCCGCCAATTTGCACGAGAACCAGCACAATGCCTTGCCCCAGTATCGTGAGGTCTGTTGTGAGGTCGATCACCGTCAGACCAGTGACCGTGACCGAAGACGCTGCGGTAAACAAAGCCTGAAAGAAACTGATGGGCCGAGCCTGTGCCGCTGGCAAGAGGAGCAGGGCAGTACCCAGCAGGATCAACAACAAAAAACTGCCGGTCAGCACTGCCGGCGGGCTGGCTTGCAACTGTCCGGTATGCCGGGCACGCCGATACGCCCGGAACGGATGGATAGTAAAGCGTGCCATATAAGAAAACAGCCTCAGCGCAATTTGGGCGCAGCCAGCTTAAGCTGCTGCAATGGCCCAAAGAGGATCAGCGTATCTTTGGTACGAAGCATGAACTGTTCCGGTGGCTCGAGCGTTGTTTCGCCCTTGCGCTTGACCAGCAAGGCACGGATCTGGTCGGGAGGGTCTGTGGTCAGGGCATCTCCCAAGGTCCGGCCATCCAGATGCTCACTCGCTTCGAGCTCAACCACAAAATCACCGTTGCCCAGGGCAATGTAGTCGTTGACCATGGGATAGCTGAGCACCTGAGCGATCCGGATACCCATTTCTTCTTCGGGATGAATCACCCGGCTGACGCCCAGCTTGGTCAGGATCAGATGATGCGCACGAGAGGTAGCCTTGACCCAGACTTCGTGTACCCCCAGGGATTTCAGGTGCACGGTACACACCAGACTAGCCTGGAGATCAGCCCCGATGGCGACCAGCACGACGTCATATTGTTCAAGGCCCAGCTCGGCCAGGGCATTACGATCAGTGACATCGGCAATGGCCGCGCGTGTAAGTTTGTCAGCCTGAAGGTCGACCACCTTACTGTCCTGGTCGATTCCCAAAACAGAATGCCCCAGACGCATGAGTTCGAGGGATGTAGCTGCACCAAACAGCCCTAATCCGATGACGGCAAATTGTCCCATGGGTCTCCTGTTGATGAGCGGTGCTTGAGTTATGGTGACATCCCACGGGGATGGCCATTATTACAAAAATCTGGTAAAAACCCTGATAGATTTTTAAAAACTTTTGATGTCCGGATGGTGCGTTGCAGCAAACTGTGTCGCGACTCTGGTCTCGTCGTACTAATCGCATGATATGACAAGTTTGCTTGATCCACTGCAGTTGGGCGATGTGTTGCTTCGCAATCGCATCGTCATGGCGCCGTCTGCCAGCATTCGGCCCGCACAGGGGCGGATACCCAATGACATACTGCGCACCTATTACGCGCAACGCGCCAGCGCAGGTTTAATCGTCACCGAAGCCGCCTCGGTCTCACCACTGGGCATCGGCTATCCCGACATGCCCGGAATCTGGAATTCTGCCCAGGTACAAGGGTGGCGCCGGGTTACCCAGGCCGTGCACGAGCGCGGCGGGCGAATATTTTTACGGCTATGGCATGCGGGCAGGGTATCGGATCCCGAGTATTTGTCCGGAGAAATGCCTGTGGCGCCTAGCGCCATCCCGTGCCGTGATCAGGATCCAAAGGCACAGCATACAGAGCGCTGCCCAAACTACGTCGTACCCCGCAGCCTGCACATCAGCGAAATCCAGCGTATCGTGGCCGATTTTGACCAGGCTGCCCGATATGCCCGTCAGGCCGAGTTTGACGGTGTTGAGATTCATGCAGGAGACGGCTACCTGATCGACCAGTTCCTGCATGACGGTTCCAACTGCAGACAGGACGAATATGGCGGTTCTTTGGTTAACCGCAGCCGTTTCCTGCTTCAGATCGTGGACACCTGCATCGGCGTCTGGGGTGCGGGGAGGGTAGGCGTTCATTTATCTCCCCGTGGAGATCGCCACGATATGCAGGACTCCAACCCGGTTGCCCTGTATCGCCATGTGGGTCAAGCGTTGGGCAACCGCCGGGCTGCATTTGTCTGCGTACGCGAACGCCCCGGCAGCGACGCATTGACTCCAACGATTCGTCATGCGTTCAGTGGCGCCTTGATTCTCAATGAAGGGTACGACCTGCTTTCTGCCCAGCAGGCCATGCAAGCCCGTGAGGGTGATGCAGTGGCCTTTGGCCGGGCATTTGTATGTAACCCGGATCTGGTTGAGCGGGCCCGGGAGGGCCTTACCTTGCGCCCGTGCACCGAAGCACTCTCGCTGGCTTGAGGCTTTTAACGGTCTAAGCAGCGAGGCGCGATTTTACTTTGGCCGACACGGCCGACATATCGGCACGGCCCGCCAGTGCGGTTTTAAGCTGGCCCATGATGGCACCCATGGCGGCGCCTCCTTGCAGCCCTTTTCCGGCAACCACAGCCACAGCGGCTTCGATGGCGGCAGAGATTTCTTCTTCGCTGGCTTCCTGAGGCAAAAATTCTTTCAGGATATCGAGTTCGGCGCGCTCTTGGTTGGCGCTATCGGTACGGCCGGCGGAGTCGAAGGCCGCAATGGATTCTCGCCGCTGCTTGGCTTGTTTTTCGATGATGGCAATGATCATGGCATCATCGGGCTCAATGCGTTCATCTACCATTTTTTGCTTGATCGCCGCCTGCAGCAGGCGCAACGTCCCCAATCGTACGGAATCGTGCGCGCGCATGGCAGATTTGACGGATTCCGTAATTTGGCTTGCAAGGCCAGAGCTCATGAGAGTGTCCTATGAAGTAATAAAAAGCTATTTTAACGAGGCAAACGCCAGTCGTGCCGATCTGTTGCTTGGCCGGCCGGATCATAGCTTTGCTCGCACAGCACCGTAGCGCCACTTGCATGGATGGCAATCACGCTGGAGCAGCGCGTGCCATATTTGGGGCTGACGATAAACGGACTGCTCAACAGTTGCTCCATTTCCTGGCTCAGGCCGGTGACAGGCAATTGCGTGGGCGACGCCTGGGTGACGTCATGCAGACGAACAAAAACCTCTTCAGGCGCTGTGGCCCATTGCTCTGCGGGCCAGACATCCAGCGTGCCCTGCAAGCGTCGCACCTTGGGCCAGGCAGTATCCAGCAGGTGGTTGGACAAGACATGGGTACCAGGCGCAATCCGGTGAGGGCCCGCAACAGCATCCCTGTTGCTGAGATACCAGCTGCTGGCCAGGTCGCCGATGATCAGATTAAAACCTGCCCACCGCTGCTGGTGCGTCAAAATCTCTTGGCCATAGGCCTCGGGCGTCTGCTTGCCCAGTAAAAAATCGCGCACCAGCACGCCACGGGAAATGGCGTTGTCTGGCGCGGGAGTGCCAGGCTCACGGTAATTGGTCAGCAAGGCATAACGACCACCCGCGGCACACCCCAACCAAGTACCCCCTGCTTGCAGGTCCTGGCCTGCAAGCAGCTCCGGATGCCCGGGCCAGGGCCCAGCGGCACGGGTGGGACGTGCATGGAACTCGTCTCTATTGGCTGCAACCAGCACCGGCCATTCGGGGTGCCCCAAAGAAAGATAGGCGATACACATGAGCCGCAATATACTCGCCCCATGAAATCTCTGTACAGAATCCATCCGCATTGGGTGCATCGTGCGGCAGTCACTTTGGCTGCCTGCTTGCTGGGCTCGGGCCATGCCATGGCTGGCAACCCTGCCTGGACGCAGGATCGCACCAGCGAGGCCTTGCACACGGTTGGGCGGCCGGTATCGGTGGTCTTCAAGCCAGACGCAGCCGTGCAACTCAATATGCCTGTCAATGCAGTGGTCACGCATGTGTATGCTGCACGCCGGTTTGACAGCACGGCGCAGATCTCCACCCAGCTTTGCCATGGGCTTACTGGCGGGCCGTGTGTGCCGCTGCAAGGCTCACACATCAACACAGGCCGGTTCGATGGGCAAGCGGCCACGGGGCCCTGGCGGCTGGTACACAAGGTATTGGGGTGGGGAAACGATCATCCACCCGTGTTCGTGCGCGATACGATCATCGTTTGGTACACCGCACCCTAGGCTCGTCAATAGTTCCTGCCCGTCACCCATGACCCGGATAACAGCACGGAATGCTCGGGTTATACTGTTAGGCTTACCTACTTAGAAGGCTTGCGTTCTGATATTTTTCAGGGCGTCGGGCACACCGGTTTTCAAACGGGGCATCATGGAAAAAAACAGCTACAGCTACGAAGAACTGCTGGCTTGCGGGCGCGGAGAACTTTTTGGCCCGGGCAATGCGCAGTTGCCCTTGCCACCCATGTTGATGTGCGACCGAATCGCCCACATCGACGATCATGGCGGCTCACATGGCAAAGGCGAAATCATCGCCGAGCTCGATATCCGTCCTGACCTCTGGTTTTTCGGCTGCCATTTCCAGGGAGACCCCGTCATGCCCGGGTGCCTGGGTCTGGATGCCATGTGGCAACTGGTAGGGTTTTTCCTCGGCTGCTGTGGTGGCCAGGGGCGTGGTCGAGCACTGGGCGTGGGTGAAGTCAAATTCACCGGTCAGGTATTGCCTACAGCCCACCAGGTACGCTATCACATCGATATGAAACGCGTCATGATGCGCAAGCTCGTCATGGGCATCGCAGATGCTCGGATGGAAGTCGATGGCCACGAAATCTATGTGGCTCATGATTTGCGGGTGGGTCTGTTCACCCGTACAGACAACTTCTAGGAGGCCCGATTATGCGTCGTGTGGTCGTCACCGGCATGGGCATCGTATCCAGCCTGGGCAACAACCAGTCCGAGGTTCTCGACAGCCTACGCACCGGTCGTTCCGGTATTACCTACCAACCAGAGTACGCCGAACAAGGCCTGCGCTCCCATGTGGCGGGGTCCGTGCATCTGGATGCACTGAGTCAGATCGACCGCAAGCTCAGCCGATTCATGGCTGATGGCCATGCCTACGCCTGGCTGGCCATGCAAGAGGCCATTCAGGACGCTGGTTTGTCTGCCGACCAGGTATCCAATCCGCGCACAGGCCTTATCGTCGGCGCTGGCGGAGCCTCTCACTCCGCTATTCTCGAGGGCATCCAGACGCTCCGCGACAAAGGCGTTCGCCGTGTTGGTCCCTATATGGTTACCAAGGCAATGGCCAGCGGAGTCTCAGCCTGCCTGGCCACGGGCGCCCAGATCAAGGGTGTCAACTACTCAATCAGTTCTGCATGCTCCACCAGCGCGCATTGCATCGGCAATGCGGTCGAGCAAATCCAGCTGGGCAAGCAAGACATCGTGTTTGCGGGCGGTGCCGAAGAAGAACATTGGTCGCTTTCCTTCATGTTCGATGCCATGGGGGCGCTGTCCACACGCTACAACGACACCCCTGATCGCGCCTCCCGCACCTATGATGCAGATCGTGACGGCTTCGTCATCTCCGGAGGCGGCGGGATTCTGGTGGTCGAAGAATACGAACACGCCAAGGCACGGGGTGCCAACATCCTGGCCGAAATCATCGGATATGGCGCAACCTCCGACGGCTACGACATGGTGGCACCGTCCGGCGAAGGCGCCGAGCGCTGCATGCGCCAGGCCCTCGAAGGTGTTCAGGGCCCGATCGACTACATCAACACACATGGCACCAGTACACCAGTCGGCGATGTCAAAGAGCTCGAGGCCATTCGGGCTGTATTTGGCAACAAGCAGCCCTTGATTGCCTCCACCAAGTCCTTGTCGGGCCATGCGCTGGGCGCTGCGGGCGTCAACGAAGCCGTCTACACACTGCTCATGATGAAACATGGCTTTGTGGCTGCATCAGCCAACATCGATACTCTTGATGCAGCTGCCGAAGGGATGAACATCCTGCGCGAAACTGTCACCCACGCAAATATCCAAACAGCGCTGTCCAACAGCTTTGGCTTTGGCGGTACCAACGCAACACTGGTGTTCTCAAAAGCCACCCTGTAAGCATATTTACAGTGTGTGCTTTTGGGTCCCCAACAAAAAGGCCTGCAATTTGATTTTGCAGGCCTTTTTGTTGGGCGCCAGTGTGCCAAGCTAGGCATCATCGGCCGATGATGCCACAGCCACTGCCTTCACATACGCCGGGCGGCCTGCATACCAGCCGGCCAGGCCGGACGTAAGCCCAAGAAACGCAAACAGGGCGCTGGTTACCTGAAAAGACCCTGTCCAGGCAAATAAGGCACCCACCAACAGCGGCCCGCTGGCTGCCAGTATGTAGCCAGTGGCTTGCGACATACTGGACAAATGGGCGGCCACATTGGCATCGCGCGAGCGCAAGACAATAAACATCAAAGCCAGTGCAAACAAGCCACCTTGCCCCAGCCCCTGCAATACAGCTAGCGGCCAGATTGCCCAGCGTGGGCCCAGCACCATGCCCATGAGGCCAAGCGTTGCCAGAGAGGTAAGCCATACGGCCAAACCACGCTGGCTGTGAAACCGCATGGCCAACCACGGTGTGACCAGACAAGACACTACCTGCAGAAGTAAAGACACCGAGGTAACCAAGCCGGCCTCCGTGCCGCTGAGTCCGCCTGCGCGCAAAATAGGCGCCATCCAGCCCAGTACGCAATACGCCAGGGCGGACTGCAAACCCATGAACAGCGTCACGGCCCATGCCAGGGGATCTCGGTACAAGCCTTTGATCGGCAAAATATGGCGCCCATTGGATGAGCGCCCGCCTGCCCGAATGGCGACGGGTGACCACACCAGGGTAGCCAACAATGCAGGCACTGCCCAAAAGGCCAGCCCCCAGGACCAGTGCTCTCCGAACCATTGCGCCAATGGCAAAGTGCTGGCTGCTGCCAGCGACGCGCCGCCAACCAGCGAAGTGGTATACAGACCTGTCATCAGAGCAGCTTTGTCGGCAAAATCACGCTTGATCAGGCTAGGCAACAGCACATTGCCAACCGCAATACCGGCGCCTGCCAGGCCGGTGCCCAGAAACAGAACACTGGTGCTGACAAAACCACGCAGGCCAACCCCCAGTGTTATCAGTGCCAACACCAGCAGCAACGTGCGCTCGACCCCAATGCGCTGGGCGATGCGTGGAGCAAGCGGTGCGAAAACACCCATGCACAACACCGGCAAGGTGGTGAGATACCCGGCCGTTGCAGCACTTAAGTGCAGGCCGCGGATGATATCCGGCAACAGCACTGCTGTACTGGAAAAAAGAGGCCTCAGATTAAACGCAAGCAAAAGCAGTGCGGCCGCCACCAGCACACGGCCCAGGAGCTTTTGGGTGTGGTCAGACCTCATGCAGATTGGCGCCTCATATCTGGCAGGAAAAACGCGGCCAGGCCCAGCAGGGGCAGATAGGCACACAAGTGATACACAAATGCAATGCTGGTGAGATCAGCCAGCTTGCCCAGCACCGCTGCACCAATACCAGCCATGCCAAAGGCCAGGCCATAAAACAGCCCGGATACAGTGCCGGTTTTGCCCGGCATCAACTCTTGCGCATAAACAATAATGGCCGGAAATGCGGAAGCAATCATGACACCTGCGCAAAACACCAGGATCAGGGTCCATTGCAGGTTGACGTATGGCAAGGCCAAAGAAAACGGCGCCGTGCCAAGAATTGAACCCCAGATGACACGCTTGCGGCCAATGCGGTCTCCGACCGGGCCACCCACCAGCGTACCCGTAGCCACCCCGGCCAGAAACACAAATAGAGAATACTGGGCTTGCTGGATATCCAGCCCAAAACGATCTATCAGGAAAAATGTGAAATAGCTGTTGAGACCGGCCAGATAAAAATACTTGCTGAAAATCAGCAAGAGCAAAATCATCAGCGCACCACGCACCTGACGATCAGCCAGACCGTTATCTACCTTGCCCAAAGAGCTGCGCCCCCGCACAGACGTCAGGTTGGCCGCATACCAGCGGCTGACACCAATCAGGATGCAGATGCCCAGCAGCGCAGCCAGGGACACCCAGGCCACGCTACCTTGCCCACGGGGCACAATCAAAAGGGCGGCCAACAAGGGGCCAATAGACGAACCTATATTGCCACCCACCTGGAAGATGGACTGGGCCAAACCATGGTGGCCGGCAGACGCCATGCGTGCTACCCGCGAGGACTCTGGGTGAAATACTGAAGACCCGGCCCCCACAAGAGTGGCGGCCAGCACGACCAGAGGAAAGCTCCAGGCCTGTGACAGCAGCAAAAGCCCAGCGCAGGTGAAACTCATCCCGATAGGTAGGGAATAGGGCAGAGGCTTGCGATCGGTAAAGCGCCCCACCAGCGGTTGCAGTAGAGAAGAAGAAAACTGGAAGGCGAGGGTGATGAGACCAACCTGTACAAAGCTGAGATCAAAACGGCCTTGCAGCACAGGATAAATAGCCAGCAGCACCGACTGCATCATGTCGTTGAGCAGGTGGGTAAAGCTGATGGCGCCCAACACCGGAAACGCAACCCCCGGCTGCGCAGCCGGGGGCTCAGGGCGAATCATGGGTGCCGCGGCACTGGAAGCGAACGTGGTCTTCATGAAAAATCCGTGAAAGGGCGGATTCGATTAATTGTACGCTGATGTATCAAGCCATGCCCCCGCCGGGTACCCGGCGGCTGGACGTATGAGCACCATATGCAAATTGTGATCCACCAGATCGCCGACTGCAGTAGCATTGCGGTCGCAATATCAAACCCGCGACAGGACAGTCTCAGAGATTTCACAAAATGACGGCCATTTTGCCTTGGATAATTTCTCGTGTCCGCACCGCCGTGCAAGATACGCTGCGGGGCATTGGGCAAATTTTTTTGCAGCCACACGCAGGGGCAGGCCTATGCTTTCTGTTGGCGGTCTTCGTTCAGTCTTGGATGGCCGCCCTGGCTTGCCTGCTGGGTGCGTTGACGGCCACAGCCTACGCGGCTGTCTTTTATCCCGCGCCCGCCAGAAGGGCCGGACTGTACGGGTATAACAGCGGGCTTATCGGCATTGGTGTTCTAGTGGCTCTCTCGCCCTCCGCACTATCCTGCCTGCTGGCCACGGCACTGGGCATTATCGCCACCATTTGGTCACATCACTGGCGCAAGACACATACGCTTTCGCCGTATACCGCTCCCTTCATCGTCACTATCTGGCTGGTATTGGCTCTAGCACCTTGGGCTGGATGGCCACCTGCACAGACATCAGCGCCAGCCACCTTGCTTGCCGACCATTGGGGCATTGCAGCCGGCGTCCTGCGAGGGGTGGCACAAGTTCTGTTTATGGATCACCCGGCATCCGGCTTGCTGTGCGTACTGGGGCTGGCCTGGGCAAACCCTTGGACGGCGGCTCGAACTTTGTTTGTCTCAGCGCTGATGATGGCATTGGCATGGGGACTTGGTTTTCCGCTGGATCCCATTCTCATGGGCTTGTATGGCTTCAACGCAGTGCTGGTTTCCGAGGCGCTGCACCAGGCACAGCCAGGGCGTTGGCTGCTGTGGACGGTTGGCATCCTTTTAAGCCTGTTGCTCATGCGGGGATTTCAGCAACTCATGATACCTGCCCTGACCGCCCCGTTTGTTTTGAGCACCTGGGCAATCGAAAAAATGGCCTCGAGACGCCGCCATGGCGACATCTGAGGCCACTGTTCTGGTGGGTAATTTATCTTATGACGTGACTTGCACCATGGCTGGTGAGGCCTCCGGAGCAGCAGCAGGCTGGGGGCGTGCTTGCAAAGATGCCAGGAAGCGCCATACAAACAGCAGCGTAATCAGCAAGAGGCCTGGATAACCGATGCCTGCCAGCACGTACGGGATAGTGGGATCTCCCTTGGACACCGCATCAAGGTTGAAACTGAGCAAACCCATGGTGATGATGGCTCCAAAAATCCACATCCCCATCAACCAAAGGCTGGCTTCGGACCCTTTAAGCGCCGAGCCCCAACCAGCCCTGGGTGCTGCATGCAGGCGCGGCTCGGGGACTACTGCCGAAGGCTGCCGCAAACCCAAGGTAAGCAGGTCATAGACCAGCAGGCCTGTGCCCACTGCAAATACCAGACCGAAGATCGGGATGAGCACTTTATAAAACTGCATGGCTGGAAATACTTCTCCGCCAAACCAGCTCAGGCCCATGGAACGGTACAGAAACACCTGGATGGTACCGCCAATGGCAAAGGCAAAGGCAATGCCCAGCATACCGGTGAGAACCAGCCAGAAAGCCACCCGCCCCAGGCGTTGGTCGAAAGACTTGACGCCGCGCAACAGGGGAACGGCATAGTAGGCTGACGCGATACCCAGCATGCCAAAGGTGCCAAACATCGCCAGATGTGCGTGGCTGGGCGTCACCCACGTGCCATGCGACCAGACGTTGGTCAGCGCGAAGGTCATGGTGAAACCGAGAATGCCGGCACCCACTTGTTCGAGCACCACAGAGCCCAGAATAAAGTAAAACGCAGGGGCATTGGCTAGGGGTTTGTTGTCCTGGTGAGCATCCAGGTAAATATGCCAGAAGCAAAATACCAGAGGCAGGGGCTCGAGGGCACTGAACAAAGAGCCCCAGAACTGCCAGAAGGCAGGGGTGCCAATCCAGAAGTAATGGTGCGCATTGCCGATCAGGCCCGAGAGCCACACCAGAGCCACACCCCAAAAGACAGCGTACCCCACAGACTTCACATCCGCCTTGAACATCAATACCAGCAAGAACCCCACCAGGCTGATATGGATGACTTCCCAGACGCCTTCAACCCAATAATGAACGACATACCAGCGGAAATACTCTTGGAGGTCAAGGCGATCAATGAAAAACACACCAAACAGCCAGACAAAGGTAAGCGCCGTCACACCGATGGCCAGCCCCCAGTGGATTTCGTTCCATTCGCGACGTGGGGGAAATGTGCGCAACACCACCCACGCCAGGATTGCAAAACCAATGAAGATGACAACATCAGCAGCACGGCCAGCTTCGAGGTACTCCAACCCCTCTTGCAGCCAGGGCTGACCCGCCCACCAACCGGCCACGCCGTCTGCCGCCAAGCTTTGCGTGGCGACGTTCCAGACAGTGACGATAATCAGTGCATAAAACAAGATCTGAATCAGCCACGGGGCCGCGAGCTCCCGTTTGGAGAGCAGGGGCCCAATAAACAAAATGGTGCCGATAAAACCCGAGAGAATCCATAGAATCCCTAGATTGGTGTGCTCGGCCCGCAAGATATTGAAATTGGCAATCCCTGCCAGCAAGGTTGGATCGACGTGCTGGGTGGCAATAATCAAGCCAAACAACATCTGAAACAGAAACAGCACCAGCATCAGCAGGAAAAACCGCAAACTGAGCCGTTGAGTACGGTATTCGATTTTGATCATGACGGTTTCCCCATTAAAGGCTGCGCAGATAAGCCACAATGGCTTGCATGTCGGATTCACTGACAAGCGTGTCATAAGGTGGCATTACGTGAGGTGGATAACCTTCGACGACCTGCGCATCCGGGGTGCGGATCGACCGAACCAGATAGGCATCATCGGCCACCACGCTTGTGCCATCCGCCAGCGTGACCTGGCGACCTGACAGCCCGCCCCACCCAGGCCCAACCAGACGTTTTTGGTCGGTGGCGTGACACGACACACAACCCAGGCTATTTACCAGCTGCTTGCCAACAAGCACCGGATCCTGTGCAGCATCCACGGCAGGTGCCTGGGCAGATGCGCCAGAGACAGGGCCTGCGGCAGCCTGGGCCTGAGCGGCCAATGCCACTACAGGTAAGCGGCGATCAGGATTGGGCTTGGGCGGCCAGCCCTCGGTGTTTAAGGCAGAGGTGTATTTGAAGAAGGCAATCAGCTGGGTGATTTCGGTGGCGCTAAGCGGCAGGTTTGGCATCAGTGTGTGCTGCCCGCCACGCTGGTGGATGCGCTCGACGGCACCCGGATAGCGTTTCAGGTAGTCGGTGATTTCTGCCGTACCCGCATCCTTTTGCACCATGGCATTTTGAAGCTGTACCTTGACTGCAGCCTCAGTGGGCCAGCCCCCGGCAGAGGGCAAAAATGCACTGAGCCAGGCAGGGCCCGCGTCTTCGTAGATGTTGGTTAGATCCGGCCCGAAATAAGCACCGTTGCCAACGATGGTGTGGCACCCCATGCAGTTGTATGCCTGGAACACCCGTTTACCCATCACCGCATCGGCGTCGCCATAATAAGTGTTGTTGGGAATTGCCTGTTTGTGAGAGGGCACAAACGACCAGACAGACAGCAGTAAAAATGCAATCAGCATCAGGGCAAGTACTGCAAGCGCCACATGGCGTTTGGCCCCTTCGCGGCAATCGGTTCCGTTGGCGCAGCTCATGATTGGCCCTCCTTGGAGGAATCTGCCTGACGCGTCAGGGCATCATGCAGGAAAAGCGTACGCAGACAGCCTAAAAACACGTAAAAGACATAAACCGCCAAGACAAACCCCAGCACCATGTAGACTCGCCACATGCCAGGGGATTCGGCCCAATAACTGAAACTGCGCCAGTATGGCCAAGACAGCAGCACACTGACCAGACCAGCAAGGGCAGACAAGACCACGTCAATGAGGCGCTGCGCCATGTAGTTCTCCCAAGTAGGTTGAGCGGCAGACTCAGTCTAGGGAGCAGCGCCACAGCGCAGGTGGATATCCTTACTCACGTATCGAAAACCAATCGTTTCTAATAGTTTTTGTCTTGATACGAACGTTGCATACAGGGCTTTCGCTAAGCGTAAATTATTGCCAAAGCAAGGGGCCGGCAGCAGCCTTGCTGAAAGGCTCTCGGATATATGCTGGAATTTCCTTAACCTGCATCAATAATTACATGAAACAGGGACTTTCCATGAGCAGTACCAACTCAACCCCACTAAGGGCGGGATCAGTCTGTGCTACTCGATATTTTGCGCCTGTTCACGCATCTGCTCAATCAGCAGTTTGAGGTCGATGGCCGCCTCGGTAACCGTCAACGCAGCGGCTTTTGATCCAAGGGTATTGGCTTCGCGGTTCATCTCCTGAAACAGGAAATCCAGCCGCTTGCCACTACCTCTGCTGGCAGAGACGTGTCGGCCGTGCAGGATATCGCGCAGTTCTTGCAAATGCGATTGCAGCCGGGTAAGTTCTTCGGCCACATCTACCCGCAGACCAAACAAACTGGCCTCCTGGGCGATACGGGCTGTGAGCTCAGCCCCACTGATGGCTTCAAAACCTTCGGGGCTCGCTGCCAGTAAGGCATCACGCAGACGTTGTGCGACGCGTGCCTGATGCTGGCGCACAAACTCGGGGAGTTCGGCCTCAACCCGCTTGACCAGCACGTCCACTTCATCGGCCATTTGCAGCATGGCCTGGGCCAACCGGGCTCCTTCGCGCTCGCGGGCAGCCTGAAACTCTTGCAGTGCCTGAGCGCACGCCTGATCGCTCAGCGTTTGCCAGACATCCGGATCCAGCCCCAAACGGGCCACGCCTTCACGCGGTAGCTCCGCCAGTGAGGGCGCTGCGAGGTCGGGAATATAGCGACGGGCAAACTCTAGTTGCTTGGCCAACACCTGCACAGCCGCCTCATCGATGGGGCGTGGGGCATCGGTGGCATTGGCGCTATAGCTGAGCCGGATTTCGATCTTGCCCCGCAATGCAGTACGACTCACTGCGTCGCGAATCGAGCCTTCTGCAAAGCGGAGGTCTTCTGGAATCCGGAGATTGAGATCCAGAAAGCGGTTATTGACACTGCGGATTTCAACCGATAGGGCACCAGGTGCGGACTCCAGGCGGCTGGCCCCATAGGCCGTCATACTACGAATCATCTGCGTGCCTTTCTGATTCTCTACAATAAAGAACATATTGTAGTCTGGCTCATGATTCTGGAAATTCTCACATGTCCTCCACACCCGCTGTCGTATCTGCCTCCCGTTCTGCCAACCGTGCGCCTGACGCCCTGCGCCCTGTGCAACTGATCACCGGGTATACGCGCCACGCAGAAGGCTCGGTACTGGCCTGCATGGGCGAGACGCGCGTACTGTGCACCGCCAGTGTGCTCGACAAAGTACCGCCTTTCCTCAGGGGAAAAGGGCAGGGCTGGGTAACCGCAGAATACGGCATGCTGCCCCGTGCCACCCACACCCGGGGCGACCGCGAAGCAGCCAGAGGCAAGCAAAGCGGCCGTACACAAGAGATCCAGCGCCTCATTGGCCGCAGTTTGCGCGCAGTCTTTGATCTTGCCGCCCTGGGCGAGCGCACCCTGCAGCTGGATTGTGACGTGCTGCAGGCAGATGGTGGTACGCGCTGCGCCAGCATTACCGGTGCCTGGTTGGCAGCCGCCTTGGCCATTAAGGGCCTCAAGGCACAAGGGCTGGTATCCGGCGAGCCACTTATCGGGCAGGTTGGGGCAGTGTCCGTTGGACTCGTCAACAAAATACCCATGCTCGATCTTGATTACGTCGAGGATTCCGGCTGCGACACGGACATGAACGTCGTCATGACAGACACAGGGGGGTTCGTCGAAGTGCAGGGCACAGGCGAGGGCGGCAGCTTCCAGCGCAAAGAGCTCAACACACTGCTTGACCTCGCCGACCACGGCATTCGCCAGCTTATTTTGGCGCAGCAGCAGGCACTGGAGGCCGCGCAATGAGCCGTGTTGTTCTGGCATCCAACAACCCTGGCAAACTGAAAGAGTTCTCCCTCAGCCTCACGGCTGCAGGCATCGAAATGGTGCCACAGGGCGAACTCGGCGTCAGCGAGGCTGAAGAACCCTTTGACACCTTTGTCGAAAACGCGCTGGCCAAGGCGCGACACGCCAGTCGTATCACAGGGTTGCCCGCACTGGCCGATGACTCCGGCCTTTGTGTCTCTGCTCTGGGGGGGGCTCCGGGGGTGCATTCGGCACGCTATGCCGTAGCCACTGACGGCAGCCGCTCTGACGCTGCCAACAACGCGCACCTGATCGCCGAGATGGCAGGCCACACCGACACCCGCGCCGCTTACGTAGCCGTACTGGTCTATCTGCGTAGCGCACTGGACCCACGCCCCATCGTGGTAGAAGGCAGTTGGGCCGGTGAAGTGCTCTCCGCACCGCGCGGACACAACGGCTTTGGCTACGATCCCTTATTCTATTTGCCCGATCTGGGCATGACTGCCGCCGAGCTGCCGCTCGAACAAAAGACCATGCTCAGTCACCGCGCACGAGCACTTCGGGCGCTGCTGCAAGCCTTACGGGGCGAATCCTTCAACTCAAAATCCTGAGCACACCTGGCCATGAAGAAACTGGTACCTGTCCCGCAAGAAGAAGAACACGACGGCCGCCCAGGCGTCAGAGGCCGCCCGGGCCTGGTGGCCTTGCCACCGTTGTCCATCTACATTCACGTGCCCTGGTGCGTGCACAAGTGCCCGTACTGCGATTTCAACTCCCACGAACGAAAGGGCGGAGAAATCCCCGAGCGCGAATACCTTCAAGCCTTGCAGGCAGATCTCGAGCAAGCGCTGCCAGATGTCTGGGGTCGGCAGGTATCCACTGTCTTTTTTGGTGGCGGCACACCAAGCCTGCTGTCTGCCGACGCCATCGATCAAATCATCGGCCTGTTGCGTGCCACACTCAGCCTGCCCCCCGACACCGAGATCACACTGGAAGCCAATCCCGGTACCGCGGAGGCTGCCCGATTCCAGGGGTATGCACAAGCCGGCGTCAACCGGATCTCTCTGGGCATTCAAAGCTTCAATGATGACAAGCTCCGGCGCTTGGGGCGCATCCACGATGCCGCCCAGGCGCGTGCGGCCATCGAGATGGCTCAACGCGCCGTCAATCGCGTTAACCTCGACCTCATGTTTGCACTGCCGCAACAAACGCTTGCCGAATGCGAGCGCGACATCCAGGAAGCCCTGTCGTATGACACAGGCCATTTGTCGCTCTACCATCTGACGCTTGAGCCCAATACAGTTTTTGCCAAGTATCCGCCACCGGTACCTGGTGACGAGCTCAGCGCCACCATGCAGGATCGCGTGGCCGAACTCGCACAAGCCGCGGGCTTTAATCGCTACGAGGTTTCGGCCTACGCCCGCCCCGGAGAGATCTGTCAGCACAACCTCAATTACTGGCAATTTGGTGATTACCTTGGCATTGGGCCCGGGGCACATTCCAAGATTTCATTTCAAAACCGGATTATCCGCCAGGCGCGTGCCCGGATGCCAGATGCATGGATGCGTCTCGCGGAGGCGCGCACGGGGAAACACATTGTCGAAGAGCGCACGCTCAAACACGAAGATCTGGGCTTTGAGTTCATGCTCAACGCATTGCGGCTCCGTGAAGGTGTCGAGGGTGGTTTGTTTATCGAGCGCACGGGCTTGTCATTAATGTCGCTTCTGCCGGACATGCGCCGCGCAGCCGAGCGTGGTCTGCTAGAGCCAGGGCTTAACCGTATCCAGGCCACCCCGCAAGGCTGGCGCTTCCTGAACGATCTCCAAATGGAGTTCCTGCACTAAGTCTTTGCGCTTCGCGGCACAACCCTGCAACAAAATGGAGCATGAATAGTTATGTGATGCACCATTTTGGTGCCAAAATATATTTTCTTGGCATGCAATGCACTCATTCGCTGCAGGACATGCCCGTTTTTAGCGGTGTCAGGGTTGAAGCAATACCTGGCATGAAGCTTGCTTGTAGGTTTTGGTACTGGCACCACAAGCTGCCGTGTATTTTTCAAGACAACATCTTTTTCCCATTTGGCCCAGGAGCCCGTATGTCTACCCCTGAAAACGTCGTCCACATGATCTCAGAACGCGAGGTTGCGTTTGTAGATTTCCGGTTCACCGATACCATGGGCCGGGAGCATCACCTTACGGTACCCGCTGGCCTGGTTGACGAAGATCGCATGGAGGCCGGCGTGGCCTTCGACGGTTCGTCCCTGCCAGGCTGGAAGGGCATCGAGGCATCCGACATGCTTCTGATCCCCGACGCGACAACTGCCCGTATGGATCCGTTTCGCGAAGAAAACACACTGATTCTTACCTGCGATGTGGTCGAACCCTCCGATCTCAAAGGATACGACCGCGACCCGCGATCCCTCGCTCGTCGCGCCGAAGCCTACCTGAAATCCAGCGGCCTGGGCGATACAGCCTATTTTGGCCCCGAGCCCGAGTTCTTTGTGTTCGACGGCGTCAGCTGGAACGCCGATATGTCGGGCAGTTTTGTCAAAATTCATTCCAACGAAGGCGCCTGGTCCAACGCCGATGACGCCAACGGCACCAATCTGGGCTACCGGCCTGCCATCAAAGGTGGTTACGTACCCGTGTCCCCAATCGATTCATTTGCAGATATCCGCTCCGAGATGTGCCTGCTGATGGAACAAATGGGTGTGCCGGTCGAAGTCCATCACCACGAAGTCGCCAACTGCGGCCAGCTCGAAATCGGCACGCGGTTCTCCACACTGGTTCAGCGCGCCGACTGGACGCAAACCATGAAATACGTGATCCGTAATGTGGCCCACGTTTACGGCAAAACAGCCACCTTCATGCCCAAGCCCGTGGTGGGAGATAACGGCTCCGGCATGCACGTACACCAATCCATCTGGAAAGACGGCCAAAACCTGTTTGCAGGCAACGGCTACGGTGGGCTGTCCGAGTTCGCCCTGTACTACATTGGCGGCATCATCCATCATGCCAAGGCGCTCAACGCAATCACCAATCCAGGCACCAACTCATACAAGCGTCTGGTGCCTCACTATGAGGCCCCCGTCAAGCTGGCTTACTCAGCCCGCAATCGCTCGGCATCCATCCGCATTCCCTATGTCAGCAATCCCAAGGCACGGCGTGTGGAAGCCCGCTTCCCCGACCCCCTTGCCAACCCTTACCTGGCCTTCTCGGCCCTGATGATGGCAGGCCTGGATGGGGTGCAAAACAAGATCCACCCCGGCGACCCTGCAGACAAAAACCTCTACGACCTGCCGCCCGAAGAAGACGCCAAGATCCCGACGGTCTGCTCTTCACTTGAGCAAGCCCTCGAGGCTCTTGATCGTGACCGGGATTTCCTCACGCGTGGTGGTGTATTCAGCAACGACCTGCTGGACGCCTACCTTGATCTTAAAGAGTCCGAGCTCAACCGTCTGCGCGTCACTCCGCATCCTGTTGAATTCGACCTTTACTACACTTTATAAGCAGGGCATCTTGGATACGCCCGGGCTCGACTGGCTGCAGACAGCAGTGCTGCTGCTGGATGAGTCCGGGAAAATCATTTGGATCAACAGCGCCTGCGAGGATTTACTGGGCTTGTCTGCCCGCCAACTGACGGGTCAATTGGCAGCCCCCATTCTCAAGAGCTTCCCGCACGTTCTAAAAACGTCTGCCCCTGGGCAGCCCTGGGCAAGCATTATCGAGATCCCGGCGCACCAGGCAGGCCAACTGGATGACCAGCAACAGGCGCTGGCCGAACGGGCGGCTCAAAGAGAGACCATGCGCAATCTTGCACATGAAATCCGTAACCCGTTGGCTGGTTTGCGGGCTGCCGCCCAGTTGCTGGATATCGAACTCCCCGACCCAGGACTGAAGGACTACACCCGGGTCATCATCCAGGAAGCGGATCGCCTGGCAGATCTCGTCACCCGCTTGGTCTCACCGCAACACCAGGTGCTCGACCGCCAATACTTCAATATTCATGAAATCTGCGAACGCGCATTGGCACTGGCTGGCCTGGAGTTTGGCAGTGCCCTGAAAATCACCCGGGATTACGACGCCTCATTGCCAGAACTGTTGGGTGACCGAAACCAGTTGATGCAGGCCGTCTTGAATATCGTACGCAACGGTGCACAGGCAGCCTCAGAGTCGCCTGATACACCAACACCCACGATCGGCATCCGCACACGTATTGTCCGGCAACCAGTGTTGCTGCAGGGGCGGCACCGTCTGGGCGTTTTGGTGTCCATCGAGGACAACGGGCCGGGGGTGCCCGACATGCTGCGCGACAAGATTTTCCATCCTTTGGTCACCGGAAGAGCTACAGGCACCGGCCTGGGGCTCAACCTGGCCCAAGAATGCGCCCATGCACACGGTGGGGTGCTTGATTATGATTCCGAAGCCGGACACACCGTATTCCGTCTTCTGCTGCCTGTGGGTGCCTCATGAATACTGTCTGGATTGCCGACGATGAACCAGGCATGCGCTGGGTACTGGACCGCGCCCTGAAAATGGCAGGCTGGGAGGTACGCAGTTTCGAAACCGGCACCGCGTTGCTTGATGCCCTTGGCCAGGCAGGTGCCAACCAGGTGGGGCAGGTACCAGCCGTACTGGTGTGCGATGTGCGGATGCCCGGCCCAGACGGCTTGGCCGTCCTGACAGCCGTACGCCAGCAGTATCCGCAACTGCCGGTCATCCTCATGACCGCCTATACGGATCTCGAAACCACAGTGGCCGCTTTTCAGCAAGGGGCATTCGACTACCTGGCCAAGCCATTTGATATTCAGACGGCCGTCGATCTCATCTCCCGTGCAGCACGTTCGGCGGCGGGAATTCATAGCGCATCAGCACAAAAAGACGCGCCGGGCGGGCTGCTGGCCAATCAGACCGCATCACACATCAGTGGCGATGGACCAGAGACGAAAGACACCCTCCTACCTTCCCAATCACCTGCCATGCAAGAGGTTTTTCGGGCAATTGGCCGCTTGGCACGTACCAGCGCCACCGTTCTGATCACAGGCGAATCGGGTACTGGCAAAGAACTGGTGGCACACGCCTTGCACCAGCACAGCCTACGCGCTCAAGGTCCTTTTGTCGCCGTCAACGCAGCAGCAATTCCCCACGACCTACTTGAGGCCGAGCTCTTTGGACACGAGCGAGGAGCATTCACCGGGGCGGTACAGGCACGCCGCGGACGCTTCGAGGAGGCCCATGGCGGCACGCTGTTCCTGGACGAAATCGGCGATATGCCCGCAGACCTGCAGACACGCCTGTTGCGGGTTCTGGCGGACAACAGCTTTTACAGGGTTGGTGGGCGCGGTCTGATCCAGGTGGATGTGCGCATCATCGCGGCCACGCACCAGCCACTTGAAGAAAGGGTGGAAGCAGGGCTGTTTCGTGCAGACCTGTTCCATCGGCTCAACGTTATCCGGCTACGCTTGCCTGCCTTGCGGGAGCGACCCGAGGACATTCCCGAATTGGCCCGGTGTTTTCTGTTGCAATCTGCCGCCAGTCTGGGCCTGTCACCCAGATCACTGCATCCGGACGCCCTGCAGGCATTACAAAAGTTCTCGTACCCAGGCAATATCAGGCAACTGCAAAACATCTGTCAGTGGCTTACCGTCATGACAGCCAGCGCCCTGATTACCCTCGAAGATCTGCCACCAGACGTGTCCGGGCAGGACCACCTTGCCAAACCAGCCACTGGCACTTTATGGCAGCAAGCGCTCGAAGCTGAGGCCCGCGCCCGGCTGAAAGCCCCAGGGGCCCCGACCATGGCGTCTCTGCAACAGGAAATCGAGCGCCTGCTGCTGGTCACCACCCTTGAGGCCACAGAAGGGCGCCGCGGCAAAGCTGCCGAGTTTTTAGGCATTGGACGCAACACGCTGTCTCGTAAATGCCGCGAATTAGGCCTGGATTTTCCGGACAGCGGCGCAACATCCGCAAAACAAGACGGGCTAATGGGCGAGCCAACAGGCAAATAGTCTAAAATCGGTATTCTTGCTTTTATTTTCTTCAAAATCCGGTTTTATTCATGGCTGCCTTTGTTTCTGAACACGTCCTCAGTGTGTACCACTGGAACGACACCCTGTTTTCCTTCAAGACCACCCGGGACCCCGGACTGCGGTTTCATAATGGCCATTTTGTGATGCTGGGCCTAGAAGTAGAAGGCAAGCCGCTGATGCGCGCCTATAGCATTGCCAGCGCCAACCACGAAGAAAATCTCGAATTCTTCAGCATCAAAGTACCAGACGGGCCACTTACCTCGCGCCTGCAGCATCTGCAACCCGGAGACGCTGTACTGGTTAGCAAGAAACCCGTGGGCACGCTGGTGGTTGACGACCTCAAACCCGGACGACATCTGTACCTTTTTGCTACCGGCACCGGCCTTGCACCATTTCTGAGCATCATCAAAGACCCCGACGTCTACGAGCGCTTTGAAAAAGTTATTCTGATGCACGGGGTGCGCTTCACCAGCGAACTCGCCTACGCGGATTACCTCACCCGAGACTTGCCCAACGACGAGTTCCTTGGCGAGCTTCTACGCGACAAGCTGATTTATTACCCCACAGTTACCAGAGAACCCTATGTGCGCCAGGGCCGGCTCACTACGCTGGTGGAAACCGGCCAGATATTCCAGGATATCGGGCTTCCGGCCCTGGACCCCACCCGCGACCGCGCCATGATCTGTGGCAGTCCAGCCATGCTTAATGACATCCGTTCCATGCTTGATGCCCGCGGGTTTGTGGTATCTCCAGGCGTAGGCGAACCCGGCGACTACGTCTACGAACGCGCATTTGCAGAAAAATAAGCCATCTTTTATTTTTGGCTATTGATCTGTAAACTCTGATAGTTATGTAATTCTTTCAGGGAAATCCCATGAGCAAGGCCATCATACACACAGACTCAGCACCTGCCGCAGTAGGGCCATACTCACAGGCCGTTGCAGTGCCGGCCGGACAACTCGTCTTTCTGTCCGGCCAGATTGGTCTCGAGCCCGGCACCGGAGAACTCGTCTCGGAAAACTTCGAAGGGCAGGTACGCCAGTCTTTTGCCAACATGCAAGCCGTCATCGAAGCCGCAGGCGGCACACTCGACAATATCGTCAAACTCACCCTGTTTCTGACTGATCTCAGCAAATTCGCCAGTGCCAATGCAATCATGGCCGAGATCATCCCCCAGCCGTACCCGGCACGTTCTACTTTGGGCGTCGCCAGCCTGCCCAAAGGTGCACAATTCGAGGTAGAAGCCGTTCTGGCGCTTTAAGCCACCCGTTAATGGCATCACGGACGGCGGCAGCCGGCAACTCCCGCACGGTAAAGTCAGGTGCCAAGACGCCTGCTGCACAGCAGGCCCGGCTATTTCAACGCCTGGGGCTAAACACCGCAGCGGACTTTATCGTCCACTTGCCCCTGCGCTACGAAGACGAGACCCGCATCACGCCAATCGCACAGGCGCAGGGTGGCACGCATGCCGTCTTCGAAGGCGAGATCCTGGACAGCCATCTGCGTACACAACCCCGACGCGAACTGCACGCCACACTGGCGGATGATTCGGGACGCCTCGCGCTACGCTGGCTGCACGTATACCCCGGCCAGCTGTCACGCGTACCGCCGGGCAGGCGTGTACGTGTGCGCGGTGAGATCCGTATGGGCTACCAAGGGCCGGAGCTTGTGCATCCGCTTTTGACAGAACCCGACACACCGCTGCCACAGACCCTGACGCCGGTATACCCAACCACCCAGGGGCTGTCTCAGGCAAGCTTGCGCAAGGCCATCGCCCGCGCACTGGACAGCACCAATCTGCAAGACACCTTGCCGGCAGCCTTGTGCAAAGAATATCAACTGGCAGACTTCGCGACATCCCTGCGATTGCTGCACCATCCAGGGCCGGACATCTCTCTATCGTCACTGGTCAACCACCAACACCCCGCCTGGCGGCGTATCAAATTTGACGAACTACTGGCTCAACAACTGGCACTGGCAGATGCCCGTGCCGCCAGACAAGCTCAGATGGCCCAACCCTTGCGGCAAAAGCAGACACTAAGCAAGCAACTGCTGGCCTCGCTGCCGTTTACACCCACGGACGCGCAACAACGCGCCATCAACGACATACAGGCCGACCTGTCCCAGTCTCACCCGATGCATCGCTTGCTGCAAGGTGATGTCGGTAGCGGCAAAACGCTGGTGGCCGCTTTTGCAGCCGCGCAGGCGGTCAACGCCGGGGTGCAAGTAGCCGTCATGGCACCCACAGAGATCCTGGCCGAACAGCTATGGCGCAAACTCTCCGAATGGTTTGAACCTCTTGGCGTGGCGGTCACCTGGCTCACAGGACACTTATCCACTGCCGCCCGGCGCGACGCCATGCAGGCCATCGCCTCTGGGGCCGCGCAGATTGCTGTGGGCACACAGGCGCTGATTCAGGATAAAGTCCAGTTTCAACGCCTCGGGCTTGTCATCAGCGACGAACAGCATCGCTTCGGCGTCGGACAACGGCTGGCGCTCAGCCGCAAGGGTGATAGCCACACAGTACGACCGCATCAGCTCAGCATGAGTGCCACGCCCATTCCCAGAACCCTGGCCATGGCGTTTTTTGCGGATATGGACGTTTCAGTGATCGACGAGTTGCCTCCCGGCCGTAAGCCGGTTCGAACCCGCCTGTTTGCCAGCGAACGGCGCCATGAGGTTCTGGCTCATGTGGCGACAGCAGTGCGCCTGGGCCAGCAAGCCTATTGGGTTTGCCCGCTGGTTGAGGAAAGCGAAACCTTGCAGTTGCAAACCGCAGTGGATACCTGGCAGCACTTGTGCGCGGAGCTGCCTGACCTCGATATCGGCCTGATGCACGGCCGCTTACCTGCCGTCGAGAAGGCCGACACCATGCGGCGCTTTCGTGCCGGTGAAATCCATTTGCTGGTAAGCACCACCGTCATTGAGGTAGGCGTGGATGTACCCAACGCCAGCCTGATGGTCATCGAACACGCCGAGCGTTTTGGTCTGGCTCAGCTTCATCAACTGCGTGGCAGAGTAGGGCGGGGCGCTCAGGAATCCACGTGCGTCCTGCTTTATCATTCACCCCTCTCCGCCATCGCACGCGACCGCCTGCGCGCCATGTATGAAACCACAGACGGCTTTGAAATCGCCCGCCGGGATCTGGCGCAACGCGGCCCGGGAGAACTCCTCGGCATACGGCAATCCGGCCCGTTGCTGATGCGCTTTGCCGACCTCAACGTGGACGAAGATCTCCTGGAGCACGCCCGTACAGCCGCGCAGACTCTGCGCACGGACTATCCGGAACATGCCCGCGCACACCAGCAACGCTGGATGGCGGGGGCCACTCAATACCTCAACAGCTAGCAAGAGGACTCGTATGACGCTGACAGAGCTTAAATACATTGTTGCCGTTGCCCGGGAGCGCCACTTTGGCCGGGCGGCAGAGGCGTGCTTTGTCAGCCAGCCAACCCTGTCGGTCGCCATTCGTAAACTCGAAGAAGAGCTCGGCGTCGTGCTCTTCGAGCGTGGTGGGGCCGAGATCGGCATCACCCCCGTTGGCTTGAAAGTGGTGGCGCAAGCCCAAAAGGTGCTGGAAGAAGGCGCTAATTTGCGCGAGATTGCCCGCCAGGGGCACGATCCGCTGGAAGGCCCCTTGCGAGTCGGCATCATTTACACCGTAGGGCCGTACCTGCTGCCTTATCTGGTGCCCGAACAGATTCGTCGCACACCACAGATGCCCTTGCTCCTGCAGGAGAACTACACCACCCGCCTGCTTGAACTGCTGCGTCAGGGGGAAATCGACTGCGCCATCGTGGCACTACCTTTGCCGGAGACGGGCCTGGCTCAATGCGCACTGTATGACGAACCCTTTTTTGTAGCCTTGCCTCACCGGCATCCCTGGGCCAACGAAACCAGTATTCCATCGCAGCGCCTCAAAGAAGAAACCATGTTGCTGCTGGGCGCCGGCCACTGTTTCCGCGACCAGGTTCTTGAAGTATGCCCGGAGCTTTCCAGATATTCGGCAGCCAGCGAGGGAATCCAACGCACATTCGAAGGCTCGTCCCTCGAAACCATTCGGCATATGGTGGCGGCAGGGATCGGAATTACCGTGATGCCCGCCAGTGCGATCGAGGTACGGGGATCCGAAAGCAAATTGCTGCGATTTATCCCCTTTGACCCGCCCGCGCCCGATCGGCGAGTGGTGTTGGTCTGGCGTAAAAGCTTCCCCAGACTGGCGGCTATTGAAGCATTGGCCGAGGCCGTCCGCCATTGCAAGATGCCCGGCGTCAGTTATTTGGACGAATCTGTGTCCTCCGCAGTATTAGTGAATTAACGGATTGCAAAGGTTTCAGTTTTTTGCACACCCTTGTATTTTGCACCCTTGGCACCATGTTATTGTGTAAGCACATCGTCTAAAACGGAGTATTTCATGGCAAAAGCATCTAAAAAGACATCAACCACACAAGCTCAAACCAGCCCCTCCGGATTGCCCATCAACATTGGCATCTCTGACAAAGATCGCGCCGCTGTGGCCACAGAACTCGCCCACACACTGGCGGATTCCTACACTCTGTATCTGATGACGCACAATTTCCACTGGAACGTCACAGGCCCCATGTTCAGCACCCTGCACCAGCTGTTCATGACGCAATACACAGAGGCCTGGCAGGCACTGGACGCGATCGCCGAACGCATCCGGGCTCTGGGCCACTATGCGCCCGGCACCTACGCCGAATACGCTCGCTTGAGTTCAATCGCCGAGCCCACCTCAGTGCCCAATGCCCAGGACATGATTCAGATGCTGGTGTCAGGCAACGAAGCCGTGGCCAAGACCGCCCGCAAAGCGTTCAAGATTGCCGACGCAGTCAATGATCAACCCACTGCCGACCTCCTTACCCAGCGTCTGGACGTTCACGAAAAAAATGCCTGGATGTTGCGCAGCCTGCTGGCATAAACCTTCCGGCACACATCCGGGCGCTGCCTCCTAAATAATCTCGGGAAAACCCCCGTACGTGACGTGAACCGTCACACGGGGGTTTCGTGTATTCTTTCTGAGTCTTTCAAAGGAGGTTGTATGAACATTCGCTTGACGCCGACAGTTGCCGCAATAGGGCTGGTTGCCGGCATGATGATGTCTTCCGCGGCGACCGCTGACACAATCAAGATCGCCATCGCGGGGCCTTACACCGGGGCACTGACGCAATATGGCGATATGGTCAAAGAGGGCGTAGATACAGCAATCGAGACCATCAATGCAAACGGCGGCGTGCTGGGCAACAAACTCGAGGCAGTCGTCATGGACGATGCCTGCGAGCCCAAACAAGGCCCTGTCGTTGCCAACCGTGTGGTCAACGAGCAAATCCACTACGTCGTAGGACATGTGTGCTCGGGCGCCACCATTGCAGCAGCACCGGTCTATAACAACGAAGGCGTGGTCATGGTGTCACCATCTGCCACTTCTCCGGCCGTCACCGATGGCAAAAACTACGACATGATCTTCCGCACCATTGGTCGCGATGATCAACAAGGCCCCGCGGCTGCCGAGTTCATTGCTACCAAGATCAAACCCAAAGCTGTCGCCGTCCTGCACGACAAACAGTCCTATGGTCAAGGCATTGCTTCCGCTGTTAAGGCCGATCTCGAAAAAGCCGGCGTAAAAGTCGTCATGTTCGAAGGTATCAACGCGGGTGACAGCGATTATTCCGCCGTGATCACCAAGCTCAAGGCTGCCGGTGCAGATTTTATTTATTACGGTGGTTATCACCCCGAAATGGGCTTGCTGTTAAGGCAAGGTGCCGAACAAGGCCTGGAAGCCAAGTTCATGGGTCCCGAAGGTGTAGGCAATCCTGACATCAACGCAATCGCCGGCCCTGCTGTCGAAGGCATGCTCGTCACACTGCCTGCCGACTTCACCACCGATCCCGCCAACGCGGCTGTGGTCAAGGCATTCAAAGACAAAAACCGTAATCCAGGTGGAGCATTCCAGCTCACCGCCTACGCTGCAGTGGACGCCATCGTGGCAGGTATCAAGGGTGCGGGCAAAGACGACCCCACCAAGGTAGCCGCCTGGCTTCATAGCAATTCCGTCAAAACACCAATTGGCAACATCTCCTGGAACAAACAGGGCGACTTGAAATCCTTCAAGTTTGATGTGTTCACCTGGCACGCTGACGGCTCGAAGACAGTATTCAAGTAATCCTGGCTTCATGCAGTTAAAACAAGGCCCTCATTTCGAGGGCCTTGTTTATTCAAGTGTTTCAGTGATCAAACAACTGCATGGCTAATGATCAGGCACCACCTGCCGGGCTTTCAATCCGTTTACCGGTGTCAGCATGAAACCAATGCGCAGGATGCTGGCCGTCAGGGCCCAGGTTGATTTTGTCGCCAACAGAAAGCTTTTGTCCCTGCGTTTCTGCCACCGTACAACGCAACACCACACTTTGCGTGCCCCAGCGCGTGTGCACCAGTTGCTCGGAGCCCAATACCTCAACCATCTCAATAACCACTGGAAGCCCAGGCTGATTGATGCGCAGGTGCTCGGGGCGCAAACCCAGTATCGCTTTGCGTGTGCCTGCAGCCAGCCCCACCGGCGCCTTGACCGGCAAGGCAACACCATCCGGGCCTTGCACATGCCTCTGATCGTCGATATGCACTTGGAGAAGATTCATCGGTGGAGCACCAATAAAGCTGGCCACAAAGACAGTGGCCGGGCGCTCAAAGACCTCGGATGGCGTGCCAATCTGCTCTGGGATCCCCTGGTTCATGACCACCATGCGATGTGCGAGCGTCATGGCCTCAACCTGATCGTGTGTCACGTAAAGGCTGGTAGTGCCCAGCCGTTGATGCAGTTTCTGGATTTCCAGCCGCATCTGCACGCGCAATTTGGCGTCAAGATTGGACAATGGCTCATCAAACAGAAAAACCGAGGGTTCTCGGACGATGGCACGCCCCATGGCCACGCGCTGCCGCTGGCCACCAGATAACTGACGGGGGCGCCGATCCAGCAATTGATCGAGCTCGAGAATACGGGCGGCATCATCCACACGGCGGCGAATGCCTTCTTTACTCATCCGGCGGATCTTGAGCCCATATGCCATATTGTCAAATACGCTCATGTGAGGGTAGAGCGCGTAATTTTGAAACACCATGGCAATATCACGCTCGGCAGGTTCAAGCGTATTGACCACACGATCACCAATCATGATCTCGCCATCCGTAATGGATTCGAGGCCCGCCACCATCCGCATCAATGTGGATTTGCCACAGCCAGAAGGGCCCACAATGACGACAAACTCGCCATCACGAACATCCATGTCGATGCCATGGATGACGGCTACGCCGCCAGGGTAAGTCTTGCGCACATTGCGAAAGCTCAGGGTTGCCATGTGGTTGTGTATCCTATTTTTCGGTATCGACCAGGCCCTTGACGAACCATTTCTGCATGAAAATCACCACTGCAGCAGGCGGCACCATGGCCAGCAGAGCAGTTGCCATCACGAGATTCCACTCGGTGACACTATCACCGCCTGCAATCATCCTGCGAATGCCGACCACCACCGGATACATGTTTTCTTGGGTGGTGATAATAAGTGGCCATAGATATTGGTTCCAGCCGTAAATAAACTGGATCACAAACAGGGCGGCAATGCTGGTACGCGACAAAGGAAATAAAATATCCTTGAAAAACCGCATCGGGCCGGCCCCATCGATACGGGCCGCTTCAACAAGCTCGTCGGGCACCGTCAGGAAAAACTGTCGGAATAAAAAAGTAGCGGTAGCAGAAGCAATCAGCGGCAAGGTGAGGCCTGCGTAACTGTTGAGCATGCCAAGATTGGCCACGACCGCATAGGTAGGCGCAATCCGTACCTCGACGGGCAGCATCAACGTCACAAAAATCATCCAGAAGCACAGCATGCGTAGCGGAAACCGAAAATAAACCACCGCAAACGCAGAAAGCATCGAGATAAAGATTTTGCCAATGGCAATGGCCAGTGCCATGAATGTACTGATCCACAGCATACGGCCCACGGGCGGCGTGTTTACCGCATTACCTGTCAGGACGGTCCAGTAATTTTCCAGGAAGTGCCCGCCGGGGATAAGCGACATGGGTGCCTGAGCGACTTCTTGTGCAGTTTGTGTCGAAGCCACAAACGCGACATAAAGCGGAAATGCAATCACCACCACGCCCAAAATCAGGACAGCATGAGAGAGGAGGTCGAGCAGGGGCCTGCGTTCAACCATATTGACGCGCCTCCATCAGTAGTTGACCTTGCGATCGACATAACGAAACTGGATAGCAGTGAGGGCGATAACAATCAGCATCAGAATGACCGATTGCGCCGCTGAAGAGCCGAGATCCAGACCTTTGAACCCGGCGTTATATACCTTGTAAACCAGGATGTCCGTGGCGCGCCCGGGGCCGCCTTGCGTGACAATATCGATGACCGCAAATGTGTCAAAGAAGGCATAAATAAAGTTGATCACCAGGAGAAAGAAACTGGTGGGGGACAGCAGGGGAAATACGATTGAAAAAAACCGCCGCACAGGCCCGGCACCGTCAATGGCAGCCGCCTCGATCAATGAGCGGGGGATAGACTGCAAGCCCGCCAAAAAAAACAAAAAGTTATACGACACCTGCTTCCAGATGGATGCAAAGACAATCAGCGCCATTGCATCTTCGCCGTCGAGGCGGGGGTTCCAGTGCAGCCCCATCTGAACCATGGCAACGGCCAAAATGCCCACTGAGGGGGAAAATAGAAACAGCCATAACACCCCTGCGACCGCAGCGGCCACTGCGTAGGGCCAGATGAGCAAGGTTTTATAAACTGTTGCCCCGCGAACCACACGATCTGCCATTACTGCCAGCAGCAGCGAAATGGACAGACCTCCGATGGCTACCCAGGCCGAAAACCAGGCTGTCGTACGGAACGAAGCCAGGTAATCGGCGCTGGAGAACAAAGCCATGAAATTGGCCAGCCCCACAAACTGTGAGGACAGGCCAAACGGGTCTTCCAGACGAAACGACTGCCACATGGCTTGCCCGGCCGGCCAAAAGAAAAAAACCAGAGTGATGGCCAGCTGCGGAGCCAACAACAACCAGGGCAGGGTCTTGTGACGGAAGACGACGCGTTTTTCCATGAATTACTTGACGCTCTTCTCGAAACGTTCCAACAGAGCATCGCCTTCGGTGGTCATCTTCTTCAGCCCATCCTCGGGGCTGACTTTACCAGCGAAGATTTGCTCCATTGTGCTGTCTTCAATATCGCGGATCTGGGGCAGATATCCCAGCCGGATGCCTCGAGAATTGGCAGTAGTATCGGCATTGAGCTGTTGCACGGCCACTTCCGTACCAGGGTTTTTCTCATAGAAACCGGACTTTTTGGTTTCTTCGTAGCCTGCTTTGGTGACTGGGACATAACCAGTGTTCTGGTGCCAGGCTGCAGCTTGTGCAGGGCTGGATAGAAACTTGAAGAATTTGACTACCCCTTTGTAGGTGGCATCCGACTTGCCGGAGAACACCCATAATGATGCGCCGCCAATAATGGAGTTTTGTGGCGCGCCTTTGACATCGGGATAATAGGGCAGGGTAGATGTGCCGAAAGCAAACTGACCATTTTTGAGAATGGACGCCCGCATGCCGCTTGAACCGGTATACATGCCGCACTTGCCCGACGTAAACAGGGCGTTGCCGGCATCACCCCGGCCCCCGTAGGTGAACTCACCGGCCTTGGCCATATTGGACAAAAAGGTGAGATGCTTTTTAAACAGAGGGCTATCCAGTTGCAACCGTGCGCCTAAACCACCAAAACCATTATCCAGCGAGGCATACGGAACGTTGTGCCAGGCAGCGAAGTTTTCAAGCAAAACCCAGGAGGGCCATGCGGTGGAATACCCGCATTCCATGCCTGCAGCACGCAGCTTTTTAGCTGCATCGGCAAGCTCAGGCCAGGTCTTGGGTGGTTTGTCGGGATCGAGGCCCGCCTTTTTGAAAGCATCCTTGTTGTAATACAGCACCGGGGTGGAGCTGTTGAACGGCATCGACACCAGCTTGCCTTCGGGCGACGAATAATAACCGGCTACTGCACCCAGAAAACCGGATGGATCGATAGGATCACCCACTTTTTCAGACAAGGCCTGCACAGGTTGTACAGCCCCCTTGGCATACATCATCGTGGCTGTGCCAACTTCAAACACCTGGAGAATATCGGGCGCGTTACCTGCACGGAACGCGGCAATACCAGCATTCATGGATTCGCCATAGGCGCCCTTGTACACCGCATGCACAACATAATCCGACTGACTTGCGTTGAAATCCTTGGCGATAGCGTCAACGCGCTCTCCGAGGGGACCTTCCATGGAATGCCAGAACGTGATGTCGGTTGCTGCATTGGCTGCTCCGGCGCTGGCCAGCAGGGCCGCAAGCATCGTCAAACGAGAAATACGAAATGCCATTGAAATCTCCTTGAGGGTGTCCACCAATTATGCCGTGGCGGATGCGGGGCATTATAGGTACCTATTGTGAACAGTTCTGGTCAGATTTGACAATCCCTGTTTCCCGCAAGCAAATGGGCTCGTACAATACAGCGCTATGGAAAAAAATAATCTTTCACTGGCACTCGTGGGGGGTGGCAACATGGCCAGCGCCCTGGCCAGCGGCCTGATGGGCCGAAGCTGCCTGGCACAGGATGTTCACGTCATCGACCCTAGCGCCGATACCCGGCAGCAATGGGAAACCCAAGGCACCACCACGGCTGCCGAACCCTCTGCACGCCTGTCCGAGTGCAAAGTATGGTTCTTTGCCGTCAAGCCGCAGATCATGTCACAGGTGGTACCGCTTTGCCGGCCCTGGCTGCGCCCCGACACTCTGGTGATCAGTATTGCAGCGGGCATCCCCGCCGAAGCAATTGCCCGGTGGCTGGGCACTGACGCTACCCCCTATCAACAGGTTGTCCGTTGCATGCCCAACACGCCGGCCCTGATCGCCTGCGGTATGACCGGCATGGCCGCCTTGCCTGGGGTGACCGATCCCGATCGCCAATTGGCCGAGACCCTACTGCGCTCGGTTGGCGACGTGCTTTGGGTAGAAGACGACGCAGCCATTGATGCGGTAACCGCAGTCTCTGGCAGTGGGCCAGCTTATGTATTTTTGTTTCTCGAAGCCCTGATTGCTGCAGGCGTCGAGCAGGGCTTGTCGCCCCAGCATGCCCGCCAGCTCGCTTTGGCCACATTTCATGGCGCCACCCAACTGGCAACGCTCTCACCCGACACCCCTGATGTGCTGCGTCAACGGGTTACCTCCAAAGGCGGCACAACAGCAGCCGCCCTGCAAGTGTTTCAAGAGCGTCAACTTCCAGACATCATGCGCGAGGCTGTGGCTGCTGCCGCTCACCGTGCAAAAGAGCTCGCCCAAGAGTTTTCAAAGTAACAGCCTTTATCAGGGATTAACCGTAGTGACACCTCCGGAGCAAGTCGTCAGAATACGCCTGCCGCTCAGGGCGGAAGCAGAAAACCAACGCTTCACGCCCCTGGCTCAAGCACCCGATCGGGTTCTTTCATACCAGCGGCGCCTCTACCGGAGACATCCCGAATGACGTTCACTTTGCGTATCACCCCCGTTATTTTGGCTTTTGGCGCAATGTCGCTGGCGGCCGGGGCACACGCCGACACACTCAAGATCGGCATCCCCCAGCCCATGACAGGCCCCAACACTCAGTACGGAGACCAGATCCAGGCTGGTGCACTCACAGCCATTGATGCGCTTAATGCTGCCGGCGGCATCAAAGGCATGCAAATCGAAGCCCTGCTGATTGACGATGGCTGCGAACCCAAACAGGCCGTTCCTGCAGCCAACCGTGTGGTCAACTCGGGTGCCAAATTTGCGGTGGCACACGCCTGCTCGGGCACTACCGTGCCTGCCGTCAATGTCTACGAACAAGAAGGCATTGTCGCGATCACCCCGGGTGCAACTTCGCCCCTGGTTACCGACACCATCAAGCCGCATTACTTCTTTCGCACCATCGGCCGCGACGACCAACAAGGCCCGTTTGCAGCCGATTACATTGCCAAGCAAATCAAACCACAAAAAGTGGCCATTTTGCACGACAAGCAAACCTATGGCTCTGGTGTCGCTACCCAGGTACAAAAATCCCTCGAGAAAGCCGGCGTCAATATCGCCATGTTCGAAGGGATCAACGTAGGCGACAGTGATTACTCTGCAGTCATCTCCAAGCTCAAGGCGCTGGGCCCCGATCTGATTTACTTTGGTGGTTACCATCCTGAGCTTGGCTTATTGCTGCGCCAGGCACGCGAACAAGGGCTGGATACCCAATTTATGGGTCCTGAAGGCGTTGCCAACAAAGATCTCACTGCCATTGCTGGCCCGGCAGTCGATAAGCTTCTGGTAACCTTGCCAGCCGATTTCACGAAGCGTCCCGGCAATGAAAAGATTCTCGAGAACTTCAAGCAATACAAACGCAGCCCGGATGGTGCGTTTACCATGACAGCCTATGCGGCTGTTCAAGTGCTGGCAGACAGCATCAATGCCGTGGGTCCTGATCCCGACAAAGTTGCTGATTACATGCATAAAAACAGCTTTGATACTGGTATTGGCAAAGTAGACTACGATGCGAAGGGCGACCTCAAACATTTCGAGTTTGCTGTGTTCCGTTGGGACGCCAACGGCAACATGACCCAGATCCAGCCTTAAGGGCTCGGCAGGCCCTGGTCACGGCCGGGGCTGTTTTCGGCAAGGCCTTCGGGCTTTGCCATCACCTTGTATATCCCCGCCATTATGTCCGACTTGCTCCCTCTACTGACGCAACAGCTGTTTAACGGCCTGTCGCTTGGTGCCATCTATGCGCTGATCGCGATCGGCTACACCATGGTCTACGGCATTATTGGCATGATCAATTTCGCCCATGGCGAAATCTACATGATCGGTGCCTATGTTGGCTTGGTTACGCTTTCTGCGATCGGCATCAATAGCGGCCTGCCACTACCCATCATGATCCTCATCATGTTGATCATGGCAATTCTGGTCACGGCCGTCTATGGTTTCGCCGTCGAAAAAGTAGCCTATGCACCGCTGCGCAACAGCCCCCGGCTGGTTCCCCTGATTTCCGCCATCGGTATGTCCATTTTTCTGCAAAACTGGGTAGCCACCGGGCAGGGCGCCCGCGACATGGCCGTCCCGGCGCTGATCAACGGCTCAGTTAATTTCACCATCGGGGCCAGTGATTTCTCCGTCACCGCGCCATACTCCAGAATCCTCATTATCGTAGTAACGATCCTGATGATGCTGGGACTGACACTTTTCATTAAGTACTCGCGCACCGGACAAGCCTCCCGGGCCTGCTCGCAAGATCTTCACATGGCCAATCTGCTGGGCATCGACACCAGCCGGATCATCTCGTTCACCTTCATGATTGGCGCCATGATGGCTGCCGTCGGTGGCGTGCTGATTGCACTTGCCATCGGCAAGCTCAATCCGTTTATTGGCTTCATCGCCGGAATCAAGGCATTTACCGCCGCCGTCCTGGGAGGCATCGGCAGCATCCCCGGCGCAATGCTGGGCGGTGTGCTGCTGGGCCTGGCCGAAACCTTCGCAGCCGCATTTATTTCATCGCAGTACAAGGATATTGTTGCCTTCCTGCTGCTCGTCTTCATCCTGATGTTCCGTCCCACGGGGCTATTGGGTAAACCCGAGGTGGAAAAGGTCTGATGATGCACAACCTCAAGAATTCTTTCATTGCCGCACTGATGGCGGGCGTTATCATCGCGCCTGTGTATGGCCTGCAGATTCTACGCAAAGGTCAGGAAACCTATCTGCAACCCGACTGGAAAATGATCATCGGCGGCATGCTGGCGGTCTTTATATTCCAGATGGTGCGACCACTGCTGTCACGTCGCAAAAAAACCAGCAAGTTCAAATTCCAGATACCCGCCATCACCGACAGCATGCGCCACAAAGCCATTATTGTGCTGGTGCTGTTTGCCATTGTCTGGCCATTTTTCTCTGGCCGGGCCCAAGTGGACATCGCCACACTGGTCCTGATTTACGTCATGTTGGGCCTGGGGCTCAATATCGTGGTCGGGTTTGCTGGTTTGCTCGATCTGGGCTTTGTCGGCTTTTATGCCACCGGCGCCTATACCTATGCACTGCTTTATCACTGGGCAGGGTGGGGCTTCTGGGAAGCACTGCCCTTTGCCGGGCTGGTGTCAGCGCTGTTTGGTTTTGTGCTGGGGTTCCCGGTATTGCGTCTGCGAGGCGATTACCTTGCAATCGTCACTCTGGGTTTTGGCGAAATCATCCGCCTGCTGCTTATCAACCTCTATAGTTTCACAGGCGGCCCGGACGGCATCTCAGGTATTCCCAAGCCTTCGTTCTTTGGCTATCAAATGACGCGCCGCTCGATGGACGGTACGCCCACTTTTCACGAGATGATGGGCTGGACGTTTAACAGCGAGCACGTCGTAGTGTATCTGTACCTGATGGCCCTGCTGCTGGTGCTGTTTACCTTGTATTTCACCAGTCGTCTGATCCGCATGCCCATTGGCAGGGCCTGGGAAGCCTTGCGCGAAGATGAGATCGCTTGCCGCTCGCTGGGTCTCAACCCCCGCAATATCAAATTGTCGGCCTTCACTATGGGTGCCATGTTTGCAGGCTTCGGCGGCGCGTTTTTCGCAGCACGCCAGGGCCTGGTCAATCCCGAATCCTTTACCTTCATTGAATCCGCACTGATTCTGGCCATCGTGGTATTGGGTGGCATGGGGTCTCAGCTTGGCGTGATCCTGGCTGCCATACTGCTTACTGTTGTACCCGAAATCGCCCGCGAGTTCGCCGAATACCGCATGCTGATTTTTGGCCTGGTGATGGTTGCGATGATGGTGTGGCGCCCCCAAGGCCTGTTACCAGTAAAACGCCCGCAAGTGGAACTAGAATCATGAGTGAATCTTTATTGCAGGTCAGCGGGCTGACCATGCGGTTTGGTGGCCTGCTGGCTGTCGACCAAATTGATTTTGACGTTCGCAAGAACGAAGTCTTTGCCATCATCGGCCCAAACGGCGCCGGCAAGACCACGGTTTTTAATTGTGTGGGCGGTTTCTACAAACCCACCACCGGACGCATTACCATGGACAGCAAGCCCATCACCGGCCTGCCCAGCCATAAGGTGGCGCGTCACGGCCTGGTGCGCACATTCCAAAATGTGCGTCTATTTAAAAACCTGACAGTCCTCGAAAATCTTTTGGTGGCCCAGCACACGCTGATGCAAACCGGTTTACTGCAAGGTTTGTTCAAGCTGCCATCCTTTCGCCACTCAGAGTCTGAGGCCAAGCAGCGGGCGGTTCAGTGGCTGGATTTCATGAATATTCGCGAGTATGCCAACCGCGAAGCAGGCAACCTGGCCTACGGCCACCAGCGCCGCCTCGAGATTGCCCGCTGCATGATCACGCAACCGCGATTGCTGATGCTCGACGAGCCCGCAGCCGGCCTGAATCCTCAAGAAAAACACGATCTCTCCCTCCTGATCGACCAGTTGCGCCGCGAATACGGTGTCGCTGTGTTGCTCATCGAGCATGACATGAGCCTGATCATGGGCGTCTCAGATCGCATTCTGGTCATGGAGCACGGCAAACCCATCATTACCGGCCTGCCCGAGGAGGTCCGCACGGATCCCCGTGTCATCAAAGCTTATTTGGGGGAATAACCGTGCTCAAACTAGAAAACGTCAGTACGTTTTACGGCGCCATTCAGGCACTCAACGAAGTCTCTGTTGAAGTCAACCAGGGTGAGATCGTTACCCTGATTGGTGCCAATGGCGCCGGTAAAACCACCTTGCTCATGACGGTCTGCGGTAATCCCCGTGCACGCTCTGGGCGCATCACCTTCGAGGGCGAGGACATCACCGAACAGCCCACTCATACAGTGATGCAACGAGGAATCGCCATTTCACCAGAGGGTCGTCGGGTATTTCCCGACCTCACCGTGGCCGAGAATCTGAACATGGGCGCATTTTTTCTCAATAAGTCCCAAACCGAAGAAAGCATGGAGCACGTCTTCGATCTGTTTCCACGCCTTAAAGAACGGGCCAACCAACGGGCAGGCACGATGTCCGGAGGCGAGCAGCAAATGCTGGCCATCGGCAGGGCGCTGATGACACGTCCCAAGCTCTTGTTGCTTGACGAACCCACACTGGGCTTAGCTCCGCTGATCATTGCGCAGATCTTCGACATCATCCGCACCATCCGGGAAGAGGGTGTCACGGTGTTTTTGGTTGAGCAAAATGCCAATAAGGCACTGCAGGTGGCCGACCGCGGTTACGTACTGGAAACCGGTAAAGTGGTGCTGGCTGATACCGGCGCAAATCTGCTCAGCAATGACGAAGTACGCAAGGCCTATCTGGGCGCGTAATCGGCCAGTAAGCCAATAGAACAAGGCCAGTGCCGGCGCTGTAAGGAGATCACAGCAAACCGGCACTGGCCTTGTTTTTACAGCAGCCTTACCACCAATGATTATTGCAGGCTGCCTTAGATAAGGCCTTGTGCCTTCAGAGCTGCTTGCACGCCGGGATCTGCCTGCATGCGTTGCTGAAACTTGCGAAGATTTTCCATGTCGGGCAAAGCAAGTTGCTTGGCATCAGCCCACATCAGCAAGACAAACAGATAGGGATCCGCCACAGAGCGCTGCTCACCCAACCATTCGCGGCCCTTCAGGCGCTGATTGGCGAGGGCAAACATACCCTTGAGCTTTTCGACGGCCTTGCTGGCAAGCACCTTGCCAATGGCCTCGTCGCCACCGCTAAAGTACGGTGCCCCAAAGACCAGGGCAAACGTGCGGTGCATGTCCGAATTGCAAAAGCTGAGCCAACGTCGTGCTTCAGCACGTGTACGCGGGGTGTCGCCCAGCAAATTGGCCTCAGGATTCAGTTCAGCCAGGTAATCGAGAATCGCCGCACTTTGAGTCAGTACGAAGTCGCCATCCACCAGAGTAGGCACTGCGCCAGCCGGATTGAGCTTGAGGTATGCGGGCTCTTTGGTTTGCTCACGGGTCAGGCGCTCGGTTTCGTAGGGTTTGCCAATCCACTCGAGTGCGATATGGGTAGCCAGCGGGCAGGCCCCAGGAAAGTAATAAAGCTTCATGAAGTTTCTTCCATCAGTGTGAAATCCACCTGCTGTTATACCACCGCAAAAGAGACAGGGCTGTCCGTGGCCATACACGCTCAGGGTCGACTTCCCGCCACAACGGCACTAAACCCTGACGGGCTTGGCTTAGAGTAGACTAGAGACTCATTGACGCTTTGACTGAGAAGAAAGGCCCGTCCATGGACCCACTGCACATCGTATTTCTGGATAGAGGCACTGTCCCGGCATCCATTGATATCCCTGCACCAGCTGTGCCCCACGAATGGGTTTCTTATACAAAGACATCCCCCGACGAAGTCGTCGAGCGTATTCGTACTGCAGATATCGTTGTCACCAACAAAGTGGTGCTCAATGCCAGCATACTGCAGCAGGCCCCGCAACTTAAAATGATTGCCCTTACGGCCACCGGCACCGACAACATCGACCTCGATGCCTGCAATCACCGGAGCATCATTGTCTCCAACGTGCGCGAGTACGCCGTGCACTCCGTGCCCGAGCACGTCTTTGCACTGATGCTGGCCCTCAGGCGCAATCTGTTGGCATACCATCAATCGGTGGGGCGGGGACGCTGGCAGGAAAGCAACCAGTTTTGCTATTTTGATTATCCGATCCAGGATCTTGCCGGTGCAACACTGGGCATCATTGGCCGAGGAGCCCTCGGAGAAGCCGTGGCTGAAATCGCCCGCGCCTTTGATATGAGAGTGCAATTTGCAGCCCGCCGGGATACCGATGCCCCTGCTGAAGACTACACATCATTCAGCCATGTTTTGCGCACCAGTGATGTCATCAGCCTGCATTGTCCGCTCAATGCCCAAACACGCAACATGATCTCGGCAGACGAGTTCTCGCTGATGGAGCGCAAGCCCCTGCTCATCAACACAGCCCGAGGCGGATTGGTGGACGAGGTCGCCCTGGGACGCGCGCTCGAAACCGGACAGATCAGCGGCGCAGGGTTTGATGTTGCCACGCAGGAACCCCCGGCACCCGATCACCCTTTATTAAAACTGCTGCGATTTCCAAATTTCATCCTGACTCCGCACGTGGCCTGGGCCAGCCAGGAAGCCATCCACGGGATGGCCAAACAGGTTTGCAACAACATCGAGGCCTTTTGCAATGGTTCGCCCCGCAATGTGGTAGCTGGATTCAGTGGCTAAGAAAACCGTGGCAACACCATGTGCATCATGCAGGCCCCAAATTAATCCCCATGTCTAAGCCCTTGAAAATCGCCATCAATGGCTATGGCCGTATTGGCCGTTGCGTTTTACGCGCCCTGATCGAATCCGGACATTACGGCGCTGTGCAGGTGGTGGCCATCAACGAGCCCGCTGATCTGCAGTCGATGGCTTATCTGACGCAGTTTGATTCCACCCATGGCGTTTTCCCAGGCGAAGTCAGCGTCACTTCATCGGGATTGCGAGTTGCCGGCCAGGACATTGCCGTTTTTCATGCCAACACGCCGGCAGACGTCCCTTGGGCCTCGCTGGGCCTGGATCTGGTACTTGAATGCTCGGGTGCCTATGGCAGCCGGGACGCGCTCAATGCCTTTCTTGACGCGGGATGCCCCCGCTTGCTGGTGTCCAACCCAGGTCACAGCGCAGGAGACGTCGATTGCACGATTGTGCATGGCACCAATGATCTCGAACTACGGGCCTCACACCGGATCGTATCTGCAGCATCCTGCACCACCAACAGCGTTGTTCCCATTCTTGATCTGCTGGATCGCCATCTAGGGGTGGAAAGCGCATTTCTGACCACCTTGCATTCGGTGATGAACGACCAGCCCATGATCGACGGCTATCACCATTCTGATTTGAGGCGTACCCGATCGGCCATACAATCGATTGTGCCGGTAACTACCGGCCTAGCCCAAGGTGTAGAACGCCTTTTGCCCCAACTTGCCGGACGCATCCAAGCCAAGGCCGTCAGGATGCCCATTCTTAACGTATCCGCAATCGACCTCACTGCCAATCTGGCACACGCCACAACGGTGGAAAATCTCAATGCGCTGATACAGGACGCCGTGTTGGCACATCCCAGGCTGCTAGCCTGGACCCAACAACCTCATGCGTCCATCGACTTCAATCACAATCCCCACTCTGCAATCGTGGATCTCGGACAAACCCGCGTCAACAACGGGCAGTTTGTCAATCTGCTGATTTGGTTTGACAACGAGTGGGGGTTTGCCAACCGGATGATCGATCTGGCTCTTGCGTGGGCCAGATTGTTTCGCGGCACCAGCATAAGCTAGCGTCGGCGCATTCCGTTTTTACCTTCACTTCAATCGAAACGATACAGGAGCTTGATATCATGGCTGATAGCCGTACTGAAACCGATTCCATGGGACCCATCGAGGTACCCAGCGCCCATTACTGGGGAGCCCAGACCCAGCGGTCAATTCAAAACTTTCCGATTGGCGTGGCTCGTTTTCGTTGGCAGCCTCCGGTGATTCACGCCTTGGGCGTTTTGAAAAAAGCCGCTGCGCAGGCTAACACCGAGCTCGGCGAGCTTCCGGCAGATATCGGCAAACTGGTTGAACAGGCCGCCACCGAAGTCATCGACGGGAAACTCAATGCCGAGTTTCCGCTGGTGGTGTTCCAGACAGGTTCGGGCACTCAATCCAACATGAACGCCAATGAAGTCATCTCCAACCGGGCGATCGAGCTGGCAGGGGGGGCCATGGGATCCAAATCACCCGTGCACCCCAATGATCACGTCAATCGCGGGCAATCCTCCAACGATACGTTTCCGACAGCCATGCACATCGCCGTGGCAACCGAGCTGGCACGGCATCTGTTTCCATCGGTAGGCAAGTTGCGCGCCACTCTGGATGCCAAAGCCCAGGCCTTCGAGAAAATCGTCAAAACGGGCCGCACCCACTTGCAGGATGCCACCCCCATTACCCTGGGCCAGGAAATCAGTGCCTGGGTGGCACAAATTGATTTTGCCCTGGACGCAGTGCAAGCCGCATTGCCTGGTGTCTACGACCTGGCCATCGGGGGTACAGCGGTTGGTACCGGCCTAAACGCCCATCCGCGTTTTGGCGAACTGGCGGCCGCCCGCATCGCAGACATCACCGGTTTACCGTTTCGCAGCGCAGAAAACAAATTTTTTGCTTTATCGGCTCATGATGCACTGGTCAATATGTCGGCTGCCCTGCGCACGCTGGCTGGCGCACTGATGAAAATCGCCAATGATGTGCGCTGGCTGGCCAGTGGCCCACGTTGCGGCATCGGAGAGCTCACCATTCCCGAAAACGAGCCAGGCTCGTCCATCATGCCGGGCAAGGTAAACCCCACACAATGCGAAGCCATGACCATGGTCTGCGTTCAGGTGTTTGGTAACGACGCGGCTGTGGCCTTTGCGGGTTCACAAGGCAACTTCCAGCTTAATGTCTACAAACCTGTCATGGTTCACAACGTGCTCGAAAGCATCGGTCTGCTGGCGGATGCCTGCCTGTCATTCGACGAGCACTGCGCCCTGGGGATCGAACCCAACGCCGAGCGTATTCAGCAAAACCTGGAAAAAAACCTGATGTTGGTGACGGCCCTAAATCGCCACATCGGCTACGACAAAGCCGCCGCCATCGCCAAAAAGGCCCATAAAGAACACAGTACCCTGCGGCAGGCCGCTTTGGCGCTGGGTTTCCTGACAGATGCGCAGTACGATGAATGGATCATCCCTCTGGATATGACGCATCCCAGTAAAGGCTAAGCCATGACAAACCGAGTCCAGATCAAACGTGCCTACGACGCCCCCGCAAATAGCGACGGCTATCGTGTCCTGGTCGATCGACTCTGGCCTCGGGGCATCTCCAAACAAACCTTGCACCACGACCAATGGTGCAAGGATCTCGCTCCCAGCACTGATTTACGGAAGTGGTTCGATCACAAACCCGAACGCTGGGAGAAATTTCATGAAGATTACCTGGCCGAGCTGGCGACCGAACAGGCGACCAAACAAATCGACGAGATTCTGGCAGCCACCAAAAGCGGCAAGATCACCTTGCTCTATGGTGCCAAGGATACCGAACACAATCAGGCTGTCGTGCTTGCCGAGCTCATGAACCGCCGCGATCAGCACGCGCGCTGACGGAGATCTGCAGATGCTGCTGCTTTATTTTGGCACTCAATCCGTGTGGGCGCTGATTCTGCTTGGACTGGTGATCGTACTGGCGGCCGTCATCGGCATCCAGGCCCATCGCAGCCGGGCGTTGGGTGGCAACGAAGAACTGCTCGGGATGCTGGGCGAGGTCACCGATCAACCCGACGCGCGCGGAACCAGTCGTGTTCTGGTGCGCGGTGAAATCTGGCAGGCCCGATCAGACACGGCCATCAGCCCCGGCCAAACCATCCGGGTCAAGCGTGTGCGCGGGCTGGTGCTGACTGTCGAGCCCCTGCCTTCCGGTGACAAAATTTCTGGAGAATCCTCATGATGTTTCTCGACCTGGGCTCGGGAGTGAGCCTGCTGGTACTACTCTTTTTATTACTGGTGCTCTTCAAGCTGTTCCACATTCTGCGCGAATACGAACGTGCGGTGATCTTTACGCTGGGGCGCTTTACAGGCTCAAAGGGGCCTGGCCTGATCATCGTGATTCCGTTCCTGCAGCAATTGGTCAGGGTGGATATGCGGGTGATCACCATGGATATTCCACCCCAGGACGTGATCTCCCGGGATAACGTCTCGGTACAGGTCAATGCGGTGGTGTATTTCCGGGTGGTTGACCCCGGAAAAGCCATTATCCAGGTAGAGCATTTTCTGGAAGCCACCAGCCAGCTGGCGCAAACCACGCTACGGGCCGTGCTGGGCAAGCACGAACTCGATGAAATGCTCTCTGAACGCGAAAAGCTGAATACGGACGTCCAGACCATCCTGGATGCGCAAACAGACGGTTGGGGGATCAAGGTCACCAACGTTGAAATCAAGCACATCGATCTCAACGAGACCATGGTGCGTGCGATGGCCAGGCAAGCCGAGGCCGAACGCGATCGTCGCGCTAAGGTTATCCATGCCGAAGGCGAGCGCCAGGCCGCGCAGGCGCTGGCAGACGCTGCCAATATGTTGGCGCAAGAGCCCTCTGCCATGCAACTGCGATATCTTGAAACCCTCACTCAGATCGCCGGAGACAAATCATCGACACTGGTGTTTCCGGTGCCCATTGACTTGCTGGCCGGCTTTATGGGGCCATCGAATCCGCTTCGGACAGCAGTTGCCCAATCACCGCGCCCACCCGTAGGTCATCCAACTGGCCAAAGTGATGCAGCCGAACCCGGCCCTGAGCATCCAGAATAATCAGGGTAGGGGTACCTTGCATGCGCCAGGCTTGCATGGTGCAAGGAATAGGATTGCCACGAGGATCTGGGCGGTCGATACCCACAGGAAAATGAATCCGGTATTCGTGCAGGAACGCCCGCAAGGCCACTTCCTGCATGGCCTCGTGATGCTCAAAAACCGTGTGCAATCCTATCACCTGCAGGCGCCCCACCGGAAACATCTGATGAATGGCGCGTGCCTGGGGAATACCATGCGAAACGCATCCTGGGCATAGCATCTGAAACGCGTGCACCACCACAACCGTACCGCGCAGATCAGCCAGCGACAACGGGGCATCGACATTAAGCCAGCGCTCAACATCCCATTCGATGGCGTTTTCGCCCTGTACCATGATGAACACCTCCGGTTGGTTCAACTATCATCATAGGACGCCTGTCCTGCGCAGGGAAGGCCTACAATACGCACCAGTATTTGCCTGGCCCACAATGCTTCATGGTGTAATGTTGGGCTGATCACCATCCAACTTCATTGACAACTGGAGACTCACTCATGAAACTGTCTGCACTGGCCCTATGTGTTCCTTTGCTGGCTCTGGGTACTGCTGCCCACGCTGCCCCCGATTTTGCACAAGTCAAAGACATTCTCACCAAAAACGCCTGCCTGGCCTGTCATGCTGTAGACAAAAAAGTGGTCGGCCCGGCCTACGCAGAAGTTGCGGCCAAGCACAAAGGTCAGGCAGATGCAGCCGCTGTGCTCACCAAGCACATCAAAGAAGGCAGCACCGGCAATTACGGTCCTATCCCGATGCCTCCCAACGCAGGGATCTCCGACGCCGATATCAAAACAGTGGTCGAATGGCTGGTGGCCGGTGCCCCCCAGTAAGCATTCTGTACTGAGAACCCTGCAGGCAGCCCAAGGCTGAGGCAGGGTTTTTTGCTTTCTTTGCCATCCCGACAGGCTGATGGGCTGGCACGCATCGCTGCGCAGCACCAGCCATTTCACCAAGCAGGGATATGGGCGAACATTATTACGACGTACTGATTATCGGCAGCGGGCTCTCAGGCCTTACTGTTGCCTTGCACCTGGCAGCAGACAAAAAAGTGGCACTGGTCTCCAAGAAAGCACTGCTGGATGGCTCCAGCAATTGGGCCCAAGGAGGAATCGCAGCGGTTCTGGATTCCCAGGACAGCCACGAACGTCACGTAGAAGACACGCAAATTGCCGGGGCCGGCCTGTGCGACGCCGAAGCCACCCGCCACATCGTGCAGCAAGGCCCCTCAGCCATCAACTGGCTGATTCAGCTGGGCGTACCTTTTACCCCAGACCAAAGTGCCGAGCTGGGCTTTCACCTTACACGCGAGGGTGGTCACAGCCAGCGAAGAATCATCCACGCTGCAGACGAAACCGGCCATCTGGTACAGCTGACGTTAGAACAGCAGGTACGGGCGCACCACAATATCACCTTGCTCGAGCATCACTCGGGGGTCGAACTCATCACCAGCCGCATTCTTGATGCCACTGGTGCTGCGACACCCTCGCCACACACGCCGGCCCGATGCCTGGGCGCCTATGTTTACGACGAGCAGGCCGACCAGGTGCGCACCATACTGGCGGGCCAAGTGGTGCTGGCCACCGGTGGCGCCGGCAAAGTCTATCTGCACACCAGCAACCCGGACACCTCTACGGGCGACGGTATCGCCATGGCCTGGCGAGCAGGGTGCCGTGTGGCCAATATGGAGTTCATGCAGTTTCACCCCACGTGCATGTACCACCCACAAGCAAAGTCTTTTTTGATTTCCGAAGCCGTGCGAGGCGAGGGCGGTGTACTGCGCCTGCCAGCCTCGGCCGGTGCCCAGGCGGGCGAGCGCTTCATGCAATGGCACGACGAGCGCCTGGAGCTGGCACCACGGGACGTCGTGGCCCGCGCCATTGATTTCGAAATCAAAAAGCGAGGACTCACGCACGTTGATCTGGACATCAGCCATCGCCCTCCCGAATTCATTCGCGAGCATTTTCCCACCATCCACGCACGCTGCCTTGAATTTGGCATTGACATGACAAGCATGCCGATTCCGGTGGTGCCGGCGATGCACTTTACCTGCGGTGGCGTGGTGATTGACCTAAACGGCCGCACTGATATCCCTGGCCTGTACGCGGTGGGTGAAACTGCCTATACAGGCTTGCACGGTGCCAACCGGCTGGCCAGCAACTCTTTGCTGGAGTGTCTGGTGATTGGCCGCAATGCAGCCCACGCTATCGACGCCCAGCCCCGTGAGGCACCCACAGAAGCCAAAGTGCCTGATTGGGATGACAGCCGGGCACGCGATGGTGTCGAAGCCGTACTGGTAACTCATGCCTGGGACGAAGTCCGGCGCCTGATGTCCAACTACGTCGGCATTGTGCGGACTCAAAAGCGCCTGAATCGCGCCCAGCAACGGATCCACCTGCTTGAGCAGGAAATCGAAGCCTACTATCAAGAATACCGGGTAACCAGCGATCTGCTTGAGTGTCGCAACCTGATCCAGGTGGCCGCACTGGTGGTGGTGGCAGCCTTGTCACGCAAAGAAAGCCGCGGCCTGCATTATTGTCAGGATTTTCCCTGGACACTGCCTAAAGCCCTGCCCACGGTGATGACCCCTGAAGAAGGGTTTCGCTAGCCAAAAGCACCTATGCCCGGCGCATTTGGGCTTAGGGCCGGGCATGGTAAATATCACCAATAACGCAATTACATGATTCGCAAAGAGTAATCGACCGCCTTGATGTCTTTGGTGAGGCTGCCCACCGAGATACGATCGACACCCGTTTGAGCAATCGCACGCACGGTGCCGTGAGTAATGCCTCCAGAGGCCTCCAGCACGGCCCGGTCTTGATTCAGCCGCACGGCTTCGCGCAGATCCTCGAGCGGGAAATTATCCAGAAGCACTGATTTCGCCCCTGCCGCCAGCGCCTGCTGAAACTCGTCCAGAGACTCGACCTCGATTTGCACAGGCACACTGCCCGGCAAATTGTCCGCCGCCTGAAGGACGTGGGCAATCCCGCCAGCAGCCGCAATGTGGTTTTCTTTGATGAGAACGCCGTCATACAAGGCCAGGCGCTGGTTTTTTCCACCACCCACCCGCACTGCATATTTTTGCCCCAGGCGCAGCCCTGGCAAGGTTTTGCGGGTGTCCAGCACAGCGGCTCGCGTGCCAGTGACAAGCTCTGCATATCGACGGGTAGCAGTCGCTACGCCCGAAAACAGCTGCAAGAAATTAAGGGCTGTGCGCTCGGCTGTGAGCAAGCCACGGGCAGGACCATGCAAGCGGCACACCACAGCCCCCGGCTCCATCCAATCGCCTTCTGCATAGCACCAATCCAGCACGATACGCGAATCGACCCGGCGCATGACTTCTTCAAACCAGGGAGCACCACACAATACGGCCGCTTCACGCACAATCACCCGCGCGGTCTTAACCAGATCCTCAGGGATCAGCAGGCCGGTGATATCTCCTGTGCCGACGTCCTCGGCCAGAGCCTGATCGATGTGTGCATCGAAAGCCGCCTGCAGAGCGGGCGGGAAGGGGGCATGGGGGTTATGCAATGTCGACATCATGCGATCTTGTGAACTCATGCCGGCCCAACGTTTGAGAACAGGGCCTGCTCCTGTGCAAGATCAGCGCCCGGCCGCACATTACGGCGTTTGGCCGCAGCAAAATCCAGCATGCGATCAATACACACTTTGGCCTTGCGCCCCAAGGCAGGATCCAGTTTGACCTCATTGTGGTCAAACTCAAGTGCATCGGCCACACCTTTAAGGGAATTCATGGCCATCCAGGGACAGTGAGCACAGCTTTTACAGGTGGCAGATTCCCCAGCTGTGGGCGCTGCAATAAAGGTTTTATCCGGTGCCGCCAGCCGCATTTTGTGCAACAGGCCTTGGTCGGTAGCCACGATAAACGTGGTAACCGGGGATTCAGTAACCGCCTTGAGCAACCGGGAGGTAGAGCCCACCACGTCGGCCTGGGCCACCACAGAGGCCGGGGATTCCGGGTGTACCAGGATCTGCGCATCTGGATAATCCTTGCGCATGAGGTCGAGCTCGACCCCTTTGAACTCATCGTGCACGGTGCAGGACCCCTGCCACAACACCATATCGGCGCCCGTCTCTCGCTGAATATAAGAGCCCAGGTGACGATCGGGTGCCCAAAGGATCTTCTTGCCCTGACGATGGAGATCGGCAACGATATCCAGCCCGATGGAAGACGTCACCATCCAGTCGGCTTGCGCCTTTACAGCGGCACTGGTGTTGGCATACACCACAACGACGCGATCGGGATATTGTGCTCGAAACTGCGCAAACGCCAACGGATCACAGCCAAGATCAAGAGAGCAGGTGGCATCGAGATCGGGCATCAGGATGCGTTTTTCGGGGCTGAGAATCTTGGCCGTTTCTCCCATGAAACGCACACCGGAAACAACTAGCGTCTGGGCCGGATGATCGCGCCCAAAACGGGCCATTTCAAGGGAATCCGACACACAGCCGCCGGTTTCTTCGGCGATATCCTGGATATCGGCGTCGACATAATAATGGGCAACCAATGCCGCGTTGCGTGCTTTAAGCAAATGGCGAATGCGGTTTTTCTGAAATTCGCGTTCTTCGGACGACAGCGGCGGGTTGACCCGCGCCCAAGCCTCGGCAACATTGAGTGTGCCATTAGCCATGTCCGGACGATCGAACGCTACGATTCGAGTACCAGAGAGCATGATATGAAGGGGTGAGATAAAACACAACAGACTGAAGAATCATACGACAAAGGCGTACAGACTGTCGGGATGACCGCTTCTACAAGCAGGATTCTGTCCTTTTCTTCTTATTTATCTTACTTTACATAATACACATTATGCGTATTAAAGTGATGAGATATATCCCGAATGGGCCCAAATTAGGACTCAAGGTAAGATGCTGGTTTACGGTAACCCAGGCTGCCTGCTTTTGCCATGCGCATCAATCCTTCTACCCTGATAGGCATCGTCACCAGCATTTTGTTGCTGGCACTCGTTCTGGCGTTTTCAGCCGACGATCCGCGTCTGTTTATTGATTGGCCCGGGCTTGGCATTGTTCTGCTGGGCACTGCCGCTGCAACCTTCATTGCGTACCCTTTGCGCGAGGTCTTGCGCATTTTCGGATTAATGGGCAGCGTGGTGCGCCACGAAAAACTTCACGCCGAGCGCGACCTCGAAGATCTTGTCGAGATCTCCAGAATCTGGATGCAAAGCGATATCCGGGCTGTAGAGAACGCTCTGGAAAAAGTTTCCAATCCATTTCTGCGCAGCGGCGTGCAACTGGTCATCGATAACGTCCCCGAACAAGACATCATCGATTTGCTGCAATGGCGCATGGCCCGCATGAAAGCCAAAGAACAGGCAGAAGCCCAGCTGTTCAGGATCATGTCGGGTTTTGCACCTGCTTTTGGGATGGTCGGCACCTTGGTGGGCTTGGTCAACTTGCTGTTTTTGCTGGGTGGCGGCGATATCAGTGCCATTGGACGGCAGATGGCGCTGGCCCTGATGACAACCTTCTACGGTGTGCTCCTGGCCAATCTGGTGTTCAAGCCAATTGCCGTCAAGCTCGAGCGGCGCACCGAGCAGCGCCTGGTTTTAATGAACACCATCACGCAAGGCATCTCGATGATGAGTCAAAAGCGCAGCCCGGCGATGATGCGCGAAACACTCAAAGCCTTCGTCGCTGACGTGCAGGACGAAATCAAAGACAGTGCTCCCCGCACACGCACCCAATCCTCATGAAATCCGGTCCCGTCGAACTCCAACCCGCCCGCGAGTTCATGCAGCGGATGCAGGTGCTCGAAGCCGAGCTGCAACGTGCACGGAAGGTGGCCCATCGCCACAGAACCAGCCCAGACGCCACAGCACGCTGGGGCCTGGAACCCAGGCCCGCGCCAGAACACGAGGAAGGCTGGTTTCTAACCTACCTGGATATGATGACCTTGCTTCTGGTCGTCATGATCGTCATGCTGGCCTTCTCCGGCAGGCTAGTTGGCGGGCTGTCAGCCCCCGACGCGCCCGGCCGGTCTGCATCGCCCCCCTCGACCTCAGCCGCACCTGCCACGGGTAACTACGCCTCCCACGCACCGGCAGCATTGCCTGATTCTCAGGCCGACACGGCCTCTGCAGATATACCAGCACCCGACACCACGCTACCCTACCCGGCTGCACCAGACACCGCGTTCGAGCAATCAGCATACCCAGACCACGCAACCGCAGTGATCGCTTCCGCTTACCCGACACCGGCCGATCTCGCACCGCCGCCCAAACCCCAACCCCCGGCAACTCCGACGCCAAGTCCTGAACCTGCAGCAGTCAGTGCAGTTTCACCCGACAGCCCGGCACCCAACCAACCAGCAACCATACAAGCACCCACAACATCTGTGGCTGGCAGCACTGCCGCCCAGACACCCACAGCGCCAAAACCCGCCGTTGCACAAGCTACAGACACCCCCAGCCATGCACCACAGCTGCCAGCAGATCAGTCAGCCGCTCCGGCAACTGCTGTGCAGTCAGCCGCTCCCCAAGTGCCTGATAACAACACCAGCACCACAGCGACATCTATCCACACACCAGCCAGTCCACCCCCAGACAAACCAGCCGGTCCATCAGAAGGCCAGGCACTGGCTGCCGCCCTGCCCCTGGACGAACTCGGCAGCGAAGTCGAGGTTGTGGTCAACCAGCGCTCCGTCAGCCTGCGTATCAATAACGAAATTCTCTTTGGTACCGGACAGGCTGACCTCAGTGCCCACGGGTCGGATGTCCTCAAGCGCATGGCTGAAGTTCTGGCCAAAGGCGGCTACAACATCGTCGTAGAGGGCCACACAGATTCGATTCCGGTGCGTGGCAACGGGCGATATCCGTCAAACTGGGAGCTCTCGACTGCACGCGCAGGCAGCGTGGTGCGGTATCTGTTGGCCAACGGCGTGGATAAAGCACACCTGAAAGCAGTGGGCTATGCCGACACGCGCCCCATCGCCAGCAACAAGGATACCGAGGGACGCGCAAAAAACCGTCGGGTTGAGCTTGTCATCGAAAAACCAGCCACCGAGGACAAGCTGCTTGAGCGCGAGCAGCCTTAACGCTTAGCCGCCGCAGGCTTGGCACACGCCAAACCGCATCCCACAGACGACAGGCAGACGACGAGCGCACAGGGATCAGATCTGCTCGAAGCGCTCGTAGAGCCTCTCGGTTTGAACCTCTTCGTGATGCACCTGACGTACCCGTGCGTCCGGCGGCCCCTGCAGCAGCCAGGACAGCATCTGGTCGACCGTCTGGTGCGGCCCTTGCAGCAATGCTTCGACACGGCCGTCCGCCAGATTACGCACCCAGCCACCCAGCTTCAATGCGTGGGCCTGCCGAACCGTAGCCGCCCGAAAACCGACCCCTTGAACCTTGCCTTCGATCAGGACGGACAGGGTCTCGGTGGAATGGCGCGTATGCAGAGACTTCATGGTGGTGTCAATGGTATCGTTGTAAATTGCAGCCGCCACACAGTGGCGCCTGTGGCTTGCCTAGGCGATATTTTGACACAAGGAGATTTCATGGCTGGTTCTTCCCCTCGCGTTGCTCTGGTTACTGGCGCATCCGCTGGTTTTGGTGCAGCTATCGCACGACGACTGCTGTCTGAAGGCTATACCGTCATCGGCGCTGCACGGCGTCTGGATCGCCTGCAAGACATCCACGCCGAGCTCGGAGAACGCTTCAGCCCAGTGGTCATGGACGTCACCGATCCGGCATCCGTCGAGCAAGGCTACACCTGGATATGCGAGCGGTTTGCCGGCTTGGATGTTCTGGTAAACAACGCTGGCTTGGCCCTGGGAGTGGCGCCGGCCCACGAAGCCAAAATGGCCGACTGGGAACGCATGATCGCCACCAATGTTCTGGGTCTGACACGCCTGGTGCACTGTGTTTTGCCGGATATGGTGAAGCGCAATCAGGGACACATCATCAATATTGGTTCTACCGCCGGTAACCACCCCTACCCTGGCGGCAACGTTTACGGCGCCACCAAGGCATTTGTACGCCAGTTAAGCCTGAATCTCAGGGCCGACCTCTGGGGTACCCGTGTCCGGGTCACCAACATCGAGCCCGGCCTGTGCGGTGGCACCGAATTCTCTTTAGTGCGGCTGGGCGATCAGACACGTGCCGAGGCGGTGTACGAAGGTGCAAATCCCCTGACCGCTGATGATATTGCCGACGCTGTGGCCTGGGTGGCAACCCGCCCCGCACGAGTCAATATCAACACACTCGAGCTCATGCCTGTGTCGCAGGCCTTCGCCGGGATGAGGATACACCGCGAATCCTGATTTTTAAGGCGGCGTCGGCATCCGCCAACACCGCCGGTAATACCCCCCAGGCCCGCTAATTCTTTAGCAGCATCAGCGTCAATGAGCGTGGCTGGATGATGGTGGAGCCTGTAAAAGGCCTATCATACGAGGCAATCAGATACAGCGTGGCACCAAACCCCAAAGAAAACAGAATCAGTGCTAGCACCATCGCGCGCCGTTGCGGCGCGTGAAGCTCGCAGATCACGCAAGCAGCTACAAACAACAACACCAGCACCGCAATCCACTTGGTGGCCACCACTTTCCCACTGGCAACCAGCAAGCGCTGATTGCGGGCTTTTTCGATCTCTTGTGTGTAATGACGTAAATCCATAGCAGCCAGGCGCCAGCCAGTGCGCTCAGGGCCTGCGTCTGCGGCCGCCACATCCACCTGAACCGAGGTTTGTTCCAGGGCGTCAAGCAAGCTCTCCGCCTTGGCGCTGGACTGCCCGTTGCCCATCAAGGGCCACTCTTGCTCGACCACCTCACGGATATAATCGCTGACTAGGCCTGTCGCCTGATCGAGGAGCCCGGGCGGAAGATGTTGTGCCACCCGCAAAGTATCCGACACTGCAATGGCTTCTTGCTCGACAGCGATCCGGCCACGGTTTTCCTGTTGCCAGACATCTGATGCCACAAAGGCAATCACCAGCCCCGCCGGCAGCAAAATACCCGATAACATGGTGTTGACCATGGCGGTGCCACGACGATTGGGCCAAGCCAGGCGAAACAGCCAGATAGCCCCCCAGGACAGGACGGTAATCAGGCCCACGACCATCACACAGAAAATAAACAAAAGACTATCAGGCAACTGATACATGAAGTCGAACATGCGGTCTCCTAAAGCCGGCTGTGGTAGATTCTGAAGCATATTGCTACGGCGCTCAAGATATACCGGCATATTCTGTTTTAGCCTGGCACCGGCGCAGTCACCTTCACGTTTAATCAAGGGATACTGGTACATGCATACCCTTCAGCGCACCCGCTCATCACGATCCTGGCACCTGGGTCTTGTCTTGCCCCTGGTTCTTGCACTGTCTGCGTGCGCCAGCGGGCCACAGGATGGCGCACCATTGATTCCGGCAGAAACGGCCGAAACCACTGCCGCAGACGGACTGTTTGCACAGCCCGTGAAATGGTCGGCCAAGCGGCCTGGCTGCACCGGAGAATGTCCAAAGCTGGTACTCGACTCGCTCGCGTTTCCTGGCCATCCACAGCTCACCACACTGGTGGACCACGCTTTAGCGGCCATGACCTGGCTGGACACCCAGCGTCAGGCACCCTACAGCACCGTGCAGGCGTATCAAGAATATTTCTGGAAAACAGCAGGCCCCCGTGACGAAACCGACCTGATTGCCAAGCTTCGCTATCGCAATACGCGGTTAACCGTGGTTGAGCTCATTGCCGGCCAATATCGCACAGGCATGGCGCACGGCATGACCGGCACCCAGCTGATTAATTGGGACAACCAAAGCAATCAGGTACTGACAATCGACCAACTGCTTGCCCCCGGCGCCCGGCCGGCGTTTGATACCGCATTAAAGCAAGCCCACAGCCGCTGGCTGCAGGCCCACCAGGATGCCGTACAAGACATGGACAGCTTTGCGCGGATGTGGCCGTTTGTGAGCAGCGACAATGTCGGCCTGACTGACCAGGGCCTGCTGGTGAAATATCAGCCCTACGAGATTGCTCCTTATGCCTGGGGCCAGCCGGAGATCATGATCTCCTACCCGCAGTTGCGGGGCATCCTGAAATCCCGCTACCTGCCGCCAGGCAGCTAAGCAAGGCTAACGCGCTGTGTTGCTATCCTCGAATCTTCCCAGATCGAAGTAGCGCGAAAAAGAATTCGCATCATCGCTGGAAGTATCGGGTGCCTGCATCTGGCCCTGCCCGGACGCTGTTTTCGGTGCCATCGTATCGCTGTTTGTTCCTGCACCCTGGCCCTGGCGCGCACGGGCCTGCTGCACCCTGTGTGCAGCCTTTTTCAGGCTTTCTGCCAATGCAGTGTTATTGCGCTTCAATGCCCAATCCACGGCGGTTTCACGGGCCGAATTAAACATGGTGGGATCAGCTCCATGCGACAACAGCAATCGGGCCATATCTACCTTGCCTGACAGCGCGGCCATCATCAGCGGCGTGGTGCCATCAGGGCCTGGTGCATTAACGATCGCGCCGCGCTGAATCAGCATTTCTGCTGTCTCTACCTGGCCCTTCGACGCCGCATAATGCAACGGTGTCCAACCAAGGCGATTAACCTGCGCACCCGCCTGAATCAATGCAAGCGCACGTTGGGTTTTACCCAATATGCACAGGTACATCAGCGCGGTTTCATTGTGCGCATTAGCCAGATCAACCTGCACGCCAGGCGCAGACTTGAGCAGATCGAACACTTTCCAGGATTGCTCTCGCGCTGCCTGGGTAAGGGCTGGGTTTCCCAGAGCATTGAAGGCGTTGACATCGACACCACGCAACAGCTTGGTTTGCACCTCAGACACATCATCGCGGCGGATGGCAGACCACCAATCAGCATCAGTTGCCTGCGCGGCCTGTGCAGTGGCCGCCCAGGCAACACTGCATAACAGAAGCGCCATCAGCCAATGCATGACAACACGTTTGCCAGATTGAATCTCTCGGCAGAGCAACATTTCTTTGGATGTCATCGGACGGTTCTCTTGCTGGATTGAACACAGGCCCACGGATACCACCCCAGTGGGAAACCGGCGGTATGCTTAGTTGTGTGCGTCGATCTTGTTAAACAGTGTGAAGAAATTGCGTGTGCTGGCATCGGCTATGGCAGACACCGGGGCACCCCGAAGCTCGGCGATTTTTTCTGCGACATGAATCACCCTGGAGGGATCATTCATCTTGCCACGATATGGCACGGGCGCCAAATAGGGAGAGTCAGTTTCGATAAGCATGCGATCCAGGGGCACTTTTTGTGCAACCTCTTGCAGAGCGACCGCATTTTTAAACGTGACAATACCCGAAAAAGAAATATAAAAACCAAGATCCATCGCTGCCCGGGCAACCTCCCAGGACTCGGTAAAGCAATGCATCACACCGTTATCTGCCTGCTCTTCACGCATCAGGCGCAACGTATCCTCTGCCGCCGATCGGGTGTGGATGATCAGGGGCAAGTCTGTTTTTCGTGCCACCCGGATATGCGTACGAAAACGGTCTCGTTGCCAATCCAGGGGCTCTGGCAGCCGGTAGTAATCCAGGCCGGTTTCGCCAATCGCCACCACCTTTGGATGCCGGGCACGCTGCAGCAGGTCTTCTTCGGTGGGTTCAACACCGTCTTCATCATCGGTATCATTGTCGGGATGTACACCCACCGAGGCATGCAGGTGCGCCTGGCTCTCGACCAAAGCCATCAGCCCGGGCCAATCGCGCAAATTGACGCTGACAACCAGCGCGTGCCCAACCTGGGCAGATTTCATGCGTGCCAGGATATCGGGTAACTGGGCCTGAAGATCCGGGAAATTGAGATGGCAATGAGAATCCACGTACATAAGGCAGCCTGAAACAAGAAAATTTATTGGGCCCTGACAGTGTAAGGCCTCACTGCCTGCAGCAGACGTTCGGCCGCATAATCACCCAGCAGCTTGACGTTTAAGGGATGGGAAACCAGCCTCCGCTGTGTTTGCAGCCACTGTCCGGTACGCGCCAGCGCCAGCGGATCCAGCTTGACAGCCAGCACCTGGATCTGTTTGCTTTGCCCTGGGTAGTACCGAACCCCCAAGCCATGCGCCGACAGCCCCAAATCCACCCAAAGGCGTTGAAAGGCATCTACCCAGACAGCAGCATCTTCTGCAATCAGGGCGTCGGCCAATTGGCTGCGCGCACCATGATGCGCAGCCAGATCCAAAAACAGACGAATGAAATCCGGCACCGCAGCGTGTCCACCTTGTGCCAACTGGTGCGCCAACAAAGGAGCGCCCCCTGCCGCGGCCAGGTACGCCGATGCATCCGCCACGCCATGCGCCTGCAGCCACTGAAGTGACTCTGAAGTACCTGGCACTGGCAGGGGCAAGCGCCGGCAACGGGACACCAACGTGGGCAAGAGCCGATCGGGCGCCTCTGCCACCAGCAAAAAAACTGTATGCGCGGGAGGTTCTTCGAGGATCTTGAGCAAGGCGTTGGCTGCAATGGTATTCATCGCTTCGGCCGGGTACAGCAAGGCAACACGCCAGCCTCCCCGGTGCGTGGCCATGTTGAACCAAGGCAACAGTCCCCTGATTTGCTCGATACGGATGTCCTTGGAGGGCTGCTTCTTGCTGGCCGCTGCCTCAGTATCTTCCGGCGATGCCCCTTCTTGGGCAGCCACCGCATCGGGCCGTATCCGACGAAAATCGGGGTGGTTGCCCGCCTGTAGCCAGTGGCATGCCTGACATTGGCCGCACGCTACTCCAGAGGCAGAATCCTCACACAGCAAGCTGGCTGCACCGGCCAGGGCAAATTCCAGCTGACCGATCCCCGACAGCCCATGGATAAGCCAGGCATGGGCAAACCGCTGCTGCTGGGACAACCACTGGCTCGCCAGGGTCTGCTGCCAAGGCAAAAACGCTGTCATGCTCATGGGCGACCTGCCGACGTGCCATCCCGCCCCTGCCGCCGGGACACCAGCACCTGCAAGGCTGCCGTCAGCTGCCGCCGTACGTCTTCGATTGAGCCACAGGCATCAATCACGACGAAGCGCCCAGGCTCTGCCTGTGCACGCTCGTGATAGGCCTGACGGGTGCGTTCGAAGAACGCTTGGTCTTCCTGTTCGAAGCGATCTGCGTGGGCTCGCCCGCTTTGCAACCGCTTTTGTGCGATTTCCAGCGGCACATCAAACAAAAATGTGCAATCAGGCCCCAGCCCTTGCTGCACCCAGTGCTCCAGCTGAGCAATCGCCGGTGCTCCCAGTCGGCGCCCTCCGCCCTGGTAGGCAAAAGACGCATCCGTGTAGCGATCGCAAAGCACCCACTGCCCTCGGGCAAGCGCAGGCTGTATGACCGTGCGCCAATGTTCGTTGCGAGCCGCAAACATGATCAGGGTTTCAGTACGCAAGTCCATGGGCTGGTGCAGCACAAGCTCGCGCAGGTGCTCGCCCACTGGTGTACCACCTGGTTCACGGGTTTCGATCAGCGAGATCTCTTGCGCCTTGAGCCAAGCGGCAATCCAGGCTACATGGGTACTTTTACCCGCTCCGTCGACCCCCTCGAGGGTAATGAAACAGCCTTGCTGCGCCATTGTGTCACTGCCGTTTGAGAATGTATTTGCCCACTGCACGGTTGTGCGCCGACAAGTTTTTGGAGAATTCGCTTGTCCCGTCGCCGCGAGACACAAAATACAGATAATCGTGCCGGTCTGGGTGCAAAGTAGCCAGCAGCGCCGCCTTACCGGGATTTGCAATAGGCGTCGGGGGCAAGCCTGCCCGAGTATACGTGTTCCAGGGCGTATCCTGCTCAAGGTCTTTCTTGCGCAAGCGCCCCTGGTAGTCCTTGCCCATACCGTAGATCACTGTCGGGTCGGTTTGCAAGGGCATCCCCAGCCGCAGCCGGTTGATAAACACGCCGGCAATTTTTGCGCGGTCGGCTCCGTGCCCGGTTTCTTTCTCGACAATAGAAGCGAGAATCAGTGCCTGGTAGGGGTTTTCAAGCGGCAGCCCGTGATCCCGTTCGGCCCATAGGCGATCCAGCAGCTGTGCCTCCGCCTTGGCCGCACGGCGCAGGATATCAAGATCAGAGGTGCCAGGCGTAAATACGTACGTATCCGGGTAAAACAGGCCCTCGAGAGAGTTTCGATCAATTTGCAAATGCTGGGCGATTGCCAGATCATCCAAACCCCGGGTGTCATGTTTCACCTCTGGATCGGTATCCAGTGCTGCACGCATCTGCGTAAAGGTCCAGCCCTCCGGAAACGTCAGCCGCACCTGAGTCATATCGCCGTTGGCCATCCGCTCCAGCAAGCGCCAGGGGGTATCACCCGCCTGCGCCTCGTAGGCACCGGCCTTGAGCAACTTGTCACGGCCACTCAGCCGGGCCAGCAAAACAAAGGCATCCGTATTGAGTTCAATACCCGCCGCCTGCATGGCCTTGGCAATCTGGCGTGGCGTGCTGCCAGGCTCGATCACATAATCAATGACAGGCGTTTGCATGGGCACCGGCCGTTTCCAGCCCCACCAGGCCGCCCCACCGATACCGGCACCGGCGATAGCCAGGCAAATGATGAGCGCCCAGATGAAGAATCGCAGCGTTTTTTTCATGGACGCCAGTTTACCCGAGGCGCACCACAACTCCATACACACCCGGGCACAGTCTGACTGAAAGCCCCTGTCTCCCGGACAGAAACTGGTGTGGCCGCCTGTTCAGAAGAGGTCACCCTCACCAGGGTCTTTGTTTGGTGAATCCCTCCCCGACCGCTATCATGTGAATCTTCACGCATCCGGCCTTTGGGCGTTCAGCATGACAGCATCAATTATCCAGGGGAAGTGGCGGCTACCCGACCTCGCCATCATTCAGGCACAGGGCACCGACGCTTTCCATTTCCTGCACAGCCAACTCAGCAACGCGGTCGAAGGTCTGGGCACGGATCAGGCCAGGCCTGCCGCCTATTGCACTGCACAGGGGCGCCTGCTTGCCAACGGCGTGTTTTGGCAGCATTCAGACACAACCATCCAATGGATGGTTTCCCAGGATCTGGCAGAAGCATTGGTTCGCCGGCTTGGTATGTTTGTTTTGCGCGCAAAAGTGACGCTTACCCTTGAACCACGCTGGCATGTATGGGGAGCTACCGGCCCACAATGGGTGCCGGCTGCCTTGCATCAGCAGCCAGTGTGGTCGCGGCTGGACACCGAAGATGACACCTGGATCGTCGCACCACATTCTCAGCCGCACACGCCTGCAGCCTGGTGTATCCGGGCAGCTGCCGATCTCACGCATGCTGCAAAAGCAATCCCCAGCGATGTCGACCAGGCAAGCAAGGGTGCTGCCATATGGCAGGCGGCACGCCTGGATAGCGGCTGGCCCTGGATCCGCTCAAGCAGCCAGGATATGTTCTTGCCCAGTGCGCTGAACATGGACACCAACGGCAGCATCGATTTCAAAAAAGGCTGCTACCCCGGACAGGAAGTTGTGGCACGCAGCCATTACCGTGGCGCTACCAAGCGCCGGATGGCCTTGGGCAGCGCTGCGTGGCCTGATACCCAGAAAGCCCCCGTAGCAGGTAGCGATCTGTTTGCGGCCAGCCAGGCCCCGGGCCGCCCGGTGGGGCGCATCATCGAAGCCATCGCCACCCCGGGGCACCTGCATGTTGCCGCCGAAATCACGCTAACAGACTGGCCACAAATCACATACGCCGTCGGCAGCCCCGATGGCGTATGTCTGGATTTGACGCTGCCCAAGCCCTGAGTGCACGGCAGACGCCTGCCTGGGGCTAGGCTTGCAAGCTCAGCTTTTTTTAGCCCGGTGATACATCGTCTGGATGCTGGAGAAATCCAGACGTCCATTACCTTGTGCGCTGTGCAAGGCATACAGGTTCCGGGCGAGTTCACCCAAAGGCGTCGTGGCCCGGGCCTGCATGGAAGCCTCGGCCGCCAGCCCAAGGTCTTTAAGCATCAGATCCACACCAAACCCACCTGCATACTGGTGTGAGGCGGGTGCTTGCTCCATCACGCCCGGCCACGGGTTATAGAGCTCGGTAGCCCAGTTGCGCCCTGAACTCTTGGCGATGATCTCGGACAGCGTGTTGGGATCAAGCCCATTGGCGACGCCAAGTGCCAGTGTTTCGGCAGTACCTGCCATCAGGATTCCCAGCAGCATGTTGTTGCAGATTTTGGCGACCTGCCCTGCTCCGGCTTCGCCTGCATGGAAGATGTTTTTTCCCATAGCCTGCAAATAAGGCATCGCTGCCTCGAGATCGGCCGCAGCACCACCCACAATGAAGGTAAGCGTACCTGCCACTGCACCACCCGTGCCGCCCGACACCGGCGCGTCGATCATGGGGATACCCAGTTGAGCAGCAGCCCGCGACACTTTACGTGCGGATTCTGGCGCAATCGTGCTGCACTCAAGCACCAAAGTGCCCTTGGCAATGGTTTTCAGCAGTCCGGTGTCACCCAGATACAGGCCTTCGACGTGACGGCTGGCCGGCAGCATCGTAATCACCACATCCACGCCGGCCACCGCTTGGGCCGCCGACTCTACAGCAGTTGCTCCGGCCTTGACTGCCGCCTCCAGCGCCTCGGGAACCAGGTCAAATACTTTTAAGCGATGGCCAGCCTTGATAAGGTTTTGCGCCATCGGGCCACCCATATGCCCCAAACCGATGAAACCGATTGTCTTGCCCATCATGTGTCTCCTTTTATTGGATTGGTATCAGATGATTTGCACTGGTTACCGCAAACGGATGCGCCGCCATTGCAGAAAAGATTAGCCTCGCAGATCTGCCAGGGGATGCACCTGCCCGCCAGGCCACGGCTGCGCAAAAAAGCGGCGTACCCACTCGGGAGAAGCTTGCTCGAGGGTGGAAGGCCGCCAGCGGGGCGACTTGTCTTTGTCGATCAGCAAGGCCCGTATCCCTTCGCGGAAATCAGGCTCTGCACAGCAATGCAGCGACGCAATGTATTCCATTCGGAATACGTCTGCCAAGGACTGATGGCGCGCGCGCTGCAACAACGTGTGGCTTAGCCGGGCAGACCCAGGTGAGCCCGTCAGAAAAGTGTTGGCAGCCCGCACAAGCCATGGATCGGTGTGAACCCGAAACCGTGCAAGCTGCTCGCCGATCTGGTTGAGATCCGAGCGATTGCATGCCTCACGTATCACGGTGGCGTGCTGCTGCAGGGGCCCGGATTCGGGTGCCTGCAGTTGAAGGCGATCAAATACGGCATCCACCTGAGACATGTGATCGGACACTTTGCTTGCCCATTCTGTTGCGGCCAGAGCCTCGAGCAAGGCCTCAAGGCCATCGGCAGGACAGTAATGATCGGCCAGACCAAAGTGCAGACAATCAGCTGGCCCCAACTGGGCACCGGTAAGGGCTAGAAACTCGCCAATGCCACGCGGCAGGCGGCTTAACATCCAGGTGCCAGCAACATCCGGGTATAGGCCAATGGTGATTTCTGGCATGGCAAAGCGAGTACTGGCGGTGACAACCCGGTGGCTGGCCCCCAACATCAACCCGACGCCGCCGCCCATGACGATACCCCCACCCCAACAGATAATCGGCTTGCCATAGCGGTGAATGCGGTAATCGAGGCGATATTCTGTTTCGAAAAAACTGCGGGCGTCGATATTGGCCCAGACCTCACCTGCAGGGGTATCCAGCATGCTGCGATAAAGGCCGTGGAGATCGCCCCCCGCACAAAAAGCTTTTTCGCCTGCACCACGCACTATCACGGCAGCGATCACATCATTATCCTGCCAGGCTGCCAGGCGCTCGTCGAGCAAGCGGCACATTCCGAGAGACAGACCATTAAGCGTTTTCGGGCTGTTCAAGGTAGCCACACCAATACGCCGGCCGCCGCCCGAGGGCAGTTCCTCAAACAAAACCGGCTCAGGCGGTGTCTCGGATACGTGGCTGGAAACAGAGTCAGTCATCGAAGATCAGCCTCCTGGGCAAGAATGTGTCGCGCCACAATGACGCGCATGATTTCATTGGTTCCCTCAAGAATCTGGTGCACGCGGGTATCCCGCACCAGGCGCTCGAGTGGATAATCCTTGAGATAGCCATAGCCGCCGTGGATCTGTTGTGCGTCCAGGCAGGACTGAAAGCAGAGGTCGGTGGCAAAGCGCTTGGCCATGGCGCAATAAGCACTTGCCTGGGGATCAGACTCATCCAGCCGGCTGGCAGCCAGGCGCACCATCTGGCGCGACGCCACAATGTTGGTAAGGAGATCGGCCAACTTGAACTGCAAGCCCTGAAAATCCGCCAGGGGCCGGCCAAACTGGTGACGCTCAGACATATAACGCCGCGCCGCCTCGTAGGCGCCTTGTGCAGCCCCTACCGAGCAGGTAGCAATATTGATGCGCCCGCCATCCAGGCCTTTCATGGCGAACCGAAAACCGTCGCCTTCGTCGCCCAATCGGTTGATGACCGGTACGCGGACATTTTCAAAGGTAATGGGGCGTGTGGATTGACTGTTCCAACCCATCTTTTTTTCTTTGCGGCCATAAGTAATGCCATCGCTGTCTGCGGGCACCACCAAAGCGGAGATCCCGTGAGCGCCCGGACCGCCCGTGCGCACCATCACCACCAGGACATCGGTATCACCAGCGCCCGAAATAAACGCCTTGGCACCATTCACAATGTACTGATCACCTTCGCGGCGGGCACTGGTGGACAGTGATGCGGCATCCGATCCGGAGCCGGGTTCGGTAAGGCAATAAGATGCAAGTTTCTCGCCACTTGCCAGCAAGGGCCCCCAATGATCACGCACCTCTGCCTGCGCCCAACTGCCAATCATCCAGGTAGCCATATTATGGATGGTGATGAATGCAGTGGTGGATGGGTCGACGGCCGCCATTTCTTCGAACACCAGCGTGGCGTCCAAACGGGGCAGACCAAGCCCTCCGATGGATTCGGGTGCATACATGGCACAGAAACCCAGCTGGCCGGCCTTGGCAAAGGCTTCTCGCGGAAAAATATGTTCTTCATCCCATCGGGCAGCGTGGGGGGCGAGCTCGCCTTGGGCAAATTCACGCGCGGCCTGCACAAAAGCCTGTTGTTCTTCGCTGAGGCGAAAATCCATTTGCTTGTCTCCGGATAGGTGTCGTCACAAGGGTAAAGACGCGGATTGCGCTTTTCCGACATGGCTGGCCTGATCAAGCCCTGCCACTGTGTCGCAGGGCTACTTTAGCACCTGACGCATCCATTGTCGGAACAAACCCACCTTAAAACACACCTGAAGGCACCGCTGTCAGGGGGGCGACAATCTGCCCTTGCGCGTGTCACGCCGATGCTCGGCGCGGCGCCGACGGGAGGCCAGTGGATCAAACACCAGCGGGCGGTACAGCTCAACACGGTCCTGATCATTCAACACACGACTCAGCGTGCATCTTTCGCCATACACGCCGACGTCTGGCAAATGGTCGGTGAATTCGGGAAACACCTGAGAAAATCTACTGGCAGCAATGGCCTGCCCCACCGTACTGCCTTCAGGGAGATCCAGCGTTTGGCGCCACAAGGATGTGGGCGCCGCAAAGGCAATACTGATGCGCATTTAGGCTCCGTACACCGCATGAGCCCGCTGAGTGAACGAATCGATAAAACTGCTGGCAATACGATTGAACACCGGCCCGATCACAGCCGACAGGGCCCTGCTGGAAAACGCGTAATCCATGGTGTAGAGCACCTTGCACCCATCTTCGCCCAAGGGCAAAAACTGCCAATGCCCGGTAAGATTTGAAAATGGACCATCCACCAGGTGAAACACGATTTTATCCGGGTACTCGTGATCGTTGCGGGTAGTAAAGCTTTGATGAATACCGGCAAAATGAATATGCACGGTTGCTTGCATGCCCTGATCATTCTGCCACTGGACATCCGCACCACCACACCAGGGCATGAATTCCGGATAACGTGCAACATCTGCCACCAGATCAAACATCTGGGCGTTAGAGAACGGAACAAGAACAGAACGCTGAATCGAAGGCATTGAGAAGTCGTTTGGGCAGATTGTTACGCTAGAATGGAAGGATTTTATCAGTGTGTACCCGGGCCTTAAAAATATGAGCATTGTAGATAACCGCAAAGCCACCCACGACTACTTCATCGAAGAGCGCTTTGAGGCCGGGCTGGTGCTGGAGGGTTGGGAAGTCAAGGCAATCCGTGCCGGCCACGTGCAGCTAAAAGAAAGCTATGTGATCGTGCGCGACGGCGCCATCTGGATCATCGGGATGCATATCAGCCCCTTGCCCACCGCCTCGACACACATCCACCCCAATGCCACGCGCACCCGGAAACTGCTGCTTCACAGCCATGAAATCAGCAAGTTGATTGGCAAGGTTGAACAGCGCGGCTACGCCTTGATACCACTGAACCTGCATTACAAAGGGGGGCGGATCAAGCTGGACTTTGGGCTTGGGCGTGGCAAAAAACTGCACGACAAACGTGACACCCAACGCGATAAAGACTGGGCGCGCGAAAAAGAACGCCTGATGAAGCACGACACCCGCCAACCCCGCACCTGAGGCAAGTGGCAGAGGCAACAGCATGGCATCCATGCAGCACGGCAGCCTCTATTGCCAAGCGACTAGACACCGATCTGCAGGCCTTCGAGCCTGAGCAGCTTCATCTTGCGATCAAGCCCGCCACCATAGCCGTTAAGCGTGCCATCACGGGCCAAAATACGGTGGCACGGAATAATGATGCTGATGGGATTGCTGCCTACTGCTGCGCCGGCAGCGCGCCCGTGGCCGGCCGTCATCCCGGCTTTTTCTGCAAGTTGTCCGTAAGACAGGGTGGCACCAAACGGCACCTCTAGCAGAGCCAGCCAGATTTTCTTCTGAAATGGCGTGCCTTGAGGATCAAGCGACAGCTTGAACCGTTGTCGCCGGCCTTGCCAGTATTCTTGCAGCTGAGTGCCTGCAGCTTCGCAGACAGCCTGAACATTTGCCGGTACCTGAGGTTGCAGCCACTGAACTGCTGGAACCGGTGCCTCATCTTGTTCAAGTGCTGGAATGGGTTGCTGGACGTCGTGGCGGCCCTGCAAACCCGGCAAGACTGCATTTACCAAGGATTGCGGGGAGCCTACCCGCAAACTGCGGCTTGGGTGACCCTCGCACACGCCAGCTGAAGGCTGGGTAACGATCGCAGTGGCTGCCGGGACGCCCGGCACTTGCGGGCAATCGCGCTGATCAGTGAAATGCAGACCACAAAGCCCCGACCTGCTGGCAGACAGCAGAATCGGGCCCAGTGGAGAGGCCACAAGCGCATGAAAGGCTGTGTGTGCCATTGATTACACCTCTTTGTGTCAGGCAGCTACCCGCGTATCAGCCAGCTTCTGCCAAGTGTCGACCACCGTATCGGGGTTCAGTGACATCGACAAAATGCCTTCGTCACGCAGCCACTGCGCGAGATCGGGGTGGTCGCTGGGGCCTTGGCCGCAAATACCCACATACTTGCCAGCTTTCAGGCAGGCCTGAATGGCACGGCGCAGCATGAACTGCACGGCAGGGTCACGCTCGTCGAAGTCGGCGGCCAAAAGCTCCATCCCGGAATCACGATCCAGGCCCAGTGTCAGTTGCGTCATGTCGTTGGAGCCAATCGAGAAGCCATCAAAAAACTGCAGGAACTCATCAGCCAGGATGGCATTGGACGGCACTTCGCACATCATGATCAGGCGCAAGCCGTTTTCGCCCCGCTTCAGGCCATGGCTGGCCAGGAGATCGACAACACGCCCGGCCTGAGCCAGCGTGCGGACAAACGGCACCATGATCTCGACATTGGTGAGGCCCATCTCGTCGCGCACCTTTTTAAGCGCTTCGCATTCCATTCGGAAGCACTCGGCGAAGTCTTCGGCGATATAGCGCGATGCGCCACGAAATCCGAGCATCGGGTTTTCTTCTTCGGGCTCGTAGCGCGAGCCGCCTACCAGCTTCCGGTACTCGTTGGATTTGAAATCGGACAGACGGACGATGACAGGCTTGGGATAGAACGCCGCACCGATGGTGGCAATGCCTTCGGCCAGCTTCTCGACAAAGAAGGCACGCGGGCTGGCATAACCACGGGCAGCTGACTCGACGGCCTTTTTGAGGTCGCTATCCACGTTGGGATAATCGAGAATTGCCTTGGGGTGTACGTTGATATTGTTGTTGATGATGAACTCAAGGCGAGCCAGCCCCACCCCGCTATTGGGGATCTGGGAGAAATCAAATGCCAGCTGGGGATTGCCGACGTTCATCATGACTTTCAGGCCAATATCGGGCATTTCGCCCCAGCGAACTTCCTCGATCTCGGTTTCGATCAGGCCATCATAAATATGGCCTTCGTCGCCTTCGGCGCAGGACACCGTGACCTCGCGGCCATTGGCCAACACATCGGTGGCATCTGCACAGCCCACCACAGCAGGAATGCCGAGCTCGCGTGCAATGATGGCTGCATGGCACGTGCGGCCCCCGCGGTTGGTGACAATCGCCGAAGCCAGCTTCATGACGGGTTCCCAGTTGGGGTCGGTCATGTCGGTAACGAGGATATCGCCTGCGCGAACCTTGTCCATTTCGGAGGCATCCGCCACCACACGAACGGTACCGGAACCGATCTTCTGCCCGATGGCACGCCCCCGGACCAGAACATCACCCGTGGCTTTCAGGCGATAGCGCTCTTGGACGTCGTGGTGACCTTGCTGGGACTTCACGGTTTCCGGGCGAGCTTGCAGGATATACAACTTGCCGTCTACACCATCACGGCCCCACTCGATATCCATGGGCCGCTGATAGTGGTCTTCGATGATCGTTGCGTAGCGTGCGAGTTCGATGATTTCTTCATCGTTCAGCGAATAGCGGTTGCGCTCGGAGGCGGGCACCTCGATGGTGCGCACCGCGTGCCCGGAGGTCCGTTGCTCGTCGAACTCCATCTTGATCAGTTTTGAGCCAATGCGCCGACCGATGATCGGATAGTGACCGGCAGCCAATGTGGGCTTGAACACGTAGAACTCATCGGGATTGACGGCCCCTTGAACCACGGTTTCACCCAAGCCATACGACGAGGTGATGAACACCACATCTTTAAATCCGGATTCGGTATCAAGGGTGAACATCACTCCGGCACTGCCCTTATCGGACCGCACCATGCGCTGGATACCCGCTGACAGAGCAACGTCGGCATGTGCATAGCCTTTATGTACGCGGTACGAAATAGCGCGGTCGTTATACAGCGAAGCGAACACGTGGCGGATTTTCTCGAGTACGTCGGTGATGCCGACCACATTGAGATAGGTTTCTTGCTGACCGGCAAACGAAGCATCGGGCAAGTCTTCGGCAGTGGCCGATGAACGCACGGCAAACGAGCCTTTGCCATCCGCATCCAACTGGGCAAACGCTTCCTGGATGGCCTGCTCGAAGGCAGCCGGAAACGGCGTGTCGATAATCCACTGGCGAATCTCTGCGCCAGCAGTGGCGAGCTCGCGCACATCGTCGGCATTCAGCGTATCCAGCCGCGTCTTGATGCGGGCATCCAGGCCTGTTGCCTGCAGAAAATCACGGAAGGCATCCGCAGTGGTTGCAAAACCACCCGGCACGCGCACACCGGCGCTGGCCAGCTGGCTGATCATTTCACCCAGCGAAGCGTTTTTGCCCCCAACGGAGTCAACATCCGACATGCGGAGCTGCTCGAACGATACAACATACGACATGATGTCACCTTTGAGATAGAGAAAGCGTGTTTGCCCGACACACGTGATCTGCAGCAAAATGGCTGCACACAACGCGCTGTTGCGCCTGGTTGGCTGCATAGGCAGCAGCCCAAGCGCAGCAGGCGAGCGACATGTGTCTGGCAAACCAGCCTTGCCTCACCAACGGGTGACTGGTAACCTTCGCGGATTGTACCGTTTCTGACGCCAGCTGGCTCAAAATCCATGACGAACCCCGCTCCCGAACGTCCTGTCTTCATCGTTTCAGACAGCACCGGCATCACTGCCGAAACCTTCAGCCACGCAGTGCTGTCGCAATTTGAAGAAATCGCGTTCCAAGCGGTTCGACTGCCGTTTATTGACTCGGTCGAAAAAGCCGATGCTGCAGCACGCCGCATCTCCCAGTGCGCCACCCAGGACGGCCAGCCTCCTTTGGTATTCAGCACCCTGGTAGATCCGGATATCGCCGATCGTATCCGGCAAGTGCCCTGCATTTTTCTAGATCTGTTCGGTGCCTTTGTCGAGCATCTCGAAGGTGTACTGGGCGTCAAATCCAACCGCTCAGTGGGCCGTTCGCATACCAACGGCTTATCCAAGCAGTACAACAGCCGCATCGAAGCCATCAATTTCAGCCTGGCACACGACGACGGGCAATACGTTCAGGGGCTCGAGCAAGCCGACGTCATCTTGGTGGGTGTCTCGCGCTGCGGAAAAACCCCCACCAGCCTGTACCTGGCCATGCAGTACGCAGTCAAGGCAGCCAATTACCCCTTGATCCCAGAAGACTTCGACCGCGGTGCCCTACCGGCTACATTGCTGCCCTTTCGGCGCAAGTTGTTTGGATTATCCATCCAGCCAGAGCGCCTGTCAGAGGTGCGCAACGAGCGTCGCCCCCACAGCACCTATGCGTCGCTCAAGCAATGCCGCCAGGAAATTGCCGACGCCGAGCGCCTGATGCGCATCGAAAACATCCCCTGGTTATCCACCACCACCCGCTCCATCGAAGAAATTTCCACCAAGATACTCGACGAAGTGGGCCTGGACCGCACCACATATTAAGCAGGCCACTCGTCAGCAGGCCATCAGACAACAGGGCTGGCGCCCTGCTACTGGCTTTGCTGCCTGCGTTGCTCAAACAGGCACACTGCGGCAGCGGCGGCAACGTTAAGTGATTCAATCCCCTCAGCCTGAGGAATATGTATCCGCAAGGCTGCCTGCGTCAGCAAATCGGGCGCAACACCCCTGCCCTCATTGCCAAACAGCCACGCACATGGCTGGCGTAGATCCTGCTGATACAAAGAGCTGGCCGTTTCGAGCGTGGTGGCTGCCAGCGGGATATCCATCCGCGTCAACAAAGCCGAAAGATCCACATGCTCGTGCACCCGGATGGCAAAGTGAGCGCCCTGGCCGCTGCGCAATACTTTGGGTGACCAAGCACTGGCACAACCGGAAGACAAAAAGGCATCTGCCAACCCGGCGGCGGCTGCCGTCCGCAGCAAGGTACCGAGATTACCCGGATCCTGCACCCTGTCCAGGCACAGGCAGCCTTGCGTGACACGCGCCGGCAGGCTGACCAAAGGGGTTTCTACCAAAAAAAATATAGCAGGCCCGTGTTGTACCTGTGAGAGCAACTGAGCCAGATGGTCTTCGAGGACGATTCTGCGAGTCCCCTCGCACTGTTGCCACAGGGGCTTGACCCAGCCCGGTGCGCGCGCCTGAATATCCTCGCTGACAATCAGTGCCTCGGGCACACCAAACTGTGTCAACCAGGCCCGGCACAGATGCTCGCCTTCAAGCAATATGCGGGTTTCACGCTGACCCGGGCGCCCTTGCGCAAGCCGAAGCCAGAAGCGGAAATCCGGATTATCTCTGGACGCAAGATGGCGGACAGAAATGGGGTTCATGTGGCCACCGGCATCAGGCTGCGGCGCACTGGCGCAAAGCTGCGCCGATGCTCTGGACACGGGCCGTATCGCACCAGTTGCGCCAAATGAAACGCAGTGCCATAGCCCTTGTGCCGATCAAAACCGTATTCCGGAAACTGTTGGTGCAGTTCCAGACAGTAGGCGTCCCGTGCGGTTTTAGCCAAGATGGAGGCTGCTGAAATCTCGGCAATCAGTGCATCCCCCTGAACAATCGCCTGGGCCTGGCATGGCAAGCCAGCCGGCAAGCGGTTGCCATCCACCAAAATGCGCTGTGGCATCACAGTCAGCAGTTGGCAGGCCGTTCGCATGGCCTGCAAGGTGGCCTGCAAGATATTGATCTTATCAATCTCCTGGGCGCTGGCACTACTGATTGCCCAGGCCACCGCCTGTGCCTTGATCTGCACCGCCAGCAGCTCTCTTTGTCTGGCGGATAATTTCTTTGAATCCGCCAGGCCGGCCACAGGCCGGGCCGGATCCAGAATGACGGCAGCGGCAAACACCGGACCGGCCAAGGGGCCACGACCGGCTTCATCCACCCCTGCTGTCAGAGGTGCGGCGCACACCAACAAATCAAGCTGCTCAGCCACGGCCACACACCCCCAAAATGGCCTGCGCCGCCAGAAGTGGCGTGTCGCGGCTTAATGCATGGTGCAACGCAGTGAAACGCTGCGCCACCTGTTGCCTACGTGCGACGTCCGTCAGTGCGGTCCAGGTGTGCTCGGCCAACGCTTCAGGCGTAGCCGCTTCTTGTAAAAGCTCTGGCACGACAAATTCGCGTTCGAGGATATTGGGTAAGCCAACCCACGGCAGGCTGGGGGCCGTCTGACCGGACTTCCAGGCCATGATTCGGCGCATCCAGGGACTGATCACATAGGAGATCACCAAGGGCCGTTTGAACAAGGCCGCTTCGAGCGTGGCTGTCCCGCTGGCGACCAGAACAGCATCCGCCGCTTCCATCGCATGCCAGGCAACGGGCCAATCGAGGGAATCCAATCCATCTGCCCGCGCGCCTCCCAGCGTCGGTGGTGTGTCGAGAACACGGCAATGATTCAGTGGGAACTGCTGAAAAATACGCTGAAATTGCGCCTTGCGCTGCGCATTGACGACAGGCACGATCACCTGCAAATCGGGGTCTTGCTTTTGCAGCAAGGCTGCTGCCTGCAAAAACCGTGGGGCGAGCCATTTGATTTCAGACTCACGACTACCCGGCATCAAGGCCAGCACACGGGCCTGGGGAGCAATACCCAATGCCTGGCGGGCTGCCGCGCGATCGGGCTGCGAGGGAATCAGTTGAGCCAGAGGATGTCCCACATACGTTACCGGCACCCCTTGCTCTTGGTAAAGATCCACCTCAAAGGGAAACAGCACTAACATATGGGACACTGCCCGGCGAATCTGATGAATGCGCTCAAAGCGCCAGGCCCAGATCGAGGGCCCCACAAAATGCACGGTAGGAATGCCCGCCTGATGCAGTTGCTCTTCGAGGCGTAGATTAAAGTCGGGTGCATCCACACCCACAAACACGTCTGGTCGCTGTGCCAGCACCTGGCGACGTGTGTCCCGCCACGTGTGGATCAACCGCGGGGCCTGACGGATTGCATCGACGTACCCGAACACGGACAAGGCATCCATGGGATGCCAAGCCTTGAGCCCTGCCTTAAGCATGGCGGGCCCGCCAATACCTGCTGCCTGCAAGTGCGGCTGCCTGACCTGCAAGCCCTGCATCATCCGTGCGGCCAGGAGGTCACCCGAGGGCTCTCCGGCTACCACAGCAAGCTGCATGGCCGAGGTGGTCATGACTGCACTCCGCAGGCGTCTTTTGCCCTGCAGGCTTTGCACAGGACACCGCCGGCCGAGCGTGTCATGGGCGCGCGATGCCCCGGCCTGCGTCGCGAAGGAAATCAATCAAAACCTGCACAGCAGGCGCCTCGTGCGGATGATCCTGTTGCAACACCAATAGAGCATCAACCGCTTGAGGAAGCTTGAGCTGGCGGCGGTACAAAATCTTGTAGGCTTCTTTGAGCACCAAGACATCATCAGCAGTAAAGCCGCGCCGTCCGAGGCCTTCGGCGTTGATCCCGACCGGACGGAAGGAGTCGCCAGCGCCGATCATGTACGGTGGCACATCCTGACGCACTGAGCTGGTGCCACCAACCATGGCATGCGCCCCGATACGTACAAACTGGTGCACGGCCGAAAGGCCGCCGATGATCGCCCAATCTCCGATGTGGATATGGCCACCCAGCTGAACGCTATTGGCAATAATGATGTGGTTGGCCAATTGGCAGTCGTGTGCAATATGCACATACGCCATGATCCAGTTGTCGTCGCCCAAACGCGTAGTGCCAATATCCTGCACCGTGCCGGTATTGACGGTGACGAACTCGCGAAACGTATTGCCCGCACCGATCTCAAGGCCGGTGGGCTCGTCCGCGTATTTTTTATCCTGCGGGATGCCGCCAATCGAGCAATAACGATAAAAGTGGTTGTCCGGGCCAATGCTGGTGTGGCCATCGATGACACAATGCGGCCCGATCCGGGTACGCGCCCCTACTTTGACGTGCTCTCCCACAATGCTATAGGGCCCCACCTGGACGGACTCATCCAGCTGAGCCCCTGGCGCAATGATGGCTGTGGGATGAATCATTGCCTCTGGCATCATTCTTCCAGGATGCGCACAGCGCACATGATCTTGGCCTCAGCAGCAATTTGATCACCCACCTTGGCAACTGCCGTATATTTACAGATAGAGCGGCTAAGCTTGTCTGCCGAGACTTCCATGCGCAGTTGGTCGCCGGGAACAACCGGCCGGCGGAAACGCGCGCCATCAACGCCCACCAGATAGTAGGCAACCTTGGTGCTGACCAGATTTGGAGCCCCGGCGTCGGCAAACGAAAACAGTGCAGCGGCCTGCGCCAGCGCCTCGATGATGAGCACGCCGGGCATGACGGGGTGATGTGCAAAATGCCCCTGAAAAAACGGCTCGTTGTAAGTGACATTCTTGATGGCCACGATGCTTTTGCCCGGATCCATTTCGAGGACGCGGTCTACAAGCAACATAGGCTGCCGATGAGGCAGCCTTTCCATGATGTCTTTAATATCGAGTTCCATTATTGTGTGTCCTGCTTGTTGTTCATCGGCGGCTCGCTCAGGCGTGCCGCCTGCTTTTCTGCTACCCGGATACGCTTGCGCAATTGTGCCAGCTGCCCAATCACGGCAGCATTGTGTTGCCACGTACGGTGTTCGGCAACCGGAAAAACGCCTGTATAGCGCCCAGGTGTCAGGATATCTGAGGTAACTGCGGTACCTCCGGAAATATGCACATCATCGGCTAGCGTCAGGTGCCCGCCAAACATGGCCGCCCCTCCGATGACACAGCGCTGGCCCATGGTGGTAGAGCCGGCTACCCCCACGCACGCGGCCATTGCCGTGTGATCACCGATACGGCAATTATGGCCGATCATGATCTGATTATCGAGTTTCACGCCATTGCCCAGCACCGTGTCTTCGACAGCACCGCGATCAACCGTAGTGTTGGCGCCGATTTCAACGTCGTCTCCGATGCTGACGCCACCTAGCTGGGCAATCTTGGCCCAGGCTCCAGGCGTTCGAGGATCCGGGGCAAATCCAAAACCGTCTGCACCCAGGACAGCCCCCGAATGGAGGATTGCCCGGGCACCCACCTTGACCCCATGATAGAGCGTGACGTGGGCATGAAAATAACAATCCGGTCCAATCTGACAGTCAGGGCCAATGCTGCAACCGGCTCCGATGCGGGTACCTGCCTGAATCCGGGTGCCGGATTCGATGACCGTCAATGGCCCTACGTGCACGCCGTCCTCGAGAATGGCGTCAGGGGACACCACCGCCGAAGGGTGGATGCCCTGGGGCAGACCGGCAATGCGGTGCTGATCAAACCACTGAGCAAGCAAGGCATACATCAGATAGGGCTGGGTGCACAGCACAGGCACCCAGGCCGGGGCCTGCGGATGTTGTTGCTGGTAGGTTTCCCAATCCTCGGCCCGCAAAATCACGGCTGCCGCCCGGCTATCGGTTAACTGTCCTTGCAAACGCGGATTGGACAGAAAACTGATCTCAGTTGGCCCGGCCGTGTTTAGAGAGCCGATACCACCAATGAGGCGGGACGCATCTGGAGACGATCCCGCAAGGGTACAGCCCAGACCAACCGAATCAGCATCCTGCAGCAGCTTGGACAAGGCCGGGGCCCGCTGCGGCGCAAGCAACACCGGCATAGGGGATTAACCGCCCAGAACCTTGATGACCTGATCGGTGATGTCCACCTTGGGACTGACCGTAACGGCATCCTGGATGATTAGGTCGTAATTTTGATCTTCCGCGATTTTTTTGATGGCTGCATCGGCTTTTTCGACGATGGCGGAAAATTCTTCGTTGCGGCGACGGTTGAAGTCTTCCTGGAACTCACGACGCTTGCGTTGGAGGTCTGAATCCAGATCCTGCAAGTGCCGTTGGCGTTTGACACGATCAGACTCTGACAGCACAGGTGCGTCTTTGTCGAGTTTCTGAGCCTGGGCACGAAGATCATCTGCAAGTTTCTGGAGAGCTTGATCGCGCTTTTTGAACTCGGCTTCGATTTTGGCTTGAGCTGCCTTGGCCGGCTTGGAATCACGCAAAATGCGCTCGGTGCTGACAAAACCGATTTTAGTGCCCTGTGCATACGCAGGAGACACAAACACAGCCCCCAGGGCAATTACGGCTGCTGCCGCAAAGGCCAGCTGCCTGGAGACGGCGCGCCGCGCCGAAATTGAAACGTTCAAGCCTGAAAGAATCATGATCAAAAAACCACCTGCCAAAAAGGCTGCGATAAAAAAAGACAATTGTGCCATTAAATGGCCAGAATCAGAAACCCGTACCGATCTGGAATTGGAAGACTTGTTTTTGGTCGCCTTCTTTGGCGTTAAGGGCCCGGCCAAACGATAACTGCAGCGGTCCTAAAGGCGACTCCCAGGACAGGCCCAGACCAGCCGAGTATTTCCAGCCGCAGGGGTCTGCCACTTGCCCATAACGGCCCTGAGCGCAATCCGAGCCATCGGTTGTGGTGATCTGGCCGACATCAGAGAACACGAACCAGCGCAACGTGCGATCGCGAGAAGCGCCGGGGAAAGGCAGATACAACTGCACATTACCGACGATACGGCGCGAACCGCCCAGATAGGTATCCGTGAGGGCATCGCGTGGCCCCAGAGAAGCACCCTCGTAGCCACGCACAGACCCTATCCCGCCGGCATACATGTTTTTAATGACCGGGAAGGCTTTACCGCTGCCATACGTTTTCGCCCAATCAACCTGGCCATTAAGGGCCAGGGTAAAGGCGCGTCCGAGAGGCAGGTAGTATTGCTGCTGCCCCGACAACTTGTAATAGCGCAGATCCATGGTGGAGAAATCGGTGGACAGGCGGGTGTAGCTGCCCTTATGGGGAGCCAGTGCGCTGTCCCGGGTATCCTTGGCCCATCCCAGGCTGAAGATACCGGCATTGGTGGTTTCACCGTACTCGCTGACAAAATTCTGGTAAGCCAACGGTGCGGGATTGGTCACCCCGCAGCCATCCGGAGTGCTTGGCCCGATGCAACCGCGAACATCCTTGAGCGAGTTGCGCTCGAAGGTAAAGCCGGCAAAGACGCGATCAACCTCGGAGATAGGTACCCCAAAGTTAAGACCCAAGCCCATGGATTCGACCGAGTACCAGCCCAGGGATCCGCTATCCGAAACGTCGTATGGTGTCGTACGGCGATAGTACAAAGACGTTGTCTTGCTGATGCCGTCTTGCGTCCAGTATGGGTTGGTATGAGAAATCACCGCTGCGCGGTTGGTCTTGCTGGTGTTGACATTGAGTGACAAAGAATTGCCGCTGCCAAACACATTGTCCTGGCTAATACCAGCTGACAGCAACAGTTTATCGGTAGAGCCGTAACCCACCCCCAGATTAATCATCCCAGTGGGTTTTTCTTTGACATTGACATCGACATCAACTTGATCAGGCGAGCCTGGTACCGGGTCGGTTTTGACATCGACCTCGCTGAAGTACCCCAGGCGATCCACCCGGTCTTTGGAAGTCTTGATGCTGGAGGAGTCGTACCAGGCGGCCTCTTGCTGACGCATTTCGCGACGCACGACTTCATCTCGGGTACGGGTGTTACCGCCCACGTTGATGCGGCGCACGTACACCCGGCGACCCGGATCCACATAAAAGGTAAGCTTGGCAACGTGTGTGTCACGATCCAGCACAGGGCTTGGGTTTACGTTGGCAAAGGCATAGCCCAAAGAACCCAGATAATCAGTGATGGATTTGGCCACTGCATTTGTTTTTTCGGCTGAAAAGGTTTCACCCTGTTTCACCGTGACCAGCGGCTGAAGCTTGTCTTCCAGGCCCAGCAGATCACCGGCGAGGTCGACCTCGCCCAAGGTGTAGCGCTCGCCCTCGTGAAGCGTCATTGTGATGAAGATATTCTTGCGGTCCGGCGAAATCGTTACCTGCGGGGGCTCCATCGAGAACTCGAGGTAGCCACGATCCAGATAATAAGAGCGGATGCGCTCGACATCACCCTCAAGTTTCTCGCGGGAGTACTTGTTGGTACCGGTATACCAGGTCATGAAGCCCCCCGTGGTGAGCTCCATTTCGTCTTCGAGGGTGCCGGCCGAAAACGTATCGTTACCAATAAATTCAATTTTCTCGATGGTGGCCACACCACCTTCGAAGATGTCGAAGCTGACCCCGACACGATTACGCGGCAATGGCGTAATCACGGGATTGATCTGCACTCCGTACTTGCCCTTGGACAAATACTGCTGTTTAAGCTCGAATACGGCACGATCCAGCATGGCCTGATCAAACACCCGCCCTTGGCCAAAACCCACTTGCGACAAGGATTTGTTCAGCGCCTTGGCGTCGAACTCGCGCATGCCATTGAAACTGACGGATGCAATCGTGGGCCGCTCTTTGACAGACACAACCAGTACATCGCCACGGGAATCGATTTTCACATCGCTGAAAAACCCCGTGCCATACAGTTTTTGAATGGCAGTGGCAGCTTCTTCTTCAGTGAAGGTCTGGCCGACTTTAACGGGCAGATAGGTGAAAATAGTGCCCGGGTCGACGCGCTCGATGCCCTGCACCTGAATGTCACGCACAACAAACGGCGTAAACGCATCCGCCACAGCAGGTGCCAGCAACAAGGCAAGCATCATGGGAATGGCACGCTTGATCAAACGAGTGTTCCGGAGAGACAACATCCTGGCAATCCTTTTTCGGCCGTGACGTGGACAGGGGCAAGTGATGCAGGATTGTAAGTCACAATCTGATCAACTGAAAAGCCGCGAAAAATCATTAAATAAGGCAAGAAACGTAAGACCCAGTACGAGGCTCAAACCCACACGCATACTCATCTCGCGAACGCGGTCGGACACCGGCCGGCCACCACGCAACGCCTCGATCAGATAAAACAACAAATGCCCGCCATCAAGCATTGGAATCGGTAGCAGATTGAGAATCCCGATACTGATGCTAATCAATGCCAGAAATCGCAAATAAGCATCCAACCCGACCCGTGCGCTCTGGCCTGCGTACTCGGCAATCGTGACAGGCCCGCTGATATTACGCCAGGAGGCCGCCCCAACCACCATGCGGCCCATCATCCGAAGCGTAAATATACTGGTATCCCAGGTTCGCTGCGCACCAGACAAAAGGCTGTCCAGCGGCCCCAGACGCACCAGAACGGTATCCCGGTGTCCCATGAGCATGGCCCCGATACGCCCGACCGGCTGGCCGCCATCCATCACCTGTGCCGGTGTCACGCTGACATCCAGTACGTCGGCGCCTCGTTGCACCTGGAGCTTGATAGGCGTTTGTGCGTGCGTTTGCACCAACTGTACAAACGCCTGGGCAGAGGGTTGTGTCACGGTACCCGCAACCAAAATAATGTCTCCGGGCAAAAGGCCTGCCTGCCGGGCACTACCGTCTGGCGTCAGTGACCCAATCTGCAACTGGGGTGGCTGCAGCACCAAACCCACCTGTTGCAAGGGATCTTCTGTATCAGGTCGAAAATCATGGGCCTGGATCTCAAGGGAAACCTGACGGCTCTGGCCGTTATCTCCTTGCACTGAAAGGCTGGCATGCCCACCAGAGGTAAGCGGCTGAAGCAATTGCCAGCGCGCCTGTACCCACGAGGCCACCGGCTGGCCATCGACCGCCCGGATGGTATCCCCGGACTGTATTCCGGCCACAGCGGCCGGTGACCCTGAGGGCGGCGCCGACAGCCGGGCAATGGGTTCTTGTGTGCCTATCAAGCCCAATACGGCATAAATCAATACCGCCAAGAGAAAATTGGCCAATGGGCCCGCAGCCACAACCGCTACCCGGCGAATCCAGGGTTGTTGATTGAAAGCGGTCCGGCGGGTAGCCGCATCGGCGCCATCAGGCGCATCATCCAGCATCTTGACATAGCCACCCAGTGGAATCGCAGACAAGGCCCACTCGGTGCCATGGCGATCAAGGCGACGCAACAAAACGGGGCCAAAGCCCACCGAAAACCGCAAAATGCGTACGCCGCAGCGGCGAGCCACCCAATAATGACCCAGCTCGTGAAAGGTGACCAGCAGGCCCAGGGCAAAAACAAAAGCAAACAACGTCAGCACTATGCAGCGTCCAAAAAACAGATATCAGCAACTTGCCCGACAAAAATCGGTTGCCAACCGTCTTGTGTGAGCATCCAGATGAAGAACGTCGTCCAGTGAGCCCAACGCTTTTTGCTGGCTGCCGGCAGCAGCATCCAGACAATACTCTATGATCGCAGGGATCTGCGTATACCGAATCTGCCCGCGCAAAAAGCCATCAACAGCGATCTCATTGGCTGCATTGAGCGTAATGCAGGCTTCCTGCCCCTGCCTCAAGGCAGCCAGAGACAAGCGCAAACACGGAAACCGGATCAGATCCGGTGTTTCAAAATCGAGATGTCCCAGGCGTGCCAGCTCGAGCAGCCCCACGCCACTTTCGATACGCTCGGGGAACCCCAGGCCAAAGGCAATTGGGGTGCGCATATCGGGTTGTCCCAACTGGGCCAAAATGGACCCGTCGATGTATTCGACCATCGAGTGCACCACGCTTTGCGGGTGTACCACCACCTGGATGCGATCCATCGGCATAGCAAACAACCAATGTGCCTCGATGACCTCAAGGCCTTTATTCAGCATGGTGGCCGAGTCTACCGAGATCTTGCGTCCCATCCGCCAATTAGGATGTGCACATGCCTGCTCTGGCGTGACGTGTTCGAGCTGCTCGATGGCGGTACAGCGAAAAGGCCCACCCGATGCAGTCAGAAGCAGGCGGCGCACACCCTCGGCAGGCCGGAAAGGCGCCCTGACACGATCAGCAGTTTGAGGCAGGCACTGAAAAATCGCGTTGTGCTCGCTGTCGATGGGAAGCAGTTCTGCACCTGCTGTCCGGACGGCCTGCATGAAAAGAGAACCTGCAGCCACCAGTGCCTCTTTGTTGGCCAGCAATACCCGCTTACCAGCCCGGGCCGCAGCAAGCGCCCCAGGCAAACCCGCTGCCCCGACAATTGCTGCCATCACGGTAGTAACTTCGGTGTCTGCGGCAGTATCAGCCAGTGCTTGCGCCCCAACACGGATTTCAGGACATGTCCGCCCTGCCGGCCAGATGTCGATAAAACGTTGGCGCGCATGCGCATCAGGCACGATTACCACCCGGGGCGCATGTTGCAGGGCCTGCGCAGCCAGCTCATTGATCCGGCTGTGGGCGCTTAGGGCGTAGACAGACAAGCGATCCGGGTGTCGGGCGATGACATCCAGCGTATTCACCCCGATGGAGCCTGTTGACCCCAACACACACACACGTTGCACGACAGGCATGAGCTTATCCAATCAACAATAAGAGAATGGCTGCCGGCGCCACAGGCAAGACCGCGTCAATCCGGTCGTACACCCCGCCATGCCCCGGCAACAGCTGGCTGGAATCCTTGACCCCGGCACGCCGTTTGAGCAAAGACTCGAACAGATCACCGAGGATTGACCAGGCAGACAGCAGGATACCCGCCAGCACCAGGCCCGCGAACCCCCACTGCGCCAACACCAGCGCACCGTAGCTGCCAGGCCACCAAATGGCGGTCGCTACCAGCCAGATCGTTGCCACCAGAATCCCGCCAAAAGCACCCTCGCGCGTTTTGCCTGGGCTGACGTCAGGTGCCAGCTTGTGGCGCCCGAACTGGCGACCTGCAAAGTAGGCCGCGATGTCGGCACACCAGATCAGCGCCCACAAGCTGATGAGCGCAGAGGCACCGTGCTGCAAAAAAATCCATGCCAGAGCGAACCACATCGCGAGCAGTGTCAAGGCACCTGCAGCGATCAGGCCTGCCGCGGGACAGCGCTTTGGCACTTGTGCTCGAATTACCATCAGAGGTGCAGGAACCAGCCAAAAGAGCACAGCCAAAGGTAAAATAATCGACTGAAAGACCCACTGTGTTTGCGGATGCGCATCCACCAAGAGGCGTGACAACACCCCCAGGACACAGACAAACACCACAACAGCGCCGTTACGCGCCAGCGTATGTGACCACACCAGGCGCCACCACTCCCAGACTGCGCACGCTGACATGATTGTGAGCAGCGCCAGCATCGGCCAAGGTGTTGAGGCACTGACCGCCGCAACGACAATCAGTAAAAGCACAATCGCCGTGAGGATTCTTTGACGTAGCATGGGTACCCTCAGTGTGCTTCGTGCAACTGCTCGCTGGTTCGGCCGAAGCGCCGCTCTCGCTGGCGATACCAGATAAAAGCCTGCTCGATCTCGTTGGCACCAAAATCAGGCCAATAGCAGTTTGTGAAATAGAGTTCAGTGTACGCCAGCTGCCAGATCAGAAAATTGGAAATGCGTTGCTCGCCGCCCGTACGGATAAAAAGATCTGGCTCAGGGGCATACGCCATGGCCAGCCGCTCGCTGATGGCTGCTTCGTCGAGCAGCTCAGGATGTTGTTGAAGTTCTGGATGAGCCTCCAGCAAGGCGCGCGTTGCCTGAAGAATATCCCAACGTCCACCATAATTGGCGGCGATGGTGAGGGTCAAAGCAGATTGCTCCGCCGTTTTTGCTTCAGCCTCGCGGATCAGTCCTTGTAATTTTGCATCAAAAGCACTGAGGTCTCCGACGATGCGCAAGCGCACGCCCTGTGCGATCAGCTTGTCGACTTCTTTTTCGAGGGTGCGGACAAACAAGCGCATCAACAGCGTGACTTCTTGTGCCGGACGCCGCCAGTTTTCGGAGCTGAATGCAAATAAGGTGAGGTACTCGACCCCACGCCGGCCGCAGGCTTCGACAGCGCGCCTTACTGCCTGAACACCACGGACATGCCCTGCCGTGCGGGGCAAACAGCGCTGGGTTGCCCAGCGCCCGTTACCGTCCATAATGATGGCGACATGACGGGGCGTCTCTCCGGTGACAGGGATCGAGCAAGTCGAGCTGAGTGGGTTCATGCCGCGAAAACAGAGATGACCGACAATCAGACGGTCATGATCTCGGCTTCCTTTTGGGAGACGAGCTTGTCAATATCAGCTACATAGCGGTCGGTGAGCTTCTGAATGTCATCCTGACCACGACGTTCGTCGTCCTCGGAGATTTCTTTATCTTTGACCAGCTTTTTAAATGTATCGTTGGCATCCCGGCGCAAGTTGCGAATCGCAACTTTGGTGTCCTCGCCTTCGCCGCGAACCACCTTGGTGAGATCCCGGCGGCGTTCTTCGGTGAGTGCGGGCATGGGCACCCGGATATTGTCGCCCATCGCAATGGGATTGAGGCCAAGATCAGACTCGCGAATCGCCTTATCGACCGTGGCAGCCATGGTTTTCTCCCATACCTGCACACTCAGCGTACGTGCATCAATGACGGTGACATTAGCCACCTGACTGATAGGCACCGGAGAGCCGTAGTACTCGACCTGGACGTGATCCAGGATACCCGCGTGTGCACGGCCTGTACGAATCTTGCCCAGGCTGGCTTTCAGGGTTTCGATGGACTTGCCCATGCGTTCTTCAGTAGAACGACGTATATCGGAAAGGCTCATGAGGATTCCTATACCTGCACCAGAGTGCCTTCATCTTCGCCGCATACGACGCGACGCAAGGCTCCTGGTTTGTTGATCGAAAATACCTTGATAGGTAATTTTTGGTCGCGACACAAGGCAAATGCGGTGGCATCCATGACTTCGAGTCGGCGCACAATGGCTTCATCGAAACTGATGCGCGAGTACCGGGTGGCGCTGGGGTCTTTATTGGGATCGGCACTATAGATGCCATCCACCTTGGTGGCCTTGAGCACCATTTCGGCGCCGATTTCGGCACCGCGCAAGGCAGCTGCTGTATCTGTGGTAAAGAACGGGTTACCCGTCCCTGCGGCAAAAATCACCACCTTGCCTTCTTCGAGGTAACGCAGGGCCTTGGGCCGGATATAGCGCTCGACCACTTGATCAATATTGAGCGCCGACTGCACTCTGGCATCTACACCATGGTTTTTGAGCGCATCCTGCAAAGCCAGGGCGTTCATGACGGTGGCCAGCATCCCCATGTAGTCGGCGGTTGCGCGATCCATACCCTGGGCACCCGGGGCTACACCACGGAAAATATTACCGCCGCCGATCACCACCGCTAGTTGCACACCCAAAGACACAATACCGTGGATTTCCTCGGTCATGCGAAGGATGGTTGCGCGGTTGATACCAAAGGGATCACCCCCCATCAGCGCCTCACCCGAGAGTTTCAGAAGGATGCGCTTGTAGGCTGGATTTGACATGCACCAGGTTCCTGGAAGGACGAAACAGAAGGAAGGGTTTTAAGCGGACGTGCAACGGCACCGCGCACAAGGCGCGATGCCATCGTACCTGAATCAGAGAAAATCAGGAACCGCTGGCGGCAGCGGCAACTTCAGCAGCGAAGTCTTCTGATTTCTTTTCTATCCCTTCACCCACAACAAACAAGGCGTAGCGATTGATTCGGGCGCTTTTTTCCTTGAGCATCTGCTCGACGGACTGCTTGTCATTTTTGACAAAGGGCTGAGACAGCAGCGTGACCTCTTTGAGGAATTTCTGCACAGAGCCTTCAACCATTTTAGTGACGATCTCGGCAGGCTTGCCAGACTCGGCTGCCTTTTGCTCTGCGACTGAGCGTTCGGCGGCAATCAGGGCGGGATCTACCCCACCCGCGTCCAGCGCACGCGGCTTGGTGGCCGCAATGTGCATAGCCAGATCCTTGCCGACTTCGTCTGAGCCAGCGAAATCCACCAGCACACCAATCCGCCCACCATGCACGTAGCTATTGAGCCCATCGACTGTCTCGAAGCGCTGGAAGCGACGCACGGACATGTTTTCACCAATCTTGCCAACCAGTGCAGCCCGGGTGGTTTCGACCGTGCCTTCACCCAGGGCACATTGGCCCAAGGCAGCTACATCAGCCGGGTTTTGTTCGGTGACCAGGCGGGCGAGATCGTTGACGAATGCGACGAAATCGTTGTTCTTGGCAACGAAGTCGGTTTCGCAGTTGACTTCAACCAGCGCGCCGGTTTTGCCATCTACTGCAATATGCAGGCCGATCAGGCCCTCTGCAGTAATGCGGCTGGCTGCTTTGGATGCCTTGCTGCCCAGTTTCACGCGCAGCAATTCTTCGGCGCGAGCCAGATCGCCATCGGCTTCGGTGAGCGCTTTCTTGCACTCCATCATGGGCGCGTCGGTTTTCTCGCGCAGTTCTTTAACCATGGCGGCAGTAATTTGAGCCATTCGATTCTCCTGTTCGATCAATGCGGATACCGGCCTGTGCCGGTATCGGGCGGATCGGGGTGGCGTCAGGCCACCCCGGCCGGTAAAGCAAGCGGTTGCGAGGAATTATTCCTCGTGGTGTTCTTGCTCGACCTCGATGAATTCTTCGCCTTCGGCCAGTTCCTCGACCAGGCCGTTGACGCTTTGTTCGCGACCAGCCAACACCGTATCCGCCATGCCACGGGCATACAGCGCGATGGCCTTGGAGGAGTCGTCGTTACCGGGAATGACGTAATCGATGCCTTCCGGGGAGTGATTGGTATCTACTACGCCGACAACAGGAATACCCAGGGTGCGGGCTTCGGCAACGGCAATCTTGTGATAGCCGACGTCGATCACAAACAGCGCTTCAGGCAAGGTGTTCATGTCTTTGATACCGCCGATCGACTTGTTCAGCTTGGCCAGCTCGCGTTCGAACATCAGGGCTTCTTTTTTGCTCATGTGTTCGGTGGCGCCTTCTGCCTGCAGTACTTCCATGTCTTTCAGGCGCTTGATGGACGTTTTGACCGTCTTGAAGTTGGTCATCATGCCACCCAGCCAGCGGCTATCAACATAAGGCATGCCGCAACGCTGGGCTTCAGCGGCGAGGATCTCGCGAGCGGAGCGCTTGGTACCAACAAACAGCACATTGCCGCCACGGGCAGCGACCTGACGCACAAACTGAGTGGCTTCGAGGTACTTCTCGACGGTGCGCTCGAGGTTGACGATGTGGATCTTGTTGCGCTGGCCGAAAATGTATTCGGCCATTTTGGGATTCCAGTAACGGGTCTGGTGGCCAAAGTGCACACCAGCTTCCAGCATTTCACGCATGAGGCTCATAGAGTTCTCCAAAGGGTTCTGTCTTGTACAGAGCCAGTATCCGGGGCTAAGATGTTGTTTATGCCCCAAGACACCCATGGTTGGCTCTGCACGCTATTTTCGCGTTACAAGCTGTGCATACAAGGCCATACATACAGACCATGAATTACCGCGCCACCACCAGCGCCTGCCAAGGCGGCGCCAATAACGCACGGTTAAACACACATAGCTGCCGGCAAACACAACCTTGGTTGCAACATTTCAGTTGTAAGCCTGCTTTCAAGCCCGCTTGTAAGTCTGCTTGTAAGCCCGCCTGTAAGCCTGCTCCCAAGCTTACCCACAGACAAATGGCTGCTAAGTAACGCGAAGCCTATAATTCTACTATTCTTCCTTTGTTTTCAGCAAGTACACCACATGATCCCACTTATCACAGACCCCCAAGAACTCGATCAGATGCGCGCAGCCTGCAAGGATGCAGCCAGCATTCTTGATTACCTGGAACCTCATGTTCGGCCAGGCGTCACCACCGGCGAGCTGGAACGTCTGTGCATGGCATACCTGACCGACGTACTGCATGTAAAGTCTGCCACCGTGGGCTATGCGCCACCGGGCTATCCCCCCTACCCCGCGTCCATCTGCATCTCGGTCAATCATGTCATTTGTCACGGCATCCCGGGCGACAAGGTACTCAAAAACGGCGATATCCTTAACATGGACATCACTATCATCAAGGACGGCTGGTTTGGCGACACCAGCCGTATGTATTACGTAGGCGAACCCTCTATCTTGGCCAAACGCCTGACTGAAACCACTTTCGAGTGCATGTGGCTGGGCATCGAGCAAGTGCACCCTGGTGCCACGCTGGGCGACATTGGCCACGCCATCCAGAAACACGCCGAAGCCGCCGGGTTTTCGGTGGTACGCGAATACTGCGGCCACGGTGTCGGGCAGCGCTTTCACCAGGATCCGCAAGTACTCCACTATGGCAAACCAGGCACCGGCACGCGCCTTGAACCCGGCATGATCTTCACCATCGAGCCCATGATCAACGCCGGCCGTCGTGAAATCCGCACGCTGGCTGACCAATGGACTGTGGTTACTCGTGACCACAGCCTATCCGCACAATGGGAACACAGTCTCCTGGTAACCGACACTGGCTACGAAGTGCTGACCGTTTCGCCGGGGATGCCTCAGCCGCCGGCATTCGTCAAGGCGGCTACCGCGTCTGCATGATTACGCAAGCGCCCGGTGCGCTGCAGGCACTACGCACCGAGCTGCACGAGCGCCGCTCACAGGCCATCGCGGTCTATCGTCAGCATTTGCGCCCTGACACCCTGCTCACGACGCTCAGGCGCATCGCAGATGATCTGGTGCGGCAACTGCTCAAGACCCACCCAGCCCCGGCTGGGGCTTGTGTGGCCGCAGTGGGGGGATACGGTCGTGGCGAGCTTTATCCAGGTTCCGACCTCGATATCCTGATTCTGCTTGATCATTTGCCCGATGCAGGCGATTGCGAACGGGTTGAAGCCCTGATAGCGGCCTTGTGGGATATTGGCCTGGAGCCCGGCCACAGCGTCAGGACACTGTCGCAATGCCGCGATGAAGCCGCGGCCGACATCACAGTCCAGACGGCTTTACTCGAGGCAAGGTGGCTTGCCGGCAGCCGGAAACTATTTCATCGATTTCGGGATCAGATGCAATCTGATCTGAATCCGCGCAATTTCTATCTGGCCAAGCGGACAGAGATGCAGCAGCGCCATGCTCGCCACCAGGAAACGCCCTATGCACTCGAACCCAACTGCAAAGAGTCTCCCGGTGGATTAAGAGATCTGCAAGTGCTGCTGTGGTTAGCCCGCGCATCCGGCTTGGGAGACCACTGGAAAGCGGTTGCACAGACAGATCTCCTGACCGCCTCGGAGTTCCGCTCACTGCACCGGGCCGAGCTGGCTTTCAAGCGCTTGCGTATCGAGCTTCATCTATTGACGGGACGTCGGGAAGACCGAGTACTGTTTGACTTGCAGCCCCGACTGGCTCAAATCTATGACTTTAAAGACCAGGCTCACCGGCGTGCCAGTGAACTGTTGATGCAACGGTACTACTGGGCTGCACGCGTCGTCAGCCAGGTAAACAGGCTGTTGATGCAAAGCTTTGAAGAACATCTCTTCCCGCAGCCCTACGCCGTCAGCATCCCGCTGGACGACGATTTCTGTATTCACAGAACCCGGCTGGCACTTTGTCGCCCGGACGCCTTCGAACGCAACCCGGCACTGTTGCTACGCGTATTTTTGGTCATGCAGCAGCACCCCGAACTGCAAGGTATGGCAGCAGGCACCCTGCGTGCGATCTGGCATGCACGACACCAGATCGACGCGCAGTTTCGCAAAAACCCAGTCAACCGCAAGCAGTTTTTACAGATTCTTCAGCAGCCACGCGGGATCGTGCATGCCATGCGGGACATGACGATGTGGAACATCCTGCCGCGCTATCTGCCGGTATTCAGGCGCATTGTCGGTCAGATGCAGCACGATCTGTTTCACGCGTACACCGTAGATCAACATATCCTGATGGTGATCCGCAATCTGCGCCGATTTACCATGCCTGAACACGCCCAGGAGCACCCGCTGGCCAGTCAGCTGATTGCAGACCTGGACGAGCACTGGCTCTTGTACATTGCCGCTTTGTTTCATGACATCGCCAAGGGACGTGGTGGCGACCACTCGCAACTAGGCGCCACCGAAGTACGCCGCTTTGCACGCCAACACATGCTCGACCGCGAGCAAACCGCATTGCTCGAGTTTCTGGTGCGGGAACACCTGACACTGTCTCAGGTAGCACAAAAGCGCGATCTCAGCGACCCGCGCGTCATTCACGAATTCGCCACACGGGTGGGCACGCAACGCAGGCTGGCCGCGCTTTATTTGCTGACAGTAGCGGATATCCGCGGCACCAGTCCAAAGGTCTGGAATGCATGGAAAGGCAAGCTGCTGGATGATTTATATCACCAGACGCTGGCCGCCCTGGGAGGTGCCCGGCCCGACACAGGCACGATTCTAGCCTTGCGCAAGGATGCCGCCGCTACAGAAATCCGACGCATGGGGCTTAGGGATGAAAGCCGGGACGCGTTTTGGTCGCAGCTTGATGTGGCGTATTTTTTACGGCACGATTCAAACGAAATTGCCTGGCACACCCGGCATCTGTACCATTGTTTTCAGGGCCCCAAACCAGTTGTTCGTGCACGCGTCCTGGGCCAAAGCGAAGCCTTGCAAGTACTGGCCTATGCGCCAGACCGCGATGACCTCTTCATGGACATCTGCCGATATTTCGACCAGCACGGCTTGAGCATCCAGGACGCCCGGATTCACACCACCCGACAAGGGTGGGCGCTGGACAGCTTTATCGTGCTGCTGCCGGATGCAGACCGCGATTACCGCTCGCATGCCACTCTGGTAGAGCACGAGCTGCTGGCGGCCCTTGGCAACCCTCATGCCACCCAGACACCTGCATCCACCCTTCGGCGAGGGTCACGGCGCTCGAGGGTGTTTCCCATCCTGCCCACCATCAGCCTGCAGGCAGACGAGCAAGGCGGCAACTGGCGGTTGTCGATTACCGCCGCAGACCGTATCGGCTTGCTGTACGATCTTGCCAGCGTGTTTACCCACCACAATATCAACCTGAAGATGGCCAAGATCATGACGCTGGGCGACCGCGTTGAAGATATTTTCATCCTGCAAGGTGCTGTCCTGACGCAGCCGCGTGGGCAACGACAGTTCGAGCGTCATATTTTTGCAGTACTCTCCGTAGATGCTCAGGACGGTGCAGTATCGCGTCCCGCTTTCAATTCTGATGAACCACCCTTACCTGGCCATGAATCTTACCCAATCTGATCGAATTCTCAGAACCATCGCAGGGCTGTGCCTGAGCGCAGTGGGAATTGCCCTGGTTTCACAACATATGTTCGGGATGGCACCTTGTGCCTGGTGTGTCCTGCAGCGGCTGATTTTGCTGGCTATCGCAGCAGTGTGCGGCTTGGCCGGCACGGGATGGGGCAAGGTAATCGTGCTGCGCCTGGGTGCAGCAATTGCCACGATTTTGTCAATCTGCGGCGTAGTGGCCGCATGGTACCAATATAGCGTCGCATCCAACTCGTTTTCGTGCGCACAAACGTTTGCCGACCGCTTTATTGCAGGCTCTGGCCTGGATGCTGCTGTCCCCTGGTTATTTGGCATCTACGCCAGTTGTGCCGACGCCCGGGTCGAGCTCTTGGGGATCGAATACTCTATATGGGGGCTGATCCTGTTTATTGTGTGTGCCGCGCTGGCCTTGTCGGTACTCGCCTCCAGGCGGCCCCAACAAGGCTAACCACCGTTATCGGATCAGGCGTCTTCGGGCGCCGCTGCCATTGCTCCCGACCGAATCGGCTGACCACGGCTCAAACGCAAGCGCTCGAGATATGCATCATCGATGTCACCTGTCACGTAGCGGCCGTTAAAGCACGAGGATTCAAACTCCTTGAGTGCCGGATTAAGATCGCGCAGCGATTGCTCGAGATCGGCAAGTTCCTGGTACACCAAACCATCTGCACCAATTTCCTGGGAAATCTGCAAGGTATCCCTGCCTGTGGCAATGAGTTCGGCCTGCGTGGGCATGTCGATGCCATAAACATTGGGAAACCTTACCGCGGGGGCTGCCGACGCAAAATACACCTTGTTGGCGCCGGCAGTCCGGGCCATCTCCACAATTTCGCGGCTGGTCGTGCCCCGCACGATGGAGTCATCCACCAGCAACACATTTTTGCCCCGAAATTCAAGATCGATTGCACTGAGTTTCTGCCGCACTGATTTTTTACGCACCGCCTGTCCTGGCATGATGAAAGTACGCCCTATATAGCGGTTTTTGATAAAGCCCTCGCGATAATTGAGACCCAGATGGGACGCCAACTGCATCGCAGACGGACGGGAGGAATCCGGAATAGGCATCACAACGTCAATATCGCCCAGACGCAACGATTTGGCTACGTTGTCAGCCAGATATTCGCCCATCTGCAGGCGCGCATCGTAAATTGAAATCCCATCCATGACGGAATCAGGGCGCGCAAAATACACGTATTCAAACACGCACGGCGTTTGTATCTGACCTGGCTCGGCGCACTGCTGTTGGCTGACCTCACCCTCTTCGGTAATGACAATGGCCTCGCCCGGCTTAATATCGCGAACCAGCGTAAAGCCCGTGCCTGTGAGTGCGACAGACTCTGATGCCAGCATCCACTCTGTCCCGGTCTCGGTATCATGACGGCCCAGACACAAGGGGCGAATACCGTGAGGATCCCGAAACGCCACAAGACCAAAGCTACTGATCCGGGCGATAACCGCATACGCCCCCTTGGCCCGCCGATGGACGGCCTGAACCGCCTGAAACACGGCATTGGCATCCAGCGTGCCCCCATTGGAAGCTTGTTGGAGTTCGTGGGCCAGCACATTAAGCAGCACTTCGGAATCAGAATTGGTATTGATATGCCGCCGATCATGCTTGAACAGCGCCTCGCGCAGCTCGCGCCAATTAGTGAGATTGCCGTTATGGACAAACGTGATCCCAAAGGGCGCATTGACGTAAAACGGCTGCGCTTCATCGACACTGGCACTGGAGCCGGCTGTGGGATAGCGCACTTGCCCAAGGCCGCTATTACCTGGCAGAGCCCGCATATTACGCGTGCGAAACACATCACGCACCAGACCATGGGCCTTGTGCATACTGAAAAATTGCTCGTGGGCCGTAGCAATACCTGCCGCATCCTGTCCGCGATGCTGCAACAGCAGCAAGCTGTCATAAATCAGTTGATTGACAGGGCCCTGCCCCATCACACCGACGATTCCACACATGATTAGGTTTTCCGAAACTAGTAAGGAAGCAACTGCGCGATATCAACGGGCAGTGCAGATTTGATTTGTTGAAAGCCTTTGACCAGGGCGTCTGAGGTGCGCGCCTGCTGCCACCATGCTTCTTGGGGCAATTTGGTATAGCCGGCCAGCCCTACCAGAGCCAATACAAGAATTACTCCACGGGCCGCACCAAATACAGCGCCCAACCCATGATCTGCCGGCGTCAGGCCCGTGCGGTCTACCAGGGCACCCAGCGCCATGTTAAGCAGCCCTATCGCCAATAAAATCACGATAAAAACGGCCCCATAGGCCGCCAATGTTCGCAACAAACCGTTTTCGATCAGAGTATCCAGCCACTGCGACGCCATTGGCCCCCACCAAATAGCCGCCACAAACGCCGCCAGATAGGCAATCAGCGATAGAACCTCCCGGAGGAAGCCCCGCAACAGACCGATCAGGCAGGACACCACCACGACCGTCAGGACGATGTAATCGAAGCTGGTCACTTGTCGGAAATCAGGCCATTTTGATAACCCAGCGCACGCAGCCGGGTTTGTGCAGCCTGGGCTGCCTCGTGTGAGCTAAAGGGCCCGACCCGCAGCCGATAGACTGTGCGGCCCCCTGATTGACCTTGCTCGACGTAGGCATCGGTAACCCCGGACTGACGCAAGCTGTCACGGCGTTGCAGGGCATCTTGCTGCGCAGTGTAAGCCGCCACCTGGAGGTAATAGCTGCCTTGGCCGGATGCCGGCACAGGCGCCTTGTTGGAAAGTTTGACGGGTGTTTTGCCCGACAGCAGCGCCAGGGCCACCGAACCGTCATCCGTACGTTCGACCGACTTTGGTTTTGGCTCGGGCTTGGCCGGCTTGATCGCGGGCTCGGGGATTGGGGCCGCTGCGGAAGGCTCTGGGGCCGGTACAGGAGCGGAGGCCGTGTCTGCCTGACTGCTGCCGGCTTGGGCAGCCCCTGAGGTTTCGTCTGGCGACGGCGCACTGCCAGACGCCTGGGCAAGGGATGCCGAGCTGCCACTTGCGGCAGGCGTGCTGGTGGTATCGGGTTGAGCCGGTGCAGTGGAAGTGTCTGGTGACACCTGACCGGATGCGGATGCGCCACCCGACTGAGCGGCGAGCGTTGGCCCCGGGCCTGGCAACCCTGACGGCGTCGCAGGCACCACGATGGGCGCATGAGTGTCGTCGGTGGCAGGCTCATCGAATAACCACGGAACAACAACGAAGGCGGCGAGCACCAGTGCCAACGCACCAATCAGGCGCCGACGGGCCTTGCCTCGAAGTTCTTTAAGCTGGGCCTCGCTGGTGCCGCCGGAACGCGTGGTACTGCGTTTACCGGGCGTGGTCCCTTGACGAAAAAACATCAGTCAGCTCACCCATCGAAAAGGCAGGCTGACCCGCCTGCCTGGTCAAGAAAGAACGTCCCGGCCTTCTTGGCGCAGGACCTGAAGCACGGGCCCCACTGTTGCAAAAGACCCGAACACAAGAATTCTATCATTGTCGGTTGCCAAACGACGGGCTTCTGCAAAGGCTTGTTCCGGACTGTCAAAGGTTGAAACCTGAACATCTTGCTTGGCCACAGCTGGCCGGGGGGCCGCTTTTACCCCGGGTTTGTGGTCTCCGCGCTTGATTTCTGCGGTTTGCACAACGAAAGGATCGACCGGCGCCACGTCACCGGTAATCCGGTGAACGATGTCGGCAAGCGCCTTGGCCGAGGTACCACGGGGGCCTCCAGTGGTGGCGCACAGCCAGCGATCCACCCGGCGGGTGAGCTTGGCCAGAGTGTGCTCGATGTCCTTGTCGTGCAGCATGCCCACCACCGCATACGTGTGTGGATAATGCCCCATGCTGTCGAGGTTTTGCCCCACTGCAGCCGCAGCGTGCGGATTGTGGCCAACATCCAGGATGGTGGCGGGCAGGCCAGGCAAAATCTGCATGCGTCCAGGCAGACCGACATGCAAAAGCCCCTGACGCACATTTTGCTGTGTTACCACAAGGCGGTCGCGCAGATTTTCAAGCGCAGCCAGCGCAGCGGAGGCATTGAGCAATTGATTGGCGCCACGCAGGGCGGGATAGCCCAGCGCATTACGGCGCTGCAAACGCCCACCGTAGGCCCATTGCTGCCGGTCTCCGGAATAGTTGAAGTCGATCCCAAAGCGCCAGAGATCCGCACCAATTTCTGCGGCATAGTCTATGACGGTTTGTGGAGGGACGGGATCAGCACAGATCGCGGGCTTGCCCGGCCGAAAGATATGCGCCTTTTCCCAGCCGATCGCTTCACGAGTGTTACCCAGATAGGCCATGTGATCGAGATCGACGCTGGTGAGCACGGCGCAGTCGGTATCGATGATATTGACGGCATCAAGGCGCCCACCCAAGCCGACCTCAAGCAACACCACATCCAGGGCAGCAGCTTGAAACAGCAGCAAAGCCGCCAGGGTGGTCATTTCAAAGTAAGTCAGGGACACATCGCCACGGGCCGCTTCAATGCGCTCCAGTTGCGCAACAATATCGCCATCGGCGGCTTCCTGGCCGTTGATCCGGATGCGCTCGTTGAAGCGCAGCAAATGAGGCGAGGTGTACTGCCCAACGTGATAACCCGCATCCAACAAGATGGACTCGAGCATCGCGCAGGTAGAACCTTTGCCGTTAGTACCCGCCACAGTGATTTTCACGCAGTCCAGCGACAGCCGCATGCGCTGGGCCACCGCACGGATACGATCAAGACCCAAATCAATGGCTTTGGGATGCAGGGTTTCGAGGTAAGCCAACCAATCGGCTAGCGGGGCACCAGAAGCAGGAGCAATAGAAGACATGAGAATGAAAATCACATAGAAAACGGCAGGTGCCGATATTAGCACCTGCCGTGTACGGGCTGGCTGACATCCCTACTGCCAACCGGGCCCTTATCCCTTATCGGGCTGGCCGCGCGGGAGGTACGTCTGTGCAGTGACCATCGGCGATCTCTGCCGCCATGCCGACGGATTCTCCCAGGGTGGGATGCGGATGGATGGTTTTGCCGATATCCACCGAATCTGCACCCATCTCGATGGCGAGTACAACCTCGCTGATGAGATCGCCCGCGTGGGTACCCACGATGCCACCACCGAGGATCCGGCCGGTTTCGGCATCAAAAAGCAACTTGGAGAAGCCCTCGTCGCGGCCGTTGGCAATGGCACGCCCGGACGCTTGCCAGGGGAACAGACCTTTTTTAAGGGCAATCCCTTGTTTTTTGGCGTCTTCTTCAGTGAGCCCTACCCAGGCAACTTCGGGGTCTGTGTAGGCAACCGAGGGAATCACACGGGCATCGAAGAAGGATTTCTGACCGGCGATGGCTTCGGCGGCAACATGCGCCTCGTGTACTGCCTTGTGGGCCAACATGGGCTGCCCGACGATGTCGCCGATGGCATAGATATGCGGCACATTGGTGCGCATCTGCTTGTCGACACTGATGAAACCACGATCGCCAACAATGACACCCGCTTTGTCGGCACCGATTTTTTTACCATTGGGCGATCGCCCGACTGCTTGCAGGACAAGGTCGTAGCACTGGGGTTCTTTGGGGGCAGCCTCGCCCTCGAAAGTGACCCAGATCCCGTCTTCCTTGGCCTCAGCAGCAACGGTTTTGGTTTTGAGCATGACATGATCAAAGCGCGGCTCGTTGCGCTTTTGCCATACCTTGACCAAATCACGATCGGCGCCTGTCATAAGCGTTGGCAGCATCTCGACCACATCCAGACGGGCGCCCAGGGCGGAGTACACCGTCCCCATCTCGAGGCCAATAATGCCACCACCGATGATCAGCATACGCTTGGGAATGGCCGACAATGCCAACGCACCGGTTGAGTCGACGATGCGGGGATCTTCTGGCAAGAATGGTAGTTTTACCGACTGGCTGCCCGCCGCAATGATGCCTGAGGCAAACTTGATTGTCGTGGTGCCACCGTCGGCTTTCTCTACCGTCAAATGGTGGGGATCGGCAAAAGAACCGACGCCCTGGACAACTGTTACCTTGCGTGCCTTGGCCATCCCGGCAAGACCGCCTGTCAGCTTGCTGACCACGCCATCCTTGTAGCCCCTGACGCCGGCCAGATCGATTTTGGGTTCGCCAAAACTGATGCCATGCGCACCCAGGGACTTTGCTTCTTCGAGTACGCTGACGGTATGCAGCAATGCCTTTGACGGGATACACCCGACATTAAGGCACACGCCGCCCAGTGTGGCATAGCGCTCGACCAGCACCACTTTGAGGCCGAGATCCGCTGCACGGAAGGCAGCCGAGTATCCGCCGGGCCCCGCGCCGAGCACCAAGACATCGCACTCGGTGTCTGCCGTGCCACTGAACTGCCCTGCTGTCGGCGCAGGAGCCGGTGCACTGGCGGGTGCAACGGCAGCAGCCGCAGCAGGTGCCGCCGGCGCATTGCTGCTGGACGGGGCGGGTTTATCAGATTTTGCCGCCGTTTTTTTCTCGGCTGCAGGCGCAGACGATTGGCCGGATTCACTGGCTTCGACACGCAAAATAGTGGTGCCTTGCGTGACCTTGTCGCCGACCTTGACCAACACCTCTTTGACAACCCCGCCTTGATCAGAGGGGATCTCCATGGAGGCTTTGTCCGATTCGACGGTGATCAGGCTTTGCTCTGGGGTGATGGTGTCGCCCACAGCCACCAGCAATTCGATCACATCAACCTGATCAAAATCACCGATATCCGGAACATTGACGTCATTTAGACTCATGTGTGCCCCCTTTACAGGATGATGCGGCGGAAGTCCGCCAGCAAGCCCGCCAGATAGGCGTTGAATCGCGCCGCAGAGGCACCGTCGATCACCCGGTGATCATAAGACAGCGATAACGGCAGCATCAACCGGGGCTGAAATGCCGAGCCATCCCATACCGGCTGCATGGCAGAGCGCGACACGCCAAGAATGGCGACTTCAGGTGCATTGATGATAGGCGTGAAATCGGTGCCACCAATACCGCCCAAAGATGAAATCGAGAAGCATCCGCCTTGCATTTGCGATGGCGAGAGTTTGCCTTCCCGGGCTTGGGCAGCAAGCTCGGAGGTTTCTGCGGCAAGCTCGAGCACGCCCTTTTTATCGGCATCACGGATAACCGGAACGACCAGCCCATTGGGGGTGTCTGCCGCAAAGCCAATGTGGAAGTAATGCTTGAGAACGAGATTGTCGCCATCGAGCGAGGCGTTGAAGTCGGGGAATTTTTTAAGCGCCGCGACGACTGCCTTGATAAGGAACGCCAGCATAGTGACCTTGATGCCGGCTTTTTTGTTCTCGGCATTGAGCTGCTGACGCAATGCTTCAAGATCCGTGATATCTGCCACGTCGTTGTTGGTGACGTGCGGGATCATGACCCAGTTGCGATGCAGGTTTGCACCGGAAATCTTTTTGATGCGCGACAGCGCACGGGTTTCGATTTCGCCAAACTTGGCAAAATCGACTTTGGGCCAGCCTAGTACGCTGAAACCTTCGCCAGCCGCCAGGGTTGAACCCACCGGGCTGGTTCCGCCCGTGGCCAAGGCTTGCTTGACATAGCCGCGCACGTCATCGGCCGTGATGCGGTTTTTCGGGCCCGTTCCGCTGACTTGCGCCAGATTGACGCCGAGCTCACGGGCAAACTGACGCACAGACGGTGAGGCATGTGGCAGATTACGCAAAGGCACATCGGCTTCAGCAAACGCGGCTGTCGGGGAGGTGCGGCCAGAGGCGCTAGGAGCCGCAGCGGGTGCGGCTTCCTGGGGCGCTGATGCTGCCTTTGGAGCCTCGACCTCAGGCGCCTTGGCCTCAGGGGCATCCGCCTTGGCGACAGGCGCAGCAGGCGCCTCTGCGGGCTTGGCATCGCCTGCCTGTTTGCCAGCGGCCTCTGCCTCGACCTCGAGGATGACAGCCCCCTCGGCCACTTTGTCGCCTACCTTGACCTTGATAGACTTGACCACCCCACCCTCTGAGGCTGGGATTTCCATGGAGGCTTTATCGGATTCGACTGTAATCAGGCTTTGTTCGGCTGTGATGGTGTCGCCGACAGCCACCAGCAACTCGATGACGTCGACCTGGTCGAAATCACCGATATCCGGGACTTTGATTTCCACGATACTCATGTTCCTCGTCCTCCTCAGGCGTGATGCGGGTTGGCCTTGCCGGCATCAATCCCGTATTTGGCAATGGCTTCTGCACACTTGGCAATATCAATCGTGCCTTCATCCGCCAGGCTGCGCAGGGCGGCCAACACGATGAAATGACGATCGATCTCGAAGTGCTTGCGCAGCTCGGAACGGAAATCCGACCGGCCAAAGCCGTCGGTACCCAGCACCTTGAAGTGGCGGCCATCGGGGATGAACGGCCGGATCATGTCGCCATACGCCTTGATGTAGTCTGTGGAAACGATGATTGGGCCTTGCGTGTCTTTGAGTTGCCGGGTGACATAAGGCACCTGGGCCGGCTCGGTGGGATGCAGCAGGTTGTGACGCTCGACATCCAGGCCATCCCGGCGTAGTTCGGTGAAGCTGGTAGCGCTCCAAACATCGGAGCTGACACCCCAGTCTTGCTCTAGCAGCTCTTGGGCAGCCAGCACTTCACGCAAAATGGTGCCTGAGCCCATCAGCTGCACGTGTGTTTTGGCGGGCTTCTTGCTGCTGTTGAGTTTGTACATCCCACGCAAGATACCGTCTTCGTCGCCTGCTTTCAGACCCGGTTGTGCGTAGTTTTCGTTCATCACCGTAATGTAGAAAAAGACGTCTTCCTGGTTGTGCATCATGCGCTGCAGGCCACTGCGGATAATCACCGCAACTTCGTGAGCAAAGGCAGGATCGTAGGCGATGCAATTGGGGATGAGCGAAGCCTGGATATGGCTATGGCCGTCTTCGTGCTGCAGGCCTTCGCCATTAAGCGTTGTACGGCCTGCCGTACCGCCCAGGACAAAGCCCCGGGCCAGCATGTCGCCCGCCGCCCAGGCATGATCGCCAAAGCGCTGGAACCCGAACATGGAGTAATAGATAAAGAACGGGATCATGATGGTGTTGCTGACAGAGTACGACGTGGCCGCCGCAATCCAGGAGCTGAAACCACCGGCTTCATTGATGCCTTCTTGAAGCAATTGCCCGTTTTCGGCTTCACGGTAATACATCACCTGGCCTTTATCGACCGGCACGTATTTCTGGCCTTCGGGCGCATAGATACCGATCTGACGGAACAGGCCTTCCATACCAAAAGTGCGTGACTCGTCGACCAGGATGGGTACAACCCGTGGGGCCAGCTCTTTGTCGCGCAAAATTTGGTTGAGCACGCGCACAAACGCTTGCGTCGTGGAGATTTCGCGGCCTTCGGCGGTGGGTTCAAGCACAGCCTTGAAGGCTTCGAGCGGCGGCACCGGTAAAGATTGATCGGCCTTCTGGCGACGATGAGGCAGATACCCGCCCAAGGCCTTGCGATGTTCGTGCAGGTACTTCATTTCGGGCGAGTCTTCGGCCGGCTTGAAGTACGGAATCTGTTCGACTTGGTCATCGGGGATAGGAATATTGAAGCGGTCGCGGAACTCGCGCACGGAATCAATGTCGAGTTTCTTTTGTTGGTGCGTGGGGTTTTTGGCCTGACCCACATGCCCCATGCCATAACCCTTGATGGTTTTGGCCAAAATGACGGACGGTTGTCCTTTGTGGCCGGCAGCCGCTGCAAAAGCAGCATAAACCTTGTGGGGATCATGACCGCCGCGGTTCAGGCGCCAAACATCTTCGTCGCTCATGCGGCTGACCATCTCGAGCAGCTTAGGGTGCTTGCCAAAGAATCTTTCACGGACAAACTTGCCATCATTGGCTTTATAAGCCTGATACTCGCCATCAACGGTTTCTTCCATGATGCGACGCAAAATGCCTTCTTTATCACGCGCAAAAAGAGGATCCCAGTAACCACCCCAGATCAGCTTAAGGACATTCCAGCCATTGCCACGGAACGCGCCTTCGAGCTCTTGAATGATTTTGCCATTGCCGCGCACTGGGCCATCCAGGCGCTGCAGGTTGCAGTTGACCACGAAGATAAGGTTATCGAGTTTCTCGCGCGAAGCCAGGCCAATGGCTGCCAGGGTTTCGGGCTCATCGATCTCGCCATCGCCAACAAACACCCAGACTTTACGCTGGGCCGTGTCGGCGAGACCACGGGCATGCAAATATTTGAGGAACCGTGCCTGATAGATGGCCATCATGGGGCCAAGACCCATGGACACCGTGGAAAACTGCCAGAAGCCAGGCATGAGTTTGGGGTGCGGGTAGGACGAAAGCCCCTTGCCCTTGCCGCCCACTTCCTGACGGAACCAGTCGAGGTTCTCTTCTGTCAGGCGGCCTTCGAGGAAGGCACGCGAGTACATGCCGGGCGAGGAGTGGCCCTGAAAATAGATGAGGTCGCCACCGTGCTCGGGAGACTCTGCATGCCAGAAGTGGTTTTGGCCGCACTCAATCATGGTAGCCAGTGAAGCGAACGACGCAATGTGCCCGCCCAGGCTGCCGCCATCGGCCGGCTCGTGCTTGTTGGCCTTGACGACCATCGCCATCGCGTTCCAGCGGATATACGAGCGGATGCGTTCTTCAAGCACCATATTGCCCGGATGCGGAGGTTCGAGCCCCGGCGGAATCGTATTGACGTATGCCGTATTGGGCGAAAATGGGATGTGGGCTCCTGAGCGGCGCGCCAGATCGATCAAGCTTTCGATCAGGAAATGGGCGCGTTCGGCCCCCTCGCGATCGAGGACGGCTTCGAGTGAATCGAGCCATTCTTGAGTTTCTTGTTGATCAGGATCTGCCACCTGGGCGCTTGCTTGTTCAAGAGAGGACATTGTGCGTGTCTCCTGGGATGATAAGGACGCGACCATATATCGCGTCTGCCTGTTTTGAGCCGGACATGAGGGCCCGAGGATAAAAACATCGAGGTGCCGGCAGCTACACCCATTCTAGGAAAGACCTGGCTTGAGCACAAGTAAAATTTCACCTCGTGGTTTTAATTTTTATTATGTGAAATATTGAATAGTGTTTTCGCGTCTAAAATGGCGCAATCATCCGACCTCCAAGGCCATGGCTCACCCTCACCGCAAGTCACTCATTCCAACCAACTTTTACGAGCATGCGCGCAACAGCCGCCGTCTCTATTGGTTGACCCCAGCGATCGTACTGGTACTTTACCTGTGCGTCATGGGTGCTTTCCTGTGGCTGCAACGGCTCCAGAGCGACAGCGTCATGTTTGTCACCATCGACCAAGAGGCTCGCCAGCAGCGTCTGATGATGGTGGTGTTCGCCCTGTCGCTGGTGATTGTGTTCAGCTTACTGGCCTTGTGGCGCTACACACGCTTTCGCACCCAGGCCGAAGCCGCCTTGATAGCTGAAACCGGCTTTCGACGCGCCATGGAAAACTCCATGTCCACCGGAATGCGGGTCTTCGACATGCAGGGCCGTATTGCTTACGTCAATCCAGCGTTCTGCCGCATGATCGGCTGGAACGAAGCCGATCTCGTCGGCCGGACCGCCCCATTTCCTTATTGGCTACCAGGACGACACGATCACCATCGCGAGACGCTCGCGCAACTGCTTTCGGGGCGCACACCCAGCAGTGGGCTGGAGATCGAAGCCCAGCGACGCGACGGCTCCCGGTTTACCGCCCGCATGTACGTCTCGCCACTGCGCGATCCAAAAGGCGAACAAATCGGCTGGATGACCTCCATGACCGATATCACCGAACCCAAGCGGATTCGTGAGGCACTGACTGCCGCCCACGAGCGGTTCATGACCGTGCTTGAAGGCCTGGACGATGCCATCTCTGTGGTGGCCGACACCCCCGAAGGGCTGGAGCTTCTATTTGCCAACCGCACCTACCGGCGCCTCTTTGGTGCGCAAACTACCGGCCACGCCCAGTTGCTGGGCGGGCGGCTGGGCCGGTTTACCGACGACACCATGGAACTTTTCTCGCCCACGGCCGAGCGCTGGTTTGAAGTGCACCACCGGATGCTGGCCTGGACGGATTCGCGACGGGTGCGGCTGCAGGTGGCCCGGGACATTACCGAACGGCGTAAACACGAAGAAGCCTCTCGGGTGCAACAAGAGAAAGCACAACTCACCAGCCGTCTGACCACCATGGGCGAGATGGCTTCATCGCTGGCGCACGAACTCAATCAACCCCTGACCGCCATCAGCAACTACAACATGGCTGCCGTGGCGATGGTGAAATCCGGCAAGGCCCCCACCGAATCCTTGCTACAGGCTCTCGAAAAAGCCTCGCAGCAAGCCGAGCGCGCAGGCAAGATCATCAGCCGTATCCGCGAGTTTGTGAAGCGTAGCGAACCCCGCCGTCAAGCGGTGGGCTTGTCCAGGATTGTCGAAAATGCAGTCAGCTTCGCCGATATCGACGCTCGTAAACGGCAGATCGATATCATTCAAAGCCTCCCCGACCCCATGCCGGAAGTACTTGCCGATCCAATCCTGATCGAACAGGTACTGCTGAATCTGTTAAAAAATGGGGTTGAAGCTATGGAGCACAGTGAATATCACAGCTTGCATGTCAATATCACCGATCAGGATCCCCAGATCGAGATCGCTGTCATCGACCGCGGCCATGGTCTGCGCAATCCCGACCGCCTGTTCGAGCCCTTTTACAGCACGAAGTCTGAAGGCCTGGGCATGGGATTGAACATCTGCCGTACCATTATCGAGTCGCACCACGGACGTCTGTGGGCCACCCCCAACCCTGAGGGCGGCACCATCTTTCGCTTTACACTACCCAAGGCGCCATCAGGCTTTCAAGCCCGGGAATCCACGGAGGAAACGCAAGCATGACAGATCCCCAGCTCTCCAGCATCATTTACATCGTCGACGACGATGAGGCCGTCAGGGATTCTCTACGCTGGCTGCTCGAAGCCAACGGCTATTCGGTTCGCAGCTACGCTGGGGCAGAAGAATTCCTTGACGCCTACAACCCAGATCAAGTGGCTGTTCTGATTGCTGACGTGCGTATGCCCGGCATGAGCGGCCTTGAGCTGCAAGAAACGCTGATCGCGCGCAAGGCACCGCTGCCAATCGTGTTCATTACCGGCCACGGCGATGTTCCCATGGCTGTTTCCACGATGAAAAAGGGTGCCGTCGATTTCCTCGAAAAACCCTTTAACGAAGCCGACCTGCGCCGTATCGTGGCCGGGATGCTCGAGCAGGCCACCGAAAAAGTCCGCGAGGCTCAGATGCAACGCGATCAGCAGGCCGTGCTGGGTCGTCTTACCGCACGCGAACAGCAGGTACTTGAGCGCATCGTGGCAGGCCGCCTCAACAAACAGATTGCCGGCGACCTGAACATCAGCATAAAAACGGTCGAAGCGCACCGAGCCAACATCATGGAAAAACTTGAGGTCACCACCGTGGCTGATCTCATGAAAATCGCCCTCACCCGCACAGAGGAAACCCACTCATGACCGCTCGCATCATCGACGGCAAAGCACTGGCTGCACACGTTCGCGCAGATGTTGCCACGCGCGTTCAGGCCCTTAGACAGCACAACATAAAGCCCGGGCTGGCCGTTGTCCTGGTGGGCGAAAATCCCGCCTCTCAAGTGTATGTGCGTAATAAGGCCGCTGCTTGCGAAGCAGCCGGCATGCTGTCACGAGTAATCCCCCTGGGAGAAGACACCTCCGAGGGTGAACTTCTCGATGTGATCGACACGCTCAACCAGGATCCAGCCATTCACGGCATTCTGGTGCAGCTGCCTTTGCCCGGCCACATCGACACCGGGCTGGTGATCGAAGCCATCAGCGCTGCCAAGGACGTGGACGGTTTCCACATCAGCAACGCCGGTTTGCTGATGACGGGTCGTCCGCGGTTTCTCCCCTGCACACCTTATGGTGTGATGAAAATGCTCGAGGCCGAAAATGTCCCGCTCAGGGGTGCGGAAGCGGTCATCGTGGGAGCCAGCAATATCGTAGGCAAACCCATGGCCATGCTGCTGCTGGCGGCAGGCGCTACAGTTACCCTATGCAATTCCAAAACCCGGGATCTCAGCGCACAAACCCGCCGGGCGGATATTCTGGTGGTTGCCACAGGCAAGCCCGGTATTGTCCAGGGCGATATGGTCAAACCCGGCGCCATCGTGATCGATGTAGGCATCAATCGCCTGCCTTCCGGCAAGTTGACAGGCGATGTCGATTTCCCGTCTGCCTCTCAAGTGGCCGGCGCCATTACACCGGTTCCCGGCGGAGTCGGCCCCATGACCATCGCAATGTTGCTGGTCAATACAATTGAAGCAGCCGAACGCACTGCACAGTCTTGAAATCGGGGCAACAGCCCCCATGTGCCGCTCATGACAACGCAAACGTTTGCCGAGAATCCCCTCCTCGTTCCGGCCGAGGCTTACGTCGACTATGCTGCAGTCAAGCCTGAGCATATCGAGCCTGCAATCCGCGAGTTGATCTCTACCACTCGCGCGGCAGTTGACACTGCGGCCAGTTGTCCCCAGCCACCCAACTGGGAAAATCTCGTCGAGGCAATCGAAACCCCGTCAGAACGGCTGCACCGTGCCTGGTCGATTGCCGGCCATCTGAACAGCGTGGTCAATACGCCCGAGCTGCGTGCGGCTTACAACAGCTGCCTGCCGCTGGTCAGCGAGTTTTCAACCTGGGTCGGCCTGCATCAGGGGCTTTACCACAGATACCAGACCTTGGCCAACAGCCCCGCTTATGCGCAACTGGGTGCCACGCGACAACGCATCGTAGACCTTGCCTTGCGAGACTTTCGTCTCAGCGGAGTCGAACTCCAGGACGCTGCCCGGGACACCTATGCCCGCAATGCCGACCTCCAGGCTCAGGTATCCCAGAAGTTCTCCGAAAACGTCATGGATGCCACTGACGGCTGGACGCTCCTGATTACGGATGAGTCCCGCCTCAAGGGCCTGCCCGAGCAAGTGATTGCACAGGCACACCAGCAGGCGCAGGCCGCCAACGAAAGCGGCTGGAAACTGACGCTGCACATGCCCTGCTACCTGCCAGTCATGCAATACGCCCAGGATCGCGAGCTGCGCCAGACGATCTATCGGGCATATGGCACCCGCGCATCCGACCAAGGCGACACGGCATTCGATAATTCCGAATCCATCGAATCCCTGTTGGCGCTGCGCGCAGAAGAAGCCAGCTTGTTGGGCTACTCCAACTTCGCAGCCCTGCGTCTTGAAACCCGGATGGCAGACAGTGCGGCGCAGGTGCTCGATTTTCTACACCAGTTGGCTGCCCGGGCACGTCCGAGCGCCCAACATGATCTGCAAGAACTCCGTGAGTTTGCCGCCAATGAGCTCGGGCTGGGCACGCTGGAGCCCTGGGACATCGCTTTCGCATCCGAACGCCTGCGCGAGCAACGATATGCGTACTCTGATGAAGCACTACGCCCATATTTCACTGAATCCCAGGTACTGAAAGGCCTGTTTGAAGTCATCCACACGCTGTTTGGTGTGCACCTGCAAGCCTGCGATGCCCCCACCTGGCATTCTGATGCCCAGATCTTCCGCGTGCTGGATGATCAAGACCAGGAGCTTGGACGCCTGGGCATGGATTTGTACGCCCGGGCAGGCAAACAGGGCGGCGCCTGGGTGGACAGCGAACGCAATCGCAGGCGCCACGGCCAAACCCTGCATCGCCCCCTGGCGTGGCTGACATGCAATTTTTCCGCCCCCCAGGAAGGCCGCGAAGCCTTGCTGACGCATGATGAAGTCATCACGCTGTTCCACGAAAGTGGTCATGCCATGCACACCCTGCTCTCGCGCGTCGATGACCCGGGCGCCTCTGCATTTGTGGCAGTTGAATGGGATGCCATCGAACTCCCCTCGCAGTTCATGGAAAATTTCTGCTGGGAATGGGGAGTCCTCCAATCCCTCACACGACACGTCGACACCGGCGAGTCTCTGCCGCGCGAGCTGTTTGATAAAATGACAGCCGCCCGCAACTTCCAAAGTGGCCTGCAAACGCTGCGTCAAGTCGAATTCGCACTCTTCGACCTCCTAATCCATACGCATGACCACGGCCTTTCCATCAGTGCAGTGCTGGACACACTCGACCAGGTACGCCAGGAAGTTGCCCTGCTGATTCCTCCCGCCTGGCACCGGTTTCCGCACGGATTTTCGCACTTGTTTGCCGGCGGCTACGGGGCCGGTTACTACAGCTACAAATGGGCGGAAGTTCTGTCCTCGGATGCCTTTGGAGCCTTCGAAGAGCACGCGCAAATACTCGAGGATGGGACACGCAATGTCTTTCATCCCGACACCTGCCGGCGCTATCTGGATGAAGTCATTGCCGTGGGCGGATCACGGCCGGCGGCGGAGTCATTTCGGGCGTTTCGCGGCCGTGACCCCTCTATAGAGGCCTTGCTGCGCCACAGCGGGCTGATCGAGGCCTGAAAGATGCCCATGATGCCCCCCCTCCTGAATACGCTGCGCCGCCTGAGCGCTGGGCTGCTATTGTGGCTGGCGGGCACCGGCCTGGTGCTAGCGGCTGTACACCCCGTGAGGGGATTTCTGCCCGATCTCCAATTCAGCTTGCAGGGTGCAGGGGGCGTGACGCTGACGCAAAAGGATTTTGAAGGCAAGGTGGTGCTGATGTTTTTTGGCTATGCCAGCTGTCCTGACATCTGCCCCACAACCATGGCGCAATTGGCCCAGGTAACCGAGGCCTTGGGCCCCGGAGCCGATCAGGTGCGGATCCTATTTGTGAGCGTAGACCCCCATCGGGACACACCCGACATGCTGCAGGCGTATGTCGATCAATTTGACCGCCATGCCATCGGCCTGACCGGCAACGAAAAGGCGATTGCCAGCCTGGCACGGCGATATCGTGTTGCCTACCAGATTGCAGCCCCCGATCCGGCACACCCAGACGCCCCCTACGAGGTGTCCCACAGCCGCGGGATCTACGCCTTTGATCAAACGGGGCACGCAAGCTGGCTGGCCTCAGACAGCGAATCGCAGGAAGACCTTCTGGCTGCGATTCGGCCCATGCTCAAGTAAGGCTGGCCACCCGTTGGCTGGCCAGACAACACTCTGGTTAAGCAGCGCCCTTGATGGCATCCCGCAAGGCTGTACGCACCCCTTCTTCGATGGTGGGGTGATAAAACGGCAGCATCAACATCTGCGGAACAGACAACTGCATCTGCAACGCCCAGGCCAGCAAATGTGCCACATGTTCTGCATCTGGGCCAACCATTTCGGCCCCCATGAAACGTTGGTCGGATCGACGCATATACACGTGCAACAAACCCTGATTGCGCAACATCACGCGTGAACGCCCCTGGCGTGACCAATCGACAGCACCAATCGCCATCGTGTCTGGGTCAAACTGAGAGAAACCGCCCCCTACCTGAATGATCTGGGGATTGCTGAACACCACTGCCATGGGCGCCCGCCGCGAGCCTGCCTGAACATTGGGCCACATGGCAGCATTGCGCCCCGCCAGACGACCATCATCAGACGCCTCGTGCTGGATGGCGTGACGGCCGGTGACGTCACCAGCCAAAAACACCGGCTGACCCGAAGCCTGCAAAGTATCCAGGTTGATCACGGGCGCCCCACGCTCGTTGAGCTTCAGGCCGGTGCGCTCGAGGTGAAGGCCGGCCAGTGCCGGTGCCCGGCCGGCAGTCAGCAGGACATAATCGAAAGACTCTTGAACCTCGGGGCCACCATTGACTGCCCAGCCCACCACGGCCTGCGCGCCTTCTTTGCGAACAGAACTTACCTGGGCCTCCTGAACCAGATTGAGCTCGGGGCCAAGGATATCCAGCGCTGTCTGCCGCACAGCAGCATCCGCCAGATGTGCAAAACTTTTTGAGCGATTAAGGACGCGTACCCGCACCCCCAATCGGGCCAAAGCCAGACCAAGCTCGACCCCAATGACGCCTGAACCCACCAGCAGCACACTGCTTGGCAGGGTTTGCCAGTCGAAGACGTCGTCGTTGACGATGGCAAGCTTGCCCAAGGGCTGATAGATCTTGGGGATCACCGGCTGGGTACCTGTGGCCAGCACGATACGTGTGGCATGAATCTCGTGCCCTTGGTCGCTTTTCAGCACCCCATCCCGCACAAACTCGACCCGGGCGTCCAACCGGTGCTCAGGTGGCATAGCCTGAACATCTTCAACCACAAAGCCCGCAAACCTGTCTCTTTCGCGACGAACCCGTGCCATAACAGCCTCGCCATCAATGACAGGCGGGGCGGCCTGAATGCCAAAACCCGGTGCATGTCTGACTGATGCAGCAGCCTCGGCGGCGGCAATCAGCAGCTTTGACGGCATGCAACCCACCCGGGCACACATGGTGCCGTGCGGGCCTGCTTCAATCAGCAATGGTTTGAGCCCGGCTTTGACAACCTCACGGTAAGCAGGCAAGCCGGCCGAACCGGCACCTACGATAGCAACATCACACTTGATTATCTGGGTCATGAAGCCCCCTTTTCTTTAGGCCAGCCGGGCATCGTAATCGGCATCAAGAACGGCAGCCAACACCGCTTCGCCCTGAGCGTTGGCGGATTCTACCGTGACGCGATGTGCCGGCAAGTCGGCCTGCACCTTGGCATCCGGCGCAATCGCCTGCACTGCCTGGGTAATGGTCTGCACGCAATGATTGCAGGTCATGTCAGAGACGATCAATTCTGTTTTCATGGGGGACTCCTGTGACGAATGCTCTATCTTAAACCTTGACGCTGTGGCAGGCTCAAGCCTGCCAGGCCATAGAATCCCGCGATTGACCTTACCCTTAGGGCAAGCCTGATCCTACAATCATGGTAAATAACTGGAGTTGGTAATGAATGCCCTCTCAAAAACCCTTGATCTCGATGTTGAGGGGATGACCTGTGCATCCTGTGTCCGCCGGGTAGAAACCGCCCTGAGCAAAGTACCCGGGGTAGCCCAAGCCAGTGTCAATCTGGCGACCCGCAGTGCTCACGTCACCCTGACACCCGAGGGGGCAGCCCCCGAGGCGCTGCTGGCTGCCGTCAAAAAACGAGGTTACGGAGCCACTGTCCGGACTCCCGAAACCCGCAACCGTAATGTTCCGGCAGAAGAGGAATACCACGCCGCAGGCCTGCGCTTCTGGATAGCACTGGTGCTGACACTGCCTGTATTTTTGGTTGAAATGGGCGGACACCTGATCCCTGCTGTGCACCACTTTGTGCAAAATGCGGTCTCGGGGCAGACGCTGGCAATTGGCCAGTTTATCTTAGCCACTGCCGTGCTGGCCGGCCCTGGCCGGCAATTTTTCAGCCGAGGCTTCAAGGCATTGTGGCATCTGGGCCCCGACATGAATACGCTGGTGGCGCTGGGCGCCGGCAGCGCCTGGCTATATTCCACGCTGGTTACGTTTGCGCCAGCCATCTTCCCTGAGGCCTCAAGGCACCTGTACTTCGAAGCCGCAGCAGTCGTCACCACACTGATCTTGCTGGGCCGCTGGCTTGAAGCCAGAGCCAGAGGCCGTGCCGGATCGGCGATCCGACAGCTGCTTAATCTTCAGCCCCGAACAGCATGGGTTCTGCGCGACGGGCACTGGTCAGAGCATCCCATCGACCAACTGTCTGTGGGTGATCACATCCGTGTACGACCTGGCGAGAAAATCCCTGTAGATGGCCTGGTCACAGAGGGTGAGTCCTGGGTGGATGAGTCAATGATCACGGGTGAGCCCATGCCCGTGACACGCCGCAGCGGCGATCCGCTGATTGGCGGGACGATCAATACACGCGGCAGCCTGGAGTTTCAGGCCACGCAGGTGGGTGCGAACACTGTCCTGGCACACATCATCCGGATGGTCGAACAGGCGCAAGGCTCGAAATTGCCGATTCAGCGGATGGTGGATCGGGTAACCGGATGGTTTGTGCCAGCAGTGATGCTGCTGGCTGTGCTGGCGTTTTTAGCCTGGCTGACGTGGGGGCCCACACCACAACTGGCGCACGCATTGATCGCGGGAGTGGCTGTGCTGATTATCGCCTGCCCCTGCGCGATGGGGCTGGCCACGCCGATTTCAATCATGGTCGCAACAGGCCGGGCAGCCGGCCAGGGGATTGTGTTTCGTCAAGGTGACGCCCTCCAGCGCTTGCGCAATGCACGGGTAGTGGCTTTTGATAAAACCGGCACACTTACCCAGGGGCGGCCTGCACTGAGCGATATCAAGCCGCTGGGTGCCTGGGACGACACCCGTCTGCTGCAGGCGGTCGCCTCAATACAGAGTGCGTCCGAACACCCCATCGGCAAGGCAATCACGGAAGCTGCCGAGCACGACCACCTGACACTGGACAAGGTCAGCGAGTTCGCTACATTGACGGGCGCCGGTGTACAGGGTCGCCTGAGTTCCGGCACGTGGCTGCTAGGTAATATCGCCTTGATGCAGGGCCGGGATATCGCCGTGTCCGACTCAGTGCAAACACAGGTGGAAGCGCTGGCATCACAAGGAAAAACCGTTTTTCTCGCTGCCTGTGATGGCCATCTGGCGGGGATTTTGGCCGTTGCCGATACGATCCGGCCCAGTGCCGCTGCGGCCATCCGGCAGTTGCACGGGCTGGGTCTGAAAACCGCCTTGATCACTGGCGATCATCGCTCGACGGCACTAGCGGTTGCCAAAACACTGGGGATCGATATCGTGCACGCGCAAACCCTGCCCGAACACAAGGCAGAGATCTTGCGCCACTTGCAACAAGAGACGGGTGCACTGGCCTTTGTGGGTGACGGCATCAACGACGCCCCCGCCCTGGCGACAGCAGATGTCGGGATCGCCATTGGCCAAGGGACAGACGTCGCCATCGAATCCGCCGACGTCGTCCTGATGAACGAAGACCTGGGATCTGTGGCACGTGCAGTGCGCCTGTCGCGCCTTACCTTGCGCAACATCAAGCAAAACCTGTTCTGGGCCTTTGCCTACAACGTGGCACTCATCCCTGTGGCTGCGGGTGCACTATATCCCTGGACAGGCCTGCAGCTCTCGCCCATGCTGGGCGCCGGCGCAATGGCCTTGTCCAGCGTCTTTGTCGTTACTAACGCCCTGCGCCTAAAATGGCAAACCCTGGAGGTTTCAGATGCCCGATCCTGATCACATTACACTTGCTGCGCCCCCAGGCAGACCTCGCCTGAACAAGCCCGCGCATTTGCTGAATATTGGTGAGGCCGCAAAACAGACCGGGCTGACACCCAAGATGATCCGTTATTACGAAGATCAGGGGCTTTTTACGCCACATACCCGGACACTTGCCGGCTATCGCCAATATGCAGAATCCGACCTGCACGCCCTACACTTCATCCGCAGCGCACGGGAGCTGGGGTTTTCGGTAAAGCAAGTGGCAGAACTTACCGAGCTATGGCGCAATCACGATCGCGCGAGCAGCGAGGTAAAAAAGCTGGCCATGGATCATATCCAAGCACTGGAAAACAAAGCGGCCATCTTGCAACGCATGGCAAACAGTCTGAAAACCCTGGCCCAGCACTGTCATGGAGACGAGCGCCCCGACTGCCCCATCTTGGATGGCTTGCAAAGCCAGGACATGCAATCAAGGGCTTAAGTGGCCTCTTGGTTGGCCACCGAGTGCCGGCCTTGCGATGCACTCCATTGCGACACCAGTGAATGCCAGTCGGGTCGCTCGGGTTGCGGCGGCGCATTCACAGGCGTGCCAATCGCCAGGTATCCCATGAAGGTCTCGTCCAGCGCATCAAACCCAAAGGCTTCGCCCATATTATCGAGATAGGTGCCCAGGCCTGTGCTCCAATATCCATGAAAACCAAGCGCGTGCGCTGCGTTCAGGATATTCATCACCGCGCAGGCCACTGACAGCCGGCTTTCTTCTGGCCGGATGCGCCCGTTGGGATCGGGCCGGCAAGCCACCAAAATCAGCAAAGGTACGCTGCCAAGCCATTTTCTGGCCGTGGCCACCTTGGCCTCTGGCAAAGGTTGTCCGTCGGCCTGAGCAGCCTGCTCGGCCACATCCACAATGGCAGCCACATCGGGCCCCTGCACCAGCGAAAAACGCCAGGGCCGGACAGCCCCATGGTCGGGCGCACGCATGGCCGCCTGCATGATCTGATCCAGTTGTGCAGCATCCGGGCCCGGTGCCTGAACAAATTTGATCGATCGGCGGCTCAAAAGCGTGTCGAGCATCAAAGACATGGAATCTCCGGAAAAACAAACAGACAAATAAGGCCGTAAGAGGAAAAAATCAGGCTAGATGACTGCTGGCAGCCTGCACCATCAGGGCTTTCATGCGCCGGATGGCCGGCTCCCAACCATCGAATACCGCTTGCGCCACAATGGCATGGCCAATATTGAGTTCGGTAATGCCCGGGAGCGCAGCAATCATCTGAACATTGCCGTAATGCAGCCCATGCCCCGCATTGACGCGCAAGCCCTCTCCCACACCGATTGCAATCGCCGCTTTAAGGCGTGCGAGTTGCTGTGCTCGCTGCGCATTGTCGACTGCGTCGGCAAAAGCCCCCGTATGCAGCTCGATGATCGACGCACCTGCGCGCACAGCTGCTTCGATTTGACTTGCCTCAGGATCAATAAACAGCGACACCCTGATGCCGACATCCTGCAAACGCGCCACAGCGGCTTGCACTTCGTGAAATTTGCCCGAAACATCAAGCCCGCCCTCGGTGGTGAGCTCGCGGCGGTTCTCCGGCACCAGGCACACATCCTGAGGCTGGATCTGGCAGGCAATCGCCAGCATCTCTGGCGTGATTGCACATTCGAGATTCATGCGTGTACGCAACGCCGGGCGGATCGCCTTGACATCCGCATCCTGAATATGGCGGCGATCTTCGCGCAGATGCAGGGTGATGAGATCAGCCCCCGCGTCTTCTGCCCGCAAAGCCGCCTGCAGGGGGTCTGGGTATTGAGTAAGGCGCTGTTGCCGCAATGTGGCAACATGATCGATATTGACCCCAAGTTCCATCAGCTCTCTCCGGCAGGCACATCAGCGGCAGACCAGCCACCACCAAGTGATTTGTAGAGTTCCACCCGATTGGTCAACGCAGCAGTACCCACCTGAATGAACTGCTGTTGTACCCCATACAGATTAACCTGCGCGGTTTGCACCTGCAGGAAGCTGTCAACCCCGGTTTCGTAGCGCAGCTGGGCCAATTTCAGGGCTTTCAGTGCGGAAGCTTCTGTATCACGCACGGCATCGAGCTGGCGGCTGTAGGTAGCCTCGCCAGCCAGGCCATCTGCAACTTCACGAAACGCGGTTTGTATGGCTTTCTCGTAGGTTGCCACGGCAATATTTTTGCGCGCCTTGGCCAGATCAAGATTGCCCTTCACGCCCCCGGCAAACAGCGGTATCTGGATTTGCGGCGAAAACTGCCAGTAGCGCTGGCTGCCGCCAAACAGACCACCCAACTGGGGGCTGGCAAATCCCAGCAGCCCTGTGAGGGAGATATGTGGGAAGAACGCAGCACGGGCGGCTCCGATTTGTGCGTTAGCTGCTTTCAGGCCGTGTTCGGCCGCCAGAATATCCGGGCGGCGCTCAAGCAACTGAGAAGGCAGGCCAGCAGGAATAGAGGCCAGAAGCTGGTCGCGGCCAAACGCTTGTGGTGCAGGCAAGTCGTCCGGCACCGGCATCCCGAGAATAAGCTGCAAGACATTACCCGACTGCGAAATGGCTCGCTCTGTGGCAACCAGATCGGCGCGTGCGGTATCCAGTTGCGCCTTGGCCTGGGCAAGATCGAGATCGGAAGCTACTCCAGCATCAAAGCGGGCCTGCACCAGATCGAGCGTCCCCCGGCGTGCAGTCAGGGTTTTCTCCGTCAAGGCATGCATGGCCTGGGCCGAGCGCAGATTGAAATAGGCCTCAGCCGTCTGTGCCACCAGCCCCAACTGTACAGTCCGACGTGCTTCTTCGGTAGACAAATACTGCTGATAGGCGGCTTGGCTGAGGTTGCGCACACGGCCAAAGAAATCGAGTTCGAAGGCGGTCATGCCCACGCCGGCGATGAAACTGCGATTAACCGAAGAGCCGTCTGCCTGGCGCATATCGGCCGGCAACCGGGTAGCCTGCTCGGAGCCCATCGCACCGATAGTTGGCAAACGATCACTTTGCACGACCCCGTATTGGGCACGCGCTTCTTCGACGCGCTCAATGGCGATACGCAGGTCTCGATTATTGTGCAAAGCAAGGCCAATCAGTGCCTGCAAGCGCGGATCGTGAAAGACGTCATGCCATTCGGGGAGCGTGCTTGCCTGCCCCGCTGCCTGTGCTTGCCCAACCACGGGAAACTGATCGGGTACGGGGGCACCGGGCCGCTGATAATCAGGTGCCAGAGAGCAAGCACTCAATGCCAGGCTTAAGGTAGTCAGGGTAGCCAGGCGCCCGTAACGCATCTGGATACTCATGCGTGCTCTCCACTATTGTCATCGACCGCGGGAATATGCGGTGCCTGATGCCCCAGCAGTTTGGGTTTGGTTTTGAACAATTTCAGAATCACCACGAAAAAGGTTGGCACGAAAATAACCGCCAGCGGTGTCGCTGCCAGCATGCCGCCCAGCACCCCCAGACCCACTGCATTCTGGCTGGCGGCTCCGGCACCGTCGGCTATTACCAGCGGTACTACCCCAAGGATAAAGGCGAACGAAGTCATCAAGATTGGCCGAAACCGCAGGCGGGCAGCTTCGATAGCCGCGTCGGCCAGACCTGCACCACTGGCGTACAAGTCTTTGGCAAATTCCACAATCAAAATTGCATTCTTGGCTGACAGGCCGATCACGGTGACCATCCCCACCATGAAATACACGTCATTGGACTTGCCCATCAGGCTGCTGAGCAATACGGCGCCCAACATCCCCAGTGGAACTGCCAACATCACCGACAGCGGAATTGCCCAGCTTTCGTAGAGTGCCGCCAGCACCATGAACACCACCAGCACCGCCAAGCCCATCAAAATCGTGGATTGACTGCCTGCTTGAATTTCCTGGTAGGAAAGGCCTGTCCACTCGTAGCCCAGGCCGCCAGGCAGCTCGGCAACCAGCCGCTCCATCTCGGCCATGGCCTGGCCGGTAGAGTATCCGGGCGCCGCGGAACCGCCAATGCGAACGGCCTCGTAACCGTTATACCGTACGACCTGAACAGGCCCTTGCGTCCACTCGAGCGACACAAACGAAGACAAGGGCACCATGTCGCCAGCCGCATTACGGGCATTCAGCTGCAGGATATCGTCGGGGTCCATACGTGAGGATTGATCGCCCTGTACCCAGACATTTTGCACCCAACCCTGGTTGGTAAACTTGCCCACGTAAGAAGAACCGATCGCAGTGGAGATCAGGCTCGCCACCTCGGAGAAATCCACCCCCAGAGCGGCTGCCTTGGCCCGATCAATCTGAACCTTCAGCTGAGGCCCTGCTCCCAGACCCGTGATTCGGGTACCGGTAAGGATCGGGCTCTGGCTGGCAGCCTGCAACAACTGCTGAGCAGCAGCCTGCAAGGCATTATTGCCCACGCCGCTGCGATCCTCGAGGCGTAAATCAAAGCCGGAGGCATTGCCCAGCGACGAGATGGCCGGAGGTGTGATGGAAATCACCATGGAATCAGGCAAACCAAACAGCAGTTTCCCCATGGCAGTACCCGAAATCGCCTGCGCAGAATCTCCCGGACCCTTACGCTCAGAGAAGTCTTTGAGCGGAACAAAGGCAATTGCGGCGTTCAGGCCATTACCGTTGAAGCTGAAGCCCTGGACGGCAATCACGTTGGCCACCTGAGGGAGGTTCATGAAGTACTGCTCAACCTGCTTGATGACGTCAATCGTGCGATTGGAGGTTGATCCCGAGGGGAGCTCGATATTGGCAATCACGTAGCCCTGGTCTTCTTCGGGCAAAAACGACGTGGGCAAGCGCGTATACATCCAGACCAACGCAATCACCAGTACCGCAAACACAATCATCAGACGAGCCGAACGTTTCAGGCTGCGACCCACCCACCGCGCATATCCCTGCGTGCTGCGATCAAAGAATCGGTTGAACCAGCCAAAGAACCCGCCCTTGGTTTCGTGGTGTCCCTTGGCAACGGGTTTGAGAATGGTGGCACACAAGGCCGGTGTGAAGCTGAGGGCGAGAAAGGCCGAAAACAGAATGGACACGGCCATTGCCACCGAAAATTGACGGTAGATGACCCCCACTGACCCAGACATAAATGCCAGAGGCAGGAACACGGTGGTGAGCACCAGTGTGATACCTACGATGGCGCCGCTGATCTGTGGCATGGCCTTTTTGGTGGCTTCTCGTGGAGACAGACCTTCCTCAGCCATGATCCGCTCGACGTTCTCGACGACCACAATGGCATCGTCCACCAATATCCCGATGGCCAGCACCATGGCAAACATCGTCAGCACATTGATGGAGAAGCCCAGCGCCAGCATGACGGCAAACGCGCCGAGAATCGCCACTGGCACCACCAGCGCGGGAATCAGCGTGTAACGGATGTTCTGGAGAAAGATGAACATCACGACAAACACCAGAAGCATGGCTTCAAACAACGTATGCACTACTTGTTCGATGGACAAGTCTACATAGGGCGAGGTGTCGTACGGAATTGCGTAGGTAATGTTATCCGGGAAGAACTTTGCCAGCTCTTCCATTTTCGCCTTGGCCAGCTTGGCTGTCTCGAGCGCATTGGCTGTCGGTGTAAGAGAAAGTGCAAACGCAGCTGTCGGCTTGCCATTGAGACGCGCCCCAAACTGGTAATTGTCCGAGCCAAGCTCGACGCGGGCGACATCACGGATGCGCACACTGGAGCCGTCAGGATTCGCTCGCAGGATAATGTTGCCGAACTCATCGGGGGTCATCAGCTGGCCATTGACGACCAGGGGCGCCGCCACCCGCTGGTTGTCGGGATTGGGAGGCGACCCCAGGGTACCACCAGAAATCAGGACATTTTGGCGCGCGATCGCATCGTTAACCTGCGACATGCTCAGGCCATAGCCCACCAGTTTCTGCGGGTCAACCCAGACACGCATGGCCTTGCCCGAGGCAAACAGCTGGAACTTGCCCACGCCTTTGATGCGGGACATCGGGTTTTGCACATTACGGGTGATGTAATCGGCCAGGGCGGTCTGATCCATGGAACCATCCTTGGAAGACACCGTCACCACCATCAGAAAGCCCGAATTGGACTGATCAACCTTCAAACCTTGCTGTACAACGGCTGCCGGCAGTTTTGCCGTGACATTGGACAGGCGGTTTTGCACGTCGACCTGGGCCATGTCGGGATCAGTACCCGGGGCAAAAGTAACCGTAATTTGTGCCTGGCCATAGGAGTCACTGACGGACTCGTAATACAGCAAGCCCTGGGCACCATTGAGCTCATTTTCGATCACGCTGGCCACAGAACTGGAAACATCGGTGGCTGATGCGCCAGGGTAAGTTGCACTGATATTAATCGTGGGTGGCGCTACCTCTGGGTACTGGGACACCGCCATATTGGGGATGGCCAGTAGCCCCGCCAAGGCGATGGCCAAAGCCACCACCCAGGCAAAAATTGGTCGATCAATGAAAAACTGTGGCATGAGAGCTCGCTAGAAAACCAGGGGCGGGACGAGACAGCAGACGCTTAGCCTGCTTTCGCCTGATCAGAAGCACCAGAAGCGGGCTGCTGCCCTGCTTTAGGCTCTTGTGCTGACGCGGCAGGTTTCCCTGCGCCAGGGGCCCCCTTGGCACCCCCTTGCTTCCAGGGCATGGCTTGCACCGGCGCGCCGGGCCGGATTTTCTGGAAACCCTCTACCACCACTTGATCTCCCGCCTGCACGCCGCCGTAAAGAATATAGCCCTGTTCTACGCGTGGCCCAATATGCACGGGTACAAACGCAGCCTTGCCGTCCTTGACCAGCACAATGGTGCTGTTGCCATCAGCAGTGTGCTGAATGGCTTGCTCGGGAACCACCAGCGCCTCTTTATCCATGCCTTGGGCCACCTGCACCCGGACATACAAGCCAGGCAAAAGAATTTGTTCAGGGTTGGGGAACTGAGCACGCAAATTGACCTGGCCGGTACCGGGGTCGACGGAGACTCCCGAAAACAGCAGTTTGCCGGGATGGCGATACTGAGTACCGTCTTCGAGGAGCACAGTTGCCTGCGCATCGCCCTGCGCATCCGGCTGAATAATGTCATCGGCAATTTGGCGACGCAGCAGGGAGATCTGTGCCACCGGCTGGCTGATATCAACGTAGACCTCGTTAAGCCGCTGCACGGTAGCCAGCTGGGTGGCAGAAGAAGCACTGACCAAGGCGCCGACAGTTACCATGGATTTACCGATTTGGCCACTGATTGGCGAGGTAACCTGGGTGTAACCCAAATTGATTTCTGCAGACTCAAGCGCCGCTTTGGCAGCTGCCACAGAAGCATCTGCCTGACGCGATTGCGCGGTGGCGTTATCGTAATCCTGCTGGCTAACCGCGTGTTGCTTGATCAGGGCGCCAAAGCGCTTGGCCTGAAGCCTGGCAGTAGTGGCGGCCGCTTGTGCATTTTTAAGCTGGGCAGCAGCCTGATCCCGGGCAGCCCGATAAGGAGCCGGATCAATGGTAAACAATAACTGGCCTTCTTTAACCAGCCCCCCCTGTTCAAAATCAATGGATTTGACAATACCGGTAACCCTGGCACGGATTTCGGCATCTTCGATGGCCTGTACACGACCAGGGAGCTCAGTGGTCACCGACACGGCTCGAGGCGCAATCTGTACCACGCTGACCGGTACTTGCATGCCTTTCGCCTGCTCCTGGGGTTTGTCGCCGCAGGCAGCCAGAGACAGCAACAAGACCAGCGTCAAAGGCCGCATGACACGGCTGACGTGCGGTTGCACAAAACCCATAAGAGAACTCCAGGTGAGACAAAATTGAATTGATTGTCTGAGCAGCGAACCACAGCTGCACAGCCAGTTTGTTTTAATCTGAAAATATCTTCCGGACAAATGCCGCAACCGCCAAGTATAAAATGGAAACAACGATGGTGTTGTGACAGCTGGGCGTCTAACCCAGCAACAACGTGTCATCCGCGATTTCTTCACCCCGGACACGCTCGAACATTGCCAGCAGATCGGTAACCTCTAGCCCGCGTCGGGTATCGCCCGAAACATCCAGAACCACGCGTCCCTGATGCAGCATCACAGTGCGATCACCAACATCAAGTGCCTGCCGCATGCTGTGGGTCACCATCATGGTGGTCAGGCCGTGTTCGGCCACGATTCGGGCAGTGAGATCAAGTACAAATTGCGCCGTACGGGGATCCAGTGCAGCCGTGTGCTCATCGAGCAATAGAATTTGAGACGGCCGAAGGGCCGCCATCAGCAGACTGACCGCCTGACGCTGACCACCCGACAACAGGCCGATGCGGTCGGTGAGGCGATTTTCGAGGCCCAGACCGAGCATCACGAGGCGTTCGCGAAACAAGACGCGCATTTCTTCACGCACTGCTCGACGCAAGCTGCGAAACTGCCCACGCCCCAAGGCAAGCGACATATTTTCTTCGATGGTCAGGTTCTCGCAGGTGCCCGCCATGGGATCCTGGAACACCCGGGCCACCTTGCGGGCTCGATCCCAGACTGGCTGGCGCGTAACGTCTTCGTTCTCGATGAGGATGACGCCGCTGTCTACAGTTTGCTCGCCAGAAATTGCATTGAGAAAGGTAGATTTCCCGGCGCCATTGGAACCGATAACCGTGACAAACTGGCCTGCGGGGATTTCCAGGGACATTCCTCGAAGCGCCTGGGTCTCGATGGGCGTGCCCGGGTTAAACGTGAGCTGGAGGTTTTGTGCACTTAACATGGTTCAAGCCCTCTTCTTGGAGAAACGCTGCTTGACCAGAGGAATCACCAAGGCAACCGTTACCAGCACTGCCGTGACCAGATTCAGGTCTTGCGCCTTCAGGCCAACGAAGTCGGCATTCAGGGCCAACGCAATAAAGAAACGGTACAGCACCGCACCAATGACCACCGCCAGCGTCGCCACCATCAGGCGGCGCGTGGGCAAAATGGACTCGCCAATGATGACTGCTGCCAGGCCAATAACGATAGTACCGATGCCCATGGAGATATCCGCCCCGCCCTGGGATTGTGCAAACAAGGCGCCCGCCAGACCACATAGAGCATTGGAGATGGCCATCCCCAGCAAAATCATTCGGCCAGTGTGGATACCTTGGGCGCGAGCCATCCGGGGGTTGGAGCCCGTGGAGCGCATGGCCAAACCGACCTGAGTGGCAAAAAACCAATCAAGTGCCAATTTGACCACCACTACCAGCACCAGCAAGATGAGCGGCCGGGCAACAAAATCATCCAGACCCGCCGGCTGCAACACTGTGAAAACGGTGGGGTCGGTAATCAGTGGCACATTGGGTGCATCCATAACGCGCAGGTTGATGGAATACAAAGCAATCATCATCAGAATGCTGGCCAGCAAATCCATGATCTTGAGGCTGACATTAAGCCAGCCGGTAATCATGCCCGCAAACCCGGCCGCCAAAGTGGCAATCAAGGTAGCCAGGAAGGGATCCATGCCATTGTGAATCAGGATGGCCGCAGTGGCGCCACCCAGCGGAAAGCTACCATCCACAGTGAGATCGGGAAAATTCAGGACGCGGAAGGAAATCAGGACGCCCAAAGCAACCAGGCCAAAAATCAGCCCGATTTCAAATGCACCCCACATGGAATAAATGGACATGGAACTCTCAGGAAAATCCACCCCCCTGAGGCGCTAACGGCCAGGGTGAGTAAGGCAACACCTGTCCTGACAGACGGGTGTTTGGATACGGTACAGAAGACGTACCGCATCCGTGCAGGTAAGGTTATTTAATGACTTCTGCCGCAGATTTTATCAAGGCATCAGACAAGGTTACGCCTTGCTTTTTGGCGGCCTCTGGATTAACAAAAAGCTGCAGTTTTGAGCTGGTTTCAGAGGCAATGCTACCGGGTTTCTCACCCTTGAGAATGCGCACAACCAGGGCGCCCGTCTGGATGCCGAGATCGTGGTAGTTGACCCCCAGCGCGGCAATGGCGCCTCGCTTGACGCTGTCGGTATCCGATGCCACCAGCGGGATCTTGGCAGAATTACCCACCTTGACCAGGGCCTCGTAGGCAGACACCACGTTGTTGTCGGTATTGGTATAAATGACATCGACTTTACCCACCAGACTACGCGCGGCAGCGCCGACATCCACCGTACGGGCTGCCGTAGCTTCGACGAGAGTCATGCCAGCCTTGGGCAGGAGCTCACGAAGCTGCTTGACCACGACCACCGAATTGGCCTCGCCGGGGTTGTAGACCATGCCCACGTTTTTGGCATCAGGCACAACCTTTTTGATGAGCTCGATTTGTTTATCGAGAGACAAGGCATCAGATACCCCGGTAACGTTGGTACCAGATGGGCCCCAGCCAGGAACCAGCTGCGCAGCAACGGGATCGGTGACTGCGGAATACACAACCGGGATTGTTTTAGTAGCCGCAACAACTGCCTGGGCAGACGGCGTGGCAATAGCCACGATGACATCCGGTTTGTCGCCAATATACTTGCGTGCGATCTGGGCGGCAATAGCGGTATTACCTTGGGCCGTTTGAAACTGCCATTTCAGGCCCTTGGCTTCGGTGTAACCGGCATTTTCCAGGGCTTCCTTGACACCATCCTTGACCGAATCCAGGGCAGGATGCTCAACAATCGAGGTGACGGCCACTGATTGCGCCGTTGCCTGCGTAGCAGCCAAGGCGCCCACAACGGCAGCAACACTAGCCAGCTTGCGAACAATGGGTTGCAGTTTCATGTAAGGCTCCTGAATATTGAATTATTGTCTGGAGGCGTGAGCCTCGCGTGGCGCTTATTCTAACCTGCCCGTCTCGTCGGCCAAGCGGACGGCTTCTAAAAATGCCTGTACCTTTTTTTCATCTTTCAGCCCTGGCGCAGTTTCGACCCCGCTACTGATATCGACCGCATGCGGGTGCCAGGTATGGATGCTCGCACCCACGGTATCTGCAGACAGACCACCAGACAGCACCCAGACCGGGTGCGACTGGCCACGAGGTACCTGCGACAACAGGGACTGATCAAATTTGCGGCCACTGCCCCCATAAGCAGGGCTATAGCTGTCAAACAGCCAACCACTGGCATGCGGATATTGCAGACAGTGGGCTACCACGCCTTCAGGCGTATCCAGCCCTGGCGCCCCAATGCGAAACGCCTTGAGATACCGATGATCAAACTGAGCACAGAATGCCGGCGTTTCGTCGCCATGAAACTGGAGAAGGTCGGGCTGCACGCTTTGTATGGTGCGCCGGACATCCGCCGCATCCGGATTGACAAATAACGCCACCACCGACACGAATGCAGGGACAGACGCCCGCAAACGCGCCGCGTCTTTTAGTGAGACCAACCGACGACTGGCCGGATAAAACACCAGCCCAACGGCATCGGCCCCGGCGGCCACCACTGCCTGCACATCCTGGGGGCGCGTCAGACCGCAGATTTTTACACGGGTTCGGGATGTCACTGGAACCCCCCGCCAGCATCTGCCCCATAGCTATCAAGCCCGTAGGCACTATCCTGGCCAAAAGTGACCGAATCGGGATTGACCTGCGGCGCATCACTTTTATAGTGCGTCACCATCCCGGGCATCGTAAGAACAGCCACCACCATCAGCACCTGAATGACAATGAACGGGATGGAACCCCAATAGATTTCGGCAGTCGTTACCTTTTTGATCAGTTGCCCCGTGACGCGGTCGTGGTAATCCTCTTTGGGTGCCACTGAACGCAGATAAAACAGTGCAAAGCCAAAGGGCGGGTGTACAAACGAGGTTTGCATATTGACTGCCAGCAGCACGCCAAACCAGATGAGATCGATGCCCATTTTGTCGGCCACAGGCCCCAGCAAGGGCACAATGATAAATGCCAGTTCGAAGAAGTCGAGGAAAAAGGCCAGAAAGAAAGTAATCAGGCTGACCACAATCAGGAAGCCGAGTTCACCACCGGGCACATGCAGCAGCAGCTGCTCGACCCATAAATCGCCGTTGATGCCCCTGAAGCTGAGGCTGAAGATGGTAGAGCCCACCAGAATAAAAATCACAAAACAGGTAAGCCGAGCCGTGCTCTCCATAGCCTGACGCAGTTGCTGCATCGAAAACCGCCCCCTGGAGACCGCCATGATAAGCGCACCCACCGCGCCCATGGCCCCGCCTTCGGTGGGCGTCGCCAAACCAATGAAAATGGTACCCAGCACCAGGAAAATCAGCGCCAGCGGGGGGATCATGACAAACACGACTTGCTCGGCCAACGAGGACAGCCAGCCCAGATGCAGGAGGCGATTGCCCAGCGCCATGGCCAGCGCCGCACAGCCCCAGAACAGCAAGATGATCACCACCCGCTCATCCACCGGGATATCGGTATGTGAGCGGAAGTAGTAATCAGCCCCGAAATACGCCACTGCGGCGCCGATCGCGGTAAGCACCAAAAGCGAGCGCAAGCCACGGCGACCCTTGGCGTCGACCTCGCCACGGGCTTCTGGTGGCAAGGCCGGCACATAGCTGGGCCTGAACACCGCGACGATGAAGACATACGCCATGTAAGCACTTGCCAACAGCATGCCTGGCACCATCGCACCCCGATACATGTCACCAATCGACCGCCCGAGTTGGTCGGCCAGCACAATAAGCACCAATGACGGTGGGATGATTTGCGACAGCGTGCCCGACGCTGCAATGACACCTGTTGCCAGGCGCCGGTCGTAGCCATAGCGCAGCATGATCGGCAGGGAAATCAGGCCCATCGAAATGACGGACGCAGAAACAACCCCTGTGGTGGCTGCCAGCAAGGCACCCACAAACACCACCGCAATCGCTAGCCCCCCGCGCAGGGGCCCAAACAGGCGCCCAACCGTATCGAGCAGGTCTTCCGCCATGCCTGAGCGCTCGAGAATGAGGCCCATGAACGTGAAAAACGGTACAGCCAGCAGTGTGTCGTTGCCCACAATACCAAAAATGCGTTGCGGCAAGGCCTGAAATAGCAAAGGGCTCATGAGATTGAGATCAATCGCCACCAGGCCGTATACCACCCCCGTTGCTGCCAATGAAAACGCCACCGGAAACCCGAACAGCAAAAACACGATCAGGTTGAAAAACATGACCGGAGCAAGGTTATTGACGATAAATTCCATGATCAGCGGCCGTGGGTATCGGGTTGAACTTGCCCGGCGTGTTGCTGAGCGAGGATGTCTTCGACAAGGGCTTCCTCAGCGCTCTTGCCATTGGATACCTGCATGGGATTGCTGCACTGCCCGCGCAGAAACCCGACGCACTTGATGAGATGCGATATCCCAGCCAATATCAGCAAGAAAAAGCCCACGGGAATAAGCAATTTGGCGGGCCAACGGATCAGGCCATCGGTATTGGAGGAAAGCTCGTGGGTAATATAGGACTCCCAGAAAAAGGGAATCGACAGCCACAGCACCAGACAGGCAGCCGGCATCAGGAAAAAAATCACGCCGAAGATTTCGATACCCACCTGGGCGCGCTCGGGCAGCTTCTGGGCCAGCACATCGACACGGACGTGCTCGTTGCGCAAGAACGTAAACCCCGCCGCCAACAAAAAAATGGCGCCAAACAGATACCATTGCAACTCGAGCCAGGAGTTTGAGCTGAGACTGAAGAGTTTTCGCATGACCGCATTGCCCGCGCTAATGATGGCGACAATGAGCACCAGCCAGGTGACACCCCGGCCAACTGCCGTATTGAGGGCGTCAATCCACCCCGAAAGCTTAAGAAGGATTCTCATTGCCAGCCTGCAGAACAAAGACCGCCGATGCAAAAGACACCGTGCGTAACAAAACGTCCAATTCTATCCGAAGCGCAGCGTATCACACCACGGTACTGTCCCGAATCCCGGCAAGCTAGAAATCGGCCGGGCACAACAGGCCCAAATGATGATGCAAGACATCATAAGCAGGTCGCAACGGCAAATCAGGCGCTGTGGGGTATCCAACATGAGCCAGATACAGGCCGTCAGGCATAAAGGTGGGCGCAGCCAGGCGACGGTCTTTGCTGGCCAACACATCGGCCACCCAGCGCACAGGGCGGCGGCCACGCCCCACCATCAGCAAAGAACCCATCAGGTTACGTACCATATGATGCAGAAATGCGTTGGCGCAGAATTCAAAAAACAGAAATTCTTGCTGCCGCTGGATATTTAACGTGTCGAGTGTCCTGATCGGACTGGCCGCCTGGCATTGGGACGAGCGAAAGGCATTGAAATCATGCTCGCCTTGCAGCAGAACCGCCGCTTCGCGCATCGCTTTTTCATCTAGCGCATCGTGCACCCAACCCACACGCCCGCGAAGCGCCGGCGAGCGTACCGGCGCACTACGCAAAATATATAGGTAGGTACGGCCCCGGGCGTCGAAGCGGGCATGAAACGTGTCTGCCACCGGCCTTGCCCACTGAACCGCCACACTGGCCGGCAACAATGCGTTCAAGCCCCGAACCCAGGACTCATCGCGTCGGATTGCATCCGTATCCAGATGCACAATCTGCTGCAAAGCATGGACACCGGTGTCGGTGCGGCCGGCACAAATCGTGGCAACCCGAGGGGTGTTGAGGAACTGCTGTAAGGCGGCTTCCAGCGTGTCCTGGACGGTTTGCCCGCCTGGCTGGGTTTGCCAACCTTGCCAGGCAGCGCCGTCATAGCTGATGCAAAGGGCAATCCGACCCACAGGGTGTCAGCCCTTAGGTGGCACGTTGGGTTCTTCTTGTGAAAGCTCGAGATCAAGCCCTTGCAATTTTTCACGCACCATGGCTTCGGTAGGCTGGGCGGATTCGATGATGACATCATCACGGCCCGCGCTGGCACGTCGCAGCAACCAGGCAATAATGAAAACAATCAGGGCCAGCAGTGCTGTCATGACCGCCAGCAGGTGATCCTGGATCCAGGAAGCCCGATCTTGCGCTTGTGCCGTGGATGCCAGCTCGGCCGCTTCCGCGGTTGCCCCTTCGGGGGGTTCAGTTGAAGCCAGATTGGCGGCTACAGGCGCATTTGTTGACATACCACCGATTGACGCACCACTGGCGGATGAGCCACCTGCGGCAGAATTGGAGGCAGACGAACCGGAAGCATCAGACCCGGACGCGCCCGAAGCCGATGAAGTATTGGACCCATCTGGTGCGGCAGATTGTGCTTTGCCGGCGTCGGCAGGCGCAGCCTGGCCCGGGGATGTGGATCCCCCCTGCCCTGAATGCTGTGGGTTTGCGCTTTCGGAAGCGGCTGCTGGTGAAGATGTTTGCTGGTCAGACGTGGCAGAGCCATCTGCCCCTGCTTGTGTGCTTGCATTGGCTTGTGCCGCCGCATCCTGGCTGGCCTCGGTAATGGCACTGGCGACCTGCTGGATAGACTGCGTGATGGCCTCGGCACCAGCAGCGGCGGCACTGCGTGCGGCTTCGCCTTGGGCCTGCAAAGCCTGGTTAAGGTTGTGGACGTTGTCTTCAAGCTGCCCCACCCGGGATGCGGCGTCGGCTTGCGCATGACGATCTGCAGTCTGGGCATCAGCTTTCTGATCGGGCGAGCCACCATTGCCTGATGCACCTGCTTTTGCTGCAGAGCCTTGGCTAAGCCTGAGCTGGTCTTGCGCAGCCTGCTGAGACTGGGCAGATTGCGCGTTAGGCGGCGAGACCTTGCCACTGGTGGAATTTGTGGATACGGCCGCCGACAGGCTGGTGGCTGTCTGAGCTGCCACCGTATGGCGCAAACGGCTCAGCGCGGCCGTTTGCGCGACAAACTGGCGACGTGCCTCGATATCTGAGATGGAGAGCATCTCGGCAACATCCGGAACGGCAAGCTGCGCACCGGCACGCACCAGATTGATATTGTGTTGGATAAACGCACTTGGGTTGGCCCGCTGCAAGGCCATCATCAGCTGATACACCGAGACGCCATCCACGGCATGCCGCCGTGCAATCGCAAACATGGTGTCACCCTTATGGACGCGAATGGAACCCTGCGGCACGCGCCGGACGCTGGTGGCCGGGGTGGCTTGTGTTGTACTGGCCGAGGCAGCTGGGGTTACCGGGGCCGATTGGCCCGCCGGGGCCTGTGCGGTGAGTGGTGCAGGTGCCAGTAAAGAGACTTGATAGCGCTGATGACCAGAAGCCGTCTGCACATCCAGAAGGAGATCTGCCAACGAACCTGAAAAAAGCTGTGGCGAGGTGATTTTGAGAACCCGCTGCCCGGCACCGCCTGAACCCGGCGTGACGCCAACTGAAAGCGTATTAAGTGCAACGGGCGGCGTAAGGCCTACGCGAGTCCAGTCGGCTGCCGGCGCCGGTTTGGCAGATAGCACCGGAATATCTGCATCAGACAGCCCCTGGACAGGCACCAGAATAAGCAAAGGCTGCCCCGAAGCAGACGCCAGGCGGGCATGGCCAATGCTGGCGGCGTGAACAGAACCGGCGGCAAATGCCGCCAGCGTGAGGACACCACTTAACAGGCGGGCAGCAGGTTTCATTAAAGTTCACCTAGCGCAATGCGCAACATGCGTCGCAGAGGCTCGGCAGCACCCCACAGTAGTTGATCTCCGACCGTAAAGGCGCTGAGATATTCTGGCCCCATCGACATCTTGCGTAAGCGCCCAACGGGGATATCCAGCGTGCCTGTGACTGCAACCGGGGTAAGCGCCTTGACGGAGGAATCTTTATCGTTGGGAACATACCGGGCCCAATCCGTGCCCGTGCTGATGGCATCGGTGATTTCGTCTAGCGGGATGTCACCACGCAACTTGATGGTGAGCGCCTGGCTATGGCAACGCATGGCGCCAATACGCACACACAAGCCATCAACCGGCACCGGAGGGGCGTCAAAGCCCGGCCCACGCCCCAGGATTTTGTTGGTTTCGGCACCACCTTTCCATTCTTCGCGGGACATGCCATCGCCAAGATCTTTGTCGATCCAGGGAATCAGGCTGCCACCCAGTGGAACGCCGAAGTTTTCTTGCGGCAGATCGGGGCTTTGCTGGGCTTTCAGGACACCGCGATCAATATCCAGGATGGCCGAGGCAGGATCCGCCAATTGAGCGCCCACCGCCTGATTGAGGATGCCAAACTGGGTGAGGAGCTCGCGCATGTGGCGTGCCCCGCCCCCAGAGGCGGCCTGGTATGTCATGGAGGTAAGCCATTGCACCATGTCGGCCTTGAACAAGCCGGCCAGGCCCATCAGCATGCAGCTAACCGTGCAATTGCCACCAATATAGTCGCGCACGCCGCGCTGTAGGGCCGCATCAATGACCGGCCGGTTGACGGGATCGAGCACAATAATGGCGTCGTCTTTCATGCGCAAGGTACTGGCCGCGTCAATCCACATGCCTGTCCAGCCAGCAGCACGCAGCTTGGGGTACACCTGAGAGGTGTAATCCCCGCCTTGCGCCGTGACAATAATGGGCAGCTTCTTGAGGGTATCGATATCGTAAGCGTCTTGCAGCGCACCGGCCCCATTGGCCCACTGAGGTGCCGCGCCCCCGGCATTGCTGGTAGAGAAAAAAACTGGCTCGAAGAAATCGAAATCGTTTTCTTCGCGCATCCGCTGCATCAGCACCGAACCCACCATCCCTCGCCAACCAATCAGACCCACTGCTTGCGCCATAAATCCCTGCCTAAACCAAAAAATGAAAAGAAAGAATGTTTTATTCTAATGCCTTCAGTACTGCATCGCCCATCTCTGAGGTAGAAACCCGGGTAGTCCCGGCCTCGTGAATGTCGGCTGTACGCAACCCCTGGGCCAAAACACGCTGAACAGCTGCTTCAATTTGGTTGGCTGCTTCGCCGGCATCCAGAGAATATCGCAGCAACATTGCAGCAGATAAAATCGTGGCCAAAGGATTCGCCACATTCTGTCCGGCAATATCAGGGGCAGAACCATGGCTGGGCTCGTAGAGCCCCTGCCGACTGGCATTCAATGAAGCTGACGGCAGCATCCCGATGGAGCCGGTCAGCATCGCCGCTTCATCAGACAAGATATCACCGAAAAGATTACCCGTTACCACAACATCAAATGCCTTGGGCTCTCGCACCAACTGCATCGCAGCGTTGTCCACGTACATATGTGTCAGGGTAACCTGAGGATATTCTTTGGCTACGTCCAACATAATGTCACGCCAGAACTGAGAAGTCTCCAGCACATTGGCTTTGTCGACACTGCACAGCTTCTTCTGGCGTTTGGCGGCTGCCTGGAAAGCCACGTGAGCAATACGCCGGATTTCGCTCTCAGCGTAATGCATGGTATCAAACCCCTGACGCTCGCCTGCAAACGGGCCGTCATCGAGGGTACGCACCCCGCGCGGCTGGCCAAAATAAATATCACCCGTCAGCTCACGCACAATCAAAATATCCAGACCAGCCACTACTTCTGGTTTGAGTGACGAAGCGTTGGCCAGTTCTGGGTACAAAATCGCCGGACGCAGGTTGGCAAATAAACTCAGAGCCTTACGCAGCCCCAGTACGGCCTGCTCGGGCCGCAGGGCGCGCTCCAGATTGTCGTATTTCCAGTCGCCTACTGCGCCAAACAGGATGGCATCCGCCTTCAAGGCGATGTCCAGCGTTGATTGCGGCAGCGGGTGGCCTAGGGCGGCATAAGCGGCACCACCCACTGGCGCCTCGGTGAAACTCAGATCCAGATCCAAGGCTCGCAACACTCTGACAGCCTGCTCGACAATTTCAGGGCCAATGCCATCACCTGGCAGTACCGCAATCTTTGAAGTCATGGGAAATCCCGAATAAAAAGTATCCCGCGCCCCACACGAGACGCGAGAATTGTTTGACAAGACACAATCACCCGATGGCCAAAAGCCGGCATCGGGCAAACAGGCACCTTACTACGCAGCAGGGCGATCTTTAACCAGCCAGGGATGAGCAGCCAACCGTTTGGCTTCGAAGTCGCGGATCTGATCGGCATGCAACAGGGTCTGACCGATTTCATCCAGACCCTGAAGCAAAGACTGTTTGCGATAGGCATCGACATCGAAAGACCACTGCGCGCCATCAGGCGCCGTGACACTTTGCTGCTGCAGGTTGACCGTCAGGGAATATCCCGGCTGGGCAGCAACCACCTTGAAAAGCTGATCGACCACGTCCTCGGGCAAAACAATCGGCAACAGGCCATTTTTGAAGCTGTTATTGAAGAAAATATCTGCATAGGACGGCGCGATCAGGGCCCTGAAGCCGTACTGTTGAAGCGCCCAGGGGGCGTGCTCGCGGCTGGAGCCGCAGCCAAAGTTTTTGCGGCACAACAGGATAGACGCGCCCTGATATCGGGCGTGATTCAGCACAAAATCCGGGTTCAGCGGCCGCTGGCTGTTATCCATACCGGGCTCGCCATGATCCAGATACCGTATCTCATCAAAAAGATTAGGCCCGAAACCCGTACGTTTGATAGATTTCAAAAACTGTTTTGGAATGATCAGATCGGTGTCGACGTTGTCGCGATCGAACGGAGCCACCAGCCCCTGATGAGTCGTAAATGCTTGCATGGCGGGATCCTATTTGAAAGTGCGGACGTCAACAAAATGCCCGGTTACTGCAGCAGCGGCAGCCATGGCGGGGCTGACCAGATGCGTACGCCCTCCCTGCCCCTGACGCCCTTCGAAATTGCGGTTTGAAGTGGAGGCGCAGCGTTCGCCTGGCTCGAGCCGGTCGGCGTTCATGGCCAGACACATCGAGCAGCCCGGCTCACGCCATTCAAATCCGGCATCCAGAAAGATGCGATCAAGCCCTTCGCGCTCGGCCTGGGCCTTGACCAGCCCTGAGCCTGGAACCACCATGGCCAAGCTGACATTACCTGCCACCTTGCGCCCCTTGGCCACTTCGGCCGCCGCACGCAGGTCTTCGATGCGCGCATTGGTGCACGAGCCGATAAATACTTTGTCGATGCGGATGTCGGTGATGGGCGTGTCCGCCTGAAGATCCATGTACTGCAGGGCACGCTCCATCCCTTTGCGGCGCACCGCATCGGGCTCTGCTGCCGGATTGGGTACCCTGCCACCAACTGCAGTGACCATTTCGGGCGAAGTACCCCAGCTGACCTGGGGCTGGATCTTGCCAGCATCAATCTCAACCACACGATCAAACACCGCGTCTGGATCCGAGTGCAAGGTTTGCCAATAACGGACGGCCTGATCCCAGAGGTCTCCTTCTGGTGCATATGGCCGGCCCTTGAAATAGTCGATGGTGGTTTGATCGACAGCCACCATGCCGGAGCGGGCACCGGCTTCGATAGCCATGTTGCAGATCGTCATGCGGCCTTCCATCGAGAGGGCCTGTATTGCCGTACCGCCGAATTCGATGGCGTGACCGGTGCCGCCGGCCGTACCAATCTGGCCAATGACGTAGAGAATCAGATCCTTGGCTGTACAACCAAAAGGCAGCTGACCATCCACCTTGACCAGCAGGTTACGGCTTTTTTTCATCAGCAGTGTTTGGGTGGCCAGGACGTGCTCGACTTCGGAGGTGCCGATGCCAAACGCAAGTGCCCCCATCGCTCCATGCGTGCTGGTGTGCGAATCGCCACACACGACCGTCATGCCAGGTAAGGTGGCACCTTGCTCGGGGCCAATAATATGCACAATGCCCTGGCGGCGGTCGTTCATTCGAAATTCGGTGATGCCCCAGGTATCGCAGTTTTTATCCAGGGTATCCACCTGCAGTCGTGAAATGGGATCCTGGATACCTTGGGAGCGATCGGTGGTGGGGACGTTGTGATCGGCCACGGCCAGATTGGCGGCAATGCGCCACGGCTTGCGCCCTGCCAGCTCAAGGCCTTCAAATGCTTGCGGGCTGGTTACTTCGTGAACCAGATGGCGATCGATATACAACAGACAGGTACCGTCTGGGCCCTGGTGCACCACATGGGCGTCCCAGAGCTTGTCATATAGAGTTTGCGGCATGATTGGGGTCTCGAAATCAGGAATGGAACCTGGCATGGCCAAGCGGACAGAAACCATTATGCCAGCGTGAGATCTACCGACAAGGCCAGCATTTATCCTAGTACTAAATATACCCGGTACTGGGTTGAGACAGCACCCAACTATCAGGGGTGATACAGAGGCATCACCTTGGCCGTGGCCCGCTCGAGATCCTGGATACGGCTTGCAGACGAAGGGTGTGTAGAGAGCATCTCGGGCGGCTGTCCGCCACCAAGGCGCTCCATTTTTTGCCAAAGTGTGATGGCTGCGCGTGGGTCGTAACCGGCACGGGCGGCAAGCTCTACCCCCATGCGATCTGCTTCGGTTTCGTTGGCCCGGCTGTTAGGCAAGGTAAACATCACCTGCGACAGATTTGAGCCCAGATCGGCCACCGCCTGGCTACCCGTGACCGCTGCCAAAATGGATATCCCGATACCGGCACCCATCTGGCGCGAGACTTGCTCGCGCGCATGTTCACGCAAGGCGTGAGAGATCTCATGGCCCATCACGGCCGCCAACTCGGCATCAGTGGGCTTGATTTTCTCAAGCATCCCCGTATACACGGCAATTTTGCCACCCGGCATGCACCACGCATTGACTTCATCCGATTTCAGGACATGAACCTCCCAGTTCCATTGTTTGGCATCCGGACGAAATACCCCCACTTGTGCAATCAGCCGCTGAGCGATTGCCTGAACGCGTTTGGTTTGGGCCGCGGAAGGATCCAGCGCGTGCTGCGCACGCGCCTGAGCAAGGATCTGCTGGTACTGCTGCGCAGCTTCCTGGTCAAGCTGGGCCTCAGAGACCAGGCCGGACATGTATTGCGTGCGCTCGATTCCCACTGCACCAGACTGTGTGGTTTGCACAGGCGCGCAGGCAGCCAGCAGCACTGCAGAAACGATGGCCACTGCGGCTATCCAGGAGGTTTTGATGTGGGCAAGGCGTTGAATGGGCTTCATTTGCTTTGATCTCCTCTCTGGGGTTGATGAAATCTAGGCACCTGCTAGCGCCGAACCGCCGGCAAAAGGTGTCACATCCGCGCACTGGGCCCGGTGGCGCAGCGCGTGGTCCATCAGAACAATTGCCAGCAGGCCTTCGACAATCGGAGTAGCCCGGATGGCAACGCAGGGATCGTGTCTGCCCAACGTTTGCACCATCACCGGCGAATTGCTTTTATCCACGGAACGACGCTCAATGCGGATACTGGAGGTGGGCTTGATCGCCAGCGAGACCCGCAGTGCCTGGCCGGAAGAAATCCCGCCCAGCACCCCACCGGCATGGTTGGCCAAAAACCCATCGGGGCTGAGCTCATCACCGTGCTCGGAACCACGCATGCTGATGCAATCGAAGCCAGAGCCAATGGAAACACCCTTGACCGCATTAAGCCCCATCATGGCATGTGCAATATCCGCATCCAGGCGGTCGTACAAGGGCTCGCCCCAGCCCGCCGGCAAACCATCGGCCTGTACTTCGATGCGCGCACCGATGGAATCACCCTCGTGGCGCAGCTGATCCATAAAGGCCTCGAGTTGCGGCACGATAGCTGCGTTGGGCGCATAAAAAGGGTTTTGTGAGACAGCGTCCCAGGATTCGAAAGGAATCGGGATCGGCCCAAGCTGGCTCATGTAGCCACGGATCTGCACGCCAAATTCTTGCATCAACCACTTGCGGGCCACTGCACCGGCAGCCACCGTGGGGGCTGTCAGGCGAGCCGAGGAGCGCCCCCCGCCACGCGGATCGCGGATGCCGTATTTTTTCCAGTAGGTGTAATCCGCGTGCCCAGGCCGGAAGGTTTCGGCGATATTGGTGTAGTCGCGGCTGCGGGCATCGGTATTGCGAATCAGCAGGCCAATGGGTGTCCCCGTGGTTTGGCCCTCAAAAACACCTGACAGGATCTCAACTGTGTCAGGCTCGCGACGCTGTGTGACATGGCGCGAGGTGCCGGGCTTGCGGCGATCCAGTTCTGCCTGAATGTCTGCTTCGCACAGCGCAAGCCCCGGTGGGCAGCCATCAATCACGGCGCCAATCGCCGGGCCGTGGGATTCGCCAAAATTAGTGACACGAAACAAGGTGCCCAAAGAATTGCCAGACATGATCGGTACGCCGTGAAAAATCGTGAAAGAAGATTTTGATTATGGCATAGCGCCCACAGACCAAGGTTTCAAGCGGCGTCAGTGTGACTGCCGGGCCGCCCGCTTGGCCGGGCGAACATAAAAAATTGCGGAAAAATACAAACCCAGAGACAACAGGATCTCAAGGCCGGCTAGCGCAACTGACACGGCTGAGGTATCTGACCACGCTCGCACGGAACCCTCCATCAGATACAGAAGACTGAGCATGGCCACCCACTGCAACGTATACAAACGGGCACGCAAGACACCACGCACGGCAAACAACAACGGCACGGCCTTCAGGGCCATCAGCGACCCACCTGGGCGCAGTGGCGCCCACCAGAGCTCCCAGCCCACGCACAGCACGATAAGGCCAAAGAGACAGGCACACGCCAAGCGGTGCAAACCTTGATTGAGTTGAATTTCCATGTTGCTATTATGGCTCGAAACCTTTGCATGAATGTATGACAGACCTCTCTTCGACGACGCGGCCGATTTCCGAGCGGCGGGCCCACGCACTGGACATTGTGCGATTTACCCTTGAGTTTGCAGGCAATCGCAAGCTCACCCGCGTAGCATCCAGCCTGACGTTCACCACCGTACTGGCGATCGTGCCCTTACTGGCCGTGATTTTGTCGTTATTTACCGCTTTCCCGCTGTTTGCAGAGTTCCGTCAGGCGCTTGAGGGCTTTCTCAGCCAAAGTCTGCTGCCGCCATCCGTATCCGACACCATCATGCTGTATCTCAACCAGTTTGCCGCCCAGGCCTCGGGTCTGACGGCAGTGGGCGGCGTATTTCTGGTGATTACGTCGGTCATGCTCATCATGACGATCGACGAAGCATTTAACGAAATCTGGAATGTCACACGCCAGCGCCCTTTGCGCCAACGCCTGCTGGTGTATTGGGCCATTATTTCTTTAGGCCCGATTCTTACCGGCGCCAGCCTGTGGGCCAGCTCGGTATTGGCCAGAGAGTCCCTGGGTTACATCGGCAGTTTGCCTGAAAGCCTGGGCATTGCACTGAACATCATCCCGTTTGCGCTATCCGTGCTGGGGTTTACCGCTCTGTTTGTGTTTGTGCCCAATTGCCGCGTACGCTGGCGTGACGCGCTGTTTGGCGGTTTGGGAACAGCGGTGATCCTCACCATCATGAAAGCGGGGTTTACCTGGTATCTCACCCGCTTTCCGTCTTACACCGTGATTTACGGCGCCTTTGCCACCTTACCGATTTTTCTGCTGTGGATTTATCTGTCATGGCTGGTGATCTTGCTTGGCGCCACTACAGCCTCTTTGCTGCCTGCATTGCGGCTGCACCGCTGGGTATTGCAACGGCACACAGGCGCCCAGGTAGTGGATGCCATCAGTATTTTGTCGATTTTGTGGCAGGCACGGCAAACGCTGCCTCCTGGGCGCAGCCAGCAGTTTCTCGAAAAACACTTACGGGTGCATCCGGACGCCCTGTATGAGATCCTGGCCAAGCTGCATGATCTTGGTTACGTGGTGCCGGCATCGGACAGCGACCTCTGGGTACTGGCCTGCGACCCCCACCACGCAACCATCGGACCGTTGGTCGACCAACTGTTACTGGATCGCACGCAAACCGGGCTGACCACGCTGCATACCCAAGCGCTGTCTGACACCTTGCTGGGCAAGCCGCCCACCCTGGACACACTATTCAACACATACACGGCTACCGAAAACACGGACGATGATGCACAATGACAATAAAAACTGCCCGAGGAAGAATGCCATGCTGAAAGTCAATGAAATCCTGCGTGTGAAGGGGCACACGCTTTACACCGGCACGCCGGACATGCCCGTACGCGACGCCATCAGCACCATGAGCCAGCTGGACATCGGCTCTTTGGTCATCATGGAGCACGGTCAGCTGGTAGGCATGCTGACATTTCGCGAAATTATCAACCATCTCAACCAGCACGACGGCCAGGCAGGCGACTACACCGTACGCAGCATCATGGATGACGCCCCCATGAGTGTCACACCCAACACCGACGCAGACGAAGTGCAGCGTCTGATGCTGGACAAACACGCACGGTATATCCCGGTGATGGACGGCCCTACCCTGATGGGCGTGATTTCGTTTTACGACATGGCACGCGCCATTGTGGACGCCCAGCAATTCGAAAACGATATGCTCAAGGCTTATATCCGCGACTGGCCATCCGAAGACCCCGCTATTGCCCGGAAATCCTGAGCAGCCGCATCAACCAGCGTATCCCAGGCCTGCAAAAGCAGATCAGGCCCTTGTGCCCGCAAGGCTTTGGAGTCAGACAGCATCTGACGCCAGCGGCGGGCACCGGGCCGGCCGGTGCGCCATCCAAGCAAACCACGCACCATGATATGCAGCGGTACTCCGCGCGCATGATGGTGCTGCACATATTCTAAAAACTGCAGCAGCACTTGCCGGCCTTCGTCATCGTCCAGCGCCGCAGATTGCCTACCCATCAGGCCGTCTGCGCTTAACGCAGACAAAATATCCGGTTGATGCCAGGCCGCACGGCCCAGCATGATGCCGTCCAGCTGGTCTTGCCACGCACGGCAGGTATCCACATCGGATAAGCCACCGTTTAGCACAATGGTGCAATCCGGAAAGTCACGCTTGAGCTGCAAGACCGAGCTATAGCGCAAAGGCGGCTTTTCACGATTATCTTTGGGCGACAAACCCTTTAATACGGCATTGCGGGCATGCACGATAAACACCCGGCACCCAGCCTGATACAGAACACCCACAAAATCGCGCACAAAGGCATATGAGTCATCGTAATCAAGCCCCAGCCGATGCTTGACGGTAACCGGCACCGAGACGGCATCCTGCATGGCGCGGACGCAATCCGCCACCAGTTGGGGCTCAGCCATCAAACACGCCCCAAACGAGCCCTGCTGCACACGCTCGGAGGGGCAGCCACAATTGAGGTTGATTTCGTCGTAGCCCCAGGATTCACCCAGCTTTGCACACTTGGCCAAAGCGTCTGGCTCGCTGCCACCCAACTGCAGGGCCACGGGATGCTCGGACGCGTCGAAATCGAGATGACGCGCCACATCCCCATGCAACAAGGCGCCAGTGGTAACCATCTCGGTATACAGACGGGCCTCGGGGGCCAGCAGGCGATGAAAATAACGGCAGTGGCGATCCGTCACATCGATCATCGGAGCCACACATAAACGCCAATCAGCCATAGTCAAAATTATCCATACAGAAGCGCTATTTTACTTTCGACTAAAATGCCGCGTTGAACTCACCCGCCGCGGCTTTTGCGCCGCCTGCTTGTCATGGCTGTCTTTACTGCTGTTTCCCAGGACGATGTCCACTCGCTGCTGGAACACTACGATCTGGGCACATTGCTTGCCCTGCGTGGGATCACTGCGGGCATCGAGAACACCAATTATTTTCTGGATACCACACAAGGCAGCTATGTACTGACGCTATTCGAGGTGCTGACGGCCGAGCAACTGCCCTTTTACATCGAGCTGATGCACCACCTGGCAGGCCGCGGTGTGCCAGTACCACAACCGCAAACCCGACACGACGGCAGCCGCATCAGCACCTTGCACGGCAAGCCAACTGCCATTGTCACACGCCTGAACGGCGGCTACGAGCCCGAGCCCAGCCCGGCCCATTGCACTTTGACAGGACAAACCCTGGCACATGCCCACCTGGCCGCCCAGGATTTTCCGCTGCACCAGCCCAATCTTCGAAGCCTGCCCTGGTGGCAAGAAACCGCCCCCCGGCTGATGCCGTTTCTGAACGAAGACCAGGCGACGCTGTTGCGCCAAAGCCTGGACGAACAGGCTGCCTTTGTGGCCCAGGGCGGACTCGAAAATCTGCCCAGCGGCCCAGCACATTGTGATTTGTTTCGTGACAACGTGCTCTTTGATGGCACGTTTGAATCTCCTCATATGGGCGGCTTCATCGACTTTTACTTTGCCGGCTGTGACGCCTGGATTTTTGACGTGGCGGTGAGTGTCAACGACTGGTGCATCCAGCGCAGCAGCGGGATATTCATCCGGCGCCGGCTCAGTGCCTGGTTAAGTGCATATCACGCTACCCGCCCGTTTACCCCGGCCGAACGTGCCGCGTGGCCCCTGATGCTACGCGCCGCCGCCCTGCGCTTCTGGATTTCGCGCCTGTTTGATTTCTATCTGCCACGCCCCGCCCAGACCCTTAAACCGCACGATCCACGACACTTCGAACGCATCCTGCGCTTACGCACGACGCAGCCGGCGCCCCTGTTGCCGGGCGACCTCACATGAACAACACACCTACCCTTCAAGCTTCTGTATTGCCTCCCTCCGCCGGCTGGGCATGGATTCTCCAGGGGTACCACCTGTTTCGCGCACAGCCGCTGGCCATGCTCTTCTGGAGTACGGCCACGAGCTTTATCATCCAGGTAGGCTCGGTAATCCCTGTGATTGGCCAGATGGCATTGGTGCTGCTAACCCCTTTGCTGACATTTCTGACCTTGAACGCCTGCCGCACCATCAGCCGGGGACAAAAAATGGTTCCGGGCCTGTGGCTGGCGCCATTGAAGGCTCCAGGCGTCATGCCTGCATTGTTACGCCTGGGTAGCGCCTACCTGGGCTTTACTTTGCTGGCCGCCTTTATTTCTGTCTTGCCATTTTTGTCCTCCTTGGTGCAATCCCTTGGCACTGGCAGCGACCCAGACTATGCAAGCCTTGCCCAGGCCATGTGGGGGCCGATGCTGGTATTTGGCGGCTTTTATGTGCTGCTATCGGCGTTGTTCTGGCATGCGCCAGCCCTGATAGGCTGGCATGCACTGCCCCTGAAGCGTGCCCTGTTTTATTCGATGGTGGCCTGCTGGCGCACCAAATGGGCCATTGTGCTTTACGTGGGCAGCTGGGCCGCCGTGTATTACGGCCTTAGCCTGCTGCTTGGTACTCTGGCAAGCGCAGGGCTGACAACCAACAGCATGACGTGGATATCGCTGATTTTGGACATTGTGCTGACTGCCCTGCTGTACTGCAGCTTTTACCCGGTTTATGCCACCACGTTTCGCGCCAACGACACATCTGCACTCCAGGCCTGAGTGATGACCGCCTGCCATTGAAGTATGGTGTCGTTGTTGGGGGGTAGCTCAAGCGTGGCATAGGCACCCGCACAGCGCGCCCAACGGCCCGGCGCCAGCCACGTGATCCGCCTCAAGATACACCCCTGATCATCCAGAAACAGCACATTGATCGGACACGTCAGGCCCAGCGTATGCACCATCCTGCAATTGGGAAACAACAGGCCACGAGGCAAGGCACCCCAGGTTTTCCAGGCGTGCAGGCCCAACAAACGCTGCCTGAAGCTACGGGCCCGAACCAGGCGTAAAGACGCCCGGGTGAGATCCCAAGCGGGCAAGTCTTGTGGCCCACCCCACATCAGAAATTGGCCTGCATCAACTTGACCGCAATCGGAAAGCCGATCACCAGGAAAGTACAGGGGAAAATGCACAGCACCATGGGAAACAGCATCCTGAGCAGCGCCTGCATGGCCAGCGTCTCTGCCCGGGCAAAGCGCTCGCTGGACTGACGCTCGGCCTGAGCCCGCAGCAGGGGCCCAAGGCTCATCCCCAGGCGCTCTGCCTGTGCCAGGGAAAGCACCAGGCTATAAACACCAGGAACATCCACTGCATCAGCCCATTGTGCGAGCCAGCGGCTGCGCTCTACCCCGGTGCGCTCCAGGGCACAGGCGCTTTGAAGGCTTTGGCGCAAAGGGCCTTCGGGAGCGTGCTCTGCCACACGCAACAACGCAACCGGCAGGCTAAGGCCTGCTTCGACACACAGTGTGAGGAGGTCCAGCAAAAAGGGGAGCTCGCGCATCATGACAAAACGTCTTTGGCTGCCGCGGTCTACTTCGTTCCTCAAACCGAGCGATAAGCGCCTCAGACGCTCTGATATTGAAATTGAGCTCCCAACGTAGCCAAGCAATTAAGCGGCTATGAAGTTAAGAATTGTTGGCTTATTACCGTGTTCATCTTCCTATACTGAAGATGAAAATAGCCGAGCCACGCATTCTTGTCCTTCGTATCCCGCTTAGCTCAGATGGCTGACTGCACCACGACGCAACTATGCTGCGTTGAACTCCGTCATTTAGCCTGGGCCTGAATGCTGAAAGCTTAACAAAAGGGCTTTTTAGCCTGCTTAACACTAATACCTTGTTTGTTTATACAGCCCAATATATAGTTACATAGCAATGAATATGCACTACATGTAGTGTTTTGGTGAATCTTATTGATTTCCTTGAGAAGAGCACATGACAAGTAAGGCTATCGAAAGCAAAGTGAGGCATGCGGCAGAACGAGCATTGGGAAGCTCGGGCAGAGCAAAGGCTACAGAAGTTGAAGAACCACAAGGACTGGAGATGCTATCTACACATGACCACTACAAAAATGATTGAAAGGTTCGCGGGCGCCGCTGGCCGTCCGGCCTTGGAAGAGGTGTTGCTGGAACAAAAACTGATTGTCGGCAATGTAGCGCTGGCAAAACACTTCGCAGATGCCGGCTCCTTGGTAGAGTTGGACCGAAGACAGACGCTCATAGAGCAAGATGCCGAAGATACTGACGTCTACTTCATCATCACCGGGCAATTCCAAATTCGGGTTAATGGCCGAGAAGTCGCTACCCGTGGGCGTGGCGAACACGTTGGAGAAATGGCTGCTCTTGTTGCCACGGCTAAGCGATCGGCGAGTGTGATTGCAATAGAACCGTCAATCGTGCTTAAAGTATCAGCGACGGACTTCAAGGCAGCAGCCGATGCCCACCCCCGCATTTGGCAGCACGTCACTCGGCAACTAGTTGAACGACTAACTCAGCGTAATACGCTGGTTCGTCCGGCCAGCCAGTCTGCCCGAGTATTTATCATCTCATCTGTAGAAAGCCTACCCATAGCACGAGAGGTCGAACAACAACTTGAGCATGACAAGTGTTTTGTGAAAGTATGGACAGAGGGCACGTTCCGAGCTTCAACATACCCCTTGGAAAGCTTGGAGTCGGTCGTTGAGGATAGTGACTTTGCTATCGCGATAGCACAGCCGGACGATCAAGTTGAACGCCGAGGTGAATCGCACCAAGCCCCTCGCAACAATGTGATTTTTGAACTCGGTATGTTCGTCGGAAAACTGGGAAGACATCGTTCGCTTCTTTTGGAGCCAAGGAGCGAGGGAGTTGATCTACCGTCGGATCTGTCAGGTCTGACCACTATTTCATACCGACCCGCCTCGGGCAAGGACCCAGCAAGGCTCGGACCGGCATGCACGCAGTTGCGAAAAATCTTTAACGAACTAGGCCCTCGATAAGCCAAAGGAGTATTGCTGTGAGCAAAAATTGGAATCATGAACGTGCTGTCAAGCATATCGATCAAAAAATGGATGACGTGCAAACCGTCTCGATCAAGGACTACACCCGTGAAATGTTGTTGGAGTCTATCCCGACAAATGTTGCCTATCGGGTCGACGGCGTTCATATGTATGCGGATATCCAAAACCTCCGCGATATGCTCGAGGCCACGAAAGCTGAGGGAACTGATTGCCATAAACGCACACTGAGATTCCTAGACCAGCACTACCGCGCGGTAAAACGCATCCTGGATAAGGTTGACGCCCGACGAGTTGACTTCCATAGCCAGCGGCTACATTCGCTATTCACTAAGCCTTACAATAGCGAACCTGACGCGGAAAAGCGGCGTGTTCAGCGAGCTGTTGCCACCGCACAGCTCATCATCGATGTGCTTGCAGAAACGGGGGATAATGACGAACAAATCCCAGCAGCTAAAGTGCGGATTGGGATTGACTCAGGCCTTGCACTTGCGGTGAACAACGGCCGAAATGGTTACCGTGAACCGCTATTCCTCGGAGATCCAGCCAACCACGCGGCTAAGCTTGCGAGCAACAACAGTACGCGCGGCATCTACCTCAGTAACGCTGCCCGGCTTGTCATAGGACTCGAAGAAAAAGACTCGCCCGAAAAAGCGCCCTTAACCGTCGAAGAGATCAAAGATTGCCAGGAAGCGGCGAACCTGGGGGTAACAACCGACGAGATTGTCGAAGAGTGGCGTGAAGACCTGAAAAACAATCCGATTGGAGGCTATCAGTTCACCCGCCAAACTCCCCCTCTTTGCAATATGGACATTTCTGTGCTGACGCCGGCGAATTCCAAGCGGCAAGAAATGGTAAGTATGTATGCGGATATCGACGGCTTTACATCCTATGTCGCCGAAAATATCGACGATAACGCCGAGGACGTAGTACGCACCCTACATGTATTGCGAGCTGAGTTCGAGCGCGTCGTTACCTCTGACTTCGAAGCGCGACGGGTTCGTTTTATCGGTGACTGCATTCAGGCACTAACATGTGATGGCACGGCTCATAATACTGACGAACAAAAAACGGTTTCGGAAGCCACTCGCCTGGCTGGCGCACTGCGCAGCAGCTTCAACCTAGCGATTGAACGCTTAGGCGAAAAGGGATACGAAACTGGCGACCTCGGACTCGCTATCGGCTTCGACCTGGGCCCGATTTCCATTACCCGCCTAGGCAGGCATGGCGACCGCATTCGGTGTGCAATTGGCCGAAAGGTGCTCGAATCCGAAAACCGCCAATGTGCTTGTAAAGGTACGGAAACGGCGATCGGTCAGGCAGCCTACGATGCCGCAACTGATGCAGTGAAATCGCTGTTCGGCACTGGGCGCAAAGTTGCAGACCTTGATTATGTCGAGGCAACAGAAGCGCTGGCTGACAAAGGTGACGAGTCCGCTAAGCAGGCGCGATCAGCGGCTTACGTCGCTGCCCCAGCAGTGATTCTTGCAGATGAGCGCGATGTTCGCCCATATTCAGCAACCATGGCAAGGAGGCCGAATCGGCTTTGATGTCCGCGGTCAATTTAATTGAACGTGCGGCCTCCGATTTCGGGGGCACTTGCACTCGCATTAATGAGTCCTCTGGCATCTTGGAGTTGCCGGTCTTACTGGTTGATGGCAGAACTATTGAGTACCGGCTTTTGCTTAAAGAAACCGAGAAACAGGTCTCAGTACGCGAGGAGCCTCCGAAGCACTTACCGGCTTTCTGCCCAGAACGCCACATTAATTACGACGGTACTTTTTGTCTTTACTACCCAGCGGCAAGCAGATTAGAGGTCCACGATGACGCCTCGGCAATCGCTTGGGTGGAAACCCTGTATAAGTACCTAAAGCTCCAGGATCGAGCAAAAAGGCTGCGCAAGTGGCCTAATGCGAGTTCTTGGGCACATGGAGATGCAGCGCATCAACAACTCCGAGCTCTAGAGGCCGCATCCGCGCTGAGGCACGATATTTCTAATGCTGTTGAGCAGGGCCAGATTATCCTCAAGCGGAGGAAGTCAAAGGGCCGGTCAATACTAGAGATTTGGATCGGAAACAATCGAATCTTTAGTGTTTGGGAACACCACAAACGGGTCGTTAATCAATCCAGACGATGCTTTTGCCTATCCAGCGGGTCCCGAAGGCCCAAAAGGCTGCGACGATGTAATGATCACGCACAGCAGGCGGCAGAATTAGCTTTGGCCATAAGGGATTGGGAAGATGCAGAGCAACGCTTCTGGGATAGCGTGACAGGTAGGTCCTGTTGTGGATCCTGCGATAACTGCCCGCTGCCTCTAGAATCTTGAGTTTGGCACTATGCGAGGCGCCAGCGCCAAGTCGAGACTACTGCACATACGATCTTCGATCGCTAACTAGCGTCTGAAATAAGCGGTGCTTCGAAGCAATGCCAGCTTGAATCAATTGTTAAACAGCTTATGGCTTCCAAGACCAGTTAGAGCGGTATACGTGAAGGTTGTCGCCGAGAAAACTCCAGGTGCGCCGCTCCCACATGAGCTTCTTCTCAGTGCCGCCATACTTTGACTCGTCATTGAGCATATTGAAAACAGCTGCGGTGATGAACGAACTGTAAGGGTGTTCTCGAAGATCACTCATCTTGGCTGCCAAGTTTGGGGCGCGTCCGATCCAGATCAGGTCGTTAGTTCCCCAGACACCGCCGCGCACAGCAAGCACGGTTCCGGTATCAACGCCAACACCATGCCTGATTTGAAAAGAGGCGTTCCTGACTGACTCATAGTTTGCTTCAAACTTTTCACGAATCTTGTCTACGGCCCACTTAATCTGAAGTGCGCATTTTGCGGCAGATGAGCTTTTTGAGTCGCCGTGGAAAACGCCCATGACGCGATCACCATCAAAGCTTACGACCTTCCCTCCGCGAGCAATGATAAGTTTAGATGCGCAATATAGAAACGACTTGATTATCTTTGCGGCAATGCGCCTATCTAGCTCTTTGGCCATCTTTGATGAATCAGCCAAATCTGCATACAGAAAAGTTGCATCAATTTCTACAGCGCCGCCTGCAAGCGCAATTTCTTCCGTTTGAGGAATCTTACGTCCATCTCGCCTATCCCATGTAGTGGAGATAATCGACTGAACTTCATTTTTCAGGTCGTTAGATAGCGCCGTTTTTCACCCCGTAGAACTGAAACACGGCAAGTGCCCAAGGCAACATTGCCACTAACATCGATGCCATAGCGCGCTTCACCCATGTAAACTTTGTTGAAGCGATTTGTGCGTTGATGTGGCATTGCTCGATTAGATCATCGTGGAAGTCGTCTTTCTGAGCTGCCTTCACCGAGGCTCGAAACCGAGAGATATCTCTAGAAACAATGCCTCCAAAGAATAATAGTGATCCCTTTGTGCCACCTATCCGCGGAAATGCCGCGCATGCGCAGAAAATTATGCTTATACAGAGAAAGAAAATTGCAAATGCAGCCGGAATGCCCGCCATCAATGTCCACACGCTTGGTTTAGTGGCGTATACCGCTAGTGCTCCGAGCATAGCGGTTGAAAGCGGGAGCACCAATGACAGCCGTGAGTCTGCCGCAGAAATCCATCCAAGTTGCTTATCCAAGATGTATTGAAGTTGTTCTATATCGGCCATAGGGGGATTCACACATAAGCGGCTAACGCCTAGCAGCTTCCTGATATGAATTGTAGCAAGCAGTAGCGGACTTGTTGTACGGGTAACCCGTCAGAGAACTCCTACACGCAAGCCGAGAACCACACCAATTGACTGAGCTCTCGCATACATTGCCCCCTCTTCTCAGGGCTAATATTTGATGTTTTTCAAAACGGGCTGATGTGTAGCGTTATGACAGATGCCAGAGAGGGTCAGGCAGTGCCAACCCAACGGTTTCCTGTCTGGCTATGTTTGTCAGGTCAGGGCTAGATTGATAGACATCATTCCAGCAATCCGACGACGCGCCTCATGAACAACTTTGCCGGCTAACCATTCTTTTTACGCGTAGGCCCCGCTTTGCGCTTAAACCAGCAGCCCAGAAATTAGCTGACGCCCCTCAGCCGCGGCCAGAAAATCCGCCGGCAGCCTTCCGCCTAAAGCGCCTAGGGGCATATCGGCCCAGCCTACAAACCACTGCGCAGCATTGAAGCCGTCTGGATCCCCGGACTCATTCACGCTGGGCCTGCCCGATAAGCTTTATCAGGCTCAGCCCCTTGGATTCCGGATCCATCACCGGGTCGGCCGCGCAATTTATTAATCATTATGCGCGCATTTCTCGCCGCGTCGAGCCCAGCATCGAGGGCCACGTCAGCTTTACGCGTGGCATCTAGTAATTGCACCGTTAGGTGCCACAAGTAGTTGCTCATCGTGTTCTTTTTTCAAAGACAACTCCTCCAGTTGCGCTTGATCTAAGCTTTGATTCTTTACCAGATCCACGCGCAACGCAACAGAAACGCGCTTGGGTGCCGAATTTTGCACGAATGGGTGAGCCGCAAAGTAGGATATTCGCCGGTTGTACTACTTTACTGCTCATTACTTTCGACGCATACACCCGTGGCTGGCCATGAGGCCGCCGGCATTGATTAGTAGGGCTCCGACCTCAGAACAGAACTTTAATGGGCTTCACCATTTGGCCGATAGCAAGGCATTGATACCGAAGCAACCTGCTGCTTTTGCCGCGGGAAACATCAGCGGAATCGCCGTCTCGCCAGGGCGATCGGCAAACCGGCGCGACCCCCCATCCCAGCCCAACGCAGATGTCAGGCCTCCGCCTGCATTGGGATCCCAGCGCAAGCCCAGTTCGCGCATCAAGGACTTGGGCACCTCAACCACCTGCACGTCCAGCAGTACCATCTGATCCCAGCCGACAGTCCCCGTAAAATCGAGCAATTGCGGATAGCGCCGGCCAAGCTCGGACAAGCGCTGGCGGTCGGCATCAGAGAGGTCATCGCCCTCAACCAGCAGCTTGTCACCCAGCGGGGTGACAAGCGCCCCCGGAATGCGCTCAAGCACGGTACGTAGTTCGTCCTGGAGCCGCCGTGCACCTTCTGGTGCCACCTGCACGGCATAGCGCACAATCTGGCCATCTGCTGTCCAGGCATGCAAAGTGCTGAAACCCGCCTTGCGTGCAAACAAAATGACTTCACGGTCGTCCGTACTCACGGCCTTGATAATTTCACCGTCTCCTACGGCCACCCGGGCAACGCCCGGAAGCGGTGCTCAAAGCTGATGGTGTCGCCCGGGCGCATGAGGCCCAATTTTTTCTTGAAGCGGGCATATGCCCGATCATCGGCAGGGGTCAGGCCTTCGAGCTTGCCGGCGTCATTGACGCGGAGTGCGACCTTGGCCATCACGCCCCCGCGGCTTGCTTAAACAGCGCCAGAATGTCTAGCATTGCCTTCGTAAGGGCAGCCATGGCATGCTTTTGCTTGGCCTCTGAATCCTGCAAATACCGTTCGATCAACCAGTAAATTGGCGTTGTGTCGCCGGTCGCGTCGATGAATCTCACAAGGTCATCGACTGTAAATTTTCGCGGGTCACCTGGATTATTTGCCAGCTTGCGCGATAACTCAGATGGACTAGTATCCATATCTGTCGCAACCGTCTTGAGTGGGTTGCGGCTGGTGTATGCAGCCTCACAGATGCAATCCAGCAGGCTGCTGTGGCGCTCGGTTAAGCCCGGTGTGAAATCAATCGTCAACTGGCTAGGGTCATGTACTGGCACGATTATTTCCTCTACTTTCCAATGGAAATACAGGCAAAATTTTTTGCATCGAAATTGAATGAGGCAGCGAAATGGACACCCACACCCAAAACGAACTAATGGCCAAGGCCGAGCGCCTGGCGCTTGACACGTTTGGCCACCACGCAGAAATCGAGCACATCGAAGCCGTCTTCGAGCGCTTGGAGTTGCACTGGCGCTGGGGCCTGCCGGCTGATGGTGTGGTGACAATCCACTGAATGGAAATCAGCCTTGATCTGCCCAACGACGATGAAGTCGAGGCCGTGGCTACAGCGGCATGGACGCTTGCGGTTGCGCAGTACGGACCAGATCCCGCCTTCGAGCTGGTACGCGCCATATTCTGGCGTTTGCTGTTCGAGGAGGATCGGAGTGAGTGAATTAACCACGGCCACCCCCGGCATCCCCGCGCGCCGTAGAATCGGAAGCTCTGACACGACTTTCATCTACGACGGGGGGATCTTGGACATCGACTACATAAACATCATCGTGGCTGTTTCGACAGCCGCCACAGCTTGGATTGCGTTTATGGCCACCAGAAATAGCGCAGCGCCTGAATTGATTGCTTCGCTCGCGAGCCAAGGCGATGGACTGCCGGATTACGTGTGCATCCGCATTTATCCGGGAAATCGTCCGTTCTACATACACAGGATCAGCGCCCAGGGCGCCTTCATTGATGAGGGCGAGTGGGGCAACTGGGCGGGTCATATGAAACTGAAAGAATCCGCTCATGGGGTTACCCGATCATCGCTACCGTATTCAATCAATGTGCCCTCATCTCGAGTTTCCGAGAAGCCAGTGGATGTGTATTTGCTGTGCAGATCGAAGAACTCGCGCTGCGCTTTTCGCATCTCTTTACACACGCGCGTAGTCTGCTTCACCGTCAAGTACAACGTCCAAGTGAAACCGAATAACGATGCCGCATAGCCAAGGCAAAGAAGGTACGGTAGCCAGTCAGACATTGGCGGGCTCCTTGGCAAGTTCGGGCCAGATAAGAGCTGCGTCATCAGGACGCAGCTTGAACCGAGATACACCGGAAGCCGCCTCAAGAGCAGCGCAATACTTCGCCGGAACGCGGCCCGTGGCGATCCATTGCTGCACGGTTTGATAGCCGCGCAGACCCAGCGCATCGGCTGTTCTTGCTAATCCGCCAACGCTCTCAACGGCCTGCAATACGAAAGGGTTTTGTCCACGACACGATTCCATACAAGAAATTCCTGTATTGTCGCTAGGTTTTCTAGTACATACAGTTCCGACATGAGCACTATTCACAAACGAATCAAGACAGCGCGGAACGCCAAACAGTTGTCTATGGAGCAGCTTGCCGAGCTTGTCGGCGTGTCTTACCAGACAGTCCAACAGTGGGAGAATGGAAAGACTGCGCCCAAGAGACAGCGGCTGGGAAAACTCGCCGGCGTGCTCGGGGTGACGCCTGAGCATCTATCATTAGGCGTGGGCCCTGGTGAAAACTCGGAGCATGCCCCTATCCCCCTGGTGGACGCCAAAACGTCTGCCGGCGGGGGTGCACTAGTGGTGTCCTACGACACTGACAAGGTTTTGATGTTCCGTCGCGACTGGCTGGCAAAGAACGACGCCAAGCCAGACCAAACAGTGGCGTTCGAGGTCCGCGACGACTCCATGACCGATTTGCACATCATCGACGGCGCCGTGGTGCTGGCGAACCGCCGCAAGGCCGAGCCGCGATCCAAGCGGGTCTATGTCCTATGGATCGACAGCGAGTTGTTCGTCAAGGAACTTGTCAGACACAAGGACGCATGGTGGGCCCGGTCGCACAATGCGGCCAAGGCCAAGGTCTACCCTGACATCCTAATCGATAATCCGGCAGCCAGGATTGTGGGTCGCGCCTTCTGGTGCGGCTTTAGACTGTAGGCCCGGTGGGCACTGAGGGGGGGTACCGCAAATGATGAATGGCTCAGGAATGTTGTTTTCGCTTGTAGGCTATCTCGTACTGATCGGGATCCCGGCAGCGGTCATTTTGGGAAAGGCTGGGTACAGCAAGGCTTGGGTCATCTTGGCATTCATTCCGGTGGTGAACCTGATCGCGCTTTGGGTGTTTGCGTTTGCAAAGTGGCCCGCGCTTCACAGGTAGCTCCTTCTGGTGTGGCTTCGGACGCTGACAAACCCTGATTGATTGCCTGCTGATGAAAAGTTACTTTGAGGTAGCAGTAACAAAAACTTAATAACAATGTGAAAATGTACGGGAGCGGTATGAGAAAGGTGTTGGTTGTATGGCTTGCTGTCCTGTTGGCCGGGTGCGCGACAAAGAACTATGGCCGCCAGGGTGAGCTAACAGATTACGAGAAGAACACCATGACTTGTCGGGAAATAGCCTTGGAGCAGGCGAAGGTTATGGGGTTCCTCGATCACGTCCAGAAGGAAAGTGAGTTCGATGGGAGATCCGTTCTCTCGTTCTTGGGAGACTTCGGTATCGGCAATCTGATGGAAAAGGACAACGCCGTCAAGAGCGCCAACACGAGGCTCAAGCAGTTGCAGGCCGTCTCAGCGGAAAAGGGATGCATCCAAGATGAAACGTCGGGCGCGGACCCGAAAACGCAAACAATGCAGCTGATCGACGGTCGTAGCCCCGGCGTCGAATAGTGCCTTCTGATGTGGGTTTGGGGTGTAGAAAAAGGAAGACATCAAGAAGTTTGATGGAGATTAGGTGGTGAACAATGTTTGATACGGTACATGCAAGCCGGTTCGAGCGGCCCATGAGGTCGGGAAAGAATCGCCCAAACCTCATTGAGTGCGAGCGCGAGGACGGGGATTTTGTGGAGGTCGTGGTTAAAGGCTCAGCTACAACACTTCAAGGATGCAGGGATCTGGCTGTGGAGGCGATTTGCGGCATGCTCGCGAAGGATCTTGGCCTACCTGTTCCTGAGTTTTTTGCGGTGGAACTCGACCCTGATCTGATCTCCAATATCGCGGACGAACAAATCAGGAACGAGTTGTCGGCAAGTGATAGGTTTGCATTCGGCTCGCGTCTCTTGCCGTCTGGGTTCGTGGCCTGGCCCACAAATCAGCCGGTCCCCCCTGATCTGCTCCAAGCTGCTGCAGAAATTTTCACTTTTGACGCGGCGGTCGTGAACGGGGATAGGCGCCCATCTAACCCTAATTGCATGTTCTCCGGATCACAACTGGCGATCATTGACCATGAGCTGTGCTTCGGCCTTGAGCTATTCTGGACGGCTCCGTGGCTAAAGGGCGGCTTCCTGACACGATCTCGACCCGATGACCACATCTTTGCAAAACCTTGGCTAACAAATTGCCCACCAAATTTGGACCGTCTCAGGCGGGCTTGGGATACTATAGACACTAAGCGAGTAGACGGCTACTTCAGCACCCTCCCGCCTTCTTGGGCCTTAGACCAACATGAGCATGCTCGTATACGCTCACTGGCTCTTGAGGCAAGAACCAACATAGACAAGCTCATCGACAATTCGTTGGGAGCTTTAAGATGAAACGGCACCCATACTTCTACACCACGCTTCGCTACATGCATGACATCGCCACACAAGAATTTTTTGTGGTAGGGGTGGCTGTCTTCGCTCCTGGGCAACGATTTCTCAGTCTCAACCTTCGAAAAAGCCTGGGAAAGGCTGGCGAGATCATAGGCAGCGCGCAGTTAGGTGACTTCCGCGCAATCATGCGGATGATGACGACAAGGTGTTCGCAGGTTGCGGAGGAGACGCAAAACGAACTGTTGTTAAATAACGCCGGCGCCAAGCTTGAGGATGTCCTTGCTAAGCTCCTCCAGGCTGACGACAGCGCCCTCCAGTGGGCCCCAGTCCAGAATGGACTATCAGCCAACTTAGAGCAAACATCGAAGCGGCTTTTCGCCAGGTACTGCGAGAAATACGATCGAACAGCCCAGCCTAAACGAGTAACCGACCGTGAGGCTTGGAAGAAGTTCGAGTCAAAACTCAAGGACAGGCGCGTCGATATGTACTTCACCGAGAAAAGCATCAAGGGAAAAATCGATGACGTGAAGTTCCCCTTCGCATGGAAGAACGGCATCTGGCACTGCATCGACCCTGTTTCTTTTGACTATTCGGATAGCGAATCCATACGCAACAAGGTGCATCGCCACATAGGCGAGATCGCTACTATTCGTGATGCAAAAGAAGACTTTAAGGTCTATTACATCACCACGCCTCCAAGCGACTTCCGCCTTCGGGATGCATATGAGAAAGCCCTTGCGCTGCTGAGAGAGGCGCCGCACGACAAGCTTGTGGTTCTAAGCGAAGAACCAGAACAAGATGATTTTCTCGATGCAATCACGAGAAAGATTGCTGACAAGCATGGGCCAGGCATTCAACTGCCTGGGCAGCCTCGCCTTCTCACGTAGAAGAGCTTTCTCTACAAAGTAAGGCCTTGACATCCCCCCCAGCCGCCTAGAGCGGCTTTTTTGCGTCCTGCTGATCTGACAACTATCAATTTACCGAGTTCGATAGAAATTTTTTTGCCACTTTATACTAGTTTTTCTTGTGTTACTATCACTCCATCGATATCACGAACCGCCTAGCCCACAGGGCATGAGGCGTTCAAAAAGATTGCCTCCATGGTCGACGAGCAGGTGCCAGCATGATCGTCTATGACGCACCGCAAGGATCTGCGGAATGGTTGACTTGTAGGGCAGGTGTGATAACCGCCAGCATGTTCTCAACCGTCCGGGCAAAGGTCAGCCGAAGGCCCGCAACAAGGGCAAAAACTGATGTGATCGCCCCGCTTCGAGAGAAGGAGTTTGGCAGATCAGTTCCTCTTGACTGCCACTCCATAGCAAGCGTCAAGATCGGCACAAGAAATGCGGCCAGCAGAATGATGGTGGTAACCATGAGTTTGCACCAGGCGCGGTTTATTGCCTGCTGCTGATCCTGCCCATTATCTTCCATGCCTCCCCCTGCGAACATACTATCTTCCCCGCGCCACCACGGCGCCAGGGAATCATAGCCCTTGAACCTCGCCATTAATATGCAGAAATTATGTTTTCTGCCAAGTCATGCAGCTCCTTCGACTGCTTGGCGCACGTAGATAAGATTTCCATTCCCTCGTGCGCCACCTTTGCCGTTGTCAGGATGTTGTCAATATGAGCGCATAGCGCCCACGCGTATGAAACGGCATTCGATGTTCGCCCATCCGCCTCTTCTAGAACATGGAATTTCCCCATAAGCGGCAGCATAAAACTTGGGTCAATCATCTTTCTTGCAAGCTCGATCATGTATTTATCGTCTCGAGAGAATGGCTTGCCAATCTCTGTCTTCGCCAACATATCAAAGTGCTTGGACAAGAGATACGATCCGGTTTTGACGCTTCCGGCCCATCTGCACGTCGCCCATTTCAGTGATGTTGCTTGCTGTCTTTTTTCTTTTAGAAGGCGCATCTCTGTTTGGCTGGCAATTACCACTGCGGCAATCACAGCACCAACAGTCCCTACGGCTGTAGCGATGCTCCACCAATGCTCATAGCTTGATGCATGCATCCATCCTGGCGCAGTGGAGATAACCCATCCGCCAGCCAGTCCGATTGCCAACATCACCCACTTATCGACTTTGTCTGTCACGGCACCCTCCTTTTTGGAGGAATGATACGCCGCCCAACAAAACTTATCCCCACCCTCTGTGAATAACCCCTGTTGTTATCCGCAGAACATCCTCCCAAACCCTAATAGCGACGCCATTTGATCGGTCATGGTCAAGGTGCGCGCACCCAATTGGAGATCAAATGAAAGGAATCGCACTGGCCGCCATCACTGCAATCTTCCTGGCGGGCTGCAACGACGCCGACATTGCATCCAGCAACCTGTCAAAGGCCGCCGACAACTTCGAGATCAATCGTCGAGTCGCTTTCTACAACGGCATCACTGGCGAATACATGCTGTCGATCGAGGGCCTGTGCGCCCTGGGTAACCGAGACGACCCGCGCCAGCGCACCATCACATGCAAGATCAGGCCGGACACGTACAAAAAGCACTTCCTCGGGCTATCGGACAACGTGACGTACTTCGTCGAGCAGATCGACGGTGCGTACGCAAACGCCTATCACTATCGCGTCATCATCAAGCCTCAGACCATCCTGCCCGACATTGATTTTCGAGGTAGCGTGGGTGCGGCGACGGATGCTGTGACGCCGGATTCACGGGACTGACAAGGCAAGCGGCGGATGGTTGTCTCCGCCAACTTTCAGCTCATTACCTCACGAAGGCGTGAAGCGCGATCACAACCATCAGCGCAACACAAACCGCCTGCGGGCCGCCCAGTCCTGCGGACAAAACGGCACTACAGACAATCGCAAAGCCTTTGCACGCGTCAAACAAGTTGACCGTGCCGGAGCTGCCTGTCTTTTTGGATTGCATAAATGCCACCTCCAAAAATCGCTCGGGGACCCTTGATGAGCCTGGGTTCCGAGCACAGGCCTTCCCTCTCTATTGCAGTGTCAATGTCCAGCCACTGTAGGCGAGAGAGAACCAGGCTGGTAGGTACGGGCTTTCGCCCAAATCCTAATGGAACCAAATACTACATCAATAACGGCGCTTGGCCTACATGCGCCCGCCCACCAGATAAGGAAATGACATGCGAGGTGCACGAAACCTACAAGTGCGCGCGCTGTGGCGCCCCTTTTGTGGCCCTCGTAGCCGACCGCAAGCGCGACTGGACGCGGTTTTGCAGCAAGGCCTGCAAGGCCCGCCGTCAAGAGCAGCGAACTGGGCAGTATTCGGCCCATCTGCGACGGCAAGACGGAGACGAAGAGCCGACATTTGCCACCGCCCACCTTTTCAGCAATGAGGAATGACATGGACATCAACAAAGCAATCTCAACTGTGGAAGCGCTGCGCCGCCAGATAGACGACTTGGACAAAGCCCTGGCCGCATCGGAGAAAACTGAGTACGGCAGCCCCGTCAGGGTAGAAACCACTGTGCGCATCTATTCCCACGGCTCACAAGCCGTGCACCTGGATCGGGAGGCCGCTATCTAACTGCTGCGGATCACAAAGGCCCGCGCCGAAGCGAGGCTGGCCACCCTGCAGCCGGTTATCGACATGGCGAATGCCGCACTCAAGGGGATTGGAGCATGAACACATACAAGATCAAGCTGGAGCGCAACACGGTCAAGACCGAAGTCACGACCATCGAAATCAAGGCCGATAACGAGGCAGATACTCGGGTGCTGGTGAAGTACCTCGGGATTAATGAGTGGAGTTGGGCGGGCGACGGCCCCGAGAAGACGAACAACCACATTATCCGGTCAATTGAAGTTGATCACCACGAAGCCGATGGCGGGGAGCAGATCACCGGCAAGACGAAATACAAGGCGCAACTGAGGGCCCTACGAGAAATGAGCATCCCACACATGGCCCGCAGCACTGACGGCAGCCCGCTGGTGGCCGTCGCGGTTGTCGAAGCCATGCGGGGAGTTAGAGTGGCCAGTCGTGGCACACCTGCGCCGCAATTGCTACGGCCCGCGGCACTGAAAGGATCAGGCTATGAGGCCACGCAAAAAGGATAGTCAGGCGTGTAAAAAGGACTTCACGAGCACCCAGTGTGCCCCTGCCCTGCCAGCCCGCCTATTCGCAGTTTCCGCCCTGGATAAATCAGGCCTGGACGATCGTGACACGCAATGTGCCAAGGCCCTGTATCTGTGCCTCAAGCTGATCGCCAGATACCACAGCACCTACACCTGCTGGTGTACCGGTAAAAATCAGATCGCCTGCACGCAACTCGAACAGTGTGGACAGATAAGCGATGGCTTCAGGCACCGACCAGATCATGTCGGACAAATCGCCCGTCTGGCGCTGTGCCCCGTTGATGGTCAAGCCAATATGGCCCTTGGTGAGGTCTCCGGTGGCTGCCACCGGGTGCACGGGGCCGATGGGTGCGCTGTGGTCAAAGCCCTTGGCGGTTTCCCAGGGGCGCCCCTGCTTCTTGGCCTCAGCCTGCAAGTCGCGGCGTGTCATGTCCAGGCCAATGGCATAGCCCCACACGGCGCGTGCAGCTTGCTCGGGGCTCAGGTTATGCCCGCCCGCACCCAAGGCCGCCACCAGCTCTACCTCGTGGTGCAGATTATGCGTCTGTGGTGGGTAAGGCATCTGGCCTTCGGTGCCTTCTGCCACATTCAGTACGGCATCGGCCGGCTTGCCAAAGAAAAAGGGCAGCTCTCGGCCGGTAGCGCCCATCTCACGTGCATGATCCGCATAATTGCGGCCCACGCAATAGATGCGGCGCACCGGAAACCGGGCGGATGAGCCTTGCACCGCCAGGGTAACCGGCTCGGGGCGGGGAATAACAGTTTCTTGCATAAGTACCTCGAGAAAAAATCCGGCGTAAAGCCGGATTTATGGGTGTGCCTGATTAAAAACGCACCTGCACACCCAAAGGGTTAAGCCTTCTTGCCTGCTTGATAACGGGTGACGGAGTCGCGGATTTCTTGCTTGGCGGCATCAATGCCCGACCAGCCTTGCACCTTGACCCATTTGCCTTTTTCAAGATCTTTGTAGTGCTCGAAAAAGTGCTGAATGCGCTGGAGTTCTTCAGCCGGAAGATCGGCGGTGGACTCGATGTGACGATAGGGAGGATAGAGCTTGTCTACGGGGCGAGCCAGCAGCTTGGCATCCTTGCCCGCTTCGTCTTCCATGTTCATCACACCCAGGGCGCGGCAGCGGATGACGCTGCCCACCTGTACAGGGAAAGGAGCCAGCACCAACACATCAACCGGATCACCGTCTTCGGAGAGGGTTTCAGGGATGTAACCGTAATTGCAAGGGTAATGCATGGCCGTCAACATGAAACGATCGACAAACACAGCACCGCTGGTCTTGTCGACCTCGTATTTCACGGGATCCGCATTCATGGGGATTTCGATGACGACGTTGAATTCTTCTGGCAGCTTGTCGCCGGCCGGGACACGATCTAGGCTCATGAGGTTCCTTGGAGAGTGAATCTGAAAATATGCATTTATTTTGAACGGCTGTGATCCGAGGTGAGCGACATGTCCACCCCCGGGATCGGGGCCGTATCGAAGTAATCGTCCTCTGGGCCGGACACCGGGCGAGCCGGCCGGGCCTTGTCCGTCTTGACTTGAGGCACCGGACGATTATCTTCAGGGGAGTCTGGAAGATATACACCACTGGCGGCTTCTGGCACTTGCACCGATTGATGATCACCCTCTGTTCTTAGCATGCCAAAGCTTTCGGCCTCGTGACGTATGAAATCGGGGTCGCCGCGGGTATCTGCCGCCGGCAGCGGCCGCTGAATCAGGGGCAGCTCGACATCTGCGGCTTCGCACGCCTTACGCCAGTGCGACAACGCTTGCTCTGGGTGGCCCAGTGCGTCATGCAAATTGCCCAACAAAGCGTGGATATGGATATCGGCACGAAGATCCAGGCTGCGCTCCAGATAGTGCGCACCCTGTCCCCACAGCTGGGCGGCCAGGCACAATTGCCCCAAGGCGGCCAGCAAGCCGGGATGATCCGGGTTGGATTTGAGCCAAAGCTCGGCGTGCCCCAAACGTTGGCGTGCCTGATCGGCATCGCACTGCGCATAGGCACGCAACAGGCGATCGTCAAGCCCACGATTAAGCGCCGCCTCGAGGATACGGGCAGATTCTGCTGGCCGGCCAAACCTGAGCTGCGCGCGAGCACCCGCCAGAGCCACCTCGGGAGACAGGCGTTCATCGGCCTGCAAATCACTCCATAAGCTGTTCCAGTCTTTGGCCTCGACGACATCCAGCTGATGGGCGGCAGACTCCGCAATAAACACTTTGGCCTGCGTCTCGTCGATGGCGCCACGGCGCAACAACAGGCGCGTAAGCTGGTAGACCTGACGATAATGACCTAATTGACGATGAGCCCGCAAACTCAGCCGGTTGGCATGCAAAAACCGCGTTGACGTATCTTGCAGCGGCTCGAGCAGCTCGAGCGCTTCTTCGGCTCGATTTTGATCGAGATACATCTCGGCGGTGACAACATCCACTGCCTGACGCAGGCGGCCGTCCTCGCCTGCGCTTTCTTGCACCAGCTGCAGGGTTTGGTCGCGACGGGGGTATTCACCCAGAAGATGCAGAGCCCTGGCGGCACTGAGTCCGGCCAACACCTTGCGGTCGGTGGATCGGGTACGGGACAGCAGCTTGGAAAGTTCTTTTTCGGCCTGCACATAGCGGCCTTCAAGTACATTAATCCAGCCACGCTCGAGAAGCTCTATATCGCGACGCTGGGCACGCCGCCCACGCCAGTTGCGAAACCGCCCGGGGCTGTTACTCATCCAGTGCAGCAGGCGCAACAACCAGTGGAATACCAGAAAAGCCAGTATCCCCAGCACGATCGCCAGCGGCAAGGAGAGCTCTACGCGCCACGGTTGCGCAAGAATGATGACGTTTCCGCTGTGCTCTTGTACGGTTAAAGCCAGCGCCACAGCCACCGCCAGCACAATCAAGGTCCAGATCCAGGATCGCATAAGGCCTCCTAGACGGTGCCGTCAGTTGCAGGTGACTGCACTGCCGGCGGGGTCGTATCTTCGGAAGGATCTGGCGCGGTATCAGGGGCAACCTCTTGGGCGGCTTCAGCATCCCGGGCGGCGGCAATGGCTGCCAGGCTGTTATCTACCGTGGGCAGAGAGATTTCGATGGCGGTGTCGTGCAGCGAACGGGCCAGCTTTAATGCCTGGCGGGCGGTCTCGGCCCGCATGTCATAACGCTGATCGAGTGCCTGGGCAATACGGGCGAGCTCTGATTTCCAGATTTTTGACTGGTGCATCATGAGCGCCAGCTGTGCCGTAATTGCCCGCTGTTTGAGCCCCTCGCGAAAACGCTGGGCCTGATCCGGAGACATCAGTAAGGCGGCAGAATCATCCACCCGCCGGATATCGAACAGTTTTTTGAGATCGTGAACCACCTGCTGCCCAGCCCCTTGAACCCATGTCCAGGAATCCTGCAAGGCAGCTTGCCAGCCGCTGTTGGAGTGAGCAGATGCGGCCGGTGCCACTGTGCTTGCCTGAACGGGTGAGGATGTGGTGGGGGCAGTAGCCACGGCGGTTGCCGTATCAGGCATCAACAGAGGCGCTGAACCCAGCCAGTCGGAGAGCTGATCGAGCTGTGCCGACAGCGCCGCGACATTGATGGTGGCCACCGCCCGGAGACGATCGATGTCGCCATTGATGGATTGCTGCAACGCAGCCAGGCCAGGCCGATTGGCGCGTGCCAGCTGTGCCTGAGCGGCCTCCAGCGAGATGATGGCATTGGCCACGTTGCCACCCAGGCTGAGCTGCTGCTGAGCGATGGTAACCAGGTGGTCAATGTCATTGAGCAGTAAAAGATCCGAGCCACTGTCTGTCATCAGTTGCAAAGCCTGGTCGAGCTCTTGCACCTGACTGCTGGTGTCGTCCAGTGCGCTGCGGAGGTCTTCGACCTGTGCGGCCTGAGCACGGGCAAGAGACAGGGCTTGCTCGGCTTGCTGGCTGGTTTCCTGGGCCAGCTGAGCATTTTGGCTATGCTGCTGCTCAAAATCCGCCTTGAGAACCCGGTACTGGCGGTTTTGCTCGTATAAGCCAACCCCCAAAGCAATGGCCAGCAGCAACACCACGACCAGCAAGATGCGCCCTAACCTGCCAGACGACCGAGAGGCCGACTGTGCATCCGCCAGAGCGGAAGTGGGTGCTGCAGAGGGTGCAGAAACAGTAGAGGTGCTTTGATCAGATTCACTCATGACGGCGTTCGGATCCTTCGGGAAAGCAGTCGGATGCTGCCACTATAGCGTGAAACAAGGCAGCTTCTTGGGGGCTGCTCAGGGTAACGTGCAAGTGCATGTCAGCCTGGGCTGCGTAGCGACATTGTAAACGCCGCACGATGCGTTCGTGCAGCGATACCACACCAAGCCGGCGTGGCCAGGGCAACCGGTGATGCACCAGGCTGCTCTCGATGGCGGCCAGCGCCTGGCCGCTTGTCAGGAGAAGAATTGTGGCCGGGCCGGCAGACAAGTCCTGGCAGGTGGCGAGATCCCATAGACAGGCAAGCCGGCGATAAAGGGCGTGACACTGTACCTGCCAGCCTCGCTGCGACAGTTGATCCGCCAGCCATTGACGGCCCTCAGTGGCGCGCAGGATATGGGCCTGTGCGGGGGGCAAACCCCGCGCATCCCAGGCAGCCAGCAGCGCTTCTGAATCAGGCGCCTGCTCTGACGAGGGGGCAAGGATTTGATTCTTGGGTACAAAGGCCTCAAGTGCCTGCGCCGTCGCTGACCCCACTGCAGCGGCCCAGGCGCCCTCAGGCCATGCGGATCGGCCAGGATGAAAGAGGCTCAGGGTATCGGCGCCGCTGCCGTCAGCGGTGCCGGGCCCACCAAAATAGGCCTCCACTGCCTGCCTGCTGACAAATACCAGCACGTCTCCGCACCGGGCCACCGGGCGAACCGCATCCAGTGCCTCAATCTGCAGGGCCGGCGCGTCAAGCACTGGATAGCCATGCCGTTCAAGTGTGCGCGCCAAGGCGCCATTGCGCCCTTTGGGCCGGGTCAGGATCACCTGAGGCATCATGCCAGCACCCAATAGAGAGACAGCTCAGGACACTGAAAGCCGGGAAAGAATGTCATCGGCACCCTGCCCAAGCAAATCTTGCGCCACCGTTACGCCCAGGCTTTCTGCCTGTGCAACCACACCGCGAATCCCGGCCTGCAGCACACGGCTGCCATCGGGCTCGGCCACCAGTGCACGCAGGTAAAGCTGGCCTTCATCAATGACGGCATACGCGGCCAAGGGCACCTGGCACGAGCCTCCCAGTGCTTTGGAAACTGCGCGCTCAGCCAAGGTGCAAGCGGTGGTCTCGGGGCTGGCCAGTGGCGCCAGCCATTGCTGAAGATCGGTTCGCGAATCCAGGGTTTCGATTCCCAAGGCACCCTGCCCAGCGGCCGGTAAGCTGAGATCTGCGGGCAAAATGGCCCGAATACGCTCTGCAAGGCCCAGCCGCTGCAAGCCTGCGGCAGCCAGCACGATGGCCGAATAATCGCCACGATCCAGCTTGGCCAGACGCGTATCCAGATTGCCGCGCAGGGGTTTTACTTCGAGATGCGGGTAACGGGTTCTCAGCTGCGCTTCACGACGCAAGCTGGAGGTGCCCACCACCGCGCCGGCAGCCAGCTCGCCGAGGCTAGACACCGTATTGGAGACCAGGGCGTCGTGGGGATCTGCGCGCTCAAGCACCGCTGCCAGCGCAAAGGGCTGCTGCATGTCCACCGGCACGTCTTTTAGCGAATGCACGGCCAGGTCGGCCCGGCCATCCAGCAAGGCGGTTTCAAGCTCTTTGATAAACAGGCCCTTGCCGCCCACCTTGGACAGCGTGCGATCCAGGATCTGGTCGCCCCGGGTAGTCATTTCGAGAAGCTCGACCTGGCATTGCGGGTAAAGGGCAAGCAGCCGCGCCTGTACATGACGCGCCTGCCACAAAGCGAGACGGCTGGCGCGGGTGGCAATGACCAGCTTTTTGGGGTGAGATGCAGACATCAGAGGGTCATCCTGGAAAGCACTAGACGGGCAATCAAGCCCACGGCAGCCAACACCATTAGGGCTTGAAGCAAAGATGGACGTTTGATTTTCATGCCGGATATCCATGAAAAAGGCCCGTTTGGCGGGCCTTTTTTGAGACTGGGGGCCAGCCGCGCCAGCCCCCCGCCATACACACGATATTACAACACGGTCTTGAGCAGCTTGCCCATTTCCGAGGGATTGCGTGTGGTACGGATCCCGCAGGCTTCCATGACTTCCAGCTTGGCGTCCGCCGTATCGGCACCACCGGAGATCAGGGCACCTGCATGGCCCATGCGCTTGCCGGCCGGTGCGGTAACGCCCGCAATAAAGCCCACAACCGGTTTCTTCATGTTGTCCTTGGCCCAGCGTGCAGCATCGACTTCATCGGGGCCACCGATTTCGCCAATCATGATGACGGCGTCTGTGTCGGGGTCGTCGTTGAACATCTTGAGGATGTCGATGTGCTTCAGACCATTGATGGGATCGCCACCGATACCCACGGCGCTGGATTGCCCCAAACCAAGCTCGGTAACCTGAGCCACGGCCTCGTAGGTAAGCGTGCCGGAGCGGCTGACGATACCAATACGACCCTTGCGGTGGATATGGCCAGGCATGATGCCGATCTTGATTTCATCAGGGGTAATCAGGCCCGGGCAGTTGGGGCCCAACAGCAGGGTTTTACGGTTTTCAGCGCGCATGCGATTGCGTACTTCGAGCATATCGCGCACAGGGATGCCTTCGGTAATGCAGATCGCCAGATCGAGATCGGCTTCGACTGCTTCCCAGATTGCAGCGGCTGCGCCTGCCGGCGGCACATAGATGACGGACACGGTGGCGCCGGTGGCGGCCTTGGCATCTTTCACCGAGCTGTAGATTGGGATGCCTTCGAAATCCTGGCCTGCTTTCTTGGGGTGAACCCCGGCGACAAAGGCCGCTTTGCCATTGGCGTACTCACGGCACATGCGGGTATGGAACTGACCGGTCTTGCCGGTGATCCCCTGGGTGATGACCTTGGTGTCCTTGTTGATCAGAATAGACATGTCTTTTTCCTGTGATGCTTATTTAGCAGCAGCGACAGCAGCGGTCGCGGCCTCGGCCATGGTGTCAGCGCTGATGATGGGCAGGCCCGAAGCCGCCAGCATCTGCTTGCCTTGTTCTTCGTTGGTACCGCGCATGCGCACCACCAGCGGCACGCTGAGGTTGACGGCCTTGCACGCTGCAATCACGCCTTCTGCAATCACATCGCAGCGCATGATGCCACCAAAGATATTGACCAGAATGGCCTTGACGCCTTTGTTCTTGAGCATGATCTTGAAGGCTTCAGTCACTTTCTCGGCTGTGGCGCCACCGCCGACGTCGAGGAAGTTGGCGGGTTCGCCACCAAAGAGCTTGATGGTGTCCATTGTGGCCATGGCCAGCCCGGCACCGTTGACCAGGCAACCGATGTTGCCGTCCAGCTGGATGTAGGCCAGGTCGAACTTGCTGGCTTCGATCTCGGACGGATCTTCCTCGGCGAGGTCGCGGTATTCGACGATTTCAGGATGACGGAACAAAGCGTTGGCGTCGAAGTTGAACTTGGCGTCCAGTGCCTTGATATTGCCGTTGCCTTCGAGGATCAAGGGGTTGATCTCAGCCAGAGAGGCATCGGTTTCCCAGTATGCCTGATACAGCTTTTGAAACTCGGCAGCCGCCTTGGCCACCGACGCGTCGGGCACACCAATGCCGCGCGCCAGCTGCGCGGCGTCTGCGTCGTTCAGGCCCGTGGCCGGATCGACAAATACTTTAAGGATTTTCTCGGGTGTTTTCTCGGCAACGACTTCGATCTCCATGCCGCCCTCGCTGGACGCCATGACGCACACACGCTGTGAAGCGCGGTCGGTGACAATGCCGACGTAATATTCTTTCTTGATGTCCGCGCCTTCTTCGATGAGCAGGCGTCCCACCTTCTGGCCTTCTGGGCCGGTTTGGTGTGTGACCAGTTGCATGCCCAGAATCTCGGACGACAACTGGCGGACTTCTTCGATGGAACGTGCCAACTTGACGCCGCCACCTTTTCCACGACCACCAGCATGGATCTGCGCCTTGACCACCCACACAGGGCCGCCCAGTTTCTCGGCGGCTGCCACTGCTTCGTCGACCGAAAACGCGGGGATGCCGCGCGGGACAGTCACGCCAAACTTCTTCAGCAATTCCTTGCCTTGATATTCGTGAATTTTCATGAGTTACCTGTCATTGAAGAAAAAAGAAAACCACCCGTAGCCCGTTTCGGACCACAGGCCTGGGCCAGGCCCGGAAGTCTAGCCTTCATGTTGCGCATCCGGAGGAACATACCAGGGTGCGTAATGGGCTTGCACAACAGGCCCATCGACCCGCAATGCATGGCAGCCGTCCAGCTGAAAAGGCCGCTGGCCGTCTGTTTGCTGCCGGCGCTCACCAGCCATTGTCTGGATGGCAACCGTCGGTAATACATTAGTGAGCTCGGTGACATGCGTGCAGCCGGCCGTGCGGCCAAAGCGCTCGCGCACCTGATGGCGAAACTGCTTGAGAAGATTAAGGCCCACCAGCCGTTTGTAGTCGGGTGCAATCGCACTGCAGAATTCGCCGTAAGGCGCCGCGTCGTAAGCAACTTCTGCGTCGGTGATGGTGTAGTGCGCATCGATGGTGACACGCAGATGCATGTGGTGAACAGGCACACCCGTTTTATGGGTGCGCCCGCTATGCATGGGGAAATCGTAGGCCTTGGTGTCGATCAGCTGGGCTTCGAGATCCCACAGCCCGTCCTCCCGTGCATAGGTTTGCACGCGAATAGTACGCGTATGCACGGGTTGACGGGGACACGCCGGGTCGGACAAAGCCATGGAAATGCAATCGACTAAAAACTGGTTAATCTTTCGATTATAACGTGCATACCATTTTGCTTATGTCCGTGCCCCTTAAGCTGCCTGACGCAAGGTCTTGGCGGCGTGCACCATGGATTCCAAGGCCGCCCTGGTTTCCGGCCAGCCCCGGGTTTTCAGGCCGCAGTCCGGATTTACCCATAGGCGCTCGGCCGGCAAACGCTGCGCTGCCTTGCGGATCAGCTCCACCATCCATGCTTCTTTGGGAACATTGGGCGAGTGAATATCGTAGACCCCTGGCCCGATGTCGTTGGGATAAGCAAATGCCTCGAAAGCGCCCAAAAGCTCCATATTGGACCGTGACGTTTCGATCGTGATGACATCGGCATCCATGGCGGCGATTGCTTTGATGATGTCATTGAACTCGGAATAGCACATATGCGTGTGAATCTGAGTGTCGTCCCGTACACCACTGGTGGCCAGCCGGAAGCTGTCCACCGCCCACGCCAAATAGGCGGCCCAATCACCGTGCCGCAGGGGCAAGCCCTCCCGAAACGCCGGCTCATCAATCTGGATCACGGTGATGCCTGCCTGTTCCAGATCATGCACCTCATCACGTAATGCCAGGGCAATCTGCCGGCAGGTTTCCTCACGCGGCTGATCGTCGCGCACAAAAGACCATTGCAGGATGGTTACCGGGCCCGTCAGCATCCCCTTGACCGGTTTGTCGGTAAGCGACTGGGCATATGCAGACCAGGCGACCGTCATGGGTGCCAGGCGGGCAATATCCCCAAAAATAAGAGGTGGTTTCACACAACGCGAGCCATAGCTTTGCACCCAACCATAGGCGGTAAACGCAAACCCGGCTAGCAACTCGCCAAAGTATTCCACCATGTCGTTGCGCTCGGGCTCGCCATGTACCAGCACATCCAGCCCGATCGATTCCTGGAAGCGGATGACCTTCTCGATTTCTTCGCGGATGGACTTCTCATAGGCAGCATCTCCCAGCGTGCCTGCCCGCCAGTCACGGCGCAGGGCACGGATATCGGGCGTCTGCGGGAACGAGCCGATGGTGGTGGTTGGAAACCGGGGCAAGCCCAGGCGTTGTTGTTGCACACGAATCCGCTCATCAAACGGCGCACGTGCGCGGCTGATGGTGTCTGATGTCGCCAGACGGCGCGCAACATCTTCACGGTGAATACGGCGCGATCCGGCACGATCCTTCAGCGCTTGCCTGGCCACCTGCAGCGTCGCCTGCTCGGAGGCGTCTGCACCGCCACTAAGCAAAGCCTTGAGCAATTTGAGCTCATCAAGCTTCTGGATTGCAAAGGACAGCCAGCTGCGCAATTCGGCATCCAGGCCTGTTTCCAGGGCCAGATCAATTGGCGTGTGCAGCAACGAGCACGATGGCGCCAACCAAAGCCGCTCGCCCAACTGGTCCCGCGCATCAGAGATTTGCACCTGAATACCGTCAAGATCCGCACGCCAGACATTGCGGCCATCCACAACCCCCACCGAAAGGATCTGTTGCGGCTGCAAAGCAGCCAGAACCGGGGCCAGTTGCCCCGGAGCCCTGACCAGATCAATATGCACACCCTGCACGGGCGCCGCACGCAATGCGTCGAGATTGCCTTCGATGCTGCCAAAGTATGTGGCCAGCAGCAGCTTGGGCCCTTTCTGAGCAAGGCGTTGATAGACGTCGGCAAAGGCGTGCTTCCAGCTGGGCGGCAGATCCAGCACGAGAATCGGCTCATCGATCTGCACCCAGTCCACACCCTGCTTTGCCAGACGCTGCAACACTTCTTCATAGACCGGCAGCAGCGCAGACAGCAGCTCAAGCTTACGGCTGTCGGCAACCCCTTCGGTATAAGCATCGCCCTTACCCAGCCACAACCAGGTCAGGGGCCCCGGAATAACGGGCCGCGCCTGATAGCCCAGGGCCTGAGCCTCGGCCACCTGATCAAAGAGGGATTCCCGGGCAATGCGATACGTCTGGTTCGGGTGTAGCTCGGGCACGATGTAGTGATAGTTAGTATCAAACCATTTGGTCATTTCGCAGGCGGCTGCAGGCGTACCGGATGGCGCCCGGCCACGAGCCATCCGAAACAAGGTATCGAGCGTCACAGGGGCATCATCGGCCTGACCAAAACGGGCTGGCACTGCGCCCAGCAAGGTCGTCCACTCGAGAATGTGGTCGTACCAGGCGAAATCACCCACCGGCACCCATTGCATGCCTGCTTGCGCCTGGGCTTCCCAATGGCGGGCCCGCAAGGCGCTCCCGGTATCCAGCAAGCTCTGCTGGTCTGCTCGCCCTGCCCAATAGGCTTCCTGGGCGCGCTTGAGTTCGCGCTGTGCGCCAATACGCGGAAAGCCAAGATTATGAATAACTGTCATGTTTATCGCTCATTTGATTTAGAATTCTTCAACCAATGATATTTTGCCTATGGTTCAAGGAAATAAAAAACTAAATCCTGCACTCTTAACATGAGAAAAATTCATGATAGAAGTTAGACATCTGGAAACCTTGCTAGCCATCCGCGACGGCGGCAGCCTGCAGGAGGCCGCCGAACGCCTGCATCTCACCCAATCCGCCTTATCCCATCAGTTGCGCGATCTTGAAGTGCGACTAAAGACACCTTTGTTGAATCGCCGCACCCGTCCGGCAGGGCTTACCACGGCCGGCCTGCGGCTGGTGGCTCTGGCTCAGGATGTGCTGCCGCGGATTCGAGCCACGGAGCTTGAGCTGCGACGCCTGGCGGCCGGACGAGCGGGCCGCCTGCATGTGGCCATCGATTGCCATTCGTGCTTTCAGTGGCTGATGCCCACGCTGGACACCTTTCGCAAAGACTGGCCGGAGGTCTCTCTGGATCTGTCTGCCGCGTTTTCATTTGCGCCGCTGCCTGCGTTGACCCGAGGTGATCTGGACATTGTGATCACCTCCGACCCCCAGACGCTGGATGCAGTGGATTACACACCGCTCTTTACCTACGAACTGGTGCTGGCAGTGCCCAGACAAAGCGACATCGGCCAAGCACGCCCGGTAGAGCCGGAAGATCTGGCCACACAGGTACTGATTACCTACCCGGTTGAACGCAGCCGATTGGATATCTTCACTACCTTTCTGGATCCCGCCGGCATCGACCCGGTGGGCATCCGTACAGCAGAGCTGACCCCTATGATCGTGCAGCTCGTGGCCAGTGGTCGTGGGGTAGCCGCCCTGCCCAGCTGGGCACTGGATGAATACAAAAACCTGCCAGGCTTGAGAATCTGCCGTCTGGGCCAGGGCATCTGGCGCACTCTGCAAGCAGGCCGGCGAACCGAGGACAACGACACACCCTATATGCAAGCGTTTGTGGAGCAGGCCAGACGCACCTGCTTTGAGACATTGCCGGGCATCCGGCAGGCACGCCAGTAAGGCAGGCACGCCAGTAATTTTGGTGGGCCGCTGGCAGAGAAAGGCAGGCGTCAGGACGGGAGCCAGGGCAATTGCAGCAAACCCTCGCGCAGCAGACGTACGCGCAAGAGGTTAATAATCGCCCGGCTCGTCAAGGATGACGTCGTCGGGGCTGCTGCCAGAGTGCCCGGTGAAATCACCATCCATGTCACGGCCAGACAGCAGCCTGGAGATGACACCAGACGAAAACCCCCGGCCGGCCAGGAAACGGTACTGCCGCGCGTAGTCTCGGGCATCGGCCGGCAAGGCGCCAAACTTGCGTTGCCACACTTCTTGGGCGCGCTGGGGCTCGGTGGCTTGTAAGTTTTCTTGGATATCGGCCAGCTGCGTGTCTGAGAGGCCCTGCTGACGCAGGGCACCCATGATGCGGCGGGCTCCCTGACGCGCAGCCGTACGGTGTGCGTAGGCCTGCGCATACCGGGCATCGGATTGCCAATGCTGGTGTTCGAGTTCGTCGAGAACAGCCTGGATTTCGGTGGGGTCATCGGAATAAGCAGACAGCTTGCGCTGGAGCTCCAGACGAGAGTGCTCTCGCCTGGATAGATAGCCGATAGCCCGGGCCTTGAGGCTAAGCGCAGGACGGGATGCCTTAATCGGCATCTGCCTTGGCCGCAACGTCGCCGGCAGGGGTGGCCCGAAGCGAAATGCCCATGTGCTCTCGAACACGGTTTTCGATATCGAAGGCCATGTCGGGGTGCTCTTTAAGGTACTCGCGCACGTTATCCTTGCCCTGACCGATGCGCTCGCCGTTGTAGCTGTACCAGGCACCGGATTTATCGACTAGGCCCGCCTGCACACCGAGGTCGATGATCTCGCCTTCTCGGGAGATGCCCGTACCATACATGATGTCGAACTCGACCTGCTTGAACGGCGGCGCCACCTTGTTTTTGACAACCTTGACGCGGGTTTCATTGCCCACGACTTCGTCGCCCTTTTTGATGGAGCCAATGCGGCGAATATCCAGACGCACTGAAGAATAGAACTTGAGTGCATTGCCGCCGGTGGTGGTTTCGGGGTTGCCAAACATCACGCCAATTTTCATGCGGATTTGGTTGATGAAGATCACCATGCAATTGGCACGTTTGATATTGGCTGTGAGCTTGCGCAGCGCCTGGCTCATCAGACGGGCTTGCAGGCCGGGAAGGGAATCGCCCATATCGCCTTCGATTTCGGCCTTGGGCACCAATGCAGCGACGGAATCGATGACGATAAGATCGACCGACCCCGAGCGCACCAGCGCATCGGTGATTTCGAGGGCTTGCTCGCCAGTGTCGGGCTGAGAAATGAGGAGGTCTTCGAGGTTGACCCCAAGGCGGGACGCATATTGCACGTCGAGTGCGTGCTCGGCATCGACAAATGCGCAGGTACCGCCAATTTTTTGCATTTCGGCAATGACCTGCAGGGTAAGCGTGGTTTTACCTGAGGACTCGGGGCCGTAGATTTCGACGACCCGGCCGCGCGGCAGGCCGCCAACACCCAATGCGATATCCAGCCCCATGGAACCGGTAGAGACCACCTGGATGTCGTGCTCGATCTGATTATCGCCGTAGCGCATGATCGAGCCCTTGCCGAATTGCTTTTCGATCTGTGACAGCGCGGCAGCCAGCGCTTTGGCGCGTTCGGGGTTGGCCTTGCTGGTGCGTTCGTCCATGGGTGGGTTCCTTTTACGTAAAACAGGTTTGGCTGCAGTCATGAGAGAAATTATTGCATTAAATTATACTGGATAAAACACCAGTTATGACACTGTTGTCCAGAATCCGCTGTATAAACGGCCATCGTTAACCCTAAATGACGCAGGGTCGGGGCCCATGCGACAATCCGAAACAACCGGGTGCCTGGCACCCCAACCCTTCCAATCGATGTCATCTCCGCCATGCGTATCCTGATTGCCGAGGACGACAGCATTCTTGCGGACGGGCTGTCCAGATCGCTGCGCTACGACGGCTATGCCGTGGACGTGGTCCACGACGGCTCCAGCGCCGACTCCGCCCTGCAGCTGCAAACCTTCGACCTCCTGATTCTTGATCTCGGGCTCCCAAGACTCAACGGCTTGGCGGTGCTGCGCAAATTGCGCCAGCGAGGCACCCCTTTACCGGTACTGATCCTGACTGCAGCGGATTCCATCGAACAACGGGTCGAAGGCCTGGATCTGGGCGCCGACGACTACATGTCCAAGCCCTTCGCGCTCACCGAGCTCGAAGCCCGCGTGCGCGCCCTGATCCGCCGCCATGGCGGGGGCCGGGCCTCGGTGCTGCGTCACGGGCGCCTGCAATTCGACCTTAATGGCCGGATCGCCACCATCAACAACGTCCCCATCGAGCTCTCCGCCCGCGAAACCAGCCTACTGGAAATCTTTTTATCGCGCAGCGGCCGCATGATCAGCAAACACCAGTTGGTAGACCTGCTATGCGAATGGGGCGAAGAAGTCACCACCAACGCCATCGAAGTCTACATTCATCGGCTACGCAAAAAAATCGAGCCTGCCGATCTCCATATCCTTACTGTGCGAGGCCTGGGATACTGCCTCGAGCCTGAAAGCCGTCACCAAACGGCAGACGCCACGGCGGTCGACTGACGTCGCCCATGTTCGCGTCCTCCCCCAACAGCCGCCGCTGGCGCCGCACCGGCCGGCACCCCACCCTGCTGGGACGCATCCTGCTGTGGATGATTGTGCCCTTGTTTGTGATGTGGTCCATCGGCATCGTCATCACCTACTTTATTTCTCTCAATATCGCCAACTCACCCTACGACCGCACACTGGCCAGCCATTTGCGCCTGCTGCGACACGAAGTTGAGCAACAACGCCTGAGCAAGCCAATTACGCTGTCAGAATCCGCCCGAACCGTACTGGCCGGCAGTGGTGAAGACAGCCCCACCACCTGGCAGATCCTGGATGCCAACGGCCACCTGATGGCCGGAGACCCCCTCATCCCGACCCCCGAGAACTGGGCCTACGATATCGACCAGATCCGCTACCGAAACGCCACGCTCAACCACCAATCATTGCGTCTGGCCTATCTATGGGGCGGGCGCGACCAGGACGGCCTGGGGTTTCTCGCGGTTGTGGCCGAGCCAGCCGAAGCACGCGCCACCTTGCAGCAAGAAATTCTCACCGGCATGCTTACCCCGCAGCTGATCATCCTGCCATTGGCGGCGATGCTGGCAGGGCTTGGCCTCACCCAAGGCCTCGAGCCCCTCAGCCTGTTGCAAGAGCACATGCGCAGGCGCAAGCCCAGCGACCTCTCCCCCATCCGCGACGACCTCGCCCCGGCAGAAATCGTGCCCCTGATTGCTGCCATGAACAATGTGCTGCATCGCCTCTCCGCGTCTATCGAATCCCAACGACGTTTTGTGGCCAACGCGGCACATCAGTTAAAAACGCCACTGGCGGGTATCCGCACGCAGTGCGAAATCGCCTTGCGCGAGCACGAGCCTGATCGCATGCGCGCAAGTCTCAGTCAACTGATCACGGGCTCCCAGCGCGCCACCCGCCTGGTTAACCAGTTGCTGCTGCTGGCGCGCGCCGAATCCCTCGACCCCAATCAGTCGCGCACCACAGAACAACTGGATCTTGGGGCGCTAGCCGAGGAAGCCACTGGCCAATGGGTTGAAACGGCCATCGGCCGCGGGCTCGATCTGGGCTTTGAAACCGACGGCGAGGCCCTGCCCGTCTTTGGCAATCCGGTGATGATTCGCGAGCTTATCAACAACCTGGTCGACAATGCCCTGCTGTACACCCCGGCAGGCGGCCAGGTAACGGTTCGCACCCAGGCCGACAAAGACTGGGTGTGTCTCGAAGTGCAGGATAACGGTCCGGGCATCCCACAAGAAGAACAAAGCCGCGTCTTCGACCGCTTCTATCGTATTTTGGGCCACGAGGCCGAAGGCAGTGGCCTGGGGCTGGCCATCGTCCGCGAAGTTGCAGATCACCACCAGGCACGTATCGACTTCCTTCCCCCGGGCAACCATCGGGACCCCTACAGCGCAGGCACCCGGCTGCGTGTGTCGTTTCCACGAGACTATGTTCCCCAGGTTCGCACATGAACTTTTCCCAAACCCTGGATCCCGACCCAACGGAGGATGACCGCCGCCCCATGACGCATGAAGAGCGTCGGGTGATTCTCGCATCCTCCATGGGTACGGTCTTCGAGTGGTATGACTTCTACGTCTACGGCTCTCTGGCCGCCATCATTGCCCAGCATTTTTTCTCGGGGGTCAACCCCACTGCAGGCTTTATTTTTGCCCTCCTCACCTTTGCCGCCGGGTTTGCCGTCCGTCCGTTTGGGGCACTGATCTTTGGCCGACTGGGCGATATGGTGGGGCGCAAATACGCGTTTGTCGTGTCGATCCTGATCATGGGTCTATCCACTTTTCTAGTGGGCGTACTGCCAGCATCTACCTCCATTGGCATCGCGGCACCCATGATCTTGCTGTTGTTGCGGCTGTTGCAGGGGCTGGCCCTGGGTGGTGAGTACGGCGGCGCAGCCGTTTACGTTGCAGAACACGCACCCAACCACCGACGCGGCTTCTTTACCAGCTGGATTCAGACCACTGCCACCACCGGGATGTTTCTGTCGTTGGTGGTGGTGCTGGGCACCCGGGCCACCCTGGGGCAAGAAGCCTTTGAGTCCTGGGGCTGGCGCGTGCCTTTCCTGATCTCCGTCCTGCTGCTGGTCATTTCGGTGTGGATCCGGCTGCGCCTACACGAGTCGCCCGCCTTTACCCGAATGAAATCTGAAGGACGGGTATCGCGCGCCCCAATCAAAGAGGCCTTTGGTCAGTGGCGCAATCTGCGCCTGATCCTGCTGGCTCTGATCGGCCTGACCGCCGGGCAAGCGGTGGTGTGGTACACAGGACAGTTTTACGCACTTTATTTTTTAACTGAAAGCCTGCGAGTAGATGCCAACCTGGCCAATATCCTGGTGGCTTTATCCTTACTGCTGGCCTGCCCGTTTTTCCTGGTGTTTGGAGCATTGTCCGACCGCATCGGCCGCAAACCCATCATTATGGCCGGCTGCCTGATCGCCTGCCTGAGCTACTTCCCGGTGTTCAAGGGGCTAACGCACTATGCCAACCCGGCACTCGAGCGTGCCCAGCAGCAAGCCCCCGTGTATGTGGTCTCCGACCCCAATGCGTGCTCGCTGCAATTCAATCCAGTGGGAATCGCGTCGTTTACCAACTCCTGCGATCTCCTGAAGGCCTTTATGGCCAGCCATTCGGTGCATTACATCAATCAGCCGGCGCCGCCTGGCTCGGTGGCCTACGCGATGGTGGGCGACCAACGCATTGATTCATTTGAAGGCACCGGATTGTCACGTGCCGAATTTGCCTTGCGAGAATCCGTGCTGCAAGCCAGCCTGCGAGAAGCCATCCGCAGCCACGGCTATCCAGCGCACGCAGACCCCTCGCAAATCAATTACATCATGGTACTGTTGCTGCTGTTCTTTTTGGTATTGCAGGTAACCATGGTGTATGGGCCCATTGCAGCGATGCTGGTAGAGATGTTTCCCACCCGCATCCGCTATACCTCGATGAGCGTGCCTTATCACATTGGCAACGGCTGGTTTGGCGGCTTTTTACCGCCGGTGGCTTTTGCTACGGTAGCAACCACCGGCGATATGTACGACGGCCTGTGGTACCCGGTGATCGTGTGCGCCATGACGCTGGTCGTGGGGATGCTCTTTATTCGCGAAACACGCCATAACGATCTCAACGCCCATTGATACACACCAAAACCCGCGCGTTGATTCAGAGTTTCGTCAGGCACTCTTCATTAAACTGCGCCTGTGCAACAAGCCTGTGCCCTGGTTCTCTTGTTCCCCCTTGCGTCCCAGGCCAGATCCCGCTTGTTGCACCGCTGTCCTGGCACCCCCCGCGAGCCTTTTTGTGTCAGGACTTTGCTTCTCAGGGCCCGGTCTCGACCGGGCCACTTTTTTGTGCCGGCATTGCATGATCCATGCCCGCACACGCTTGCGGCAGCCAACCGCACCCATCGCGTACAATCAGGGCCCTGTTTCCAACGCCCTCTCTTGCTGACTGCCATGTGGTTTAAGAATCTGAAGCTGTATCGTCTTGCCCCCAATGCCTCACTGTCCCTGACAGACCTGGACACCGCCCTGGAGCCCCTGGCGTTTCGTCCTGGCAGCAGCCAGGATAGCCAGGTATCCGGCTGGATGCCGCCGCGCGATGACAGTGGCCTGGCCTATGGTCAGCACGGCCAGATCTTGCTGCGACTGCAAACAGAAAAAAAACTTCTGCCTACTACCGTTATCAACCAGGCCAGCCGTGCCCGGGCTCAACAAATCGAAGAGCAGCAAGGCTACAAGCCCGGCCGCAAGCAAATGAAGGACATCAAGGAGCAGATGACCATGGAGCTGCTCCCGCGCGCTTTTGTGATCGCGCACGACACCCATGTGTGGATCGATACCATCAACCATTGGGTTGCCATCGACGCGGCTGCAGTGGCCCGCAGCGATGAGGTCCTGAGCCTGTTGGCCAAAACCCTGACACCTTTTCCCATTTTGCCTTTGCATGTGCAGACCTCGCCTGGGGCTGCCATGACGCGCTGGCTCAGCGAAAACGAAGCTCCGGACGGCTTTACCATCGATCAGGACACCGAGCTGCGATCCAGCGGAGAATCCCGCGCGACAGTTCGTTACGTGCGGCAAACCGTAGACCCCGACGAAGTGCGACGCCACATTGAAGCCGGCAAACAGTGCACGCGCCTGGCCATGACATGGAATGATCGCGTCTCGTTTGTGCTGACCGACACACTGGACATCAAGCGCGTGGCGCCCCTGGACGTACTGAAAGAGCACCAGGATGCCCAGACAGCGAACGAAGCCGAGCAATTTGATGCCGATTTTTCCCTGATGACGGGAGAGTTGGCCCGTTTGCTGGACGATCTGGTGACCAGCCTGGACGGCTTTCGGACAGACGGCCAGTAAGCCTGGCCGTCCATCTGCAGCGCCACAAAATGATTGTGGCGTTAGTCCAGGCCGTGAAACACGCTGTCGTCGGGTCCGATATGAGAGGGCGGCAACCAAGTGACATCCCTTAGCGAGTGCTGCACCAGCCCCTCGACACCCAGCAGGACTGCAAAAATGGCCATCCGCAAAGGGATGCCATTATCCGTCTGACGGAAAATCGCCAGGCGGGAGTCGTGATTGAGATCGGTACTGAGATCATTGGCACCTTCACGGCTATCCCGTGGCAAAGGGTGCATGACAATCACATCCGGCCCACAACACGCGTCGACAATCGCCTTGTTTACCTGAAACTCGGCCGAATACCCCTCCAGGCTCTCACCCGTGAAGCGCTCTTTTTGCACCCGCGTGGCGTAGATCACATCCGCCCCTTTCAGGCCGGACGCCAGATCATGTGTCTGCTCGATCACATGGCCATTGCGGCTGGCTTTCTCAAGCAGATAGTCGGGCATCTCCAGCCCCGGCGGCGATACCAGGGTGAACTTCAGCCCCCGATACAAAGCCAGCAACTTAATAAGCGAGTGCACGGTGCGGCCGTATTTGAGGTCGCCCGCCATGACGATATGTGCGCCATCCAACAGCTTGCCCAAACGCGAGAACTCGGTCAGGATAGTGTAGAGATCCAGCAGTGCCTGGCTGGGGTGCTCGCCGGCGCCATCACCGCCATTCACCACAGGGATATTGGTGGCAGCCGCGAATTCTGCAACCGAGCCCTTCTCTGGGTGGCGGATCACCATGGCATCCACGTACCCACTCATCACCCGGCTGGTGTCATATATAGACTCGCCCTTGGCCATCGACGAAAACGTAAACCCGGTGGTATCGCACACCGAGCCGCCCAGGCGGCAAAATGCGGCCCCAAAGCTTACTCGCGTGCGGGTGCTGGCCTCAAAAAACAAATTGCCCAGTACAGCGCCCTCAAGGACACGAGACACTTTGTGCCGCCGGGCGATGGGCTGCATCAGATCGGCCACACGGAACAGGTCTTCCACCGACTCGCGGCTGAACTGATCCACAGACAGCAACTGATGTTTATTGTCTACAGCAATGCGGTCGCGCAAAGAGCCACTTTGTGCGCTTTGCGCATACTTTTGCATCAGGGTTTCGTTTTCAACGATTTCCGTCACAAACCGCGAGACCACCTCGGGCATGCTACGGGCTTCTTGAGAACCTTCGGGTAGAAGCCAGGTATCCAGTGCACGGCGCTTGACGCCAATGCGTCCGGCAAAGACATCCCGGGTGAGGTTCAGGCGACGCATGGCATCGCGCAGAAAAACTTGTTGGGAAACGGCCATGATGAGTTCCTATATACGCAATGCGTAGATTTTCACTGATCACACGCCATTCAGGCAAGCAAAATTTGGGCCGATCCCGGCCGAGTTGGGGTAGAAGCAACAAAACAGGCTGGCGGAAACAACACGCCAGCCCGGAATTGTCAGCACAACCCTATATGTGCAGATGAAAAGGCATCTGCACTTTTACCGAAAACCGCTTAGGGCTGCTGAAGCCCGGCAATGGATCGCGCAGCCAACTCGGCGTTATGAACGGATCCAACCCCAAATGCCACCTGCTGCTGGGTAATGGGCGATGTGTATTGCGGTGCAGCCAGCATCACCTGCCCCACCACAAGGGCCAGATGCAAGCCTGGGTGAGCCTTGGTTTGCGCATTAAGCTTCTGCAAGCCATCGTTGCTGAGGATCAGAACCAGCACGCCACCACCGGCCTGATCTGCAGCTGATTGCACGCCCATGAGATCACTGCGATCGACGATGGCATCTGTGCGCACATACAACAGCCCGGAGGGCTTGAGCGGTACGGGGGTCCACCCCGGATGCGCATGCGTATCGGCTAAAAACACCCTGACATCCGTTGCCTGCGAATTTGCCGCAAGCGTTTGTACTGGCCCTATTTTGCGGGTTGTAGGAGCGTTCAGGCCGGAGGCAGGGGCTGTTGGGGCCGTAGACACCGCAGAACCAGAGGTGGCTGCCTGCTGATGCTGCGGCACGGCCTGGCATGCTGCCAGCAAAGCCACCAAAGCGGCCATCCCCGCTGCCCGGACAATGCGGGCGGACACGGTTGCAGACGACATCAAGATTCTCATTTCCCAGTTCTCCCATCTACTTCTCATGGCCTTGATGATGACACATTTTGGCCGAAAAGCCGGATCAAGATGCCGGCGCACCCGGCGGCGCTATCGCGCAGCCCTCATCCAGCAGATGATCCTGTGCGATAATTGCCGCTTTCCAGGCAGGCCAGATTGGCTGTCCAATCCGCGCCTCCAAGGCCCTCTAGCTCATGCTTGGTTAGAGCAGCGGACTCATAATCCGTTGGTGCCGTGTTCGACTCACGGGGGGGCCACCAATAGAATCAAGCACTTACGCCAATCCCTAGGGGTTGGCGTTTTTGCTTTCCGGCTCTATGCAAGCACTATGTAAATACTTTTGACAAATGCCGCACTGACTGCACATAAATAAAAACCCCACTAGGGGGCGCAAAATGATCGCTTGATGGTGTCCAGCAATTTGGCCTACCGTTTGCGGCGCTCGGGTGTCCCAGGGTTCCGAGAATGGCTACTCGAACGGTCATATGGAACTAGCTACTGCGCAGGGTAAGCGATTCCCGCCAGTCACCGGTATAGTCAAACGTGGGGGCATCGAAACTCTCCTGCACCCAGTCAAGCGAGAAGTCGTCGGCTCTAGGCCCGCACAGCCAATAAGCATAGCCTTCCCCGTCTACCGCCCACCATTGCGCAGCCTCGGGGGCATCAGACCAATCAACCTTGTCATAACTCATAAGCATCTCCTTGTAGATGTGAAAAACATCTTACCTTAACCACCATGAGGCGCCCGGCCCAAGCAGCCGGGCACTGCAGCCACATGAGCAACCCACATCGTAAAGCAGCCAAGGACAAGTCCCAAGGCCGATACGTCCCGCCAACCATATCCATCAATACATTCACTACTACAATCACGAACGCGTCAGGACAAAACCAAAAGGCCTGAGTCCCGTGGCAATACCGAACTCAGGCCTTGGCCAACCAACCTGTGACCGTCCAACTTCCGGAGGTCAGTTCATCAAAGGCGAGGCGCATTTGTCACTTGCCGATCACTACCTCTGGGCGTGCTTGAATGCCGCCACGGTTAGCTGGGCGGCGACCTCGTCGAGGTCATCAATCTCATCGCCGCCCGCTGCAGCTTGTTTCAGGCTGGCTCTGATCGCAAGGAACTGCCCCACAACATCCGCTGCTCGAGCACGATGCTTACGGCTGATCTTGCTTTCTTGAATCTTGCTTTGCGCGTCTGACATACAGACCTCCGATGAGTTGATCGGAGCCAGTATGCCAGAAACAAAAAACCACCTCATCGGGCAGATCGGGAAATCGAGGATACACAGCACGCTGTTCCATGCCTCTCTGCCGATCAGCGTCCGTCGCCCCGCCGACGCTGCCAGAAAAGCTCGTCAGACCAGCGCTGCTGCTGCGCATAATAAAAATTGCGCTGCAGCACATAGTGGTTCCAGCGTTGCGCCTGGCCGGCCAGATAATGTTGTATCTGGATCTGCGCATGGCCTGCAGGCACAGCTGCCTGCAACTGATAATGCACCTGATGGCCGGCTTCGCTGCCACTGTCCAGGGCCTTCCAGATACCCTGGGATGACAGAGGGTCATAGGCCTGGGCCGCATCCCCCACAGCCAGCCAGTCCTGTCCGCCAAAATCCTGCAAGCGCTGGCTGCCTGCCGATGCCCCCCGGATCGGGGTGTCGTCCGCCACATACCCTTTGGCCTGCAGCAGAGGGCGCAAATGGGTGGAGGCCTGCAACACGGCATCAAAACCCGTTTGCTGCACAGCCAGGTGGGCGGCAGGCAAATCATGATCCGTATGAAACACCAGCAAACGCCGGGATTTTTCACCGGGCAGCCGATTGCTGTACCACCAGCCCGAAGGGCCGGATTCTATTCGGGTGAACCTATCCTCATCCGGTTCAGCGGTGTCATACCACCGGGCGTAGGCAAACAGGCTGTCCAAGGAATGAAACGCCACCCCTAGGGCACGGCCCACGACAGCGGCACGCCCGGAAGCATCTACCAGAAAGCGAGCCTCATGCATGGACTCTCCGTCAGCCTGGGCCAGCTTCACCCGCCAGCGCAGCGTACCCCCCACTTGCAGGGCACATGTTATAAAGCGCCCACCCATCATTAGGGTCGCCCCGGCAGCAACCGCCTGGTCGCGCAGAGATTGATCAAAAGCCAGGCGGTCGACACACAGGCCGTGGCCGCTGGCGGTATAGAAAAAATCCGTGGTGTCAGGCTGTGTCTCGACCCATACAGACACATTGCCAGCTGTCTCAAAACTACCGGAGGCACCTCCAAGTGCCTCCATCGACGCCCCCAAAAACTGCCGCACCAAGCCCATGGCCCCGGGGGCAATGGACTCCCCCAGCTTGAAACGCGGCGCGACACGGGCTTCTACCAACAGTACACGCCAGCCAAAGCGTGCCAGCGTGACAGCGCTGGCGCAGCCTGCGGGCCCCGCCCCTACGATGACGACATCCCAGGGCGTGCCCGCCACTGAGGCCTCTGGGGCCATCAGCTCGCTTTGCCGGGTGGCCGATCCAGAGCCGGGTCGCGCTCTTGCTCGATAAAGACAACTTCGCCGTTATCACGCATCAGTTCACCATCGGCGGATTTCAGCGGCAGCACCATCCCCAGCTTGGGCCAGGCATACAGCATCTGGTCATACCCGTCAGTGGACGACAGTGGTTCACCGGTTTCGTCATAACCCCTGAACCACTCACGGTGCGTACGTTCTTGGGTTTTGCTGTCGTACTGGAACACGACATCAGGCCGCTGCGTGGGCCACCAGGCCGTATTGCAAGACCAGAAGTCTCCCTGCCAGGGGCTGGACATATAGGCACTGAGTGCGCCGGGCTCGATATCTCCCGCCACGCGGAAGGCAGCGGCAAATTTCTCGCGGTAGATGATCAGGTAGGGAAACTCGATACCCGGGTGGAACCCCCCACCAATGGTGGGTTCGAGCGCGGCAGCATCCAGGGCATGTGGTTGTTGAGCCAGTGGCAACTTATCCAAAGCCGCCGGGGCCTGTAGGGTGCCGGTTTCAAAATTGCCTTCGGCCCAGTCTTGCAAATGGCGCAACTGCCAATCGGTTAGGCTCAGAAACTGATTGGGGAAATTGTCCCCCAGTTGCTTGTTTTGCGCAGGCTTCCCACCCGACCCCCACAACTTGGGCATCTGATGCTCATCTTCGTTGCGGGAGAATTGCGGATCCTGCCAACTGTCGGGTCGCATCGGCGGCGCAGGTAACAGAGAGTCGACCAACCGGTGACGCGTGCCGGCAGAATGTCGCATCAAAGTATAAATACGCTGGCGCAACGCTTTGAAGTCTTCGCCAGGATTGGACAACACCTTGATGTAATCCGGGCTAAGCAGATTGCCGGGCTGTTTGGGGCCATGCGCCAGGTTCTTGGTGCTGGGGTCTACCCCTGCCGCCTGGGCACTCACCCAGCCGTAATTTACCGCCTTGGCAAACACAGGATAGACGTCCCGGTAAAAATTGGTTTTCTGGCCCATATACGGATAGACCTCCGGAAAGGCTTCGTAGACGCGATCCAGAATGGACACCACATGCATCATATGTGGCGCATATTTGGGCGGTGCGGTCACAACCCAGGCACCGCGCACAGGATTGCGGCTGCCCTCATCCGTCGCAGCGGTCACGCCATCGCGCGTGCTAAGCACTGTACCGTCGGCCAAAGTAACCGTGACATCGATTTCGCCGCCACAGGTATCATCCCACCAACCGGGAATATTGAAATACGCAAACTGGTTGGTCAGCGGGTCTTTGCCGCCCTCCGGGCCATTGGGCGGGTTATGGAATTCACTGGGATTGGAAAGAGCCACCTTGGGGGTGGTGACACATTCACCCCCGCCAGGCGACGCGATAAACAGTAAGCGGTCGGCTTCGTCCAATCGTAGCTGGCCAAGCTCGATATCATGCACCGGGGTATAAGTAACCTCTACATCCTGGGTGACATCGGCAGGTGTATATCCTTCATACCGCAAGGTGCCAGGCAGCATGCCCTTTTTGATGCCAGTGAAGACATCCCCCTTCAACACCACCGCATCACGCTGCCCGGAGGCGATCGTCTGCACACCAGGATCAATGATCAGTTGATCACGTTCGCTGGGTTTCAAGCCCGGCTGAATGCCCGGATTACGCAACTGGTCGGGGTCAAACAGATAAGCCCCCTGAAACGCATAATTGGCCGCTTTCATGTTGCGCACATGGACGCGCCAATGCAGCGACTTCACTTGATCGGAAGCAGTGGAAAGCTCACCTATGACCTTGTCATCGGAATCATAGGCATACACACGATAGCGCTGGGCCTGACGCTTCAGGCGCATATCGGCATCGCGATAGCTACCGCCATCGGGCCCAGGCCCGCCCTTGCCACCGGGATCCACCACTACCCCAGGTGCCTCGGGGCCAATGAAGAACTCGTCGCTGTTGCCCATCCGGGCCATGCCGATACCGGGATGAATGCGTATGCTTTTAATGGATGTAGACATAAGCCCCTCAATCATTTGCTGGACACGACGGCCCAATCGAGCAGGTTATTGGATACCACGACATAACGACGGCTGCCATGGCCAATGGTGGCCTGTATGGTGCCCTTGCCCCGGGCCTGCTGATACACCGTGAAGCCTCCCCCAAACCCGGCTTTGATGGATTTTTCTACCTGATCAGGGCTGCTGTTTGCCAAAACCGGCATCAATCGGCCTTCAGGCCAGGCCGCTGCCATTCCTGGCACCAGCGATACCCCGGCCGCACCTGCGCACACCTGCATAAACGTTCTGCGTCTACTGTTCATCCTGAACCTCCTGTGTTGGCAACAACGACAGTCCAATAGGTATGGATAGTATGGACTTCAACCAATGTTATCGCAGATCAGGCGGAACCTTTGAAGCCTTTCGATTCCATGCGATGAAAAAACCATACTCGTCATGATACTAATTTATCCAACAAATAAATATTTTAGTGATATTTAGACTTGAATCATATATTAGGAATACAAATAAATAAATTAGCTTAGCTCATAATTAATTGCTCGTTTACCCGTATATCTGTTAGATATTAGCCATCTTGTATTGATCTGCTAAATCATTTCCTCTACATTTTTATAGATACAAAACATCATTATTTTTCAATAAATTTGTAATATAAAAGGGCATCTGGCGGATCACGCTCTTCCCCAGCCCCGTAGGAGACTCTCGTGCAAGCAGAATTTCTGCAGTTCCTGTTTTCAGGGCTCACTGTTGGGGCAACCTATGCCTTGGCTGCCCTGGGCTTTAATCTGATCTATAACGCCAGCAACGTTATCAACTTCGCCCAAGGCGAGTTCATCATGCTGGGTGGCATGCTGGCCGTGTATTTCACACAATCAGGGATGCACTGGGCGCCCGCTTTTGCGTTAGCGGTTTTTCTGCCCGCGATTGTTGGGGTACTGATGGAAAAGCTGACCATTGAGCCCATCAAAAACGCTGATACCGTCACCCTGATCATCATCACCATCGGGGCATCACTTGTGATTCGCGGGCTTACCCAGGTATGGCTTGGCAAGAACGCCCACAGCCTGCCGCCTTTTTCGGATCATGCCCCCTTGAACGCTTTAGGCGCTGTCTTGCTACCCCAAAGCCTATGGGTGTTCGGAATTACGGCCATTGCCGTGGCACTGCTGTGGTATTTCTTCACCCGCACCCTGGCAGGCAAGGCCATGTTAGCCACCGCCATCAACCAAGCTGCGGCGCAGTTGGTAGGCATCAGCACCGGCTGGGTACTGCTCATGAGCTTTGCCCTGGCGGCTGCCCTGGGCGCTCTGGGTGGCATCCTGATCACCCCAATCACATTAACGTCCTACGACGTCGGCATCATGCTGGGCCTAAAAGGCTTTGTTGCGGCGGTGGTTGGCGGGCTGGGCAACGGCCTGGGAGCTGTGGTTGGTGGGCTGCTGGTGGGTATCCTCGAAGCAATGGGCGCAGGGTACATCTCGTCGGCCTACAAAGACGCAATCCCTTTTGTACTGATTCTGCTGATCCTCTTCTTCATGCCGCGCGGTCTGTTCGGCGGTCGCTCAACCGATCGGGTGTAAGCACATGAACCGTCGTTCTGTTATCGGCCTGGCCATATTGGTTGCTGTTCTGTTCGTTGTGCCTTTTCTGGTACCCAACAGCTTCTACCTCGACATTGCCATCCGCATGGCTATCAATGCCATCATCGTATTGAGCCTTAACTTACTAGTGGGCTACGCCGGGCAAATCAGCTTGGGCCATGCCGGCTTCGTAGGTCTGGGCGCGTATGCCAGTGCCGTGCTGCCTACGCACTTTGCAATGCACCCACTGCTGGCCCTACTGGTAGGGGCCGTGGGTTCGGGCATCCTGGCATTGTTGGTAGCCCGCCCCATTCTGCGCTTGAAAGGCCATTATCTGGCCATGGCCACCCTTGGGCTAGGCATCATTATTTACATAGTCATCACCAACGAAGCCGCTCATACGGGCGGGCCAGACGGAATGCCCGTACCCACCATGGAGATCCCGGGTTTCTCCCTCATGCTCGACCGCCAATGGTACTGGGTAGTGGCAACCTTGTTGGTGTTAAGCGTCTGGGGTGCTCTGAATCTGATCAACTCACCCTTTGGCCGAGCTTTGCGGGGCCTGCACGGCTCGGAGGTCGCGTCCCAGGTGGTGGGTATCGACGTCCCTCGTTATAAAACAACCATCTTTGTCCTCTCGGCAGTCGTAGCCAGCATTATGGGCAGCATTTTGGCTCACTACATTGGCTTTATCACTCCCGACGTCTCCAATTTTTTCCACTCCATCGAGCTCATCACCATGGTGGTAGTGGGGGGCATGGCTTCGGTGTTCGGTTCGGTGCTGGGAGCAGTACTGCTAACCGCCCTGCCCCAATTGCTGGCGACCTTTGAAGGTTGGGAGGTCATCATCTACGGAGCCATCCTCATCCTGTGCATGATTTTCCTGCCTCGCGGCATCGTCCCCACGCTGGCAGCCCGTCTGCACCTGGAGAACTGACACCATGCCCTTACTCGAAGTCAATAACTTATCCATTCACTTTGGCAGTGTCCGGGCCGTGCAGGATGTCAGTTTTTCAGTAGATGAAGGCATTGTGTATTCCGTCATCGGCCCCAACGGCGCAGGCAAGACCACGCTGTTCAACTTGATTACAGGCCTGTACTCTCCCACGGCTGGCAGCATTCGCTTGAGCGGCCAGGATATTCAGGGGCACAGCCCCTGTGATCTGGCTTGGCGCGGCATAGCGCGTACTTTCCAGAACCTGCAAATCTGGATGAACATGAGCGCGCTTGAAAACGTCATGGTGGGGGCTCACCAGCACTTGGATACCAGCCTGCTTAAAGCCCTGTTGCGGATACGCTCCCTTAGTCGTGCAGAAGCCGAACTGCGTCGCCAAGCCGCAGACTTGATGGGTTTTGTTGGCTTGGCTGCCTACGTTGGTGCCCGTGCGGACAGCATGCCTTACGGAGCCTTGAAGCGCCTTGAAATCGCCCGAGCCCTAGCCATGAAGCCTCGCCTGCTGTTCCTGGACGAACCTGCTGCGGGGCTAAACCCGAAAGAAACCCAGGAAGTCGATGGCCTGGTGCGTCGAATTGCGGACACCGGGATCACCGTCGTGCTGGTTGAACACGACATGAAAATGGTCATGAACCTATCCGACCGCATTTTGGTCCTGGACTACGGCAAACGGCTGGCTGAAGGCACCGGAGCTGAAGTTCGGCGCAACCCAGATGTTATTGCTGCCTACCTGGGCGGCCACGCCTGATCAGAGGTCACAGATGCACGCACTTGAAATCATCCAGGAAGAACACCGCAATCTTTGGCGTATAGCCAGAACCATCGACCTGGTTATCGATGAACTGCAAGCCGGCACCCAGGTGGATGCTGCCTTTTTTTACGCCCTGTTCGACTACATCCAAGAATTCATGGATGGCTGTCACCATGCCAAGGAAGACCTATACCTATTCAAAGCCATGCGCCTGCGCGCACCTGATGAAGTTGCGCCGGTACTGGACGCCCTGGAAGCCGAGCACATGAACGGCCCGAGCCACCTGCTTGCCATGCGCCAGTTGCTGGAACACGGCCAACCGACCACCCAGCCGGAATTCGTCATCGCCCTACGACAATATATTGACAACCTGAAGCAACACGTCACCACTGAAGAAACCAAGGCCTTCTCCCTGGCCAAAAAATATCTTTTGCCAGAAGACTGGGCCGAAATCCTGGTGGCATTTTCCAATAACCAGGACCCTTTGTTTGGCGAGGATGCCCGCACCGAATACCGCGAGCTGCACCATCGTATCGTATCTCTGGCGCCGGATTCCATTGGGCTGGGCGCCACCCAGGCCGGTGGCTTCCGGCATCTGGCCGCCAGCGCGCCCAGCCAGAAACCGCTGCTGCAGGTCACCGATCTCGAATCCAGCTACGGCCGCATCCAGGCCCTCAAAGGCATCAGTCTCGAAGTCTATAAAGGTGAACTCGTTTCTCTGGTCGGAGCCAACGGGGCCGGCAAAACCACTTTCCTACGCACACTCTCAGGTATCCAACCCATGAGCGGAGGAATCATCCAGTTTGCCGGGCAGGACATTTCCCGCTTGCCCGCAGACCGCCGTGTTCAAGCGGGTATCTGCCACAGCCCCGAAGGGAGGCAAGTGTTTGGCCCGCTGTCAATCGAGGACAACCTGCTCCTAGGAGCCTACTTACGGGCCAAAGACAAAATCTCACGTGACCTGGATCGCATCTACGAGATGTTTCCAATCCTGCACGAAAAACGTCATTTACCTGCCGGCACCCTGTCGGGAGGGCAGCAGCAGATGCTGGCCATCAGCCGGGCGCTGATGGGCGGCCCCAAATTACTGTTGCTGGACGAACCCTCTATGGGATTGGCGCCCTTATTGGTAGACGAAGTCTTTAATGTCATCCAGACCTTGAAATCCCAGGGCATCACGATCCTGCTGGTTGAGCAAAACGCATTTTCCGCACTGGGGATTTCAGACCGGGCCTATGTGCTGGAAACCGGCAACATCGTGCTCTCGGGTACTGGCAAAGAAATGATCAGCAACGAGCAAGTTCGAGCCGCCTATTTAGGCATGTAGTCCAATGACACACACCTACCAACCGCAAAAGCAAGCCTGCCGGCCAGCCCCGGAGCCACATGTCACAGAACTCGTGCGCCATCCTGTGGTGATTGTGGGGGCCGGGCCCGTGGGCCTGGCCTGTGCCATCGATCTGGCTCAGCACAGCATACCTGTTGTGTTGCTGGATGAGGATAACGCCCAAGTCGCGGGTTCACGCGGGATCTGCCTGGCCAAGCGCACACTGGATATTCTGGATCGCTTGGGAGTGGGAGATGAGTGCGTCGATAAGGGAGTGGGTTGGGACGTTGGGCGTACTTTTTTTCGGGATCAAGAAATTTACCGTTTCAACCTGCAGCCCCAACCAGACCACCGTCGCACCGGCTTGATCAATCTGCAGCAATATTACCTGGAAGACTTTCTATTGCAACGGGCGAAATCACTGCCATTGTTGGATATCCGTTACCAGAACCAAGTGTCCGCCGTGCGATCCGACGCAGACGGCGCATTCTTGCAAATTGACACTCCCGAGGGTGCTTATTCAATCGCCGCGGATTGGTTGGTGGCTTGCGACGGAGCGCGCAGCACCGTCCGCCGATCTTTGGGGCTGGACACCGAAGGCACGCCATTCATGGATCGCTTCCTGGTGGCCGACATTACCATCAAAAGCGACTTCCCTTCCGAACGCTGGTTCTGGTTCGATCCTCCGTTTCACCCGGGACAATCCGTGCTGTTACACCACCAGGCCGATAACGCCTGGCGGATTGACTTCCAGCTGGGATGGGACGCAGACCCTGAGCTCGAAAAGAGACCAGATCACGTTATCCCCCGGATCCAGGCCATGGTAGGTGAAGACCACGACTTCGACCTGAAATGGGTCGAAGTCTATACCTTTCAATGCCGCCGCATGTCACACCTTCGCCATGGCCGCGTGCTGTTTGCCGGCGATGCAGCCCATCAGGTATCGCCTTTTGGCGCGCGCGGCAGCAATGCAGGCATCCAGGATGCAGACAACCTTGGCTGGAAACTGCGTTTGGTGACTCAAGGGCTGGCTCCCGAAAACCTACTGGATACTTACTCGACTGAACGTTTAAAAGCAGCCGAAGAAAATATGCAGAATTCGACCCGCTCAATGAGCTTTATCACCCCAAAGACCAGGATCACCCTGGCCTTTCGCGATGCCGTATTGGGCTTGGCACGGCATTATCCCTTTGCCCGGGCACTGGTGAATTCTGGGCGACTTTCTGTTCCTACCGTACTAAAGGAGTCTACTTTGAATACCCCCAATACCACCCCATACGTTGGCGATATGGTGCCTGGCGCCCCTTGCGACGATTGTCCCATGCGCGCCCAGGTCGATCACTTCTGGCTGCTCAGCCGCTTAGGCAATGATTTCAAACTGCTGGTGTATGTTGAAGACCCTACCCGGGTCGAACATGGCACTGCTCTACAAAGTCTGCATGGCGGCCATCTGTCCGTCGATGTCATGCTGGTTACCCCAAAGGGTGGGCGCTCGCTACATGGCCTGATGGTCATCGAAGACTACACCGGGCGTTTCGCCGAACGCTATGATGCACAGCCAGGCTCAGTTTGGTTGATCAGGCCCGACCAGCATATTGCCGCCCGCTGGGATCATCTGGACATCGCACTGGTACGCGAAGCAATCAGCCAGGCAACCGCCCAGGCATAGCATCATGAACCTGAATGTGAATCTTAATTTTCACGAACCGGGGCGGCAATACCTGCGCCCATACGCACCCGGAGACCAATTCTACGAAGCACTGACGCAGTTGCACCACGGTTTGAATGATGAACAGAGCACGCAGGTGAATGCCCGTCTGGTCTTATTGCTGGCCAACCACATTGGCAACTTAAGTATCCTGCGCGAAGCAATGGCGATTGCCCAGGAAGACATTTAAATAAAGCACCAAAGAAATTCCATTAAAAACGGTACGGGCCTTTCAGCACCGTACCGTTTTTTTAAACCCGATGTTTAGCCAGACGCCAGGTTTCAATCTACCAATGTCCATTGGCCATTTTTAATTTCCAGCAGGCGAAAGGCTGTCAAATCCAAACCCATGTGATCTGTTGGCGAAAGATTAAATTCGCCTCCGGTACCCATTACCCCTTTGGTACTATTCAACGCTTCCAGCACCTTGGCCGTATCAGTTGTGCCGGCACGCTTGACCGCGTCAATATAAAGCATTAAAGCGTCATACGCGTGGCCACCAAAAGCCGACACGTCGGTTTTCCAGCGTTTCTGGTATTCATCAGCGTAGGACGTAACCACCGATTTTTGGCGATCAGAATCTGGCAGATCCTCGGCCACAATCAGTGCAGAACAAGGCAGGCGGGTCCCTTCAGCAGCCTCTCGCGCCAATTTGATGAACTCATCTGAACAAACACCATGCGACTCATAGATTGGAAAAGTGATGCCTAGCTGCCTGTAATTGCGCTGCACCAAAGCGGGCCCCTGGCCCAAGCCAAAAACCAAGACGGCCTGGACATCCGGGTTATTTTTGATATTGGTCAGCTGCGGCGTCATGTCGGTATCTTTAGGGCCATAGGTTTCCTGGGCCACGATCTCAATACCATACTGGGGTGCAACGTGCTCAGACTCTTTCTTGCCTGACTGGCCATACCCACTGGTTTCGCTCATCAAGGCAATTTTAGTCAGCCCCCGTTTTTTCATGTCCTCAAAGACTTTTTCAGCGGCCATACGATCTGTATGGGGAGTCTTGAAGACCCATTTTTTGACGGGATCGATAACAACCACAGCCCCGGCCAACGACATAAAGGGGATTTCGGCTTTCTGAACCAAAGGCACCATAGACATGGTGGCTCCAGTTGTGGTTCCACCAATGATGGCATCGACCTGATCGTCATGTATCAGGCGCTTGGTAAAACTATTGGCCTTGCTAGCATCTGTACTGTCGTCATAAGACACAAGTTCTAGCTGACGGTTCAGTATGCCACCTTCCTTGTTGATTTTTTCAACATACATCTGCAAGGTTTTAGCTTCTGGGTCGCCCAGGAATGCGGCGGGGCCCGTGATGGATAATACCGTGCCTATTTTAATCGGATCAGCTGCCTGCGCAGTCAGCCCAAACGAAACCAGGGCAAGCCCGGCCATCCAACGCCATGTTTTAGTTTTCATCAGTTGTCTCCTCGGGTAGCGGTAAGGTTTTCAATAATCATGGCAATACCCTGTCCCACACCAATACACATAGTGCACAAGGCATACCGGCCGCCAGTCCGCAGCAACTGCGCACTGGCGGTTGCCACTAGCCGGGCACCGCTCATACCCAACGGGTGGCCCATGGCGATCGCACCGCCATTAGGATTCACATGAGGCGCATCATCAGCCAAACCCAGATCGCGCATCACTGCCAGCGACTGGGCCGCAAAGGCCTCATTGAGTTCAATCACATCCATTTGATCCAGGCTGAGCCCGGTCTGGGCCAGGACCTTGCGCGCCGCAGGCGCGGGCCCCATTCCCATGACGCGCGGGGCAAGCCCGGCCGCCGCCATCCCCAGAATTCGAGCCCGGGGTGTCAACTGATATTGCCGAAGGGCTTGTTCAGAGGCCAACAACACTGCACAAGCACCATCGTTAACTCCGGACGCATTACCCGCTGTGACAGTCAGATCAGGACCATTAATGGCTTTGAGGCCAGCCAGCGCCTGGATAGTGGTATCGGGGCGTGGATGCTCGTCAGTATCAATCACTAGATCTTCAGCCTTACGGCGAGGGATGCGCACCGGAATGATTTCATCAGCGAACACCCCGGCAGCCTGGGCCTTTGCCCAACGTTGCTGGCTACGCACAGCAAAGGCGTCCTGATCCTCACGCGAAATGCTGTAATCACGCGCCACGTTGTCTGCCGTTTCAGGCATAGAATGAGTGCCATACGCTTTTTGCAGCAGGGGATTGATGAAGCGCCAGCCAATAGTCGTGTCATACATCGCAGCTTGCCGCGACCACGCTTTATCGGCTTTGCCCACCACAAACGGCGCACGTGACATGGATTCGACTCCACCAGCCAGCATCAGGTGGGCTTCGCCCGCCCGGATCGTGCGCGCGGCCAGGCCAATGGCATCCATACCTGAACCGCACAGGCGATTGACCGTAGTGCCCGGTACGGTTTCGGGCAAGCCTGCCAACAACACCGCCATACGAGCAACGTTGCGGTTGTCTTCGCCTGCCTGATTGGCGCAGCCCATGATTACGTCATCAACAGCCGACCAGTCCAAGTTGGGATGACGTTGGATCAAGGCCTTCAACGGCAGTGCGGCAAGATCATCAGTCCGTACAGACGCCAGGGCGCCCGCATAACGTCCTATCGGAGTGCGCACGGCATCACAGAGATATGCATGCATGGCTATTCCTGACGAGGACGTTGATCGAATACACGCCGCGCCTTGCCAGTTAGCGAGCGCGGGAGTTCACCGTAGCGCAGCACTGCAACCTGGGTGCTGATACCGATATTTGTCTTGATCTGATGTTGGAGTTTTTTCGCACTCCGCGCTATGGTCTCTGCAGAAACATCATTCGCCTCGTGCTGCAATTCGCAACGGATTTCCACATTGTCCAGATGACTCGCTTTGGAGACCACAATCTGATAATTACAGCTGAGCAGCGGATCACGCATGATCTGCTCTTCGACCTGGGTCGGGAACACGTTGACACCGCGAATGATCAGCATGTCATCGGTGCGGCCGGTAATATGACCCATGCGTCGGAAGCTACGCGAGGTGGGTGGCAACAATCGCGTCAAATCGCGGGTACGGTAGCGAATCACCGGCAGCGCTTCTTTGGTGAGGGTGGTAAAGACCAGCTCGCCCTCTTCACCATCGGCTACAGATTCACCGGTTTCCGGGTTAATAATTTCGGGATAGAAATGATCTTCCCAAATGACAGGCCCATCTTTGGATTCGATACATTCGGAGGCCACACCGGGCCCCATGACTTCGGACAGGCCATAAATATCCACGGCATCCAGGCCCAGCCTATGCTGAATTTCGTTACGCATGCCTTCGCCCCAGGGCTCAGCACCGAAAATACCGACCTTTAATGAAATTTCTTCCGGGGCAATCCCCTGGCGGTCAAATTCTTCGGCAATTACCAAGGAATACGATGGCGTCACCATGATGATGTCGGGCCTGAAATCCATGATCAGTTGGACTTGCTTTTCGGTTTGGCCACCTGACATCGGTACCACCGTGCAACCCGCCCGCTCAGCCCCATAATGGGCTCCCAAGCCTCCGGTAAATAAACCATAACCGTAGGCAACATGCACGGTGTCGCCAGGCCGACCGCCCGCTGCCCGGATAGATCGGGCAACCAGCTCGGCCCACGTATCAATGTCTTTCAGGGTATAGCCGACCACGGTGGGTTTGCCGGTGGTGCCGGAAGACGCATGCAGGCGAGCAATGCGATTACGCGGGACAGCAAACATCCCCATGGGGTAATTGCGACGCAGGTCTTCTTTGGTGGTAAAGGGAAATTTGCTGATATCCGCCAGGGTTTTCAGATCATCGGGATGAACCCCCTTGGTATCAAATGCCTGACGATAATGCGGCACGCTATCGTACACATGACGCAAGGTATGCTGCAGGCGTTGCAGCTGCAAGGCGGCGATCTCGTCGCGGCTGGCAGTTTCGATGGATGCCAATTCCCCAATTTGGGCCGTGTTTACGGACATAGTTTGTCTCCTATTTCATTTAAATTTGTTTTCAGCTGGCTTCAGCTACCAAAGATTCAGTGACCAGGCCCTGGATACGGTGTGATTTACCCCGAAACAGCGCCACATCACGCCCGGATGTCAGGTTATGCACGGTGATGTCATAGACTCCTGTGCGCCCTCCTTGGGTGCGCACCTGAGCATGCGCCTGCAGGCGATCCCCCTGATGTGACGGCGCCAGGAAGTCGATATTGGCCGCCGAGGCCACGGTGTTGTGGTTGCCGCTATTACAGGCATAGGCAAATGCTGTATCTGCCAGCGTAAACAGCATGCCGCCATGACACATGGCATGACCATTCAGCATATCGGGACGCACTGTCATGGACAGGCGTGCGCTACCTGGGGCGATGGAATCCAGACACATGTCCAGGGCATGGGCGGCATGGTCACGCGACCACATGGCCGTTGCTACGGTCTCGGCTAGGGTTTGAGGGTCTAGGGCATCATGCGACATGGATAGGGATTCCTGAATAAATGGAGGATTGCAAGGCTGCACAAGGCAGATAGCGATCGCCGTAAGCGACCTGTAAATGCGTCAGTACCATCCCTACGGTGGCCGCGCCAATACGGGCCCCCCATTCCAAAGGGCCTAACGGATAATTAACGCCCAGACACATCGCCCGATCTACATCTGCCGCTGTGCATACCCCCTGGCTGACCGTATCGGCTGCTTCGTTGACCAGCATGGCTACGGTGCGCATGACCACCATGCCAGGCACATCACGGATGGGCACGACATCCAAGCCTGCTGCCTGCAATAGCCCCGTGGCCGCGGAAACTGCTGCTGAGGGGCATCGGCGACCCGCGGCCAATGGTATACAGCTCGCCGTGTCAGGATCCAGCAACAAATCCAGCAACACAGTCGCGGGCTCGTTGAGGTCGTGGGCCCGTTGGGTAGCCGAACGGCCATCAGTCAGGTACACCACGGCCTGATCCGCCTGGGCGATACGCCCATCGCTATGCTCGGCAGACAGCTGTAAAACCACACCGGCGGCCTGTAGGCGTTGGCCCAAAGCCCGGGCTAATGGGCTACTTCCAAATAAAGTGATGTGTGTTGGACACGGCTGCGCCTTTGCCAAAGATGGTGCGAGGACAGCCGCACCTGCAGAGTAGTCAAAGAAGCCTCGTCCGGATTTACGCCCCAACCGCCCCCCATCCACCAGGGCTTGCTGCACCTGGGAAGGCTCAAAGCGGGGGGCATAATAAAACGCGGTCCAAACGCTGTGGCTAACCGCCGCATTGACATCCTGGCCAATCAAGTCGGTAAGTTCACAGGGGCCCATGCGAAACCCACCACATGCCCGTAGGACGTGATCCAGCGTAGCCGCATCCAGTGCCTGCTCTTGCAACAAACGCAGGCCTTCACCATAAAAGGGACGTGCCACCCGATTGACGATAAAACCGGGTGTAGAACGGGCCAGCACCGGGGACTTGCCCCAAGCCGCTGCCGTATCGAATAGACATTGCGCAGTGTCGTGGCTGGTATCCAGGCCAGACACGATTTCCACCAACGGCAAGCGTGGAGCAGGATTAAAAAAATGCATCCCGCCTAAACGCCCCGGGTGCTTCAGGGCAGCACCAATCGCTGTCACCGGAATGGACGATGTATTGGTTGCCAGCAAGCAAGTGGGTGACACAATATTTTCCAGGACGGAAAACAACCGCGCTTTGATATCCAGGCTTTCGACAATTGCCTCGATCAACAGCCCACAATCCGCCAGTGCCTCCAGATTTTGAGCAGGCCGTAATGCAGCAATCGCCCGAGCAGCCTGATTTGCATCGATTTTCTTCCTGGCAGCCAGCTTTTCCAGGGAAACAGCGATACCTGCGATGCTGCGATCAGCAACACCCTCACGGGTGTCGTACAGGGCGACCGGGTGACCTGCCATCGCCGCCACCTGGGCAATTCCGGCACCCATGGTGCCCGCCCCAATGACGCCAATCGCAATACCGGGATCCAGTGCAGCCATGGTTTACTCCCCTGTAAAGCATGGAGAACGCTTTTCAAGAAAGGCAGCGACCCCCTCGGCGTAGTCGTGCCGCCAGCCGAGTTCACGCATAAAGCCGGCCTCCATGGACAGTTGTTGCTCCAGCGTGTGCGATGCCGCCGCCTGCATGGCCTGACGGGTACGCACCAGCGCCTGGGTTGGGGCCTGGGCCAATAAACCAGCCAAACGGTTGATTTCATCCTGGAATGCGGCATCAGGCACGCAAGCCCAGATCAAACCCCACTCCGCTGCCTGCTGAGCGGGCAGCTTTTGTGCAAGCAGTGCAAGCCCCATGGCTCGTGCCATGCCGATGCGTTGAGGCAACAGCCATGTCCCTCCAGTATCTGGAATCAGGCCGACTTTGCTGAAAGCCTGCAGAAAATAGGCAGATTCACTTGCCACCACCAAATCACAGGCCAGGGCGAGAGACGCCCCGGCACCCGCGGCAATACCATTGACTGCCGCTAGCGTCGGTACCCTCAGGTTCTGCAGGGACAGGATCAGCGGTTTATAGAATTTTTCGACGGTGGCGCCCAGGTCGGGCGCCTGGCCCACCGCGATCTGCATGCCACGGTCGCCCAAGTCTTGGCCAGCACAAAACCCACGCCCGGCTCCCGTGATCACCAAGGCCCGCGCGTCAATACTGCTCTGCACCTGGGTCAACGCATCGCGGAGCTCGAGGTGCATGTCCTCGGTGAAGCTATTGAGCTTATTTGGTCGCGCCAGCATGATGCGTGCGACCCCATTCTGTATCGAGAACTGTATGTGTTGATAAGTCATGTCGAATAGAAATGCAGTAGTTAGGGATGACGGCGGCGCTGAACCACACGGAAGCGATTTGCCACGAAAGCCGAGTCTGCATATGAAGCGTTGGCTGCCGGATTACCTCCTGTGCCGTGAAAATCCGAATATGCGGCGGATTGGTTAACAAACACCCCCTCAGTCAAATTAATTGACAAGGCGACTTTGGCCCGCCAGGACACCTGAATGGCAGAATCAATCACAGTTTCACTTTGGCTATAGATACCCAAAGTCAAGGCGCCATGCTGGCGGGTAAGGGATTCAATCAGGGTCAGAGCAGCAGAAGTGTCGGCCACTTTGACCAGAAAACTGATCGGGCCAAATTGTTCTCGGGCATAGTGCTGTGCATCGACTGCATCACACGCGACCAAAACAGGCGTACGCACCCGGGCTTGAGGAAATTCTTCGTATTGCAGGGTACGTGGCGCCAGCACCACATGACCCATTTCCCCCTGAGCAGCCTGTTCGATACGCGCCAAAGTAGCGTCAGACTGAATCGCACCCAGTACCGCCTGGGCGACTTCAGCTTTAGATAGAAATTTAGTGACGGCATCGGCCAGATCCCGGCAAACCCTGTCATAAGACTTGGGGCCATCGTTGGTATTTATGCCCCCGGCTGGAATAACCAGCACTTGAGAGGTTGTGCACATCTGGCCCGAATACAAAGACAGCGTAAATGCCAGATTACGCAGCATGCCGGTGTAATCATCGGTGGAATCAATCACGATGCTGTTGACCCCAGCGAGTTCGGCATACACCTGGGCCTGGCGACAGTGGTCGATCAGCCACTGACCAAAGGCATTACTGCCGGTGTAATCGATGGAGTGCACGTCGGGGTGCTGATACAAGGCTTGTGCAGTTTGACGATCTGGCGGCAGACACAGGCTGACCAGATTCGGATCCATACCGTTCTCAGCCAACACCGCCCGGATGGTACGCACGGTAATGGCGGCGGGCAGCACGACATTGCCGTGTGGTTTCATGATGACCGGATTGCCTGTAGCCAAGGTGGCAAACAGGCCAGGGTAGGTATTCCAGGTGGGGAAAGTGGCACATCCAATAACTACCCCAACACCTCGGCCCACTACTTCGTAGTTTTTTTGCATGACCAGGGCAGGATGCTTGCCTTGAGGTTTCTCCCACGAGGACTGTGCCGGAATGAAGGACATCTCGCGCCAGGCATAAGCCACGGCTTCCAGCCCTCGATCCTGGGCATGTGGCCCCCCTGCCTGAAAGGCCATCATCCACCCCTGCCCACTGGTCATCATGACAGCATGGGCAATTTCGAAGCTTTGGCGGTTCAGCCGCTGCAAAATCTCGAGACAGATCCCGACGCGGCCTCCGGCCCCCAGTGCTTGCCAAGCTGGCATGGCGGCCTGTGCAGCCTCCACCAAAGCAGCAGGATCGGACACTGGATAGCGGACCCCCAAGGGGCACCCATACGGTGAAGCTTCCTGGTCGTGCCAGCTCACCTGCCCAGGCTGATTGAGCTCGAACGGTCTACCCAGATGGGCCTCGAAAGCGGCCCGGCCCTCTGCCGGTGCGGTTTCGCCATACGCCCGGGGGCTGGGGGATTCGGAAAAGGCTGACCAATAGTCACGCGTGGCAATGGCGTCCAGGGCACGATCCAATAATGCACGATGCTGATCCAGCAAGGGGTGAGACATGAGTCCTCCGGTGCCGGTCAATTCCCGGCTTATTGACATCAAAATACTAAATAAACTTGTTTTGCACGAATAATGTATCACTTTTTGGTGGGAATTTTTCAAGTGCCTTCTATTTATCTGATCTGCTAATGAATGCATCAGCATAACTAATATCCAGTGTTTACTTGAACTTATGAGTTATCTGGAAGAAAAATCAGTCAATGTTCTTTATGGTTAAGGAAAACCCTAATCATTAAATGATACAAATAATTTGACAAACATGATTATTAAGTAACATGATGTCGATATGCACGGCACTCGCCGGGCGTACATGATTCGAATCAGCCTGAACCACGCTACCTCACCCCATTCAAGGAGAGTATTTATGTCCAGCAAGGAACGTTTCGCGGACAAGATGGAGTTCCCGCCCGAAATTGAACAACCCAACGTCTACCCACTATCCTGGGTACGCAAGACCACCAAGCTGCAAGAAATCTGGGAAGCCTCACTGCGCGAATACTGGAAGCCAGAAGAACTGCCCTGGGACACTTTCGACGTCGAAAGCTACACCTGGGAAGAACGCGAAGCCATTGCCTACTGGTGGACGTTGCTGTCAGTCTTCGATGCTTCTGCCCCCCCGGTTTTTGCCGCAGCCCTCATCAAAACCTACGAAGACCACGAAGAAGACCCCGTTCGCAAGTGCTTTTTCTCCGTCACAAGCGACGAACAGAACCACGAGATCATGTGTGGCCTGTCAATCACCAAACTTCTGGATCACTCCGATCCGCTCACCTACGAGCCCAAAACCGATCTGGGCCGCCGGCTGCAAAAAAATGCCAAATGGCTGTACTTCAACGGTGCACGCTACTGGAACGGCTTCAAGACCGCCGCCCCAAAATACGATTTGGCGGTGTTGTTCAGTTCGTTCCTAATGGGCGAAATCGCGGCAGCAACCATCTTCAAACAAATGCACGAAAACACCCGTGAACCCGTTTTCAAGGAAGCCTTTAAAAACGTGGGCCGTGATGAAGGCCGCCATATGGCGATCTGTATGGCTGTGATGGAACGCGACTATCCAGGCTTATCCGAAGAAAACCGCGCTATCGTTACCAAGCAGATTCGCGCTGGCTACCTATTCTTGTCTGCCGTACTGTTCGAACCGCCCGCAGATTTTTGGGATCTACCGCCTGACTTCATCGAAAACCAGCGAGCAGGAGAAGAAGTAGCCCGCAACGCAGGCTTTGGCATTCCCACCTACGACGCCAAACGCGAGAACTGGCGCAACGCCATCATCAACCTGAAGGGCGTGCTGGATCACTACAACATCCCCTTCCCTGCAATTCCCGAAGTCGGCATCTCCGGCGAAGAAATTTCGGACATTGCAATGGATGACATCATCCCGGTGTTCTAAGCCGCTGATCTCTATTCCATACCCAGGCCCGGTCGCAGTGCGTCGCACTCGGCCGGGTTCGCACTTCAAGTTTTACTTATCTCTACGGAAGCACTTATGGCACGCATCGTCATCCAACCCTCCGGCAAGGTCGTCGACTGGAAAGAAAGTGACACCGCCCTCATGGCCCTCGAACGCGCAGGCTACGCCCTGCCCAATAACTGCCGGGCAGGCACCTGCAGCGAATGCAAGGTGAAAGTCTTGGAAGGCCAGTACGATCAAGGCATGGTTATGGATATGGCCCTCACTGCTGAAGAGCGCCGCCAGGGCTATGGCTTGATGTGCATGTGCAAACAGATTTCCGAGGAAATGATCATAGAATGGGGCACTGCTGATGCCCGCCCCAAACTATTCCCTCCCCGGGAAAACGCCCTGTACGTGCTGGTCGATCGTCGAGAGGTCGCCAGCCGAACCCTGGAAATCCATTTGCGTCCAGTCGGCAAGGCCATCCGCTACTGGCCCGGCCAATACGTCACGCTGGGCGACGACCGGAATGGCATTCCCAACCGGGCCTATTCCATTGCCAACGCGCCACGCTCCGATGGCGAAATCATCTTGCAAGTGGCGCGAGCCGAAGGCGGCATCACCAGTACTTGGGTGCACGACACGTTAAGAATAGGCGATAGTGTCAAGCTCAATGGCGCCTATGGCACATTTATTGGCGACCCATCCGCCGAAACCCCGGTGTTATGCCTGGCTGCCGGTACCGGCTTAGCCCCGATCATGGATCTCGCCGAGGCGGCACTGGCACGCGGATACCGTAAGCGGGTAGACTTGATATTTTCAGCGCGCACGGAATCCGACGTATATGGTCAAGGCCTGATGTCTTGGTGGCGCACCAAGCATCGTAATTTTGACTATAAAATCACACTGACTCGCGAGAAAAAAGAGGGTTTTTTGCACGGTCGCATCAATACGTTGCTCGCTGGCTTATATCCCGATCTCTCCAGCCACAGCATTTTCATTGCTGGTAGCCCAGAATTCGTCGACGACTGTCTGGCTGCGGTTCACGCCCTGGGTGCCCAGAACGAACTCATCCACAAGGAAGGTTTCTTCCCCATCCAGAATACGGCCATACAGGGCCGCTAACCTAAAACCAAAGGGCATTGACGCCCTGCTTAATCCGTTGATACCCACCATCCAGCACCGCATCGATACCTTTCACCAACAGCAGCGCGTGCGCGCAGGCTCATTGATCATGTCGTTTTTTGGTGATGCGGTACTGCCCCGTGGGGGACGCATCTGGCTGGGCAGCCTGATCCAATTACTGCAGCCCTTGGGGCTAAATGAGAGGCTGATCCGCACGTCGGTATATCGCCTAAGCAAAGAACAATGGTTGCACGCAGATAGCCATGGCCGCCGGGCAGACTACGTATTGACCGATTCTGGTCGCCGGCGCTTCGAAGAAGCTTCGCGACATATTTATTCGTCCCATGCACCCATCTGGGATCGTCGCTGGCGCCTGATACTGCTTGTGGGCGAACTTGATACCCGTCAGCGCGAACACCTGCATCAGGCCCTAAAATGGCAGGGATTTGGCTCATTGGGCAACGAATGCTTTGTGCACCCATCTACCCAATTAGAGGCTGCCTGCGATACGTTGGTAGCCGACGGGTTGGGCGATTTAGTGGGCCACTTATTACCACTGCTAGCAGCAGACGCCCATATTGCTCTGACGGCATCGGATGCCGATTTGGTTTCCCACGCCTGGAACCTGGATCGCCTGGCTGAATCCTACACCGCCTTTGTGTCGGACTATCTACCGATTCTGGCCGAACTGCGGCGCGACCGCCATACCCTCCTGGAGCCAGAAGAATCCTTTTTGCTACGCATTCTGCTGATTCACGACTACCGCCGCCTGCTGCTACGTGACCCCGAACTCCCCGAGGTCTTATTGCCCACCGATTGGCCAGGGCAAACTGCCCGAATGGTCTGCCGGGAACTTTACCGTCGTTTGGCCGAGCCATCCGAGCGCCACCTGGATATTCATATGCGCCTGGCCGATGGCAGCATTCCTCAAAAACTAAACGATGGCACTCCCAGGTTCCCTTCAGACGACCCCCTGATGGCAATTTCGTTATAGGTATGTAGGGTCTTCTACCTGCGCCATTTTTACTTCGCCCAGCAATGAGCTCATTTATTCTGGCCGTTGGGTTACGGCACTAAAGGGGCAACCCACCTAACCCATGCCATCCGATTTGTATCAAGACGTAGGCATCCGGGCCTATTCGTCTTCTCCACACGCAGTACGGCTTGACCTGCCTTTCTGTGCAAAACAACGAGCCGCCAATTGTTACAACTTCCCAAGTTTGCAATGAAACGGGGTATTAATAACCATGATGCCCGTGTTACCGTAATTGCAAGCCAACGAGATTCAAGCGTAAATCAATTTACCCGAATCAAAATCCATCAATACGGAGGTTCAGCATGAAAACATGGACACGAATTTCGAGTCATATTGCGATTGCTGGTTTGCTGCTTAGCCTGGGCGCTTGCAGCGGGATGTCCGAACAGGGAAAAAACACCGCCATTGGTGCGGGGGTCGGGGCTGCCGGTGGCGCCATCCTGACCGGTGGCAGCACCATCGGCACGCTGGGCGGAGCTGCCATTGGCGGCGTAATCGGGCACGAAGCCACTAAATAAACAGCACGCTTAAAAAGCCATCATCTGAATCAAAATTTGTCTTAATTTTTGGGGAAGAGATATGCTGCATTACGCACTGGTTTTTTTAATTATTGCTCTGATAGCAGGCTTTTTGGGATTTTTTGGGATTGCCGGAATGGCAGCCAGTATCGCAAAAGTATTGTTTCTGATTTTTATCGTGCTATTTGTCGTCTCCCTGATTTTCGGCCGCGGCCGAACGTAGATTTATAGCTGACGTACTGCCTGCGAAAGCGGCACTTGACGCCCCATGCATCTGCTGGGGCGTTTTTTTATGCACGATGAGTTTAATCAAGCATCAGCCAAAGACCGATTCCGGCGATCAGGGTGCCGGCTGCGCGATTGAGCAGCTTGACATTGGCTCGGCTGGATAACAGCTTGCGCGCTACCGAGCCACCCATGGCATACAGAATCAGGCTGCAGAGCTCGATACTGAGAATAATGCCCAGTAATAGCGTCAGTTGTGGCGCTATGGGCTGATTAAAATCAAGGAAAGGAGGCAGCAGTGCGATAAAAAAGGCCCAGCCTTTTGGATTGGCCACTGCAGTAATAAAACCCTGCATCACCAGTTGCAGCCGCCGCGGTGCTTGCTGCTGCTGGCCGCAAGTGACATCTGGAATAGCCAGGCTGCCTTTGGAGCGCCACATTTCGATGCCCAGCCAGATCAGGTAAGCCCCCCCACCCCACTTGAACGCAGTGAACAGCGGTGGATATTGCAGCAGAACAGTGGCTGCTCCCAATACAGACCCCAGGGCGACGATCCCGACGCCCACCAGTTCTCCGAGCCACATCCAGCTGGTGCGCCGGACGCCAACCGTCATGCCCAGGCTGAGCGACAGCACCATGCACATGCCAGGTGTAAGGGAAACGAGCAGAAACGTCAGAAAAAACAGAGTAAATGTAGCGGTTGTCATGGTGATCACGGCAAAGGGCCCCCGGCAGCGCTTTCCCAAGGGCAAGACAGGCGACTACATTACGCTTTTGGCAGACACCCGGCAAGCTGAACGAAAATTGAACAAATCCCACACAGGTTTGCCCGCACCCTGATAAAATTTTTGCCCACAATCGACGGCGATCGCCTGATCGTACCCACAATGCCACACGCCGAACTTCAGCATCTAATCGAATCCGCCTGGGAGGATCGCACCTCCCTCAACCCATCCAGTGCCGCCAGTACCTTACGCGAAGCCGTCGACCACATCCTGGCCGGGCTGGACAACGGTTCTTTACGGGTAGCCGAGAAAACGGCCGATGGCCACTGGCAGGTGCACCAGTGGCTGAAAATGGCGGTTCTGCTGTCTTTTCGGCTGACCGAAAACCGGATCATGGGGACACCACCGCAGCAACACTACGACAAGGTCCCCCTCAAGTTCCAGGATTACTCCCCGGCCGACTTCCAGCAAGGCGGCTTTCGGGTAGTACCAGGCGCCATTGTGCGCCGGGGGGCTTATGTCGCCTCTGATGTGGTGCTCATGCCTTCTTACGTCAACATCGGTGCCCGGGTGGGCGCAGGCTCGATGATCGATACCTGGGCCACCGTAGGATCCTGCGCACAGATCGGTGCCCATGTGCACCTGTCCGGCGGCGTGGGGATTGGCGGGGTGCTTGAGCCCCTGCAGGCAGGCCCCACCATCATTGAAGACAATTGCTTTATCGGCGCGCGATCCGAAATTGTGGAAGGTGTGATCATTGAAGAAAATTCCGTGCTGGCTATGGGTGTTTTTATCTCGCAAAGCACCAAAATTTACGATCGCACCACAGGGGACATTTATTATGGCCGTGTGCCCGCTGGCTCGGTGGTGGTGCCGGGCTCTTTACCCGCAGCAGACGGCAGCCATAGCCTTGCCTGCGCGGTCATCGTCAAGCGGGTAGACGCACGCACACGTGCCAAAACCAGCATCAACGACCTTCTGAGGACATAAGCGTGGCCGACCAGGACGTGCTGGATCTGGCGCGCGAGCTGATCGCCAGACCATCGGTGACCCCCGATGACGCAGGCTGCCAGCATCTGATTGCCTCGCGGCTGCAGCCACTGGGTTTTCACTGCGAATCCCTGCCCGGTGGTGCAGTCAGCAATCTGTGGGCTCGACGCGGCACAGAAGGCCCTGTGATGGTATTTGCCGGGCATACCGATGTTGTCCCTCCTGGGCCCCTGGACACCTGGGCACAAGACCCGTTTACGGCTACTGAAACCGATGGCTGGTTGGTGGGCCGCGGCGCCGCCGACATGAAAAGCTCTTTGGCGGCCTTTGTGGTGGCCCTGGAAGAGTTTGTGGCTGCACACCCTTCGCACAGCGGCTCGGTCGCATGTCTGCTCACCTCAGACGAAGAAGGCCCTGCCACCCAAGGTACGGTACAGGTGGTACGTACACTGCAGGCCCTTGGCGAAACACTGGACTACTGCATTGTCGGTGAGCCCACCAGCAGCCAGGCACTGGGAGACACCATCAAGAACGGCCGGCGAGGGTCTTTATCCGCACGTATCCAGGTACATGGGATTCAGGGCCATGTGGCCTATCCCCATCTGGCACGCAACCCCGTACACCAGCTGGCGCCAGCCCTGACCGAGCTCTGCAACACAGTCTGGGATACCGGCAACGAGTATTTCCCGGCAACCTCGTTCCAGGTGTCAAACCTGCATGCAGGTACCGGCGCAAGCAACGTCATCCCGGGGGTCGCCATACTGGATTGCAACTTCCGCTTCTCCACAGCCAGTACACCAGACACCCTCAAAAGCCGCACAATCGCCATCTTGCAGCAGCATCAGCTGGATTTCAGCATCGAATGGACACTGAATGGCGAGCCATTTCTTACCCCCCAAGGGCCACTCTGCGCTGCGCTACAATCGGCCATCGCGGCAGAAACCGGCACACAAGCACAGCTGTCGACCACCGGGGGAACCTCCGATGGCCGCTTCATTGCCGCCATCTGCCCACAAGTGATCGAATTTGGCCCGCTTAACGCCACGATTCATCAGGCCGGCGAGCGCATTCCGCTAAACCAGCTGGCCCCTCTTAAAAACATTTATCGCAGAGTGCTCGAAACCCTGCTGCCCGACCCGCCTGCCACCTGACAACTGCAGCCAGGCGGACGCCCTGCTCACTGAACGGAATTCGCCCTGATGGCTGCTCCACATACTGAACTGATTACCCTGCGTGACATGCTGCGCTGGGCTGTAACCCGCTTTCGCGGTGCCAACCTGGTGTTTGGCCACGGAAGCGACAACGCCTGGGACGAAGCTGCCTATCTGTTGTTGCATACCTTGCACTTGCCACTGGACACGCTCGAACCTTTTCTGGATGCCCGACTGCTGGAGCGCGAACGCTTGCGCTGCGTCGACCTGATCCACGAACGTGTCACCAGCCGCAAACCTGCCGCCTACCTGACGGGCGAAGCCTGGTTGCAAGGCCAGCGCTTTTTGGTGGACGAGCGTGTGATTGTGCCGCGATCACCCATTGCCGAGTTGCTGACAGAGCAATTGCAGCCCTGGATCGCAGACCCCAGCGACGTCACCCGGGTGCTGGATCTATGCACGGGCTCAGGGTGCCTGGCAATTTTGGCTGCGATGGCGTTTGATGGGGCAACGGTGGATGCCGTGGATCTGTCGGCAGACGCACTGGCGGTGGCCCAAGCCAATATTGCCCTGCATGCGATGCAAGGCCGCGTCCAGGCACTGCGCAGCGACCTCTTCGCGCAGATCCCGGCTGATCGCCGCTATCAGCTTATTGTCTGCAACCCGCCGTATGTCAACAGCCAGTCGATGACAGCACTGCCCCCCGAATACCGGCACGAGCCCGCGCTGGCATTGGCCGGCGGCGCCGACGGGATGGATCTGGTGCGACGCATCCTGACACAAGCACCCAACTTTCTGGATGAAGACGGAGTACTGGTACTCGAGATCGGCCACGAGTACACACATTTTGAAGCGGCCTTTCCGCATCTCGACCCTGTCTGGTTAAGCACTGAAACCGCCAGTGATCAGATCCTGTTGTTGCGTCGCGCGCAGTTGCTCACATGATTCGTGCCAATGGTTTGACCCTCAGGCGCGGTATCAAGGTACTGCTGGACGAGGCTGATTTTGTGGTCCACCCCGGCGAGCGGGTTGGTTTTGTGGGCCACAACGGGGCGGGAAAATCCTCGTTATTTGCCCTGCTGCAAGGGCAGATCGACGCGGACGCCGGCTCGGTCATGATCCCTGATGCCTGGCGTATTGCCAGTGTCGAACAGATCCTGCACGACACCCATCGGGCCGCGCGAGAATTCGTCATTGACGGCGATCGCCACCTGCGGGATATCCAGGCCCGGCGCGCCGCTCTGCGCCCCGACGAAGGGCAAGCCATCGCCGAACTCGAGACGGCACTGATCGAAGCCGATGCCTGGAGTGCACCGTCACGTGCCGAGCAGCTGCTGGCGGGCCTAGGATTTGCTCCCCAGCAATGGAATCAGCCTGTGGCCAGTTTCTCGGGTGGCTGGCAGATGCGCATCGCCCTGGCGCGTGCGCTGATGGCCCCCTCCGATCTGTTGTTGCTGGATGAGCCCACCAACCACCTTGATCTGGATGCCATGCTCTGGCTGGAGCGCTGGCTGACCAGCTACCCGGGCACGGTCTTGCTGATCTCGCACGACACCGAGTTTCTGGATGCCGTCGCACGCACCATCCTGCATTTTGAAAACGGTAAACTGGTCCGCTACAAGGGCGGCTACGAGGATTTTGTCGAGCAACGCGCAGAACGGCTGCGCCAGAATCAGCTGGCACGTCAGAAACAGGCCCGCGAGACGGCACATCTGCAATCATTCATTGATCGCTTCAAGGCCAAGGCCACCAAGGCAAAACAGGCCCAAAGCCGTGTCAAAGCCCTGGCCCGCATGCAAGTACTGGCACCCCTGGCGGTAGAATCCGGCATCGACATCCGCTTGCCAGAGCCCGCACACACCCCAGACGTACTGCTACGGCTGGAAGACGCCACCCTGGGCTATGCCGGCACCGGCGATCAGCCACCAAAAACCATCCTGCAAGACATCAATGTGTTGGTGCGTGGTGGCAGCCGGATTGGTATCCTGGGTGTCAATGGGGCCGGCAAAAGCACGCTGGTCAAGACACTGGCGCAAGAGCTGGCCCCTGTGGCAGGCAATTACCAGCCGGCCAAGGGGCTGGAGATTGGCTACTTTGCCCAGCAACAGCTTGATGTACTGGATCCGGAGTCCAGCCCCCTGCAGCATTTTGCCCGGATCGCACCCAATGTCCGCGAGCAGGAATTGCGCAATATGCTGGGCCGCTTCGGGTTTGGCGGCGATATGGTCAACCAGCCAGTGGCACCATTTTCCGGTGGAGAAAAAGCACGCCTTGCCCTGGCCCTGATCGTGTGGCGCAAGCCCAATTTGCTCTTGCTGGACGAACCCAGCAACCACCTGGATGTGGACACACGAGAAGCCCTGGCCCGAGCCCTGGCCGAGTTTCCCGGCAGCGTGCTGCTGGTATCACACGACCGGCACCTGCTGCGTACCACCGTGGATACTTTCTGGATTGTGGCGGATGGTCGTATCGAACCATTTGATGGCGACCTCGAAGACTATCGCGACTGGCTGCAACAGCGCCAAAGTCAACTGAATCAAGCCAGCCGCACGCAAACCACACCAGAGAAAGACCGCAAGGCGCAGCGTCGGGAACAAGCCCAGGCTCGGCAACAGCTGGCGGCACAGCGCAAGCCGCTAGAGACGCGGCTGAAAAAAATTGAAGATCAGATGGCGCGCACGCAAAAGCGGTTGGCCGAGCTGGATGTCCTGATCGCAAGCCCCGACTTCTATACCGACGCACATAAAGACACCCGCCCTGGCGTTCTGGCTGAGCACGGTGAGCTCAGCAAGGCCTTGCAAACACACGAAAACGACTGGCTGGAAGTACAGACTACCCTGGAGACCCTGCAAACAGATCCCATTTGATATTTCAAATCTGAATAATGTAATGCAGTAATAGTTGTTCGCTATCGAAGGCTGGCTCCCTAGAATAAAAAGGTCATTACTTTTTCAGTTCGCCTGCCATGAGCCGCCTTCCTATTCAGTCCGTCGAATCCGCCCACCCCGAGGCGCAGGAGCGCCTGCGCACCGCCGCCAAAGCCAGTGGGTTTTTGCCCAATTTGTTGGGCGTCCTGGCCAACGCCCCCACGGCGCTGGAAACCTACCAGGTGGTCGGCGCCATCAACGGGCGCAACAGCCTGAGCCCCACCGAACGCGAGATCGTTCAGATCACTGCGGCCACCTATAACGGCTGCGGTTTTTGCGTGGCCGGCCACACCAAGATTGCCTCCCAGAAGCTGAAGTTGCCTGCCGACTTGGTGGATGCGCTGCGCCGCACCCAAGCCCTGACAGATGCCAAGCTGAACGCCCTGGCAGTGTTCACATTACAGGTACTTGAGCACAAAGGTCAGGTGGGCGATCAGGCCCTGGCTGATCTGCGCGCCGCGGGTTACACCGATGCTCAGGCACTGGACGTCGTACTTGGCGTCAGTTTGGCCACCCTTTGCAATTACGCCAACAACCTGGCCGGCACCCCAATCAACCCGGAACTTCAGGCCTACGCCTGATTCAGTTCACGCACGATCATGTCTGTCTCCAATTTTTCTGCACTGCCCACCCAGGCGATCGATACCCTGATCCAGTCAACGCTGGCACCTCATGTCCAGGCTATCGACCAGGATGGGTTGTTTCCGCGCGAGTTCATGCACGCACTGGGCAATCTGGGCGGGTTTGCAGCAGCATTACCATCCACATCTGGTGGTTTAGGCCTTGATCTGGCCAGCCAGATCGATCTGATCTCCCAGGTTGCCCGCACTTGCGGCTCCACCGCCTTTCTGGTCTGGTGCCAGGCCACCTGCGCATGGTATTTGCAGCACAGCGACAACGCAGCCGTTCAGGCGCGCTATCTGCGGCCTGTCGCCCAAGGGCAGGTGCTGGCCGGCACCGGCATGTCCAATGCGGTCAAGCATCTAGCCGGCATCGAGCGCATCAACCTACGCGCCCAAAATGATGGTAACGGCTATCGCATCAACGGCGCCCTGCCCTGGGTTTCCAACCTGGGCCCCAATCATCTGTTGATGGCCGCTGCAGCCCTGGAAGACGGCGGCTATCTGATGTTCGTGGTTTCCACCGACACTGCCGGCCTGAGCCTGCGGCCCTGCCCGACGTTCTCCGGGATGGAAGGCAGCGGCACTTACGGCATCCGGCTCAAGGATGTTCATATTTCCGTTGAGGATGTCCTGGCGCACCCCTGGCAGTTCGAGGCTTATGTCGAGCGCTTCAAGCGCGGCTTTTTGCTGATGCAAACCGGCATGGGCGCAGGGCTTGTGCAGGCCAGCCTGGAGACCATCCACGCCAGCAACCAGCGGCTGAGCCATGTCAATTGCTTCTTGGACGACCAGGAACCTTCATTGGGCCAGGAACTCCTGGCACTGCAATCCGATATCGCACACCTGGCGGCACAGGGTACCGAAGCCCCCTTGCTCAACGTATTACGAGCACGGGCCCGGGGTTCTGAACTGAGCTTGAAAGCCACGCAATCAGCCGCACTGCACGCAGGTGCGGCAGGTTACCTCATCAGCAGCCCGGTACAGCGCCGCTTGCGAGAAGCCTTGTTTGTCGCGATTGTGACGCCTGCGCTGAAACACTTGCGCAAGGAAATCAATGCGCTGGAAGCGCTGCAGGCGGCCTGAAATGGTTGAAGCGCTGGCCACCGCTGCCCCATCTGCTGCCTTGGCACCCCCGCCATGTGTGCTGGATGCTCGGGAAATCTCTCTGGCTTACCACCAGCAGCACGGGCCCGATACCCCGGTGCTGGAAAATTTTTCCCTTAGCCTGCATGCCGGCGAAATCGTCGCCCTCCTGGGCCCCAGCGGCGCAGGCAAGTCGTCGCTGCTCCGGGTACTGGCCGGATTGCAATCCGCCCAGGCAGGCGATGTGCGGGTGCAGGGGCGGCCGCTGCACGGCCCTTCACCCGCTTTGGGCATGGTCTTTCAGGATCCCTGCCTCTTGCCCTGGCTGACGCTGGAAGAAAACGTGGCCTTCGGGCTGGATTTCAAACACCAGCCCACGCTAGATGCAGCCACACGCCATCAACGGGTGCACACAGCCATCTCCGAAGTTGGCCTGCAGGCTGCCCGCACACGCTACCCAGACGAGCTCTCAGGCGGCATGGCACAACGGACGTCGCTGGCGCGTACCTTGGCCCGTGCACCCAACATCTTGCTGCTGGACGAGCCATTTAGTGCCCTGGACGAAGTGACCCGGCACGAAATGCAGTCTCTGCTGCTGAGCATCACCCGTCGTCGCAGAGCCGCCGCTGTGATGGTGACCCACGATATCGACGAAGCCCTGCTGTTGGCCGACCGCATCTTGCTGATTGGCGGCCAGCCTGGCCGACTGATGGGCCAATGGCAGCTGACACAGGATCATCCACGAGATGAAACAGACGCAGCGCTCATGGCCCTGCGAGTCGACATTTTGCACACTTTGCGCGCTGCGCGCTCCTCTGGACACTCATGAACCGATACAAACTGATGGATCTCTGCTGCGGCACCGAAAACCAGCCCCAGGCACGCCGACGGCAATTTCTGAAGCTGTCGGCGATGTTTACAGCAGCCGGTGCCCTGCCTTTGCTGCAGGCCAGCCGCTTAGCGCGTGCAGCAGAACCGGATGCGCCGGTGCGCATTGGTTATCTGCCCATCACCGATGCCACCCCCTTGCTGGTGGCACATCACAACCAGTATTTCCAACAACAGGGCCTCACAGTCGAGCCCCCACGCCGCTTTCGCAGTTGGTCGCAAATTGTCGAGGCGTTCCTGGCCGGACAAGTCAATGTTGTGCACCTGCTGATGCCCATGACGATCTGGTCGCGCTATGGCAGCCAGGCCCCGGCCAAGGTGGTGGCCTGGAACCACACCGAGGGCTCCTGCCTGACCGTATTGCCCAGCATCCAATCACTGGCGGATCTGGGCGGCACCACTGTGGCGATCCCGTTTTGGTACTCCGTACACAACATCGTGCTGCAAGCGATATTGCGTGAAGCGGGCCTCGAATTCATCAGTGAAGGCGACCCCTCTCCCCGCCAGGTAAAGCTGGTGGTGATGTCGCCAGGCGACATGCTGCCCGCTCTGGGTAGCAAGCGCATCTCCGGCTACATCGTGGCCGAACCCTTCAACGCCAAGGCTGAAGAGCTGGGCGTGGGCAAGGTATGGCGGTTTACAGGCGATGTCTGGCGCAACCACGCCTGCTGCGTGGTAACCATGCACGAAGCAGATCTGCAGCAACGGCCAGAATGGTCGCAAAAAGTCGTCAATGGCATTGTGCAAGCACAGGCCTGGGTAAGAAACCACCGCGAGGAAACCGTGCAGATCCTTGCCCGGGGCAACCCGGCTGCGTATACGCCACACGAGCCCTCGACTCTGGCCCGGGTGCTGCTGCCGTCCGCCGAGCGCGACGCCGCCTACCTGGCCAGCGGTGCAATCCGTCATGCAGACTGGCACGAGCAACGCATCGACTTTCGCCCCTACCCCTACCCCAGCTATACCGAGAAACTGGTCTCCCTGCTGAAAGACACGTTTGTACTGGGCGAGAATGCATTTCTGAAGCAGCTCGATCCTGCGCATGTCGCTAAGGATCTTGTCGACGAACGCTTTGTGCGCCACGCCATCGAAGCCCAAGGTGGTTTGTCTGCCTTTGGCATTGAGGGTGGCTATACCCGCAGCGAAACTTTTGAGGTGTCCTGATGAAACGCGGCACAACAAACCTGTCGGCACGCCAGCGGCTGGCGTTTAGCGCCGGTGGCTTGCTTGTGCTGGGGCTGCTTTGGGCAGCGGGTATTGGCATTTTGGGGCAAGACCTCGCCATGGCGCGCCTGTTTTCACCAGGCCAGGCGCTCCCAAGCCTGGTCCATCTGGTGCTGGACAACCAACTGACGGTACATGCTCTGGTCAGCCTGAAACGGGTGGCCGTTGGCCTGTTTTGGGCGCTGTTCGTGGGTATCCCCCTGGGTCTGGCCATTGGTTTATCCCGCCGACTGGAATCCAGCACCACCGGCGCATTTCAGTTTCTGCGCATGGTCTCGCCTTTATCGTGGATGCCGATTGCAGTGATGCTGTTTGGCGTTGGAGATGCCCCAATCTATTTTCTGCTCAGTTTTGCAGCAGTCTGGCCGATTATCCTGAACACATCGGCAGGCGTGCGCCAACTGGACACCCGCTGGCTGATGCTGGCCCGCAGCCTGAGCGCCACTCGCGGAGAGATCCTGCGCAAGATCATCTTGCCAGGCGCCATGGGACACATCCTCACAGGTTTGCGCCTGGCCATTGGCATCGTCTGGATCATCCTGGTGCCTTGCGAGATGCTGGGCGTGAGTTCTGGCTTGGGCTACTTTATTTTGGACACGCGCGACCGGCTGGCGTATTCAGAGCTGATGGCCGTGATTGTCCTGATCGGCGCACTGGGCTTTGCCTTGGACGCCACGGCCCAGCGCCTGCACCGACACTGGACACGCAGCCGCTAAGCTAGGACAGGATCTCCAGCTTGGCCACGCCCAAGGCCAGGGTCTTGGTACCCACATCGGTAAACTCAATCCGTGCCTGGGCCTCGGTACCACTGCCGCTTAGGGCCACAATTGTGCCTTCGCCAAATCGGCCATGGCGCACACTGCCCCCGATCCTGAAGCATTGCTCACCCACCATTACGTCAGCAGTGCGCGTGCGTGGTGTGCGCGGTGCAAAGTGGCTGCCTGCATCGCCCTGCCAACCACCCGCGCCACGACGAAACGCACCTCGCCACGCCGGGGACTGCTCGGGCATGGCGGCCCGTTGCCGGGGGGTAATCCACTTCAGGTGCTCGTCCGGGATCTCATCCAGGAAACGCGACCGAAGGCCGTAGCGAGTCTGGCCATGCAAAAGACGGCTTTGCGCCAGTGTCAGGGTCAGGCGCTCGCGGGCCCGGGTGATGGCCACATACATCAGGCGCCGCTCTTCTTCCAGGCCGCCTGCATCCAGCAGGCTGTTTTCGTGGGGAAACAGGCCTTCTTCAAGGCCGGTGACAAACACCACATCAAACTCCAGGCCCTTGGCTGCGTGCACAGTCATGAGCTGGACAGCGTCCTCGCCTGCCTGTGCCTGATTATCACCAGCCTCGAGAGAGGCATGGCTCAAGAACGCGCCCAAGGGGGACATCACCGCAGTTTGTTCCGGCACCGCATCAGCAAGCACACCTTCGGAGATTCGGCCGGCTATCAGGCCTGCATACCCTTCTTCGGCTACAAATGCAGCGGCGGCATTGACCAGCTCCTGCAGGTTTTCCAGACGCTCCTGACCTTCACGATCAGCCCGATAGTGGGCTTCAAGGCCGCTGTGATGCACCACATGACCGATAAGCTCGGGCAGATCAAGCGACTGCGCCGCCTCGGCCATCTCACGGATGAGAGTAGCAAACCGCGCAAGGCTGCTGCCGCCTTTGCCAGGCACATAGGCCACGGCACCTGCCAGGCTGGTGCCGTACTGGGCAGCTGCATCCGCCTGTTGCTCGATGGTGCGTGCGCCAATGCCACGCGTGGGAAAATTGACCACCCGCATCCACGACGTATCATCGTGCGGGTTATCGATCAGGCGCAGGTACGCCAGCACATGCTTGATTTCCTGGCGCTCAAAAAATCGCTGACCGCCATACACCCGATAGGGCACGCGGGCCGAAAACAATGCGTGCTCGATGGGGCGCGACTGTGCATTGCTGCGGTACAAAATCGCAATATTATGGGCATCCCGCCCTTCACGGATCAGCGCCCGGATATCATCGACCAGCCACTGGGCTTCTAGTTGGTCGGAGGCTTGCTCGACAACACGCAAAGGCTCGCCCTCGCCTGCGTCCGTCCAGAGGTTTTTACCCAGGCGCTGGGCATTGTGGGCAATGAGCGCATTGGCTGCATCCAGAATATGCCCTTGAGAGCGATAATTTTGCTCTAGCCGGATCACGTTTTCTTTGGCGTACCGCTGCTGGAAATCAGCCATATTGCCCACATTGGCGCCCCGAAACGCGTAGATCGACTGATCATCGTCACCCACCGCAAAGACGGGGGTGTGGGCCCCGGCCAACAACATCAGCCAGCGGTATTGCAACACGTTGGTATCCTGAAACTCATCCACCAAAATGTGCTGAAAGCGGCGCTGATAGTGTTCCCGGATGGGTGCATCACGCTGCAAAAGCTCGTAGGCACGCAGCAGCAGTTCGCCAAAATCCACCACACCTTCGCGGTCGCATTGATCCTGGTATTGCTGGTAAAGCTCTGCCAGACGGCGCGCATGGCTGTCACTGACATCCAGATCCTTGGGGCGCATGCCGTCTTCTTTGGCGCTGTTGATCATGCGCTGCACATCGCGGGCGGGAAAACGCTCGACATCCACCCCGTGCGTTTTCAGCATACGCTTGATGGCAGAGAGCTGGTCGGCACTGTCCAGGATCTGAAAGGTTTGCGGCAACCCCGCATCGCGATAATGGGCACGCAACAGGCGATTGCACAGGCCATGAAACGTACCAACCCACATGCCACGCGTATTGATGGGTAAAAGCGCAGACAGGCGTGAAAGCATTTCACGTGCTGCCTTGTTGGTAAACGTGACCGCCAACAGGCCAAAGGGGCTTACTTGCTGCGCCTGGATCAGCCAGGCCATACGAGTGGTCAACACCCGGGTTTTGCCGCTACCGGCACCTGCCAGCACCAGTGCATGTTGGGGGGGCAGCGTCACCGCTGCACGTTGTTGCGGGTTGAGACCTTCAATCATGCGGCATAAGAGCGTAGTCGGTACGCAAATTGTTCAAGCCCTTCGATGCCGCTGGCCTGCGCCCGCTGGCACCAGGCCCGTAAATCAGCCAGGAGTTGGTCGCTGCTGACGGTGGAGGATTCCCAGATGGCAGTGAGCTCGTGGCGCATCTGCAGCAAGGTGGACAAGGTGGGCGCAATGGTGAGCGCACGGGCAACCTCGGCCTGTTGCAGCGGTGCCAGGGCTTGTGGGTCGCGCAGCAGCCACTGACGACAGCGGCGCAACAAGGTGCGCTCGGCCTTGCAGCGGCGCAGCTTGAGCACCTTGATTTCGTGCGCCACCGCAGACTTGATCATCCGTGAATACCGCGCCAGGACATCATAGCGGTGGGCAATGATCTCTTGCAGCTGCTCTTGGTCCATGGCCTCGATGGCCACCGGGCCATTTGCCTGCCAGCGCAGGCGCGGTGCCACACGACGCACCTTGGCCAGCCCAAAAAACTGCAGGATGCGGATATATCCCCAACCCAGATCGAACTCGTACCAGCGTGAAGAAAACTTGGCAGAGGTGCCGTAGGCATGATGGTTGTTGTGCAGCTCTTCTCCACCAATCAGGACACCCCAGGGCACGACATTGGTGCTTTGGTCGGGACATGCAAAATTGCGGTAGCCCCAGGCATGGCCCAGGCCGTTAACCACTCCGGCCGCCCAAAACGGGATCCAGGCCATCTGTACGGCCCAGATGGTTAGCCCCACCACGCCAAACAGTGCCAGGTCGATCAACAGCATCAGCATGATCCCCAGCAGGTTGTGCCGCGAGTACAGGCGGCGTTCGATCCAGTCGTCCGGAACGCCGTGCCCATAACGCTTGAGGGTGTCGGCATTGCCTGCTTCATCGCGATAGAGCTCGGCACCACGGAAAAAGACCTGTCCCAGACCAAATACCACCGGAGAATGAGGGTCGCCCTCGCGCTCACATTTGGCGTGATGCTTGCGATGAATGGCCACCCATTCGCGCGTCACCATCCCGGTGGTGAACCACAACCAGAAGCGAAAAAAATGCGCCACAACGGGATGCAGATCAAGCCCGCGATGGGCCTGACTACGGTGCAGGAACAGGGTAACCGCCGCAATAGTGATGTGCGTCAGCACCAGCGTCACCGCCAGCAGGGCCCAGGGGCCCCACTGCAAAATGCCACCGTGCAGAAACGTCAGCCAGGAAAATGTCATGGGAAATCGGAACCAGGCCCCGAGAATTTAGGAGAGGCCCTTTAGTGTAGTCCAGGTGGCAAGTAGCCAACAGTCAGTCAACTGCTGTGCGTCTCTGGCCCCTCTTGGTTGGCAGACTCATCAATGAATGCCGGAGAAGCCGTTTCCGCCGGCGCTTCTGGCTGAGCCGCATCTGCCTGGGCAGCCGCAGTGGCCGGATCGGCAGGCTTATCCGCACTGGCGAGATTTGTCTCATCAGCCACCTTTTCTTTAGTGGCCGACGGCGCGCTACGCCGCTGCATCACAGCGGCAAAAAAGCCATCCGTGCCATGAACATCAGGACGCAACCGCAGCCAGGGGCCTTCTAGAGGCACGCGAATATCGCGATCAGACAGCACTTTGCCCGCATCCAGCAAAGTGAAATCAGGGTTTTCGGCCAAAAACGCTTCTACCTGCTGCTCGTTTTCTTCGGGCAAGAGGCTGCAGCTGGCATACACCAGCCGCCCCCCCGGACGCACGCACGAAGCTGCATCCCGCAAAATAGCCGCCTGGGTGGCACACAGTTCTACAAGAGACTCCGGGTGCTGACGCCATTTGAGATCGGGGTTGCGCCGCAAGGTGCCCAGACCGCTGCAGGGTGCATCCACCAATACCCGATGGGCTTTGCCGCGCAGGCGCTTGACCCGTTGATCATGGCGCTCGGCGATCACCACCGGCACAATATTGGATAAACCGCTACGGGCAAAGCGCGGCTTGGCTCGTGCCAGGCGGGCGGTAGAGACATCAAATGCGTACAGCCGCCCGGTAGATCTCATCAGCGCACCCAGCAACAGGGTTTTGCCCCCTGCTCCCGCGCAATAGTCGATGATCATCTCGCCGCGCCGGGGTGCCACCAAGGCGGCCAGCAACTGGCTGCCTTCGTCCTGAACCTCGATTTCACCGCGTTCAAAGGATCTCCACCGATTGATGGGCGGCCGCCCCTGGATGCGCATGCCCCAGGGTGAGTACGGGGTTGGCTGAGCATCCCAGCGTGCCTCCGGCCCTTGTGCCCACGCGGCCAACACGGTGTCGCGATCTGTTTTTAACGGGTTGATGCGCAAATCGAGTGGCGCCTGGCGGTTGAGGGCCAGCAAGAGGGATTCGGGCTCCGGCAACGTTTGCAATCGTTCCATCAGCCAATCCGGCACGCTGTAGCGCACCGCTAGCGGCAACGTGGTGACATCGAATTTCTGGACATAATCCAGCCAGCCTCGTTCGGGTTCTTCGAGACCCGTATCCAGAGTGCTGCGTGGCCACACCGAGGCCAGGCCCAGGACGGCCAGGCGGCGGGTGGCCGCACCCTGCCCGCTTTCGGCAAACTGGCGGTAGCGACGCAGATGCCGCAAGACATCAAACACGGCTTCGGCAATCTCGCCACGGTCGCGCTGACCCACCTGGCTATGTGCACGAAACCAGTGCGACAGCACTGCATCAGCGGGATAGCGCCATTGCAGCACCTCTCCGAGCACCTGACGTACTTGCTCGATGCGAGCGGCTGCCATCACGTAAGGCCGTGACGGCGCGTCGGCTTTTGGCGACCGGCGCCGTGAATCATGGGTTGCCATGCGAATCCTGTTAATTGAAGAGATTGGGCCCTGCCCAGGCCCGATGCGGCTGATCCCGCACCTGAACCCGACCATCGGCCAGCAATGTGACACGGTCTTGTGCCAACCACCGCAGCACCTGGGTGTAGAGGGCATGCTCGACAGGCAAAAGGCGTGTGGCCAGTGTGTCGGGCGTGTCATCATGGTGCACCGGAATCACCCCTTGGGCAATGATGGGCCCGTGATCGAGCACCGGCGTGACATAGTGAACCGTACAGCCATGCCACTGCACGCCCTGAGCCAGCGCCTGCTGATGCGTGTGCAGCCCCGGGAAAACCGGCAATAGCGAAGGATGAATATTGATGATCTGGCCTTCAAAGTGACGCACCAGGCTGGTACCCAGCACACGCATGAACCCAGCCAGCAAAATGTAATCGGGTGCCAGCGCATCCAGTTGCGCCTGTAAGGCAGTGTCGAAAGCATCCCGGGTGGGAAACGCATGGTGTGACAATGCATACGCGGGCAAGCCCTGCGCCTGCGCCCACGCCAGTCCGGCCGCTTCCGGGCGATTGGAGATCACACCACAAATCTGAACCGGCAAGTGCTCGGCTTGCACGCACTCAGCCAGGGCCTGCATGTTTGACCCCCTGCCCGAGATCAGGATCACCACGCGTAGCGGCTTTTCGGGGGTATGCTTCATGCGTCCACACTCCGACATAAAATTGACTGCTTTGTTTGCGCGCCAGGGCGTCTGCCCAGCCACGCACAAGACCAAACCCGAAATTGTAAACTGTCTGACGTGAACCCTGCTGCCCACCTCTATCGCACCCTACCGCGCCAAGTACCTCTGGCGCCCGGCGCGCTCACTATTGGCAATTTCGACGGCGTGCATCTGGGCCATCAGGCAATCCTGCAACAGGTCTGCCAGCACGCCAGGATACAGGGGCTGGTTCCCAGTGTGATGACGTTTGCACCGCACCCCCGGGCCTTTTTTGCCCGCAAGGGCGGGCGCCCCGAGCTCATCCCCACACAAATCAGCACGCTGCGCGACAAAACCGCCATGCTGGCAGCACATGGCATGCAGCGCATCGTGGTACAGCGCTTTAACCAGCAACTGGCCGACATGTCAGCCGAAGACTTCATCCGCAAATTGTTGGTAGAGGGGCTGAACACCCGCTGGCTGCTGGTGGGCGAAGACTTCCGCTACGGACACAAGCGCAGTGGCGATGTCGCCTTGTTGCGGCACATGGGCGAAACCCACGGCTTTGAGGTACAAACGCTGGCCGATGTCAACGACCGCCATGGTCAGCGCATTTCAAGCTCGGCATTGCGCACCGCGCTGGCAGTGGGCAACCTGGATCACAGCCGACAGCTTTTAGGTGCGCCGTTTCGCATCAGCGGACACGTCATCCACGGACAAAAACTGGGCCGCAACCTGGGGTTTCCAACACTTAACCTGCGGGTACCCGCGCCTTGTGCTGCCCGCTCGGGCATCTACATTGTGCGTGTTCATGGGCTGCAAGATCAGCCCATGCCCGGGGTAGCCAGCCTGGGGGTACGCCCCACAGTGACACGAGATGGGCCGCTGCTGCTCGAGACTCACATCATTGATCAAGGCGTCAATGCCTACGGTAAACTGGTGTGCGTCGAATTCCTCGAATTTTTACGCGACGAGGAATATTTCCCCGATTTAACCACCCTGATCGCCGCCATCCAGCAAGATGTGCAAGGCGCTCGCGACTATTTCGCCTCCCATGGACTATAGAGACACCCTGAATCTGCCAGAATCCCCCTTCCCAATGCGGGGCAACCTGGCCAAACGTGAGCCAGGCTGGATTGCCGCCTGGGAAGAAAAAAAGATTTACGCAGTCATCCGGGAGGCGGCCCAGGGGCGGCCCAAATTCATTTTGCACGATGGCCCCCCCTATGCCAACGGCGACATCCATATCGGCCACGCGGTCAACAAGATCCTCAAGGACATCATTGTCAAAAGCCGTGACATGGCAGGGTTTGACGCGCAATACGTCCCCGGCTGGGATTGCCACGGCATGCCCATCGAAATCCAGATCGAGAAAAAATACGGCAAGCACTTGCCGGTCGCCGAGGTACAAGCCAAGGCACGCGCCTATGCCGCCGAGCAGATCGAGCGCCAACGCACCGATTTCAAGCGCCTGGGCGTGCTGGCCGAATGGGATAACCCCTACCTCACCATGAACCCGCACAACGAGGCGGACGAACTGCGTGCCCTGGCACACATCATGGAAAAAGGCTTTGTATTCCGTGGCCTCAAGCCGGTTAACTGGTGCTTTGACTGCGGCTCGGCGCTGGCCGAGGCTGAAGTCGAGTACGCCGATCGCAAGGACGCATCGGTGGATGTCGCCTTTGCATTTGACGACCACCAAGCAATAGCGCACGCATTTGGCTTGGCTGAAGCCACCGAGGCCGGCGCCATCGTCATCTGGACAACCACCCCCTGGACCATCCCGGCCAACCAGGCTCTTAACCTGCACCCCGACCACGAATATGCCCTGGTACGCCTGGCTCAGCCGCTACCCACTGGCCGGATGCTGATTTTAGCCAGCGAGTTGGTTGAAAACTGCCTGCAGCGCTGGGATCTCCAAGGCGAAATCATCGCCCGAGCCTCGGGGCAGGCACTTAACGGGCTGGCCTTCCGTCATCCCCTATACGATGTCGATCCCGGATACCGGCGCCTGGCTCCCGTGTACCTGGGAGACTATGTCACGCTCGAGTCCGGCACCGGTGTGGTGCACTCTGCGCCTGCCTATGGCGTCGAAGACTTCATCTCTTGCAAAGCCCACGGGATGACCGACAGCGACATCATCAGTCCGGTGATGGGCAACGGGCATTACGCTGAGAGCCTGCCGCTGTTTGGTGGCCAGATGATCTGGAAAGCCAATCCGCTCATCATCGAGGCCTTGCGTAACGCCGGCAGCCTGTTGCATACCGCCACCCACACACACAGCTACATGCACTGCTGGCGCCATAAGACCCCCATCATCTACCGCGCCACCAGCCAGTGGTTTGCGGGGATGGATATCACGCCAAACTCAGGCCCATCTTTGCGCGAAATGGCGCTCAAGGGCGTGGACGACACGGCCTTTTATCCAGCTTGGGGGCGCGCGCGCCTGCACGCCATGATCGCCAACCGCCCCGATTGGACACTCTCGCGCCAGCGGCAGTGGGGGGTGCCCATGGCCTTTTTTGTCCACAAAGAAACTGGTGCCCTGCATCCCGACACACCCAAGCTGCTCGACCAGATCGCAGAGCGTGTCGAGCGCGAGGGCATCGAAGCCTGGCAGACACTCGACCCTCGCGATCTGCTGGGTGAGGACGCCGATCACTACGAAAAAAACCGTGACACCCTGGACGTCTGGTTTGATTCCGGCACCACACATGCCACGGTGTTGGGTGGTCAGGATCACGTGCTCAAGGGCTCGCACGCCCAACAACTGGCCTGGCCGGCCGACCTCTACCTCGAAGGCTCCGATCAGCACCGCGGGTGGTTCCACTCCTCACTGCTGACGGGCTGCATGTTGTATGGGCGTCCGCCCTACAAAGCCTTGCTTACCCACGGCTTTGTGGTGGATGGCAAAGGCAAGAAAATGAGCAAGTCGGTGGGTAATGTGGTGTACCCCCAAGAGGTTTCAAACTCGCTCGGGGCCGAGATCCTGCGCCTTTGGACGGCTTCTACCGATTACTCTGGTGAACTCTCCATCTCCAAGCAGATTCTCGATCGCGTCGTCGAATCCTATCGGCGCATCCGCAACACCTTGAAATTCCTGCTGGGCAACCTGGCCGACTTCAACCCGGCAACAGACGCAGTCGCCCTGGATCAGCTTCTGGAAATCGACCGCTATGCCCTGCAGATGACTGCGGGCATGCAAACCGAGGTGCTGGCCGCCTACGATCGCTACGAATTCCATAGCGCTGTGGCCCGGCTGCAAATCTTCTGCTCAGAAGACCTTGGTGCGTTTTACCTGGATATCCTCAAAGACCGCCTGTACACCACGGGCAAAGACAGCCTCTCGCGGCGTGCGGCACAAACAGCCTTGCATCACATCACGCAGTCGCTGCTCAAGCTGCTTGCACCCATCCTCTCCTTCACGGTCGAAGAAGCCTGGGCCGATTTGCAAGGCAATCCAGGCTCACCCACCATCTTTACCGAGCTCTTTCACGTGTTGCCGCAACAGGCAGATACGGGCCCCTTGCTCAGCCGCTGGACACGCCTGCGCGAGATCCGCGCAGACACCATGCGCGAAATCGAAACCGTCCGGGCACGCGGAGAAATCGGCTCATCCCTGGCTGCCGAGATCGACTACCACGCCTCAGGCGAAGACCTTGCCCTGCTGCAAAGCCTGGGCGAGGATCTGCGTTTTGTGATGCTGGTCTCGCGGGCAGATGTCCATTCTGCCGAGGGCGCACTGGGCATTCAGGTTCATGCATCTTCACACGAGAAATGTGGTCGCTGCTGGCACCATCGTGCCGATGTCGGCCACAACACCACTCACCCGCAGCTTTGCGGGCGCTGCGTCGAAAACCTGTTTGGCGATGGCGAAGTCCGTCACCATGCCTAAGGTACCCACGCCCGGCCAGAGTGCATCCTCAGCCGGACGGGCAGACGCCCTCACAAGCCGCACACGCGTCCGGGCCTGGCTGATTTACCTGCTTTGGGCGGTACTGATCATTGTTCTGGACCAAGCCAGCAAGGCCTGGATCACCGACCACTTCAGCCACGGCGAGCGCGCCAATGTACTGCCGTTCTTCGATTTCACGTTGCTGTACAACACAGGTGCCGCATTCAGTTTTCTGGCTGACGGCGGCGGCGCCCAGCGCTGGCTGTTTACCGCCATTGCCTTGCTGGCAGCAGGCTTTATCCTGCGCTGGCTATACACCCAGGCAGAACAGCGCCTGCTGTGCACCGCCCTGATTTGCATCCTGGGCGGGGCATTGGGCAACGCCATCGATCGCCTGCTTCACGGCCACGTGGTGGATTTTTTGCTGTTTTACTGGCATAACTGGTTTTTCCCGGCCTTCAATGTGGCAGACATTGCAATCACCTGCGGCGCGGGGCTGCTGATTCTGGACGAGATCCTGCGCGCCCGGCGCGCCCGCTGAAAAGGAAAACGCCATGCCTGAACTCTCTGGCAAACATATTGTTCTCGGTCTAACCGGCGGCATCGCCTGCTATAAAGCAGCCGAACTATTGCGCCGCCTGCAAGATGCAGGCGCCACCGTAGACGTCGTCATGACCGAAGCCGCCACCGGCTTTATCACCGCCGCCACGTTTCAGGCGCTATCAGGGCGCCCGGTGTGGGCGGATACCTGGGATGCCCGGGCCCCCAACCGGATGGCACATATCAATCTGGCCCGCACGGCCGATGCCATCCTGATCGCACCGACCAGCACCGATTTCATGGCCAAGTTGGCACACGGCATGGCCGACGATCTCCTCAGCACGCTGTGCGTTGCCCGTGGGGCTGTGCCCTTGCTGATTGCACCGGCCATGAACCACGAAATGTGGACACATCCAGCCACCCAGCGCAACGCCAGGCAACTTCGCCAAGACGGCATCACCCTGATCGGGCCGGCCGAAGGCTACCAGGCCTGCGGCGAAACCGGCTCTGGGCGCATGATGGAAGCAGCACAGATCCTGCAGGCCTTGGTCGCATTTTTTCAGCCCAAGGTATTGGCCGGAAAACGCGTTTTATTAACCGCCGGCCCCACCAGCGAGATCATCGATCCTGTCCGTGTACTTACCAACCGCTCGTCGGGGCGCATGGGATATGCCCTGGCGCAGGCCGCTGCCGAAGCCGGCGCCCAGGTTACCCTGGTTTCAGGCCCCACCGCATTGCCCTGCCCCGATGACGTTACCCGGATTTCTGTCACGCAAGCACGCGAAATGCATGCCGAAACCCTTGCCCGGGCCCCCAACACCGAGATCTTCATTGCCGTCGCCGCCGTGGCTGATTGGGGTATTGCCAACCCATCGGCCCAAAAACTCAAGAAACACGATGACGATGCACCACCCGTTATCCAGTTTGTACCCAACCCCGATATCCTGGCCGATGTGGCTGCCTTGCCGGCAGGCCCCTGGTGCGTGGGTTTCGCCGCCGAAACCGAGCACCTGCACGAACACGCCCAGGCCAAACGCCAGCGCAAGGGCATCCCGGTCATCGTCGGCAACCTGGCTCAGCAGGCCATGGAAGCCGCAGACACCGAGCTCATCATCTTCGACCAGCACGGTGCCTATCCGCTGCCTCGTCAAGACAAACTCCAGGCGGCCCGCCAGCTGATCAGCTGGATTGCTGCGCACTTGCCCGCCTGAATCCCCTGCTTTGCCGCACCGCCCTCCACCAGGCGGTGCGGGAAGCGATTTTCTGGAAACCACCATGCAAAGAAGACTCATCCAGGCCCGTATCGTCAATCCACTGCTGGGCACCGAGGCCATCCCTCGGCCCGATTACGCCACCGGGGGCTCTGCCGCTATGGATCTGCGTGCCTGCCTGGAAACGCCCCTGCGCCTGTTGCCCGGCCAGCGGTTGCCAATACCCACCGGTCTGGCCCTGAACATGATGGACCCAGGCCTGGTGGCCATCGTGGCTTCACGCTCGGGCCTGTCACTCAAGCACGGCATCCGTGTCGCACAGGGCATTGGCGTGATCGACGCCGACTATCACGGCGAGATCAAGGTGCTGCTGGCCAATGACAGCACCGAACCCTATGACATCCAGCCCGGCGACCGCATTGCACAACTGATGTTTCAGCCCGTGGTACAGGCAGACCTGCTTCTCACTGAAACCTTTGACACTGAAACCGAGCGCGGCACCGGTGGTTTTGGCAGCACGGGCAAGCGGTAAACACCGTACCCATCAAAGGGGCTACCTCAATCCTTCGATAGGTAAACCCCTTCCCTCGCCATACTAGGGATATTAGTGAAACCTCTAGGTTGTACCAAAAATTGACGATGGTTAAACTTCAACCAAGTTCTCGGCCAGCACAGTGGTTGTACCTTCTGTTTGCTGTTCGGGAATACCCCCATGGTACGTAATAGTTACTCTTAATATATTACGGATATATGGCTCCATCCGGGTCCATGCAAAGGAGATCCCCACATGAGCAGGCTGACAAAAATTTCCACGCTTTCTGCTGCGGTTTCACTGGCCCTGATGGGTCTGGGCACTGCCGTCGCGGCAGACGGCCCCATCAAGATTGGCGTCCAGGCACCTATCACCGGCGAATACGCCGCTGAAGGCCAAGGCATCGAAAACGGTGTTCGGCTGATTGCCAAGCAACACAACGACGCCGGTGGCATCCTGGGACGCAAGATCGAAGTTACTGTTTGCGACGACGAAGGCAAGGCCGCGCAAGCTGCCATCTGCGCACGTAAGCTGGTTAACGACGGCGTCATCGCCGTCATTGGCACCTACACCAGTGGCGCAGCCCTGGCCGCTGCTCCCATCTACTCGGCCGCCAACGTCATCCAAACCTCCGATGGCACCAGCGACGAGCTCACGCAAAAAGGCTGGAAAACGTTCTTCCGTAATGCGCCTCCCAACAGCGACGAAGCCGAGTTCGTGGCCAACTACTTCGTCAAGGTCAAGCAATACAAGCGTATTGCCATCCTTAGCGACCACTCCAGCTACGCCACAGGCCTGGCCAAAGCCACCAGCTCAGCCCTTAAAAAGGCCGGTGGCAACATCGTGGCCGAAGACTTCATCAATGCCGGCACGCAAGATTACAGTGCCGTGCTTACCAAGCTGAAATCCGAGAAGCCCGACGTGCTGTTCTTCTCGGGCTATTACACTGACGGCGGCCTGATCCGTGCGCAGATGAAGCAACTGGGCATGAATGCCGTGTTTGTGGGTGGCGATGCCAACCAAAACGAAAACTTCGCCAAGATTGCAGGCAATGCCGCAGCCGGAGCAGTGATCGTCAACGTGCCTGCTCCCGAAAACCTGCCCTACCCCGAAGCCAAGCAGTTCCTGGCCGACTACACCAAGGCATTCGGCGCACCGCCCCCCAGCATCTATACCTTCACCAATGCAGATGGCCTGCGTGCTGTGCTGGCCGGTATCGAAGCCACCAAAAGCACGGATACCGCCAAGCTTATCCCTTGGCTGCACAACATGAAGCAACCCTTCAACGGCCTGACCGGCCCGTTTACATGGGATGACAAGGGCGAACGCATCGGCAGCCCGATGTCCGCCTTCGAAGTCCAGGCAGGTGGTGGCTACAAAACCATCTACCCAGAGGCCAAGTAAGCCGCATCACCCCTGACACCGGGCCGCCAGTTGCTGGCCCGGTGCTCATTCTCCCGCTATCACTGGCGGGGGCCTGCATTCCTCACGCACGGCTGCCTGCCTTTTACCCACGGCACCTGGCGAACCACCACGGAAACCGACCGATGGACTTTATCCTCCAGCAATTCATCAACGGGGTGACGGTTGGCGGCATCTATGCGCTGATTGCCCTTGGGTACACGATGGTCTACGGGGTGTTGAAGATGATCAACTTCGCCCACGGTGACCTCTGCATTCTTGGTGCCTTTATCGGGCTCACCACACTGACATCCGGCGCCCTGGGCGGCTTGTCCACGGTTACTCTCCTGGTACTGGCCTTCGTTGTCGCCATGCTGGTTGTGGCCGTCGCCGGCACCCTGCTCGACCAACTGGCCTACAAACCCTTGCGCAAGGCCCACCGCCTGTCGGCAGTGGTGTCTGCATTAGGGGCCTCGATGCTGATCGAAAACGGCATCATGCTGATCTGGTCGCCCAACGTGCAGGTGTTTCCCAGCAACCTGCTACCCAATATCAACTGGCAGATAGGCGGTGCCTACCTCAGCTTTGTGCAGCTGCTCATCATTATTTCAGCGTTTGTGCTGATGGCCGGCCTGTACTTTTTCGTCCACCACACGCGTCTGGGCACCGCCATCAGGGCATCCGCCATCGATCAGGATGCGGCACGCCTGATGGGCATCAACGTCAATCGGGTGATTGCCCTGGTGTTCATCATTGGTCCCGTGCTGGGCGCCATTGGCGGCTTATTCATTGGCTTGTATTACCGTCAAACCTATTTCACCATGGGCTGGTCGTACGGCCTTAACGCCTTTATTGCCGCCATCATCGGCGGGATTGGCAACATCCCCGGAGCCATGCTCGGCGGGCTGGTGCTTGGGCTGTTTAACGCGTTTGCAGCCGGGTACATTTCCAGCTCCTGGCAAGACGCCATCACCTTTGCTCTCTTGATCGGCATCCTGCTGGTTCGTCCGTCGGGCCTGCTGGGCGAACGTGTTGCTGAAAAGGTCTAAGCCATGAATCAAACTTCGCAAACTTCCAGCCAGCCCGCAGCCTCCGAGCACGCCGCCAAAGGTGGCGGCATCCGATTTCTCACCATTCTCGGGCCGATACTGTGGCTGGCCGGCCTGGCCATCCCCAGCGTGATGTCCCCCGCCTGGATCACCATCGGTGGCATCTTCGCCATTTACGCCATCGTCGCACTATCACAGGACATCGTCCTGGGGCGCGCCGGGATGTACGACATGGGCCATGCGGTGTTCTTTGGCGTCGGCGCCTACACCAGCGCCATCCTGTCGCTGTCGTTCAACTGGCCCATCCTCTGGACAATCCCTGTAGCCATCATCATATCCGCTGCACTGGGTGGCATTTTGTCTGCCCCCATCGTCAAGCTGCGCGGAGATTACCTGCTGGTGGTCACCATAGGCTTCAACGCGATTTTTGTGCTGGCCATGAAAAACAATCTGTTTGGCCTCACAGGTGGCGCCGACGGCCTGTTTGGCGTCAGCGGGCCCACGCTGTTTGGCCACATGTTTGGCTCACAAAGCCACCTCTTCTACCTTAACTGGGTGGTGCTGGCAGTGGTCCTGTGGCTGATGCGCAATCTGGATCGCTCGGCACTGGGACGCACCTTCCGGTACATCAAATACGACGAACTGGCTGCCACCACGCTGGGCGTCAATGCCCGAAACTACAAAGTGGCAGCGTTTGCCCTGTCTGCAGGCATTGCCGGCCTGGCAGGCACCCTGTTTGCCATGCAGCTTTCAGCGGTCAGCCCGGGGTCTTTTCAGTTCACGGATTCTGTCGTGCTGTTTGCCATCGTGCTGGTGGGCGGACAAGCCTCGGTACCCGGGGTGTTGCTGGGCACCGCGATGATGTTTGTCGTGCCGCAGATTTTCACTGAGTTTGCCCAGTACCGCTATCTGGTATTCGGCATCGCCATGATTCTGGTCATGATCCTGCGCCCCCAAGGTATCTGGCCTGCACGCAAGGGAGTCCTATGAATTCGCCCCTTCCTACTTCCGGCTCCTCGGACATTCTCCTCGAGCTTGATCACGTTGGCATCAGCTTCGGCGGCCTGCGTGCAGTGGACGATCTCAGTTTCAAGGTCCACCGCGGTGAGATCGTCGGTTTGATCGGCCCCAACGGCGCAGGCAAAACCACGGTTTTCAACATCATCACCGGGGTCTATCAGCCCACGGACGGACATATCCGCTGGCATGGCAAGGACGTCACCGGCCAGCCTCCCCATCGGGTGGCACAGGCCGGCATCCGCCGTACCTTCCAGACCATCCGGCTGTTTGCCGACATGACTGTGCTCGAAAACGTCATTGCCGGGCAACATCTGCTGATGCAGCAATCGTGGTGGCAAGGCTTGCTGCGCACCCCGGCACAGCGGCGCGAAGAACGCCAGCTGATCGAGCGCGCGATGGCGGTACTCAAACAACTTGACCTGGCCGACGTGGCCAATGAGATTGCAACCTCGCTACCCTATGGTGCCCAGCGCCGGGTTGAGATGGCGCGCACGCTGGTGGCCCACCCCGAGCTCATCATCCTCGACGAGCCCGCTGCAGGCCTCAACGAGCAAGAATCTGCCGCCCTGAACGACACCATTCGCGGCATCCGCGACCAAGGCATCACCGTCATTCTGGTAGAGCACGACATGAGTGTGGTGATGAACGTCACCGACAGCATTGTGGTCATCAACTTCGGCAAAAAAATTGCCGAAGGCAAGCCCGAAGAAATCCGAGCCAATCCCCTGGTGATCGAGGCCTATCTGGGCCAGGACGATGACGACGACGATGATCCCCTGACCCAAGCGATCCACGAAGAACAGGCCCAGTCATGACACCATTGCTGAAGATCGAAGATTTACGCGTCAACTACGGCCAGATCCAGGCACTCAAGGGTATTTCCCTGCAAGTGCAAGAACGCGAAGTCGTCGCAATCCTGGGAGCCAACGGCGCCGGCAAAACCACCCTGATGCGTACACTCAGTGGCCTGATCGCGCCAAAGGCCGGCAAAATTACCTTTGCTGACCACGACACTACACACATGGGGGCCGATCGTATCGTGCGCCTGGGCATTGGGCAGTCACCCGAAGGCCGGCGTGTGTTTGGCACGCTGTCCGTGGCCGAGAATCTGCGCATGGGCGGCTTTACCCGCCCGCCCGCAGAAATCACTGAAAGCTGCGAACACGTCTACAAGATTTTCCCCCGGCTCTACGAGCGCCGGGCACAATTGGCCGGCACATTGTCGGGTGGCGAGCAACAAATGCTGGCCATTGGCCGCGCACTGGTGATCAAACCACGCCTGCTGTTGCTCGACGAGCCCAGCCTCGGCCTGGCGCCAATCATTGTGCGTAATATTTTCCAAGTACTGCGCGAGGTTCGGGAAACCGGCGTCACCATTCTGATCGTCGAGCAAAACGCCCGGATGGCCCTTAAACTGGCCGATCGTGGCTACGTCCTCGAGGTAGGCAAGCTGTCCCACGAAGGCCCGGCGCGTGAGCTCCTGGCTTCGCCGGAAATTCAGGCGGCTTACCTGGGACACTGACGTAAGGATTGCGTTATCCTTTAGCGTTTTTACCCCTCACAGGAGCCATCAATGACTCAAGCCACAGCCCGCCATATTTTGGTGGATTCCGAAGCACTTTGCCTGAAACTGAAAGACGAAATCGCCGCTGGTGCCGACTTTGCCGCAGTGGCCAAAGAACACTCCAGCTGCCCCTCCAGCCGTGATGGCGGCAACCTGGGTACGTTTGGCCGCGGCCAGATGGTGCCTGAGTTCGATACGGTGGTGTTCAGCGCCCCCGTGGGCGAAGTCCAGGGCCCGGTGCGCACACAATTTGGCTACCACTTGCTGGAAGTCACCAGCCGGCAAGATTAAGCGCACGCTACGTCGCTGACATAAATCAAAGGGCCCGCTGGGCCCTTTGATTTTTACAGGTGTATCGACATCACCCTACCATCATGAGAGTAGCGTTCCCGCCGGCGGCAGCTGTGTTGATGCACAGGGAGACCTCGCGCACCAGCATCTCCAGAGGGTAGCCCTGACTGGCAAACAGCTCCGGCGTCCGGCGGGCCAGCACAGGCACAATCGGGCCTGGGCGGGCAGCCACGACACGCGATAAGGCTAGAAGATCGTCGCCGTCACCTTCAAACAGCACCACCTGATACTCAGCGGCCTCCAACGCACCAGTATCCACCCAGCGTACATCCGTCAGGCCTGCCTGTTGATGAAGCGCCCGAATTTCCGGCGTATCCACCCACAGCATGGCGTTTCCGGTTTGCTGGCAGGCCTGCAATTGCGCCTGCACACCGGCTTTGCTGACAGCCCGGCACAATACTGTGCCTCTGGGCTTGAGGCGGTAGCGGTTGGTTTCTCCGGTTGGGCCCGGAAGCTCAAGCGGCTGTGCATCCTGCCCAGGGGTTCCCGACACGGGGAGCTCGCTGGGTGCAACTGACAGCAAACGATGCAGGTACAAGGGGCCGCCAGCCTTGGGGCCAGTGCCCGACAGGCCTTCGCCACCAAAAGGTTGCACCCCTACGGTTGCGCCGACGATGTTTCGATTGACATAGATGTTGCCCACCTGAATACGCTCGGTGACATGCTGCACGGTTTCATCCAGGCGGGTGTGTACGCCAAAGGTGAGGCCATAGCCGCGTGCATTGATGGCATCAATGACGGCATCCAGATCTTGGCGCCGGTAACGAAGCACATGCAGCACGGGCCCAAATACCTCTCGCTCAAGTTCGGCAATGTCTGAGATTTCAATCAGGGCAGGCGCCACAAAGGTACCAAACCGGGTTTGGCCAGCATCGCCCACCTGACGGTCGACGGCATGACCTGCCGACTGCATGGTTTGGATATGGCGCTCGATCATATCCCTGGCCTCGACGTCAATCACCGGGCCGATATCCGTAGACAGCAGCTCGGGGCGGCCCACGCGAAGCTCTTGCATGGCGCCTCGCAACATGTTCAGGGTACGGTCGGCACAGTCTTCCTGGACACACAAAATACGCAAGGCCGAGCAGCGCTGTCCAGCCGAATCAAAGGCCGAATTCAGCACATCGTAGACCACCTGTTCGGTAAGCGCGGAGGAGTCGACAATCAGGGCATTCTGGCCACCGGTTTCAGCGATCAGAGGCACGGGGCGCCCCGTGCCGTCCAGTCGCTGCGACAAGGTGCCTGCAATCAGCTTGGCCACCTCGGTGGATCCGGTAAACATCACACCACGCACCACCGGGCTGGCCACCAGAGTGGCACCCACGGTTTCGCCGCGCCCGGGTAATAGCTGTACAGCATCCGCCGGCACACCGGCACGATGCAGTACCGATACCCCGTAGGCTGCGATCAGATTGGTTTGTTCTGCGGGTTTGGCCAACACCACATTACCGGCTGCCAGCGCAGCACTGACCTGGCCTGTGAAAATAGCCAAGGGGAAGTTCCAGGGGCTGATGCAAAGCACTGGTCCCAGAGGGCGATGGCTGTCGTTGGAGAACTCGGTTTCGATGCGGGTGGCGTAATAGCGCAGAAAATCTACGGCTTCACGTACCTCGGCCACGGCATTGGGAAACGACTTGCCTGCTTCCCGGACAATCAGGCCGATGGACACTTGCATCTCGTCCTCAAGCAGCTGTGCAGCATGACGCAAACATTGTGCACGCTCGTCTGCCGGCGTGGCCTGCCAGATGGGTGCCGCATACTCGGCGCGTTTCAGGGCCGCCTGCACGTCGGCATCAGAGGCTTCAATGACTTGACCCACGACATCCCGATGATCGGCTGGATTCAGCACGTCCCGGGCACGTGTCAAGTCATCTGCCAAAGGAGGTGTAGCCAGCCAGTGCTGATCGGCACTACCCAGCAGGGCAGCTGCCAAAGAACTCAGGCGGTGCTCGTTGCTGAGATCCAGGCCGGCAGAGTTGGCACGGTTCTCGTGGGCCTGATAGAGGTCTCGTGGCAAGGGGATACGCTCGTGCGGCGCCCCCAGGGGTTGTACGGCCCGCGCCTTGTGCACCGGGTCTTCGATCAGGCGCTCGATGGGAAAGCTTTTATCGCCGATCTGATTGACAAACGAAGTATTGGCACCATTCTCAAGCAGGCGCCGCACCAGATAAGCCAACAGAGTTTCATGTGTGCCTACCGGGGCATACACCCGGCAAGGGCGATTGAGTTTCCCTTTGGAGATCGGCCCAACCACCTCTTCGTAGAGAGGCTCGCCCATACCATGCAAGCACTGGAACTCGTATTGGCCAGGATAATAGTTTTCGCCGGCCAGATGGTAAATGGACGCCAGGGTTTGGGCGTTATGGGTGGCAAACTGCGGGAACACAGCCTCGGGAGCCGACAGCAGCTTGCGCGCGCACGCCAGGTAAGACACATCGGTGTGCACCTTGCGCGTATATACGGGATAGCCTTCCAGGCCATCCACCTGTGCACGCTTGATCTCCGAATCCCAGTACGCCCCCTTGACCAGCCGCACCATTAGGCGGTGCTTGCTGCGCCGGGCAAGGTCGATCACAAAGTCGATGACAAACGGTGCGCGTTTTTGGTAGGCCTGAATGACAAAGCCAATGCCGTTCCAGCCGCGCAGGCGGGCGTCAAAGCACAGAGCCTCCAGCAAATCGAGCGACAGCTCGAGGCGATCAGCTTCTTCTGCGTCGATGTTCAGGCCAATATCGTACTGGCGCGCCAGCACCGAGAGCTCGACCATGCGAGGCAGCAGCTCGGCCATGACACGATCGCGCTGCGCGCGCGAGTAGCGCGGATGCAAGGCAGACAGCTTGATTGAGATCCCTGGGCCCTCGTAGATGCCCCGGCCTTGAGAGGCCTTGCCAATCGCTTGAATAGCCTGCTCGTAGGAACGATAGTAGCTGGCGGCATCTTCGGCTGTCGTGGCAGCTTCGCCCAGCATGTCGTAGGAATAGCGAAAACCGATTTCCTCGAACTTGCGGCTGTTGGCCAGTGCCGACGAGATGGTTTGTCCGGAGACGAACTGCTCACCCATCAATCGCATCGCCATATTGACGCCACGCCGGATCAGCGGCTCACCGCCTCGGGCGATCAAGCGGGTAAGTGCCTGTGAAAGGTTTTGCTCGCTGTTGACACTGACCAGTTTGCCGGTGACCAGCAGCCCCCAGGTGGCCGCATTGACAAACAGGGAGCGGGACTCGCCCACATGAGCCCGCCAGTGGCCCCGGCTGATTTTATCCCGGATCAGCGCATCACGAGTGGCCTGATCGGGGATACGCAGCAAGGCTTCGGCCAGGCACATAAGGGCTACGCCCTCTTGGCTGGACAGGGAAAACTCTTGTATCAGGCCCTCGACACCGCCACCCGTACGCTTGTCGCGAAGCGTCTGTACCAGTTGCTTGGCCAAAGTCTGAACCTTGTCTGACTGTGCCGCACCGGCATGATCCAGCAACATTGCCACGCACTCGGGCTCGGGCCGCCGATAGGCAGAAGTAATTGCTGCTCGCAACACAGATTGCGGCTGAATCTCCTGGGCAAACTCTTGAAACGGCGTTTGCAGCTCGGTTTCGGTAACAGGCCCCGGCTCGGAGGTGTCCGTACGGTGATCGATATCTGCCGGCAATTGGCCGCGTTCGATGGCTTCTACGTATGTTAGCAAGGCTTGCTTGTGCAGCCAGTGCGGGGTACAACCCAGCTTTTCTGCCTGTACGCGAAGACGTTCTCGCAAGGTCTCATCGACCTTGACTCCCAGTGTCACAGTGGCCATGTTCGGGTTCTCGGGTTCATGAATGCCCCGCTCAGGCTGCACGCGGGGCCGATGATCAGTGAGAATATAAGGTTAACCCGATTTCAACCATTATGGATAACCCGAAACCCAATTAGGTACAACCTATATGGTTTACCTGCGTATCATTTGGTAAACCCGCCGCAAGGGCGTCGGCCGGATCCGCCATCAAAGATACCAGCGCGGCAAGGCTACGCTTCTGCGCGTCGACAAGATTGGCCACGCCAATCGGCGCCTTGGATTGCACTGCCGCTTGGCACACCCGGGCAGGTTTCCCAGTCATCCCCTGATCTGTCCAGACAGCGCCCAGATACGCCCCCTGCCCCCAGATAAGATCAAATTGAGTAATGCGTACATCAATGGTGCGAACAGGCATGCTGGTGGCAGCAGGCAGGCGCTGCATATCGACCACGCCCAGGCGGGCAGCAACACCTGCCGCCAGGAGCCGCTGGATCTGCTGATCAAGCGGAGCCGACCAGATCGATTGATTAAGTACATCCACTGCGGGCGCACGAGCGGGATCTCTGACCACAATCTGGATACGATCAACATCGGCCGGGATACTGCGTACTTGCAGCTGCAGCCCATACGCCTGCCCGGATCCTGCCTTGTGCTCCATCCGGCTGGCAGCAAGGGCCAGTGCCGGGGCATCCTGGCCGGCCAGGCTGTAATAATGGCTGGGAGGCGTACTGGCACAAGCCGCCAGCAGCAGCGCCATCCCCCCCCCCGTTGCAAACATCCGTACCCTCATGGGCCCTCCGGTATCAATGGCGCAGTAAAAACACTGGGCCGCTACTGCAGGCGATCGGGCGGGGCGCCCTTCAACAACGCCTCTGGACGAGCCTGCAAGGTATCCGCCAGCAACTGCAAGCCGCGAGCCGCCCCATTCAGTGCCTGCAAGGTATCCTGAACATTGCCCAGCAAAGGCGCACCCGGCCCCAGTACAGTGCTGACGCGATCCAGCGAACGGCGGGCCGATTGCAGTGTCTGGCTGGCCTCAGGAGCCACCTGGGTATCCAGACGTTTCAGCAGGGTGCGCAGGTTGGCAAGACTGCCTTCGAGTTCGCTGCCGATGGATTCAATCGGCAGCTTGTCGAACTTATTGATAATGCTGCCAACCTGGCGCTGCAACTCGGCAAAGTCTCCCGGCACTGTGGGGATCAAATAACCGGACGTATGCTCGGTGTCGCCTGGAATCTCGACCTTGCTGTATTTGGGATCAGAGAAGAAATCCAGCGCTACATACTGTTGCCCGGTAAGCAGGCTGGCCGATCGCAACTGTGCTCGCAAGCCGTGCTTAACCAGTGGATCAATCAAGGCATCACCCTGGGCCCCATGCGCCGCCTGTACCAGCTCGCGATAGGCGCGGTCGAACCGATGCGGATACAGCACAGCCCGGACCCTGGAATAGAACCGTTTGCGCTTAGGATCCAGTTCGAGATCGATGTCCACCACTTTGCCAATCGCCAGCCCGTGGTAATCGACCTCGGCGCCCACCTTCAGGCCGCGAACAGAACCCATGAACCGTAATTCAACATCCAGGGGTTCTCCATCCGGATCAGCCAATGCGTCTTCCCGGGAATCAAACAGGGTAAACGTTGCCCCTTCGGTCGCTGGAGTTGTATCGATTTTTCCTTCATACGCGCTGGATTCATCGGCTTGGGCAAACGTCACTCCGCCGTTCAGGATGGCCGACAAGCCGCTGGTGCGCACTTGCACACCATCAGGCGAAAGAGACATATCCACACCACTGTCATTCCAGAACCGCGTGTCTGGCGTGACGTAGCGATCGTAGGGTGCTTGGACAAAGATCTGCAGATTCACCTCGCGCCCGTCCTTGGACATCGAATACCCGACCACCCGGCCGACTTCGATACGACGGTAATACACCCGCGAGCCCACGCTCAGGGAGTCGAGCGAATGGGCGTTTAACTGAAAACGGGTCCCCACCTGGCCACTCAGCACTTCGGGCGGATTGACCAGCCCCTTGAAGCTTGTCACAGAATCTCCCTCAGGCTCTGTGATGGGCGCATCCACACTGAGATATACGCCCGACAGCAGGGTATCAAGCCCCGAGACCCCGGCCAGACTGACACGCGGGCGCACAATCCAGAACTTAGCGTCCTTTTGAGTGATATAGGGCGCACCATCACGCACCAACTGGACATCCACCAGCACGTGTTCACGATCGGAAGCCACCCGGACGGACTTGACCTCACCCACCACCACATCGCGATAACGCAGTTTGGTTTGCCCGGCCTCGATCCCTGCGGCGGAGGGAAAGCTGATGGTGATCACCGGCCCCGTGCGCACCCATACCGACGCCAGCAGCGAGACACCCACCAGCAATGCCAGCAAAGGCACCAACCAGACCCACGACCAATGTAACGCCCGCCCGGCACGAATCACCGGAGTGGCGTTCTGATCATCCGCCGTACTATTTTCTTGCTCAATGCTCATGGTGCCCCCTAGAGGCTGCTGTTATACGCAGCAAGTCCCAACCCAGCCGGGGATCATAACGCATGGCCGCACACATGGTCAGAACCACCACCGCGCCAAAGTTAAGCGCCGCGGGCCCAATGCTGATTTGTGAAAGGCCGGGGAAATTGGCCATGGCTGCCATCAGCACCACCACAAACACATCCAGCATCGACCACTGTCCAATGAACTCGACCACGGCGTACAGCTTGGTGCGCTGCCGTTGAATCTCGGGGCCCAGCGGCTGGCTCCTGAGCAGTAAAAACGAAAGTGCCAGCAGTTTGGAGACCGGCACCAGCACGCTGGCCACAAACACGATAATGGCGAGATCCCAGGAGCCCAGGCGCCAGAGTTCGATGACACCCCCCAAAATGGTGTGATTGCTACTGCCGATCAAGGTTTGCACGCGCATCACTGGCAGGGCATTGGCAGGAATATAAAAGATCGCAGCCGCCAATATCAGCGACCAGACCTCTGCTGGACTTCCACGGCGCATGGGCAGCACCTTGGCATCGCAACGCAGACAATGGCCATCAGCTGGCACAGCCTGTACACAACCACAGGTTTCGCAGGAAATTGCTCGACCAGACGCCCCCGAGCGCGCAACCATCCCGGCATCTTCTGCCGCCCGCCAAAGGGCTTTGGCATTCCATCGCCCCAAGCCAGACAGCAGGAAGCTGAGCGCCAAAAATCCCAACAAACCCGGTTGAACCTGTAATTGGGCCATCCCGGCCACCTTGACGATGGCAACCAGAATGGCCAACACCAGCACAGAAGCCATGGACCACGGCGCGAGATGATCTAGCCAGCGCAAGATACGCCCAAAATCCGGCGGCAAACGACGTCTTGTGACCGCCTGCATGATCCAGAGCGTCAGGGTGATTTGCAGCAGGGGCATCCAGAAGCCGGCCATACCTGTCAGGACCGACACACCGTAATAACCGCGATCCCAGGCCAGATGCAGCGCACCCCAAAAGGTTAGGCTGACGTCAAGACCTTGTACGGTGAGGTGCGCAATGGGAAAGCCCTGGGCAATGGCAAAAACAATCAGGGTCGCCCACGCCAGCGCCTGCCAGGCAGGGAGATCAAGGTAGCCGCGCCGATACAGCACCGTGCCACAGCACCGGCACAAGGCCTGACCGCGGGCAGCTAGCGGCAGGCGCTGATGTACCGTATCACAATGTGGACAGGCAATCAGCGCCGGCACGTCTTCAGGAAGCATCAATCCACAAGCTCAGGCTCTGGGTGCGATGGTGAGGGCACCGAACCGGAACTCGGCGGATCGTCGGGAAAATCCAGCACCACTTGCGACTGGCTATCGACGTCCACCAGCACCTTGCCGCCATGCACCAAGCGCCCAAAGAGCAGCTCGTCGGCCAAGGCACGACGGATCGTATCCTGGATGAGCCGCTGCATGGGACGCGCGCCCATGGAGGGATCGAATCCCTCTTGGGCCAGGTGCTCGCGCAGGGCTTGCGTAAAGACGACCTCGACGTGTTTTTCGTGGAGCTGGTCTTCGAGCTGCATGAGAAATTTGTCGACCACGCGCAAGATGATGTCTCGGGGCAGTGCCGCAAAACCAATGATGGCATCCAGCCGGTTACGAAACTCGGGCGTGAACTGCCGTTTGATTTCGGACATTTCGTCGCCCGTGCGCGCTGGCGCTGCAAACCCGATGGTATTGCGATTGAGCGTATCCGCCCCTGCGTTGGTGGTCATCACCAAAATGACATTGCGGAAGTCGCTCTTGCGCCCGTTGTTATCCGTGAGCGTGCCATGATCCATCACCTGCAGCAAGATGTTGTAGACATCCGGATGGGCTTTTTCGATCTCGTCGAGCAGCAGCACACAGTGGGGCTGCTTGGTAACAGCCTCGGTAAGCAAACCGCCCTGGTCAAAGCCCACATAGCCAGGTGGCGCCCCGATCAGGCGCGACACGGTGTGGCGCTCCATGTACTCGGACATATCGAAGCGCAGGAGCTCGATCCCCAGGACAAAGGCCAGTTGGCGGGCGACTTCGGTTTTGCCTACGCCAGTGGGGCCAGAGAACAGGAAACAGCCAATGGGCTTGTCTGGCCGTCCTAAGCCCGAGCGTGCCATCTTGATGGAGGCAGCCAAGGCGGCAATGGCCTGATCCTGGCCAAACACAACGGATTTGAGGTCGCGTTCTAGTGTGGCCAACTTGTTGCGATCGTCATTGGACACATTTTGCGGCGGAATCCGGGCTATACGCGCCACGGTGGCCTGAATATCTCCGCGCCCGATGACTTTCTTTTGCCGCGACTTGGGCAACAGCCGCTGGGCGGCGCCAGCCTCATCAATGACGTCGATGGCCTTATCGGGCAAAAAGCGATCGCTGATATGGCGGGCAGCAAGTTCGGCCGCAGCCGTGATGGCAGCTGCCGAGTAGCGCACCTGATGATGCGCCTCGAAGCGTGACTTCAGGCCCCGCAGGATGCGAATGGTTTGTTCAACGGAGGGCTCGGGCACGTCAATTTTTTGAAAACGGCGAGCCAGTGCGTGATCTTTTTCGAAGATACCCCGGTATTCGGTGTACGTGGTGGCACCGATGCATTTGAGCTGACCCGATGACAAGGCCGGCTTTAACAGGTTGGACGCATCCAGGGTGCCACCCGAGGCCGAGCCCGCACCAATCAGGGTGTGGATCTCGTCGATGAACAGCACCGCACGAGAGTTATCTTTGAGCGCCTTGAGCACCAGCTTGAGGCGTTGCTCGAAATCACCCCGATATTTGGTGCCTGCCAAAAGCGCGCCCATATCCAGCGCATACACCTGGGTTTCATTGAGTACCTCGGGCACATCACCTTGAGTGATACGCCAGGCCAGACCCTCGGCGATGGCTGTTTTGCCCACACCGGCCTCGCCCACCAACAAGGGGTTGTTTTTACGCCGGCGGCACAGCACCTGAATGACACGCTCAACTTCATCTTCGCGGCCAATCAGGGGATCGATGTGACCTTTAAGGGCCTCGGCGTTGAGATCGGTGGCATAGGTTTCGAGTGGCGACTTCTGCTGCTCGGTTTTAGGATCTGCTGCGGGAGGCTCCGCACGCATCCCGTCGGGGGATGCAGCATCGTCTTGCGCCTTGGTAATGCCATGAGACAGGAAATTGACGACATCCAGCCGTGACACACCCTGCTGCACCAGGAAATACACCGCGTGGGAGTCTTTCTCGCCGTACATGGCCACCAATACATTGGCGCCAGTAACCGCCGTTTTATTGGAACCATTGGACGACACATGCATGATGGCGCGTTGAATCACGCGCTGAAAACCCAGAGTGGGCTGCGTGTCGACTTCACCCTCGCCCGGAAAAACGGGGGTGTTTTCGATGATGAACTTACGCAGATCCTGGCGCAGGAGTTCGATGTCGGCTGCGCAGGCGCGCAGCACCTCGGCGGCCGATGCATTGTCCAGGAGGGACAGTAGCAGGTGTTCGACCGTGATGAATTCGTGTCGGGCCGCGCGGGCTTCGACAAATGCCATATGCAGGCTGACTTCAAGTTCTTCGGAAATCACGCTTCCTCCATTGATTCGGAGCGGACCAAGCCATCCGTTAGGTCTATTCTATGACTAAAACCCGCTGCTGTTCTGGCCGGCAGTGTTGGGAGAGTCCCTAACATGCTTAAAACAGGGGTACTGGTTCCATCAGGCACTGCAAGGGATGTTGGTTATCGTGGGCCAGCCGCAACACGGTTTCAACCCGGGTGGCAGCGATGTCCCGAGTGTATATCCCGCACACCGCCCGGCCCTGATGATGAACCTGCAGCATGATCTGTTCTGCCTGCTGTTCAGTCTTATGAAACACATGACGCAGCACAAACACCACGAATTCCATAGGCGTGTAATCGTCGTTGAGCAACACCACCTGATACATCGGAGGTGGGGCCAGCCGGACGGGCAATACCTGCCCGGCAGTTTCATGCTGATGTTGAGTTATGGTTGGCATGCAGACCAAAACCTAGTGGTTTCCATAGTTGACTGAAGGCAGTGGAATTCAGCATGATCGTCGTGTCCCGCAGGTTGGCGCCATTGTTGTGCTTGGCTGGGGCCGCTTAAACCCACTCATAGAGGCAGTTTGCATGTCGGAATCCATCGAAAATACCGGAGAATCACAAAAATTAACCGGCACCGTAAAATGGTTTAATGATGCCAAAGGCTTTGGCTTCATTACCCCGGATAATGGGGGCGAAGACCTTTTTGCTCATTTTTCATCGATCCAGATGAACGGTTTCAAGACCCTTAAAGAAGGTCAAAAGGTCGCTTTCGAGATCGCGCAGGGCCCGAAAGGCAAACAAGCCCTGAACATTACCGCCGCCTGATCCTCCGGGATACTTCCCTGGCATTTTACCGCGATGCAGGGCCTTCATAAGGCCCTGCTTTTTGCATTGGACCGATGTCCGCATATCCAAAGAACCACTACCCACGTGCCCGTGGCCGGCTGGTAGTTGCCGCGATGCTGGCAATTGGCTGTCTGGCCTGCCGCCCGGCAGCCGCGCAAGACCTCCTGCCCACCGTTGCGCTACAGATCGGCCCGCACGCACTGACAGCCGAACTGGCCGATACGCCCGATCGCCTGCGCGAAGGCCTGATGCACCGCACAAAGCTGGCCAAGGACGCCGGGATGCTGTTTATGCTAGGCGCTGCCAACCACTACTGCTTCTGGATGAAAAACACACTGATCCCGTTATCCATCGCATTTATTGATGAGACAGGGACAATTGTGTCAATTCAGGAGATGCAGGCCGGGTCGCTGGATCTACATTGCACGCAGGAACCAGCAACAGCAGCACTGGAAATGAGCCAGGGCTGGTTTGAGCAAGCGGGAATACGCAAGGGCAACCGGGTGCAGGGCATCCCTGCAACACCGGTTTTGCAAGATCGCAATGAGCCCTAGCGCTTAAGAAAAGGCTGATCAGCCCAGGTTCTTAGCCGCGAAATCCCAGTTGACGAGATCCCAGAAATGCTCGAGGTACGTGGGGCGCGCATTGCGGTAGTCGATGTAATACGCGTGCTCCCAGACGTCACAGGTCAGCAGCGCCTTGTCGGCGGTATTGACAACAGTGGCTGCATTGCTGGTGTTCACGATATCCAGCGTGCCATCGGCCTTTTTCACCAGCCATGTCCAGCCTGAACCAAAATTACCGGCGGCCGACTTTGAAAAGGCATCTTTGAAGGCATCTACGCTGCCCCATTTGGCTTCGAGCGCCTGACGCAGTGCACCACTGGGTTGACCACCACCATTGGGTGAGAGGGAGTTCCAGTAGAAGGTGTGGTTCCAGACCTGAGCAGCGTTGTTAAACACACCACCGGTTGCCTTGCCAATGATTTCTTCGAGGCTAAGGGACGCAAGCTCGGTGCCCTCGACTGCCTTGTTGAGATTATTGACATAGCCCTGATGGTGCTTGCCGTAGTGGTATTCGAGTGTTTCTTTGGAGATATGAGGTGCCAGTGCATCGAGAGCATAGGGCAGCGGCGGAAGCGTAAAAGCCATGACTTTTCCTTCTAAAAACGTGACACGAACCAAAAGGGGGTCGTAAGCCTACAGCAGCGCATCTGTTCGGGTAACAGTGGCCTGGGCATGCCCTTGGCCAAACTCGATGTCGATGCGTTCTTGAACTTTTAAGTCTAACGCATTTTTGATGATCTTCCCGTCCTCTCCGTGGACGATGGCATAGCCTCGCGTGAGCACCGCACGGGGATTGAGAGCATCCAGCGTCCCTTGCGCCAGGGCCAGCCGGCGGCTTTGTCGCTGCAGCAGCCGGTCGACGGCGTGCTGCGACTGCTGCACTGCCCAGCGCAGACGCTGCACACCCTGCTCCAGGCGCTGCTGCACTGGTGGCCGCAGCGCGGTGCAGGCAGCGTCAAGCCGCTGGCGATCCATGCGCAGCCTTTGTGCCGGCGACACCAACTGCGCGGCAGCACGATCCAGACGCAAGGCACAATAATCCAGCCGCCGGCGCTGCGCCCGCGATGTTTCGCGGATGGCCACTTGCCACTGCGACGTCAGCGCATCACGGCTTTCGCAGCAGAGCTCAGCCGCGGCAGTTGGCGTGGGCGCACGAAGATCCGCCACAAAATCTGCAATGGTGAAATCTGTCTCGTGGCCCACGCCACTGATGACCGGCATCGGGCTGGCCGCAATGCGTCGCGCAAGCGCTTCATCGTTAAAGCACCAAAGATCTTCAAGACTGCCGCCCCCACGCACCACCAGCAGCACGTCCACTTCGGCACGCTCGTGAGCCTGATCCAGCGCCTGACACAATTGCTTCGCCGCATCCCGCCCCTGCACAGGCGAAGGGTAGACAATTACGCGGACATGTGGCGCACGCCGGGCCATCACTGATAGAACATCCTGCAGGGCTGCCGCAGCCAGCGAGGTGACAACCCCGACCGTACGCGGCAGGCGTGGCCAGTTGCGGCGGCGAGCAGGATCAATCAGGCCTTCTTGGGTGAGCTGTTCTTTAAGGCGCAAAAATGCCTCGTGCAGCCCGCCACGGCCCGCCTGACGCATAGACTCCACCTGCACCTGGTAATCGCCACGAGGCTCGTATAGAGACACCTGCACGCGAAACTCGTAGCGTCCGCCCACTTCGGGGACAAACCCGACGGCCTGAGCCCGCCCACGAAACATGACGGCTCTTACGGCAGCGGATTCATCCTTGATGGAAAAATACCAATGACCCGAAGCCGCCCGCGTGAAATTGGAGATTTCTCCAGCCACCCAAAGGCGGGGAATGCCCGCCTCAAGCAGCCTGGCCACCTGATGGTTAAGCTGGGCAACGCTGAGTACAGTCTCGTCGTCTGGAAGGCCCATATTATTGGGCACTGTGCCTGCAAAATGCATGAAAACCTATCCACAGAAATCTATTTCTTGTCAAACAGGCCTGTTTTTGGGCCTGACCAGAACTCTCATGAGATGAACTATGAAGAAATTACCTTAAGTATTTGATTTATATAGATCGATAGTCTTTATGACCAGTGTGCAAAAATTAGCCAATCGACCTCTGGCTGGCTTGAATCATGCGCTTGCGCAATCTTATGCACAGAATTATCCACAGAATCTGTGGATACCCGCTAGAAAGCCTTATGGTCTGGGCATCTGGCTTTTTTTTAACAGCATTTCTGCGGCTTGGCACCCGTGTCTGACACCAACCACGCACACGCACGCGCCACCAAGGATAGAATAAAGAATTGCCGCGCAGCGGTATCCAACAAAGGACGACTCTTGCTGGACATTATCCATTCCGCCGGTTGGCCCATCTGGCTACTGGTGGCCACTTCGGTCATTACGCTGGCCATCATCATAGAACGATTTTTCGCCCTGCGCGCCAGCCAGGTAATGCCGTCCGGCTTACCCGAACAAGTCCTCGAACTCATGCGCAGACAGCAGGATGAACCCGATGCAGTCTTGCGCCTGGCCCGCAACAGCCCCATGGGCCGGATCCTCGCCGAAGTAGCGGCCCATCGGCAACAAGAAGACGTCTGGCGTCAAGCCGCCATCGAAGCCGTGGGACGCGACGTCTCCTGGCAGCTGAACCGTTACCTGGCAGGCCTGGCAACGCTGTCGGTTATTGCACCGCTATTGGGGCTGTTTGGCACCGTGGTTGGCATGATCGAGATTTTTGGTGCCTACGACCCCACCGGTGGCAACCCTGCCTTGCTGGCACACGGGATCTCCATTGCGCTGTACAACACCGGTTTTGGCATCCTGATCGCGATCCCTGCACTGGCATTTCATCGCTATTTCCGTTCCCGGGTCGAGTACTTTCTGCACACCATGGAACGCGAGGCAGGCACACTTGACCGCCTCATCCACCGTCGCACCTCATGAATTTCCATCACCACCGCACCACCAACGACGATCCGGACATCAATCTGATTCCCCTGATCGACGTACTGCTGGTCATTCTGATTTTTCTCGCAGCTTCAACCTCGTTTACCACCGTGCGCGAGTTACCTGTGGTGCTACCCCAGGCGCAGGCGCAGGTGCCTGAAGCCCTGGCAACGATGGAACTGGTCATCAGCCGTGACGGCCAGTATGCTCTGGATGGGCAGCGGCTGGATACGCCGGATGACGCCACTCTGGCCAGCGCGTTGCAGCAGGCCGCACACGCGCGCCCCCAGGCAGTCCTGCGCATCAACGCCGATGGGCAAGCCACCCATGCAGCCGTCGTTCGGGCGCTTGAAGCCGCCCGCCTCGCCCATATCCCGCGTGTCTCTTTCCTAACCGAAGGCCAGCGATGAAAGCCGGGCTGCGCCGCCGACTTGAAGACAGCCTGCAAACTATCTGGCGTACCCGCGGCCTGATCAGCACCCTGCTGTTGCCCATGTCGTGCCTATATGGCGTAATCGCCGGCCGCCGCCAAGCCAAACAAAAACAACAGGCCTGGCAAGCACCCGTGCCGGTGATCGTCGTCGGCAATATTCTGGTCGGTGGCACAGGCAAAACACCGGTCACCGAAGCCATCTGCCAATTTTTACGCAGCCATGGATGGCACCCGGGCATCATCAGCAGAGGTTATGGTGTACAGGTCACCACCCAGGCCCACCTGAGCGACCACCGCACAGACAGCAGCTACTTGGGCGACGAACCCGCTTTGCTGCACGCCACCACCAAAGCTCCGGTGGCCGTGCATCCCCGGCGCGTGCTGGCCGCACAGGCGCTGCTCAAGGCCCACCCCGAGATCGACGTATTGGTGGCCGACGACGGCTTGCAGCATCACTGGCTGGCGCGGCAAATTGAGATCATCGTGCAAGATACCCGCGGCACAGGCAACGGGCGCCTGCTCCCCGCCGGCCCTCTGCGCGAGCCCGCAGCACGCCTGCAGCACGCCGACTGGCTGATTACACAAGGGACGGCCGACGACAGCCGGCACACTCAGGCACCCGGGCAAATTTCAGTGTACTTGCAGCCAGACACCATCGAGCATCTGGCCAGTGGCCAGCGGCAAGCCTGGACCTCGTGGTGTGCGGCTCACGGACAGCAACTGTGCAGTGCCGCAGCGGGCATTGGCCGGCCCCAGCGTTTTTTTGACATGCTGCACCATGCGGGCCTGGCACTTGCCCAAACACTGGCCAGCCCTGATCACCAGGCGCCCTCGGCTCAGGCCCTGCAAGGCCTGCCCGCCGGGCCGATACTGATTACTGCCAAGGATGCCGTCAAATACACGCCACCCCACGACCCCCGCCTTTGGGTGGTTCATCCCAAAGCGGTATTTTCCAACCCGCTGTGGCTGGATGCGCTAGAAGCGAGGCTGCGCGAGCAAGCGCACAGTTTGCCGCACAACGTTGCCAACAGGCATTAAACTGTTCTCTTTTGTCATCCCCACCCGACGTTCGCCCCATGGAAAATCGTTTGCTGCAGATTCTTGTTTGCCCGGTCTGCAAAGGCACCTTGCGCCACGACCGCGAGCAACAAGAGCTTATCTGTCAGGCTGATCGCCTGGCCTTCCCCATCCGCGATGGGGTGCCTGTGATGTTGCCCGAAGAGGCCCGGCCTCTGAACCCCACTCCGGCACAACCATGAGCTTCCTGGTTGTCGTCCCGGCACGGGCAGGTTCTACTCGCCTATTGGGCAAGCCCTTGCTGGATATTGCCGGCTTGCCCATGGTGGTACGCACTGCGCAGCAGGCTGCCAAATCCAGCGCCAGCCGCGTGCTGATTGCCACCGATCACCTCGATATCCAGCGCGCAGCCCAGGCACACGGGATCGAATCCCTCATGACGCGTACCGACCACGCCACAGGCACCGACCGCCTGTCCGAAGTCGTGCAGCAGCTGGGGCTGGCAGATGATGCCGTGGTGGTTAACGTACAGGGCGATGAGCCCCTGATCGATCCCGCGCTCATCGATGCGGTGGCTGCCTTGCTGCAGCAAAGCCCCGAGGCCGCCATCGCCACCTGCGCCGCCCCTATCCAGGACGCCGCCACCCTGTTTGATCCCAATGCAGTAAAAGTAGTGTGCGATAGCCGCTTTCGGGCCCTGTATTTCTCGCGTGCCCCTATCCCCTGGGCGCGCGATGCACTGGCCGACGGCAAGCAGCGGGTAGCCCCTGGCCTGCCCGCCTGGCACCACATCGGCCTGTATGCCTATCGTGCAAGCTTTCTGCAAGAGTTTCCACAACTGCCCCCGGGCCAGCTCGAGCGCATCGAGTCTCTCGAGCAACTGCGGGCACTTGAACAGGGCTACCCCATTTTTGTGCATCCTACCCAGGCGCTACCCGCGCGCGGCGTAGATACCGAAGAAGACCTCGCCCGCGTGCGAGCCTGGTTTGTCCAAGAAGACAGCCAGCACTGAAGGACCCATCCTGCAACAAATGATGCGTTGCGGCATAATCGGAAAAATTTAAAAGATACTTACGGAGGAAATTATGCGCTTGATTCTGCTGGGCCCCCCCGGGGCGGGCAAAGGCACCCAGGCCGCGTTCATCACTGAAGCTTTTGGGATTCCACAAATCTCAACAGGCGACATGCTGCGAGCGGCCGTCAAGGCGCAGACCCCCTTAGGTCTGGAAGCCAAAAAAATCATGGATCAAGGCGGCTTGGTGTCCGATGACATCATCATCGGGCTGGTGCATGATCGCCTGGCGCAGCCGGATTGCCGCGATGGCTATCTGTTTGATGGCTTCCCGCGCACGATTCCGCAGGCAGATGCACTGAAAGATGCCAAAATTCACCTGGATTACGTCATCGAAATCAGCGTCCCCGAAGAAAACATCATCGAGCGCATGAGCGGTCGACGGGTGCACGTGGCCAGCGGCCGCACCTATCACGTCAAGTTCAACCCGCCCCAACAAGAGGGGCTGGACGACGAAACCCAAGAACCCCTGATCCAACGGGATGACGACCGCGAAGAAACCGTCCGTCACCGGCTGGCGGTTTATCGCGAGCAAACCCGGCCCTTGGTGGATTACTACTCGCAATGGGCCAGCACAGGCGATTCCATGGCACCCCAATATGCCAAGATTTCCGGCGTCGGCTCGGTGGACGAAATCCGCCAGCGGATTCTGGACATCTTGCGCGCACATACCGCTGCCTGAGGCCAAGTCGATGGATATTCGTGATCAGGTCTTCATCGTTACGGGCGGGGCCTCCGGCCTGGGGGCTGGCACCGCACGGGCACTGGTGGCTCAAGGCGCGCAGGTTGTGTTGGCCGATGTCCAGGACGAAGCCGGCCAGGCACTGGCTGCCGAACTTCACCAAACCTACGTACATTGCGACGTCACCCTCGAGGCCGACGGCCAGGCCGTGATTGACCAGGCCACGTCACAAGGCACATTGCGCGGCCTCATCAATTGCGCGGGTATTGCTCCTGCGGCCCGTATCGTCAGCAAAAACGGCCCACACGATCTGGCCCTGTTTCGCCGGGTCATCGACATCAATCTGGTGGGTTCGTTCAATATGGCGCGCCTGGCCGCTTCAGCCATGGGCGCCAACACACCGCAGGCCACCGGCGAGCGGGGGATCATCATCAATACCGCCTCGGTCGCTGCCTACGACGGCCAGATCGGACAAAGTGCCTACGCAGCATCCAAAGCCGGCATTGTTGGCATGACACTGGCCATCGCTCGAGATCTCTCCCGCGTGGGGATCCGGTGCATGACCATCGCGCCTGGCATTTTTGGCACGCCCATGCTGTTTGGCATGCCCCAAGAAGTACAAGACTCCCTGGCGGCCAGCGTGCCCTTCCCGTCCCGTTTGGGCAGGCCCGAAGACTACGCCAAACTGGTGCTCAGCATCCTCGATAACGACATGCTCAACGGCGAAACCATCCGGCTGGATGGGGCTATCCGCATGGCACCCAAGTAAGCAAGCCATGGGCTTGCTGCGCTCGGCCGCTACCATTAGCGGCCTTACTTTGTTTTCACGCATCACCGGCATGCTGCGCGATGTCCTCATCGCCACCATGTTTGGGGCGGGCCCCCTGACAGACGCATTTTGGGTCGCGTTTCGCATCCCCAATCTGTTGCGCCGCTTATTTGCCGAAGGCGCGTTCTCACAGGCTTTTGTGCCGATTCTGGGCGAGATACGCCAACGAGGCGACCACGACACATTGCGCCGCCTGCTTGATCGCGTTGCACTCTTGTTGTTTGTCACATTGTGCGGCGTCACCATCGCAGGGATCCTCGGTGCCAGCTGGGTGGTTACCGCCATGGCCAGCGGCATGCGCACCGCCAGCCGGGCCACCGAGTTTCATGAGGCCATCTGGATGACGCGGCTGATGTTTCCCTACATCATCTGCATGTCGTTGGTGGCGTTTGCCTCAGGCGTGCTCAATACTTTCAGCCGCTTTGCCATCCCCGCGTTTACACCCGTCCTGCTCAACCTCTCGATGATTGGCGCCAGTGTCCTGCTCAGTCACCAGATGGCCCAACCCATCCACGCCCTGGCGGTGGGCGTGTTGGTGGGGGGGTTCCTGCAGTTGGCAGTGCAATGGGTGGCGTTGGGGCGCCTTGGTCTACTGCCCCGTTACGGTGATGGCATCAGGGCGGCCTGGCAAGACCCCACTGTACGACGCATCATGCGCCAGATGCTGCCCGCCACCCTTGGGGTATCAGTGGCCCAGCTGTCCTTGCTGATCAATACCAATATCGCCACCTGGCTGGCCCCCGGCAGTGTCACCTGGCTGTCCTTTGCCGACCGCCTGATGGAGTTTCCCACCGCCTTGCTGGGCGTTGCCCTGGGTACGGTACTTCTGCCCAGTTTGTCCGCCGCCCATGCCGACAACAACCAACACGCCTACAACGCTCTGCTGGATTGGGGCCTACGCCTGGTACTGCTGCTGGGGCTGCCCGCCGCCCTGGGCATGGCACTGCTATCTGATGGCCTGGTGGCCACGCTGTTTAACTATGGGGCTTTCTCAGCCACGGATGTGGCCCAAACCCGCTTGGCCGTTACCGCCTACGCCGCAGGCCTGCTGGGCCTTCTGGCCATCAAGATCCTGGCGCCCGGCTTTTACGCCAAGCAGGATATCCGCACGCCGGTTCGCATCGCCATCGCCGTACTGATATTTACCCAATTGATGAATCTCATCCTGGTGCCTTGGCTGGCACACGCTGGCTTGGCCTTATCCATCGGCCTGGGGGCTAGTGCCAACGCACTGACGCTGGTGGTGCTATTGCGCCGCCGCGGGCTGTACACCCCCCTGCCCGGCTGGACACCGTTTACAGCGCGAATACTGCCGGCGCTGGCCGTCCTGGCCGGGGTGCTGGTATGGGCCAACCAGCAGATCGATTGGATCGCCCTGGGCGCCCATCCGGCCTCACGCGTTGCCTGGCTTGGCGGCGTTTTGGCCCTGGCGATTGGCGCCTACTTCAGCACCTTGTTTTTATTCGGTTTTCGGCCAAGAGACTTTACACGCAGGCGGGCGTAGGATAAACTTACTGTCTTTGCTTTACTGTACAAGCACCCGTTTCCATTTTTGCAAACCAGATAACACCCTATGGCAAATTCTGCACAAGCCCGTAAACGCGCCCGCCAGGCCGTTGCCCATAACAAACACAACGCTAGCATGCGTTCGATGCTGCGCACCGCCATCAAGCGTGTTCGCCAAGCCATCGAAGCCGGCGACCAAACCGCTGCCAACGAAGCCTTTCGCAAAACCAGCAGCGTCATCGACCGCGTTGCCGACAAGCAAATTATTCACAAAAACAAGGCTGCCCGGCATAAAAGCCGTTTGTCAGCTGCCATCAAGGCCCTGGCCTAATCCAGAAACGCAGCTTGTACTGTAAAAAAGGCGCCCCAGGCGCCTTTTTTGTGGCCACAAAAAGCGCCACCATATCTTTTTATAATCTGCACATGACCCCCTGATGTAAGAGGAGATCTTGTGGTCGCTTTGTATGGCCGCCCTACTGACGGCCCAACAGCAAAAACTCCATCAGCGCTTTTTGTACATGCAGACGGTTTTCAGCCTCGTCCCACACCACGCTTTGGGGGCCGTCGATGACCTCGCCCGAGACTTCCTCGCCCCGATGCGCCGGCAGGCAATGCATAAAGATGGCATCCGGCTTGGCGGCAGCCATCATCGGTGCATCCACACACCAGTCGGCAAACGCCAGGCGCCGGGCTTCGTTTTCGGTTTCGTAGCCCATGCTGGTCCAGACATCGGTAGTGACCAAATCTGCGCCCCGGCAGGCCTCGGTGGGGTCGTCAAACTCTTTGAGGATGCTCTCTGGCTGCTGACCTACCCGCAGTGGATCAAGTCGGTAGCCGGCCGGCCCTGACACATGCAGGGTAAAGCCCAGAAGCTCGGCGGCCTGCAACCAGGTGTAGGACATATTATTGGCGTCACCAATCCAGGCCACTGTTTTGCCACGAATGGATCCGCGGTGCTCGACAAAGGTAAGGATGTCAGCGAGGATCTGGCAAGGATGGTATTCGTTGGTCAGGCCATTGATTACCGGCACCCGCGAGTGCGCAGCAAAGCGCTCGATACGCGTTTGCTCGAAGGTGCGGATCATCACCAGATCGACCATGCGGGAAATCACCCGCGCGGTATCCTCGATGGGTTCAGAACGCCCCAGTTGGGAGCCCTCGGTGGTGAGATAGATAACCGAGCCACCCAATTGATACATCCCGGCCTCGAAGGACACCCGGGTGCGTGTGCTGGCTTTCTCGAACACCATCGCCAGGTTGCGGTCGTGCAGCGTGTGGTGAGGCTGATAGCGCTTGAATTTATCTTTAATGAGACGCGCGCGCTCGATGACGTAATGAATCTCGTCTTCAGAAAAATCACGCAACTGCAAAAAATGCCGCAAAGGCCCGGCCGGTAGTGCTGCTGACATGGGAAACCCTGTGCAAAGGGATCATATTACCGTGCGGCAGCACGACGCGCAAAACGCTGATCGGATACAATGCGCGGCGTAGGGGATGTTGCGCACCTGGGAGCCAGGCGTGCCCCGTCTTTGGAATCCACATGAACAACCCTGTCCAGCACTTGATCATCCACGGCAAAACCTTGGATGGCCAACGCTTCCGTCCCAGCGATTGGGCCGAACGCCTGGCCGGCGTCCTGTCTCAGTTTCGCCCGGCCGGCTCAATCCGCAATCCGCTGTCGTACTCGCCCTACGCCATGCCGCGCCAGCTAGAAGGTACCCCCTGTGTCGTCATCGACCACCGGCTGCGTCAGCTAGAGCCGCTGGCCTGGAAGTTTGCCTGTGATTTTGCCGAAAGCAACCATCTGCAAACCACAGATACGGCGGAACCCATCGCCGGCCTGCCCGAAACCTGAGCCCACGGCACACCCTACCGCCTGCGCACAGGCGCCCGCCCCTACCCCTCTGCTTGCGCCGCCAGACGCCCATAAATAAAGGCCAGCAATGCCGGCCTTTATTTGTTTGGTTCACCAGCCCATCGGCCAGCCTGGTTTAGTGCTCTTTGCCTGTATCCTGGCGGATCTGCGGAATATCCGACTGGCTGGTTTTGGCCAGCAAACCCACCTGGGTATATGTAAACAGTTTTGCGCGGGTATCCACGATATCCAGGTTGCGCATGGTCAGCTGCCCAATACGATCCAGAGGCGAGAACATGGACTCACCTTTCTCCATCGTCAGGCGATCCGGGTGATAGGTAAGATTGGCCGACTGCGTATTGAGGATCGTGTAGTCGTTGCCACGGCGCAGCTCAAGGGTGACTTCACCGGTAATGGCTCTGGCTACCCAGCGCTGGGCGGTTTCGCGCAGCATGATGGCCTGGGGATCAAACCAACGGCCCTGATACAGCAAACGCCCCAGACGCAAGCCATTGATGCGGTATTGCTCGATGGTGTCTTCGTTGTGGATGCCGCTTACCAGACGCTCGTAGGCAATGTGCAGCAAGGCCATGCCCGGGGCTTCGTAGATGCCGCGGCTCTTGGCTTCAATAATGCGGTTTTCGATCTGATCGCTCATCCCCAGACCATGACGCCCGCCGATCCGGTTGGCCTCCAGCATGAGCTCGACCGCATCGGTGTACTCGACGCCGTTGAGCGCCACCGGATGCCCTTCATCGAAGCGCACAGTGACTTCTTCGGCCTTTACCTCGACTTCGGGTTTCCAGAAGGCAAGCCCCATGATGGGCTGCACGATACGCATGCCCGAATCCAGGTGTTCAAGATCCTTGGCCTCGTGGGTTGCGCCCAGCATGTTTGAATCGGTGGAATATGCTTTCTCAGCCGACATCTTGTAATCAAAGCCGTTTTCCTGCAGATACTGCGACATCTCGGCGCGCCCGCCAAGCTCGTCGATAAATTGCTGATCAAGCCACGGCTTATAAATCTTGAGCTCGGGGTTAGTGAGCAAACCATAACGATAAAAGCGTTCGATATCGTTGCCCTTGAACGTGCTGCCGTCGCCCCAGATATGCACGTCGTCTTCACGCATGGCCGACACCAGCATGGTGCCAGTAACCGCACGGCCGATCGGCGTGGTATTAAAGTAAGTGACACCACCCGTCGAGATATGAAACGCGCTGCACTGCAAGGCGGCAATGCCTTCAGACACCAGTTGCGCGCGGCAATCCACCAACCGTGCCCCTTTGGCGCCATAGCGCAACGCCTTACGGGGGATCTCATCGTAATCCGGCTCGTCGGGCTGGCCCAGGTTTGCCGTGTAGGCAAACGGGATTGCGCCCTTGTTCTTCATCCACAGCAAGGCAGCGCTGGTATCCAGCCCGCCCGAAAAGGCGATGCCGACCTTCTGCCCGACCGGCAGATTTTCGAGAATGGTTGTGCTCATGGGGATCCGGACAAATCAGTAAAAAAGAGACAAACGACCATTATACGGCCTGCCTGATGCTGAACCTGGGCAGTGGCTGCCCGAAACCTCTTCAGGAGAATCGCTCGTCCAGCCAATCAAGCGCCACCGCAGCCGAAATGGCCGGGTTGGCATTCTGGCAGTGCCCATCGGCGCCTTCGGCCGCTGTAAAGATATGCGAGGTAGACGGCCCGCCTGTACCCTGCATAAATACACTTAGCTGACGCAGGGGCTCCGCCCCCTCACCTTCGCCGGCAAGCGCAAGACTTGGGCAGGCAATCTGACTCAAGGCCTGGCTATCCACCCGAAACTGGCGTAAATAACGATAGGTGTCTGCAAACCCCTCTTGCCCGAAGCGGCACATCAAATTACCCGCCATCCCGCGGGTTTGCGCATCCATCACACTATCTGGGATATGCGGCAAATCTGCCAAGCGAAAATCATCTGTCGTGCTGAGCTCAGCAGGATCCACACCCGCAAAAGACACCATATAGGCATGCAGATCGGTAATGGGAGAATTGGCAATCAGTGCACTGAAACGAGGCTCGTGTGCCGCAATACGGGTTGCAAAGTACCCCCCGAAACTGATCCCCATCAAGGCCAGCCGGCCTGTATAAACCTCGGGCACAGACATCACATAGTCGGCCACTTGTCTGCCCACCTGCTCAAAGTCTGGCGCAAAGTGGCTGTTCTCATGAAAACGCCAAGCATCCATCTGTCCTGGCCCGGTAAACAGCAGCAAATCGTAACCACGCTCAAATGCGGCAGCGCCGTACATGATCCAGGACTCTTCAAGGGTGCCATCGAAGCCACTGACGATGGCCAGTATCTTGGCTGAACCGACACCGCTTGGCTGACGGATGTGATATGCAGGCAGCGCCAGCCCCTGGTAATGAAACCAGAGTTCTGTCCCGTGAATCCCTGCCATTTGTAAAAACGCCATAAAACAACGCCTGCTGGATACACCCAGTGCCCGGTGCCGGGCGTCTTGAATCGATGCGTAGTACTCTGCCGCCCGGTAACTGTTGCAGGCCTCAAGGTATTGGTCTCGCGCACTGATGGCATGCCCACGCGCCGCACGGCCCTCTGCATCGGCCTGGTGGCGTCGGCCAGATGCCTCGAAGGCATCTACCCAGGCAGCCGGGTTGGCGTTACCAATCTGCTGGGCCAAAGCCAGGCACTCGCCCACCGACGCACCCCCATAACGAGCCGAGCCCAGCTGACGCATCAACTGATAATCCATTTCGGGGTTTACAAAGCCCCGAACCCGCGTGTGCCCTCGTTCCAGATCATCGGTCATGACATCCATCTCCAGGGGGTCTGAGACAGTGATTGCCGGCCAGTATACCGGCCACAAATAGCTGGCGCCCACATCAACTTAGGCCTGCCAGACGTAGTAATAAGCCACATTTATGCTAGAATTGCCGTCTTTCGGGGACGTAGCTCAGCTGGGAGAGCGTCGCGTTCGCAATGCGAAGGTCGGGAGTTCGATCCTCCTCGTCTCCACCAGAACACCTTAAACCGCTTGATTTTTCAGGCGGTTTTTTTCGTCTGTCGTGGGCAGCGTGATCAGGTAATGGCCTCGACCCGCCCCGTATCCAGGTGATACACCCCACCCACAACCCTGAGTTTCCCGTCCTGCACTGCTCGGGCAAGAATGGGCGTAGCTTCCTGCAGGCGTTGCACGTTTTGCCGGACATTTTCGATGGTTGCCGCATGCAGCAAGGTGCCGCCTTTGGGCGCCTGGCTCGCGGCGGCGCGTACTGAGGGCATCAGCTCGGTGACAATGTTCTGGATATGGCCGGGAAATTCGGCCTGCTTCTCATAGGCGCTCACTGCCGCCCCCACCGCGCCGCAACTGGTGTGCCCAAGCACCATGATGACCGGTATGTTCAACACCGCAACGCCGTATTCCAGGCTGGCCAAAATATCGGTGCTTACATAGTTGCCCGCTACGCGCGACACAAACAGATCACCCCGTCCTTCGTCGAAGCATAACTCGGGGCCCACCCGTGAATCCGCACAGCTGAGGATACTGGCATAAGGATTCTGTCCGCCCGTCAATGCTTGGCGCGTCGCGGCGAAGTCCCGTTTTTTGGTCTTGCCCGAGGTGTATCGCTGGTTCCCTTCGAACAAACGCTTGATGGCCTGATCGGGAGAAAGCACGTTTCCCGGCTTTGGAGGGGATTTTGCGTACGCATGCGCATATCCCGTGGACATGCCCAGCAACGAAAATGCAGCAATTGCGCCAAGGGCGGTACGGCGAGATCGCGATTCTGGTGCCCCATCTATAGAACGACGGCCTGTACACAATTTACACATGTCCATCTCCCCAACCTTTAGATTGTTCGCGGTACGTTACTGTCTGGATGCAAATGTGGCAATCAAAATTTGTACCCTCGCCCGGCGGCTTACACCTCATCAAACACACGCGGCCAAGCGTCACAGAACCACAGTACACTGTTTGCTTTATTGACCTGGGATCGTGCGTCATCATGGGTAGTGCAAGCGTCTGGCTGGAAGCCACCATTCTCGGCTTGGTTCAGGGTCTCACCGAGTTTTTGCCAATTTCCTCCAGTGCCCACCTGCGCATCCTGGGGCCGTTACTCCCTTCGGGGGGTGACCCAGGCGCTGCTTTTACCGCCATCACACAGATTGGCACCGAAACGGCCGTGCTACTGTATTTTCGCCATGACATCCTACGCATCCTGAAGGCCTGGCTGGCGTCACTCACCCCCACCGGGCCGCGCGGCAACCCGGATGCCCGCATGGGCTGGCTGATCATCATCGGCACGCTGCCCATCGCCGTACTGGGTTTATTGTTCAAGGATGCAATCGAAGGCAGCCTGCGCAATCTGTACATCACAGGTACAGTGCTTGCCCTGTTTGCGGTGATTCTGGGCGTGGCCGATTACATCGGCCGCAAGCAGCGTCCACTAGATCAACTCAGCTGGGGCCACGGCCTGCTGTTTGGCTTGGCGCAGGCCATGGCGCTGATCCCCGGAGTGTCCCGCTCAGGCGGCACCATCACCGCTGGCTTGCTATTGGGCTACACCCGAGAAGCAGCCGCACGATATTCATTTTTACTGGCTCTGCCAGCCGTCTTTGCAGCCGGTTTCTATCAGCTGTTTCGCAGTTGGGGGCAAGTCGGGCCCATCGGAGCCGGGCCTACCGCCTGGGCCACGTTGGTGGCGTTTTTTGTTGGGTATGGTGTGATCGTGGCCTTTTTGCGATTCATCTCCACTCACAGCTTCATGCCCTTTGTGGTTTATCGCATCGTACTGGGCGTTGCTGTCATAGCGCTGCTTGCGGGCGGCGTTTTAAGCCCGCTTTAACGAAGCTGCGGTCACCTCTATACCAACCCGGCGGGCGCATCGCCCTGATCGTCCGCCAGCACTTCGCCCATATAGTCCAAAAACGAACGCACCGCCGGCGACATACCACGACGTGACATATAGGCGGCATGCACGATGCCAGAGCGAAGCGACCACTCGGGCAGGACCTGCTCCAGACGGCCCTGGGCAATACCCTCACGGCACATGTAATCGGGCATAAAACCGACACCAATACCTTCTTCGATGGCATAACGTAGCGTCACCAAGTCGTCCACGATATAGGCCGCAGCGCAATCAATCTGTTGATGCGCCCCCTGTGGACCATCCAAAGAAAAATGAATCCTGCCGGCCTGCGCTGACATCCCCACTGCATCAAAGCGTTTCAGATCAGCAGGCTGCTCGGGGCGGCCCACACGCTGAAGCAGTTCGGGGCTGGCAATCAGCCAGGTGCTACCCCGACCCAGCCGCTTGATGATGGCGCTACCGCTGTCATCCAGACTAAGCCGGACACGCAAAGCGATATCCACACGCTCACTGACCAGATCAACCACGCGATTAGTGACCTCCAGGTTCAGTTTGACGTACGGGCAGCGCTTTAGGTACGCCGGGATCAGCGGCCCGATCACTGTCTGTGCAAGCGTCACAGGGCAAGACACCCGCAAACCGCCACGCGGTTCGGCCACGATTCGGGAAATCTCCGCATAGGCCTGGTCGGCGGTGTCTCGCACAGCAATGCAATGGCGGATGAACTGCTCACCCGCCAGCGTCAGGGACAGCTTGCGCGTCGTGCGGTTCAACAGCCGCACGCTCAGTTCGGCTTCAAGCCGCCCGATCCGCCTGGACAGGCGTGAGGTTGGCAGATCCAGCGCACGGGCTGCACCTGAGAAGCTGCCGCGTTCCACGACTTCAGCAAAATAGCGCATGTCGTTCAAGTCATGCATGATGGATCCACCTCAAAAATAGAATACTGTTTGCCTTGTTGAATGGATTATCAATCATTGAAGCTTAATGGAAAATAGCACTAATCACATATTCAACCCATATTTCTCATCCAAATAAGGCCTTCCAATGAAATTGCTGCACATCGATTCCAGTATCACTGGCCCGGAATCCGTCTCCCGTCGCCTGTCTCGCGACATCGTCGCGCAACAACAGGCCTGGCATTCCGGCCTGCAGGTTGATTACCTGGACCTGGCGGCCCAGGCGCCCAACCCACTGTCGCTGGATGCACTTGGCTTCCGCATGCCCGATTCGGCTGATATAGTCACCGAGGCCCAGCGCCTCGAAAACGAGGTCTCCGAAGCACTGGTCAGCCAGCTGATCGCTGCGGATATCGTCGTCATCGGCGCACCCATGTACAACTTCACCATTCCCGCCCAACTCAAGGCCTGGCTGGATCGCATCGCCCAGGCAGGGCGCACCTTCAAATACACCGAAACCGGCCCGGTAGGCCTGCTGGGCGACAAAACCGTGATTCTGGCACTGAGCCGCGGCGGCATTTATTCCGCCAATCCTGCCATGGAACACCAGGAAAGCTATCTGAAATCGATATTCGGTTTCATGGGTGTCACTGATATCCGCACGGTACGTGCCGAAGGTATGAACATGGGCCCAGAGCACCGCGAACGCGGCCTGGCACAGGCTCAGTCCGACATTCAGGCTTTGATAGCAGCCTGACCCCGATCAAGACAGGCGGGACGCATCACTGATCACTCAGCGTCCCACCCTCTGCCTTAAACCATCTTGCGAACCTTGATAATTGACACCAAGCGACCAGGAAGCACTATTCTGCATGTTCAGACGGGCCACGATCCATTGGACAAACATGATGGACGATCAGGAATAGGCTTGAAACCGCTCATCTCGTTGTAGCAAGGGTTACAGCTTGCGCCGCCCCCAAGCGTATAGGGCTTATTTGACGCTTCTGTAGACGTACCGAACGCAACGCGCAGGATGGACGTCAATCTACAAGGAGCTCGCGTGAGCACAGCAATGGCAGAGTCTTTAGGGGACGATACAAAGCCCCTTTCACCGTGGTGGGTACGGTGGTTCATCATTGTTTTTGTCATTGGGGCGGCGGTACTGGTTGCCATGACCGTGCTGGGCTACAAGCACGCACCTCCGATCCCGCAATCAGTCGTATCCAGCGACGGCACCGCACTTTTCACCCGCGCGGATATTGAAAACGGGCAAGGCGTGTTTCTGCGCTACGGGCTGATGGATAACGGTTCCATCTGGGGCCATGGCGGTTATCTGGGTATTGATTACTCCGCCGAGGCACTGCACCAAATGAGCCTGCAAACCGCCGAAGCATTGGCGCAGCAGCAGTACGGCAAGCCCATGGCTGCCCTTGATGCCACCCAACGGGCGGGCGTGCAAGGCCAGGTAGCACAATTGCTGAAGACCAACCGCTACGACGCCGCTACACAGGTGCTCACCCTCACACCACCAGAAGTGGCCGCATGGAAGGCGCAGCTTGGCTACTGGACCACTTACTTCAAGGATCCCGAAAACAACGGCGGGCTCTCGCCCAACTGGATCACTGACCCGCAACAGTTGCGTCAGTTCACCGCATTTGTCACTTGGGCGGCATGGGCTTCAGTGGCCAACCGGCCAGGTGAGAGCTATTCCTACACCATGAACTTCCCATACGATCCGTCGGTGGGTAATGTACCGGCGGGCGATGCAACCTTCTGGAGTGCGCTCAGTCTCGTGGTATTCCTGATCGGTCTGGGCGCAGCCCTGCTGGCCTCTGGCCGTTTTGAATACCTGGGCTGGATCAGCGCCGGCAAAATCGAACCGCGCGTCACACCGGGCGTGTCCACCAAAGGGCAACGCGCGCTGGTCAAGTTCTTTGTCATCGTCGCTGCCGTCTGGCTGTTTCAGACGCTGGTGGGTGGCGCTACTGCGCACTATCGCATCGAACCAGGCGGCTTCTACGGCATTCCGCTAGAACGCATCTTTCCAAGCAACCTGATGCGCACCTGGCACCTGCAAAGTGCCGTCATGTGGATTGCCACCTCGTACGTGGCCGCCGCCCTGTTCCTGGGTAGCACGCTGCGCAAGCAGGTACCCGAAGCCCTCACACGCTGGGCCAATCTGCTGTTTGCCGCCTTTCTTATCGTTATCGTCGGCAGCCTGGTGGGCGAATGGGCCGGCATGCTGCAATGGTTTGGCAGCTGGTGGTTCTGGCTTGGCAACCAGGGCTGGGAATACCTGGAGCTCGGCCGCCTGTGGCAGTACGTTCTGGTGATCGGCCTGGTGGTGTGGTTTGCCGTACTGTGGTGGCTTGCGCGGCCGCGCGACAACGCCTCGGCCGAGGCCAGACCCGTTGTGCGCATGTTCCTGCTGGCAGCGCTGTCAATCCCCTTGTTCTATTTGCCGGCGCTGTTCTACGGTGCGCACACCAACTTCACGGTGGTGGACACCTGGCGCTTCTGGATCATCCACCTGTGGGTCGAGGGCTTCTTCGAGTTCTTCGCCACCACCGTAGTAGCCATCGTGTTCTACCAGCTTGGGCTGGCACGGGTTAACACCGCGCTGCGCGTCATCTACCTGGATGCCATCCTGTTTTTCCTGGGCGGGCTGGTGGGCACCGGCCACCACTGGTACTTTAACGGCCACTCAAGCTTCAACATGGCGGCATCCGCGCTGGTCTCGGTGCTCGAAGTCGTGCCACTTACGCTGCTCACCCTGGATGCCTGGGGCTTTATCAAAACCGCGCGCGGTGGCGATCAAAATACCCCTCGTGCCAAGATCGCACACGATCACAAGTGGACGCTGTTCTTCCTGATTGCCGTCGGTTTCTGGAACTTCCTCGGTGCCGGTGTGTTCGGCTTCCTCGTCAACCTGCCCATCGTCAGCTATTTCGAGACCGGCACGCAACTGACCCCCAACCATGGTCACGCATCACTGATGGGCGTATTTGGCATGCTGGCCATTGCGCTGATGGTGTTTGTTCTGCGCCAGACTGCCTCTGACCGCGATTGGCCGGGCATCGAGCGCTGGGTCAAATACACCTTCTGGGGTGCCAATATTGGCCTCATGATGATGGTGGCCTTCAGCCTGTTTCCCAGCGGCCTGCGCCAGGTGTGGGATGTAACACAACACGGCTACTGGCACGCACGCAGCATGGCGTTCATCCACGAGCCAACCGCCCTGATCATCGAGTGGCTGCGCCTGCCGGGCGACCTGGTGTTCATCATCTTCGGCTCCATCCCGCTCACCATCGCGGCATTCAAGGCCTGGGCGGGGGTGCGGCGCCAGGAGGCCGATTGATGGCGATTATCTAGCGGGCACCCTCTGGTAAGGCTTGGGCTGGCACTTCCAATGTGCCGGCCCAAGTCTCGCGTAGGGATACCCATCTGCTAGACTTCACGGGTAACAAAATATGCCGTAAATATCCAAGGGCATAAGCCCTATCAGGAGTCAGCCTGCCGTGCCTGCCAAACCACACGCTTCAGCCAATGCAAAAACCGGTGATCAGGACGATTTTTCGCTGGAAACACAGCAGGTAACCGATACGCCTAGCAAACCACCGAAGCCCGCCAGCCGCAAGACAAAATCGACACCCGGTAATAGCCGAGCTACTGGCGACGACGCCCAGATCCTATCCTACCGGCACGCCGACAAGCGCGTGAATAACCCGGAGGTAGGCATGGTGACACCGGCAACGGATCCCGAAGCAGGTAAAACAAAATGGGCGTACGACCCCCATCTGGATCCGGCCTTGGGCTTCGACCCGCAACGCGGCCAGATTGAAACCCTGATCGATGACGCGCTGGCCTCGGGTGACACAGCCCAGATGCGTGCAGCCTTGGAAGAACTGAAACGCCTGCAAAGCCCTTACCTGAACTGGGCAGGTAAAGCCGAACGCACCAGCTTTGATATCGATATCGTCAGCCTGCACGTGCACGAGCGTATCGACCCCGCCAGGATCCTGACGGCCGTGCGCAAGGCAATGAGCACCACGGCCAAAAAAAAACAGGCAACCAAAGCCGTACAACCTGGGCTGTTTGATGCGCCATTTGAGAACCTGCCGCTGCGCGATGCCATCGATTTCTACCGCCACGAGCGCGGCTGGGCCAACCGATTGATCTCCGGCGACAGCCTACTGGTGATGAACAGCCTGCTGCAAAAGGAAAACATGGCCGGCCGGGTGCAGATGATCTATATCGATCCCCCCTACGGCATCAAGTACGGCAGCAACTTCCAGCCCTTTGTGGGTAAACGGGATGTGAAGGATCGCAAGGACGAAGACCTGACCCAAGAGCCGGAAATGATCAAAGCCTTCCGGGATACCTGGGAGCTGGGGGTGCACTCATACCTGACGTACCTGCGGGACCGCCTGTTACTGGCGCGGGAATTGTTGAATGAAACAGGTAGCGTGTTTGTGCAGATTTCGGATGAGAACCTGCACCATGTTCGAGAGCTAATGGACGAGGTATTCAAACCCGAAAATTTTGTTGCCCAAATAACTGTTCAAAAGACATCCGGTCAAACATCAACCTATTTATCCGGTACTGTTGATTATCTTCTTTGGTATGGACTAGAAAAGAGGGTCACTAAATACAATCCCCCACTTTCTTTAAAAGAAATGGGAGGTGTTGGCGGTAGTATGTACCAATTTATTCAACTATCAAACGGCAGTTGCAGACGCCTCAACTCCTCAGAGATAGAGCACCCAAAATCACTGGGACGAGACAGCCTGATATTTCGACTTGGTGACACAACCTCACAGCGACAAGGCCGAAGCGCCGGCCCTGGTTCAGCCATGTATTTTCCAGTGCACGTAGACGGCCAAAACTACTTTCCTCCGATGTCCAGAGGCTGGACTTCCACCGCCGACGGCATGAGTAGGCTTGCAAAGGCGGGGCGCCTCAATCCACAGGGAGAGCGGCTCGCTTATAAGCGATATTTAAATGACTTCCTTGCCTACCCATTGGGCAACAATTGGGTGGACACAGCCGGAGCAACTGATCGACTCTATGTTGTTCAAACTGCAGACAAAGTCATCGAACGCTGCCTCCTGATGACCACCGACCCCGGCGATCTGGTGCTGGATCCCACCTGCGGCTCGGGCACGACGGCCTTTGTCGCCGAAAAATGGGGCCGCCGCTGGATCACCTGCGATACCTCACGCGTGGCAGTGACACTGGCCAAACAGCGGCTAATGACGGCCAGCTACGATTACTTTGACTTGAAATACCCCCAGGAAGGCCTGAAAGGCGGCTTCATCTACAAGACAGTGCCGCACATCACCTTGAAGTCGATTGCCAACAACCCTGAAATCGATACCATCTACGAACAAAAACACCCGGCTATCGAATCTGCGCTGGAAAAACTGAACCAGGCCCTGCAACACGCCAAGGCCCCTGCTTTTGCCGTTACCGAAGGTGGCCGCAAAGGCCAGACGCTGGATTTTTCAAAGGGCGACACCCTGCTTGAATGGGAAGTGCCTTTCGACTACCCAAAAAACTGGCCAGCCAACGTGCAGGACGCCCTGGCAGCCTTTCACTCATGCCGGCAGGCGATGCAAACCCAAATGGACGCCAGCATCGCCGCGCATGCCGACCAGGAAACGCTCTACGACCAACCGGCCATTGCGCGAGACAAACTGCGCATCACCGGCCCCTTTACGGTAGAGGCCGTCCCCTTCCCCAGCGTCAAATCGCTGGATGAAGCAGACGGCCCGGCCGAAGCTGACACCAGCATCGCCCGCACGGGCGAATCCGGCCGTCAACATCAATGGCGCGATGAGCTGCTCAAAGCCGGCATTCGCGGCAAAGGCGGCCAAAAGCTGAACTTTGCCGATCTGGAACCCCTACCCACAGACGAGGGTATGCAACACCTGCATGCCACCGGCCATCTGGATTCAGGCGAGCGCGTGGTGGTGAGCTTTGGCCCGGAATACGGCGCACTGGAACAGCGCCAGGTAACCAATGCACTCACCCAGGCGGGCAATCTGTTTCCTTTACCCAAGATGATTGTGTTTTGCGCCTTTGCCTTCGATCCGGAGGCCGCCAAGGATATTGATGCCCTGCGCGGCATCACGGCGCTAAAAGCACAGATGAATACCGACCTGCTGACTGACGACCTGCGCAAGGCACGGGCCCACAACCAAAGTTTCTGGCTGATGGGCCAGCCCGAAGTGGAAGTACGCAAAACCAAAAACGATCAATACGTGGTGGAGGTTCACGGCTTTGACTACTTTGATACCGTCAAAGGCGAATTGATCTCTGGTGGCAAGAAAAAGATCGCGATGTGGGCGCTGGATACGGATTACGACGAGCGCAGCCTGTTTCCACACCAAGTGTTCTTTCCCATGGCTGGGCGAGGCGAAGGCTGGGAGAAACTGAAGAAAAACATCCGGGCAGAACTGGACGAATCCCGGCTGAATGCCTTCCACGGCACGGTCAGCCTGCCTTTCGAGGCCGGAGACAACCGCAAGATCGCGGTCAAGATCGTGGATGACCGCGGCATCGAATCACTGAAAGTTATCCCGTTGGGTTAAGGGAAGAATCGTGGCACAGCCTTCCCTGATCATCAGCTCTCCCTTTGAGGCCCCCACGCATCACTGGGCCCGTGAGTCTGACAACAAGCTCAAGCTAAACACGGGCCGCCGGCCGGCAGGATACGAAATCTTTGATACCCGCAACAACACGGTTCGCGGGGTAGAACTGGATCTGGTCAACCGCATCCGCGAACGCGTAACCGCATGGCGTCAGGCAGATTACCCCGGTGTGACGGCCATTACCCGCCAATTGCTGGAACACTGGCACGACAACGGCGCGCGGCAATACACGTTTTATTTTTGCCAGCTGGAAGCCATTGAAACACTAATCTGGCACGTCGAAGCGCCGACAGAATACCAACAAGGAATCGCCATCCCCGGAGATGGCGGTGCCTGGGAGCGCCTATGCAGCAAGATGGCAACCGGCACAGGCAAAACAACGGTAATGGCCATGATCATCGCTTGGCAGGTGTTAAATTCCCTGGCCTACCCCAAGCGCAATAAAGATTTTTCGCGTGCCATCTTTATTGTGGCACCGGGCCTGACGGTTAAAGAACGGCTGCAAGTACTGCAACCTGGGCATCCAGAAAACTACTACGACCAATTTGCTATCTGCCCCAACGAGGCCTTGCGCCAGAGGCTTAATCAGGCGGTTTTGCTGATCGATAACTGGCACAGCCTGATGCCACTTAAGGATGTCACCCGATCCATCATAAAAAAGGGCGCCGAAAGCGATGAGGCCTACGTGCGCCGTATCCTGGGGGCCTTGGCGAGCTTCAAGGATATTGCGGTCATCAACGACGAGGCCCATCACGCCTACCGCATCCGGCCCGAGACCAAAGTCAGCAAGAAAGATGCTGAGATGCTGGGCATCAACCTGGACGATGCCACCCGCTGGATTGAAGGGCTTGACCGCATCCACAAAACACGGCGCATCAGCCACTGCTTTGATCTATCTGCCACCCCCTTTGCGCCCACCGGAAAAACCAGCACCGAAACCGCCCTGTTTGATTGGGTGGTCTCCGATTTTGGCCTGAACGATGCGATTGAATCGGGATTGGTCAAAACGCCACGCGTCGTCATCCGCGACAACGCCTTGCCCAATGCCAAAACCTATCGCAGCAAGCTATATCATCTGTACCGCGAACCCGAGGTTCAGGAAGATCTGAACCGGCGCGGGGCTGAGCCTCATGAAGCCCTGCCCCAACTGGTGCAACAGGCCTACACATTGCTGGGGGCAGACTGGCGTGAAACCCGGGCCGCGTGGCAAGCGGCTGGCCATGTCTCTCCACCCGTCATACTGACTGTCTGCAACCGCACGGAAACAGCCGCCCGGCTTGAGCACTATTTTCGCCAGGGCGATGCCCACTGGCCCGATCTGCAGGCCCCCACCCGCACGCTAAGGGTGGACTCCAAGGTGCTGAACAAGGCAGAAAGTGGGGAATCGGCCACAGCGGACAAAGCCTACGAAGAAGTTTTGCACGACATCCTTGAAGCTGCCGACATCCCGGAGATCACCAAAGCACGCCTGCGCCCGCTGAAAAAAGAAGAACTGCTACGCGCCATTATCGATAACGTGGGTAAACGCGGCACAGCGGGTCAGGATCTACAAAATGTCATTTCCGTAGCCATGCTGTCTGAAGGCTGGGATGCCAAGAACGTCACCCATATCATGGGTCTGCGGGCCTTTACCAGCCAGTTATTATGCGAGCAAGTGATTGGTCGGGGATTACGGCGTGTGTCATATGACACCGAGCCGGCGCAATGTCCGGACGGCCAGGTGCGCGATCTGTTTCGGCCAGAGTTTGTCAACGTCTTTGGCGTCCCTCTGTCGATTTTCCAGGATGTGGACGACAGCGGCGAGGCCCCGCCGCCACCCAAACCCAGTATTCAGGTCGAATCACTTCCAGATCGTGCAAGTCTGGAGATCAGCTGGCCCAACGTGCTACGTGTGGACACCGTCATCCATCAAGCACTCACACTCGACTGGGACAACCACAGTGCCTTGCGGCTGAGCATCGACCCTGCTCGCATTCCTGTCAGCGCCGACCTTGCCCCTGCCCTGGGCGGCGCAACGGATATGTCCAAGATTGTGCCGATCGATCTGGAAAAAATCCCCGAGGGGTTTCGCCAGCAGCGACTGTTATTTATGGCAGCCCGCAAAGCGATGGAAAGCCTGGGCGGCAGATTTTCCGGGGGACGCGAACTGCTGGTTCAGCAATTGGTGCGCCTGGTAGAGCGGTTTTTTAATTCAGATCACCTGAACATTCCATCGCTGTTTCACCAGGAGCCGCTACGTAAACGCATCCTGATTGCACTTTCCATGGATACGATCGTCCAGCACGTAGTGGCTTTGATCGAACAGCACAACAGCCAACAGCTCGAACCTGTGTTCGATCCGGAGTTTCCGATCGGCTCTACCCGGCTGATGCGCACCTGGTACACCACCAAGCCATGCATTGAGACCGTGAAATCGCAGATCAGCCACGCTGTAGCGGACAGTACCTGGGAAGACTATGCTGCCAAGCGCCTGGAGGCCAGCACAGAAGTCTCGGCCTACGCCAAGAATGACCACCTGGGCTTTCAGATCTATTATCTGTGGCGCGGCAGCAAACGCAAGTATGTGCCGGACTACCTGGTGCGCCTTGCCAACGGCAAAATGCTGGTGCTGGAAATCAAGGGTGAGGATTCTGAGCAAAACCGCAAGAAGCGGCTGGCGCTGGACGCATGGGTTCAAGCCATCAACACACGCGGGAGCTTTGGCGTGTGGTGCTGGGATGTGGTGATGGGCGAGCCTGCACAGATGGATGATGTGATCAACCACCACGCATCCTCAGCCCGTTATTCGGAACCTATACGAAAGCCCACGAGTCAAAGGTAGCGATAAAAAACCACCCTTAAGCTTGCGATACAAGGTGCTGCAATGAATGTCGTGGCGCCGGGCCGACTCGGCAATCTCTGGTGTCATATATGCGCATATAATATGTAGCATCAAATGTGCATATTTGTATTATTGGATAAAGGAGAATTGCTATGTTGGCCAGTAGCCGTCCCCGTGGGGCAACCAAGCGTGCCACCAATGTGTCACTGCCCGAAGACCTCCTTTCCCAGGCTAAAGCCCTGCAAATCAATATTTCTCAAGCCGCCGAGGCTGGCGTTGCCCAGGCCATCGCCCGCACACGTAGCCAGCGTTGGCTGGCCGAGAACCAAGCAGCCATTAAAAGCTCCAACGCATTTGTCGAAAAACATGGCCTGCCCCTGGCGAAGTACCGGATGTTCTGATGGGCCGCCACGACGTCTATCCCAATCCGTCAGGGCCTGGATATTTTCTTGATGTCCAGGCAGACATCTTGCAACCCCTAAATACACGGGTGGTTGTACCCTTGGTGCCACTGGATGCAGCGCCCAAGCCCGCTAAAACGCTTAACCCGGTTTTTGACATTGGTGGTAAGCCACATGCGATGGTGACGCAATACATCGCTGCGATCCCGGACAGGGAACTACAAAACCCAGCCTGCAGCCTCCAACCGCAACACGACGATATCGTGGCCGCCATCGACTTTTTATTTCATGGGTTTTAGTACGCGGTTGTATCTGAGGATCGTCACCGCCTCGGCGCCTGTGATGGTGGGGGTGCGGCGCCAAGAGGCCGATTGATACGGCCAGGCTGTGCGCGATCAATCACGTTCGCTCGTGGCCCACAAAGACAACCGTGAAGAACTAGCCCTTCAGCTTGCGATACAAGGTGCTGCGATGAATACCGAGACGCCGGGCCGCCTCGGTGACATTGCCGGCACAATCGTGCAAGGTTTGGTAAATGGCAGACTGCTCCAGCTCGCTCAGCCGGCCAGTTGTGCCAACGACCCCTGGCACCGGAGACGATGATGGTGATGCAGAAAACGGGATCGGTATGGCGGGCGCTTCAGCCTGCATGGCTGGGCCGTGTGGCGCATCCGTGGCCCAATCGCGCGTGGATCCCAGGCACATCGAGACAACCGCCTGGGGCAGTTGCTGCGGCAGCAACGGGCCATCCTGGGGACACTGACAACGCAGACGTCGCAACAGGCTGTTTAACTCGCGATAATTGCCCGGCCAGGAATAGCCTGCCAGTATCTCAAGCGTCTGGGTGGCCAAGGCCCCGCCCAGGCCGGCATACTGGTTGGCGATGAAGTGCGATAAATCGGGGCGCCGCCGCAAAGGTGGCAGCTCTATGGGAATACCCTGCAAACGGTAATAAAGATCAGCGCGAAACAAGCCCTCAGCGACTCGTTTGCTTAGATTCTGGTGGCTGGCACTAACCAGGTTGAAATCAAGTGCAATGCGCTTTTCAGAACCCAACGGCTGCACCTCACGTTCTTGCAGAACGCGCAACAGCCGCGTTTGCAGGCCCAACGGCATATCACCGATCTCATCCAGAAACAGGGTGCCTTCGTGTGCCTGGCGTAGCAGGCCACGGGCGCCTTCACGCCGCGCGCCCGTAAAAGCGCCTGGCTCGTAGCCAAAGAGCTCGGATTCGATCAGGTGCTCGGGCAAGGCGGCGCAATTGACGGCCACAAATGTCCCCGCATGATGCTGGCTTCGGGCGTGAATATGCCGTGCCATCACTTCCTTGCCCGTACCGGTTTCGCCATGCAACAAGACGGCCAACTGGCTGTCGACCGCGCGAACCGCTTGCGCAAGCAACGGACGGCTGATGGTATCGGGCTCCGGGAGCGTGTCTGCCGACCGCTGCAAGGCAACTGGTTTGGCCGGCCACTGTCTGAAGAGGCTACCTGGTTGGATGCCAGAAAGCAGACGCCCGGAGAGCATCAGGCCATCGTGGCGATGCAATAAGGTGCCACCGGAATGCAAGTCACCCTCTATCCATTGGGCACATGGCGTGCCCAGCAGCCGCCAGTCGGTGCCCAGAACATGCAGGGCGGCTTCATTGGCACCCGCGATGCACTGCCTATCGTCCAGCAACAAGATGGCGGTTGGCATACCGCGGGTGTGCGGCTCACCCAGGTGGAATTCAAGCCGCTGCAGCGGGCTCTCAAGCATCATCAGATTGCTGATACCGGTAGCAAGCTGCTGCACCAGGGCCAAGGCATAGCCACACAGTACGTTGGCTGGGCTGGAAAGGTCGAGGACACCAAGGATGCTGCCGGTGGCCGAGAGGATGGGGGCCGCATGACAACTGAGTACCTGATTACGGGCAAGAAAATGCTCCGCGCCGTGAATGCGGACGGCACGACCATCGTACAGCGCTGTGCCGATCGCATTGGTGCCGCGCTGGGACTCGGCCCAATTGACGCCAGGCCGCAGGGCAACACGCTGCGCCTTATCAAGAAAATTGGGGTTGCCCTGCTCGTGCAGGATGAGGCCATCAGGTGCTGCCAGGATCGCAATACCATTGTTGGCCTGCGCCAGTGCGCCCAACGCGCTCAGGCTGGATTCTGCGTGCCGCAGCAAGGCCTGATTGGCTTCGATCTGAAAGGTGAGATCCGCCCGCGACAAGGGGTTGGGATCAACCAGCAGATGCGGATCGAGCTTGGCGCAGCGTGCCCAGGATCGATGGATTAAAGAGGATGCATCAATCTGGGCGCCTGCGGCGAGGGTAAGCGGCATTGAATGCGGCATGACGGTCTCTCCATCCGGGCCTGTGCCGGCAACGGTGCAGAATGCAACACACACGTCGCACGAATCACGGGCAAGTGTCGCAAAATGCGACAGTTCGCTGTTTTTAAACGTATTTTTAAACCAGTATGCCATTGCAACGGCCATAAGAAAAGCTTGGATCCAAAGATAGGAAAACCGCAGTGGCCTCCTATATTGTGAAAGGAACCACACTTCACGCCGAAGGCGGCCAGACCCGGACGACGAGCACCGGATGGGCGTGTTGGCATCAATATTGCTTGGTACTCCATAAGCATCAACACAGATGCCCTGATGAATCGGCATTTGCCTCAACGATGCCATTACCCAAGGAGACAGCAATGAACATGACCGACCTGAAGCATTTCGGGATAGACCTGGACTTCCCCTATAAGAACCATTACGAGAACTACATCGGCGGGCGCTGGGTAGCACCTGTCAGCAAGCAGTATTTCGACAATCTATCGCCCATCACCGGGCAAGTGTTCTGCGAGGTACCCAGATCCGGGGCCGACGACATCGAGTTGGCCCTGGACGCCGCCCACGCGGCGCGCAAGGCCTGGGGCGAAACCTCGGTGGCTGACCGTGCCGGAGTGCTATTGCGCATGGCCGACCGCATGGAACAGAATCTGGGCCTCCTGGCCGCAGCGGAAACCATCGACAATGGCAAGCCCATCCGTGAAACCCTGAACGCCGATATCCCCCTGGCCATCGACCACCTGCGCTATTTTGCCGGCTGCATCCGTGCCCAGGAAGGCGGGATCTCCGAGATCGACAAGAACACGGTGGCCTATCACTTCCATGAGCCCATGGGCGTAGTGGGACAGATCATCCCCTGGAACTTCCCACTGCTGATGGCCGCCTGGAAACTTGGGCCCGCCCTGGCTGCCGGCAACTGCGTGGTGCTCAAGCCAGCCGAGCAAACCCCGGCATCGATCCTGGTATTGATGGAGCTGGTGGGCGATCTGCTGCCCCCGGGCGTACTCAATATCGTCAACGGCTTTGGCAAGGAAGCCGGGCAGGCGCTGGCAACCAGCAAACGCATCAACAAAATTGCCTTTACAGGCTCTACCCCCACGGGCCAACACATCCTGCACGCAGCGGCCGACAACCTGATCCCCAGCACAGTAGAGTTGGGTGGCAAGAGCCCTAACATTTTCTTTGCCAGCGTCATGGATCAGGACGACGCATTTTTTGACAAGACACTGGAAGGTTTCAGTATGTTTGCCCTGAACCAGGGCGAGATCTGCACCTGCCCCTCACGCATTCTGGTGCAGGAATCCATTTACGAACGCTTTATCGAACGGGCAGTCAAGCGAGTGGAAGCCATGAAGACCGGTCACCCGCTGGAAGCATCCACCATGCTGGGCGCCCAGGTGTCTCAGGCACAAATGAACAAGATCCTGGGCTATATCGATATCGGACGCGATGAAGGCGCGCAATGCCTGACAGGCGGCAGCCGCAACGTACCAGGTGCCGGTCTCGACGAGGGCTTTTACGTCAAGCCCACCCTGCTCTTTGGCAACAACAGCATGCGGATCTTTCAAGAGGAGATCTTTGGCCCCGTCGCGTCGGTGACAACCTTCAAGGAAGAGGACGAAGCCATCGCGATCGCCAATGATACTTACTACGGCCTGGGGGCGGGTGTCTGGTCGCGCGATGGCTCGCAGGCCTATCGGGTAGGCCGTGAAGTACAGGCCGGACGTGTCTGGACGAACTGCTACAACCTCTACCCCGCCCACGCGGCCTTCGGGGGCTACAAGCAATCCGGCATTGGGCGCGAAACCCACAAAATGGCGCTGGGCGCCTACCAGCAAACCAAATGCCTGCTGGTAAGTTACAACCCAAATGCACTGGGCTTCTTCTGACACCAACGCAGCATCGGGCCAGCTCAGGATCGGGCCCTGACACGCAAGAAGAACAAGGGCTTACAGAAAAAACCTGCAAGCCCTTGTTGCCGCGGGCGGGTGCAGCATCACGCAAACTCACCACCCAAAGCCCCTTTGGCAGCGATCAAGGCGGTAATAAAAGCAGCAGCAGCTGGCGACGGCGCCTTTCTTTTGGCGGTAATCAAACCCAGCTGACGATTGAGATGGGTGCTGGCCACGGGCCGATGTTCAAGGTCGGCACAGGGCGCTGCCGACACTGTGGAGACCGGCAAGATCGCCACTCCCAGGCCTGCCCGAACCATCCCGATAGCGGTTGAAAGATACGCCACTTCACAGACAACCTCGACATCCAAACCGGCGACTTCCAATGCGCGATGCAGCACTTCGCGAACACTGGTGCCTTGACCGGTAAGCACATGAGGATAACCAGCAAGTTTTCCCAGCGTTGGTCGCCGGCTGGCTTCCAGAGGATGTCCAGCCGGAAAAAACACATGCATCTGATCTTCAAGCAAAGCCTGAAACTGCAAGGCACGGTCGCGACTCACCCATGGGCCCAGGCCCAGATCGGCTTCTTCGTCCCGCACTAAAGCCTGAAGCCGGGTGGCAGGGACATCGGCAATACGAATTTCGATACCGGGATGCTGTGCATGAAACGTTCGGATCAAACCCGGCAACCAAGCCGCCGCAATTGAGGGCAATGCGGCAATCGTCAGCCGGCCGCGCTGCAGCCCGGCCAGATCGTGTGCCTGCTCGACCGCGCCCTGGAACTCATCCAGAATTCTTTGCAAAGGCGCAATCATATTGCGACCGGCCGGAGTCAAGGTAACGCGACGGCGGTCCCGGTCGAAGAGCCTGACACCCAGCTCTTCTTCGAGCTGCCGGATCTGCACAGTGAGCGCCGGCTGCGACACATGCAGCACGGTTGCCGCCTGCGTGAAGCTGCCCGACTGTGCCGCCTGCAAAAACGCACGAATGTGCCGGAATCCTTGTTTCATTTGATTTTCAAATCACTGAGATACAGAAATTTCAATTCTATTATTAAACAACCCGACCTAAGATGAATCTTCATGCCGCCAAGAATCTATAACAGGCATTGCAGGAGACAACCTTGTATCTGATCGGAAGTGGCGCTGGTTTTTCCGGCGATCGAACCGATGCCGCCCAGGCTGTGGTGGCATCCATCATTGCGTCAGGTCATCCGGGCGCCGTGATCTTTGAAACGCTCGGCGAGCGCACGCTGGCACTGGGGCAAGTGGCCAAGCGCAGCAATAAAGACAAAGGCTACGAGCCTTTACTGGCAGACATCGTCACGCCCATTTTGGCAGATTGCTTGCGTGCGGGCATAGCCATCATCGGCAACTTTGGCGCGGCCAACCCGCAGGCGGCGGCGCGCCTGATCCAGCAGATCGCTCGGGCTCAAGGATTCACGGACACCAAGATCGCCGTGATCACGGGCGACGACCTCCTCGACGGGCTCGATCTCACAGGCCTGGAAATCTGGGAGGGCGACACTGCGCTGCGCAGTGACACCGGGCAGATCGTCTCTGCCAATGTTTACATTGGCGCCCGCTCGATTGCCGATGCCCTGCGCGCCGGCGCCCAGATTGTGGTGGCCGGGCGGGTCGCCGATCCAGCCCTGGTGGTGGGCCCGGCCATGGCTCACTACGGGTGGGCTTGGGATGATTGGGATCGCCTGGCCCAGGCCACGCTGGCCGGCCACCTGCTGGAATGCGGGGCACAAGTAACCGGCGGCTACTTTGCAGACCCCGGTTACAAGGATGTACCCTCCCCGGCCACCATTGGCTACCCCATTGCGGAAATCCAGGCCGATGCCTCGTTTGTCATCACGAAGGCGGGAAATACCGGCGGGCTGGTCGACCTGCGCACCGTCAAAGAACAGATTCTCTACGAGATCCACGATCCTGCCGCCTACCTGACTCCTGATGTTGTACTGGACATCACAGACGTCACCCTCCAGCCAACCAGCCCCAACAGGGTGGCCGTTCGCGGTGCACACGGCCGGCCTCGTCCGGACACCCTGAAAATGACTGTCGGCTTCACAGGCGACTGGCTGGGCGAAGGAGAAATCTCATATGCGGGCCCCAACGCGATGGCCCGGGCCCGGCTTGCCGCCGAGATCCTTGAAGCACGCCTGCACAACAAGGGCCTGGATGTGCGCCGGCGTTTTGACCTGATTGGTGCGGTCAGCGTGTTTGACAGCGAAAACGGGGCCCTCAGGCAGCAGGCATGTCCGCCGTTTTCAGAAGACATCCGAATGCGGCTTGCGGTCAGTGCGGATACAAAGCACGCGGTTGAGCAGGCACTGCAAGAGGTATCAGCCCTCTATTGCACCGGCCCGGCAGGCGGCGGCGGCATCCGCACACGAACCCAGAACCGGATCCGCACGGTGTCCTACCTGGTACCGCGCACCAAAGTACACACCAGCCATTATTTTTTGGCGGAGGCCTGAGAGATGCCTAAAACCTTGACGCCATTACACCAGCTTGCCCATGCCCGCGCGGGTGACAAAGGCAATCGTCTGAACATCAGCCTGATTGCCTACAGCCCCGAGATCTGGCCAACGCTGGTAGAGGAAGTCACAGACACTTGCGTGGCCCAGCTGTTTGCAACACGTGGCGTCACGCGCGTGCAACGCTTTCTGCTGCCAAACCTGCACGCCATGAACTTCGTGCTGGACGATGTCCTGGAGGGTGGCGTCAATGGCAGCCTCAACCTCGACACCCATGGCAAGACGCTTTCATTCTGTTTGCTAAGCCACCAGATCTTTGTGCCTGAACACATTCGGGGGGTGCCAGAACCCCGCTGAACCCGCATTGTTCTGGCTGTTGGATCCGCCATTCTTCACTGCCATTGTGGCTACATAATCACAGGAGACACGTCATGAAAGAAACCCACTCTACCCGCCGCCGCACCCTATTAAAAACTGGTGCCGCAGCTGTTTCACTGGGTATGTTCCCTCTGGTCGCAAGTGCCCAGAAAAAGCGGCTGCTGATCGGCACCACTTCATCGTCATCCAGCCAATACGGCTACTTCGTCGCAGTTTCACAGCTGCTCAACCAGAAAGTCCCCACCCTCGATACTTCGGTAACCGAAACCGGTGCCACGATGGACAACCTGCGCCGCATGGCACGCAATCAGGTGGATTTCGGTCTGGTAACCACCAACGTCATGTATAACGCCAACGCAGGTACCGGTGCCTTCGAGGGCAAGCCCCAAGCCGCACGCCTGCTCTGGATCTACTCGATTGCACCGCAAAACGTGGTGGTGCGTAAAGATGCCGGCGTCGAAAACCTCCAGGGCCTGAACGGAAAAAAATTCAATACAGGCTTGAAGGGTTCGGCAACAGAAAAAACAGCAGATTCCGTACTGGCTTTGCTGGATGTCAAACCGGAGGTAGTGCGCGGATCCACCGGCGAGATCGTGGATGCGGTCAAGGACAATCGCGTCATCGGCTACGTGAAATCGGGCGCCGGCCTGAAGCTGGATGCCTCTTCACAAGAAATCGCTGCCTTCACACCCATCAATGTGCTTAGCCTGTCTTCGGCCGAACGCGACAAAATCGCCCAGGCGATGCCCGAGCTGTCTTTGGTTGACGTACCCGCCGACGAAGCATCGGGTGTGGGTGCCTACACCACCTGGGGCTTTGGCCTGGGTGTTGCGGCAGCTGCCAGCATGAACGAAGAGACGGCCTACAAGATTGTCAAGGCAATCTGCGAGGATAAAACCAAGCAGGCCGCCGCCCTGGCCGACGTGGCAGGCGCAGACATCGCAGCAATGACGCTTAAATATGCATCTTCGCCCCTGCACCCGGGTGCGGTTCGTTACTTCAAAGAACTCGGGCTCGACGTGCCCGCCAAACTGATCGGTTAATCGGGCGTTTCATCCGCCAGGAGAGCAAGCCAATGGATACTCTGCGCACCCGAAGTGCCTCGCTGCTAACGTTAGCACTCAGCCTTTTTGTCTTGTGGACAGCAGCATTCGGAGCGCAGAGCTCTCTGGTACAACGCTCGCTTTTTTTGGCGCTTGTCATCCTGGTCGCCCTGCTGAAATTTCCCTTGTTCAAGGATTCCCGGTTGCGCCCGCTAGGTATGCTGATTGATACCGTGCTGGGCATTGCAGCCGCCGGCAGCTGCCTGTGGGTGACGGTCAATGCAGACCGCATCATGAACAGCCTGCCAACCGCAGGCCCGCTCGAAATTGCGCTAACCGCTGTGCTTGTCATCACAGTGCTGGATCTCTCCCGCCGGGCCATCGGCCTGATCTTCCCGACAATCGTACTGATTGGCCTGGCGTACGCCGCCTTCGGGCAATATATTCCGGGATCTCTGGGCCACCGGGGGTTTGATATCTACTTCATGACAGAAGTCCTGCTCCTGGGCGATATCGGTATCTGGGGAACCCTCCTGGGAGTCGCATCCACCATCATCGCCGTGTTTGTGCTGTTTGGCGCATTTCTGTTGCACTCCGGGGGCGGCGCCGCCTTTATGGATATGGCAGTGCGTGTCAGCGGCCGCTCGGTGGGCGGCGCCGCCAAAATTGCCACGGTGGCTTCGGGCCTCTTTGGTATGGTCAGTGGCAGTGCTGTGGGTAACGTAGCCACCACGGGCGCCTTCACAATCCCATTGATGAAACGCCTGGGCTACCCGGCAGCATTGGCAGGTGCCGTCGAGGCCGTCGCCTCAACCGGCGGGCAACTGGCACCGCCGATCATGGGCGCGGCCGCCTTCATCATGGCCGAAATCATCGGCAGCAACTACCTCACCATCGCAGCAGCAGCCGTACTGCCTGCTTTCCTTTTTTACTTTGGTGTTTTTGCCACCGTCCACATCACGGCACAACAAGAACACTTGGGCCACGTGCCCGAAGACCAGATCCCGCGATGGTCAGCCATCCTCACCATCGACCGCCTGGCCCCCATCGTGCTCTCGCTGGGTGGGCTCACCCTAGGCATTTTGCGCGGAAATTCCCTGCCAACCGCAGCGTTTTACGGCATTATCGGGGCGATTGTCGGGATGCTGGTGTCCGGGCTCGCCGTGCAGATACGCGGCGGTAAAAAAGCCAGTCGCGATACGCCTGCAGCTTCGCCCCTGGCCAAAGCCATGATCACACAAATCCGCGCAGCCCTGGATGAAGGTGCCACCGGCCTGATTATCGTGGGGATCTTGCTGGCGGGCGCACAAATTCTGGTCGCCATGATCAATATGACCGGCGTGGGGGTCACTCTCTCGTCCATGATCGTGGGCGATGGCAGCGCATCCCTGCTTTGGATCAGCCTGATTGTGGCCATTGTGTGCATGATCCTGGGGATGGGAATCCCCACGACTGCCGCCTACGTGCTGGTGGCGGCCACACTGGCGCCCGCCCTGATGGAGGCGGGTGTCTCCGCGATCACCGCACACATGTTTGTCTTTTACTACGCCACCTTGTCGGTGATCACGCCACCCGTGTGCGTAGGGGTATTTGTGGCAGCAGGCCTGGCCGGCGAAAAATGGGGTCTGGTTGCAAAACGTGCCGTCATGCTGGGCGCCGTCACCTATGTCATTCCGTTTCTGTTTTTGCTGTACCCCAGCATGCTGACTCCAGGCCTTGAAACCGGCTATTTCGAAGCAGCACTGAGCGGTATGGTGTTTGTGGCAGCCTTTGCCTACCTGTTCGGAGGCGCCCGCGTAACCCCGTGGCGTGCAGTGGATACCCTGTGCTGGCTAAGCGTTGCCATCCTGGCCACCATACCCACCTGGGTAGGGCTGGTGGCAGCCACGGCCGGCCTAGCCATCCTGATTCGCTTGCGGCGAGCGCCACCTCAAGCAATGGTGACGGCCGAGGCTACGTAAGTTGGCACTAACGGGTGGCGCAGGTCAGGCCGCCATCCACCACCATCTGTGTGCCGGTGATGTAGCGGCTTTGATCAGAAGCCAGAAACAGCACTGCCCAGGCCACATCCCAGGCATCACCCATGCGCCCCATGGGTACCTGCTGCTCGCGGGTTTTGATAAAGCCCTCGTAGTCTCCGCCAGCGTATTTATCCGCCAGACGGGAGACCAGGGGCGTATGCATCAGGCCAGGTACAACACAATTGACACGCACGTTTTCGCGGGCATGAATGACGGCCGTGGTAGCACTCATTTGCATCAGTGCGGCCTTGGCAGCCGCATAGCCCACCTGAGGCTTGCCAATGTAGCGCAACCCGGCCACCGAAGACACATTTACAATCGATCCCCCACCTTGCGCCGCCATCAGGGGGATCACTTTTTTCATGCTGAGAAACGCAGCATTCAGATTAACCTGCAGCTGCCCGGCCCAGACCTCCTCGGACAGCGTCACGGGATCACCGGGTTCAGAGCGCCCGACATTATTGATCAGCACATCGATACGCCCCCAGCGAGTCAGGCATGCCTGCACCATGGCGTCCACGTCCTCGGACGAGGTAGCATCCCGACATTCAACATAGGCAACGCCACCCCGCGATTCAATTTCACGCTGAGTCTCGCGCGCCGCCTCCAGATGGAGGTCGACACCAAACACCTTGGCACCACGCTGTGCACAAAGCACAGCTGTGGCTTTGCCATTACCCCACCCATCGCCGATAGAGCCACAGCCTGTCAAGAGCACCACCTTGCCCACCAGGCTAAAGGGATTTTGTTCGAGGGAAATATCGTTCATGATGATCCATATAAATGAGTCAGCGCAGCTGCGTGTCACAGCCTATTGTAGGCATTGCCGACCAGGTTTGCGGCCACAGGTATTCACCTGCAGTCCTCGCTTTCACTTTTAAGTTTCAGTTAAACAAGCTTTGCATGACAGGCCTAATCATCAACAAACAGTTGATTAGAATGGTACGCAGCAGGCTGCTGAAACGGTGGCAGCCATGCATATAAAATCGGCCGAAACATCCGGCTCCTCCGGAACCTTTCGGTCCATACGAGGAGACATACAGATGAAGAAACCCATCCGTACCTTTGCCGGTCTCACCCTGGCCCTGGCGGCTGTCGGATTCTCCGCCCCCAGTCAGGCCGAATTTCCTGACAAACCCCTAACCTATATCATGGCCTTCAACCCGGGTGGCGAGTCCGACATCACCGCCCGTATCCAAGAGCAACCCCTAGAGAAAGTACTCGGCCAAGACGTCAACATTGTCTACAAAATTGGGGGCGGCGGCTCGGTGGGCTGGTCCGAGCTTATCCACTCAAAACCCGACGGCTACACCTTTGCCGGGCATAATCTGCCCCATATCGTGCTGCAACCCCTGGAGCGCGGCGATGCCGGCTTCAAGACGCTTGATCTAAAAAGCATCTACTTCTTTGAAAGCACCCCCGACCTTCTGGTGGTGCGCCAGGACAGCCCCTTTAAAACCCTGCAGGACCTTATCGATTACGCCAAGAAAAACCCACCCGGCGTAGTGACTGTGGGGGGCAGCGGTTCATCCAGCGCTAACGACCTAGGCACCGCCATGCTGAACAAGGCGGCCGGCATCAAACTCACCTACATTCCCTTCAGTGGCAGCGGCGCCGCCGTCCCGGCCCTGCTGGGCGGTCACGTCACAGCCCTGATGACATACTCCACCATGGGCGTGCAGTACAAGGACAAGTTCCGTCCGCTGGCGATTGCCTCCGAAGAGCGCATGGAGGTTCTGGGTGATGTCCCCACGTTCAAAGAGCTGGGCTTCGATGTGGTTGAGGGCGCCTATCGCGGTGTTGCCGCGCCTCCGGGCACCCCGGACGACCGCGTCAAAGTGCTGGCCGATGCTTTCGAAAAGGTTATGAAAGACCCTGAAGTCAAACAAAAGATGGATGAAAACGGCTTCAAGATCGAGTACATGGGCCCCGAGGCATCACTCGAACTCGTGAAGAAAAAAATGGTTGAGTACAAGGCACTGATGAAGGAGCTCGGCCGTCTCAAGTAGGCTTGGCAATCAACAAAACATCCATATTCCCGCCACTTTCACGCACAGGTGATCCATGACTGAAGCCATCTGGCTAGGCCTCATCCATCTTTTAACCTTCGACAACCTGGCGCTGATTGTGGCGGGTACCGTGGCCGGTATGGTCATCGGCGCCCTGCCTGGTCTCACTGCCACCATGGCCGTGGCCTTGCTGGTGCCCTTTACCTTCAACATGGATCCCATCGGGGGCCTGGTTTTATTGGGCTCCATCTACATGGGAGCTATTTATGGCGGCTGTTTCAGCGCTATCCTGATCAACACCCCGGGCACGCCCAGCTCGATCGGCACCACATTTGATGGCTACCCCATGGCCCGGCAGGGCCGCGGCGAAGAAGCCGTGATCGGCGCCACCGTGGGCTCGGCCATTGGTGGTGTATTTGGGGTTATCTGCCTGATTTTTTTGAGCCCGTTGTTGGCAGATATTGCCCTGCGCTTTGGCCCGGCAGAGTATTTCTGGGTAGGGGTGTTTGGCATCACCATCATTTCAAGCCTGTCCTCAGGTGCGTTTTTAAAAGGCATGACAGGTGCCGCATTTGGTGTTCTGATCTCCACCATCGGCATCGCGCCAGTGGGTGGCGATGTACGCTTTACGTTTGGTTCGCCCGCCATGCAGGCAGGGGTGGATCTGATCGTGATTCTGATCGGGCTGTTTTGTATCCCCGAGCTCCTCAATCTGGTTTTTCATTCTTCGAGTGGTAAAAACAGTATCGATTATCGGCGTGCCAAAGGGGTACTGGGCACAACTGTCCGGCGTGTTTTTGGCATGCCAGGCAATTTGCTGCGGTCTTCCATCATCGGCACGGTCGTAGGCATTTTGCCGGGTGCGGGTGGCAGTATCGCCAATCTGGTGTCCTACAACGAAGCCAAGCGGGCTTCCAAAACACCCGAAGAATTTGGTACCGGCAAGCTTGAGGGGGTGGTGGCCACCGAAACCGCCAACAACGCCGTGGTGGGCGGCGGCCTAATCCCCCTGCTGACGCTCGGTATCCCGGGAGCCCCGCCAGACGCCATTATTTATGGCGCCCTGATGATGCAGGGCCTACGCCCGGGGCCGCAGCTTTTCTCAGAGCACGCAGACATCACCTACACGTTTATGCTGGGTGTGGGGCTGTCGGCATTGGTGATGGTGCCCGTGGGCCTGTACGGCGGCAGGTTGCTGGCTCGGTTTGTATCGCGCCTGCCGGTGCGTTATCTGGTGCCTGGCATCGCTATCCTGACCATCGTGGGTTCTTATGCGATCCGCAATAATTTTCTGGATGTCATCCTGATGCTGGGCTTCGGTGTTGCGGGGTACGTCCTGCGCTACTTTGGTTTCAATGCGGCACCCATCGTGCTGGGGCTGATTCTGGGCCCGATTATGGAAACCGGGTTGGTTCAGGCCAATCTGATGGGTGCCAGCTACGAACACTCCTGGTATGCACTCTTTGTGAATCCGCTGTCCTGGATCCTCATCGCTCTGTCAGTGTTTTCCTTCTTGTGGCCGTATTTTGGCCCCCTGTGGACACGGCTGCGCCGGCCCAACACCCGACCTTCTCTCTAAAGAGGCATAACCATGAGCCCACTGCTTCGCGACCGCCTGGGGTCACTGCTGATGCTTGCCTTTGTGGCAACGCTATGGGTGCAGCGTGACTACACCAGCCCCTTTGGCGGCATGTTTCCTGACACCATGATGGCCTTCATGGTCTTCTTCATTGTGCTTACCTTGATCCTGTCGTTTACACCCTGGTCGGCCATGCCCAAAGACCAAACCGAAGCCTCCGAAGACGATGCCCCCACGTCATCAGGCCTGCAACAGGTATTGGTAGTGATTGTCCTGCTTGCACTCTGGACAAGCTTGTACCGTTCTGTGGGCTTTGCGCTTACTGGCACCCTGGGCTTTGGCGCCATCGCCTGGTACCTGGGCGATCGCCACGCGGGTGCACGGGGTATCGTAAGGGCTTTGGGTCTGGGGGCTGTGGTCAGTTTCGTCGTATATATGGTGTTCGACTACTTTCTGCTGGTGCCCCTGCCACCTGGGTTCTTGTTCGGATAATTCCACTGGATCCCTGATCTGATGGCCCTCCGCACCACCGATGTTCGGGAGCATCGCAGCCGGCCTGAGGCTGGGCAGCCTCACTGGCACTGCTGGGCTAAACTGCATTGCATTTCATGGAGACACGAATGAAACCCTTACGTATCGCCGTCATCCCAGGCGACGGCATCGGCCGCGAAGTGATGCCCGAGGCACTGCGCGCGCTCGAAGCACTTTCAAGCAAACATGGTCTGAACCTGCAATTTCAGCACTTCGACTGGGCATGCGCACAATACTGGCAGGCTCACGGCACCATGATGCCCGAAGACTGGTTTGAACAAACCCGCCACTTTGACGCCATTCTTTTTGGCGCTGTGGGCTGGCCGGACACCGTACCGGATCACGTGTCGCTGTGGGGCTCACTGCTCAAGTTCCGCCGGGGTTTCGATCAATACATCAATTTGCGTCCCGTGCGCTTGATGCCCGGCGTACCCTCTCCTCTGGCCGGCCGCGCACCTGGCGACATCGACTTCATGGTGGTGCGTGAAAACACCGAGGGCGAGTACACCAATCTTGGCGGCCGGATCTACCAGGGCACAGAGCGCGAAATCGTCATTCAAGAATCCGTGTTTTCACGCCACGGAATCGACCGCGTACTTCAGTTTGCCTTCGAACTCGCAAAAAGGCGCCCACGCCATCACGTCAGCTCGGCCACCAAATCCAATGGCATCGCCATCAGCATGCCTTACTGGGATGAGCGCCTGGCCGCCATGGGGGCCAAGTATCCGGACATCACCTGGGATAAACACCACATCGACATTTTGTGCGCCCGGTTTGTATTGCAGCCCGATCGCTTTGACGTGGTGGTGGCTTCCAATCTGTTTGGCGACATTTTGTCTGATCTCGGGCCCGCCTGCACTGGCACGATTGGCATTGCCCCGTCGGCAAACCTTAATCCAGAGCGTACCTACCCCTCGCTGTTCGAACCCGTCCATGGCTCTGCGCCGGACATCTACGGAAAAAATATTGCCAACCCGGTGGGCATGATCTGGTCGGCGGCGATGATGCTGGAGTTTTTTGGCGAACAGACGCCCGCGTGTCTGGAGGCTGCGCACTCACTGATGACAGCCATCGAGCATGTCCTGGAAAGCGGCCCACGCACGCCCGATCTGGGCGGATCTGCCAGCACCACACAGGTTGGCCAGGCAATTGCAGCGCACATCAGCTCTGCCAAGCCCTGACACATCTCTGCAGATAGATCAGGATACGCGCACCCCGTGCACCTTGCTTAACGCAGCCGCCAGATAATCCACAAAGACACGCACCCGCGTGGAAAACTGGTGGCGCTGCGCATAAACAGCGTAGATATCTGCGTCGGGTGTGGCGTAATCCGGCAGCACCACACGCAAGCGCCCATCTTGCAGATACTCCCGGATGTCCCATTCTGCCCGCATCAGAATCCCGTGATGATCCAGCGCCCACTTGACGGCAATCTCCCCGTCATTGGTCGCCAGGGATCCATGGATACGAATCGTCTCGGCCTTGCCGGCCACGGCACGCCGGTTGCTTAACCGCCAGACACCATAAGCCTCATCCCCCTGCCGGATACCAATACAACAATGTCTGGCGAGGTCGCGGGGTGTCTCCGGCACACCATGACGGGCCAGATAGGCCGGTGTGGCGCACAGCAGCCGACGATTGGGTGCCAGCCATTTGGCCACCACCCGGCCATCAGGGGGTTCACCAAACCGGACGCAAACATCGTAAGCATCCTCGGTTAAGAGCGGCGGAGACACTGATAGCTGCAGCTGGACAGATACCTCAGGATAGGCGGTGATAAAGGACGAGATCACTGGCGCCACGTGGCTACGCCCAAAACCAAGCGTTGCATTGACCCGCAACAGACCAGTGGGCCGTTGCTGGGCACCACCCAGCAAGTTGCTTAATGCGTCCACCTCCTCAAGGATCCGGCGGGCATGTTGCAGATACACCTCACCTTCGGGCGTCAGCAACATGCGGCGGGTGGTTCGGGTAACCAATGGCACCCCTGCACGGCGTTCCATCTGCGCCAAGCGCTTGCTGACAGCGGCAGGCGTCAACCCAAGCTCTCGCGCAGCTGCACTGAGACTGCCTGCACTGGCCAACGCAGAGAAAAAACCAAAATCCGCTGCCTGAACAATTTCACTCATGATCTCACCTATGAATCATAGTTAAGCATGCTATGTAGGAAACCATGATTTATCAACCCATGGTTGGGCAAAAATAGGGACTTTGATATTCAGGAAAGCACCATGAGAAGTTACCGCATCGCAACCATCCCAGGTGATGGAATCGGCAAAGAAGTCATCCCCGCAGGCCGTCAGCTGCTACAGGTGTTGGCCGGCGTAGACGGACAGTTCTCCGTTGAGTTCACGGATTTTGACTGGGGCGCAGACTACTATCGGGCTCATGGCGTGATGATGCCCGACAATGGTCTGGAAGCCCTGCGGGATAAGGACGCTATTTTGTTTGGCTCTGCCGGAGACCCCCACATTCCCGACCACATCACCCTCTGGGGTCTCAGGCTAAAAATCTGCCAGGGGCTGGATCAATACGCCAATGTGCGCCCTACACGGATACTCCCGGGCATCGATGCACCCCTGAAACGCTGCACGCCCAAGGATCTGGATTGGGTGATCGTGCGCGAAAACTCAGAGGGCGAATACTCGGGCGTCGGTGGCAGGGTTCATCAGGGGCACGCACTGGAAACCGCCACCGATCTGTCCATCCTCACACGTACGGGTGTCGAACGCATCATGCGCTTTGCATTTCGCCTGGCGCAATCACGGCCACGCCGCCTCCTCACGGTGATCAGCAAAAGCAACGCACAGCGCCACGCCATGGTGATGTGGGATGAGATCGCCCACCAGATCGCGCAGGAATTTCCGGATGTTACCTGGGACAAAGAGTTGGTCGACGCCGCCACCGCGCGCATGGTCAACCGCCCTGCCTCGTTGGACACCATTGTTGCCACAAACCTTCACGCGGATATCCTCAGCGATCTGGCCGCCGCACTGGCCGGCAGCCTGGGCATCGCACCCACTGGCAACATCGACCCCGAGCGCCGCTACCCCTCGATGTTCGAGCCGATTCACGGCTCAGCCTTTGACATCATGGGTAAAGGCCTGGCCAACCCTATCGGTACATTCTGGTCTGTGGTGATGCTGCTGGAACACCTGGGTGAGCACCAGGCTGCGGCAAAAACCATGCAGGCCATCGAAACCGTCACGGCCAACCCTGCACTGCACACTCAGGATCTTGGCGGGCACGCCACCACCCGGGAAGTGACAGAAGCCATCTGTCTGCTGGTATCGGCGCCTGTTACTCAAGGTTGACAGTTCAGCAGATAGCACGGCTTGTACAAACCTTTTAAGCCAGGTTTTATGTGTTTTATGCAACATTGCAGGCCCGCGGATGTAATAACTTTATATAGCGATTGGCGCTTTTGTATTTTTACGACACAATGGACACATTGTTATACAAAATCAGGCTGTTTTCCGTCATTCGCAACTAAAGGGGCTCTCCCATGCGTGCATTTAAAATCGCCACCCGGCTCGCGTTGGGTTTTAGTCTCGTTCTTTTGCTGTTACTGATTATCGCGGCTGTCAGCATCTGGCGCATGCAGGGCAGCAGCAGCCAAATGCGCAGCATCATCGAGTCTGGTCTAAGCACCGAACGCTACATAGCCGAGTGGGAAAAAAACACGGCAATGAACGCCTTGCGTACCACCACAGTGGCACAAATCACTAACGCCACACTGGCTGACAGCATTAAAAAAGACATGAAGGCCACCAGCGCGAAAATCACCGTGCTGCAAAAGCAGGTTGAGGCCAACATCAACGACCCCGAAGCACGCAAGCTGTTTGGTGTTGTCCAGGCAAAGCGCTCCGAATACATTACCGCACGCACTGCCGCCATCAAAAACCAGGAATCCGGCAATGAAGCGGCTGCACGACAGTTTTACGATCATGATCTTGCCAATTACCTGAGCGTCTACGTGGGCAGCGTCAGCAATTTGTTGACATACCAACGACAACTGATCGACCGCCACGCCCAGGAGTTGGATCGCAGCAACCAGCTGGGCATGGCCCTGGCTGCCGGTATTACTTTGTTGGCTTTGGTACTGGGGCTATTGTTTGCATGGCGAGTCACCCGATCCATCACAGGCCCCCTGCGCTCTATCGTATTACTGGCACAATCCGTGGCCAACCGGGATCTCAGCCAGCAAATCCAGCCCCGGGGAAAAGACGAAATCACCGCGCTCGAACACGCCTTGCAGCAAATGTCTCAAGGGCTGCACAGCACAGTCAGCGAGCTGCGCACCGGCGCCATGTCTATTGCTACGGCAGCCGCACAAATTTCCAGCGGCAATCTGGATCTGTCGTCCCGCACTGAAGAACAGGCCAGCTCTCTCACAGAAACGGCATCCACCATGGAGGAAATCACCGCCACGGTACGTCAAAATGCAGACAATGCCCAACAGGCCAACAGCCTGGCCACTTCGGCCACACAGACAGCCACCCACGGGGGGACGCTTGTCACAGAGCTTGTGTCCACCATGGGCAAAATCAATGCGCAATCTCAGCAAATTGTGGACATCATTGGCGTTATTGATTCCATCGCCTTCCAAACCAACATCCTGGCGCTGAATGCAGCGGTCGAAGCTGCACGCGCCGGAGAACAGGGGCGTGGTTTTGCCGTAGTGGCATCCGAAGTTCGCGCACTGGCACAGCGTTCTGCCGGTGCAGCCCGTGAAATCAAGTCTCTCATCGATACCTCGGTCGCTGCCATCACCACGGGCAATCAGCAAGCCAGCAACGCCGGGGCCTCCATGCAGGACATCGTCAATGCCATTCATCGCGTCACCGACATCATGAACGAAATCAGTTCGGCCAATCGTGAACAAACTCATGGCATCGAAGAAATCAATACGGCCATCACGCAAATGGACGATGTCACTCGCCAAAATGCCAGCCTGGTAGAGCAATCTGCGGCCGCTGCAACCAGCCTGCAAGGGCAGGCCGATACCCTGGCCAATCTGGTGGCCACCTTCAGGCTGTCCGCAAACACTGAGCCTCGCCCACCCCGACCAAACGTGGCACTTTTAACCCAGTCCTGAACACACCAGCCCTGTCGGCCCTCCAATAGTGCGGGGGCCAGGCAGCAATACCCATGCGCCTGACGGAGATGGGCTGCCATGGCAAAGCGCCATAATCTAGCCTCTCGCTTAAGCAGATCCTTCAACATGAAAGCAATTGTGCGGTGGGCAACACGCGGGATACCGAGCTGGTTGTGCTTGGTCGTTCTTGGTTTGGGCTGCCCGGCATGGGCCACAACACCAGGCACTTCGCTGCCCGCCCACCAGTCCCACATCACCGCACTTCTTCAGCCGGCCTCATCCAGGCCTATAGCCTGTATGCACGGCAAGGTCCTCAGCGTCGTGGCCCATCCAGACGATGACCTGCTTTTCATGAACCCGGATCAAAGCGATGCCATCCGGCGCAGGCAGTGTGTGATGGTTTTGTATCTGACAGCGGGCGACCGGGGCGCAGGCCTACCCTATTTGCAAGCCCGCGAGCGGGGCCTGATGGCTGCCTATGCGGCAATGGCCCGAGTAGCCAACCATTGGCAGACAGACGGCTGGCTGGTGGGAGGGCACACGGTGGTTCGCCACACCTTGAAGGCCGCCCCCCGGGTGCAGCTGATCATGTTGCGTATTCCCGACCCCTGGCTGGGGCATGGTTGGGGCAGCCTGACGCCACTTAGCCAACTGGAGTCTGTGGCACATACAGACGTTCTCACCTATGCCCCGTATCCGACGCACTTTGATCGCAACAGCTTGATTCAGTGGTTATCGGCCGTTATCCAGGCCATACAACCCAATGACATCCGCCTGATGGACGGCTCGATCACGATCCCCTATACCCAGCTGTGCTGGCGCTGCCGCGGACACGATCACCCCGATCACATTGCCAGTGCACGTCTGGTACAGGCGGCAATACAAGCCACGCCGGGCCCTTATCGGTCACAGCGCTACCTGGGCTATCCCAGCCAGGAACGCCCGGACAATTTAAGCGCCAGTCAAAAGGCCCTTAAAACCGCTATTTTCTTGCGTTATATGGCGAACGACCCACGCTATTGCGCCCGCCAATCGAAATGTTCGCGCCCACGCGGCCCCGAGGCTGCATGGGTGTGGAGACAATATCGACTGGATGATGATGCGGCTGGCCCCATGCCCAAACCGCTGCCGGCAAACCCTCAGACGTCTTTGTCGGCGTCGTCTAAATCACCCAACTGAATACGCTTGAGTACAGCCTGATCTGCGCGGGTGAGTTCCCCGCGTTGCTGTGCTGCCTGCAGCAAATCCGGACGGCACCTGGCAGTCAGTGTCAGCGAAGCCTGACGCCGCCAGGCGGCAATATGTGCATGATGGCCAGACAACAAGACTTCGGGCGTTTCGATCCCACGCCAGCGCTCAGGCCGAGTGTAATGGGGGCTGTCCAGCAGGCCGCTAAGCGCCGGATTAAAGGAATCCTGCTCGGCTGATGCAGCATCGTGCAGTACACCAGGCAGCAGACGCACAATGCTGTCAATCAGTACCATGGCACCCAGTTCACCGCCCGAGAGCACAAAATCACCCAGAGAAATTTCCTGGTCGATATACGTATCAATAAAGCGCTGATCAACGCCTTCGTAGCGGCCGCAAACAAAAATCGCACCGGCACTGGCTGCCATCTGAGAAGCCAAACCTTGCCGGTGCACCTGACCAACCGGAGACAACAGTACCACTGGTGCCAAAGCACCAATATCGGCCTCTGCCTGCTGGCGAGCTGCCCGGACGGCGTCAATGGCCAGTGCCAGAGGCTCGGCCATCATCACCATGCCCGGGCCACCGCCAAACGGACGGTCATCCACAGTCCGGTGGACGTCTTGCGTGAAATCGCGGGGGTTCCAGGTGTGTAACGACCATTGCCCGCGCTGATGAGCGCGGCCACTGACACCGTACTGGCACACAGCTGCAAACATATCTGGAAACAGCGTAATGATGTCAAAGCGCATAACGGCCTGGCGCCTTAAAAATCAAGCGGCCAATTGCTGATCAGCTTGCGGTTGGGGAGATCGACCTGCTGAACATGCGCTGCCACAAAAGGAACCAGCACATGGCGCAAGCGGCCACGGGCATCGTGCGCCGGCTGAAAATCTCCGGCATCATCATAAGCACCACACGCCACTTGCAGCACAGCGTGAGCCGAGTTATCGAAGATTTGGTCGACCTGTCCCATCAGGACAGACTCTCCCGAATCAGACTGCGCGTAAAAGTCGCAGCCGATAAGGTCGATCCAGTAGTATTCGTCTGCCTGGGCATCTGGAAACGCCGCACGCGGCACCCAAACAGTGTATCCGCGTAATTGTTCGGCAGCGGTACGGTTGGCCAGGCCAAGCAGCTGTACCACGCAGTGGCCGCCCTGCTGCCGAAACGTCTGTACCTGCCATTGGGCAGGACGCGAAAAGGCACCAGACTCGAGTGGCGAGTTTGGTGCCTTTAACCACCAGACCGGTGCATTTTGCAATGCCTGAGCCTGTGGTGAGTGGGGCTGGATATTAAGCCAGCCCCGGATGCCGTGTGCCGAAGCCACCCGGCCAACCTCGATGAGGTCCTGGGGGATGGCTGCATCAGAAAAGGATTCTGGCATGTCGGCCGAATCAAGCGGCCGTGGCCACCTTGGCGGAGTATTCCTTGACCAGGCGATCAACTGTACCCGACAGCTGGGCACCGTTGGACACCCAATGCTGGATGCGATCCAGGGAGATGCGCAGCTTTTCCTGGCCTTCATTGGCGACGGGGTTGTAAAAACCCACGCGCTCGATGAAACGGCCATCGCGGCGATTGCGCGAATCGGCAGCAACGACATTGTAGAAGGGACGCTTCTTCGAGCCGCCGCGGGCCAGACGAATCACAACCATTGATAATCCTTTGATAAACCGGTGTAAAACACAAAATTTTAGCACTATGACACTGAGTATCGCAATGAGTCTTTGCGTTCAGGCCCATAGCGGACGATGAAAAACAACAGGCGATGCCTGCAAACCATTAACGCCGCTGCACGTAGTGCAGCATCACGGTGCCTTCCTGAGCAACCTGAGCCAGCAGTGGGTTGCCTGTTTGCTGGCAAAACGCCTGAAAATCCCGGACTGCATGAGGGTCAGTGGTAAGCACTGCCAACACTTGCCCGCTGGATAAATGAGCCAGCGCCTTCTTGGTGCGCAGAATAGGCAAGGGACAATTGAGCCCCTTGGCATCCACCTGCTGATCAGGCACCGGCAAAGACGTATCAGACATTACGCGACCTGCAAACGGGAAACCAGCCACGTTGCCACGCCGGCGACCGCAGCATCCAGTGCGGGCACATCCGTACCCCCACCCATAGCCATATCAGGCCGCCCGCCACCTTTGCCACCTACCTGCTGGGCAACTGCACCCACCAGATCGCCTGCCTTGACACGCGAAGTGAGCTCGGGGCTGACGCCCGCCACCAGGCTGATTTTGTCGTCAGTGACTGCCGCGAGCAAAATCACGGCATTGGAAAGCCGGGACTTGAGCTGATCGACCATACCGCGCAAGGCCTTGGGATCCACACCATTGAGACGGGTAGCCAGCAATTTGACCCCGGCAACGTCTACCGCCTGGCCAGCCAGATCGGCGCCCGCTGCAGACGCCAGCTTATCCTGAAGGCGCTCGAGCTCGTGCTCGAGGTGACGGGATTGCTGCTGCAAGGCCTGGATACGCTCAGGCACCGCGCTTGTTTGAGTTTTAAGCAGATTGGCTGCGTGGCTAAGCACATCCTGTGTGTCTTGCACCCAGAGCAGCGCATTGCGGCCGGTAATGGCCTCGACCCGGCGAATCCCCGCCGCTACCCCGCTTTCAGAGGTGATCTTGAACAAGCCAATATCACCAGTGCGTGAAACATGCGTACCCCCACAAAGCTCACGAGAGAACCCAATATCCAGGACACGAACGACGTCACCGTATTTTTCGCCAAACAGCGCCATGGCCCCGGCAGCGACGGCTTCGTCGTAGCCCAACAAACGTGTTTGTACTGCTTGATTGGCCAGAACCTGCGTATTGACGATGGCTTCTACCTGGGCGATCTCTTCGGTGCTCAGTGGCGCATCGTGGGCAAAGTCGAAACGGGTTTTGTCTGGATCCACCAAAGAGCCCCGCTGCTGAACGTGCTCGCCCAGCACCTGGCGCAAGGCTTTGTGCATCAAGTGTGTGGCGGAGTGGTTGCGCATGGTGTCGGCACGGCGCTGGCCGTCCACCTGTGTTTGCACGATATCCCCCACAGACAGTGTCCCTTCGAGGACGGTGCCATGGTGGCCAAACACGGTACTTTGAATCTTTTGTGTATCTGCAACCTGAAAGCGGGCAGCTGCATTGTGCATGACACCGGTGTCACCCACTTGTCCACCCGACTCGGCATAAAACGGTGTGGCATCCAGCACCACAACGGCATCCTGCCCCTGGGCAATCGAATCGACTGAGGTACCGTCAACATATAAACCCGTGATGGTGGCCTGGCCTTCGAGATGTTCGTAGCCATCAAAGCGGGTATCCACGCCATCGTAGCTGAGATCGGCCACAGCCTTGAACTTGCCAGCGGCACGAGCCTGCTCGCGCTGATGTGCCATGGCGGTTTCAAAGCCGTCAAGATCCACCTGAATCTTGCGCTCGCGGCAAATATCGGCGGTGAGATCCACCGGGAAACCATAGGTGTCATACAGGGTGAACAGCGTTTGGCCATCCAGTGCCTTTCCCGAGGGCAGGGCCGACAGCGCAGACTCGAGAATCCGCATGCCGTTCTCGAGGGTTTCGCCAAAGCGTTCTTCTTCCTGGCGCAGCACTTGCTCGACGCGTGCCTGCTGGGCGGAGAGCTCTGGATAAGCAGCGCCCATTTGCTCGACAAGGTCGGCCACCAGCCGATGGAAGAACACCTTTTTTTGCCCCAGCTTGTGGCCATGACGCAAAGCACGACGGATGATGCGGCGCAGCACGTAGCCCCGCCCCTCGTTGCCCGGAATCACACCATCCACCACCAAAAAGCTGCAGGCGCGGATGTGATCGGCAATCACCTTGAGCGAATTGTCGGCAAGATCGCTGGTGCCGGTTTCACGGGCGGCTGCGCGAATCAGGTGCTGAAACAAATCGATGTCGTAGTTGGAATGCACATGCTGCAGCACGGCTGCAATGCGCTCGAGCCCCATACCGGTATCTACACAGGGCTTGGGTAGCGGGTGCATGGTGCCCTGGGCGTCACGCTCGAACTGCATGAACACGAGGTTCCAGATTTCGATGTAGCGATCACCGTCTTCTTCGGGAGAGCCCGGAGGGCCACCCCAGATATCGTCACCATGGTCGTAAAAGATCTCGGAGCACGGCCCGCAGGGGCCGGTATCGGCCATCTGCCAGAAATTATCCGAGGCATAGCGCGCGCCTTTGTTGTCGCCGATGCGAATAATGCGCTCGGGAGGGACGCCCACCTGCTGGGCCCAGATATCGTAGGCTTCGTCATCTTCGTGGTAGACAGTGACCCAAAGTTTTTCTTTGGGCAAACCGTAGACGTCGGTGAGCAGCGACCAGGCATACTGAATCGCATCCTGCTTGAAATAATCGCCGAAGCTGAAATTGCCCAACATCTCGAAAAAAGTATGGTGCCGGGCGGTATACCCGACATTTTCGAGGTCGTTGTGCTTGCCACCCGCCCGAACGCAGCGTTGGGCAGTGGTTGCACGATGGTAGGGCCGGCTGTCTTTACCGGTAAAGACGTCCTTGAACTGCACCATACCTGCATTAGTAAACAGCAAGGTGGGGTCGTTGGCCGGCACCAGGGGCGAGGACGGTACGACCTGATGCCCCTTGGATTCAAAAAAGGACAGGAACTTCTGACGGATTTCGGAGGTTTTCATTCGTTAGGCCGCAAGGGGAAACTAGCCGGCCATTATAGAATGGCTTTCCGGGAACCGCTGCAGCAATGCTTACGCGTAGCTGTGTTCTTCCATCGCCTCGATCGCAGGATAGAACTCACGATTCTCGCGCACCATCCGCGTGTGGATGTTTTTAAGAACAATATTGGCCTCGGCCCTGAACTCTTCAGGCTTTTTACTCAGCAAGGTGGCATTGCTCCAACGACGCGCAAAATTGATGAATGCATTGGCAATGCCCGGCATATCATTTTGATAGGCACGGCTCATATTGGCCATGGCGGCGTCGCCACTGCGCTCCAAGGACGGATACAAGATACGATCTTCGATCGCCAGGTGCTGCGTGATCACCTGTGACAGCGCCTTGAGCTCGTGCGCAATATCCACTGCGTACTCAACCACCCCCTGATGTGACAGCTTGCGCAATACAGCAATACCACTGAGGATTTCGACGTGATGGCTTTTGAAACGATCGATATTCATGGAAGAACTTCCTTCTGGACGACTAGGGATGACTCTGAGTGTGACTGCTTATTTCATAAGATATATTTTATATAAATCTTTTGCAGTGCACAAGATGGTCAGCGGCAGAATTCAGATCTGGCATTGTCTTTAGTGGCCAGGCACAGTTTTAAAGCAGATTTTCGAGGTCATCTCCGCCAGGTTCGGGATCCCAGGAATGGCTGGACAACCAGGCACGAATCCGTGCAACCGCCTGCGAACGCAACTGTGAGACTCGCCCCTCGGTAACCTGGAGCACTGCCGCAATCTCTTTTTGATTGAGATCTTGTTCAAATTGCAGCGACAACAGCAATTGCTCGCGCTCCGGCAGATTTTCGATGGCCGACACCAGGGCACCGCGCAGGCCCTCACGCACCAGCCAATGAAGCGGATTAGCATCTGGTGCACCCTGCCCGGCCGTATTGATCGCAGCATCGGCATCTGCGCCCTCACGGTGTTGGATGAGATCTTCGATCATCAACACCTGCATGCCCCGGGCGTCTTCCAGCAGAGCCTGGTAGGCAGCCAAGGTAATGCCCATATGCTCAGCGATTTCAGCTTCGGTGGGCGCGCGCAGCAATTGGTGATGCAATGCATGGATGGCTTCTTCGATGGCTCTGGCCTTGGTGCGCACACTGCGAGGCAGCCAGTCCTGGCTGCGCAATTCGTCCAGCATAGCCCCCCGGATGCGGGTGATCGCATAGGTTTCGAACTGGGCATCCGCCTGTTGCTGGTAACGACGCACAGCATCCAGCAGCCCCATCATGCCGGCTTGCATCAGATCATCGAGCTCTACGTTGGCAGGCAAACGCCCGACAAGCGACAAGGCCTGCCGGCGCACAAGCGGTGCATATTGGGCGATCAGCTGATCCTCAGAGACAGACATCGCGCGTGTAAGGGGCCGTACTCATAATTAATGTAAGTATGCACCAAGTTGGCGCCCTAAACTTTTTGGCCATCCTGCCGTTATGCCCTTTGAGAAAGCCTATTCGACAAACCCCGGGGCCACATAGGGGTATTTGCCTGAGTCAAGCAGATATCTTCCGCAAAGGAACACAAATGATCAATTCCATCGGCAGTCAGTTAACCCCCGCCAGCCTGGGCTTGGCACCTATGGCCCCCAACCAGATCGCCGGCAAACCAGCGGTATCCCCCTCTGCCGCCTCCGACAATACCCAATCGTCATCCGGCCACGCCAACCAGCAGAATGCCGCGCTAGAAGGCAATCCGCCCCCGCCGCTCTCTTCACTCGAAAAAGCGCTGGAAGCCGTAAACAGCAACCTCACGGCATGGTCTACGGGCATGCGTTTCGACATGGACAAAGACACCCAGCAGCTAGTGATCTCCATCATTGACAGCGCCAGCGGCGACGTCATCAAAAAAATCCCTTCCGAAGCCATGCTGCGCATTGCAAAAATGATTGTGCAACTGCAGGGCTCCGGGGTAGACACCAAAGCCTGAACAAAAACTGAATCTCGCCCTTGTCGCTGGTTTTGCCCAGGGCCGAACCAGCGCATAATGGATAAAACGGAGTACTTACCATGGCAACTGTTTCCTCTCTCGGCTTGTCCGGGCTGCCACTCACCGACCTGCTCAACAACCTGCAAAAAAACGAAAACCAGGTGCTGGCGGTTATCAGCGACCGCAAGGCCGTTGCGCAGGCCAGGCTCACAGCCTATGGCAAGCTTAAAGATGCCATCGCGTCGTTTCAAAAATCGGCCGAAACCGTTGGCAAAACTGATACGTTTGGTGCAATCGCTGCCAAATCCAGTTCTGAAGCCATCTCAGTCAGCAGCACCAACAAGGCCATTGCAGGGCAGTACGCCATTCAGGTGTCCCAGCTGGCCACCTCCCAAACACTGGTCTTTGCAGGCCAAGCCGATCGCACCAGCGCCATTGGTACGGACGGCACCTTGTCGATCACTCTGCAAGACGGCACCACCAAGTCACTGGATCTCACCGGCCAAGATACTTCACTCAACGGCCTGGCAAATGCCATCAACAACGATAAAGACATCGGCGTCAACGCCACCGTCATCAACGACGGCAGCGGCACCCCTTATCGCCTGTTACTGACCAGTCGCGAAACCGGTGCGCAAAACGCGGTCAGCAACATCTCGGTTGCCAACAACGCCACCCTCGATAGCTTCCTGCAGTACGCCGGTACCGATGCAGCCAATGTCACCCAGGGCCAGGCGGCCCAGGATGCCTTGCTGAACATCAACGGCGTAGACATCACCAGTGCCACCAACACCATCGATAACGTCATCGACGGCGTCACCCTGACACTCAATCAAACCACCACCGCCGCGGCCACGGTCTCACTGTCAAAAGATGATTCCGTTGCCAAAAATGCCATCCAGGACTTCGTCAAGTCGTATAACAGCCTGCTAGGTACGCTCAAGTCGCTCACGTCTTATAACGTTGATAGCCAGACTTCCTCGGCACTCACCGGCGACTCCGTCGCGCGTTCGGTACAAACCCGTATGCGCGACGCTATTTTGGGCGGTTTCGACGCCTCCCAGGGTACCAACCTGGCTCAAATCGGCATCACCACCGATCCCAAAACCGGTGAACTCCAGATCGACGACACAAAGCTCAGTGCCGCCCTGGCCGACAACACTTCAGGCGTCACCTCTTTGTTTACCAGCGGTACCGGTATTGGCAAGCGGGTCAGCGACACCGCCGATGCCTTTATCAAAACCGATGGCATGCTGAGTGGCGCCCAGGATGGTCTCACCAAAACCGTTGCCGACATCCAGAAGCAATACGAGGCCACCGCCGATCGTATCAACCAACGGATGGACACCTATCGCGCGCAATTTACCCAGCTCGATGCGATGGTGTCGCAAATGAACTCCCTCAGCAGCTACTTGTCGCAACAGCTCAGTGCGCTTAGCGCCACCAAGAAATAAAGCACCATGATGACCTACGCCCCACGATCCCGATCAGCACGCGCCACCGGGTCTTACGCCACCATCGGACTCGAAACCGAGGTACTCAGTGCCTCACCTGAGAGACTGATTTCGCTGTTGTTCCGGGGGGCGCTCACCTCCTTGACGCAGGCTCGCCATTATTTTCAGGCCGGCAACATCGCGGCCCGGGGCAAGGCCATCTCCAAGGCAATTGATATTGTTGACTCGGGCCTGAAGGCAGGAGTGGATACCGAGCGTGGTGGTGAGGTTGCCAAATTACTGATTGCCTCGTACGAAATCATTGTGCGAGACCTGATGCTGGCCAACCTGCACAGCGACACCGAAAAACTTGCATCTGCTGAAAAGCAACTTGGCGATCTGGCCCAGGCCTGGTACACGGCGGTCGACCCTCAATTTCAGCCCTCATCCACTCGCGATTCCCAGTAGGCACCCCGATTGACCGCAAGCAAGGATACTTTGCTGGAGCACTATCAAGCCATCGCCGACATCTCGGCGCGGATGCGTGCGCTTGCACAATCCAAGCAATGGGATGACCTCCTCACTTTGGGCCAGCAGTACCACGCGGCAGTCGACAAGCTCCGGCTTTTAGGGCCCCTGGACACCGAAGACCGCGCGGCACGCCGGGATCTTCTGGTGCGCATTCTCGACGACGACGCACAGATCCGCAAACTGGTTGCCCCCGAGCTCGATCGCCTGGGGCACCTGCTGGGCACCATCAAACGCCAACGGACCGTATTGCAAACTTATTACAGTACTGTCCGTCCTCAATAAGCCATGAGCATCGGGGCCCCCTCCAATCTTGGCACCCTGCTTATCCAGCGCCTGGATGCAGCACTGGGCACTACGCTTGGCCAACAAGCCAATGTGGTATCCGGGGCCGGGCCCCAGGCGGTTCCTCAGCCTGGCAGCCCCGAGAACCCCAACGCATTACGCAACACTGTCCAGCGTGACCCTCAACAATCAGTTGACCAGGCCAACGCAGAAGGGCAACGACGCGCCGCCGTGGGCAAGGCCACGCGCGAGATGCAACTGGACAACCTGCTGGGGCGCGCAACGACATTTCACGGCACCACACAATCGGCGCCCACCACCCTGGGCCACGCGGCCCGCATCATCCTCGCACTTTTAAACCAGTTTCCCGAAGGCCAGGCAGCCATCCAGGGCAAAGCACCTCTACTGCTGCCCTCGGCCGGCCGGCCGGCCGAGGGCGCACCAAGCGCGCCAGCCAATCAAAACCAGGGGGCGCAGGCAGCAGCCAACACGTCAGCAAATGCTGCCTCCGCCACTACCCGGCCAGCGGTCAGCGCCAATCAGGTGTGGGCACAACTGGCCACAGCACTGGATCAACCCGGTGCCTTGTCTGCACGGCTGTCTCAGGCATTATCCCAGTCTGTCCAAAACAGTGGCCTGTTTTACGAATCTCATCTGACACAAGTAGCTGCAGGAAAACTGCCCGCACAACTGCTGCGGCAAGAACCACAAGGGCAAATCCCGCCGCAGGCCCAGCGCAGTTTGCCCCAAGGCCAGACAGCTTCTGGGCCAGCTTCTGCGGCACCCACATCGCTCAGCACCCTGGTACAGCAAGCCCAAACATCTGGGCCTTCATCCCAACAGCCCAATCTGCCTGGCACCCCTATTCCTGCAGCACCACCGGCAGCGCCCACGCTGCCAAGCCTGGCTACCGCATCCGCCCATGCGTTATTGGCCGCCAGCATCGACCCTCAAGTCCAGCATATGGTGCGCCAACAACTGGATGTCCTGGCCCAGCAAGCTTTTGCCTGGCAGGGAGAAGCCTGGCCTGGTGCAGACATGCACTGGAAAATCGCCCGTCGCCAGCCAGGCGATGGCCAACAGCCTGGCACGGATACCGAGTTCTGGTCTACCGGGATCACAATACGCCTGCCTGTGCTGGGCGAAGTCAAGGCGCGGATCAATCTTTCAGGGGATCAGTTGCTGATGCGGTTGACAGCACCGGATTCTGCGCCACGCCTCAGCGAGGCTTTAGAGCCGCTAAGATCCCGGCTATTGGCACACGGCCTACAAGCCAGTCAACTGTCTGTTCACAGTCGGGATCCTGTCCCGGATGATTTGCCGCCAGATCCCGTTTTGGATGATGAACCCGATGAAACCCCGGCAATCTGACCTCTCCCAACGGCCCAGCGCTGTTGCTGTGGCCTATAGCCCCAAGGACAATGCCCCACGGGTGGTTGCCAAGGGCTACGGCAATCTGGCAGAAACCATCATCCGCACCGCACGCGAGCACGGCCTGTACGTGCACGAGTCTCCCGAGCTTGTGGGGCTTTTGATGCAGGTGGATTTGGACGCGCATATCCCGCCCCAGCTTTATGTGGCCATCGCCGAACTCCTGGCATGGCTGTATGCGCTGGATAACGGAGAAGACGGGGTGATCAAAAAAGCCGAGGCGGACGTTGCCCACCTCGGCCCGGCAGCGACATCAGCGCCTTAAATCGCCATATTGGCGATTTCTTTATAGGCTTCTACTAGGCGATTGCGTACCTGCACGCTGGCCTGGAAGGACAAACCGGCCTTTTGCAGGTCGATCATGACATTGCTCAGTGACACGCTTGGGTCTCCAAGCTCGAAGGCGCGTGCCTGGGCGTTTGCCGCATTTTGTGCGTGTGACACCCGATCAAGGGATCGGGCAAGCTCAGTGGCAAAACCACCCGATGCCTGGGCAGGACCAGACTGAGGCTGAACGGTAAGCCCCTGAGATGCACGGGCAACCGAGCGCATCTGGGACAAGAGGTTTTCGACGCTAGCCAAAGCTTGGGAATTGATCATGGAAACCAAACCAACAAGGAGCCCACACAAGGCAGGCTGTTCAGAGAATGTGTCAGCGTTGTAATATACGCGATTAAAAGCTACGGATTGCCGTCAATAGTGGCCTGTTGTCGGGGTAGTTTGCGCAATTCAGCGTATCAGGCTAACTAAGCCCCAAAAGCCACGCTTTTCAGGGCTTGCCCAAAAGACAATTAACGCCATAATGGCGGCGATCCCTTCGATACACTGCCGCATCAGCATGCACATCATCCAGACACATTTCTCCTGGCCCGGGCATTGCCTGATGGCACTCACCGTTACTGTTTTCCGATGAATCCCATTGCCGACTGGACAAGCAAAAGCCCCGTGTTTGCACGGGTGGCAGCATTGCCGCGCCCGGTGCTGCTGGGTTTGGGCGCTGCACTACTGGCCCTGGTCGTCGTGGCATCCATGTGGATGCGCGAGGCAGACTACAAAACACTGTTTTCCAACGTCGAATCGCGAGACGGTGGCGCCATTGTTTCCGTCCTGACCCAACGCAACATCCCCTACAAGTTTGCAGACAACGGCGCCACCATTCTGGTGCCGGCTGATCAGGTCTATACGCTGCGTCTGCAACTGGCCGAGCAAGGCCTGCCGCGCGGCGGTAGTGTGGGGTTCGAATTGCTGGACAAACCTCAGTTTGGGGCCAGCCAATTTACAGAACAAATCACCTATCAGCGGGCCCTCGAAGGAGAACTCGCCCGTTCGGTCGAAGCGCTGCAAAGTGTTAAATCCGCCCGCGTACACTTGGCTATCCCCCGTCAGTCGCTCTTTGTCCGCGACCGTGAGGCACCCACTGCTTCAGTGCTGGTTACCCTATTCCCTTCGCGCAGCCTCAGCGAGGCACAAGTCTCGGCCATCACCTGGCTGGTGTCCTCCAGCGTCCCCAAGCTCAACGCTGAAAACGTCTCAATCGTCGATCAAAACGGTCACCTGCTGTCCAATCCGGGCAACGAGGCGGGCAACGACAGCACGCGCCGCAATTTTGTCGCCGACGTCGAGCAACGCACAACCCAGCGAATCCTGACCCTGCTCAATCCGATTGTGGGCCCGGGCAATGTGCGTGCTCAAGTCAGCGCCTCAGTAGATTTCTCCCAACGCGAACAAACCTCCGAGGTCTATCGACCCAACGAAACCCCGGGCACCGCAGCCATTCGCAGCAAGCAAACCAGCGACTCCGCCCAAAACGACGGACGCTCGCCAGAAGGTGTACCAGGGGCGCTCAGCAATCAGGCGCCTGCCAATGCCACTGCCCCCATCCAGACACCAGCAGCACCTGTTACCCCGGGCAATGCGGCAAACCCAGCTGCACAAACCCCCGGCCAGGCGATCGTCAATGGCACACCAGTCGCAACCACCAACCGGGGATCCGTGCGCAACGATGCCACGGTCAACTACGAGGTGGATCGCACGATCAGCCACGTCAAGCACGAACTCGGCACCCTCGAGCGCCTGTCTGTGGCAGTGGTTGTCAACTATCGCGACAAGGATGGCGAGCCCGCACCACTGGACGCCTCCGAGATGGACAATATCAACGCTTTGGTCAGACAGGCGATGGGTTACTCGGCAGACCGTGGCGACACACTGAGCGTGGTCAACAGCGAATTCACCGATCAAGAGCCCACCGTGAAGGTCTGGGAGAACCCAACCTATCAGGCGCTGGCACTGCAGATCGGCAAGATCCTGCTGATCCTGGCGGTACTGTTCTTCCTGTGGCGCTCGGTGATTCGGCCGATCGTGCAGGGCTACGCCAACGCCCAGGTTGAGCGCGTGAAAAGCGAAGCTCACTTGGAAACCATGCGCGAGCAGCGGCGACAAGAAGAGCTACGCGAATCCGAGCTGAACCGCTACGAAGAAAACCTCGAAACCGCACGCGGGCTTGCCCAACGTGACCCGCGCGCTGTTGCCATGGTGATGAGATCCTGGATGAATCCGAAAAATGCCAAATCCTGACGCTGATCTTGACCGTTGCGCAATCCTTATGATGTCTCTGGGTGAGGATGCCGCAGCCGAAGTCTTTAAATACTTGTCCTCGCGCGAAGTGCAGCAGGTTGGTTCGGCCATGGCCAATCTCAAGCAGGTTACCCGTGCAGATGTCGACAATGTCCTCGAAGATTTCCGTCGCGAGGCCGACCAATTTATGGCCGTCACCCTGGGGTCGGATGATTACATCCGCTCGGTACTCACCAAGGCCCTTGGCACTGATCGCGCTGCGGGCCTGATCGAAGACATCCTCGAAGCGGGCGAAGGGACAGGCTCGGGTATTGACGCCCTGAACTGGCTGGAGCCTGCCAACGTGGCAGAGCTCATCGCCGACGAACACCCGCAGATCATCGCAACCATCCTGGTACACCTCGAGCGCGATCGCTCATCGGCCATCCTGGCACTGCTCAACGAGCGTTTGCGCAACGATGTGATGATGCGGATCGCAACGTTCGGCGGCGTCCAGCCAGCTGCCTTGCACGAGCTCACCGAAGTGCTCAACCAGGTGCTCTCCGGCCAGGGTGCCAAGCGCTCGAAGATGGGTGGTGTGCGCACTGCCGCCGAGATCCTGAACTTCATGAACACCACCGAGGAAGAAGCCGTCGTCAGCAGCCTGCGCGAAGTCGATGCCGACCTCGCCCAGCGCATCGTCGACGAAATGTTCGTGTTCGACAACCTGGCCGATGTTGAAGACGCGGCCATCCAGCTGATCCTCAAAGAAATCGACACCGCCTCGCTGACTATCGCTCTTAAGGGTGCGGGCGAAGAACTCAGCGCCAAATTCTTCAAGAATATGTCCAACCGGGCTGCTGAAATCCTGCGCGACGATCTCGAGGCACAAGGCCCCGTACGGATGTCGCGCGTGGAAGCCGAGCAAAAAGCCATCCTTATGGTGGCGCGCAAACTGGCCGATGCCGGCCAGATCAATCTGAGCATGGGCAACGACCAATATGTCTGACAAGCCCTCTTCCGATCTCCAGGCGCGTGCCCGCTGGCAGCGCTGGGAGATGGATTCCCTGGAGGCCTTGCGCACGCAGCAGAAACGACGCGCCAGCGACACGCCGCCCGCACAGGCCGAAGCACTGAAAAGGCGTGCACAGGCCTTGGCCCAGGCGCGCAAAGAGGGCCTGGAAAAAGGATACCAGGAAGGCTTCGAAAAAGGCCTGGCAGACGGCCACGCACAAGGGCTTGCCACCGGGCACACCGAAGGCCACGCTGCCGGGCTGGCCGCTGGCCGCGTCGAAGGGCAGGCGCAGGGCTATGAGTCCGGGCGCACCGAAGGCAGCGCCGTGCTGCAAGAAAACGCCGCGCGGCTGGATGCATTGGCACAAACCTGTGCCAATGCCCTGAATCAGCTCGAAGAAGAAGTCGGCCAGTCCTTGATCCAATTGGCTACGCGGATCGCCGAGCAGGTGCTGCAGGATCAGCTGCGCGAGCATCCCGATCACATCCTTGCTGTCGTACAAGAGGTTTTGCAGGCGCGGCCCGAACCCAGCGCCCCCCTCAATTTGCGTCTACACCCGGACGACCTTGCCCTGGTCAGCCCCTTTTTGCAGCAAAACCCCGAAATCAGTCACTATCGGCTGATTGCCGACGAACACCTGACGCGAGGCGGCTGCGTCGCCGAGACCGCCTTGGGTTCGGTGGATGCCACCCTTGAGACGCGCTGGCAACGCATCATCGCATCACTGGGACAGGCCGCCCCTGCCCTGCCCGCTGGCCATGGTAGCCGCTGACACCCCCCTGGATACCCCGGGTGCCCGCTGGCGCGCCCAGCTTGGCGTATGCCTGGACCGCATCGAAGCACGGCAGGCCACCAGGCGCCAAGGCCGTGTGACACGAGCCACAGGCCTGGTGCTCGAAGCCACCGGTTTGCAACTCCCCGTAGGGGCTGCCTGTCAGGTGCAGGTATCCCCAGGCCGAAACCTCTGGGCAGACGCCGAGGTTGTTGGCTTCCACTCGGACACCCTGTACCTGATGCCCCAGGGAGACATCACTGGCCTGCGGCCTGGCGCCAGGGTAGTACCAGCCGAAACCCTGCTACTCGACCCCGTCCGCCTGCCCACAACCTATCAAGAAGCCCCCTATGCGCCTGGCGCAGACCAGGCAAGACACCTGCCCGTGGGACTGGCATTGCTGGGCCGGGTACTCGACGGCGCCGGCCAGCCACTGGATGGCAAGCCTCTGCCAACCGATCTCGACATGGCGCCCCTGAACGCCATCCAGATCAACCCATTGACGCGGGCCCCGGTGGATACTGTGCTGGATGTGGGCGTGCGGGCCATCAACGGCCTGCTGACGATCGGCCGCGGGCAGCGCATGGGCCTGTTCGCAGGCTCTGGCGTGGGCAAGAGCGTGCTCCTGGGCATGATGGCCCGTTACACCCAGGCAGACGTGATCGTGGTGGGGCTCATCGGCGAGCGTGGCCGCGAAGTAAAGGAATTTATCGAACTCAATCTGGGGGCAGAAGGCCTGGCCCGATCTGTGGTGGTGGCAGCGCCCGCCGATGTCTCGCCACTATTGCGGCTACAAGGTGCGGTGTACGCCACCCGATTGGCCGAGTTTTTCCGCGACCGCGGCAAGCATGTTTTGCTGATCATGGACTCTCTGACGCGCTACGCCATGGCTCAGCGCGAGATTGCCCTGGCCATCGGAGAGCCACCTGCCACCAAAGGCTACCCGCCTTCGGTGTTCGCAAAACTGCCTGCCCTGGTAGAAAGAGCGGGCAATGGTGCACCGCAAGACGGCTATGAGGCGGGGTCGATCACAGCTTTTTACACGGTGCTTACCGAAGGCGATGACCAGCAGGACCCCATTGCAGACTCTGCCCGGGCGATTCTGGACGGGCATATTGTGCTGTCGCGTACACTGGCAGAATCCGGACACTACCCTGCCATCGACATTGAAGCATCCATCTCTCGCGTGATGTCGGGAATTGTGCCCGCCAGCCAGTTTCGCTGCGTTCATCAGTTCAAGCGGATGGTGTCACGTTACCAGCGCAACCGCGACCTCATCGCAGTAGGTGCCTACACTGCGGGCAACGATCCCGAAATCGACCAAGCTATCGAACGCTATCCTTGGCTGGAGGGTTACCTGCAACAAGGTATCGATACACAGATCGATTACCCCACCGCCGTGGCTGCGCTGGGCGGCGTATTGGGTCAGGAGATTTCGCATGAATCATGAGACTCCGCTGGATGTGCTGATCAACCTCGCACAAGAGAAGCTGGACGACGCCGGGCGCGCACTGGCCGATCTCGGTACACAACGCCGTGAGGCACAAAACCAGCTAAATACGCTGGATCACTATCGCTCTGATTACACCCAGCGCCTGCAGGACACCACCGAGGGCGGTGTAACTGCCTCGAATTACCACAACTTTAGGCACTTTATCGCCACATTGGATGAGGCCATTTCGCAGCAAAATAGGATCATCGCCCAGATCGACTCGCGAATCGATACCGGGCGTCAGCAGTGGCACCACGAAAAACGCCAATTAAATTCCTACGAAACACTAAAAGCCCGCCAGACCCGGCAACTGCAAATCCGCGAGCAGCGCCGTGACCAGCGGGCCAGCGACGAAGCCGCAGCCAGTCTTTACCGACGGCTACGCCAGACCCACTGAATCCGTCATTGCCATGAACATGCCTGTGCTTCCTGCCATCTCCGCCAGTCCGGCTCCCGCCGACACCGCAGCACGTCCGGCCGACACCGCCACAAGCAACGCGCCTGCGTTCTCCAATGTGCTGTCTGGCCAGCAGCAACAGCACAGCACCAGCACCAAAGAGCAATCCAAGACCACAGAACCGCACCAGCCGGGCACTCGCGAAGCTGCCACTGAGACACCAGCCAAGCAACAAGATAGCCTGGGCCCTGACGAGACCCTGGCCCTGATTCTCGACAGCACGGGATTGCCTATGATGCAGCTGCCGGTACAGCCTTCCGCGCTGGCGCGATTCAGTATCCAGCGCCACGGAAGCAGCATGGGTACTGCTGATACCCCCGCCACGCGCGCCGTCAGCCTGATCACCCCTGCAGGCCAGGCACTGCCTGACGATGCAAGCGACACCCTCGCGGTTCGTCCCACAAACACCGGGCCGGAAACCGCACATGCGGCTTTGCAAGACCTCAATTTCATAAAAGATAAACCGCTGACGGCTCCCAACACGGATCCCCGGCACGCCTCTTCTGGCAAACACAGCGTGGTGGCCGGCCTGGTTGCGCCAGCACAGGCCACCAATGCTGCCAATATTCGAGCTGCTTCAGCCGACGACACCCTTACCGGTCAATCAGCCAGTCGCGCCAGCACCAACACGCTGCTTCGGCACGGATCAGAGCTTCCGGCAATATCTGCTGACGCCCACACCTTGGGCGCCGCAAATGTCCTGGCAGCCGCACAGCCTCCCCTGATGCCGGCCGCCTCTGGTTTACCTCAGCAAATTACTGTGGCCACTCCTTTTAACAGCCCGCAATGGCCACAAGACGTGGGCCGGCAGCTGTTCAATCTGGTTCAATCGGGCGTCACGGGCTCGGGCCATACGGTGCAGATGCAGCTCAATCCCCCGGAGCTCGGGCCCGTACGCATCACCCTGCACCTCGGAGATAGCGGTACTCAGGCATCGTTTATCTCGCCCCATGCCAACGTCCGCCAAGCCCTCGAAAATGCCTTGCCCCAACTTGCACAACAGATGGCGCAAGCCGGCGTGTCTCTGGGCCAAACCAGTGTCAGCGACCAACCCGGACAGCAGTATGCCGAATCTTCTGACAGCAATAAACCCAAGGACGGCGCCGTGTTCAGCCTGGATGGCAGCAGCGACAACAGTGCGATTGCCCCCACCAGCCCCATACCGCGCGCCGTGAACCGTCCCAACGCGATCGTCGATACTTTCGCCTGACCGCGTACCCAATACTCACGCATTACAATGCAGCTCCCCACCTCCGCGACCCCATAACCCGGAATCATGCTCAGGCTACTTAAATTTCTCCTCCTGCTCATTATTATCATTGGCGCCTCTGTGGGCGGCACCATGCTGTTCATGAACAGAAACAGCCCGAGCACTCCAGCGACAACTGCCAACCCGGCCGTAACCGTTGTGCCTGCACCCGCAGCGCCTGTGGTGGTCGCACCGATCTTTGCAGAGCTCGAACCATTCACTGTCACGCTCTATGGCGAGATGCGAAACCGCATCCTGTACACCGCGATCACCTTGCGACTGGCCGACGAAGCCTCCCGCAAGCAGATCGAGGATTACATGCCCGAGGTACGTGACAGAATCCTGAAGGTCTTGTCTTCACAACCGCTGGCCCAGGTGCAAACCCCCGAGGGCAGGCAGGCGCTTAGCAACGCCCTGAAAGCCGAGCTCTCCAACACCTTTGCGCCTCAACTGCCAGCGCCACAAATTTCCGACGTGCTTTTCACAGCGTTCGTGGTGCAGTAATGCCTTACCAAAGCATGCTCTCACAGGATGAAGTCGATGCCCTGCTGGCTGGGGTCACCGGCGAAGAGTCCTCCTCCCCGCAGGCGACAGCCGAGCCAAAGGACGGTGTCCGTCCCTACGACCTCAGCTCTCCCGACCGCGTGGTGCGCCACCGCATGCAAACCCTCGAGCTCATCAACGAGCGATTTGCGCGTCAACTGAGATCCATGTTTTTCGGCTTCATGCGACGCAACGCCGACATCACCGTCAATGCAATCAAGATCCTGAAATATTCAGACTTCGAACGCAATCTGCCGGTTCCCAGCAACCTCAATATGGTGGGGCTCAAGCCACTGCGTGGTGTGGGGCTGTTTACGTTTGATCCTAATCTAGTGTTTCTGGTCATCGACAGCCTGTTTGGTGGTCATGGCCGCTACAACACCCGCATCGAAGGCCGTGATTTCACCAACACCGAGCAGCGGATCATCCGGCGATTGCTTAATCTCACCCTCGACTGCTATGGCGAGGCCTGGGAAAACGTCTACCCCATCCAGTCCGAATATATCCGCTCGGAGATGCACACCAAGTTTGCCAATATCGGCTCAGGCAACGACGTGGTAGTACTCTCGACATTCAACATCGAGCTCGGATCAACAGGCGGCAAGCTGAATATTTGCCTGCCCTATTCCATGCTCGAACCCATCCGCGACATCCTGACGCGCCCCTTGCAGCAATCGGCCACTGACGCCATCGACCAACGCTGGACACAGCAGCTGTCGCGCGAAGTCCGCAGCGCAGAGGTCGAACTCAGCGTCGAGTTTGCCCGTATCGAAACCTCCATAGCCAAGCTCCTGCACCTGTCGGTGGGTGATGTCCTGCCCGTCGAAGTCCAACCCAATGTCACGGCCCGTGTCGGTGGCGTTCCGGTGCTCGACTGCACATATGGCACCTTCAACAGCCGTTATGCCCTTCGTGTACGCAAGATCCTTGCGGCACCGGGGGATTCCGAAAAACTGCTAGCCCGCACCCAGAAATGAGCGATATCAAAGACGACGACACCCAGGAGCCCCAACAGCCGGACTCCCCCGCCTCTCCCAACCTAGAGGATGATTGGGCCGCTGCCTTGGCTGAACAACAACAGACAGCACACGACCAACCTACCCAGGCCGCAGGGCTGGGTGCAGAAGACGATTGGGCCGCCGCACTGGCCGAACAATCGTCCGCCAGTGCGCCCAGCGACACCAGTGCAGCGGCTCAACCCGCAACTGCCCAAGTGTTTCAGCCATTGGTGGGCCAAGCGGCCGACGGTGATAGCGATATCGACATGATCATGGACATCCCTGTCCAGCTGTCTGTCGAACTCGGCCGCACGCGGCTTACTATCAAAAATATCCTCCAACTGGGACAGGGCTCGGTGGTCGAACTCGACGGTCTGGCCGGTGAGCCCATGGATATCTACGTCAATGGCTACCTTATTGCACAGGGCGAAGTCGTCGTGGTCGACGAAAAATACGGTATCCGGGTAACCGATATCATCACGCCCTCAGACCGGATTGCGCGTCTGAACAACCGGCGTTAAACCGGATGAGCCAAGGACAGATCCTGCAGGTTTTGGGGGCATTGCTGTTTGTCCTGGCTTTGCTGCTGGCCTTTGCCTGGTTTGCCCGCCGCGGCGGCTGGATCCGCAACGCATCCAAAGCCACCAATCTGCGCGTATTGGGCAGCCAAAGCCTTGGATCCCGGTGTGCCATCACCGTCGTACAGATCGACAACACCCGCCTAGTGCTAGGAGTCACGCCGCAACACATCAGCGTACTGCACACCCTGTCCGGTCAAAGCGATCCACAGCCTGGCTCAAATGATTTCAGCCAGATGCTGGACAAAACCATCGCTAGGTCCTGATGCTTGGCCGCTCTTTCCTTTCTCCGGTTTACCGGCAGACCGCAGCCCGCATGTGGCGGCTGTTGCCGCTTGGCCTGCTGCTATGGCTGCTGTGGCCGGGTAGCGCCCTGGCCCAGGCAACCCTGCCGGCGTTAACCACCACGCCAGGCCCCAATGGCTCCGAGACATGGTCGCTAAGTGTGCAGACGCTGGTGCTGCTGACCATGCTGTCATTTTTACCGGCAGCGTTGCTGATGATGACCAGCTTCACCCGCATCATCATCGTGCTGGGCCTGCTGCGTAATGCCTTGGGCACGGGGGTATCGCCACCCAACACCATTCTGGTGGGGCTGGCTCTGTTTCTGACCCTATTTACGATGTCGCCGGTTTTCGACGAGATCTATACACAGGCCTACCAGCCACTGACACAAGACCAGATCTCTTTTCAGGAGGCTCTCGATCGCGGCGCGGCTCCTCTGAAAACCTTCATGCTGCATCAAACCCGTGAAGCCGACCTCACCATGTTTGCAGAAATGGCCAAGGTGGGCCCACTGGAGACACCCGAAGCCACGCCGCTACGGGTGCTTGTGCCCGCCTACGTCACGAGCGAACTCAAAACCGCATTTCAGATCGGCTTTACCATCTTCATTCCGTTTCTGATTATCGATCTGGTTGTCGCCAGCCTGTTGATGGCCCTTGGGATGATGATGGTTCCGCCGGTATCCATCTCGCTGCCATTCAAGCTGATGCTGTTTGTGCTGGCTGACGGCTGGCATTTGCTGCTGGGCTCGCTGGCCCGCAGCTTTTATCAATAAGGGGCACCGATGACACCCGAATCCGTCATGTCCATGACTTACCAGGCCTTGCGGGTTGCGCTGATGATCGCCGGCCCGCTGTTGCTGGTAACTCTGGCGGTGGGCCTGCTGATCAGCATTTTTCAGGCCGCCACTCAAATCAACGAGATGACCCTGTCGTTTATCCCAAAGCTGCTGGCTGTGGGCGCCACCCTGGTGTTGCTGGGCCCGTGGCTGCTGAACACGATGGTGGATTACATACGCTCACTGCTGAGCGCCATCCCGGGCCTGGCCAGCTGACGGCTCCATGATCGATTTCACGCTCGATCAACTGTACGGCTGGATCAATAACTTCCTGTGGCCACTGTTTCGCATCGGCGGGCTGGTGGCCATGGCCCCTATTTTCGGAGAGGCCACCGTACCGGTGCGCATCAAGGTGGGGCTGGCCGTAGTGCTTACCCTGGTCGTCGCACCCCTGATCGGCCCGATGCCGGCAGTGGTGCCCTCCTCTTATGCAGGCTTGCTCATCGCATTGCAGCAGGTACTGATCGGTATGGCATTGGGCTTTTGCATGCGCCTGATTTTTACCGCGGCCATGATGGCGGGTGAATTTGTCGGTCTGCCAATGGGTCTTGCCTTTGCTTCGTTTTTTGACCCTGCAACCGGTGCCAATACCGCAGTGCTGTCGCGCCTGATCAATCTGGTGGCCCTGCTGATGTTTTTGGCTGTCAACGGCCATTTGCTGATGCTCGATGGCCTGGTGAGAACCTTTGATCTGCTGCCCGTTGGAGCGTCCCTGAACGCCAATGGCTGGGGCGCACTGATGGAATGGAGCGGCCAACTGTGGATTTCAGGGATTTTACTGGCCTTGCCCGTCCTGATCGTGCTACTGGCGATTAATTTGTCGCTGGGGATCCTTAATCGAACCGCCCAGCAGCTATCGATCTTTGCAGTTGGTTTTCCGATTACGCTGACCACCGGCTTGGTGATGCTGGCGATCGTATTACCGCAAAGCAAAGAGTTTCTGACCCAGCTGTTTGAATCCGGCTACCAGACCATGGCGCAGATCGCGCGAGGCCTGGCGGGCCTTTAGCACTTTTAGTGCTGCCCAGATAAAGGGTAGGTTGCCACAGGGGTGATGTGTGAGCCGGCCGGCAACAACGGCTGCATGGTCGAAGCTTCTGTCGTAGCCAAGGTGTGCGCAGGTGCAAGGCCCAACGAAGCTCCCTTTGCAGAGGGCGCCACAGGGGCAACCGGCACAATCTTGGCAGGCGGCACCACAGGCACGGGGCCCGTGACAGGTTCGCCATTGCCCGGAATGAAAATCATGTCTTCCGCAGGCCGTGCCTGGCCCTCCGTGACCAAGGCCTGGTGGATGGCAGGCTTTTTCTGTGCAGCTTCCTGATCCGCCTGTGCAGCCGTCTTAGGGTGACGCAAGACGGGCACATTGATGCTTTTTTCCATCCGCTCAAACGTGCCATCCGAACCAAAGCGCAGCCAGACCTCCTGACGCGCATAAAAGGCGTCTGTGGCCACTGTCACTTTGTTTGCCCAGCGCACAAGGGTGGAGTTTCCCTGTTGCCACACATCGGTGGGCTGCGCACCCAGGCTCTCGGATGCCTGGGCCAAGGTGGTGCGCCCCACCACAATATGATCCAGACCTGCCGTATGCAGACCATTGCCAGTAAAACTGCACCCTGCCAACACAACAGCAGCCGAAAGGGCTGCGAGACGGCCAGACGTGCCACCAAACAGCCGATGCCAGAAAGGCACCAGCACCGGTTTTTCGGGGTTGGGTGCAACAGCCAAAAAGTGGGCCGCCGCAGGGTCTGGATAAATCATGATGGGAATTCCTTTCAGTTGGCCGGCAAAGCAAGCGCAGACTGCTTGAGCTGAAACACGGATAGTGAGCCACCGACTTCGATCGCCAGGGACTCCAGCGACCCAGCGGCTGCCGCAGCCTGCTGAACCAGCTGGGCGTTTTGCTGTGTCACCGAATCCATCTGCGTAATCGCCAGGTTGATCTGATCGATTCCTGAAGATTGTTCTACAGTAGCTGCAGTGATTTCTGCCATGATGTCTGACACCCGGTTGACGGCCTGCACGATCTCCAGCATGGTCTCGCCTGCCCGGTTGACCTGATCAGAACCCGCCTGCACACGATCGACAGAATCCGCGATCAAGGTCTTGATCTCTTTGGCTGCACCGGCACTACGCTGGGCCAAGGCCCGGACCTCTGCCGCCACGACCGCAAAACCACGGCCCTGCTCGCCGGCGCGAGCTGCCTCGACGGCCGCGTTAAGGGCCAGAATATTGGTCTGGAAGGCAATGGAATCAATGACGCCAACAATATCCGCGATTTTCTGCGAACTGCCAGAGATGCCCTGCATGGTGAGCACCACCTCATCCACCACGTGGCCACCCCGAGACGCCACTTGTGCTGCACTGGCAGCCAGCTCGTTGGCCTGCTGTGCGTGATCGGCATTTTGCTTGACGGTACTGGCAAGCTCTTCCATGCTGGCAGCCGTTTGTTGCAAGGCAGCCGCCTGCTGATCCGTACGGCTGCTGAGATCCTGGTTACCCGCTGCGATGCGCTGCGTGCCGGAAGTCATTTGGCCGACATGGGTTCGGACACCCAGAATCAATGTTTCCAGGCCGTCACGCATGTCTTTCAGGCCATGCAGCAGCAGCCCGATTTCATCCCGGCCACGCGGCACAATATCCACATCCAAATGGCCACTGGCCATCATTTGCAGATGCCGTCCTATCGCTTGTAACGGCCGCAAGACCGTACGCATGAGCAACCGATAGGCGATCAAGGCCAGCAACACCGCCACCACAACCAGGCCCAGGAACCCGTAGTTGGCCCAGCTGAATTGCTGAGCAAGATCCTGACGCATCTGGGTGCTGCTGTTCTGCACGTATTGATCAAACTGTCCAAACGCGCGATCCATCCCCCGGGCGGCCCCACGCAGTCTGCCACGTTTAAGGGCTTCAAATGCCCGGGCATCCTGCTGTGCTGCCAGGCCACGCAATTGTTCGACCTGTGCCCAGTAATCCTTGAAACTGCGATCCAAAACATGTTGCAGAGATTGACCTTGAGCACCTATCAGGGCATTGGCTTGCTGAAATGACTGCATATGCTCTTTGGAGCGCAGCAGTAGCTTATCTGCCTGACCAAGCTCCCAGAGCCGCTGCTTTTCGTTGACAATGCCCAGAGCCCCATCAACCTGCGTGGCAGCCTGCTGAGCGTAAATAAGGGCATTTTTAACGTCTGAATTGGCCTGTACCCCCACGGCCGACAATTGCGAAAGTGCCTGGCGGCTTTGCTGTTGCACAAACCAGGCACTGCCCACCGCCAAAACAGTAAGCAAGGACAGCAGACCCACGACCAGCGTGAGGCGAGTGCGCAAAGACACGCTGAACGAACGCCTCTTGAAAATGCGGAGCTTCATGTCACCTCTCTGAACCTGTTATCAGCATGCCATGGCACGCGACTTTTGTTTTCATGAAAATAGGGCCTTGTAGGCCCTATTTACCCGAATATGCCCTGCTCGCGAATAGCGAACCGGACAAAGCCTTGTGATTATTTGCTACCCAGATTAAACAGGCTGAGGCCCTGGATGGTTTGGAAGGCCAGGCCGGCACCTTCAAGTGCCATCTTGCGCAAACTAAGTTGCGTGGTGGCTTCGTAGTAATCGAGATCTTCGATGCCCGACAAGGCCTTGGCAAAACCCAGATTACGCTGGCTACCGCTGCCATCAAGTGCCTGAAGTTCGTTCATGCGGGCACCGATCGAGGCGCGTACTGTCAGCACATTATCGTAATTGCTGGCCAGCTGCTGCATGCCGGTATTAAGCACATTGCGCAGGGACGCCGTGGCTTCTGCATCGCCTTGGGACGGCACATTCAGTGCAGCGACCAGATTATCCAGCGTTGCGAAGATATTTGGGTTTTGTGTCTTGAGGGGATCGACGGTAACCGTATCGCCCACCGCAGGCGTACCCGATATTTGGACACGTGTGCCATGGCCAAGATCCATTTCGGTAGCGTCAGCTGCCAGCGGATAGCTGACAGTGGCTTCTACAGTAGGGGGCACGGTTGAATGATCAGTGGGCGTGACATCGTAGCCCGCGGCCGTAAACTCTACGGCAAACGAATATCGGGCATCCGGATTGCCGGTAGTTGCATCGCGATCGGCAATAAACGGCCCACCAAACACCGCCGTACCCGCATTGGTGTTTGGCACAGCAGAGGTGTAGGCCAGGGTGCCCGGCTGCGCGCGGGCAAAGATGTCAGAGCCGATATCGCTGCCTGCAACCTGGCGGGTGGCGTCGGCCTGGATATTGCGCTGCAAGGCATCGCCCTGATATGCACCCGCTGCATCAAACGCCGGTTGCCCACCCTTTGAGCCAGAGAACAGATACTGACCATTGCCATCCGTGGTGTTTGCAATACCCAGGGCCGTATCACGGGCATTTTGCAGCACATTGGCCAAGGTCAGCCTGTCGGCATCTGACAAAGTGCCATTACCTACCTGCACCAACCGGGTACGGACATCAACCAGCAGACTGGTGAGACTGTTCAGCGCGTCTTCTTCGGTGCCAAGGTTTTGATTGGCCACAGCACGATTGGCGGCATAGCGGGCGTTTTGCGCCTGCGACTGCGAGAGGTTGATGGCCTGCGAGGCGCCAAGGGGATCGTCTGCGGGTGTGACCATTTTTTGGCCCGTACCGATCTGCTGATACAGATGCATCAGATCGGATTGCTGGGCATTGATGGTGTTCAAGCCTGTCTGGAACACGAGGCTGGAGCTGATACGCATAATGGTTTCCTGGTACGAATCGCGCTAATCAGTTGCGCAGGCTGAGCAGAGTATCAAACAGAGTGGACGCCGTGTCGATCAGTCGCGCCGCAGCGCGGTATTGTTCCTGATACTGCTGCAGATTGATGTATTCCTCGTCCATATTGACGCCAGACACCGCCTGCTGCGCGGCAAAGTTTTGCTGAATCAAAGACTCTTGTGCTTTTTGCGCTGTGGCATTGGATTGCGTCTTGACCGCCACGGTATTGACCAGCTGGGAATAGGCCTCGTTCAGGCCCATGGTGCCCTGGCCCGCCGGCCCACCTGCCAGCCCGCCCAAAATCTTTTTGCTGCGCAACTGCGCCAGCAGCAGGGCGTTGTCTCCGTTGGCAGAGCCGGCAGGCCCACCAAGACCTCCGTTGGCATCTGGATCCTCACCTGCCGCTGCGATCTTGGCTGGATCGGTAATGGCGACATTCATGCCCGCCGCAGCCTCACGGGTGGGCTGGATCAGCCAAGAATCACCGGCGGCCGCACCCGCGGCCGTGGTGGTATCGAATTCGACCCCATCGAAGGTGGCTGTGGCATTGGGCGCAATGGAGCCCATCACCGTGCCGTCTGGTACGCGGGTTACCGAATAATTGGTGCCGTCAAACTCCATCCGGTAATCTTTATTGGTGAGCTTGCTGAAATCGGTGATGGTGGCACCGGGATTGGCGCCTGTCGCATTGGTTTCGTTTCCAATGACCTTGGGCGTGGACACTGTGAAAAAATCCAGCCCCGCTGCACCGGAGGGATCGTAGCCCTGCACATGCTGCTGGTTGATGGATATGGAAATGCCCAAGGCCAAACGGCCAAGATCATTTTGGGTGCTATCCAGCACATCCGAACGGAAGGTGAGCAAGCCGCCCAGCTTGCCGCCGGTGATCTGGTCATCCGACATTTCAATCGGCTTGAGTGCACCGCTGGCATCCAGCACGGTGTAAGACACCGCCAACCGGCCCGGATCGGCTGCCGAGGGCAGCGCCTGCAGATGGTAGACACTGTCGCCACCCAGCACGGTCTGGCCGTTGCCCACCGTGATACTGATGCGGTCGTCTTGCTCGTAGGTTTGGATGTCGATGATTTGCCCAAGTTCGCTGGTGAGCTGATCACGCTGGTCGAACAAATCGTTGGGCGGTTGCCCCGGATTGCTTGCTTTGGCGACGGCAATCTGGCGATTCATGTCCTGGATGCGATCGAGATAGCTGTTGACCTGGGTAACCGTGGTATCGATTTGGGTATTGACGTTTTGCCGCTGGGCATCCAGAAACGCATTGGCGTCACGAATTTGCGAGGCCAGGCTGTTGGCCCGGCCCAGAAGCTCTTGGCGGCCGGCAACATCGGCTGGAGCCGAGGCTACGGCATCAAGGCCGTCGAAGAATTTTTGGATATTGGGCGAGATCCCGACCGTACGGTCGGCCACCAGATTGTTGATCTGGCTGATCTGGTCGCCATAGGTTTTCAAGGCAGCGCCGCGCGTGATCGAGCCGGTGAGCTGGTGATACAGAAAGTTGTCGTAAGAGCGCTGGACGCTGACGGCCTGAACACCGCGGCCGATCCAGCCTGCTGACGTGGGTGTGGCACCTGCGGTTTGGGCCAGCACGGTTTGCCGGCTATAGCCTGCGGTGGCGGCGTTATTGATATTGTGGCCAGCCGTTTGCAAGCGGTTTTGTGCTACCAGCAGCCCTGCCTTACCGAGATTTGCCAGATTCATATGCTGCAATCCTGTCGATTGAGCAGACACCCCAAAGGCGCCTGCAGAGATTCTTCTATATAGATAACGGCCGCAAACGCCAAAAATTTAATCGCGATCAGGAGGCGTTGAAATACCCCATGATACTGATCAGCTTATCGGCGTAGGAGGGATCGGTGGCATAACCGGCCGCCTGCACCTCGCGTGCGGCTGCTTCGGCGCTGGGGGCTGCCATGACATCCCGATAACGGCCACTGGAACTGATCAGCCGGGCATAATCAGTGAATGAGTCCGCGTAAGATGCGTAGGCCCGAAACGGTTGCAACATCTTGCGCGGGCTGCCATCGACGTATTCGGTGGTCATCACCTGCACCACGTCGCCGCGCCAGCCACTACCCGCCTTGATACCAAACAGGTTGTGGCTGCTGCTGCCATCCGGACGCAGGATTTCGCGCTGCCCCCACCCAGATTCCAGTGCCGCCTGACTGAGTATCAGTTTGGCAGGCACACCGCTACGTTGTGCGGCCACGCCTGCTGCGGCAGCCATCTGGTTCACAAAGCTTTGAATATGCTCTGGTGCCCCACGTATGGCACTGCGCACGGTTTGACCCAGATTCTTGCGGCCCAGCACATCCAGCAAAGACGTGATGGAATCGGCCACCTGCCGCTGGCCCTCGCCAATCCGCGATTGCAAGCCAGGCAGGCGCGAACGCGCTGCCTCGGGCACACCGGTTACCGCTGCCGTATTTTGTGTCAGCACCCCGCCACGCATCTGCGCCATCAGGGCGTCTGCCAGACCAATGCCCGGATTGGCCATCGCCAGGGCAGCCTGCTCGTCACCCAGGCTTTGCGCCATCCGCGTTGCCTGGGAGTCGAACAGGGAGGGCATCTGCTGCGAGGTCTGCCGTGCTTTTTTAAGCAGCAACTGGATAAACATGGCCTCGAACTGACGGGCCACTTCGCGCTGCTGGTCTTTGGATTGCGGATCAGTTTGTACGCCGCGCTTCAGGCTGTTCAGGCTGTTGAAATCAAGCACAGAAGCGTTGTCAGAAAAACCCGGCATCGGCGTATGCGAGACAAATCCCATGTCCTGGCCTCAGATCACCTCAAGGTCGGCGCGCAAGGCACCAGCACTCTTGAGATTTTGCAAAATAGACAGAAGATCCTGGGGAGTTGCCCCCAGGGCATTCAGTGCCCGAACCACATCGGCCAGATTGGCACTGGTATTGACGCGCTTGAGCGAGCCATTCTCGGATCGCATTTCGATCTGCGTGTTGTTTGTCACCACGGTTTGCCCACCCCCAAACGGTGTGTTTGGCTGGCTGACCTGCTGTTGCGGACTGATGGTGACAGACAGATTGCCAAAGGCAATGGCGGCTTCATTGATCTCAACAGTTCGGTTCATCACAACAGAACCCGTGCGCGCATTGATGACCACACGCGCCCTGGCCGGTGGCAGATTAACCTGTAGGTTCTCGACCTGAGACAAAAATGCCAGCTGCCGCTTGGGATCCATGGGCGCTTGCAACTCGATGGTGCGGCCATTCAGCGCGGTGGCTGTTTGCCCACCAAAACGCCTATTGAGTGCGGACACCACATTTTGTGCCACGGCAAAATCGCTGGTGTTGAGCTCCAGCCGCACCGTGCCGTTTTGCACGTAGGTGGTGGGCACACCGCGCTCGACAATCGCACCATCCGGAATAATGCCGCCATTGAGTTGATTGACTTGCACGCTGGCGCCGCCCTGAGAGGCCCCCGCCCCGCCTACCAGCAGATTGCCCTGCGCCAGTGCATACACCTGGCCGTTGGCACCCTTTAAGGGCGTCATCAACAATGTGCCGCCACGCAGGCTTTTGGCGTTACCCATCGAGGACACCACTACATCCAGGCTTTGGCCCGGCTGCGCAAACGCCGGCAGGCGCGTGGTGACCATCACGGCCGCCACATTTTTAACCTGCATATTGGTGCCCTGCGGCACCGTGACACCCAGCTGCGACAGCATATTGGTGAGGCTTTGCTGGGTAAACGGCGTCTGACGGACTTGATCGCCGCTACCGTCCAGGCCAACCACCAGGCCATACCCGATCAGCGGGTTTTCGCGCACCCCGGTAAAGCTTGCAAGATCCTTGATGCGGTCGGCCTGTGCCGCGATTGGCATCAGGCCTGAAACTGCCAGCAACAGCACAAGGCCAAACTTTAGAAAGCTGACCATCGGATGGTTGAGTGCGACAAGTTTTTGGATCATGGCATCAGAACGGTGCGACATTCAGGAAGAAGCGCTGCAGCCAACCCATGGTCTGCACTTCATCCATCACGCCTTTGCTGCGATATTCGATACGGGCGTCCGCCACTTGAGTGGACGCAACGGTGTTGCTGCCGGTAATGGAGCGCGGGTCAACCACGCCTGAAAACCGCACGTACTCGCTGCCACGGTTAATGGCGATCTGTTTCTCGCCGGCAATTTGCAAATTGCCGTTGGGCAACACACCTATCACGGTGGTGGTGAGCGTGCCGCTAAACAGATTGGTGGCGCTGCTGGACCCCTTGCCCTGCGATTTATTACCGCTGCCGGTTTCAAAATTTTGCTTGGGGCCAAGGTCGGTGGGCAGAATGGCCGGCGTAATGCCGATGTTCATGCTGGCGCTGCCGTTGCGGTCTGTGCTGGTATCCACGCTTTTGGCTGCGTTGGTTTTTTCCTGGATCACCACCGTGACGATATCCCCGACATTTCGGGGCCGGCGATCCTCGAAGAGCGGATAGTTGCCATATGCAGTGGGCTGATAGATAGAGCCATTGGCAACCGCAGTGGGCGGCAAGGGCACCGGCGGCGGTGCCGTCAACGGACCCGTGACAACGGGCTCGGGAGGCACCAGGGCGCAACCCGATACCAGCAGGGTTGCGACCACCCCGATACCTGCTGCAAAACGACGCAAACCCTTCATGAAAATCCTGCTTAGAGCTGTGTCAGACGGGCCAGCATCTGGTCGGACGTTTGCACCGCCTTGCTGTTCATCTCGAAGGCACGCTGCGTGGTGATCATATTGACAAGCTCTTCAGCCACATTGACGTTGCTGGTTTCAACGTAGTTTTGCAGCATGACGCCGGCACCGTCCAGCCCCGGTTGCAGCAGATTGGCCGGCCCGGAGGCATCGGTTTCTGCGTACAGGTTTTCGCCCATGCTCTGCAAGCCCGTGGGATTGATGAACGTGGCCAATTGCAACTGGCCAACTTCGACGTTGGTGCCCGTGGCGCCCGGCTGTGTCACAGACACCGTGCCATCGCGCCCGATGGAGATGGAGATCGCGTTATCAGGGATGTTGATGCCCGGCTGGATGGGATAGCCCCCTGCCGTAACCAACATGCCGTTTTGGTCGCGCTGAATGCTGCCGTCGCGTGTATAGGCAAACGAGCCATCAGGCATCTCTACCTGCATGAAGCCTTTGCCCTGGATGGCCACATCCAGCGTGTTGCCTGTTTGTTTGAGATCACCCTGAGTATGGATGCGCTCGGTGGCCACCGTGCGTGCACCGGTACCCAGCTGCAAACCGGAGGGCAGCTGATTGGCGGCCCCAACCGCGGCGCCCGGCTGGCGCATGGTCTGGTACATGAGGTCTTCGAAGACGGCGCGGCTGCGCTTGAAACCCGTTGTGTTGACGTTGGCCAGGTTGTTGGAAATCACATCCATGGCGGTTTGCTGGGTTTCCAGACCCGTCTTGGCGATCCACAGTGAACGTATCATGATGAGGTGTCCTGGTTAGGCGGTGGCTGGCGCTTAGCCTGCTGCCGAAAGAATTGAGTTGGCGCGTTCTTCGTTGGTGCTGGCGTTTTTGATCACCTGCATCTGCAACTCAAACTGGCGCGAATTGGAGATCATGGCCACCATCGCCGCCGCTGGGTTGACGTTGCTTTTTTCGATGAAGCCCGGCGCAATCCGGACGGTGTCATCGGCCTGCGCCGCTTGCCCACCAGCCACACGGAACAGGCCGTCATCACCACGCACTAATTGATCGCGGGCCGGATTGACCAGTTTCAGTTGGGCCAGCAACTGGATATCCCGCGGATTATCTCCTGCCCCCAGCGCGCTGATCTGGCCATCCGTGGCAAAGGTGATGCTGCCACGCTCAGGAACCTCGATAGGCCCACCATCGTTGGACAAAACCGGCAAACCGGTTTGCGTAACCAGCTGATTGTTTTGATTGACCGCAAACTCGCCGGCCCGGGTATAGGCTTCGCCATCCGGCGTTTGTACCGCAAACCAGCCATCTCCCGCGATGGCTGCATCCAGGGCATGACCGGTTTCCACCATGGCACCCTGACCAAACTGGCTGCCCGGTGTAGACGCCACCGTGCTGACCCGGGTGGGGAGCTCGCCCGCATGCGGCACCACCGGCACAGAGCGGTAAATCGCCAATTGCTCGCGAAACCCGGTGGTGGACACATTGGCCATGTTATTGGCAATGGCCGACTGCTGCTCGAGGATGCGGGCAGCACCGTTGGAAGCGGTATAGAGGATGCGATCCATGCCTGCTTAGCCCGTTTAACGCATGGTGATCAGAGTTTGCAAAATCTGATCCTGCGTCTTGATGGTTTGTGCATTGGCCTGGTAGGTGCGCTGGGCGATGATCATATTGACCAGCTCTTGAGACATATCCACGTTGGATTCTTCCACCGCCTGGCCCTTGATGGTGGCCAGGCCGTTGCTGCCCGGCGTGCCCACAATAGGTTGGCCGGAATTGGCGGTTTCTGCCCAGGCGTTGCCGCCCACGGGCTGCAGCCCTTGCAGGTTTGCAAAATCGGCCAAGGCCAGCGTACCCATGGTCTGTTTGGCACCGTTGGTGTAGTTGGCGATCAGCTCACCACTGCTACCGATGGACATGCTGGCGTATTCGCCAGTGGCGAAGCCGTTTTGCACGAAGTCCTGGGAATAGCTGCCACCAAACTGAGTGGAGCCCCCGTAGCTGACGTTGATAACCAGCGGTTCCGCCGCCACCCCTCCCGTCACCGGCACGGTGTAGTTCAGCGTGTAGGTGGCCGTGGCCGGATTCAAGCGGCCTTCCTTATCGAATTCCAGTTGATTGGCAGGCGGGTAGAAATTCGCCGTCACCACGGCGGGCGGCACAGGCGGAGGCACAATCGCACCTGTACCCGCATTCACGATATTGCCATCCACCTTAACGTAGACATCCCAATTATTGACCTCGTTAGGCGCAACCCCCGAGACGGCCCGCTTGACGTAGTACTGTTCAACCGTATGCTCGTTGCCCAGGGTGTCATAAACCGTCAGGGGCGTCATCTTGGAGAAGGACTGACCATCATTCGGATCAAACGGACGCGTCCCCTCAACGATTACGGGGGCATTGGAATCCACATTGACCTTGTTGGTCAGTGTGCTGGTTGCCTGTGGCGCGATGTTTCCCACGGGGACGGTCATGCCGATCAGGTTGGTGCCGCCGGGCGCGTAGCCCATCAGCTGCTGGCCCTGGGCGTTGACGATCTTGTGATCTTTATCAGCCAAAAACTGGCCGTTACGCGTGTACAGCGTGGCGCCGTTGGGCTGGGTGACCACAAACAGGCCCTTGGCCCCGTCGATGGCCATGTCGAACTGATTGCCCGAGGTGGACACAATGCCGGTGGTAAAGCGCTGGTTGATCGACGCCACCTGCACACCCAAGCCCACGCGGGAGCTGGCATAGACGTCGGCAAATGTCGCGCTGCCTGATTTAAACCCCACAGTACCCGAGTTGGCAATGTTGTTGCCAATGACATCCAGGTTTTGCGAGCTGGCGTTCAAGCCGCTGAGACCCTGACCGAAACCCATGATTGACCTCTTTTAGTGCGTATAACGTTGTTGCGTTGATTTGGATACTGCCTGTGGCCCCAAAACAAGGCCGCAAACAGGTTTGTTACATAACTTGCCGAACATCCAGCAAGGAAATTTTTCCGCCTGCCAGCAAATTAAGCTTCAGGCCTTCGGTGGTATAGGCCACGCTATTGATGCTTCCGGCTGTCAGGGCCTCGGCAGACACCGGCTGGCCTTCTGCATCCGAAGCCTCGACACCCACGGTGTAGGCGCCTTCAGGCACCGTCAGCCCCGCCGTATCCTTACCGTCCCACTGCAGGGGATACACCCCCGCCGGCTGGGCGCCAAGCTCTTTGGTGTACACCGCCTTGCCGGCGGCATCGCGCACGGTGACCGTTACTTTGGCTGCCTCCGACATGAGATCGATACCAAAAGGCGTAGAGGCGCCATCGGCGCCTACCTTGACGGTTTCTCCGGGATACAGCACGTTTTTGCCAATCAGGCCGGCAGCCTGCAACGATTGAGACATATCCATCTGGCCCGACAGCGCCAGCAAGGTGCCATTCAGCTGCTGAATCCCGTTGACCATCGACAGCTGCGCAATTTGCGAAGTCACTTGCGCGTTGTCCATGGGGTTAAGAGGATCTTGATTTTGCAACTGAGTGACCAGCAGCGTCAGGAAGCGGTCTTGGGTATCTCCCATGAGCGACTTGCTTTGGGCGCCGGCCAGCGCACTGGCAGCGCCCGAACCGTAGATTTCGTTAACTGAAGCCATGACTGGAATCCTTACTGACCGATCATCAGGGTTTTGGCCATCAGTGACTTGGCCGTGTTGATGACTTCGACGTTGGCCTGATAAGACCGCGACGCAGAGATCATGTTGACAGTCTCGGCGACCACATCGACATTGGGCATCGTGACGTAGCCGCGGGCATCCGCCAGCGGATTGCCCGGATCGTACTGGATGCGGGCCGGCGCATTGCTTTCGACAACACCGGCCACACGCACCCCGCCGACGGCATCCGACTGTGCCGTGGGTGTCATCTGAAACACCACCTGACGGGCACGATACGGCTGGCCGTCCGGGCCCACCGCACTATCGGCGTTGGCAATGTTGCTGGCCGAGACGTTCATGCGTTGGGATTGTGCCTCCAGGGCAGAACCGGCAATCTGGAAAATACTGAGCGTCGACATAAGCAATGAATCCTGAAATTACTGCTGCATGGCGGTGAGCAATGACTTGATGCGGGCATTGAGCACCTGCAGATCTGTCTGATATTTGGCCGTATTCTCGGCAAACTCCGTGCGCTCGACGTTCATGTCGACGGTATTGCCGTCGAGACTGGGCTGCAGAGGCACACGATAGAGCTCCTGGGCAGGCCCAGTTGTATGCGCGCGGGCAGGGATATGTCGGCTGGCGGTGAGCGTCAGGCTGGTATCAGGCAATCGGGGCACACTGGAACCACCGCCGATTGCTTCGCGAAGCGTGGCGGAAAAATCGATATCGCGCGCCTTGTAATTTGGCGTGTCTGCGTTGGCGATGTTGGTCGCGAGGACTTCCTGGCGCTGCTGGCGCAAGGCCAGTGCCTTTTGATAGAACTCGAGGTCTTTGCCGATACGATCGATCATGGCGTGCATTGCTTTTTGGGTGAACGGAGCACGCATCCACCGGGCACCGGATGATCCTTGACCATTCGCGGCTTTTGCGCACATTGGCATAGTAAGGCGGCAAAGCAGCCGACAAAGGGGTAAATAAAGAGGGGAATCTCAGGCTATTCAGCCAATGTATGCTGTTTGCCTGGTTGATACGCGAACCGGCGGCTGCTTCTTTTACAATAGACTCATGAACCCCGCGTCCATACTTTCCGCGCCTCCCCCCCAACGGCGCCACAGCGCCCAGCCAGTACACGCGCTGCGTACCCTGCGCGCAAAGGGCTGGCAAATACTGCTTGTACTGTGCGCCGCATGTACTGGGCTGTACAACACGGCTGCCTGGGCAGCGGCCCCGCAACCCACCCGCTTGCAAGATCCCGCGGCCCTGGCCAGCCAAGTGGATACGTTCTTGCAAGACCAGGCAGCCAGCTACCCCGGCACACCCAGCATCCAGGTGGATCCACCCCGCATCAGCAACCAGGCGGCATGCGATCAGATCGATCTTTCTCTATCGGGCTCGGGCAACCTGCAGTCACGCACCTCGGTAAGGGCACGCTGCCTGGCGCCACAGTCCTGGACAATCTATGTACAGGCCAGCGTACAGATCATGGGCCACTATTTTGTTGCCAGCCACACCATCAACCGGGGTGCGGTACTGGGTGACGATGACCTCACCACACGTGAGGGCGACCTCCTGCGACTGCGGCGCACCATCAGCGACGCCTCCCAGATAAAGGGCTGGATCGCCACGCGGCGCATCCGCGCGGGCGGGCCGATCGAATACAGCGCCTTGCGGGATCCCAACTCGATCGCACGTGGCCAGCAGGTGCGCACAATTGCGCGTGGCAAGGGTTTTGTGGCCTCAGGAGAAGGTGAAGCACTCGAATCCGGTGGCCCCGGCGCCCGCATACAAGTACGGACACCCGGCGGCCAGATCATCACAGGAACCGTACTGGACGCTCATACGGTTCAGGTTATGATGTGACCCTAAAGAATCGCTGTGTACGACCGTTACTAGGGATGCACCTGATGATTCTTGCCCTTTAACCCGGAGACGAGCCTTGAAAGTCAATTCCACATCGTCCAACCCCTTGCTTAACGGGGTCGCCGGGAACACACGCACTGACAGCAGTCATTCTGCTGCGCCCGCCCCCGCCGGCGGTAGCCGTTCCGATGTCGACCTCAGCCCTGCCGCACGCCAACTGGCTGCGCTAAACAGCAGCGAAGGCGACATCCAGACAGCACGCGTACAACAAATCCGTGATGCCCTGGCCTCCGGCGAGCTAAAAATTGATGCCGGCCGAATTGCAGACGGTTTGCTGGCCAGCGTGCGCGATCTTCTCAAATAACAATCCGCTACACTGACAGCTTAACGTTTTCAGGTTGTCTGCCATGAGCCACATCGACGCGCTGCTGAACTGCGTGGACGAACAATCCCGCTTGTTAAATGAGTTTATCCAGACACTCGAGGCCGAGGGTGCACAGCTGCTTGAAAGCCCGTCCAACGAGGCTCTGGGAGCCCTGACGGCCCGTAAGAATGACTATGCCAAACGCCTGGCCGAACTCGACCAAAGCAGGGCCGAGGCCCTGGCGGGGCTGGGCCAGCCCGATACCCAGGCCGGTATCCAGGCGGCATGCGCGGACCACCCCGAACTACTGGCTGCGTTTGACTCTCTATTCGAGAAAACCGAACATGCCAGCCAGGTGAACCAAACCAACGGGCAGATTCTGGAAACCTTTATGGCCCACAATCAGCAGGCGCTGGATACCCTGCGCAGCCTGATGGGACAAGACCTCTACGATGCCCGCGGGCGCTTGTCAAAATCCAGAAAATAAATCAGGCAGACAAGAGCTCTTTAAGCGTAAACAGCTTAAGCAAGCCTGCGGGGGCCTGCCGGGCAGAGAGCTGTTCGGCACCCAGCATACGCGCAGCGGCATGTGCCGCTGAAACCAGGTAAGGGCTTTGCGTGAGGCTCCAGGCGGCCAGGCCCAGCTGGGCCGCCAACACGGCCCGATCCAGCAGAGGCTCGGTTTCTTTTTCAGACCCATCAGCCAGCAGCGGCACGGCCAACCGCCAGGCTGCATGCGCCTCCTGGCGTACAAGCAGGGCCAGCGCAAGCTCTGACAACGGTGGTGTTACCAGCCCAGCGGGCAGCAATGCATGCCACACCTTGATGACATGGCCATCACGCACATCCAGCGCCCGAAGACACAATAGCTGTACGGGCAGTGGTGCCTGGCCACGTGACTGTAACTGAACCCGGGTGAGGCCTGCCCACCAGGCGATCTGTGCCGTATCCCGGCCGGACACCTGGCGCAGACTGGTGAACAGATGATTGGGCAAGGGTTGCAAGGCTGCTTGTGACGCGGCAGCGGATACGACACAGGCCTCGTCGTTTTGGTAAACCCGCGTGCGCGCACCGCAAAGAGAGAGCCAAGCGTGTCCCTGCGCGGTGAGCTGGCGCAGCAAGGCCTGGCTGCCGCCCTCAAGCACATGCCAGCGGGCCAAATGAGAATCGGGGTCGGATTCAAGATAGATTTGATCCAGCAGGGCATCGGCGGCCGGTGGCGCCTTGAGCTGCGCCTGCTGCGGCGAGTACCAGCCATCCGCCAGCCCGATCTGCTGATTGGCGACAGCCAGCGGCTGACCCTTGGAACCAAACCAGGCTGCAATTGCCCAATGTCCCTTGCTCCCCTGCCAGGACAGCGCCTGACGATCGTGCACCACCCACACTCTTTCGCTGTCTCCCAAGTTGGCCAGCGCAACCCGATGAAGATGGTCGATGACATCGATGGAAGCAGGAAGATCTTGTGCCGTACGGCTGCGCCAGAGATGATAGGCTTCGGACAGCACGATATCTTCGTCCAGCCTGGCAACTGCCTGCTGCAGCACATCCAGGCCCAGAGCCTGGGTACCTGCCGTTTGAGTGAGCAGCTGCGGCAACAGTACTTGCTGACGACGGCGTTGCTCCAGAGCCTCGGCGGTTTCTTCTGGCTGGGTAATCGCCATCAAGGCAGCAAGATCTGCCTCGGTGGGTGAAAACTGTGGCCGGGCCGACTGCACAGGCGCCAATGCGTGATCCAGCAGTTCGGGTGCTGTCAGAAACAGCAGGTTTTCGGGTACTTTTTGGCCATTGGATACATAATGAACCGGCAAACGAAACCGGATGGCTGTATCCAGCGCCGCCCCCAGGCTTGCTGCTTCGTCGATCTTGGTGATGACGCAGCCACGCAGCGGAGTACCCCCATCGCGCGCATACGAGCGTGCCACTTCGTCCAGGGTATCGCCGTGGCTGGAAGCATTGAGCGCCAACAGGCGTTCTACCTGACGCCCTGCTCCTGCCAGCAAGGCAGCCTGATCGGCAACATAGCGATCTCGCTGGCTGATACCCACATTGTCGATCAATACAGTTTGATCTGGCCGAACCGTTTCCAGGATCCGCCGCAGCGCATAGACGTCTTGCACCACATGCACCGGCACGCGCATCATCTGGCCATAAATCTTGAGTTGTTCGTGCGCACCAATCCGGTAGGTATCCGTGGTCAGGAGCACCAGGCTTTCGGGCCCGTTGCGACGGACACAGCGCGCAGCCAGTTTGGCGATCGTGGTTGTCTTGCCCACGCCGGTAGGCCCTACCAGCGCCAGCGCCAGGCCTGGCTTCCATAGCTGATCTTCAGACGCCAGCACCGGCAGATGCTTGATGAGCTCGGCGCGTGCCCACTGCACAGCGGCACGCACGCCCGAGAACTCGGGCATGGTTTTCAGCATTGCGCGTAAAAGCGTGGTGCTAAAGCCAAACCTCAGCAAATTTTGAAACAATGTGACGGCATGGGGCGAGCGCCGTAGCTGATTGCCCCACAGCAACTCATCAAAGCGGCTTTCGAGTGAACTTTTAAGCTCATCGATGGCCCCGCTGAGAGGCATGGCAGGATCCTGAGATGCAGGCCCTGGCACCGGGGATGCTGGTGTCGGTGTTTGCGGCGCAGATGCAGAAGGTGCCGGTATCGCTGCCTGATCATCTTCAGCCAGCAAGGTTTGGTCGGTGGCAAGAATCTCAACACCGCCATTGACACGCTTATTGGAAATGATCAGGGCTTCAGAACCCAGGGCAAGCCGAACCTGACGCATGGCCTCTCGGTTGGTTGCCCCAAAGAAGCGGCTGATGTTCACGTCGCAGTCCCTCCGATAACGGCCGTGACCCGAATCATACGCTCTTCAGGGATCTCGGCACTGGAGAGCACCGCCATATGCGGCAGGTGATGGCGCAAGAACCGCGACAGGGACGCACGCAACATGGGCGGGACAACCAATACCGGTGCATCACCACGGTCTTCCTGTTCGTGCACCAGGCGTTGGGTTTCGACCAACAGGTTTTCTGCCAGGCCGGGCTCGAGTGCGCCACTGCTGCCGATAGCCTGCGTCAGCACCCGCTCAAGCCGCGCATCCAGCCCCATCACCCGGAGTTCTTCTTCCCCCGAGAACCAATGCTGCACGATAGCGCGGCCCAGGCCTACTCGAACTTGCGCCAGGAGCTCGTCCAGGTTTGGCCCGGTACCCGCAGGATTGGCAGATGCCAGCCGCGGCGCGTGCTCGGTGACCACTTCGAGAATGGTGCGCATATCGCGGATAGGCACGTCTTCGTCCAGAAGGCTGCGCAGCAGATTTTGCAGCTGCGGCAGCGTAATGGTTTTGGGCACGAGATCTTCGACCAGCTTGGGTACCTCGCGCGCCACGTGATCAAGCAATTGCTGGGTTTCCTGCCGCCCCAGCAGCTTGGCCCCATAGCGATGCATCAGATGATTTAGATGCGTGGCCACCACTGTAGCTGCATCTACCACAGTATATCCATGCACCTGGGCTTCATCGCGCAGGGACGCATCAATCCAGACTGCCGGCAGCCCAAAGGCAGGATCTTTGGTGGCCGTGCCTGCCACCGTGCCCGTGACACCACCGGGGTCGATGGCCAACCACTGTCCCAACTGGGCAACCCCCCGGCCGATTTCGACGCCGAAGAGCAGAATCCGGTAGTCGGTTGGCTTGATCTCGAGATTGTCACGGATATGCACGACGGGCGGCAAAAAGCCCATCTCGCCGGCAAATTTTTTGCGCAGGCTACGAATACGGTGCAGAAGCTCGCCACTTTGCTGATGATCCACCAGCGAAATCAAACGGTAGCCTACTTCAAGCCCCAATGGATCTACCGGCGAGACATCATCCCAACTGGCCTCGGACGCAGCAGCCACCGCGGCAGCCTGCTCGCGATCAGGTTGACTGGCAGAAGCCGCCAGCGCCTTTTGCTGTCGCTGATAAATGGCCCAGCCGCCCCCCGCCATAATGGCTGCCAGCAGCAAAAAGGCCACATGCGGCATATTGGGAATCAAGCCCATCAGGGTGAGGATCGCAGCGGTGATAAACAGGACATTGGGATTGGCAAACAGCTGACCCAGCATCTGCTGGCCGACGTCCTGGTCGGTGGCAACCCGCGACACCACCACACCGGCTGCGGTTGAAATCACCAGCGCCGGAATCTGGGCCACCAGGCCATCACCAATGGTAAGCAGCGTATAAACACTGCCCGCATCCGACACAGACATATCGTGCTGGGCAACACCCACGATAAGGCCGCCGATGATGTTGATGACCATGATCAACAAACCCGCCACCGCATCGCCGCGCACAAATTTGCTGGCACCATCCATGGCGCCATAGAACTCGGCCTCCTGGGAGACTTCGGCCCGTCGGGCACGCGCATCATCTTCGCCAATCAGCCCTGCATTCAGATCGGCATCGATGGCCATTTGCTTGCCCGGCATGGCATCCAGGGTAAACCGGGCGCCCACCTCAGCGATACGGCCGGCACCTTTGGTGATCACAATGAAATTGATGATCACCAGAATGATGAATACGATGATCCCCACGGCAAAATTGCCGCCCACCAGAAAGTGGCCAAAGGCTTCGATGACGTGCCCCGCCGCTGCTGGGCCCTGATGGCCGTTGAGCAGCACCACGCGCGTGGACGCCACATTGAGGGACAGCCTGAGCAGCGTGGCAAACAGCAAAACCGATGGAAACGCTGCAAAATCAAGCGGCTTGCGAGTAAACATCGCCACCAGCAAGATCATCACAGACAAGGAAATATTGAAAGTGAACAATAGATCAAGGATGAACGGCGGCAACGGCAAAATCATCATGGCCAGAACCATGAGGATCAGAATCGGGCCGGCCAGCAGTCGGGCTTGCCCAAAGCCTTGGGTTTTCAGGAAATCCAGGAAGTTGTTCATGAAGCGAATGCGTGTGCCGCGTTAGAAGAGTGCTGCGGATCGAGGTCAGGTGGAACCGGCAGACTTTGAGGAGCTTCAGGGAGTGTACCCGAGCCATGTTGCCAAGTGCGCACCTGATAGACCCATGCGAGAACCTCGGCCACCGCTGCATACAGCGCTGCCGGAATTTCCCGATCGAGATCGACGTGATGATACAGGGCTCGGGCCAAGGGGGGGGCCTCCAGAAGTGCAACGTTGTTTTCTTGGGCCAGTTGCCGGATCTGGGCGGCAATCAGACCGGCCCCTTTGGCCACGACCGTTGGCGCACCACCCTGGCCTTCGCTGTAGCGCAAAGCAACCGCGTAATGTGTCGGATTGGTAACCACCACGTCCGCCTCGGGTACGGCAGTCATCATGCGCCGCCGCGCCATCGAGCGTTGCTGCTGACGGATGCGGCCTTTGACATGTGGATCCCCCTCGCTTTCCTTGTTCTCTTGTTTGACATCATCACGAGACATACGCAGCTGTTTGGCGTGGTTCCAGAGCTGCCATGGGACGTCAATCAGCACCAGAATCACCAAGGACGAGGCCACCCAGAGACACGTCAACGCCACTAGCGACAGGCCCTGGGCCAGTGCATCACTGACCGACATATGGGTGAGTGCCAGCATGTCCGGCAAATACGCCCAGATCACCTTGATGGCAACGATGCCGATCAACGCCGCCTTGGCCAATGTTTTCAGGAGCTCAACTGCGGTTTGCGCCTCAACAAACCGCTTCAGGCCCTTTAGGGGATTCATCCGCTCGAACTTGGGCTCGAGCGCCTTGGGCGAGAGCAAAAAGCCCCCCAGGGCAACCGATGAAAATATCCCAACCACCATCAACAAAACAAAAACCGGCAAGAGAATCAGCAAGGCCTGCCAGGCGGAGGTCGCCGCCACATTTAACATGACCTGCGGATCCCGGACGACTCCCGGATCAAACCAGAGCCCGTTGTGCAAGACACCTTGCAAGACACGAAAATAGGTGTCGCCCAGGAACCATAGGGTGCCAATCCCTGCCACCAGCGCCAAAAAAGTACCCAGCTCTCGCGAACGCGCAACCTGCCCTTCCTCGCGCGCCTTTTCAAGGCGCCGGGGAGAGGCGGGTTCGGTTTTTTCGAGATCGCTATCCTCAGCCATGCGGGCGGGTGTCCGGCGATATTAAGTGAGCCTGAATTGTACTGGACGGGCAAACCCGCAAAATCGCAAAGCTAGATGCAATAGCCGTGGCAATTCAAAGGCTTGCCAGTTGTTGTGTTTCGGTGGCCGGCTGAGTAAGCGCCTGCAGCTGTTGTTCGAAGCGCTGATAATCCAGGCCGATACGCACCGCCCCCCAGCGTGTCCCAGCAAGTTCGACCGGCAAGGAGACATCGGTGATGATCTCGCCCGTATCGCGCATATATGTTTGGCACAACACCCCTGCGCGGTTGCGGATTGCCCCCTGGCTGATCTGATCATCAAACAGGCGCTTGTCCCGGCAATGGGCAGTATCGTGCTCGACATTACCAGTTGGGGGTTGGGCGTAGCGGCGATTATGCGTGGGCGCATAACCATTCATGTCGATCAGAATGGCGTATGAGCCATGTGGAATCTGCTGCAGGATATCGTCCAGAATTTCTTGCAGTGCACGGTCGATCTTGCCGTCGTAGGCCACACGGTAACGTGGCGGCTGGCTACCGGGGATCTGTTGATACGCCTTATCAAACACATCCACGCCCTCGCCCCGCGAGCGGCGCAGCAGTGCCAATGAGCGGTTGCGCAGCTGGCCCAGGATAGCCTCAAGCTGATCAAAAGGCGTGCCACCGGTACGCCATGCCGCCAGCATCTCCTGGAGGTTTTCTGTCTGATTGCGCACCCCGTGCACCTGCTCGCGCATAGACTGCATCCGTTGGCGCAGTACAGCGCTGTGATCGGCGATGAGCTCAATCGAGGCACTCATGGACTGATTGGTATCGTTTACCTGAGACACTTGGTGTGTCACATCCTCGAGTTGCGAGCCGACCTGGCCAAGCTCACGCACAAGACTGGTAAATTGTCCGGCAAAATCACCCACAAGCTGGTCGGATGCCTGCATATCGGCGTAAATCACCTTGCTTTGCTTTTCGGAGTCGGACACCAGGCCAAGGATCTCACCCGTTTGCTGAACGATCTCGCCAGTGGCGGAATTGACGCGCTCGGCCAGCTTGCCGACTTCGGTAGCAACCACGGCAAATCCCTGCCCTGCCTTACCCGCCCGGGCGGCCTCTACCCCGGCGTTTAATGCCAGCAGATGGGTTTGCAAAGCGATATCTTTGATGAGGCGGCTTGTGTCTTCGACAGAACGCGCCCGTTGACTGAGCTGGACAACCACTTGGGAAAACACCTGCATGCGTTCGGTCACCCGTGTGACGCGCTGCTGCAGGTCAGACAACTGTTGCTGCGTGGTTTGCAGGCTCCCAAGTTGCGTGCGGAACACCCCGGCGGCCTGGGAGACCGTATCGGCGGTTTGTTGAGACAGCCCGGAAATCTGCACACCTTGCGCAGAAAGATTTTCGGCCTCGGAGGCTTGCGCCTGTGCCATGGTTTCGCAGGCCTGGGTATGGGCCTGCAGGCGTGCCGCATTGATGGCAATACGGATGCTGGATTGCCGCATGGTGATCAGGCGCTCGCGCAGCCTGGATAGAAACCGGCTGACAGGCCATGCGAGAGGATTGAGCGTCCAGGCGCGGTCGTCCAGAGTTGCCCGCCCGCGGCGCAACTGCCTTAATAAACGACCTAAACCCAGAAACCGCGTGCGTTGTGTAATCATGTCTACCCCCAAAAGCAGCCTGTTGATCGGCTGTCAGTGATAAGGTGTCCATACTCTGGGCCATCTGGGGCACGGACACCGTAACGATACCAAGCGGAACCCCTGCAATCCCCTAAAAGCCCAGGCTGGATAAAAGGTCATCCACCTGATCTTGATTGGTGACGACATCGGCCTTGCCCTGCGCGTTGACCACGGGCCCGTTGAGCAGGTTTTGGGTTTCTTCGCGCCTCTCGAGCGGTGCGTTATCGATCAGAACCTGTACAAGCTCTGTTTCGATGGCGCCAATGACTCCCAGCATTTTCATGATCACCTGGCCGGTGAGATCCTGAAAATCCTGGGCCATGATGATTTCCAGCAGATTGTTTTGCGAGGCCTGGGTTTTCTCGGGCACCAACTTCAGAAACGTCCGGGTGTCATCCACCAGCACACGCGCCTGGTCGAGTTCGACAGGGTGATCAAACCAGTCTTGCCAACGCACATCCAGCGCTTTGGCATCGCTGCCCATGGACTCCTGCCATGGCTGCGTCTGCTCGGCGGCATTGAGCACACGATTGGCGGCCTGCTCGGTCATCTGGGCAACATAGTGCAAACGGTCGCGCGCATCAGGAATGGCATGCGCCGCATCCTTGATCGCCTGATCCAGGCCCAGCTCCCGCATGTTCTCACGCAACGATCGGGTAAGCTGCGCAATCCGGTGAATGAGGTCAGACTGAACTGCCTGTGGATCCAATGCTTCGGGGGATGTTTGTTCTTCTGCCATGATGCCCCCCTTACAGCTTCTCGAAGATTTTGTTGAGTTTTTCTTCTAGAGTGGCAGCAGTAAATGGCTTGACCACATAGCCGCTGGCACCGGCCTGTGCCGCCGCAATGATGTTTTCTTTTTTGGCCTCGGCCGTCACCATCAGCACGGGTAAGCTGGCCAGATTGGGGTCAGCACGAACATTTTGCAGCATGGTCAGACCGTCCATGTTGGGCATGTTCCAGTCGGAGACCACAAACTCGAAGCCCCCATTTCGCAGCTTCTCAAGCCCCTGCACACCATCTTCGGCTTCATCAACATTTTCGTATCCCAGATCCTTGAGGAGGTTCTTGATGATGCGGCGCATCGTCGGAAAGTCGTCAACGATCAGGATTTTTAGGGTTTTTTGGACCACGGATGGTTCTCCAATCAATCAGGCAGAAAACAAGGGCGGACAACCGCCAATTTTTATACGCGGTTTCCATAGGAACCGGCACTCTTCAAAATCAGCTCGCTGATACTGTCCAGAGGCACAGCCTCCTCGGCGGCACCAATCAGCAAAGCCTCTCGGGGCATTCCAAACACAATACAACTGGCTTCATCCTGAGCAAACGTACGGGCACCAGCCTGGCGCATCGCCAACAAGCCCTGGGCGCCGTCTTTTCCCATACCGGTGAGGATAACGCCGACTGCATTTTTGCCGGCCACCTGGGCACCCGAATGAAACAGGACATCCACCGAGGGGCGGTGACGGTTCACCGGCTCGGAGAATTCGAGCTCGATCACATAATTGGCGCCACTGCGGGCAAGTTTCATGTGGGCGATGCCGCCCGGGGCTAAATAGACATGCCCGGGCAGCACGCGCTGGCCGTCTTCAGCTTCGTGGACATGCACGGCACAAAGGCCATCCAGGCGCTGCACAAACGACTTGGTAAAACCGGCCGGCATGTGCTGGGTGATCAAGATGGCGGGGCTATTGGCAGGCAAGGGCTCCAGCACGCGCCGAATGGCTTCCGTGCCACCTGTGGATGAGCCAATCAGGATCAGCTTCTCGGTGGTGGCAAAATGGGCGGACAATCGGGGGCGTGGCGTGCGCGCACCCGACTGAAGCGCATGCGGCCGTATACGCGCGTGCGCAGCCGCCCGGATTTTATCGGCAATCAGATCGCCGTATTCCATCAAGCCATCACGCAAACCCAGCTTTGGCTTGGTGACAAAATCGACAGCCCCCAGCTCGAGTGCACGCAGGGTGACTTCGGAGTTGCGCTCGGTGAGCGACGACACCATCACCACGGGCATCGGGCGCAAACGCATCAGGCGCTCGAGGAAATCGAGCCCGTCCATGCGCGGCATTTCGACGTCCAGGGTCAGGACATCCGGATTATGCTGTTTGATCAGTTCTCGCGCAATGAGCGGATCAGGCGCAGTGGCCACGACTTCGAGGTCTGGCTGCGCATTGATGATCTCTGTCATCAGGCTGCGCACCAGTGCCGAGTCGTCGACACACAAGACACGGATTTTTTTGGATTCTGCCATGGCAACAATAAAACGAAAATCAGGCAAGTGCGTAGACTGTTTGACCCTGCAAACGCCAGATATCCGTGAGATAGGTAAAGTTTTCGGAGTGCCCTGCAAACATCAGGCCACCTGGCTTCACCAGACGGGCAAAGCGCTCAAGGATACGGGCTTGTGTCGCCTTATCAAAGTAAATCATCGTATTGCGACAAAAAATAGCGTCAAATTTTTGACTGACCGGCCAACTTGGGGACACCAGGTTGAGCTCCTCAAAAGTAACCATGTTACGGATCACCGGCTTGACCATCGCCATACCCGACTGCCGGCCTGTCCCACGCAAGAAATAGCGCCGGAGAAACTCGGGCGGTACGGGCTTGATACGATCCAGGGTGTAAACACCCTTTTTTGCCTGGGAAAGAATCTGGGTATCAATATCGGTGGCCAGCACCGAAATGCCAGTGTCGTTCTGGCCACAGGCATCGTGCAGCGTCATGGCCAGAGTATAGGGCTCTTCGCCGCTGGATGATGCACAGCACCAGACATTGATCGGCTTGCGCCGCTTACGAACAAACTCGGCCAGAATCTGAAAATGATGCTGTTCGCGAAAGAATGCCGTGTGATTGATGGTGAACGCATTAACGAAATGACCCCACTCATCGGCCTGGGGATTGTGCTCAAGGAAGTTCAGGTAGTCGCGAACCGATCCCAGACCCGCATGATGCGCGCGCAAACCCAGGGTACGGGTAGCCATGTCCCTTTTGTGCTCACCCAGCACAATACCGGCCCGATGGTGCAACAGATCCACTGCGCGCGTCAGATCCTGCCCGTCTGCTTTAGGTAATGCGGGCGAGGAAAAATAACCGACGGACGAAGAGTCGTGGATCATATTATTGGCAAACCATCAACTCTGTTGCAGTGCAAGAGACGGGCGTAGCTGCGGCGTATAGCCCAACTGGCCGCCGTGGACATCGATCACATCACCGCCTTTGGAGATCTGGAAAACCGATACGGCTGCCCCCAGGTTCTCGGCTTGTTCCTGCAGCGAACCCGCTGCACTGGCGGCCTCTTGGACCAGGGCAGCATTTTGCTGCACCACCTGATCCATATCAGTGACTGCAGTATTGATCTGGCCGATCCCTTCGGACTGCTCGCGAGATGCCGCCGAGATCTCGTTCATGATGGCAGTGACGCCCTGCACAGAGCGCACGACTTCTTCCATGATGCGCCCGGCATCCTGGGCGCGTTCTGAACCCTGGCGCACGCGAACCACTGAATCGTCAATCAGGCCTTTGATTTCTTTGGCTGCCTGAGCGCTGCGTTGTGCCAAAGATCGCACCTCGCCTGCCACCACGGCAAAGCCCTTGCCCTGCTCTCCGGCCCGGGCGGCTTCGACAGCCGCGTTAAGTGCCAGAATATTGGTTTGAAATGCAATACCGTCAATTACGCTAACAATATCTGCCATTTTGCTGGAACTATCTGTAATCCCCGCCATCGTCTCTGCCACACTACTAACAGCCTCGCCTCCGCGCAGGGCCACGTCCGCCGCACTTTTGGCCAACTGGTCGGCCTGTGCCGCATTGTCGGCGTTCTGCCGGACGGTACTGGCCAACTGCTCCATACTGGCAGCGGTTTCCTGCAAGGATGCTGCCTGTTGCTCGGTACGGCTGCTGAGGTCGGTGTTACCGGCAAAGATTTCTTGTGAACCAACACGGATTTCGCCCACGCCACTGCGCACCTGTGCCACCATGCGCGCCAGGCCTTCCTGCATCCTTTGCATGGCCAGGTACAGCACCCCAATCTCGTTGCGCGAAGGCACATCAATGGGCGCAGTCAGGTCTCCAGCGGCGATGCGATCAAAGTGCTGGCCCGCCAAATGTAAGGGACGAAGCACCACGCGCACCAAAAATACGTAGGCCAGGAACGCTGCAAGCAGTGCCACCACCATCGACACCCCGACAACGATCATGACCCACTGCAGGTGCTGGTCTTCGGTTTGAAGCGCCCGATTGGCCTCGGCAGCCTGATTTTGCTTTAAAGCCGTGTATGTCTCATCCAGCTTCTGGGCAAGAGGGTCGATCTGGTTTTTTTGCAGCTGGGCGTACTCATCCACACTACCCGCTTTCAGTTTTGCCATGGCTGCCGGCACAGCAACCTCGATCAATTGCTTGAAAGTCTGGCTAACTTTCTGATACCCGCTGCCTTGCCCCAGATACAGCTGGGCTGATCCATCAAACAGGCCCAAGGTTTCAGCAGCACGGTTAAGCGCCGCCTCAGACAGGCTCAGAAATCGACGGGTTTCGTCACTGAACGTAGATGCGCTGTCCTGATCGCCGGCATTCCAGTTGGACAGAATCGCATTATTGGTGAGATCGCTGTTGACAACCACACTGGCCAGCGTCCGTCCCATCAGAACCTGGGCCTGTTGATACTGCCCATAGGCATCATCAAGAATGGAGATGGTTTCCTGACCACGGGTAATCGATTTAAGGGCGTCGTTGTTCATTTTTAATGACAGCACCCCCAGCAAGGCGCCCGACACCAGCATGACAAAGAAAAAGACGAGCACCAGAACCAGGCTGGTGCGAACTTTGAGTGCGCTTACGCGGCGCTTTTTATCGGACAACATGGAATTGAGACCCCTGGGGCATAAGCAATAACAGAATGTGAATCAAGCGACTGCGCTCTCGACCAGCGCCATTTCTTCGCTGGACATGAGTTTTTCGATATCAACCAAAATCAGCATGCGATCACCCACCGTGCCGATACCGGTAAGGTGCTCGGTGGAAAAAGCAGAACCAAACTGGGGCGCCGCACTGATCTGGGAGGACTGCAAGATCAGCACATCAGACACGCCGTCCACCACCACACCAACCACACGCGACCCAATATTGAGAATCACCACCACTGTTTGTGCGGTGTACTGGACATCTTCCATATTGAATTTCATGCGCAGATCGACGATGGGAACGATGACACCGCGCAGATTGGTAACCCCCTTGATGAAGGACGGCACATTGGCGATGCGCGTGACCGTTTGGCTATCGTAGCCACGAATCTCTTGTACCCTCAGGATATCGATTCCATATTCTTGCTGTGCCAGCGTAAAAATGAGGAATTCTTTCCCTTGGGTTTCAGCTGCGTCTGGCTTAGTGTCTGTCAGGTTCATAAGGCCTCCGTTGCAGAGAGTTTGGAGTTAGACGGTGGCAGCCGAACGCATGGTGCTGGCTGCCCGACGCAAGGCAAAAACATCCACAATCAGGGCGACGCTGCCGTCACCCAGAATAGTAGCGGCCGAAATCCCCGGCACCTTGCGATAGTTTGTTTCGAGATTCTTGACCACCACCTGATGCTGCCCAATGAGATGATCCACCATCAAGGCAAACCGCTGATCTTCGGCCTGGAGGATGACCGCAATGGCCTTGGTGAGATCCGTCTCGGCATTGGCCACATTAAAGGTCTCGTGCAGGGCCACAACCGGCAGGTATTCGCCACGCACATGAAGCATTTGCTCGGTGTCAGAGATGCGGTGAATCTGCTCTTCACTGGCTTGCATGGATTCTGTGACATGCGAAAGAGGCAATATGAAGGTTTCTTCGCCCACCTTGACCGACATGCCGTCCAAAATCGCCAAGGTAAGTGGCAACACGATACGAGTGGTGGTGCCCTGTCCCTTGCGTGAAGACAGCTGTACGTGGCCACCCATGCTCTGGATATTACGACGCACTACATCCATGCCTACGCCGCGTCCGGAAATATCGGTCACTTTGTCTGCTGTTGAAAACCCTGGTGCGAAAATCAGTTGCCAGAGGTCGTCATCGGGCGTGGCATCCGACACCGGGAAGCCCTGGGCAATGGCTTTCTTGAGAATTCTTTCGCGGCTCAGCCCGGCACCGTCATCAATTACATCGATGATGATCTGGCCGCCGTTGTGCTGTGCAGACAATATCAGCGTGCCTTCAGGATCCTTATCTTGGGCCATACGGGCCTCAGGTGTCTCGATACCATGATCCAGACTGTTGCGCACCAGATGCGTAAGGGGATCAATAATGCGTTCGATCAGGCTCTTGTCGAGCTCGGTGGCCTGACCCTTGGTGACCAGCTTGATCTGCTTGCCCAGCTTATGCGCGTTTTCGCGCACAACCCGAGGAAACCGGCTGAATACATAGTCCATGGGCATCATGCGGATCGACATGACGGATTCCTGGAGGTCACGGGCGTTACGCTCGAGCTGCTCGATACCATTAAGCAGGCGATCGTGTAGAACCGGATCGAGCGACTGGGATGTTTGCACCAGCATGGCCTGAGTGATCACGAGCTCGCCCACCAGGTTGATGATCTGATCGACTTTTTCGACGCCGACCCGAATGGTGCCGCTTTCTTTTTTGGCCTTGTGCGTCGCAGATTTTCCGGAGCCAACCGGCTGGTCGAGGTGGTGGTCTGCAGGGCTGGAATCGTCGGCTGTCTCGGTATCGGCGGGCGGCTCTGCCGCACTTGCCGATGCATCAGATGCCTGCATCGGCGCTGCCGGCGGCGTGGTGACGCCAGGCAGTGCCTCGTGTGCCACATCCACTTGATCCGCGTTGACAATGAAGCAGCACACGGCTTCGAGGTCGGAGGCAGCTGTCGTGGTTTGGAGCCACAGGGCAAGATGACCATCCTGCTGCTCGCGGTGCAAGATGGTGCCCATCAAGGCCATCTCGTTACACAGGGGTTCGATATCCTTATCCTGAATCTGATGGATGCGTACCCGTACGGGCAGGTTGCCCTGCGTACCTGCAGATGCCGGTGCTGGTTTGGCCGGCACAGGGGCAACGGCAGCCGCAACTGGCGCGGCAGCGGCAGCTGCAGCCGCAGGTGCACTGCCTTGTTCGTGCTCAAGCGCCAACTGGCGCAATTGTGCACAAATCCGCTCGTAAGCCTGCTGGTCAGGTTTTTCAGAACCGCGATACGCAGCCACTTGATCGGTCAGCACGTCTTTGGTCTCCAAAAACAAATCAATCATGTCCTGACGCAGCGCGAGCTCACCATGGCGGATGAGGTCTAGAAGATTTTCAAGCAGGTGTGTCGTTTTGGCGAGCTCTTCGAAACAGCCAAACGTACCTGCCCCGCCCTTGATGGAATGCGCCGCCCGGAAGATACCGTTCAGGTCGTCAGAATCGGGGGCGCTGAGGTCCAGCCTCAGCAGCAGTTGCTCCATGTTGGCCAGCAACTCATCGGCTTCGTCAAAAAACGTGTCATAGAATTCGCTGAGATCCACGCCTGTACCCATGTCTATCTCCAAGCTTATTGACTGGCAGCCGGGGCGGATGTCGCCGCCGGCTGGCCGGAAGGTTGGCTCAAGCCAGGCACATCGGCGCCCGGCTGAGATGGTGCATTATCAGTGCCGACACTGGCTGCGCCTGCCGCCGGTGGTGCCACGTTACCCGGTACCACTGCGGGTGCCTGCGTGGCAGGTTCTGTGGCCACCCCAGGCTGACTGCCGGCACCGGAGGGCTGGCTGTCATTGGTGCTTGGGTGGCTAAGCTCTTCGAGCATGGCCCGAATCCGGGCGCCGCTGGCACCAGCGGTATTTTGGCGATCGATGCGGCGCTCTGCACTGCGATTGAGCACCAGGATGCTGATGCGGCGATTGACTGCCGCCATCGGATCGTCTTCGATCAGATTGACGGTGTCACTGAGACCCAGGATCCGCTTAACCTTTTTTTCGACCAGTCCGCCAGCCACGAGCTCCCGCCGGGCGGCATTGGCCCGATCGGCGGAAAGCTCCCAGTTGCTGTAGCTACGATCACCAGAGGCATACTGCATGGCATCGGTATGCCCGGACAAGGAGATCGAATTGGGGAGCTGATTGATGGGCGGCGCCAGTTCGCGCAGGATATCGCGCATGTACGGCTGCACCCGGGCACTGCCTGTGGCAAACATTGGACGATTTTGCTGGTCGAGGATCTGGATGCGCAAACCATCGGGCGTCATGTCCAGCAACAGTTGCGGGCGAAACTGCTTTAGCACCGGGTTGTTTTCGATCAGATTCTCGAGTTGCTGCTTGAGGTTTTCGAGGTTTTCGAGATCAGCCAGATCACCCGCATCCTGATCGGCCGTGGCAGCGGGGGGCTTGGGACTGACATTGGGAATCACACTGGGCTGCCCACCCGGGATTGCCGATTTGCTGGTATCCAGGTTGGGGCCTCCGGTGACTGCCGTCATCAGAGGCATACGGAAATATTCGGCAATGCCTTGAAGCTCAGTTTTCGGGATCAGCAACAACAGCCACATCACCAAGAAAAACGCCATCATGGCCGTCATGAAATCAGCATATGCGATTTTCCAACTGCCCCCATGATGACTTTCGCCGTAAGCACGCTTACGGCGAACGACAACCCGTCCGGTGTCCTGTTTGGCCATTCTCCCGCCCCTCGCCTACTTGGCGGCCTGGCTCTTGGCCTGGCGCACGTGAGCTTCGAGTTCAGTAAAGGTAGGACGCACCGTGGAGAACAGGATCTTGCGGCCGAACTCAACAGCCAGGGGTGGTGGATAACCGTTCATGCTGGCCAGCAACGTGACCTTGATGCATTCAAGCACCTTGATGGCCGCCACTGACTGACGCTCGACGGCAGCTGCGAAAGGCGCTGCAAAACCGTAAGACAGCAAAATCCCCAAAAAGGTACCCACCATCGCCTTGGCGATGAGGTCTGCCAGCACAGCAGGTGGTTGGTCGACAGAAGCCAGCGCGTGCACCACACCCAAAACGGCCGCCACGATGCCGAACGCCGGCAGGCTGTCAGCCACAGCACGTACGGCATTGATGGGTGTGTTGTGTTCGCTGTGCAAGGCTTCGATTTCCTGATCCATCAGGGTTTCGATCTCGAAGGGGTTCATGTTGCCGCTAATCATGATCCGCAGATAGTCAGTGAGAAACTCCATCAGCTTGGCGTCTTTCTGGATCTGGGGAAACTGCGCGAACACCGCACTGGATTTCGGATCTTCAATGTCCGATTCGATGGACATCAGGCCATCGCGCCGGGCCTTGTTGAGCAGGGTATACAGCAGTGCCAGCAGCTCCATGTAGAGCGTCTTGCCATAGGGATTGCGTTTGAGTGCCTTGGGGATCGCTTCGATCAGCAGCTTGATGGAGGCGCCATTGCTGCCACCCACGTAGGCACCCAGTGCGCAGCCGCCTATGAGAAGGAACTCGAATGGCTGGTAGAGTGCGCCCAGATGACCGCCCACGCCGATGAAGCTGGCAAATACCCCAACCAGGACAATCAGATACCCTAGAACAATAAACACGTGCGCGCGCCTTGAAAGTCGTCAGAATTTTGTTAATGTTCGCCTGATTTCAGGCATTCAAAAGCATGGTTCAACAGGCCTTTTTGTCTGTAAATCACTCGTCTGACTGCAAAGATGCCGCTGCACGTCGTGCCGCTTTGCGTCGTGCGCTGGTTTTACCCGCCCTTGGAGGCGGCTTGCACACGGCACACACGAAGCCAGCTTCGGGGTCGTGCGCATGGGCTACAAACTGCCCACGGCACTGCTGACAGCAGGACAACTGCACCAGACCGCTTTCGAAAAAACGCACCAGCATCCAGGCCCGGGTAAAACTCAATACAGGCTCGTCTGGCAGGGGCTCGCCAGGCTGCAGGCCTGCCGAGGATTGCTCTAGGTAGAGCCGGTATGCCTGCACCAGCGCATACGCCTTGCGTGCCGGCGTAAAGGCGTCGAGATAACGATAGGTGTTGTAGAACAGGCTGGAATGGATATTGGGCAGCCAGGTCATGAACCAGTCGACGGAAAAAGGCAGCATCCCCTTAGGAGGCGAGGCCCCTTTGACTTCGCGATACAGCCGGGCCAGGCGGTCGTAGCTGAGCGAGGTTTCCGCCTGCAACACCTGAAGCCGTGCTCCAAGACGAATCATGTCGGTAGCCAACAGAATGTCGTCGGCCTCGCGAGAAACGCTTTTACTGCTCATGGATCAGGCGGAGATGGGTTCCTGACGGCTCATCAGGATAGTTGAATGTGCCTGCTGCAACACGCCACCAAGCACCTCGTGGGTAAGCGAATTAAGGAGTTGGGCATCATTGAGGCGAAACGCGCACAGCACTGAGTTGGACCCTGCCAGTTTGACGATTTGCGCAGGAGAGAGGCTTAGCACGATTTCTGCAACATCTTGATCGAAGCCAAGCCGAAACATCCCTGCTGCGAGGTTATCGCGCAAAAGACGCTGGGCCAGCATCAGGTAGGACAGATTGACCTCACGAATGTCGTTAAGCAGCGCAGAATCAAGATCGGACATGTTATCCCTTAGATGTAACTTAATGTCTGGAAACCCCTGCAGCAATGGATGCAGCGGGTGCAGAAGTTGAGATTTGTCACATGTTATCAAGTTACAAAGATCAAATTAAGACATAAAAGAAACAATTTCATGCACTTTTTACATGGACAGACAGAGTATACCGTTAAATGAGCGTATTTTTGGCGCTAATTTTCTACTTAGAAATACTAATGTTGACTTTTAATTATTTCTTTTATTAACAAAAGTTGACAGATACATTTGGATTTAAGTAGGAACCCGCTTATATTGCGCCGCAAGCGCAAGAAAAGCATCCAAATTACCATCCGAGCGAATTTCTTGCTGCAGAATTGCTGAAACCCGAGGCGCCACCTGAGCCGCTAATGTGGCGTCAAGAAACAACATCCTGTGGCGCCGAGCCAACACATCCGCAACCGTCTGCGCGTACTCATAGCGCGCAGCATAACGCACCATGGCCTCGGTTAAGCCCAGGCCCAGCTCGATATCGGCCCCTGGCAAGGCCTGCACAGCTGCAGCCTCGGTGCCATAGCACTGCAGGCCCGGAGATGCCCCCAACGACGGCCAGGGCTGCTGCCTGTCGGGTGCACCCAACAGCGCAAACCGCGCAGTCTGGCATTTGGGCAATGGGTTGAGCAGGCCTGCTTGCACACAGTGCTGCAAGACATCCTCAGCCATAGCACGGTAGGTTGTCCACTTGCCACCGGTGACTGTAACCAGCCCCGAAGGACTGACGCGAACGGTGTGTTCTCTACTGATTGATTTGGTGCTTCCGGCATCGGCATCCGGACGCACCAGTGGGCGCAAGCCCACCCAGACGCTGCGCACATCCGCCGCCTGCGGTGCACGGGCCAGCACATGGGCGGATTCTCTAAGAATAAAGGCAGCTTCTTCTGCCAGCGCATGCGGTTCGCGCTCGACATGATCCCGAGGTGTATCGGTGGTACCTAATATGACATGACCCAGCCAGGGCACGGCAAACAGCACCCGGCCATCCCGCGTGTGCGGTACCAGCAAGGCATGATCAGAAGGTAAAAACGAACGATCGACCACCAAGTGGACACCCTGGCTGGGTGCCACCATAGGCCGCACCCGCTGGCCGCGTGCTGCGTCGTCCAGTTGCCGGAGGGCATCTACCCAGACACCCGTGGCATTAATGACGCAGCGTGCGCGCACCTGCCCTTCGAGGGGCTGATCAGAGGCCGCCAACCCGTCTTTCCAGCGTACGCCACAGATACGCCCGTCCTCGTGGAGAATATCCACAGCCGGACAATAATTGACCAGCAAGGCGCCTTGCGCAGCGGCGGTGCGGGCCAGTGTGAGCGCCAGACGCGCATCATCAAACTGGCCGTCCCAATATTTGACGCCGCCGTACAGATGCTGTGCATTGACCCCCGGCAATTGCGCCAGGGTGCTGGATTTACCCAACCAGCGGGTCTTGCCCAGGCTCGCAGCACCTGCCAGGGCGTCGTACATTTTTAGCCCGATACCATAAAACGGCACTTCCCAGGGGCGATAGGCAGGCATGATGAACGCCAGCGGCTGAGCCAGGTGAGGTGCATTGTTGAGTAGCGCACGGCGCTCGTGCAATGCCTCGCGCACCAACCCGATATTGCCCTGAGCCAGGTAGCGCACGCCCCCATGCACCAATTTGGTGGCGCGCGAAGACGTGCCGCCTGCAAAATCGTGCGACTCGAGCAGCAACACGGACAGCCCGCGCAAGCGGGCGTCCAGTGCCACCCCCAGCCCACTGGCCCCGCCGCCAATGACAACCAGATCAACTGCCTCGAGGGAGACAAGCTCGGCTAGCAGTTGAGCCCGGTTGGTGACAGCCGGCGACGGGACAGTGGTTTGAGACATGACATCCATACCCTTAACGGACGCGACCTTCCTTCCAGGCCTGCAACAATGAATCGTAGGAAACCGTTTCAGGTTTCGGGCTTTCATTGGCCAACTTCTTCCAGGGGGCGTGATCGTCGCTGAGCCACTTGGACGGATCGCTCTTGGGATTGAGCTTGGGGGTGCAACGTTTCATCCCGGCACGCTCGAGACGGGCCATGACCTTGTCCATATCAGTGGCGAGGTTATCCATAGCCTGCTGAGGCGTTTTCTCGCCGGCAATGGCCTGCGAGATGTTGCGCCACCACAACTGGGCCAGCTTGGGGTAATCCGGCACGTTGGTGCCCGTGGGTGTCCAGGCCACCCGCGCAGGGCTGCGATAGAACTCAATCAGGCCGCCATAACGGTTGGCGTTCTTGGTGAAGAAATCGCTACGGATATCGCTGTCGCGAATAAATGTCAGGCCCTTGATGGATTTTTTGAGCGAGGTGGTTTTGGCCGTCACAAACTGCGCATACAGCCAGGCAGCTGCCACCTTATCGGGATCATGATCCTTGAAGAACGTCCAGGAACCCACATCCTGATAGCCGTTTTGCATCCCCTCTTTCCAGTAAGGGCCATGCGGCGCAGGTGCCATTCGCCACTTGGGCGAACCGTCTTCGTTGACAACCGGCAAGCCCTTTTTGGTCATGTCGGCAGTAAAGGCTGTGTACCAGAAGATCTGCTGGGCGATTTCACCCTGGGCAGGCACCGGGCCCGACTCGGAGAACGTCATGCCCATGGCTTCTTTGGGCGCGTAGCTTTTCATCCAGTCGATGTACTTGGTCAGTGCGTATACAGCGGCCGGCGAGTTGGTGGCCCCGCCACGCGCCACGGATGCGCCAACCGGGGTGCAGTTATCGTCCGCGACACGGATACCCCATTCGTCAACCGGCAAGCCGTTGGGCGTGCCTTTGTCGGCCGAGCCCGCCATCGACAACCAGGCGTCTGTGAAGCGCCAGCCCAGGGAAGGGTCTTTCTTGCCGTAATCCATATGGCCATAAATAGGCTTGCCATCAATGGTTTTCACATCATCAGTAAAGAACTTGGCAATGTCTTCGTATGCCGACCAGGTGATGGGCACGCCGAGATCGTATCCATATTTGGCCTTGAATTTCTCTTTGAGGTCAGGCCGGTTGAAGAGGTCGTAGCGGAACCAGTACAGATTAGCAAACTGCTGGTCGGGCAGCTGATACATATTGCCGTCCGGCGCCGTGGTGAACGACGTACCAATGAAATCCTTGAGATCAAGCCCGGGGTTGGTGAACTCTTTGCCCGCACCTTTCATATAGTCGGTCAGCGACAGCACTTCACCATAGCGATAGTGCATCCCGATGAGGTCGGAGTCGGAGATCCAGCCATCGTAAATGGATTTGCCAGACAACATCGACGTTTGCAGCTTTTCGACCACATCCCCTTCTTGGATGAGGTCGTGGTTGACCTTGATGCCGGTGATTTCCTCGAAGGCCTTGGCAAGCACCTTGGACTCGTATTCGTGGGTGGTCAGGGTTTCGGAGACCACGTTGATCTCGTTGACCCCTTTGGCTTTGAGTTTGGCAGCCGCATCAATAAACCACTGCATCTCTGCTTTTTGCTGGTCTTTATTCAGCGTCGATGGCTGAAACTCGGTGTTGATCCACTTCTCGGCTTCGGCCATGCCGGCCCATGCGGCCTGGCTGCCCAGGGCGCAGGCCATAGCCAGCGCCACTGCAGTGTAGCGAAATCTCATATTGCTCTCCTCAGGTTTTATCGTGTCTGCCCCGATACTTTGATCCGGTGCCGCTGCGGGGCACAGCAAGACACCAGGCAACAGCCGGGACACTACCCGACTGCCCTTTGGTTTTTGATTTATCCCTTGCGCATGATGAATACCAGCACCACCATGGAGATGACGAAACTGATCCATACGGAAGGCTCGGCCTGCAAGGAGAACCAGTTTTCCCATTGTTCGCCCAAGCCCAAAAAGCCCAGATTGATGTATGCGGCAACCAGCAAACCGATGAACAAACGATCACCGCGTGTGGTAGCCATGGGCAAAAAGCCCTTGCGCAATACATTGGGTGACTTGATCTCCCAAATTGTCATGCCCGTCAGCAGCAGTACCACGCAAATAAAAAACACGGCAGTGGGCACTGTCCAGACCATCCAGTCAAGCATCTTGCACCCCCTTAAACGCGACCCATTGCGAAGCCTTTCGCAATGTAATGACGAACAAACCAGATCACGATGGCGCCCGGCACAATGGTGAGCGTGCCGGCAGCTGCCAGCGTCGCCCAGTCCATCCCGGACGCTGACACCGTGCGCGTCATAATCGCGGCAATCGGCTTGGCATCCACGCTGGTGAGTGTCCGTGCCAGCAAAAGCTCGACCCAGCTGAACATGAAACAGAAAAATGCCGCCACGCCGACACCCGATTTAATGAGCGGCAGGAAAATCGTGATGAAAAATCGTGGAAAGCTGTAGCCATCGATATATGCTGTTTCATCGATCTCGCGCGGAATGCCGCTCATGAAGCCCTCCAGGATCCACACAGCCAGCGGCACGTTGAACAGGAGATGCGCCAGGGCAACTGCCCAATAGGTATCCAGCAGCCCCAGCGTTGCATACAGCTGGAAAAAGGGCAGTAGAAACACTGCTGGCGGCGTCATGCGATTGGTGAGCAGCCAGAAGAACACGTGCTTGTCGCCCAAAAATGAGTATCGGGAGAACGCGTACGCGGCAGGCAAGGCCACCGAAATGGCCATCACCATATTAAGCAGGACATAAGCCAGGCTATTGACGTAGCCCATATACCAGGAGGGATCTGTGAGTATGGTGCGGTAGTTGGCCAAGGTGAATTCTCGTGGAAAGATCGAGAACTCGGCCAGGATGCCCTGGTTGGTTTTGAAGCTCATGACTACCATCCAGTAGACAGGAACCAGAGCAAACAACAGATACAGCAGCAAAAACACCGTGCGCTTGCGCGGCAACCAAACGGGTTTAGTCATGATGAACCTCGCGGCTGCCGGTGCCCACGCGCAGCATCCAGTTATACAGAACAAAGCAGAACAGCAGAATAATCAGGAAGTAAATCAGCGAGAACGCCGCTGCCGGCCCCATATCAAACTGACCAATCGCTTTTTGCGTAAGGTACTGGCTTAAAAAAGTAGTGGAGTTGCCCGGGCCACCGCCCGTCAGGACAAAAGGCTCGGTGTAGATCATGAAGCTGTCCATAAAACGCAGCAGCACGGCAATCATCAGCACCCCGCGCAGCTTGGGCAGCTGGATGTACCGAAACACCGCCCACTTGCTTGCGCCATCAATACTGGCCGCCTGATAGTAGGCCTCGGGGATGGATTGCAAACCGGCATATGCCAGCAGCGCCACCAGGGGTGTCCAGTGCCAGACATCCATCAGCAACACGGTCAGCCAGGCCTGAACCGGGTTGCCCACATAGCTATAGTCGATGCCCAATTGCGTCAATGCCCAGCCAAACAGGCCAATATCGGTGCGCCCGAAAATCTGCCAGATGGTCCCCACGACGTTCCAGGGGATGAGCAGCGACAAAGAGATAATGACCAGCACAGCCGAGGCCCGCCACCCCTTGGCCGGCATGGACAGGGCCAGCATCACACCCAGTGGCAGCTCGATCGCCAGCACAGCCCCTGAAAACATCAGCTGGCGCCAGAGCGCAGCGTGCAGGTCTTCGTCGCGCATGATGCTGGCAAACCATTCGGTACCCACAAACACCGCCTGATTTGGGCCCAGGATATCCTGCACCGAATAATTGACAACGGTCATCAGGGGGATGATGGCCGAAAACGACACACAGACAATCACAGGCAGAATCAGCCACCAGGCCTTTTGATTGACAGGTTTTGTGATGGTACTCATGGGATGAGTTCCTCGTTTTGGTAGAAACACGTGTGCGCATCCAGCAGCGCCACATGAATGTCGGAGCCTGCAGCGGGTACTGGCGCGTCTACAGGCAAATGAGCCTTGATGTCGAGGCCCTGTACTTGAGCGCTGAGCAACTGGCTGGTACCCAGATGGCGCACCCACTGCACAGTGGCAGGCACGGTATCTGCCGCAGGCTGTGCATGCACCTGCAGGTACTCGGGCCGGATACCCAGCGTGAGTGGCCCTTCTGGCAACGACAAGGCCTGAGCGCCCTGAAGGGCCTGCTGACCAAGCCACAGAGAGCGGTCTGCCCGGCACTGCACGGGCAGAAGATTCATGCCAGGTGAGCCAATGAAATGTCCTACAAACGTGTGCCGCGGGCGCTCGAAGAGATCTGCCGGCGTACCCTGCTGAACGACACGGCCGCGAGCCATGACCAAAACCTGGTCGGCAAATGTCATGGCCTCTACTTGGTCGTGGGTGACATAAATGAGTGTGAGGCCAAGCTCGTGGTGAATCTCTTTTAGCTTGCGGCGCAGCTCCCATTTGAGGTGGGGATCGATCACGGTGAGAGGCTCGTCGAACAGGACAGCCGACACATCCGGCCGAACCAGACCACGCCCCAAAGAGATTTTTTGCTTGGCATCTGCAGCCAGATTGGCGGCACGTTGATCCAGAAACGCAGACAGGTCGAGCATTTCGGCGACCTGCCCCACCCGCTGCTTGATTTGCTGTGCAGGCACCCTGCGATTGCGCAAAGGAAACGCGAGGTTTTCACCTACCGTCATAGTGTCGTAGATCACGGGAAACTGAAACACCTGAGCGATATTGCGTTGCTGGGGCGTATCCCGGGTACGATCGACACCATCAAACTGAACCGTGCCATGCGAGGCGGTAACCAAGCCGGAAATAATATTGAGCATGGTGGTTTTGCCGCAACCCGAGGGGCCCAGCAAAGCATAGGCGCCACCATTCTCAAAACAGATTTTCAGCGGCAACAGCGCGTAGTCGGCATCAGAGTGCACGACCTTCTGGTAGCTATGCGCCAGGTCGAGATCAATGCGAGCCATGATTAACCTCCGGTGCGCGCAGCAGGGATCCGTCCTGGGCAAACAAAAATACGCGCCGACTGGAAAAATGCAGGGTCAGCATGTCGCCCAAGTGGTAATGACTGACCCCCGGCACCTGGGCAATCATGGCTCCGACGGGCGTATCGACATGGACGTAGGTGGCCGAGCCGGAAATTTCGGCTAGCTGCACTTGACCTTGCAGCTGGCAATCAGCCCCTTGCGAATGAAAGGACAGATCGGCTGCACGCAGGCCCAGCGTAACTGGGCCTGGTGCCACTGGCGCATCCAGCGCAACTGACAAGGCGGTATCGCCCACTACCCGGACAACCCCGGCTTCGGTCTGTGCAGACAGGAAGTTCATGGGAGGATCACTGAAGGCGCGGGCGGCCCGAATGGACACCGGATGGTTAAAGACATCAATGGTGGGGCCATACTGCAAAACCTCGCCCTCATCCAAAATGGCGGTATACCCCCCAAGCAGCAGCGCCTCGCCGGGCTCGGTGGTGGCGTACACCACGGTAGAGCGTCCCTGCGTAAACATCACCCCAAGCTCTTCGCGCAAATCCTCGCGCAACTTGTAATCCAGATTGACCAGTGGCTCGTCGAGCAACATCAGAGGCGCATCTTTGGCTAAGGCTCGGGCCAAGGCCACCCGCTGCTGCTGGCCACCAGAGAGCTCGGCCGGCAGGCGTTGGAGGAATTCTTCGATGTGCAGCGTGCGTGCGATCTCCTGGACGCGGGCCTGAATATCGTGCTGTCCACGCAAGCGCATAGGCGAGGCGATATTGCCCGCGACTGTCATGGAGGGGTAATTGATGAACTGCTGATACACCATGGCAATATTTCGGTGGCGCACCGGCACGCCGGTGACGTCGGCACCATCCACTTTTATCTGACCCGACGAGGGTTCATCAAGCCCCGCCATGATGCGCATCAGACTGGTTTTACCAGCACGGGTAGACCCCAACAACACGGTCAGGGCGGATTCCTGCAAGGTGAAATCCAGGGGATACAACCAGGTTTCTGCACCCACCTGCTTGCTCACCCCAGCCAGTTCTAGCTGCATGAAAACCCTCTCTGTATGTTTCTATTTTGAGCATTATTGTTCGTTTCTTATTCGTATGCCGCTAGTAAAAACCCTAGGGTCGGTTCTTTTTTTTTCGTTGTACATTCGTTCTGTTCATATTTCGGCGAACACCATGAGTCTTAATCCGCGGCAGATCCGGCTGCTCAAGCAACTGCACCTCAATGGCGCCTGCAGTCTAGAAGATCTCGCCCGGCATCTGCAGGTAACGGTACAAACTGTCCGGCGGGATGTGCAGCGGCTGGCAGAAACCAACCAATTGGTCAGGTTTCATGGTGGCGCACGCTTGCCTGCCTCTACCACCGAAAACATCGCCTACCGGCAACGGGCGCAATTGCATGCAAACGAAAAACAACGCATCGCGCAGGCCATTGCACGCGAAATCCCCAACGACTGTTCATTGATGATCAACATCGGCACCACCACCGAGGCGATCGCCCAGGCACTCAGCGGCCATACGGGGCTGCGCATCATCACCAACAATGTCAATGTGGTGCACACTCTGGGACATCAGCCTGGCTGTGAGGTTCTTCTGGCTGGCGGCACCGTACGGCCGCGTGATCTGGCCATCGTGGGAGAAGCCACGGTAGAGTTCATCCGCCAGTTTCGGGTGGATATCGCTCTGATGGGCATTTCAGGCATCGAAGACGACGGCACCCTGCGCGACTACGATTATCGTGAAGTCAAAGTATCCCAAGCCATCATGCAGTCGGCCCACGAAGTCTGGATGGCCTGCGACACCAGCAAGTTCAATCGTCCGGCCATGGTGCGGCTGGGCAATCTATCCCAGATTGACCGTCTGTTTACTGGTGCAACACCACCTGAGCCCTTTCCGGCCCTGCTGAAAGAAGCGCACGTCGACTGTGTCATTGCACCCGAGGACCAAGCATGACTTACCTGATTGCCCTGGATCAGGGCACCTCCAGTACCCGCAGCATTGTGTTCGATCACAAGGGTCGCATCGTGGGCCTTGCCCAACGCGAATTTACCCAACACTATCCCCAGCCGGGATGGGTGGAGCACGATGCCATGGAAATCTGGCACACGCAGCGCGACACCCTGCGCGAGGCGGTAAACCGGGCGGGTATTTCGGCCCGCGAGATTCATGCCATCGGCATTACCAATCAACGCGAAACCACGGTGGTCTGGGACAAAAAAACCGGGCAACCGATTCACCACGCCATTGTCTGGCAAGACCGGCGGGCAGAACCCACTTGTGTCCAGTTGCGCAGCCAGGGCCTTGAGCCCACCATCCTGCAGCGCACAGGCCTGCGTATCGACGCCTATTTTTCAGCCACCAAACTGAAGTGGATTCTGGATAATGTGCCAGGTGCCCGCCAGCGCGCAGAAGCCGGCGAGCTATTGTTTGGCACCGTGGACAGCTGGCTGATCTGGCAGCTTACCAGCGGCCAGCACCATCTCACCGACGTCAGCAACGCGGCACGCACGATGCTGATGGACATCCACCGCAATGCCTGGGATACCGAGCTGCTGGACGCCCTGGAGATTCCAGCGGCAATGATGCCGCATATCCTGCCGTCTTCGGCTGACTTCGGCACTATCGACACAAACATTCTGGATCATCCAGTCCCTATCTGCGGGGTCGCGGGCGACCAGCAAAGCGCGCTGTTTGGCCAGGCCTGCTTTAAACCTGGCATGGTTAAAAACACTTATGGCACAGGATGCTTCATGTTGATGCACACAGGCACGCAGTTTCAGGTGTCCGAAAACGGCCTGGTAACCACCAGCGCAGCACAGCCCGACTCCCAGGCAGCCTATGCCCTGGAGGGCAGCGTATTTGTAGGCGGCGCAGTCGTGCAATGGCTGCGCGACGGCCTGCGGGCATTTAGCCGCAGCAGCGACATCGAAGCCATGGCGGGCAGTGTCAGCGACTCTGGTGGCGTCATGCTGGTGCCCGCGTTTACCGGGCTGGGCGCCCCCTGGTGGGATCCCGACGCACGCGGCACAATCACAGGCCTGACGCGTGGCACAACGATGGCACACATTGCCCGGGCGGCTCTGGAAAGCATCGCCTATCAAAGCGCTGCCCTGCTGCATGCCATGAGCCGCGACGCACAACAGGCCGGTGTGGGCACCTTGCAGGCGCTAAGGGTGGATGGCGGCGCCTGCGTCAACGACCTGCTGATGCAGTTCCAGGCAGATCTCCTGGGGATCCCCGTACAACGCCCCACCATGGTAGAAACCACAGCACTGGGTTCCGCCTTTTTGGCCGGGCTGCAATCGGGCCTGTACGCCAATCTGGACGAACTCGAATCCCTGTGGCGGATCGAGCGCCAGTTTGACCCAATCATGCCACGCGACGAAGCACAAGAGCGGCTGGCCCAATGGGATCATGCGATCCGCCAGACCATGGCCCGCTAAGCAACCGGTATCCCTTAGAATGGCAGCATAGCCGGTGGCCGCTGCCATCCTCCTCCAGGACACTATCGGTCTCATGTTTAAAAAAATCACCCTGATCATCGCCATTTTTGTGGTGATTCTGCTGGCCCTCAGCTTTGGCGAAGCAGCCTTTGGCCAAGTCTTTGCCTGGATCTCCCGGCTGACAGGCCTATTGATCCACAACTTTGGCGATCTCTTTGCCGCGATCGGCACCTATCTGCGGGCGCACACGGGCAAGGTGCTACTGGCGCTGCTGCTCACGATTCCCGTAAGCCTCTGGATCCTGCGATCGCATCGCGACACGCTCGGGCGCCCCACCTCGCAACGGCGCATTGCGATTTTCCTGGCCATCTTTTTGGGCTGGCTGGGGGCACACCGATTTTTTCTCGGGCAAGTGGGCTGGGGGATCGGCTTTCTGTTTATCACCTGGATTTTCATCCCGCTGGCTGCTGTCCTGGGGCTGATTGACGCCGCGCGCTATTTGTTCATGGACGACGAGACCTTCGCAGCCACCCAGTTGCACGCCTGATGTTCTCGGGCGCGCTGTCTTTTTTGCAGCAACCCTTTTTGCCGACAGCCTGTGCTGATGCCCTCACCTGACACACTCCCCTATCAGTTGATGGATCTGGGGGCCTGCCCGCACGGCGGGCCGCTGGCCGACGCACATCTGCTGCAAGCAGCTGCGCAGCACCCCGTGGCCTGTCTCTGGAGCGCACCACAGTGCTTGGTAGTACCCCGCACTTATGCGGCAAAACCCGGCTTTGCCCAGGCGCAACAAACCATGAATGCGCAGGGATGGCCGGTCTATGTCCGCCAATCGGGCGGCGGTGTCGTCCCGCAAGGAGCGGGTATCCTGAACCTGAGTCTGGCCCGATTATTTTCTGGCCGCCCCCTGGATCACTCGGAAGATTTTTATCAGCAATTGTGCAGCATCATTGCCAGTGCCCTGCTGTTTTTTGGCATCGAAGCCCGTGCGCAGGCGGTAGAAGGCTCGTTTTGTGACGGCCGTTTTAATCTGGCCGTAGGTAACCCGGCAAAGAAAATAGCGGGTACCGCGCAGTGGTGGCGCCGCCAGACCCCTGCCAGTGGCGCGCCTGTCGCCGGCACGACGCCATCAGAGCAACATATCGGGCTGGTGCATGCACTGATCCTGCTGGATTGCGACACCGACACCGCCACCCGCCAGGCCAACGCCCTCGAAGAAGCGCTGGGCAGCACACGACGCTACCGGGCTGACCGCATTGTGTCCCTGGATACGCTGATTCCCCCCGAGAATCGCGCGCAATTTCAAGACCGGTTTCGCACCCGCTTGATACAGTGCATTCCCGGTGGCGGCATACGCCTATCCCAGGAATCCCCCATCAGCTGACGCAGGCGGCCTGTAGCGCCCACCAATCGGCGGCAACCCTTGCCGCAGGCAGGCTGCGCACCTACAATCAATATCGTTTTACCCATTTTCGAGCCTCGCTAGGGGTGCCGCTTTGGCGGCTGAGACAGTCCCTTCGAACCTGATTGAGATCATCCTCGCGCAGGAAAGCAGCTCGCCATGGCGATGGCCTGCCGTCGCACGCGCCTGCTACCTGCATATTGCATGTACAGGCACACCATGAATCCACATCCAGCCGCTTCAGCCCCTACCCCCACACACAAACCGGCCCCTACCGAGCCAGAGTTCAGTGCATCACCACAACGCGTATTTGGCTGGCACGATCACCTGGCCCTTTGGTTCAGCCTGGGCGTCGGTTTGCTGGTGATCCAGGTAGGTGCCTACCTGGTGCCGGCACTGGGTCTGCAGGCAGCACTGATTGCCGTGATTACCGGCTCCATCCTGGGTGCTGGGCTGCTGGCCTGGGTCGCCCGCCTGGGCTGCGACAGCGGACTATCCAGTGCCGGTCTGATTCAGTCGGTGTACGGCAACCGGTTTGCGCGCCTGCCCATTTTGCTGAATGTCGTGCAACTGTTGGGCTGGGCAACATTCGAGCTGGTGATCATGCGCGACGGCACCCGGGCGATCGGCCAGGATGCCTTGGGCATTGATCTGGGCCTGGTCTGGCCCACCCTGTTCTGGGGCATCCTGATCCTGCTGCTCTTGCGCGGCTCGATGTTGACCCTGGTTCGCCGTGTAGTCAGCCGCATCGGCCTACCGCTGGTCATCTTGTCTCTTATCTGGCTCACCATCCAGTTTTCACTGAAGCTGGACAGCGCGACCCTACAGGCATGGTGGCATCGTGGAGGAGACGGCAGCATGAACGGCTTCCAGGCACTGGATCTTGTGATTGCCATGCCGGTATCCTGGCTGCCGCTGGTGGCCGACTACGCGCGGCACGGGCGCAGCAATCGCGGTACTGTGGCCGGCACCTGGCTGGGCTACACCGTGGCAAACATCTGGTGCTACATGCTGGGGGTTCTGGTCATCACCATCACCGGGCCGGATACCGACATGGTCAGTGCCCTGCTGATGGCCCAGGGCGGCCTGCTGGCACTGGCCCTGATTTTGGTGGACGAGCTCGACAATACTTATGGCGACCTTTATTCGGGCTCAGTGTCCAGCCAGAGCCTGGTTCCGGCGCTTAGCGTAAAAACCTGGGGCAGCGTGCTGGCAATTGCGGCCATGGTGTTGGCCATGGTGCTGCCTATGCACTCACTCGAGCCGTTTTTACTGACACTCAGCTCTGTGTTTGTGCCTCTTTTTGGCACCATCCTGGGCTGCCGGGGGCTTTGGACTTACCCAGCCGCAGGCAGTCATACGGGCCATCCCGTGGCCCCAGCGCTGATCTGGCTGTTGGGAATTGCCTGCTTTCATGCGCTGGCCCAATGGGCCCCGGATTACGGCAGCGCGCTACCTACACTGTTTCTGACGTTTACCCTGGGCGCGATATCAGCCTGGCGTGGCGCACAACCCTCCCCGGCCATTCGCTGATTCTGATCCGTCCATAAAAAAGCCCGCCCCTTTCGGGGCGGGCTGCACCAGGCTCCGTTTCGGACACCCAGTGCTGCAAGGACAATAATCAGGTGCGTTGCGCGGCCAGCGAACCGTCAGCAGCGGGTGCAGCACGGGTACCCCACAAGGCGGTAACCACCTGCCACATCACACCCAGGCCCCCAACGATGAAGACCACGTCACCAAACGTACGAGCCCAACGCAGGGTTTGCATAATGTCTTGCTGCATGAAGGTTTCGCTGCGAGCCCACCAGGTGCCCACGCTGACGCTGGCATAGAACTGCATCAGGCCAATCGGCAGCAGGCTCAGGGTGATCATCATCACCAGGCCGATGTTCATGCACCAGAAAGCGGTGTTCATCAGGCTGTCATTGAACTGCATGGTTGGGCGCACATAGCGCAACACGAACAGCGTGAAGCCCAGGGCGAGGAAGCCATATACCCCGAACAGTGCGGCATGCGCATGCACGGCTGTGGTGTTCAGGCCCTGGATGTAGTAGAGCGCAACCGGCGGATTGACCATGAAGCCAAAGACACCCGCGCCAAACATGTTCCAGAAGGCCACGCAGACAAAGAACTTGAGCGGCCAGCGAAGGTTTTCCATCCAGGGCGCACGAGCCTTGAGGCGCCAGTTCTCCCAGGCTTCGTAACCCAACACCACCAGCGGTACGACTTCGAGCGCACTGAAGGCGGCACCAATGGCCATGATGGGGGTGGTGGTACCCGAGAAATACAGGTGGTGCATGGTGCCCGGTGTACCGCCCAGCATGAACAGAATGGCGGAAGCCAGGCTGGCCGTGGTGGCGCTGCGCTTGGAGACCAGCCCCATGGTGGAGAAGATAAAGGCAAGTGCAGCCGTGGCGAACACTTCGAAGAAGCCTTCGACCCACAGGTGAACCACCCACCAGCGCCAGTACTCCATGATAGTGATGTGCGTTCTTTCGCCATAGGCCAGGCCCGCACCGTAGAACAGACCGATACACACCACAGATGCACTGAACAGCGCCAGCAGGTTTTTATCGCCCTTTTGGCGCAGCGCAGGGATGATGCCACGCAGCATCAGGACCAGCCAGAACACAATACCCAGGAACTTGCCAATCTGCCACAAGCGGCCGAGCTCGACGTACTCGTAGCCTTGGTGCCCCAGCCAGAAATTCAGGTTTTGCGGCAAAAGATGGGCAATGGCAGCAAAATTACCGGTAAACGACCCGACCACAACCAGAATCAAGGCCCAAAAGAGGATATCGACACCGAGTTTCTGATACTTGGGATCTTTACCACCATTGAGGATCGGAGCCAAAAACAGGCCGGCGGCCAGGAACCCCGTGGCGATCCAGAACAAGGCTGCCTGAATGTGCCAGGTACGTACCAGCGAGTACGGCAGCCATTCGGAAACATTGATGCCATAGAAGGTTTGGCCTTCGACGGTGTAGTGCGCCGTGAAACCACCGATGAAAATCTGCGTGACAAACAGGGCAACCACCAGGAAGAGATACTTGCCCAATGCACGCTGAGACGGGGTCAGTGCCATCTGGGCAATGGGGTCGCGTGCCGGTGCGGGGGTTTCCTCTTCTTCCTTGCGGGTAAACGCCCACGTCCAGACCAGCAAGCCCACACCCGCGATCAGAATGATCACGCTCAGGATCGACCAGATGATGTTCTCCGGTGTCGGAACGTTATCGATCAGGGGTTCGTGCGGCCAGTTGTTGGTATAAGTGGCAGTACTATCGGGGCGATCCGTGGATGCCGCCCAGGCTGTCCAGAAAAAGAAATTTGCCAGCCGCGCCCGCGCTTCAGGCGAGGGCAACGTGGCTTCTTTCATGGCGAAGTGCACCCGGCTTTCTCTTAGGGCAGGATCATCACCAAACAGCTTGTCGTAGTAGGCTGCTGTTTGCTCGATGGCCTGAATCCGGCGATTGGACAACGTCACGGCGCCACTGGCTGCATCGTAAGTATTTTTACGATATTCCGCCTTCAAATGACGCTCAAGCACCGCCTGGCGGTCGGCATCCAGCTGCTGATACCCCAAACCAAATTGATCCTTGGCAGCCAGATCCAGCCAGGCAGTCAACTCGCGGTGCAACCAGTCGGCCGTCCAGTCGGGTGCCTGATAGGCGCCATGGCCCAAAATAGATCCGACAGTCATGCCCCCGGCACTTTGCCAGGCCACCTGACCGTCCAGGATTTGCTCTTCAGTCATGATGACCCGGCCGTCAGCACTGACAACCTGAGCAGGAATGGGAGGCGCCTGATTGTAGACTTCTTTACCCATCCATCCAAGGACACCGAAGGCCACGACCAGCACGCCGATCAATGACCACCATAGTTTTTTATACTCACGCATCCTGCGCTCCTTCTGCAGCTGTGAGGGACTTAAAAATTACGCCGGATGGCGCTCCCGTTTCACTTCATTTGTCATCAAGCAATAAGCGTGCCAAGTCTTAAACCTAGGGAAAACACTGATCCACATCAAATGCGGTGAAATTGACCCTATTAATCAGGGTGGAAATCACCCTAAAATGGTTAAAATGACCCTCATGGAACACCAACTACTGAAAGACCTTAGCCAGGAACTCCCTGACGGCGTCCGTCTGGAGCGTGCCGCCAGTGCCATCCGCCAGGCGTTTGTGTGCGATGCCGTAGGGCTGCTGTCACTGGATCAGCACGACACCCTGCATATGGTGGCGGCGTCCGGCCTGGCCCATGAAGCACTTGGGCGCCGGTTTGTCGTGGGGCAGCATCCCCGCTTTGCCGCCATCCTGTCACGCCACGAACCCACCTGGTTTGAACCAGGCAGCCTGCTGCCCGACCCCTACGACGGCTTATTGGACGACCGCAAGGGCTCGCCGCTGCCCGTACATGATTGTCTTGGGGTGCCGCTATACCGGGACCCCGATCGCGCCTGGGGCATCCTGACCCTGGATGCACTGACCACTGGGACTTTCGACGAGGCCGCCCGGGCCCGCCTGCAGCAGTTGGTGCTGACCTTACAGGCGGCCATCCGCGTCACCGAGATGGAGCGTGAAAATCGGCGCCTGCGCCAATTAGGTACCTCACAACAAGGGATCGAGCGCATCGGAGAAACCACCGAGATCCTGGGACACAGCGAGGCGATCCAGTCTTTGTTGCACGAATTGGATCTGGTGGCAGACTCGGATCTGCCTATCCTGCTGCTGGGCGAAACAGGGGTAGGCAAAGAGCTGTTTGCACGCCGGCTGCATCGGCACTCCCGGCGCAGTCGCCAGCCGATGGTGCAGGTGAATTGCGCAGCGCTGCCGGAATCTCTGGCTGAAAGCGAGCTGTTTGGCCACGTGAAGGGGGCGTTTTCGGGTGCGACCTCTGACCGCCCCGGCCGCTTTGAAGCCGCCCAGGGAGGCACCCTGTTTCTGGACGAAGTGGGTGAGCTGCCGCTGAGCCTGCAGGCCAAGCTGTTGCGGGTATTGCAAAACGGGGAGATCCAGCGGCTGGGCACAGACCAAACCATCAAAACCGATGTCCGCGTCATCGCAGCCACCAACCGCAATTTAAAAGCCAATACCCAGGCCGGGCTGTTTCGGGCGGATCTCTATCACCGGCTGTCGGTATACCCGATCCCCATCCCCCCTCTGCGAGATCGCGACCGCGACATCCTGATATTGGCAGGACATTTTCTCGAATTCAATCGCGCACGGCTGGGATTGCGTGGTGTCCGACTGTCCTTCGGTGCCGAACGCGCCTTGCAGCAATACCCTTGGCCGGGCAACGTCCGGGAGCTGGAGCACGTCATCAGCCGCGCTGCCCTGAAGATGCTCAGCCGTGGGGCCTCACGTGATCAGGTGCTCACCATCGAGGCGGAACTGCTGGATCTGGATATCCCAGCGGAGGACAACACACCGGATGACACGCAAACACCGGGCATATCGTCCAGTGCCGCTGACCAAACAAGCACGGCCGCCCCGCGATCACTCGCCGAGATACCACCCTTAAAGCAGACAGTGGAGGCATGCGAGCGTCACGCAATCCACGAAGCACTGGGCGTGGCTGGACAGAACTGGGCGCAGGCGGCCAAGGCACTGGGTTTGGATGCCAGCAACCTGCATAAACGTGCCAAGCGCCTGGGCCTTAAAAAAGGTTTGGGAGAGTAAAACCACAAGCCCTCCCTCTTTTTAAGCACAATAAGCGCGAGAGACTGAATCAGCGGAAACCTTTTTGCTTACTGGGGCTCCAACTTCATTAAAATGCCTCCACCCCGTGCATGCCGCGCGGACTCCATTTCTCCGAGGATTGCCCACTCATGACATGGCAACAAACGCTGCTGGAAAGCGGCATATGGCTAGCCAAAGCCTATGTACTCACCATTCTGGCAGGCGCGGCGGGAATCTGGTGCCTGCGACGCTTTACCCGTTGGGGCGAGCAATTCTGGCAACTGAGTGCAGATTTCTTCTCGCCCCGGCGCAACTGGCGACCATTGGCGGGGGTTGCGCTGATTTTGCTGCTTACCCTGGGTGCCGTGAGGGTGGATGTACTGTTTTCCAACTGGTACAACACGATGTACAGTGCCCTGCAGGCCCTGGATCAACCGGCTTTCTGGGCGGCCATGCTGCTGTTTGCCTTGCTGGCGGCCGTGCACGTGGTGCGCTCATTGGTGGATTTTTATGTCCAGCAGGCATTTGTGGTTCACTGGCGGGAATGGCTCAACGAGCGCCTGCTGAGCCGCTGGCTTGACCAGCAAGCCTATTACCGGTCGCAATCACTCAGCCATCTGGCCGACAACCCGGATCAGCGGATCCAGCAAGACATCACGGCCTTTGCCAACACCTCCATGACACTGGCGGTTGGCCTCATTAACGCCACGGTATCCACCATCGCCTTTACCCTGATTCTCTGGAACCTCTCTGGCCCCATGACGGTGCTGGGCTACGAGATTCCGCGAGCCATGGTGTTTTTGGTTTTTATCTATGTATTTTTGGCTACCGTGCTGGCCATCTGGATCGGCAAGCCGCTCATCCGGCTTAATTTCTTGAACGAGAAACTGAACGCCGACTACCGTTACGCACTGGTGCGCGTACGTGAATACGCCGAGAGCATCGCGTTTTATCGCGGCGAGCGTGTCGAGGGGCGCACCCTGAGACACTGGTTTGCTGAAGTCATCGGCAACGCCTGGGACATTATTTATCGGTCGTTGAAATTTTTAGGGTTTAACTTTGTTGTGACCCAAACCGCCGTCGTGTTTCCTTTCATCATCCAGGCAACGCGGTTTTTTACCAAGCAGATCAGCCTGGGCGACCTCATCCAGACCGCACAGGCGTTTGGCCAACTACAAACCAATCTATCGTTTTTCCGCAATGTGTATGACAGCTTTGCGACGTACCGCGCCACGCTGGATCGTCTGACCGGTTTTGATGCCACCATCGATGCCGCCCGCCAGATGCATCTGCCAGACACCCGCGAAGACGGCAGCCGTCTGGCCTTGCACCAGCTTACCGTGCGTCGGCCTGACGGCTACGCCCTGCTCAAGGATCTCAACCTTGATGTTCAGCCCGAGAAGCCCATCCTGATTCGCGGACCGTCCGGCTCCGGCAAAACCACCTTGCTGCGCACCATTGCAGGCATCTGGCCATATGGCTCCGGGGAAATCACCCGGCCGCAGGCGTCTGCATTGTTCTTGGCGCAGAAACCGTATCTGCCGCTAGGCACGCTGCGGGCTGCCCTGCACTACCCAACTCCGGTTGATCAGGTACCGGCAGGCCAGGACGAAGCCGTACTGGATCTGGTGCAATTAGGACACTTGCGCGATCAACTGGACGTCGAAGACGACTGGACTCGGATTTTGTCGCTAGGTGAGCAGCAGCGCCTGGCCTTTGGCCGCCTGCTGATTGCACGCCCGGACGCTGCATTTCTGGACGAGGCCACCTCGGCCATGGACGAGGGACTGGAAGACGCCATGTATCGTCTGCTGCGCGAACAATTGCCCCATACCCGCCTGCTTAGCGTTGGGCACCGAAGCACCTTGCGCCGGCACCACGGGATGGAACTTGTACTGCAAGGCAAGGACGGCGGCTGGCAGCTGACCCCGATCTGATCCGCGGGCCTGCTACCATGCCTGCTGTTATCCAGGTTCACTTCACCCTTTAGACGCATCTGACTATGTACGACTACTATTTCCCCATCAAGCACCTGCATGTCACTGCAGTCACTCTCAGCATCATCCTGTTTGTGGTGCGCGCGTATTGGTCAGTGACCGAATCGGCGCTGCTGCAGCTGCGCTGGGTACGCATCCTGCCCCATATCGTAGACTCCGTCCTGCTTGTCTGCGGGGTTATCCTTGCGGCCATGATCGGCCCCAATCAACCCTGGATCCTGACCAAGATCGTGCTGTTGATTGCTTATATTGGCGTCGGCACCATCGCCATCAAACGCGGCAAAACACCGCACAAACGTGGCCAGGCAGCCTTGATTGCAATTGCCATCTTTGCCTATATCGTGGGGGTGGCTCTCACAAAAGACTCGGCCTCATGGTTCTCGATGCTGTAAGGAGCCGATAGCAGAACCCCAGCGTGGTGCAGGCCTCAAAGCGCCTGCATCAGCCACTGCACCGCCAGACTGCTGGCGGCAACGGCCATCCACACGCCCAGCCCCAGCAGCAACGGCCGCAGCCCCGCCAATGCCATCTGACGCAAGTCGGACAACAGCCCGATCGCGGTGAGGGCCATGATGATCAGGAACTGCGAGGCCAGGTGCAGGGGCTCGATCAGCCAGGCAGGCACCCACCCCAGGGTGCGCACGCCGGCAGCCACCAGAAACCACACGATAAACCACGGAAAAATCCGCACAATCGACACCTGCGTCTGCGTATGATGCGCGCGCCAGGCTGTCCAGACCGCCAGCACAATACACACCGGAATAATCAGGGTGGCCCGCGTGAGCTTGACGATGGTGGCCATATCGCCAGCCGAGGTGCTGTAACTGTACCCGGCGGCCACCACAGACGAAGTGTCGTTGATTGCCGTGCCTGCCCACAGGCCAAAGCCGGCATCCGAGAGGCCCATCCAGTGCCCCAAAGGCGGAAACACCAGCACAGCCAGAATATTGAACAGAAAAATGGTGGAAATCGACAGCGCTGTGTCTTTTTGATCAGACTGGATAATCGGCGCCACCGCAGCGATGGCCGAGCCCCCACAGATGGCGGTGCCCACACCAATCAAAACTTTGAGGTGGCTGCCCAGGCCCAACCAGCTACCCAGACTCCAGGCAGCCAGGAAAGCCACGCTGAGGGTGATCAGCGTGACGGCCAAAGATGACGCGCCGGTGGCCAGCACCTGACCAAGGCTGAGGCCAAATCCCAGGCCGATAATCGACCATTTGAGAATCTGCCGGCTGCTGTACCCGATGCCTGGCAGGCACAAGGGAGACACCCCTACCATATTGCGCCACGCAATGCCCAGCAAGATCCCCATCACCGGCCCACCAATCAGCGGAAACCACTTGCCCAGTTGCCAGGCCAGCAAGCCCAGGGCACCCGACAGCGCAATACCGTACCAGAGCGAGGGTACGCGCGGCCGGCCCTCGGTGGCTTTAGCTGCGGCGCTGGCACCCACGACGGGAAGCGGACAAGGAACAGCGGAGATTGGCAACATACCAGGCACACATCCAGGCAAAGTCTGATGGGAGCCATTCTAAATACATCCAAGCTATAAATAAATTAAGTATTGGTGACTATACCAATCAATAAAATTGATGTAATAAGCAAAACGCCGTACACTTTTGAACATGATTGGACTCAGTCTTCGCCAGCTGGAAGTCTTTGACGCAGTGGCCACCCTGGGCAGCGTGCGGCGGGCTGCCGAAACCCTGCACCTGACGCAACCTGCCGTCAGTATGGCGCTGGCCGAACTCGAGCGCCAACTGGGCAACACCCTGTTCGACCGCGAGCGTGGCCGCCTGCATCTGAACGCACAGGGGGCAGAACAATTGCCCCTGGCCCGGGAAATTCTTGAGCGCCTGCACGACATGTTGCGCCGCCACCCGGATACCCAGGGCGCCTTGCACGGCACCTTGCGCGTGGGGGCCAGCAACACAGTGGGCAACTATCTGGTCGGGGAACTTCTCGGCCCGATTGTTGCCCAACATCCCATGGTTTCCCTGCATCTCACAGTAGACAATACCCGTACCATCACCCGCCAACTTCTGGAGCATCATCTGGACGTTGCCTGCGTGGAGGGCCCTGTGCACCATGCGCAACTGGAGACCTTTCGCTGGCGCAGTGATGCACTGGTGGTGTGTGCCGCGCCGTCGCATCCACTGGCGCAGCGGCGCCGGCTGCACCCCACTGATTTTGCGGGCGTACACTGGATTTTGCGCGAACGTGGCTCTGCCACCCGCAGCCTCACCGAGCAGGCACTCACTGCCCTGCCCCCGGGCCGCATCCTGCTGGAGCTCGGCCAGATCGAGGCCATCAAACAAGCGGTGATCGCAGGCCTGGGGGTAGCCTGTCTGCCACAGGCAGCCACCCAGGATGCCGCAGACACGGGGCGGCTGAAAATTCTGCCCACGCCGTTTCTCAGTCTCGACCGGCAGCTGTCACTGGTGTTGCATAAAAGCCGTTACCGCGGCTCTTTGATCGACGCATTCATGAATTCTCTAGAGGGATCACCCCATGGCTGAAACCAAACCCAACAACCTGTCCAAATCACTGGAAGCCTATAAGGTCAGGGCGCTGGTTCTGCAAGGCGGTGGCGCGCTGGGAGCCTATCAGGCAGGCGTTTTTGAAGGTCTGAACGAAGCCGGGATGGATCTGACGGATCTGGCCGGAATCTCCATCGGAGCGCTCAATATCGCCATCATCGCCGGCAACCCGCCCGAAAAGCGGGTAGAGCGACTACACGAGTTTTGGGACACAATTTGCCAGCCCTATCTGGGCCCTGGCGCCAATCCGCTGGTAGAACAAAGCCTTTTTGGCGTCAACGATATGGCCCGCCAGTTTTTAGGTGCCCTGCACGCAGGCAGCGCCCTGGTGCTGGGCCAAAAAGGGTTTTTTCATCCACGGTTTCCGCCCGCAGCCTTGTCAGCCAGCCTGGATCCTTCATGCGTAGGACACTACGACACACGCCCCCTGAAAAGCACCTTGGAAACCTTGTGTGATTTTGACCGCATCAACGACACCGGCCTGCATGTCTCAGTGGGTGCCGTCAATGTCCGCACCGGCAACTTTGCGTTTTTTGACAACCGCAAGATACGGTTGCAGGCCGAGCATTTCATGGCGTCCGGTGCACTCCCCCCGGCATTTCCAGCCATCGAGATCGACGGCGAATACTACTGGGATGGCGGCCTGGTCTCCAACACCCCGCTGGCCCAGGTACTAAAACAAAGACCCGAGCGCGACTCTCTGGTGTTTCAGGTGGATCTGTGGTCTGCCCGCGGGCCGGTGCCACGCAATATCAGCGAAATCAGCGACCGGGTGCAGGACATCCGGTACTCCAGCCGCACCCGGATGGTGACGGACGAGATGCGGGCGCACCGCAAAATGCAACGGCTGCTGCGCAGCGTACTTGAACAAGTACCTGCGAAAACCCGTGAAAAGGATGCTGCCTGCCGCCAGGCTGCCGAGCTGGCCTGCGGGGCACGCAGCAATATTATTCACCTGATCTACCGCGACAAATCATACGAACAGCATTTTCGGGATTTTCAGTTTGGCCCCGCCACCATGCGTGAACACTGGGCCAGCGGTCTACTGGATATTCGCAACACATTGGCGCATCCACAGTACCTGGCCATGCCCGACAACGCCGCAGGGTTTATCACGCACGACATCCACCGCACCGAGATCGAAGAAGCCATGGCCGCAAAACAATAAGCATCGCGGCGGCAGGGAGCCGCCCGCCGAGCCTCGCTTAGGCGCCTTTGACGCTGCGCGTGGCGCCCTGCCCAGCCACAGTTGCCGGGCGGCGGCCCAGCACCACGGCCGCGGCTGCCACCAGCACAGTACCCGCCACCTGCAGCGTCGTAATGGGCTCTCCCAGGAAAGCCCACGCCAGAAACAAAATGGACACCGGGCCCAGCAAACCCAATTGTGCCGTGAGAGGTGCACCAATCCGGGCCACCGACCACATGATCATGAAGGTGGGAATCACGGTATTGACGGTGGCGTGAATCAGGGACAAACCATACACAGGCCACGGCTGATCAAGGCCTTCGAGCCCTTTGACACCAAAGAAATGCACCATAGTGACGCCGGCAGAAACGGTCATCGCATAGGCAACCAGGCGTGTGGCCGTAACGCGCTCGATGAGCTCTCCGGAACCGATCAGATACATGGCATACGAGAACGCGGCGCCCAGCACACAGGCCGAGCCCAAAATGACGTGCTCGCCCGCGATTGAAAGATCTGCCCAAAACACCAGGGCGACCCCCGCGTAGGCCAGTGCCATGGCCAACCATTGCCGCTGAGAAATAGGCTTCTTGAGAAAAGCCGCCGAGATCAGGAGCACAAACGTCGGGGCCAGAAACAGAATCAGGCGCTCAAGCCCGGCTGAAATATACTGCAGGCCCAGAAAATCCAGGAAACTGGACAGATAGTAGCCAATAAAACCCAACACAAAAATACGCCAGACATCTCGTGCGCCGAGACGGGCAATCTGGCCCTGCCGCGCTTTTTTTGCCTGAAACCATGCAACAAGCGCAAAAAACGGCAAGGCCAGCAGCATCCGAAAGCCAATCACGTCCAGCGCGTCTACCCCGTGGAGATACAGCAGCTTGGCAACAATTGCCTTGGCAGAAAATAAGACAGCACCCAGACCGGCCAGCACAAAGCCAACCCAAAACATGCGGCGCGACAGCTCGGGCATAATTTAATTGCCTAGTCAGATATTGATGAGGTAAAATTCTAGCATGTCAGTGCCTTCCAATTCGCCCACACCATCCACCAACCCGATGGCCCAGGGCACCTCCAGCTGCTTTTACTCCGACCGGTTTGGCGACCTCAACGCCGACCGCAACGTGGGTCTGCTGATTCGGCAACTGCATATTCTGTTTCACCGCATCATCGATCTACGCACCGCGCCGCTTGGCCTCACAGCCAACCAATGGCGCCCTTTGCTGCTGATCGAGCACAAGGGGATGGATACCCCGGCCGAGCTTGCCCGCGCCATGAATGTTGATTCGGGTGCCATCACCCGGATGCTGGACCGTCTGGAAGCCAAGAAATTTGTACGGCGAGAGCGCTGCGACACAGACCGCCGGGTGGTTAAAATCAGCGTCACCGACGAAGGCCTGGCATTATCCAAGCAAGTGACTCCCATCATTGCCGATGTGCTGAACCTGCACCTGCAAGGCTTCTCAGAGGACGAAATCCGCATGCTGCTGGCATTGCTCAAGCGCATGATCACCAACGGCGAGCAAGCGCTGCTGCCGGCAGATACACCCCCTTCCGCTAAATAATACCTATCACTTTTGACCAGTTTCCGGTCTTTTTCCGATATAATTGCCTAGTCAGATAATGATCCTATCAACTACTTTAAGCTTGCTGTCAGCATGAAGCCGTTTATCTCCCTTATTCTGGTGTTGTCCCTGGCGGCCTGCGCGCCGATGACGCCCCAACCGCCAGAGATTCAGGCACTTACCGCCGAACACCTCGACCTGCGGGCCAGCCCCGCCCTCCAGTGGCCCACCGAACACTGGTGGTCGCGCTACAAAGACCCTCAGCTCGACCACCTGATCGATCAGGCGTTGTCGGCCAATCCATCACTGCAGCAAGCCGCCGCCCGCGTGCGCAGCGCCCAGGCCGCCGCACGCGGCGCACGAGCAGTGCAATGGCCACAAGTCAACGCAGCCTACCACCTGACGCGCGAACGCCTGAGTGAACACTACATTTATCCCCCTCCATTGGCCGGCTCATATCAGTCGGATACGGCGCTGACATTGCAGCTGGACTTCGACCTGGATCTGTGGGGCAAGCAAAAGGCATTGGCCACTGCTGCCCGGCAGCGCGCCGATGCAGCTGAGGCATCCCGCCAGCAGGCGCACACCATACTGATATCGGCAGTCGCCCAGGGGTATTTTCAGCTGCAGGATGCACGTGCCCAGGCCGAGACCATCGAGTCCATCGTCACCAAGCTGAAAGACGCCCTGCATATCACGCAAGACCGTTACAAAAACGGTCTGGGCACCCAGGTGGATGTCGATCAGGCGGATTCTGCTGTTTCATCCGCCCAGGTGCAGCTAAGCCAGGCGCGCAACAACGTCGAGCTGCTGCATCACCAGCTGGCTGCCCTGCTGGGGCTGTCGCCCAGGCAACTGCCGGCACTCTCGGCACAAACCTATGCCCCACTACCCCAGACAACACTGGATGATATGCCCCTGGCTCTGCTGGGGCGCAGGGCTGATGTCGTGGCTGCACGTCTGCAGGCAGAAGCCGCAGGCGCAGAAGTCTCTGCCGCAAAGGCGGATTTCCTGCCCAACATCAGTTTGTCTGCCGCAGCAGGCTACTTGTCTTTGGGCATGGATAAGCTGTTTCTTGGCGGCAGCAAAAACTATAGTGCCGGCCCCGTCATCACGCTGCCAGTGTTCCATGCGGGTGCACTCAACGCCCAACTGCAGGGCCAACGAGCAGCACGCGATGCCGCCATCGCCCAGTACAACCAGACCGTACTGAACGCCATCCGTGAAGTAGCCGATGCCAGCAGCTCGATTCGCTCGTTGCGTGAGCAGATTGGCCACCAAGAGGCCAGTTTAAAGGCCATCACATCCGCCTACGATGTTGCACTGGAACGCTATCGCGGTGGTTTGGGCAATTTTGTACAGGTGCTGACCGCACAAAGCGAAGCCCTGAAGCAGGCCGTGCAAACCACTGACCTGCACGCCCGCGCCTATCTCCTCGATGTCCAGCTGGCCACCGCCCTGGGCGGTGGATACCAGCAGCCAGAGGCTGCCTCTGACAGCAACACCGCAACCCCTTCCCAGCCCCATTCCCGCGATTAATTCTTGGCTATCATGACTGCACAAAGCTCCCAATCCAGGCCAACACGCCAGCGCCTGTTGCTCATCGCCACCGTCGTCTTTATTGTTGTTGCACTGCTATACGGCGCCTGGTGGATGATTTTTGCATCGCACTACGAATCCACCGACGATGCCTACGTACACGGCAATCTGGTGCCTATCAGCACCCAGATCCCGGGCACGGTTGTCTCCATCGACGCCGACGACACCCAAACCATCCAGCAAGGAAAACCATTGCTTGTGCTGGACGACAGTGACACCCGGATTGCGTTAGCTCAGGCGCAGGCCGCTCTGGCCCAGACGGTACGCCACACGCAAACCTTGTTTGTCCAAAACGACGCACTGGCCGCCAATGTAGATGTGGGCGAAGCCAATGTGGAGCAGGCGCAAACCCTGCTGCACAAGGCACAAAATGATTTGAAGCGGCGCAGCGCACTGCGTCAGTCGGGCGGGGTAAGCGGCGAAGAAATCCTGCACGCCCAAGTGGCCGTCAAATCTGCCCAGGCCAGTGTTGCACAAGCGCGGGCCGGGCTGGCAGCGTCCAAAGCCAAGCTTGCCACCAACCAGGCGCTGACGCGTGGCAGCAGTGTCGCCACCCATCCAGATGTGCAGCAGGCCGCCGATCAGGTGCGCCAGGCATGGCTGGCCCAGCAGCGCACACACATATTCGCCCCCGTGGGCGGCATGGTTGCGCAGCGCTCGGTGCAACTGGGACAACGGGTACAGCCTGGAGCCACACTGATGACCATTGTGCCACTTGACCGCCTGTGGGTAGAAGCCAACTTCAAGGAAAATCAGCTGCACGGGATGCAGCCTGGTCAACGTGTCACTCTGGTGTCCGATTTGTACGGCAGCGACGTCACCTACCACGGCACCATCGAGGGGGTATCTGCCGGTAGCGGTGGCGCCTTTGCATTGCTGCCCGCCCAAAATGCCAGCGGCAACTGGATCAAAGTTATCCAGCGCCTGCCGGTGCGTATTCAGCTCGATCCCGAGGAACTTGAAAAGCATCCTCTGCGTGTAGGCTTGTCGATGACCGCCGAGGTGGATCTCACTCCGGTCAAGACCGCGCAAGATTCAGAGACCCGCCCGGCATCCACCACACAGGCCCGGCCAGCAGCAACACGGCTAAGCACGCAGATCTACGACCATGATCCTGCTGAAGTCGACGCCCTCATCCAGAAGATCATTCAGGAAAATCTGGCCTCATGAGCAACGCCACCACGGCCAACTCGGCCGCAACACCACCGGCCAAGCCTACACCTGCCCCCCCGGACGCTGGCTACGCGCCACTGGAAGGCAGCGCCCGCACGTTTGGCACCATCGCAGTATCCGCTGCAGTGTTCATGAACGTGCTGGACTCTTCCATCGCCAATGTATCCATCCCGACCATTGCCGGCAATCTGGGGGTGAGCACCACCCAGGGCACCTGGGTGATTACCTCGTTTGCTGTCGCAAACGCCATCACCGTTCCACTGACAGGCTGGCTGACCCAGTACTTTGGTCAAGTGCGCCTGTTCGTCATCTCCACGCTGTTGTTTGTCTTGAGCTCCTGGCTATGCGGCTTTGCCTGGTCGTTTGAATCTCTGGTTTTTTTCCGCGTGCTGCAAGGCGCAGTGGCGGGGCCCATGATTCCGCTGTCGCAATCCCTGATGCTGGCCAGTTACCCACGGGCCAAGGCCGGCATGGCACTGGCCTTATGGTCGATGACCATATTGGTGGGGCCCATTGCCGGCCCCTTGCTGGGCGGCTGGATATCCGACAATTATTCATGGTCCTGGATCTTTTATATCAATGTGCCCGTAGGCCTGCTGGCTGCATGGGGCTCCTGGCAGGTGTACAAAACACGTGAATCCAAGCGCATCCGCCTGCCCATCGACCGCATGGGCCTGTGCCTGCTGGTGGTCTGGGTGGGGGCCCTGCAGATCATGCTGGACAAGGGCAAGGATCTGGACTGGTTTGCCAGCCCGTTGATCGGCATTTTGGCCGTGATCTCGGTGGTGGCGTTTGTCTATTTTGTGATCTGGGAACTGACCGCCGCCCACCCGGTGGTGGATCTGACCCTGTTTGCAGAACGCAACTTTACCTCTGGCACGATTGCGCTTTCCATTGCCTATGGCCTGTTCTTTGGCACAGTGGTGTTGCTGCCCCTGTGGCTGCAAAACACCATGGGATACACAGCCACCTGGGCAGGTGTAGCGGCCGCACCTGTGGGGATACTGGCGATCATCTTCTCACCCATTGTCGGCAAACTGCTGGCCCGCCACGACCCTCGCATCATCGCTACGGTAGCCTTTTTGATTTTCTCGCTGATCAGCTACATGAGAGCGCAGTACAACACCAATGTTGATCTCTTTGGCGTCATGCTGCCGACCTTTATCCAGGGCGCTGCGATGGCAACGTTCTTTATCCCGCTGACCACCATCTCACTCTCGGGGTTGCGGCCAGACCGCATCCCGGCAGCGGCAGGCCTGACCAATTTTGTACGGCTGGTGTGTGGTGCCTTCGGGACCTCCATCACCACCACGCTTTGGGACAATCGGGCGATCATGCACCATGCCCACATGACCGAAGTGGCCAGGCCGGGAGAACCTGCGTTTGACCACATAATGAACGGGCTGAACAACATGGGCATAGACACCCAGCATGGGGCAGCCCTGCTGGATCAAGTGATCAACCAGCAGGCGTATACGATGTCGGCCACCGATTTCTTCTATATATCGACATTTATTTTCTTGCTACTGATCGGCCTGATCTGGCTGGCCAGACCCAAGACATCCGACCACGGGACAGCGGCAGGCGGCGCCCACTAGGTCACAGCAAACCGCTAGGGTGCGCCGGTACCCTGGCGCCGCACCGTAAGACTTTGTGCCGCCGTGCCCACCGGGCCATGGATGTCGCTAAGCACCGAGAAGGTCTCGCCCAAGCCTGAGGGCCCAAATGCCACACGGGTGTCAAACCCAACCCAACCCGCCTGAGGTGGGCGCACAAAGTGGATGGTGAGATCGACATTGGCAAAAAACACCTGTCGCGGATCCTGGCGAACGGCCAGGCCATTGGCAGTGTCGATCAGCTTGACGAAGCCGGCCACAGGAGGATCTGATTCTCCGGCCACCAGCGGAAAGGGCGTGCGCAGCCAGGTGCTTGCCCGACCTGCCCGAGCATCCGCAGCCTGCCGTGCCTCGAGCGAGGCAATATAGCCCCCATCCCAAATGGACGAAAACGCCAATGCAGGCATTGCATCGGGAGGGGGCAGGCTGGCCCATTCGGTGCCCTGCACGGCCTGGGTATCCGAAGCGCACAGGCGCCACACCCGGGCATGGATGCTGGTTTGGCCGCCATGCATCATCCGCGCCTCGATAAGCTCGATGGAACGCCCCGGACGCACCATGTTCACGTCGATGGTGAATGGGCCCGAATGGATCACACCCAGCACATCAAACGACACCCGGGAGATGAGCTTGTCACTGGGCAGTTGACGCTCAATCTCTGCCAACACCAGGCCCGAGGCCGGTGACAGATGTTGCTCTCCGGGCTGCCAGGCCCCCTGGGCGTGCAGCGTAGACACCAGTTGATCGCCATCGCGGACGTAGAAAGCGTCGGGATATGGCGTGTTGTCGTGACCAAGATGTCGATTGATGGCGTTAGGCATGCCGGGAGTATAGAGGCATTAGGAGGGCTGCTGCCACCGGTTCAGAGCCAAATATGAATCACCAACGCCTGCAATATCTGTAAAAACAAAAACGCCAACCGCAAGGGCTGGCGTAAATGCTTGAGTTAATTGGTGCCGGCTAGAGGAGTCGAACCCCCGACCTTCTCATTACGAATGAGCTGCTCTACCAACTGAGCTAAGCCGGCCGTGGTGCCAACAGGCAAACCACTAAAGGTGGGCACTAACCCACCAAAGCCAGCTATTATACATGGAATTTTCTGAGCAAATGGGTGGCGTAATGGGGTTGATTCCGGGTCTGATGATTGTAGCGGCGGCGCTGCCATATGCGGCTGCAATGGCTGCCAAAGCGGGTGGCCGGCAGTTTGACAACAACAACCCGCGCCCCTGGCTGGCAGCCCAGCAAGGGTGGCGCGCCAGGGCCAATGCTGCACAAACTAATCTGTTTGAAGGCCTGCCGTTTTTTTACGCGGCTGTCTTGTATGCCCTGTACGTACAAGTGCCCGCCACACACATTGCCACCTTGATGGGCGTCTGGATATTTTTGCGGATTTTGTTCATCCTGGCCTATATCCTGGGACGAGGCACCTTAAGATCCATCCTCTGGGGCGCTTCGCTGCTGGTCAATATCGCGATCGTACTGTCCTGAATCGCCAAAGGGTGTATCCGTACCGGCACCACGATCTTGCTGGATCATGGCCACCTCCTCGGGAAACAGCCCCCAGCATGACATGAACAGGGCTGCAAACAGAGGCCCGATGACAAAGCCGTTTAGCCCAAACACCGACAAGCCGCCCAGGGTGGAGATCAACACGACATAATCCGGCAGCTTGGTATCTTTGCCCACCAGGACAGGGCGCAACAGATTATCGATCAGGCCGATCACCACCACGCCAAAGAGCGTGAGGATCACGCCCTCCCACCAGGCGCCGGTAACCAGAAAATAAATCGCCACTGGAGCCCAGATAAGCGAGGCGCCCACTGCCGGCAGCAAGGACAGAAACGCCATCAGCACACCCCAGAACAAAGACCCCTGGATGCCCAAAAACGTAAACATCAAGCCGCCCAGCAAACCTTGGGTGGCGGCAATCACGATATTGCCTTTGACGGTGGCACGCACCACCGTGGCAAATTTCTGAAACAGCTTATGGCGATGCTCATCCTGCAGCGGAATAAGCCGTTTGAGCGCCGGCACCATCGAAGGGCCGTCACGCAACAAGAAAAACAGCAAGTAAAGCATGACACCCAGGCCCACCACAAACTGGAAGGTGTTCTGGCCTATGTTGACTGCCTGCTTGGCCAGAAATTGGCTGCCCTGCAGCGCCCCGGCAGAGAGTTTCTCGCGAATGCTGAAAAGGTCGCCCAAACCAAAGGAATCCAGCCAGCCATGCACCCACGGCGGCAAGGAGGTGACGATCTGTTCGTAGTAATGCCCCAGATTGAGCTGGCCGGAGTTGATACGGGTGTACAAGCCGGCCACTTCGTTGGCCAGCGCTCCGGCAATGAATATCAACGGCAAAATGACAATCAAGGTGATGCAAAGCACGGTGATGAAAGAGGCCAGCCCGGGGCGTTTACCGCCCAGGCGCCGCAGCAGCCAGCGATGCAAGGGATTGAAAATGACCGCCAGCACGCCTCCCCAGAAAATCGCTGCATAAAACGGCAGCAAAATACTGATGAAAGCGACGCTGACCGTAACCAGCAAAAGCAAAAAACTGCGGAAGTGAAGCGTATTGGTGTGCATGGATATCCTGAGCGGATGAGTCTGGTGGGTGACCCAAGACAGGCGGATAAATCAGTGCGCCGGTGCGTGAAGACTGATCAGTGCCGTCTGGCGTTGCGAATTCGGTAGGCAATTGCACCAATGATCACCGTACCAACCGGGATGCCGGTAATCAGTGCCATGCGGGGCGACCATTCCAGGCCCAGCGTCAGCAAGCCCTGGTACAGCAGCTTAAACAAGCTGAACAGATAATAGCTGATTGCGATGATCGACAGCCCTTCGACCGCCTTCTGAATCTTGATCTGGGTGTCGGCACGGGTGCTGAGACTTTGCAGAATCTGGCTGTTTTGTTCTTCCATCTCTACTTGCACGCGCGCCTGCAGCAGATTGCCCAGATGGGCCACATCCTGCCCAATACGCGTCAGACGTTGGTCGGTGGAGTGACAGTACCGCACGGTGGGCCGAAACCGTTGCTCGATGAAGGTACCCAATTGCTGGCAATCGCCTGTGCGGCTCTCGTGCAGCTCCGCGATGCGGTCGAAAACCAACTGCGAATATGCCTGGGTGGCACTGAAGCGCAGACGGGTACGCGACTGGGTTTGCGTAACACGCGCCGACAGCTGGGTAATGCGTTTAAGCAGAGGACGGATATCATGCGCCTCAGCCGTGGCATTATCGTCGGATAAGGCGACAAGCTCGGTTTCGTAGTGCCTGAGCTCGGTGCTGAGTGATCGCGCCAGAGGTAGGGTCAGCGAAGCCATCAGACGGTAGGTTTCCACTTCCAGCAGGCGGCGCACCATGCGGCCCAAGCGCCGGCCATCCAACTGGCGGTTAAGCACCAGCATGCGGTTGAGCCCATTGCCATTTAAACGCAGATCGCTCCAGACCGTCGCCTTGCCCTCATCCAGCAAAGAGCCCACCGGATCATGAAAACCGTAGGCGTCAAGATCGCCACTCCAGGAGTCTTCTGATTCTACACAAACCTGATCGGCGTTTATGAGTAAGCTAGCATGTGCTTCGGCTACCTCAGCCAGTGCCGCAGGCAAGGCGGGCCAGGCGCTGGCATGTACACCTGGGCTTACCAGGGTAAGCGTCAGAAACTCGGTGTGCTGCTCCCACTTGAGGACAGCATCACCCACGGGAAACTCGCCTTGTGGCTGGGAGGGGTCGGCCAGTGCCACATGCCGATCGCACAGCGTGCGGATAATGGCTTGCGTGGAGTCATTTTCATCCAGAAACGCCAGATGAAAGACCTGTGCCGGGGCCTCGAAATACATCGAAGGCCGGGCGTGCAGTTCATTGTGCAGGGCGTTACGGTGCAGATGCATGCGTCCTCGTTCTGGGAGCGGGGCTGAAAAAGAGATTTAGTGTATCCAAAAAATGCGTCAATCCGTGGTGGATTCTGTGGGTGGATAGACGACGTTACCGTTTTGTTGCACCTTGACACCCTGGGTGAGCGTGGCTTTGTCGACATGACCCGCCCCCATGATGTGCCACACGCTTACCTGGCGAGCGATCAGGTAATCGCTGACAATCCGCCGGTGACAACGCCACCACACGGCTTCCGAGCACATGATCGCGCAGCGCTGGGCACCGGCCCGCGCCAGCAGCATCTCCAGCCCCTGATGAAAGTCAGGGGTAAGGGCGTAGTCGGCATAGTGATGAAAACTGTCGTTTTCCCAAAAACCGTTCACTTCGCTGGCAACGGTTTTTGATTTTCCACGCAGGCCGCCTAAGGCCTCCAGATGTTCATAATCGATACCATAGGGGGCCAGGGACGCTGGCAAGGTGTCGCGGTTAAACTGGGGGTTGGTGCGCGAGCGCGGTACTGTCCGGATATCCACCAGACGCTCTATCCCGCTGGCCTGCAGCAGCGCTATAAACGCCGGCAGCGGATGCGTCGAGTGGCCGATGGTGTAAATCGTCGTCATGGATCCTGTCCAGTGCTCCAATGACTTCATGGTAGCGCTGATCATAGGGCAGTTGGTTTGCCAGAATGTGACGCCGTGGCGCAGGCTGGGGTCACCCGTCGTTCACACACCACTACCCAGGAAAACAGATGGATAAAATCCGACTCGACAAATGGCTGTGGGCTGCCAGGTTTTATAAAACCCGCAGCTTGGCTGCCCACGAAATCGCAGCTGGCCGCATCCAGGTAAATGGCCAGATCATTGCCAAGCCTGCGCGCGAGGTGGCGGCCGGAGACCGAATCCTGATACGCAAGGTAAGCCAGCGCATCGAGGTTGAGGTACTGGCCGTGAGCGGTGTGCGCGGCCCCGCACCCCAGGCAGCCCTTTTGTACCAGGAAACCCCCGATAGCGCTCTAGCCCGCGAGCGTGCCGCCGAGCAACGGCGCCTGGCGCCAGAGCCTGCGCATGACCTCACAGCCGGGCGTCCCACCAAGCGGGATCGCCGCTTGATCGACCTGGCGCGGGGACGATAGGCGCCTGCGGCGCAAGGCCCATTTTTAACGTTGCTTGCGTTTGTGTCGCAGACAAAATTTGTGCTATAGTTTCGCTTCTTCGCAGTTCCCCGATAGCTCAGTCGGTAGAGCGACGGACTGTTAATCCGCAGGTCCCAGGTTCGAGCCCTGGTCGGGGAGCCAAGAAACACAAGGGTTTCGAATGATTTCGAAGCCCTTTGTTTTTATCGATATGTGCCGGTTTATGTGCCGTTGACGCATATCCAGTAGTTTTGTGCCCGCCTTAGCGCGGGCTTTTTGCTTCAGAAAACCATACATAGGCCTTCACCACCTTATCAGTATGCTCGCGGCGATATCCGCTGGAATACTTCGTTTCCCGCCTGTGGTGTCGCATCGCGCTTCTCCGGCGTGGCCGAAACCGATGTGGCAACATCACCGTTCCTGAGTGACGTGGCGGATCACACAAGCAAACCCGGCCGCTCAGCTTGGCGTCGGGTTCCGATACGCAATCTCACGCAACGCTGCCGTTAGCCTAGATGCCGCAGTGACATACGTCGGTGGATTCCGAACCGGCGACACGAAAACCGGAAATCTGGGAGTGACAGACATCACTCCGTACGAGATCAACGACGTGTGGCGCACGCGCCTGGCCGTGCCGGTGGCCGCGGCCAACTCACCACCCAAGTCGCTATGCAGGTCAGAACCTCATGAGGGATCGGCCAATAATGTGGTGCAACGCTCCTTCAGAAAGGCATGCATTGCGTTGATTGCCGGCGTTAGCTGCGAACGGTGAGCGCAGATCAGGTGCAAGGGCGCGGGCTCGCAACGCGCCGACGGAAACAGCTCCACCAGCCGCCCTGCTTTCAGATCGTTGATAAGATCAAGCCGTGATTTGTAGACTATCCCCTCACCAGCGACGGCCCAGCGCCGAACGACGTCAGCATCGTCACTGACGCGATTTCCTGTAACGGCCACTGTACGTTCGCCTCCCGGCAGGGTAAAGCGCCAGCGTTCATGGATCTGCTCGCTCCATACATATCGAAGGCAATTGTGCTGCCGTAAGTCATCGGGCTTGACGGGTGCTCCATGCCGCGCGATGTAGGACGGTGCAGCACACAATGCGCGCCGGTTTTCTCTCGCCAGAGTCAAGGCCAGCAGTGACGAATCCGGTAGTTCTCCGTAGCGCACGACAGCATCGAGCGGTGCGCGGATGAGGTCGGCTGAGCGGTCACTTATTTTCAGGTGCAGCGACAGGCCAGGGTACAAGTGCTGGAATTCATCCAGCCACGGCAGCAGAAGATTACGCCCAAAGTCGGACGGAGCCGACAGCCGAAGCGGGCCGGACAGTCCGTGTCGTGCGTTTGCCAAGGCATATTCGCCCTGTATCTGAGCGTCCACCAAGAGCCGTGCATGCGGCAGGTAGCGTTCACCGGCTTCTGATAGCTGCATGCTGCGCGTGGAACGCGTAAACAGCCGGGTGTGCAGCGCTTTTTCGAGCCGTTGTACCGAAGCGCTGGCTTGCCCGGGCGCGATGTTTAGCTGGCGTGCCGCTTCCGAAAAGCTTCCGGCATCCGCTGCGCGTACAAAAATCTGAACATCATCAAGCCGGATCATTTTCGTCGATTCGCAGAAAGTATTTTGGTTTTTATGTAGTTTATCTGTGAATCCAGAAAAAATATCATGGAGTCCTCGTATCTCCAAGGCCGTGCTCTTCTGACAGCCTGTCAACTTCCGCCATCACCGATGCAGGAGGCCATCTGCGCGTTTTCGAACGTGCAGACGCTGCCCCCTTTCTGACTGTAGACGTTGCGACCGACAAGGCCCGGACTGCCACCTCGTTTGGCACACCCACACTAACGTTGCAAACCGTACGCTAGGCCGCTGTTACTTCCAGCCCGCGCTGCACCGCTGGACGCGCAAGGCCACGATCAAGCCACGCCTGCACATGAGAAAAGCGGTCGAAGCCGACGAGCTCACGCGCTTCGTAGAAGCCGATGAGGTTGCGTACCCAGCCGAGCAGCGAAATATCGGCGATGCTGTAGTCTGTACCCATCACCCAGTCGCGGCCCGTAAGCCGCTCGTCGAGAACACCGAGCAGCCGCGCTGATTCAGTTACGTAGCGGTTGAGTGGACGCTTGTCTTCGTAGGATTTGCCGGCAAATTTATTGAAAAAGCCTACCTGGCCAAACATCGGCCCAACACCGCCCATCTGCCACATCAACCACTGAATCGTTTCATAGCGCGTGTTGGGATCGGTAGAAAGGAGCTGCCCGGTCTTGTCAGCGAGATAGATCAGAATCGCTCCCGACTCGAACAACACCAGCGGCCGGCCACTTGGTCCATCGGGATCGTAGATCGCTGGAATCTTGCCATTGGGGTTGGCCGCTAGGAAAGCTGGATCATGGCTTTCGTTGGCCATGATGTCGATGCGATGCGGCTCATAGACGAGACCCGTCTCCTCCAGCATGATACCGACCTTCACCCCGTTGGGCGTAGGTAAGGAGAAGAGCTGAAGCCGATCAGGGTACTGTGCTGGCCAGCGCGTAAAAATTGGATGATTGAGCGTCATTTGCTTCCTTTTTGACTGGTCCACCTCATCGCTCCTGAGCGTCGGGCCACGAACCCTTGACAGACGCCAGAAGAAGAGAAAGCGATGCAGCCAGCAGAACAAGATCTTTAAGAAGAAACTGGCCAGGCATGGCTGAAATGGCCGGAAATCCACCAGCCGTCGCTTCCGCTACACCGGGCGTGCTCAGGAAGAAGGTGAGCGTGATCAGGTAGGTTGCAGCCGACATCGCTGCTCCCAATGCGGAAAAAACAGGTTGGAAAGCGCCAAGAATCAGCGCTCCTGCGGTCGACAGTTCAAGCACACCGATCACGTAACTTGCCCCCTGAACCCCAAATAAGGCGTGCAACCAGCTCATGATGGGGCTGTTGGCAATGAACGGAGCGATACCGTTGGCTTCGTAGACAGTGAATTTCATTCCGCCAAACCAAAGAAAGATAATAACCAGAGCCCATCTAAGCAGGGCAAGACTAGTGAGTGATCCAACACTTTTTTCAGCAATTTGTAGACAAAATTGATTTGCACGAGCGGTCATTTTGCGTGTCCCATTCAAGTTGGAGGTGTCTTTTCTTACTCGACGGGAGGAATGTCGACGTTGGCACCGCTGCCGCAGTTGAAGGTATCAGCGGTGGTGCTAGTGGCGGACTTGATGGTGGGTATAGTGATACGGCTCATGATGCAGCTCCTTCATCGGGTAGTTAAGAGCCTGTACTTTATGCCCATCAAACGCCAACTTCGAGACCAGATTTACTCAATAAAATGCTTAAAAGGATCAAAACGGCACGACGGCTTACCGCTGCTACTGATCCTCATGCACCAGGCGGCGCCACTGCCCCGGCGTCATCCCCATTCTGTCGGCAAACACGCGCCGAAATGCCGACACAGATTGATACCCGACAGATTCGGCGACCGCCTCGGTGGTCATCGTTGGCTTTTTTAGCTTGTTGGCGGCCAGGCCCATCCGAATGTCGGTCAACAGTTCGACGGCTGAGCGCCCCAGCTTATCTTGAAAATGCCGCATGAAGGTCGCGCGCGACATACTGCACAAATCAGCCAGATCAAGCAGGTTCCAGGATCGTGCCGGATCGGCAAACATGGCTGAAATAGCCGGAGCCAGTCGGGGATGGCCGGCCAGCGCCAACAAGCCCGCGGGAGCCTGCTCGGATTCGCTTGCCGCTCGCAGTACCAGTGTGAACAGCGCCGAGGAAAGCGCATCAAGGATGGCGCGTCCGCCCACGTTGTCGCCAACAGACTCCATACGCATCAGCCCCACAAGATTGGCCAGATGGCTGGAAGCAGAACGGATGCCGTCTTCATCCTGGTTGTCCGTAGACCGCACCACCAGATCCGTGGGCAGGTAATCGCGAAGCAGCCGATCATGAGGCGACCCGATGAAAAACCGGCCGCACAACATGTCCAGATGCTCGCCCTGGCTGTCGTTCTCGCTGAGTATCCACCCAGCAGAACCTTGTCGATTTTGGGTAAGCCCCGGCGTCTGGCCGCTACCATCGTGCAGCACGTGCGCTGCCCCGTCAGGCAGCAACACGATATCACCGCCGACCAGTTCTCTGGTCTTCCCGGTTTCCGGATCCTCGAGAATAGCCCGGCCCTTGAGCACGACATGGTAAGGAATCTCGTGCGTTGCTGACTTACCCCAGGCCACACGCCATGGCACACCGTAGACGCAACGGGCCTCCAACTGTCCAGTGACAGTGATTATTTTCAGAAGCTGGCTCAGCCAATCGACTTGGGGCATAGGAGGCCAGGCCTTACCGGCCCCGCGCCGAGCCCCTGCCCGTAGGCATGCGGCTATGAACTGACTTCGAGTTTTTGGCCCCTGAATGGCCGCCCATGCCAGGCCAGCGCGCTGGCTTCATTGGGGCTTTGGGGCCTGCCGGCTTCTCAGCCTCGGGTTTGATGTCAACTTGCGCACCGCCTTTCTTTTCCATGGTAATTCATCCTGATCACTGTACAGCTGCATTTTGCGGCCAACGTGACAGCATAGGACAGATATCAAAATAAAGCTTCTTATCTCTTTGACTTGGCCAACAACCCGCTGTCGGGCACGGTTACGTGCTGTAGCGCCTTGCTCAGCAACCTGAGGCAAAATAGCCACGTCCTAAATGAGGCTGTCATGAAAAGAATACTTTCGGTTTGCGCACTGGTCGCCCTGCTTTCCGCCTGTGCGGTGTACACCCCTCGCGGGTCTGTCGTGGTTGATCCCGACCCAGGCTACGGACATGGGGGTTTCTGCCCCCCAGGCCAGGCCATGAAAGGCAATTGCTAAACATTAAAAAGGGCTGGTGGCACTGGCCGCCCAGCACGCCAACAGCCCGCCACACCCCCGGCAGCATGCATTCATCGCAGGTTCATGATTCCGCGCCTATGATGACATCCATCCTATGACACCAAGGCCACAGAATGAGCACGCCGGACTCCCGATACCATCCTTTAATGATGACGATGCATTGGCTGACGCTGGTGCTGCTGATCGCCGTATATGCCCTGATCGAGTTGCGCGGCTGGGTACCCAAAGCCGACCCCTTGCACGACGCCATGAAATCCTGGCACAACATCCTTGGCCTGACCGTGTTTTGCCTGGTGTTCGTGCGCTTGGCTGTACGCAACCTTACCCATACGCCACCTATTCAGCCGCCCATGCCTGTGTGGCAAGATCGGCTGGCGCACGTCATGCATATTGCCCTGTATGTATTTTTGATTGCCATGCCCATACTGGGCTGGTTGACGCTGAGCGCCAAGGGGCGGCCCATCCCCTTTTACGGCTGGGAATGGCCGGCCCTGATCAGTGCCGACAAGCCTCTGGCCCGCACCTTGCAGGATATCCATGAGGTGATCGGCAATATCGGCTACTTTCTGATCGGTCTGCATGCAGTGGCCGCCATCGTGCACCACACGATAATGCACGACAACACCCTGGCCAGAATGCTGCCAGGACGCCGCCGCGCAATATCCTAATCTGGCCTAAAAGGTAGATGCGCAGTGCCCGCCACTGGGCGCCACACCAGAGCCCATCGCAATCAGCGGGGGTTCGGCGTACACATTCACCGGAGCACTGTGCGCCCAGTCCCAAGCAAAAAAGCCCACCATAACAGCCCAAAAGGCCAAAGCCAGAAAGCGGTTATTCATGTGCAGCCTTTTTTTCAGATTGCCCTGCGGCCAGATGACGCACGGGCAAGAGGTAATGAGTAATCATGCGTGGCCCCGGTTTAACTGGTAAACCACCGGCGGCGTACCCGTACGCCGATCAAAGAACCCATAAACGCCATGGGCACCCAAATCCAGCCATGCAGGCTGCCTGTAGAAATACCACTGACCATCGCACCGATATTGCAACCAAACGCCAGACGGGAGCTATATCCCAACAGCAGGCCGGCCACCAGACCAATCATCCATTGGGCTGAGGTCATGGGGCGGCTGTTGGGGCGCGGTTTTCCTGCTGCAATCCATAAGGCACCGGCCAAAATACCTATATTGGTGATGGATGTGACATCCAGAAAGACCGACTGTGTGAGTGTTGCCGTATTGACGGGCTCACTCCAGAAGGCATTGGTGGCGGGATCAAAAAGCTGTGCTGCCGTGGCAATCTTGGCTGCCCACAGACCAAATCCATAGACAATGCCCCAGGGCTGGCCCGCAATAATCAGGTTAAGTACCGCCAGAATGGCCAGCAGCAAGGCACCAATCAGCAGCTTACGATCCCACCAGCGGGTGGTGCGGCCAGTCCAGCGGGTTACCGCTAAACCAACCAGGGCCAAGCCAACCAAGGTAAGCAACAAGGCAGTAGGCGCCCCAAAATGCGCCACCAATCCGTAAGGTGGCAAAGCCCCCAGGGACAGCCATTGCTCGAGTGTGGCAGAGCCCAGGAAACTGCCCAGTGCAAACAAGGGCAAGATAGCCATGTTCATGGGAATGCCCAAACCGGCCTTGTATAAAGTGCCCGAGCCGCAGCCGTCAGCCACCTGCATGCAGCCGCCAAACACAAAGGCGCCTACGATGAGGCTGATGCTGGGTGGCCCCAGAGCAGCCCCCAAGTCAGTGGGAAACGCCGCCAGCAGAGGCATGGAAACGGCCGCCGCGATAGCCAGCAGCACCAGCTGGGCCAGTACACCAGAGGGGTCGCGTTGCTCGATAAGCTTGCGCCAGCCCGTGGTGAAGCCAAACCGCGCGCCGGCCAAAACCGCACCCAGGCCAATACCAACCATAAACAGCAAGGCCTGGCGCAATGCCACCGACCAGGCCAGGAATACCAAAAAGGCGGTGATCGCCACCGCCAAAGGAATACGTTTTGTCATGTGAAAAAAGCCTGCTTAGCTGAAGATCCCTTTGAGCTTGTTCAGGATCTGCTGGCTGCGTCCAGGGACGTTCTCCATGGGGAGGTCGGCATTGTGTGACCATTCTGCCAGAGACTCTGGATACAATCGGACATTTTTTACACCAACAACCTCGGACAGTGCAAACCAGTCTGTGGCCGCCCAGTGGCCGGTATTGCAAAACGAGATGGTTTCGCTAGCCTTGGATTCGGGCAATAGCTGAGCAGCAATCTGACGGGCTTGGTCGGGGGCTACAAAGATGGAGGTGCCTGGTTTGAACCAGCGGCCGTTTTCGACATTGACCGCACCTTTAATAGTGCCTGGCACCTGGGCGGTAGGCGCCTTGACCTTGCCCAGATAAAAATCCAGAGGCCGGGCATCTACCAGCGTGGTGCTGGGATTACCGACCTGTGCAGCCACCTGATCGGTGGTTGCGAGAATGGCGGCATCGGGATGTGCCTGGAAAGTACTGGCTGTAACAGCCGGCACAGATTTGTCTTGCGGCAAACCCGCATCCACCCAAGCTTTCTCGCCGCCATTCAAAATCGACAAATCGGTAAGTCCCAGATATTTGAGCGTCCAGTACACCCGGGCCGAAGCACCAAAATCAGTGCTGTCTGCCCCTGAAGACACCACTATTGCATGCGTATCCTGATCCACGCCCAACGCCTGCACTTGCTTGGTGAACTCATCAACCGAGCGCAACTGACCAGGGTTATTGGCCGGGCCACGCCACTGAGCATAAGGAGCAGAGACCGCGCCCGGGATATGGCCAGCCGCATAGGCATCCGGTGGCCGGATATCGATAACCCGAACATCCGCTTGCTGATGCAGGGAGTTGAGTTCGGTGGGGGTCAGCAAAGGCTGGACAGCCCAGGCACTGGACACCGATGCCAAGGCAAGCGCGGCACCACCAAAGACAGCAGACAGGATATTCATGAGAACACCACGAAAAATGAGATTAGGGAGCTATTGTCCCAGATTTGTTCGGTCAGACAGCGATACCTATAAAACCAGAAGTTATTTAGGCACGTAAAAGCCCGCCCATGTTGGCAGGCACGTGCTGGATGATGGCAGCCGCGCTCTCGGTGGCGGTTGCCAAGGCATCCTGCGCCGCAGCACCCTCTGCCCAGGCATGCACAAACGCCGAGGCAAATGCATCGCCCGCCCCAATGGTAGACACCGCCTCCACCGGCCGGGCAGCATGGAAATGGCTTGCCTCGCCATCAAAGAAAACAGCCCCCGCAGCGCCAAGCGTCAGGAGAATTGCTTGCCCCGGATGCCGCACCAGACGGCGTGCCAGTGCCTGGGCAATCTGTGGCGACGGCGCATCTGTGCGAATAGTGTCGTCGGCCAGCAACTTGGCTGCCTCGTGCGCGTTGACACACAGAAGATCCGCCTGATCCCACAAGCCATGCAGGGCCTGGGGATCGGACAGCTGACGGGCGCCCGGTGTGACGACCAGCCGAAACGGCCGGCGGCTGATGGCCGACAAGGCATTTTGCAGCCAGACCTGTGACTTCAGCGAGAGCCCCGTGACATACACCACGTCGGCCTGATCCAGGCCCGCAAAGCCATGCTCACCCACCCATGCACTGGCCCCACGCTGGGCATACGCACGTGCTGCCCCGGTGTCATCAATCATGACCACCGCCTTGCCTGTGGGCAGATGATGCGGCGGAATGGCTGCACGAATCCCGTGTCGCTGGAGCAGGTCGCGGATCAGGCCGCCTTCAAGATCTTGTCCCACACACGCGTGCACGGTAACCCGTGCACCACGGGAAGCCACGTTAAGCGCCGCATTGACCGCCCCACCCCCGGCATACAGGCCGATATGCTCGACATCCTGCTTGGCACCCAGCATCGGATGCACGCGCGACACGACGATATCGACAATCGCCGCCCCGATGGTGATGAATTGCAGCATGAGGGTCCTGGTGAGTGCAAAAAGCAGCCCCGGCATGCGCAGCAAAGCAACGCCTGCCGGGGTGCAGATATTTACAGCAAGCCGTCGAAATCGCCGGCGGCGTGGCGTTCGCGCAAGCAGCCCTCGGAGGTGCGGTTAACGAGACGACCGCGTTGCACGGCCGGGCGTTGGGCAATTTGATCCGCCCAGCGCCGGACATGCTGGTAGTCTTGCACCGAGAGGAATTCGCCTGCACCATAGACATCACCTTGCACCAGGCTGCCGTACCAGGGCCAGATCGCAATGTCCGCAATGGTGTAGTCATCGCCCGCGATATAGGCCTGCTGGGCCAGACGTTGATCTAGCACATCCAGCTGGCGCTTGGTTTCCATGGCAAAGCGGTTGATGGCGTATTCAATCTTGAATGGTGCATACGCATAAAAGTGGCCAAAGCCACCTCCCAGATAGGGGGCGCTGCCCACCTGCCAAAAGAGCCAGGACAGACACCGAGCCCGGGCTGCTGGCGCGGTAGGCAAAAGCACTGAGAATTTCTCGGCCAGGTATTGCAGGATGGCACCAGATTCAAACACCGGGATGGGCTCATCGCCACTGTGATCCACCAGCGCCGGGATCTTGGAGTTTGGATTGATCGCGACAAAGCCGCTGCCAAATTGGTCGCCCTCGCCAATACGAATCAGCCAGGCATCGTACTCGGCCCCCGCATGGCCCGCCGCCAGCAGCTCTTCGAGCATGATGGTGACCTTGATGCCATTGGGTGTGCCCTGCGAATACAGCTGCAAAGGGTGTTTACCAAGGGGCAGCGGCTGGTCATGCGTGGGCCCCGACACCGGGCGATTGATGCTGGCGAAACGCCCACCACTAGGTTGATCCCAGGTCCAGACTTTGGGGGGGACGTACTCGGACAACTGACTCATGAACAGACTCCTGTGTGATCATCGATATCAGGCATTATCTTGCCTCAATAATGCGGCGGGCGCTCTTCTTGCAGATTGCGCACGCCCGAGCCACCATCGGTACCCTGCTGCTGTCGCAGCATCACCAGCTCTTGCGCCAGAACCTCGATTTGCTGCTGTTGGCGAAACACCGTAGTGTTCAGTTGATCGAGAAGATCATCGGCCTCAATGGCTTTCAGTTCGAGTTCGATCAAGCGTTTTTCCAACGCCGACGGGTCTGTCATGGTGTGCTTCCTTGAGAATCAATATTCGGCCTCTGCTGCTTCAGCCACCAGAAAATCAGCCAGCAAGCCGGCCATCACCTGGGTAGCGCCTTTAAGGTCGCTGAGCATCACGTGCTCGTCGGCCTGTTTGGCACCCGACTCAAGCACGGTGCGGGGCCCCGCACCATACATGACGGTGGGAATCCCATGCTCGGCATACAGACGTGCATCGGCATACAAAGGCGTGCCGACAGCGGCAATGGCTTCATTAAACACCGTTTGCGCATGAGCCTGCAGGCTGGCCACCAGTTTCTCGTGTCCCGGCAAGGGGCGCAAGGCCCGCGCCAGCAGCAGGCGCCGGATGGACACCGTGATGCCTGGCAGGCCTGCAACCGCCTGTTGTACAAAATCGCGCACCTGGGCTTCTACCTGTGTGGGATCTTCTTCGGGGATCATCCGGCGATCCATTTTCAACACCACGCGCCCAGGCACCACATTGGTATTGGTGCCGCCGTCGATTTTTCCGATGATCAGCGTGGGATGGCTAATACCGTCAATGGAGGAATGCACGGCCTCCAGTGCCTGCGCCTGCTGATAGGTTTCCATCAGGATGCGGCTTGCCGCCTGCAAGGCATCATGCCCGGTTTTGGGGGCAGAACCATGGGTTGCCTTGCCATTGACGGTAATTTCAAACTGCAGGCAACCATTGTGTGCCGTCACCACGGCATGGCTGAAACTGGCACAGATCGCATAATCGGGCCGGCTCAGGCCCTGCGCCAGCAACCAGCCGGGGCCTTTGAGCCCACCAAACTCTTCGTCGTAGGTAAAGTGCAGCTCTACTGCACCCCGTAGCGGCAAGCCGCTGGCCTCGAGCGCGCGAACCGCGTGGAGATAGGTGGTGAAATCGCTTTTGGACACAGCGGATGCGCGTCCATACAGGCGCCCGTCCACCACGGCGCCACCATAGGGGTCGTGCGTCCAGCCATCCCCCGGAGGCACCACATCGCCATGAGCGTTCAGGGCAATCACCGGGCCACCGGATGCATACTGGCGGCGGATGACCAGGTTGGTAATGGAGCGCATGCCATAGGCCTGCACTTCATCAGCCGGCACGCTGTGGCGCTCTGCCTGCCAGCCCCAAGCCGCCACCACATCGGCCACCGCCTCTGCGTGGCGCGCCGTGTCGCCCGGCGGCGTATCCGTCGGGATGGCCACCAGGCGCTGCAGCAAGGAGACCTGCTCATCAAAATGTTCATCCACCCAGTTGCGCAAACGCGCATCAAAGGCCCGGGGAGCGTTGGTGAGGGGTCTCATCCTTCTGCCTTCCTCAGCGAGCCAAACGGCCCCAGATGCGCACGCGGCTGATGCCGCCGTCCGGGAACATATTGACGCGCACATGGGAGACCGGCCCAACGGGATTCAGGGCGCCGGCCTCGTAGAAATGCTGCTTGTCCATCTCGGTTTTCTGCTCGCCCAGGATCTCCGGCCAGAACATGGCCTGAGTAATCAGCGACTGGTCGGTAGACTCTTGCACCAATGCGCCCTGCACCGAGACGCGGTCGGGGTAATTGCCCTTGAAGTGAGCCGTATCGATTTCGATCTTCTCGACAGCCACCGGATGGCCGAGCTCGATAATGACCCAATCATTGCCTGGTTCACGACGACGGCGGGTTTCCCAGCCATCACCCATGTTCGCGCCGCGTCCCGGTGTGAGCAAGGGCATGGGCGAGCCAAAGTGCGAGTCGTTGTAGGCCACGATGCGCCCGCCATTGGCCAGTGCCGATACTTCGTAAAGCTGCGAAGGATCCTTTTTATCCCAGTTGCAGGCTGGTTGGCCGTAGACACGCAAGCGGGCCACGCCGCCGTCCGGAAAGATGTTCAGGCGAAGATGTGTCCAGACACCGTCGTTGTCGATCTCGACGAAATGATGGGAGTTTCCTTGCAGCGATTTGGCCGGCACAATTTCAACCCATTGGGTTTGTTCGGTGGGCTCGCCCTCGCAGTGGGCCACCTGGATGGAGGCTGCCGGCGGGAAATTGCCCGTGAAATGGCTGGTGTTGATATCCAGCCCCTTGATGGTGCCGGGCAGCCCCAGTTTCACGATGGCGGTGTCGTGGCCACCATTGCGGCGGCGACGGGTTTCCCAACCGTCCATCCATTTGCCATGGTCGTCGAACTTGCCAACGATGAACACCGGCTCGGCATCCTGCAGCATACGCGGGGCGCCGGCAAAAAACTCATCAGTGCACGACAGCACCTTGGCACCCAGTTGCTCGCTGAGCAAATTGGGATAGCGGGACGCAAAAACGGGCAGATCAGCAGCAGGGGCGTCGATTACAGTACCGACGGGCAGATTGGAAGATGCCATGGAAATACGCTCCAGATTCAGAAAAAAACCGTCCGGAGCAGCCTCCGGGCGGTTGGGCGCCGGGCAACAAACGCCCGGCGGAAAACTTACTTTTGGGTGTAAGGGTGCGTCTTGACCCAATGACGGGCAACGTCCGCCCGGGTGGCAACCCAGACACGATCATGCTGCTGGATGTGATCCAGGAAACGCTGCAGGCCGGCAAAACGCGCCGGGCGGCCGGTAAGACGGCAATGCAGGCCCACGGACATCATCTTGGGCGAGGTTTCCCCTTCGGCATACAGCACGTCAAAAGCATCGCGCAAATAATGGAAGAAGTGGTCGCCTGTATTAAAGCCTTGTGGCGACGCAAACCGCATGTCGTTGGTGTCCAGGGTGTAAGGCACCATCAACTGCGGATGCGTGCGGCCATTGCCCAGATCCACTTCCGTCCAGAAAGGCAGATCATCACCGTAGTAGTCGGCGTCGTACAGAAACTTGCCTTCTTCAGCCACAAGCCTGAGGGTATTGGGGCTGTCACGTCCGGTATACCAACCGTCGGGGTGGCGCCCCAGCAGCCGGGTAACCACCTCGATGCAGCGCTGCATATGCTCGCGCTCGACATCCTCGGACACGTCCTGGTAATGAATCCACCGGTACCCGTGACAGGCCACTTCATGCCCCAACTCGACAAACGCGCGGGCAACCTCGGGGTTGCGCTCAAGCGCCATCCCCACGCCAAACACGGTCAGTGGCAGGCCGCGCCGCTCGAATTCGCGCAGGATGCGCCATACGCCAGCACGTGAGCCGTACTCGTAGATCGATTCCATCGACAGATGGCGCGCCGGGTAGGCCGCTGCCCCGATGATTTCGGACAAAAACTGCTCGGAGGCCGCATCGCCATTGAGCACACAGTTTTCGCCACCCTCTTCGTAGTTCATGACAAACTGCACGGCAACACGCGCCTGCCCCGGCCAATTGGCCTGGGGTGGCGTACGGCCGTAGCCAATCAGATCGCGTGGATAATGAAGGTCTGTCATCAAAGGTCTCCAGAAAATAAGGATCGGTGCGATATCCGGCCAAACGGTATCAGCGCCGCACACTAAAGGCGGACCACGGATCAGCCGCCTCATCCGAGGGGGCTTCCATCCGGTGTTCGCAATCCTGCAAATGGTGATCCATAGCTGCACGCGCACTGCTCGCGTCGCGCTGGCGGATGTGATTCAGGATGTCACGGTGCTCGACATACGAGCACGCGCTGCCCTCGGGCCCATCGCCCAGGGCAATGATGAGCGTGGTCCGGGCACACAGGCCGGACAGCATCTCGGTAAGCACCTGGTTATCCAGCACCCGGGCCAGCTCGACGTGAAAGGCATTGGACAGACGCAACCAGCTGATGCGGTCGCCATGCTCGTAGGCTTGCTGCTCGCGCGCCACCATGTCATCCAGCGCCTGCAAACGGGTATCCAGATCCTCCAGCACCACCAGTTGGTCGATGGTCAGGCGTTCGAGGGCCCGGCGCATGGCAAACACATCGCGGACTTCTTTGGGGGCCGCCTGCCACACATAAGCCCCGCGATTGGGCTCGATCATCACGATCTTGTCATGCGCCAACTGTGCCAGGGCCGCCCGCACTGTGCCGCGTGAACAATCAAAAATCGAACACAAGGTGGCTTCTGTGAGCTTGGCGCCAGGCAAGAGGCGCCGATCCATCGCCGCATCGAAAATCTCATCGTAGACACGCTGTGTCTCTGACGGGTTGCTGGTTGCCTTGGGCGCACGCAATGACGACGCCCGAGGGGCCTGCAGATCGGCGGAGCCATGAAGAAGAGGTTTCAACTGAAGCATGAACGTGCGGTTAAAGTAGGGATGATCAACACAACATGATCAACAAAAATTGTTGACAATTGTGGCGGATCACGCGAGAATCGTCAACACAAATTGTTGACAATGTGTCGGGTGCTGCGTTTTGCCGTATGACAAGGCCAGTCCGACGTAAACCGTCCTGTTCCGTCCGGCCTCTGGCCGGGCGCGCACTGACAGGCTCTACCGCCGCACATGGCAAGGGTTGTCAGGATGGCCATACCGGGGGCCCACTGACAGGACACTGACCGGGGATCAATCTCATGGGAAAACTTTCCACCCATGTCCTGGACACCGTGCACGGTGTACCGGCTCAGGGCGTCGCCCTGGAACTCTATCGCCTCGAGGGCGAAAAACGCACCTTACTGACTCAGACAGCCACCAACCATGACGGACGCTGCGACGCGCCGTTGCTAAGCGGTGACGCCCTTGTCAAAGGCACCTATGAGCTTGTCTTCCATGCGGGAGACTACTTTGCGGGCAAAGGCATTGCATTGCCGGAACCGCGCTTCGTGGACGTGGTGGTGCTTCGGTTTGGTATTGCCAAACCAGAGCAAAACTATCACGTCCCGCTGGTGGTGACGCCTTGGACATGGTCCACCTACCGCGGCAGTTAAACACCTCCGCGCGCACACATCAAAACCCAATATAAAAATAGAGGAGACCTCGTCATGGAAGGTTTTTTTCTGGAATACGGCAATTTGCTGCTGCGCTGGCTGCACGTCATCGCAGCAATCGCCTGGATTGGCGAATCGATTTACTTTGTGATGCTGGACCTAAGCCTGCACGCCCCAAAGGGCGAACACAGCAAGAAGCTGGGTGTCTACGGAGAACTTTGGGCCGTGCACGGTGGCGGCTTCTATCACAATCAGAAATACCTCACCAACCCGGCCGAGCTCCCCGACGACCTGCATTGGTCGTTCTGGAAGGCGTACACCACCTGGCTGTCCGGCTTCGGGCTGTTCATGCTGTTGTATCTGTTGAAAGCCGATATCTATCTGGTAAACCCCGCCAGTCCCTGGGAATGGGCCCGCAACATGAGCGGCTTTGAGGCCGGCATCCTGGCTGTGCTGTTTTTGGTGATTGGCTACAACGTGTATTCGCGCTTGTGCCGCATCATCAGCCCCACTGTTAACCACGATGGGTGGCTGAGTGCCGCTGTGGGCGTGATGATGGTAATTGTTGCCTGGCTGACCTCGCAGATTTTCCCGGGCCGGGCTGCGTTTTTGATTACCGGCGCCCTAATGGCCACCTGCATGTCGGCCAACGTATTTTTCTGGATCATCCCCGGGCAGCGGCGTATGGTCAAAGCCTTGAAAACGGGCGGAAAACCCAACCCGCTGGACGGGGCCTGGGGTAAACAGCGCTCGGTGCACAACACGTACTTCACCCTGCCGGTGATTTTCCTGATGCTCAGCAACCACTATTCGTTTACTTACTCAAACGAATACGCCTGGGTCATCATGACGCTGTTCATTTTTGCCGGCGCGGTGATCCGCCAGTACTTTGTGCTGCGCCACCTGGGCAAAAACGACCTGCGCTATCCGGCTGTTGGCATCGTGTTGCTGGCACTGATTGGCTGGATTGCAGCACCCTCGCCCGCACCGGCACCCATACCGCTGGCCGCCGCCACAAGCCAGGCGGGCAGCACGACAGCCAGCGCGGCAAGCACTACAGGCGTATCCATCGAACAAGTACACGGGATCATCCAGGCGCGTTGTGTTGAATGCCACTCGGCCAAACCCACGCAGCCTGGTTTTGCTGCAGCACCCGCCGGCATCATGCTGGACACCAACGCAGAGACCTTGCAACACGCTGCGCAGATCAAGCAGGTGGTGGCCAACAAATACATGCCACTGGCCAACCTCACCAAAATGACGGACGAAGAACGCGCCGTGATTGCGGCCTGGAGCGGTCAATAAGCAAGGCCTGGCTTTAAGCAGCCAGGCGGCATCACAACAGGGCGGCTTGTTTAAGCTGCCCTGCTTTTTGGTGCTTTGGTTTTAACCCGGATGGCATACCACACCCTGGCTCAAGCCCTCGGGCGCCATGACTGAGCCGGTTTCGGCCACCAGCACAGGCTGGTAGCCAATCCCGCAGTTGCAAGCACCTGTGTTTGGGTTGACCGTACTGGCACCTGTCTGGCTGACGCAGCCTCTGCGGCTGTTAAACAGATAGCCGCCACCAGCAGGCCGGGCCAGCGGCTGCCACTGGCCCTGCAAACAGATCAAGAGCCCCGGGTACATGCCGTTGCGACCGATCAGGTTCTCTGTGCCACAACCACCATATCGAATCCACCCCTGATCAAGCCGCAGGCCTTGCGCGGCCTGCAAGGTGGTATTGCTGCGTACCCTGCCCTGCACCGTGACATCACCCTGAAAATCGGGATCACGCTCATCCCGTACGCGCAAAAAATCGTCTGTGTTGACGGGAGAATCTATATCGGGAGGGGTTTCAGCCACAGCACTGCCGGCTTGTGCAGACAATAAGGCCACCGTACCCGGCTGCCATCCTGCCCCGACAGGCACAGGCACGCGCACCCCGGACCCGCTCAGCCAATCGCCGGCATGCGGCCAGACCACCAGGCCACGGCCACGAGCAGCCAGCAGCCACTCGGCCACCAAGGAGCGATCCACCTGCCCGTGCTTGTCCTGCAAGGCGGGCTGAGCCACCACCAGGGCCTGCAAAGTGCACGGAGCCAATGGGCAACTGCCTGTGCGACTTGCTTGCCAGACCAGCTGTTGGCGCAGGGGCCCAGCCGATTGCCAATGCGCGGGCAGCAAACCGGCTGCCTGCAGCTCTGGCACACTGGGTGCCTGCCAGTTGGCAAACCCTTCCGAGGCCATGACAGCCTCTACATCCGCCTGCTTGAGCGAATGCTGGTAGCGCTGCAGATAGCCGTCGGCCGCTACCCGGGCGGTTTCCATCCACACCGCCAGTGCCTGCGCCTGCAAGGCACGGGAGCGCTGCACCCACTCGTGCGTTGCCCAGATGCTGAGCACCAGGGCGATGGCGGCCACCACCATGAATTCGAGCAACAGTGAACCCTGCTGGTGCCTGCCAGCAATAGACGCCGTCATACGCAAGGCTACCCGCCAACGGGCTGCTAAAGGCCAGGACAGCTTGCCGCCGCAACTTAAATCAGCGCGCATAAAACACAAACTGATTGGTGTCCCCACGACTGCAGTGAGACTCGGCGGTGAGCGCACTGTATGGTGTGGTGGCATCCTTGACGGTAATGGCCGCGCCTCCCTGGTTGCTGACTGTGATGCGATCAGCGACACGCTGCAGCACCGATGCAATCGAAGGGCACGCCACATGATTGACCGCCTGCAGACGCAACAGAAACCCGGCACCCGCTTCATCGGGCTCGACCTCGATCGCCCCTGTGCCCAGACCGTGCAGCACGGCACCATCGCTGGCCCGTGTGAGCACGCTGGAATCTGCCACCATCGAAACCAGATTGGCGTTGCTGATCTGACTATAGGGCGGGTCTCCAGCCGTGCTGGCATTGATGCGGGTCTGCATCATGAAACGGGCCAGCTCCTGGCCAACCTTGGGCACCTTGTTCTCCAGCACATAGCTGCCGATCGCCGGAATGCCAATGACTGCAATCAGGAGCACGATGGCAGTCACAATCGAGACTTCGATCAGGGAAAAGCCCTGCTGTGAATGCCGCGTGTCTTTGCCTGCAGAAAATCGACGAAGATGAAGAAAATGATTACGCATGGTGTCTCCTTTGCCGGTAGCCGGCCCAATTTGCCCGCCCTTATTGGCTGGCCTGAAACATCATCCAGCCGCGGCGCAGATCATCGATGGCCGCGTAATGCCACAGGCCCAATGCCAGCACGCTGGCAACACCCGCCAGCAGCACCAACCAGCGCAAGACCTGTGCCTGCAGCTGAATCCTTTGAAACCAGACCTGGGCCATGCGCTGGTGCACAATCTGCAGACCTTCCTGCAAGCCGCGCGCGGCAACCATGTCCTCCAGATACCAATACACATCACGATCCAGCAAACCGGTGTCAAACGCGTCAGCCCCTGTCTCACCCTGGTCGATCTTGGCCACCATCCTGCGCAAATGGGCAGCAAGCCAGGGCGAGGCTGTCTCAAACAGCAGGACAATCACGGGGCGTAACTGCGTGGAATGGCCTGTGCCGGGTTGCAGGAGAATGGTGACTAGTGCCAGCAGGCGCAAGGCCTGCACATTGCGATACAGACGCCATGGGCCAAACCGATCGAACAGACGGCGTCCATGGCCGGAGGTACGCGGCAAACTGAACAGCCCGCCTGACAGCAGGGCTACCGTGAGGATCGGTATTCCACCCCCCCATATGCGCAGATAGCCGGCAAAAGCAAACAGGCTTTGTGCCCAGGTGCCGTGATAGGCAGGAGGCAAGCCCTGAAAGGCCTGCTGCAAGGCAGGGACGGTCCAGGCGGGCAGTGCCAGCATCAGCAAACTGACCACCGCCAGAGCCAGGGCAGCTGAACCCAGCGTCGCCCAAAGCATCCGCCTGGCCTGGATCAGCAAGCCCAGATGTCGGGCAAGGGCCTGAAAGCAGGCCATGAGCCGCGCATTGCCAAATGCCTGAGCAAGCTGCAGCAAGGCGCGCTCATCATCTGGAAAACAACCCTTCCAGGTGGCATGCAGATCACCGCCACTGGCCTCGCACACCAGTGACCACTGCCGCGACAGCCGTCCACGAACCGTACGCCGGCCGTATCGTCTGGCATCCCGGTCAAATAGCTCACGCAGTGTCAGGTGCCCTTGCGCCCCATAAAGCACCGCATGCAAATAATCCAGATAATCTGCCCGGTGAGCCGAGAAACGCCAGGCATCCAGCCTGTGCTGCCATAGGCCGACCTGGCCCGGCCAGAGGCTCAGACGCCGCATCGGGCCACCTGCCGAAATGCTGATTGAGGTGCACGGGACTGACGGCGCAATGCCAGTGTTTCAAATGCCATGAAGCGCATCTCGATATCGTGCGGATCTACCTCACCGGCCACCATTTTTTGCACGGCGTGTGCCATCGCGCTATAGGTGGAATCAGGAAGATAGGGATCCGCAGCCCCGTGCTGCATTGGAGACAGGCCTGGTTCGAGGAGCTCTGCCGCCACCGTACGGCCAGCATAGCCGGCCAGTGCGGGTAGCTGAGGCAGCCGGCAATGCGGGCATCCCTCGGGGTTACGCACACGCAGCTGCCGGGGCGATACCTGCCAGAGTTGCTCGATACGATCCAGCCAGGCTGCCGTTTCTGGCGACCCCGACACGCCACGGACATCCTCTGTACGCACAGGCCTGACCGGCAGCGCACAATGTGAGCACAGCCTGGGCAACAGCACCTGAAACACCAATAGCTTCAGCACCCCGGCCGTATGCAGGAAGTCGGCTGGAATACCGATAAACCGGGAACTCAAGCGATCAATGATGGCGGCGGCTGAGGGCGCATGCACCGTGGTATACAGATTGACGCCAGAGCTGGCTAGATCCATAAAAGCCAGGGCACTGTCTTGGTCGCGAATTTCACCCAGCAGCACATCTGTCATGGCCGAGCGCTTCAAGGTGCGCAGTTTGGCTGCATACGGTGCGGATGCCTGCTGATCCAGATTGCGGGTGATGCTGTTTTGAATTGCACGTTCGATGCGGTATTCAACCGGCTCTTCAAGAGTGATGATCTTGCGCTCATCTGGCAGACGGCCTATCAAACTGGTGAGCGTCGTTGATTTGCCGGAACCCACGGTTCCGGCCAACACAATCGCACCCCCCTCCGAGCGCAGCACGCGATCGAAACACTGAATGTGATCGGCGCGATAGCCAAGGTCTTGGAGGCTGGCCTGCACCAGGCTGTGATCCTGCGCCAAGTAGCGCAGACAGACGCTTGGGCCGCGATCCGCCGCCAGCGAGGCCCAGCGCAACACGCAGGCGCGCCCCTGAACCTGGCGGCGCAAAGTGCCCTGCTGCTCTTGTTGAGGGTCAAACACCGCGCCATTGCCGCCCTGAATATCCATCCAGGCCACGGCCAGCACATCCAGCAGCAAATCGGTGGGCATCAAGCGAAAGCGCTCGGGGGCAATATACCGGCCCGCAACGGTAAACCGCACATCGGATGCGGCGGCATCCTGATGAACATTGAGGTGCAAGTCGCTGGCCCGATGCGCCACGCCCCATTCGATCAGGTCCTGAAATACACCCGCCAGCGCTGTGGGTGTCCGGCTGGCGGGCGCGGGGCTGGCCAACACACCGGCATCTCGCGACAGGGCCAGCAACAAAGCCGCTGGCAGCACATAGCGGGCCGGATCGGACAGCACAAATCCTGCCGCCTGCATGCGCCGCTCCAACGCATCTGCCTGATCACTGCCGACGTATTCCGCCCGCGCAAGCAACGTCATACTGCCGTCTGTCCGCTCAACCGGACAGATCCGGTCGGCCAAAGAATCAACTTCAAATTGCCGGGCAGCCAGGCGCCTCACAGGCGGCTGCAGCTGCGCCAGTTGGCCGGCGTGCTCGATGGTGGCCGCCGCAGCTAAACAAAAGGGTGCCGAGGGCTCCGCTATTGCCAAAGGAGAAGACCAGATCTTCATGGTTGCGCCTCGCCCAGCAACATGCGTAAGCACAAGGAGTGGCGGTCTTCTCCGCGTTCGAGTTGTATGCAGGCGCCGTTCATCCCCCTGAGTTGATAGACACCAGAGTCACCCGTGTGACCCGCCGGAAAAGGCTGGCCACGTACGTACAGATAGGCTCTTTGCCCTACTTGAACTTCGGCCATCAGCGCCCGGCCCACCCCGTAAAGGGCCACCAGGCGTGGCGCCATCACCGGCCGTACAGAGGGTTTGACCCCCGAGATAGCCACACCTGGATTTGGGGCGGATGCTTGCCGGGCGTCTTGCAGATCCTGCTGCAACAACTCGCGTACGGACTGAGTTTCCCATGATTCCTCGGGAGTCGACGACACCGGCGCATCGGCCCCTGGTGGCGTGGCTGCCAACCCGCAGGACCACAAGAGCATGGCCAAGCCAACCCAAAAATGACGGCACATTGCCTTGAAGCGCACGGGTTGAGGCTGAACACGGTTAGTGACGGATTTCATACACGGCCCCTTCGAGATGCAAGATAAGACGGCTGTTTTTGAGGCTGGGGCGGACACCTGGCGCGTGGCTGAGCACCAATTTTTGCCATGACACCGCCTGAGCCAGAGGTGCCAGCAAATCTGCGGATCTCAGCGGCCCCCGGACACTGAGTGGCCGCACTCTTACCACGGGCAGATCGGCGGGCTGGGGGATCAACTGCCCCTGGACATCACGCGGGGCAAGCAAGGCCAAAGGTTGCGGAGGCTTGAGCTGCACCGATGTAAAGGCCGGCAAGACCGCCTGCAAGCCACTGGCCCAACGGCGCGCAAGCAACTGAGCGGCCGGCAGATCCTGCGGCGCAGGCACCTGGCTGCTGACCATTGGAGACCACTGAGCACGAGCCGTGTCCAGCGACGGAAAATCCAGACGCCAACCGGTGGGGGCTTCTTGCATCAAGCCCTGATTGTTAGCCTGCGGCGCAACTCGCCGGTAGTCGCTGGCACACTGCCAGTGCTGCGAGCCCAGTTGGCAGCGCATGGTTTCGAGGACCCACCCGGCCACACGCACCGGCTGAGCCTGTACTGCTGCCAGTAAGTGGCGGGTACCCTGTTTGCCATGCACCGGGCGGGCAGCCATGGCCCGCTGAAGCGCCGCTTGCCAGGCGTGCCGGGCATCCGCGCGCGGCACGGGCGTTGCCCGTGATGTGGCCCAATATTGCCCACCCAAGATAGTAAGCAACAGAAGCCCGGCCACTGACACCAGCCACTTTGAACGGCAAGCAGGGACACGCCCCAGGGGTGGCGCCCCCGCCGCAGCAAGAGCCAGCTTCTGCAGGAGCGCCTCTGTCTGGCTAGCCGCCGGCGGTATCTGCAATTTTGGATACGCACCACGCAAGGCATCCAGCGCCTGCAAGGCCAGGCTTTCGGTGGGGTAGCGGCGGTCGGCCCGGGCCAAGGCCACACCTTCGTGGCATCCCAGCAGGTGCCAATGCTGCGCGCCAAGAGGCAGCACACAGGCCCACGACCCCTGGGGATGCAGGCGCGCCAGAAGATCGGCAGCCGACCAGCACGGCTCGGTGACAGGCAAGCGAGTGGCCAGCCCCAAGGCAGCGGGCGGATTTCCTGACAGTATTTGATGGCGTGCACCTTCGCGACGGGCCAGGCGTTGTGCACGCGCGGAGTCTCCAAGCACCGGCACCCAGCTCAGGCCAAACACCAGCGGGATACTGGCCACACGAACAAGATGGACGAGCGTCATGGTTCAAAGCCCTTCTTCGACCTGGGCGGTGATGATGAGCACGGTGGCCAGCCGTTGGGATTGCAGGTGGTTGCCGCCCCCAAAAATAGCTGGCAAGCCTGGATTCAGGCGCCGTTCGGTGGATTCAGACTGCTGGCGGTCAAACCCCGAGACCACCAGTGGCTGCCCTGGCTGCAAAGCCAATTGCTGCACGGTGCCATTGCCTTCGATGGTGAGCTGCTGCAATTGCAGAGGATTGGCCTTGTCGCCGAATGTGACTGTTTTTAAGGGTTGCGCGACCGTGTTGTCGTACGCCAGCGACAGTAAAATTTGCCCGTTTTCCTGGGCATCTGGTACCAGCGTCAGCAAAGATCCCACGGTTTCTTCTTTTTGATTCACAGAAACCGCAGGCACGGCCAAACCGTTGGTACCGGATAGGGGCGTGGTTTGAACGCGATCGATATAAGAGAAGGTGGTGCGCACTGCATGGGTAACCGGCCGACGATTCAGTGTAAGCATGGGTACGCTGCTGCGACGCACCAGATGTACGGATTCTCCCAGTGCCCGGATCACCGCCTCACTGCCGCTCATCGAGCCCGTGCCCAGCCCTGCTCCTAACCTGCCCGCTGGCCCACTGGCCAGGGCAGGCACCGTCAGGCTGGCGGCCAGCTGTGCCCCGGAAAACACCAGATTCCAGTCGAGGCTGGCCTGGGCCTGCTCGTTGAGTGCCACGGTGAGTTCTTCAAACACCAGCCTGACTCGGCGCGTGAGCGCACGGTTTTCCTTGTCCAGGTAGCCTGCAATGCGATCAAGCACCTCAGGCAAATCCGTGACCACCACGGTGGCGCCCGCACCGGGCTCGGCCACCAGGACACCTGCTCGCGACAAAAATGGCTCTATCCGCGCACGCACCGTCTTGAGCACATTCTGATCGCTACTGTGCAACTGTGTGCTGGACGTACTGATAAAGCCGCCCTCTCCCTGCCTACCCGCCAGGCCCAGGCTGGCCTGCGCCTTGGCATCCAGGGTAAGCGCACGGACATTGAACACCCGTGTCTCGGTACGGAAAAACTCGATACGGCCCTGGGCATAGCGCCAGCGAATACCCAGGTGGGCACACAAACGATCCAGGATCAGAGGCAATGCCGCGGGCTGGGCTGCCAGATCGAAGGGTTGCTCGGGATCTTGCGCAGGCATGGGCACAGCAGCTTGCGCAAGGCGCGGCAAAAAGTGGGCAGCCGGCAACATGGCGTCTGGGCGCACATGAACAGGAATACCGGTAACCGCGGAGATGCGTCGGGCAATACGTCGCAGATTGTCCGTACCACCAGCAAACAGCAAGGTGGTGCGAACCTGCGCACGTAGCGCCGGTGGCAGGGAAAGCTCTCGGGCCAGGGGCTGCGCAGGCCCTGCAACCCAAGGCTTATCGACCTCCTGGGCGGCCTGACGGTGCTGGAGATTTTCGACGCTGCGACCAAAACGCTGATGTCCCTGCACCACGGACTTATCCAGTTGTCGATAATCCTGTGCAGCTTGTTGCAATTTTTCTTGCAGAGCACAGGCGGGCAGTAGCAACAACACTGCAAGGCTGATCAGCCAACGCCCCTTCATCAGGATTCTCCACCAAGCTGCGTACGATCACAGCGCTGGGCCAAGGGCACTACACGCATCACCTGATTAGCATAAAAACACGGCTGAACCGGCCGGTCGCCGAGTTCGGTGGCGGCCAGAAGACTGCGTACTGCGTTACGGAAAGGTTCGTCGAATTCGGCTGAGCCGGCCAGCGGAATATCCACATCTACCGCCCAGTGCTCAGGCTCGAAGGTCCAGCCGGCTTGCCGCGCCCAGCGCCCCAATGCACGGCGTACATTGCCATCTCCTGGTGTCACCTCGAAGGACTGCTTTTTGCCAACCAATGGCAGCCCTGCTGCCTGTGCGATGGGGGCACTGGCAGGTGCAAGACGCGCACCAGGCGCAGTGCCAGGAGAAGCAGCCTGGACAACCTGACTGGCACCGGACGGGCGGCTGGGCATCAAGGCGGGAACAGACCTAGGAACGGGCGCCGCCACCGGTTTAGGTGCGGCAACGGAAGCCGCCACCGGGGCAGCCGTGGCCACAGGCAACACCACCGGTGCAGGGGTAGGTGCAGGCGCTGCCAACGCCCCCACGGAACCAAGCCCTACCCCCTGGCGCCGGGCCTCGGCCATGGACAAGCCACCGCGCATCAGCAGATGGCTCTGTACACCTCGTACACGCAAATAATCACCATCACGCTGTACCCTCAGCAAGGTGTCACCGGCGGGCGTGCGGGCAAATACGGCAGGTACTGCCTGCCCGGCCGGATACTGCAGCCAGGTGTCCGTGCCGTCATCAAACACCTGCAAGGGGGCAAGATCAGGATCGCCAGAGAGTTGCCAGCCAAAATGGTACTGAGCAATACGCGGTGACAAACCGGCGAACTCCCGCCACCAGGCCTCGCTTTGCGGCGTGGCACACCCTGCCAGCGCCAGGCTGAAACACACCGCACCCAAGATCTTGATCATGCCTCTCTCCAGGTAAGCCCCCGGATCCGGCAAAAAAACAGGCACCAGATATCGGGTATCGGGTGCCTATGGTGGTCTGGTGGCGAACCCGCCACCAGACTGGGATATACGAACGGATAAAAAAATCTGGGATGTTTTAGCGCTGGCGAACCATGCGATTACCCTCGGCGCTTGCTGCATTGAGCGCCGTGACAGCCGGCTGCTTACCGTCCAGGGCAGAATTGATGATCTGCTGGAACTTGGTGCGGATCTCAGGGTAGTTATTGATCCGGAACCCCTGGCCCGTGACTGCCGAGCGCCCGGCATACACAGCGACCAGGTTGCGCCACTGTCCCAGGTTGGCATAGTAACTGGCAGGTGTCTTATTGAAAGCAGCTTTTGTTAGTGGCAGATAACCGGTTTCCTGGTACCACTGCGCGGCGTGATCGGGCTGGGCCAGCCAGCCAAGAAACGCTGCTGTGGCATCGGTCACGGGTTTGCTGGATTTCATTACCCACAACCCGGAACCGCTGATAAAGGGATTACCGGGCACCTTGGTGACCTCTGGGTAGTACGGCAAGCCCGATACGGCGTAGTGCAACTTGCGTTGTTGGTTGAACTGCCCGATATGCCCGGAGCTGGACATCATGACGGCGCACTCGCCATTGGCAAACCGGCTGATGGAACGCATTCCGGCATCCGGGCGCACCATGATCTCCGAGCGCACCCAGCTGATCATCAGCGACAGATGGCGCACATAGGTGACATCAAACGAAAAACTGGGCAGGCCCTTGGCCTTGAGGCCGTTATCGGCACTGGCATACAGCTGATTATTGACGGCCGCCAGGTTTTCGAGGTTGATGGATACCGGCAGATTGGATGTGAGCGGGCATTTGCGCGAGCCCTTGTTGGCCATGCTGACCAGCTGTCCCTGGAGACTCATCCAGGTACGCTGCGGGATGGCCGGCACAATGCCTGCCCTTTTGAAGGCATCCTCGTTGTAATACATCACGGGGACTTCGAGCATGGCCGGAAACGCCATCAGGCGGCCCTTGGCATCATGGATGAAGGCGTTGTCCGAGGACACGAACCAATCCACTTTTTTAAGCGGTGCGGATTTTTGCAGCGTATAAAAAGGCTGGACATACGACCGTTGCGAGATGTCCTCGAGCGTATGGCTATCGCCGATCTGGGCCAGCGCCGGCAGCGACTTGCTTTTGGCTGCCGCATCCAGTGCCTGGCTGAGTTCCTCGGGCGTGTCAAACGAGCGCACCTTTACCTGAACATCCGACTGGCTGCGGTTATAGGCCTTGACCAGCGATTCAAACGCATCCGTGTTGTGGCTATCCAGGCTGAGCCAGACTGGCACATCCGTAGCGGCCCAAGCCGAGCCTGAAGCAACCAGCGCGGCCAAAGTCCAGGCCGTACACAAGCCCGGGCGACGCACGCCGGAAGCCATGGGAAAACTCATGATGATTTAATCCAAAAAAGGAAAGTCGATATCTGGCCGGCGCCCGGAAATCAGATCGGCCAAAACCCTGCCTGAGCCAGCTCCCATAGTCCATCCCAGGCTGCCATGACCTGTATTGACATACAGGTTGCGTAACCGGGAGCGCCCGATCATCGGGACATTTGAAGGGGTAAGGGGCCGCAGTCCAGACCAGAACTGAACATTATCAAAATCGAGCGCACTTGGGAACAAGGAACGTGCATGTTCGGCCAATTGATTGCAACGGCCCGTATCCAAGGCGCGTGAATATCCACCAATCTCCGCCGTCCCGGCCATCCGCAGCTGATTGCCCAGGCGTGATGTGACAATTTTCATTTCCTGATCAACCAAACTGACCATGGGGGCGGCGGCGGGATCTCGCAGGTTGAAGGTGGCCGAATAGCCTTTGGCCGGATACACCGGGCAGGCCAGCCCTAAAGGGGCCAGCAGCATCGGGCTGAAGCTGCCCAGCGCCACCACATAGGCATCCGCATGCAAAGACCTGAAAAAACCATCGGGCTCGACGATCTCGGCAACCGACACCTTGCCATCCACGGCATGCAGACGATTGACCCGGGTATTGAAACGAAAGCGCACGCCAGCCGCTTGTGCATGGCCGGCCAGCGCACGGGTAAATAGATGTATATCGCCAGACTCATCATCTGCGGTGAAATCTCCACCGATGATAGGATCACGGGCCGCGGCCAATGCGGGCTCGATGCGCAGCACCTCAGCGGCGTCCACCACCTGGCGATCCACACCCAACTCCCGCATCAGCGCCGCACTGGCCTGGGCATGCTCGAACTCCCGCGGATGGCGGTAAAACGCCAGGATGCCGCGCTCGAGATGGTTGTAATCAATGTTCAGATCTGTACGCAGCTCGCGAAGGGTTGCGCGGCTGTATTGGGCCAGCGCCACCATGGCACGCACATTGCGTGCAAATCGTGGCGGGCGGCACTCATTCAGGTAGCGTGCGCACCACATCCACTGGCGCAGGCTCAGGCGTGGGCTGAAACGCAGCGGCGCATCGGCACGCCCCACCCAGCGCAACACCTTCTTTAGCGTATGGACGCTGGCCCAGGGCTCGGCGTAGCACACGGATATCTGTCCGCCATTGGCCCGGCTGGTTTCCAGGGCTGCGCCGGGTTGGCGATCGATGACTTCAACTTCGTGTCCTGCGCGGGCCAGCCACCACGCACTGGACACACCAATAATACCGGCACCCAACACCGCAATTTTCATGCCTGGGCCTCGGCCCGATCGGCCTCGGTGGTGAAGGCATCAGCGTAGAACATGTCTGGCGCCAACTGGCATTTTCGGGTGAAATCGTGGCGGGCGGCCTCGACCATTGCCGGCGCGCCGCAGGCATACACCTGATGTCCGGACAAATCCGGGAAATCGGCCATCACCGCCTGATGTACCCAGCCCGCGCGGCCTCTCCAGGCATCTTCGGGTTGTGTATCGGACAGCACCGGCACAAAGCGAAACCCCGGCCACTGCGCTGCCCATGCCCGAGGGAGATCCATCTGATAAAGATCAGCCGGCCGGCGCCCGCCCCAGTACAGCACAGCAGGACGGACATCGCCTTGCACCAGCATGGCCTCGATCATGGCCTTGATGGGCGCAAACCCGGTACCGCTGGCCAAAAAGACAATGGGTTGCGGTTGATCGCGCAGGAAAAACGAACCCAGCGGGCCTTCGATACGCAAGATATCACGCAGCTTGACGGGCGACTCGCCGACGCCAAAGACGCGGTCGGTGAAAAAACCGCCCGGTGTATGCCTCAGGTGTAATTGCACCCGGTGGTCTTGGGCCTGGGCGCAGGCCATCGAATAGCTGCGGCGCTGGCCATCTTTAAAGAGGAAATCCAGGTATTGCCCCGGCTGAAAATTAAACGCTTCGGCTGAGGGCAGCTGCAGGGTGAGCTCGGTGACATCGGTGGCCAAAGGTGTCAATGCATGCACGCGCACCGGCATCTTGCGCACCACGATATCGCCCCTCATCCGCACTTCTTCAGCCTCGATGGTGACGTCAGAGGTGGGACACGCCTGGCACAGCAGCGTGTAGCCCTGTGCGAGATCGGCCGCATCCAGAACGCGGCCGGGGGCAGGCCCGGCCTCATAATCACCTGTCACCACCCGTCCGCGGCAAGTAGAGCATGTTCCGTTGCGGCAGCTGTAAGGCAGCACGATGCCTGCCTCCAGAGCAGCATCCAGTATGGTTTGCCCAGGCTTGGCCACAAACGCCTGGCCAGCCGGCTGCACCGACACCTTGAAGCTCATTTCAGATTCCGAAAAAACCAACGCCAATCCGTTATTTTAGACCTCTCGGCATTGTTAACCAGCCGTACCCGACCACAGGCTGGGCTGCTTGATTTTGACATCCAGCAACTTGCCCTTGCGTGCGCGCCGCCCGGCATAGGCGGCCAGGTCGTCGGGCGTCAGGCACAACTCGGTGTCGCGGGCTCGATACAGACCGCGCAGTACGACGCCAGCCGGCCCCACAGCCGCCCATTGCGCCAGATGATCATCATCATCCAGACCCATCAGAATGGTGCCGCGTCCGCCACCCGACAAGGTCTTGAGCTCATCGAGCGCCACCACCAAAAAGCGTCCCTTTTGGCTCAGCAAGGCCAGCGCCTGATCCCCGGGGCCGAGCAACAGGGGTTTAAGCAAGGTTTCGCCCTTATCTACCGTGATGAACTGCTTGCCGGCATGCTGACGGGTACTGAGGTCTCCCGCCGTGGCCCTGAAGCCATAGCCAGACACCACGCCGAGCATCAGGGATTGATCGGCCGCCGCCACCAGCATGTGCACGATCCGGCTGCCGGGCTCAAGCGACACCATCGAGGAAATGGGCTGGCCGTCTCCGCGGGCCGAAGGCAGGCCGGCCACTGGCACGCTGTAGGTGCGGCCGGTGCTGGAGATGGCCAGCAGCTCTTGCGTGCTGCGGCATTCCACCGTGTCGTACAGCGAATCGCCCGCCTTGAAGCCAAACTGGCCGGCATCATGCCCATGGCCCTGACGCACACGTAACCAGCCCTTTTGCGACATCACCACTGTGACAGGCTCATCCAGCACGGCGGTCTCCATCACGGCACGATCGGCCGCCTCGATGAGGGTTCGACGATCGTCCCCATACTGTTTGGCATCGGCTTCGATTTCACGGATGATCAGACGCCGAAAGGCGTCGGGATTGTCCAGCAAATGCTCAAGCCCCTCTTGATCCTTGCGCTTTTGTTCAAGCTCCTGCTCGATACGGATACCCTCGAGACGGGCCAGCTGGCGCAGGCGCATTTCGAGAATATCGTCGGCTTGGCGCTCGCTGAGATTAAAGCGCTGCATCAGGGCATCACGCGGATCATCCGCCTCACGAATTGTGCGGATCACCTCATCCACGTTGAGGTACACAATGCTGCGGCCCTCCAGGATATGGATACGATCCAGCACTTTATCCAGGCGGTGGCGCGTACGCCGGGTAACCGTTTGCGCCCGAAACGCCAGCCAGGATTCAAGCACTTGGCGCAGGCTGCGCTGCCCCGGCCGGCCATCGGTGTCGATACACACCAGATTCAGCGAGACATTACCCTCAAGCCCGGTGCGTACGAGCAGCAAGTTGACAAACTCATCACGGTCGATGGTTCTGGACTTGGGCTCAAACACCAGCCGCACCGGGGCTTGCTTGCCGGACTCATCCCGCACAGTATCCAGCAGCCCCAGAACCAGTGCCTTGGTTTGCTGCTGCTCGGAAGACAGGGATTTTTTTCCTGCTCGTGGCTTGGGGTTGGTGAGGTCTTCGATGGTTTCGAGAATTTTCTGGGATGAGGTGCCGGGGGGCAGCTCAGTGACCACCAGTTGCCACTGGCCGCGCGCCAGATCCTCGAAGTGCCAGCGGGCACGCGCCTTGATTGACCCACGCCCACTGGCATAAATGTGCGCCACATCGGCTGGCGACGAAATGATTTGTCCGCCCCCCGGAAAATCCGGCCCTGGCACCAGGGCGTAAAGCTCCTCGTCAGCCAGGTTGGGCTTGCGCAGCAAAGCCACGCAGGCACGGGCAATTTCGCGCAAATTGTGCGAGGGGATCTCGGTGGCCATCCCCACGGCAATGCCCGAGGCCCCGTTAAGCAGCATTACGGGCAGGCGCGCCGGCAGGCACACGGGCTCTTGCTGGCTGCCATCGTAATTGGGGATGAAATCAACAGTGCCCTCATCCAGCTCATCAAGCAACAGGCGCGAGAAGGGCGTCAGGCGTGCCTCGGTGTAGCGCATGGCAGCGGCGTTGTCGCCATCCCGCGAGCCAAAATTGCCGTGGCCGTCGATCAGCGGATAACGCAGGACAAAATCCTGTGCCATGCGCACCATGGCGTCGTAGGCCGCCTGATCTCCGTGGGGATGATACTTGCCCAGCACATCACCCACCACCCGGGCGGATTTCACCGGACGCGACTGGCCTCCCAGCCCCATCGCATCCATGGCGTAGAGTATCCGCCGCTGTACAGGCTTCTGGCCGTCCGAGACTTCCGGCAAGGCCCGGCCGCGCACCACCGAAACGGCGTAATCCAGATAAGCCTGCTCGGCGTAGCGGGCCAGCACCAGGCCGTCATCCCCGTCTGCAGTCAATAAATCTGCGGTATTGGCATCCATTTTTATTCCTTAAACATCCACTTCGGCCAGATTGCCTTTGTCTTCGAGCCAGCTGCGCCGCTGCCCCGATTCGCCCCGCGCCATCAACATTTCAAACAACTGCATCGACGCCTTCACCCCTTCATCGCCATGCCGCACTTGAGCCAACCGGCGGGTGTCGGGGTTGAGCGTGGTATCCCAAAGCTGCTCAGCATTCATTTCGCCCAGGCCCTTGAATCGGCTGATGCGCCAGCTGCCCTCGCGCAGGTTTTCACCCCGCAGCTTTTCCTGCACCGCATCCAGTTCCTCCTGATCCAGACAATACAGCTTGCGCGCCGGCCGCTTGCCGGCCGCGGGCACATCCACGCGAAACAGGGGCGGGCGCGCAATATACACATGTCCGGTGTCGATCAGCTGCGGGAAATGGCGCAAAAACAGGGTCAGTAAAAGCACCTGGATGTGCGAACCATCGACGTCTGCATCAGACAAAATACAGATGCGGCCATAGCGCAGGCCCGACAGATCGATATCCTGCCCAGGCGCATGCGGATCCACTCCGATGGCCACGGAAATATCGTGGATTTCGTTGTTGGCAAACAGGCGGTCACGCTCAACTTCCCAGGCATTGAGGATCTTGCCACGCAACGGCAAAATCGCCTGAAACTCTTTGTCGCGCCCCATCTTGGCAGAACCGCCGGCCGAATCACCCTCAACCAGAAAAACCTCGGTGCGTGATGCATCCGAGGATTCGCAGTCGGTAAGTTTTCCCGGCAACACCGCCACCCCCGACCCCTTGCGCTTTTCTACCTTGCGGGCTGCCCGCGTGCGGGCCTGCGCCTGGCCAATGGCCAACTCGGCCAGACGTTTGCCGTGCTCGACATTGGCGTGCAGCCAAAGCTCTAGCGCATTTCGCAGATACGTGCCCACCAGGCGCACCGCGTCACGGCTGTTCAGCCGCTCTTTGATCTGGCCCTGGAATTGGGGATCAAGCACCTTGGCCGACAAAATAAAACTGGCACGGGCAAAGACGTCCTCGGGCAAAAGGCGAATGCCTTTGGGCAAGAGGTTATGCAGTTCGGCAAAGGATTTGACCGCATTGAACAAGCCTTCACGCAGGCCAGATTCGTGGGTTCCGCCTGCCGTGGTGGCAATCAGGTTGACATAGGATTCACGGACCACCGGCCCTTCTTCTGTCCAGGCCACCACCCATTGGGCGCCCTCGCCGCGGGCAAAATGCTCATCATCAGCCCCCGCGTATTGTTGACCCAGAAACATGGGGATCAGCACAGGCGTACCCGCCAGCGCCTCGGCAAGATAGCCCTGCAAACCAGACTCGTAATGCCACTCGCGTTGCTGGGCATTTTTTTCGATGTTCAGGGTGACGCGGGTACCGGGCAGCAGCACCGCTTTGCTGCGCAAGGCATGCTCAAGATCCGCCAGTGGTACCTGCGCGTGATCAAAATACCGGGGATCAGGCCAGGCCCGCACCCGCGTGCCCGTGCGCCGCTTGCCCACACTGCCTGTCTTGCTCAGCGACTCTATCACTGCCCCATCAGCAAACACGATGCGGTACTCACCACCATCCCGCCAGACCGTGACCTCAAGGCGCGTCGACAAGGCATTGGTAACTGACACACCCACCCCATGCAGACCGCCGGAAAACGCGTATGCACCGCCGTCAGCCTTGTTGAATTTGCCCCCGGCGTGCAGCCGCGTGAACACCAGTTCAACCACCGGCGCGTGCTCTTCTGGATGCTCGCCCACCGGTATTCCCCGGCCATCGTCCTCCACCGAGAGGCTGCCATCGGCATGCAAGCTGACCGCAATGTGCTGGCCGAAACCAGCTAGGGCTTCATCTGCTGCGTTATCAATCACCTCCTGGATGATGTGCAAGGGATTGTCGGTTCGGGTGTACATGCCGGGGCGCTGACGCACCGGCTCCAGACCCTTCAAGACTCGAATCGAAGATTCGTCATAGCGTGCTGTGCTCAATGTACTGTCCGTGGTTAGGCATCAAAAAGGTCACCATTTTACGAAGATAATGGTATGCTTAGTGATATCGGGCTTGTCGCGCCCTTCTTCAAGCGCCGGCACAACGTCCTGCCCGGTTTATTCCCTTATCTAGCAACTGCGACACTACCGCACACCATGAGCGACTCCATCCAGCACGTAAGCGATGCGTCATTCCAGGCTGACGTGCTCCAATCCGAACTTCCCGTCCTGGTCGATTACTGGGCAGAATGGTGCGGCCCCTGCAAAATGGTGGCCCCCCTGCTCGACGAAGCCGCGGCCCAATACCAAGGCCGGCTAAAGATAGCCAAGCTTAATGTCGACGAAAATCCCAACAGTGCAGCCCAATACGGCATCCGTGGTATTCCCACACTGATGCTGTTCAAAGACGGCAAGGTTGCCACCACCAAGGTGGGCGCGCTGTCACGCACTCAGTTGCAGGCTTTTCTCGACGAATCTCTCTAACCCTTTTTCACCCCGACCCATCCCGCACGCCAGTGCCTGCGAGCTCATTTCCGGGCTCGTAACGGGTCCAACGACTCTACCTTCCCCTTCTTCCCCATGCATCTGAACGAACTCAAAGCGCTGCACGTTTCGCAGTTGCTCGACATGGCCGCCGGTCTCGAGATCGACAACGCCAGCCGACTGCGCAAACAGGAACTGATGTTCGCCATCATGAAACGGCGCGCCAAACAAGGCGAGCAAATTTTTGGTGATGGCGTGCTAGAAGTGCTGCCCGACGGGTTCGGCTTCCTGCGCTCACCCGACACCTCGTATCTGGCCAGCACCGACGATATTTACATCTCACCGTCTCAGATCCGCCGATTCAACCTGCATACGGGCGACTCCATCGAAGGCGAAGTCCGCACACCCAAAGACGGCGAGCGCTACTTTGCCCTAGTCAAGGTGGACAAGGTCAATGGCATGCAACCCGAGGCCATCAAGCACCGGATCATGTTCGAGAACCTGACGCCGCTGCACCCCGATGAGCCCATGGTGCTCGAGCGCGACATCAAGAGCAAAGAGAACATCACCGGGCGCATCATGGATATCTTTGCCCCGATCGGCAAAGGTCAGCGCGCCCTGATCGTTGCCAGCCCCAAATCCGGCAAAACGGTGATGATGCAGCATATCGCCCACGCCATCACCACCAACTATCCGGAAGCGGTGATGATCGTGATGCTGGTCGACGAGCGTCCCGAAGAAGTCACCGAAATGCAACGCACCGTGCGCGGTGAAGTGGTGGCCTCCACCTTCGACGAGCCCGCCACCCGGCACGTACAAGTGGCCGAGATGGTGATCGAAAAAGCCAAGCGGCTGGTCGAACTCAAAAAAGACGTAGTCATTTTGCTGGATTCGATTACGCGCCTGGCCCGTGCCTACAACACAGTTGTCCCTGCCTCAGGCAAGGTACTTACCGGTGGTGTCGATGCCAACGCTTTGCAGCGGCCCAAGCGCTTCTTTGGCGCGGCCCGCAATCTCGAAGAAGGCGGCTCCCTCACCATCATCGGCACTGCCCTGATTGAAACCGGCAGCCGCATGGACGAAGTGATTTACGAAGAATTCAAGGGCACCGGCAACTCCGAAGTGCACCTCGAACGCCGATTGGCCGAGAAGCGTATTTATCCGGCCATCAACCTGAACAAATCCGGCACACGTCGTGAAGAGCTCCTGATCAAGCCTGACCTTTTACAAAAGGTTTGGGTATTGCGCAAATTCATCCACGACATGGATGAAGTGGACGCCATGGAATTCATCCTGGACAAAATCCGGGCCACCAAAAACAACGCCGAATTTTTTGACATGATGAAGAAATAAGCGAGCATCTTTCATGAGTCTTCCTTCCGTCGAACAGTTTCTTTCACAACTACAGGCGCGCGACCCTCACCAGCCAGAATTCATGCAGGCTGTCAAAGAGGTCATGCACAGTTTGTGGCCGTTCATCGAAAAAAATCCACGCTACGCCAGCCAGGCCTTGCTTGAACGCATCGTCGAACCCGAACGCGCCATTCAGTTCCGGATTTGCTGGATGGATGACACTGGTCACACCCGCGTCAATCGCGGCTTTCGTATTCAGCACAGCTCTGCCATCGGCCCCTACAAGGGTGGGATGCGGTTCCACCCTTCGGTCAACCTCTCCATCCTCAAGTTCCTGGCATTCGAGCAAACCTTTAAAAATGCCCTCACCACTCTGCCCATGGGCAGCGGGAAAGGCGGATCCGACTTTGACCCCAAATGCAAGTCCGACGCCGAAGTGATGCGTTTTTGTCAGGCACTGATGATTGAACTCTATCGTCACCTGGGCCCTGATACCGATGTGCCGGCGGGCGACATCGGCGTGGGCGGCCGCGAAGTCGGGTTCATGGCCGGCATGATGAAAAAGCTCTCCAACCAAACCGGCAGCGTCTTCACCGGCAAGGGCCTGTCGTTTGGCGGCAGCCTGATTCGCCCCGAAGCCACCGGCTACGGTGTGGTGTACTTCGCCGAAGAAATGCTCAAGCACGTAGGCCAATCGCTCGAAGGCTATACAGTAGCCGTGTCGGGTTCTGGCAACGTGGCACAATACGCCATCGAAAAATGCATGCAACTGGGCGCCCGTGTCATCACGGTGTCCGACTCCCACGGCTGCGTAGTGGATCCTGCTGGCTTCACCCCCGAAAAGCTCGCTGCCCTGATCAGACTCAAAAACGAGCAACGTGGCTGCATCGAAGAATACGCCAAACAATTTGGTCTCACCTACGAAGACGGCAAACGACCCTGGCATGTACCGGTCGACGTGGCCCTGCCCTGCGCGACCCAAAACGAGCTAGAGATCGATGACGCCCGCACCCTGATCGCCAATGGCGTGAAATGCGTGGCTGAAGGTGCCAACATGCCCTCATCCATCGAAGCGGCAGAAGCCTTCATCGCCGCAGGGGTGCTGTATGCGCCAGGCAAAGCCAGCAATGCAGGTGGCGTGGCCGTATCCGGCCTCGAGATGAGCCAAAACGCGCAACGGTTGCACTGGACCCGCGAGCAAGTGGACACCAAGCTGCACGACATCATGCGCGACATCCATCGCAACTGCGTGCACTATGGCACCGACAACGGTACAACCAATTACCTCAATGGCGCCAACATTGCCGGTTTCGTCAAAGTGGCCGACGCGATGCTCTGCCAAGGAGTGTATTAATGTATTTGCCACAGATGTCATTGCATCCGTGAAAAAAGCTCCCTCGGGAGCTTTTTTCTTTCTGGCACAGCCTTTTGATCGGGCTACCGGTGTTGCCCCAGACCATCAGCGAGCCCCACGCACCAGCGTACTTTTGCCAAACAGACTTTCAACCATTTGCACCGCCACTTTGGCGGTGCTGTTGCACACATCCAGGGCCGGATTAAGCTCGACAATATCCAGCGAGCCCACCCGCCCGGTATCGGCCAGCATTTCCATGCACAGCTGGGCCTCACGCCAGGTGGGCCCACCCTGCACCGTGGTGCCAACCCCCGGCGCATCGCGAGGATCCAGAAAATCCACATCAAAGCTGACATGGATATGTGCGTCGTCTGGCAAATCGGCCAAGGCCGCCTGCATCACCGCCCGCATGCCCAGTTCGTCGATGGTGCGCATGTCGTAGACATCGAGCTTTTGTTCATGCACAAACAACCGCTCTTGATGATCCACGCTGCGGATACCAATCATGCGCAAGTCTGCCACACCCAACGCAGCGCCACTGCCCCCCAGATTAACGAGGGCATCGGGGCCAAAACCGCATAGACAAGCTACGGGCATGCCATGCACGTTACCGCTGGGCGTCAGTGTTGCCGTATTGAAATCGGTATGGGCATCCAGCCAGAACACGCGCAACGGACGCCCTTGTTGACGGCAATACCGCGCAACCGCCCCGACAGACCCCACCCCCAGGCTGTGGTCACCGCCCAACATCAGGGGCAGCCGCTGGGCGCGCAATTGGATCGACACTGCATCAAACAGGGTTTGGTTCCATTGAACAACCTCAGGCAGATGACGATAGCCTTGCACGGGGGCCTGCCAGGGATTAACCGGGCCGGCCAGGTTACCGGTATCCAGCACGTCCAGCCCCTGGCGGGACAATGCCCGGGCAAGGCCCGCCACGCGCAGGGCCTCCGGCCCCATCGAGGCGCCCCGCACCCCAGCCCCCACATCCGTGGGGACACCAATCAAGGCAACTGTTTTTTTTGTCATGGCCTGTCCTTTTGTGCGTGCCGCCACGCGACGCACTGCGACATAAAACACCTGCAACGCAGTTTAAACATACTGCGTGTCCTGGCGCGAGCGCGTGGTTTTCTGTCCAACGCCCGTGGCACCATCCGCCGCACCCAGGCGCCGCATCGCACCAAACAGATTTTTAGGATCACCCTCGGGGACAAGCTCCAGTGCCTGGCCAATGTGCAGCGCACGTGATTGATCCCAAAGAAAACGCAGGGCAGAAAAATCCTCAAGTGCAAACCCTACTGAATCAAACACGGTGATTTCGTCGTTGGCCTGGCGGCCTGGCCGATGGCCAGCCAGGACTTCCCAGAGGGGAATCACGCCATAATCAGCAGGCATCTGCTGGATTTCACCCTCGATACGGGACTGCGGTTCAAACTCGATAAAGGTGCTGGCCCCCTGGAGAATATCGGGGTGAAGCTCTGTCTTACCCGGACAATCGCCGCCCACGGCATTCAGGTGCACGCCCGGACGTACCATCCCGGGGGTCAGAATCAGGGCATTGGTCTTATCCGCCGTAACCGTGGTGATGATGTCGGCTCTGGCGGTGGCCTGGGCCACGCTGGTGGCCAGATGCACCTCCAGGCCCGGACAAACCGATAGGTTCTTGATCAGCTTCTGGCTGGCGCGCGGGTCTATGTCGTAGACAAATAACGTGTCGATACCCAGCATATGGTGAAACGCCAGCGCCTGAAACTCGCTTTGCGCGCCGTTGCCGATCAGGGCCATGGTGTGCGCCCCCGGGCGCGCCAATACGCGCGCCGCCACCACCGAGGTGGCGGCAGTACGCAAAGCCGTGGTTAAGGTCAGTTCACTCAGCAGCAACGGCATGCCCGTGCTGACGTCCGCCAAGGCGCCAAAAGCCATCACGGTGGGCAAGCCCTGGCGTGGGTTGGCGGGGTGTCCGTTGACGAACTTAAATGAATAGCGTTCAGTGTCTGTGGTGGGCATGAGTTCGATCACGCCAACCGCCGAATGGCTGGACAACCGTGGCGTTTTTTCGAACGACTCCCAACGTAGAAAATCATCCTGAACATATTGGGCCAAGACCGCCAGGGCCTTGGCAATCCCCATGCGGTTGACCAGCATGGCGACATCGGTGGTGGTCAGCATCCATGTCATGGTGTGTCTCCTGATGAACTATAACGATCCTGTCTAGACTGTCTTTATTATTCTCAATCGTCTGATCAATTCATAGTGTCAAAAATCAATAATAATGGCTAATATTTTGTACAATTTACACATCCAGATTAGCGAAACATCAGGAAACCGTCCATATGGATTCTCTCGACCACGAAATTCTTGCCTACCTGCGCGCCGATGCCCGCATCTCTGCCGCCACTCTGGCTAAAAAACTCAAGGTATCGCGCGGCACGGTCTGCAACCGCATCAAACGCATGGAAAGCAACCACCAGATCCTGGGCTACACCGTCAGGGTGCAGGCCGAACCCCAGGGGCAGGAAGTCACCGCCTGGATGAGCATCGCCATCGAGGGCCACGAAACTTCCCGCATCGTGCATGCGCTATCGGGCGAGCCCGCCGTATGGGCATTGCATGACACCAATGGCCGCTGGGATATGCTGGCCGAGTTACGCGTCAGTAATTTTGCCCATTTGTCAGATGCGCTGGAGCGCATCCGCCTGATCAAGGGGATTTCGGCGACGGAGACGAGCCTGCATCTGAAGACTGTGCAGTTGCGTTGACAGGCGTTTCTTTAATAACAAGATCATCCCAGGTACCCGTGACGTGATAGCGCACGGTCATGGCTTTGGCCAGCGGAGCCTTAAGCAGCCATTGCGTAATAAACGCCCCCAGCCCCACCAAGGGGTTGATGGCAATCCCCGCCGCCAGGGCAGCACCACTGACATCCAGGTTGGGCACCACAACGGCTTGAAGATCAAGCGACTCGTTGATGATGTTGGTATGGCCATCCAGCAAGGCAGTACCGACAGGCCCTATCACCTTGTAATCCTGTATCCGGGCCACCCCACCGTCCAGGCGCAGCGTGCCGCGCAGACTGTCGAACGGAAAGCCATCCTTGGGCAAGCCGGTAAGCCCCTGATCCAGTCGGTTCAGGCGCATGATCGATTGCAAGGATAAAAGCTCCAGCAACTTGGCTGATTTGGAGCCGACGCTGAGCAAACGGCCCTTATCGAGGGACACCTGAACAACCCCTTGCAGGTCGGCCTTGTCCTTGCGCCAGGGCAAGTTGCGCCAGAAGAACTGGCCGTCCAGGGTTCCCTGCCCACCCGCCAGCAAGCCAGTCCAGCCAGCGGCATCAAGCCAGGCGCCCAAATCCTGCGTTTTTACCAAAGCCTTCAGGTGCAGACCCCGATCGGCACCACGCAAGCGCCACATGCCGGTGCCCTTGAGTTGTGCGTTCTTATTGCCAATCTGCAAGCGCTTCAGGCGCCAGGCCTTGCCTGCTTCCTCGCGCACACCATCCATCTGCAGCGCACCAAGGCTGCGACCATACAGCAAGAAATCGTCCGCCTGCAAAACCAGCCCCGGGATTTCGAGATTATCGTCCAGCGGCTGGTCTTCCGTGTCTTGCACATCCGGCAGCAACGAGCTTTTGTCACGGGCATCATCGCCAAGGCTCAGGCGCGCAAACCGGGCAGACACGGCACCCTGTACGCGGCCATCGAGTTCACGCCATTTAACTGTGCCCACGGTTTGTTTAGAGCGCAGGTTCGTCGACCACTGGTCTTCGGGCGTGCGCGTGACACGCAAGACAGCCTGATCCAGGCGTGTGGAAAAAAGCCGCAGCTGTTCTGCCTGAACGGCCAAAAGGGAGAGGTCGGGCCACAAGGGTCTGGGCCCGGCATGTACCGTTGAATGGCCACGGCGGGGAATAGAAAACTCATCGACGATACGATTCCAGAGATCGAGATCCAGCAAAGGATGTTTGAAGGCAATGCGCAATCCCGGCATCTGGTCATCTGCGGCTTCTCCAACGCCCACCAACACCTGCTGGAAATACGGACCCTGGCGTTGTTTGCGCCGGTGCCGCATCTGTACCCGCACCGCATCACCCAGGCGCACCTCGAGCATATCGTCTTGGGGGTCGGCATCTGTCCAGCGCACATGCAGGCTGCGGGGCTGCGCGGCAGGTTTGGCCAACGGGGCTGGAAAATCAAGCGCCAGACCCTGGGTATCAGAATCCAGCTGCAGGGTGTAGTCGCTTTTTTCGCGGCGCAATTGCGCACGATATGCCAGCTTGCCAGATAGCCGCTGCATACCGGGCACACCCACAAATTCTGCCAGGGCGCTGGCGGTCATGTGCCCCTGGAAACGCAAGCCATCCTGGGCTTCGTGGCCGCCTTGCAAGGTACCTTGTACTGTCAGGGCGCCCCCCAGCAGCCGGCCTTTCAGCGGCTGGGCCAATTGCACACCGTGCTCGTTGAAGTGGATCTGGCCTGACAGATGCTCGAATACCGGCGCCTGTGGCAAAAACTGCAAGCTGGCCTGATCGACATCGATACGCCCCTGCACCTGACTGTCATCGACATGCAGCAGCGGTATTTTCAGGGACAAGGGCATTTTCCACTCGCCAGTGGCGGTGGCCTCGTCAAAGACCTCATCCAGCATCCTGGACAATGGCGAATGCTGAATCAGATCCATATAGACGTCGCCATCCGCTTCGGTGTGTCCAGAAACAGTGAGTGTGGCATCGTGTTCGAGATTCGGAATCCGGGCTCGCAGGCCGCTCAGATGGATGGTTTTGTCTGGCTCCGGCTGCATCGTGGCCGTACTTGCCTGGAGCTGCAGATCCATGCGCCGAAGATCCACGGCGCCCTCTGCCAGATGCAACAAAGGCCAGGCATGATCTTTGGGCGCGTCCGGCACAAACTCGATCTGGGCACCCTGAAAATTGCCCGCCACCTGAAAATCCCCTGCATCGGGTTGGTCGCCAAAGGGAAACCGGGAGAGATCGCCTTTCAGCAGCCAGTGCCCTTGCTTGAGCACGCCAGCCTGCAAGCCCCGAGCCAGCCAGGTGCGAGCATCTTCATTGACTTCACGCGGCAAATACCGGTGAATCGCATTGAGCTTGGCCTGCTGGATGGTGCCCGTGAAATCTGCCAGGCCGGCCAATCCCTGCTGCGCCCAGCTGCCTGCCGCCTGCATGGTGATGTCGTTGTTTTGCCAGTTGAGCTGATCGATCTGAACCGACCAGGCAGTGTCGTGGCGCACAGAGCCGCGGGCCGCCAATACGCCCAGGGCAAGCGGTACATCAAACCAGTCGGGTTGAACCAGATAGGTACCCTGCGAACGGACATCAAAGGCCAGGCCTGCCGGCCCAGCGTTTTGCCCACGTGAGAGCGCCTGCCACTGGCCAAGGTGGCCTTGCAACCAGGCCTGGGCCTGGGGCACGTTGAAGGTATCCCGAGCACCCGCCTGCCAGCGGAACCCCTGCACGCCCAGCAGCGCCGTCACACGCGGACCACCGGGGGCAGACTGCACCCAGATTTGCGCATCCATTTGCCCCTGCTGCATGGCCGCGGGGATCTCAAGCCACTGGCGCCAGCGATCTACCGAAACACCGGATAATTGCAGCCATGACCGCCATTTCGACCCCACATGTCCCTGGACAAGGGCCTGCACTTCGGCCAGTTGAGCTCGAAGGGCCAATTGACCCTCACCGACTTCAGGCGCTTTGGCCGACAGCGAAATCCCCAGGCCACCTTCTTGTTGGCGCAGCAGTGCATGCACGCCAGAGAGGTGAAGATCAGGTGCTGCACGCAGTTGGTCGCGCCAAGTGATGCCCAGATCGCGAAACTCGATCAGCGGTTGCGCCAACACCCAGCCTAGCCAGGTGGGTACCTGGCCGGTTTGCCCGGTAGAATCAAGCGAAAAAGACTGGCCAAGCACCTGCAGCTGGCCGGCGTGCGTGCGTGCAACGTCAAGATTCATGCCTTGCACCAGAAGCCGCAGGGCACCCGCATGCCCGGGCAGCAGCGCTGTCCAATCCAGCTGCGCATCCACGCGGGGCACGGACATCAGCAGGCGTCCGTCTTGCGCCAGAATCTGGATATCGCGCAAATTGAACTGAGGGCGCCAGCCCTGCCAGGAGATCTGGACGGAGCCCAGCGTGACGGTTTCGCCCAGCATATGCGACAACTGCTGGGCAATTTGCGGGCGCCAGTTATCGACGTGGGGCGCTATCCAGTAGCGGCCCGCCAGAAGCAACAAGCCCAGCACAAAGTACAAACCAACCAGCAGCGTGATCAGCCATCGGTGGGTATGCCAGGTAAGCTTTGATATGAATTGGCGCATGCCAGATTTTGCAGTATGTTAAAGCCCCCTGTGGGCCTGGCCCTGTCAGGGCCCGCCCACCCAAACCGCGATGGACCCGATGTCTGAAGCCATTATATTAAAGCCCGCCCTACTGTGGTCTGGCGCCTTGCGCCGCCACCTGATGGCGCATCCGGACGCCGAGACTCGATTGCTGCAGGATTGCTCAGGCGCCGTTGGCCGCAAAACACTGCAGGCATGGTTCGAAGAAGAGCTTGGTGCGCAGTCTGCGCCGGATCGTCCAGCTTTGCAGCGCATTCTCAGACATGTCCGCCAGCGGGTGTTCTACGCCCTGATGGTACGCGATATTGCAGGCACAGCCCCTTTACATGAAGTAGTTGCGGCCATGTCAGCCCTGGCCGACCTGTCGATCGGGCAAGCGTACGCCTGTGCCATGCGTACCCTGATGGACGCACACGGCATGCCGCGCCACCCCGAGACAGGTGCGCCACAAGACATGTTGATTTTGGGGATGGGCAAACTGGGGGGCAAGGAGCTCAACGTCTCCTCGGATATCGACCTCATCATGCTGTACGACGAGGAAGGTGAAACCGACGGACGCCGTCCTATCAGCCACCACGAGTTTTATGCCAAGGTGTGCCGCTTAATGATGCCGATCCTCTCCGAGCAGGATGCCGATGGCTATGTGTTTCGCACCGATTTACGCCTGCGGCCCGATGGGGACGCAGGCCCTCTGGCCTGGAGCTTTGCGGCGCTGGAAACCTACCTGGTGGCGCAAGGGCGCGAGTGGGAGCGCTACGCCTGGCTTAAGGCACGTGCTATTCCCTGCCCTATTTTTGATGAAGTCAACTGGACAAGCCACACACAGACCCTGGAGTCACTGCGCCGCCCGTTTGTATATCGCAAGTATTTTGATTTCGATGCCCTGGCATCCCTGCGCAAATTGCGCGAGCGCATCCGCACGGATTGGCAGCGCCGCGCACAGGCACGTCATGGCGTGGACACACAGCACAATATTAAGCTGGGCGAAGGCGGCATCCGCGAGATCGAGTTCGTGGTGCAGCTCAACCAACTGATTCGCGGTGGGCGGCAGCCCTCCTTGCAGCAGCGCAATCTGCTGGCTGCCTTGCATAAGCAATATCGTGCCGGTATTTTGGACGACCATCAGGCAAAAGGCCTCGAAGCCGCGTATGTCTATCTGCGCCGGCTCGAGCACGTGCTGCAGTACCGCGAGGATGAACAGACCCATCTGCTGCCACATCACACGGACCAGCTGGCAGCACTGGCAACTGCATTGGGGCATCCCGATGTAACGCACTTTCAGGCCACGCTGGGTGCGCACCGGCAGATGGTATCGGAGTGCTTCCAGAACGCGTTTCGCATCGCCGGCATGGGAGACGAAGCGGCACCGGAAGAAGTACCTGTGGACCCCCCGGGCACGTCACCCACAGGGCTTAGCGAAGCTCAGGCAGACGAGATGCAAAAGCAGATCGACGCTCTGCTGGACAGCCACCGCATCCAGAGCCTGCCACGTACCAGCTTGCAGCGCTTGCACGCGCTATTGCCGGGTCTAAGCAAGGCAGCCGCCACCACGCAAGATCCCCCCTCCACTTTATTGCGCCTGCTGAGCCTGGTAGAGCAGATCGCACAACGCAGCGCCTATCTGGCACTGCTGGCCGAATACCCCGAAACGCTGGCACGTGTGGCGCGTCTTATCGGTGCCAGCCCCTGGGCGTCTCAGTTCCTCAGCCGCTATCCGCTGCTGCTGGATGGCCTGATCGAATGGCACAGCCTGATGGAAGCTCCGGATTTCCCGGCACTGGCACAACAGTTGCGCAGTGATCTGGATGCCTGCCGGCTGCCCGACGGGCAGCCTGATATCGAGCAGCAGATGAATCTTATGCGGGACGTTCAGCATCAGGTGACTTTCCAGCTGCTGGCGCAGGATCTGGAAAACGTAGTAAGTGTGGAAAGCCTGGCAGATCATTTATCCGCACTGGCTGATCTGATGCTGGCAGAGGCAATCCACCGGGTATGGCCACAGGTGTTGCCGCGAGAACGCCGGGCAGATCCAGGTACACCACATTTTGCGATCATCGCGTATGGCAAGCTGGGAGGCAAGGAAATTGGCTATGCCTCGGATCTGGATCTTGTTTTTCTGTACGACGATCCAGATCAGGAGGCAAGCGAGCGATATGCGAAGCTGGGACGGCGGATTGCCTCGTGGTTATCGACGCTGACGTCTTCGGGCCGACTGTACGAGATTGATCTGCGCCTGCGCCCGGACGGAGACGCCGGTCTGCTGGCTTTGCCGATTGATGCGTTTGAGCATTATCAGCTGAACCAGGCGTGGCCCTGGGAGCATCAGGCGCTGACGCGGGCCCGTTTTGTGGCAGGCGATGCAGCTATCGGGCAGCGTTTTGATGATATCCGGCAGCGGATCTTGTTGTTGCCCCGGGATCCGGAGGCTTTGCGCCGGGATGTGCTGGCGATGCGGGAGAAGATTTCTCAGGGGCATCCGAACCGCAGTGGAGAGTTCGATCTGAAGCACGACCGGGGGGGGATGGTGGACATTGAGTTCATCACCCAGTTCCTGGTGCTGAGCCAGGCGGGCGCGCATCCTGAGCTTCTGGGCAATTTGGGAAATATTGCGCTGTTGGGGTTGGCGGCGCAGGCAGGGTTGATTTCGGGGTTGCTGGCGGCGGATGTGGCGGATGCGTACCGGGTGTTTCGGCGGCGGCAGCATGCGTTGCGGTTGCAGGGGGCGGAGAAGGCGCGGGTGCCGATGACAGAGTTTGTGCGGGAACGGGAAGCGGTTCGGGAGCTTTGGGGGGCTGTGCTGGGGGAGGTTTAAAACTCGGCGCTCATCGCGGAGCAAGGGGCTTGGGGGGCGCAGGTCGCAATTTGGCGGCTTCGCCATGGAGGTGAGGATGGGCTCCAACAGCGCCCCCCAAGCCCCCTGCTCCACGATTGACGGCATGCGACGATCGGATGGCGAGAGGCTGATTTCCCGTAGGGCGGGTACCGGGCTGGGTTGAACTGGGCCGACGTTAAAAGGGGCTTCGCGCAAGGATTGTGCGAAGCCCCTTTTGTTCGATTGCGAGTGTTGAGTGGCGTGTTGGTGCCACTATGGCCTATTGAAGAGTGCGTTCGAAGACGAACTTCTCGCCATCCCAGTCGACGGGGACGACGTCGCGGGGGCCGAAGGTGCCTTCCAGGATCAGACGGGCCACAGGGTTTTCGATGTATTGCTGGATGGCCCGTTTGAGCGGGCGGGCACCGAAGACGGGATCGTAGCCGACGCGAGCGAGTTCCTTGATGGCATCGTCGCTGATTTCCAGGCGCATTTCGTGCTGAGCAAGGCGTTCGGCCAGGCGTTTGATCTGGATGCGGGCGATGGGCTCGATGTGGGAGGCATCCAGGCCATGGAAGACGACGATTTCGTCAATGCGGTTCAGGAACTCGGGGCGGAAAGCGGTTTTGAGTTCGTCGCGGATGACTTCTTTAACGACGTCATAGGGTTGGTCGGCCATGTTCTGGATGTGCTGGGAGCCGATGTTGGAGGTCATGATGATGACGGTGTTTCGAAAGTCGACGGTGCGTCCCTGGCCGTCTGTGAGGCGGCCATCATCCAGTACCTGGAGCAGGATGTTGAAGACGTCGGGGTGGGCTTTCTCGACTTCGTCGAGCAAGATGACGCTATAGGGTTTGCGGCGTACGGCTTCGGTGAGGTAGCCGCCTTCTTCGTAACCGACGTACCCCGGGGGGGCACCGATCAGGCGCGCAACCGAGTGTTTTTCCATGAATTCACTCATGTCGATGCGTACAAGGTGGTTGTCGGAATCAAAGAGGAAACGCGCGAGTGCTTTGGTGAGCTCGGTTTTGCCCACGCCGGTGGGGCCCAGAAACAAAAACGAGCCGTAGGGGCGACTGGGGTCGGAGAGGCCAGCGCGCGAGCGGCGGATAGCTTCGGACACCAGCCGGACGGCTTCGTCCTGGCCCACGACGCGCTCGTGCAGGACGGCTTCCATGCCCAGCAGTTTGGCACGCTCGCCTTGCATCATGCGCGATACGGGGATGCCCGTGGCGCGCGAGACAACTTCTGCGATTTCTTCGGCGCCTACCTGGGTGCGCAGGAGCCGGGGTTTGCTGGCTTCGGCATCTTTTGGAGAGGATTCGGCAGCCCGCAGGCGGGCTTCAAGCTCTGGCAGGCGGCCGTATTGCAGCTCTGCGAGTTTGTCGTATTGGCCTTTGCGCTGCAGTTCGGCCATTTCGGCGCGGACTTGTTCGATTTCTTCTTTGACGGCTTGTGATCCCTGGACTGCGGCTTTCTCGGCTTTCCAGACTTCTTCGTAGTCGTTGTATTCGCGCTGCAGGGTTTCGAGTTCTTCCTCGATGGCTTTCAGGCGCCGTTCGGAGGCTTCGTCAGTGTCCTTGCGCACGGCTTCGCGCTCGATCTTGAGCTGGATGATCCTGCGATCCAGCCTGTCCATGACTTCGGGCTTGGAATCGATCTCCATGCGGATGCGGGCAGCAGCCTCGTCAATGAGGTCGATGGCCTTGTCGGGCAGGAAACGGTCGGTGATGTAGCGGTGCGAGAGCTCTGCTGCAGCGACAATGGCGGGGTCGGTGATCTGCACACCATGGTGCAGTTCGTAGCGTTCTTGCAGGCCGCGCAGGATGGCAATGGTGGATTCGACGTTGGGCTCGTCGACCAGCACCTTCTGGAACCGGCGCTCGAGAGCTGCGTCTTTTTCGATGTACTGGCGGTATTCGTCCAGGGTAGTTGCGCCCACGCAATGGAGTTCGCCACGCGAGAGCGCCGGTTTCAGCATATTGCCGGCATCCATGGCACCTTCGGCTTTGCCAGCGCCCACCATGGTGTGCAGCTCGTCGATGAAGACGATGGTTTGTCCGGAGTCTTGTGCCAGTTCTTTAAGCACTGCCTTGAGGCGCTCTTCGAATTCGCCCCGATACTTGGCACCGGCCAGCAAGCCGGCAAGATCCAGCGCCAGGATGCGCTTGCCCTTGAGGGTTTCAGGCACTTCGCCGTTGACGATACGTTGGGCCAGGCCTTCGACGATGGCCGTCTTGCCCACACCGGGCTCGCCGATAAGGACGGGGTTGTTTTTGGTGCGGCGCTGCAAGATCTGAATGGTGCGACGGATTTCATCATCGCGCCCAATGACGGGGTCGAGCTTGCCCTCACGCGCACGGGCGGTGAGATCCAGTGTGTATTTCTTAAGTGCCTGGCGGTTGTCTTCATCGTCGGCACCCGTCACATTGGCGCCCCCCCGCACGGCATCGATGGCGGCCTCAAGGGCCTTGCGCTGCAGTCCAGCCTCGTGCAGTGCACGGCCAACCTCGCCCTTATCGTCGGCCATGGCCAACAGATAGAGCTCGCTGGCAATGTAGGTATCGCCGCGCCGGCCGGCCTCTTTATCGGTACGCGCCAGGGCGGATTGCAGATCTCGGCTGGCTTGCACATTGGCCTCGGCACCTTCGACGGTGGGCATGGCCTTGATCTGGCGCTCAAGCTCGGACTGCAGCCGCGGCACGGCTACGCCGGCGCGCGCCAGCAAACTGGCGGTACCACTGTCTTGGTCGGCCAGCAGGGCCGACAACAGGTGGGCGTTTTCGATATAAGGATGGTCGCTGCGCACTGCCAGGCTTTGGGCATCGGCAAGCGCTTGCTGAAACTTCGTGGTGAGTTTGTCGAATCGCATGAGTGGAACCCTGTATTGGGAGGGGGCCTACGCCCCAATATCCAATATATGCGGCTGATTAGCGGATTTTCAAGACTTTCGCAAGGCCTGCTTGATGCCCGCGAGCCCCCCTTTAAACCCGGGAAATTTGCGGCAGATCTACCACAGCATATCGCAGAGATGAACCACAAAATTGAGCTAGATCAAAGACTTCAAGAAAAAATTGGATCACCATGCACGCTCTTCTTGATTCAGGGTTTACCCTTGATCCATCACCATTTGAAACAGATCTCACGGCCCGGCTGCCGGGCCCACAAGGGTCATCATGAGCTCACACCAAGACTGGGATCCCCGTTCTCCAGAAGTGCTGGCTGATCCCATTGCCGCATACGACCACATGCGCCAGCGCTGCCCGGTGGCGCACAGCGATTACCTGCATCACTCGGTGTTTCGCCACGCCGATGTGATGCGTATCGTGATGGATCACGATACATTCAGCAGCCAGGCCTCGCGCCATGTGTCGGTGCCCAACAGCATGGATCCACCCGAGCACACAGCCTGGCGGGCCCTGATCGAGCCATACTTCGGGCCAGATCGCATGGCCGAGTTTGCTCCGGTGTGCCAGGCAATCTGTGATGACCTGGTGGGGGCGCTGCCGCACAACAGCAGTGTAGAAATCATGTTTGGCCTGGCCCATCCCTTTGCCCTGCGGATGCAATGCGCGTTTCTGGGCTGGCCAGACAGCCTGCACGAGCCCCTGCGCCAGTGGATACACAAGAAAAACGTGGCTACCCTGTCTGGTGACACCCATGCCATTGCCGCCGTCGCCACCGAGTTTGACCAAACCATCCGCGACCTGCTCAAAGAGCGCCGCCAGGCGGGCGACCAGGTACCGGACGACGCCACCTCACGCCTGATGCAGGCCACCATCCACGGCCGTCATCCCACCGAAGACGAGATCGTCAGCATCTTGCGCAACTGGACCGTGGGCGAGCTGGGCACCATGGCCTCCAGCGTGGGCATCATCGCCTACTATCTGGCCACCCACCCCGCCTTGCAAGACACCTTGCGCCAGGACCCAGGCCTGATCCGTGCCGCCAACGACGAGATCCTGCGCATCCACGCGCCGCTGATTGCCAACCGGCGCACCCCACGCTGCCCGGTGCAGGTGGCGGGCAAACAGCTGCAAGCCGGAGACCGTGTCACCCTGATCTGGGCGTCAGCCAATCGCGACGAGGCGGTCTTTGGCGACCCGGACGAGTTTCGGCTGGATCGCGACCCATCCCTTAACCTGCTGTATGGAGCTGGTATCCACGTGTGCCCTGGGGCACCCCTGGCACGTCTGGAGCTTGAGCACATGATCAAGACTTTGCTGTCTGCCACCACCAGGCTGCAACCCAGTGACGAGCATCCGCCCATACCGGCCGTCTATCCCGCCAGCGGCTACCGGCAGGCGATCCTGCAGCTAAGGATGGCGTGAAGGCATAAAATGGGGGCATGACCTCCATCCCCACAGACGCAGACCCCCGCCCGGCCGAGCCGATCGAGCCCGACCTGAACGAATGCTGCGGCAATGGCTGCTGCCCTTGCGTGTTTGACACCTACGCCGAAGAAAAACGCGCGTGGCGCGACGCAGTCAAAGAATGGGATGAGCGCCACCGGGAAACCTCCCCACAAACGTCCGGGGATCCCGCGCAGTGAATAGGGTTCCTGCCCGTTTGAAGAACCGCCTGTTTTTATAATCTGACTCTCCCATATATCTTTGCAGGAAAACGCACCGTGGCCTCTGACGCTATCCCTATGTTTGCCGAAAACACCTATCCCCTGGACGCCCGTGGCATCGCCAAGCGTTTTCGCCATGCCGCCATTTTTGGCGCACTGTCGGCCCTGCAGCCCGGCGAAACCATGCGCTTTTGCAACGACCACGACCCCCTGCCCTTGCTGCAGCAACTCAAAGGCCACTTTGGCGAAAACATCGAGTTTGAATACCTGGCACGCAATCCGGGCGAGATCGTGATCGATTTCCATATCGTGCCCTGACCGGAAGCACCCACCCAGAAGCCACTCTGCCGGTGGCTTTTTTCATTTCATGCCGAACCGTAATCGTCGATGCGAAACGTCAGGCGCGGCACCCTGGTATCGAAAGCGCACTTCCAGAAGGTCAGCCCTTACCTGGAAGCAACCCAGGCGGAAAAAGTCCTGATGGGCGGCAAGAACGCGTCCGAAGGCTCCGTCAAAGCCACCATCGTCGACACCTGGCGCTGAGCCAGACACTGGCGCAATACAGGGTGCGCCGACGAGGCCCTGAACGCACACACAGCGTTGTTTCCAGCATTCGAGCTGCGGCGCGGGTAGGCGCCGCGATCGCCCCCATGGGCGGCCCGTGCCGCCATGTAGGTTGGCGGTCAACTCTCCATCGCATCGAGCAGCATGCGCACGGCATAATCGGCGAAGCTGCGACGCACGATCAGTTCCCAGCCATCGCCCGCCTCATCCAATGGGTGCAACAGTACGCTGGTCTTGAAGAAATGTGACTGAGCACAACAGCCAAACGGCAAGGCACGCGGGTGCAGATCCAGCGGGCAGCCGGCATTCAGCACATCGCGCACCCCAGGTCCGTGAAGCCGAACGACGGAATAGCCGCTGCTCTGGTCCGTAACCGCGAACCAATGACCTGCCAGTGAATGTTCGACCCGGGACGCCAGACTGTCCGCGCCGTCGGCCGGGGCGCACAGCAGCCACTCATCGGGTGCCAGCCACAAGGCGGTGATATCCCTCCCGCGGGTAACGGTATTGGGCATCAGGGGCAACTCCAACCCCAGGCAAGCGTGAACGGCTTCCAACATAGTCGAATCGGAAGGATCCACCCGCAGATTGGCCAGACTGATCTGAGGCTGTTCGCTCAGACGCACCTGGTCGGGGGCGCCGTGTTGCAACGGCAGGCCAAATTCCACATGCAGACTCGTCAACGGGGTCTGCTGTTTGCTTTCAGTCAACATTTTGACGGGCTCCTTCAGGATCGTAGAACACCGGGCTGCAGACACGCGCCGGCATGAATCGGCCATCAGCCGTGGCTACTGTTACTTCATGGCCCATCCGCGCATGGCCGTCCTTGAGCAGGGCCAAGGCAATGGACCGTCCCAGGATCGGGCTCATATAGCTGGATGTCACGTGGCCAAACATCGGGGCAATGGCTGCTTGGGTGGGCCCCTGCAGGATCTGACCGCCTTCTGGCAGCACGCAGGTGGGGTCATTGGCCAGCAGGCCAACAAACTGCTTGCGCCCATCACTGCTGGTGTGGCTGCGCGCGAGCGAACGCTTGCCCAGGCAGTCTTTGGTCTTGGCCACCATGCCGCCCATGCCCAGATCCACCGGGGTCACCGACCCGTCCGTGTCCTGCCCAACGATGATGTACCCCTTCTCGCCGCGCAGCACGTGCATGGTTTCGGTGCCATAGGGCGTGATTTCGTAGGGTTGTCCGGCCTCCATCAGCCGCTCGGCGATGTGGCGACCCATATTGGCCGGCACATAGACCTCGAAGGATAGCTCGCCCGAGAAGCTTACCCGCAAGACACGGGCAAACACACCATCGATGGTGCCTTCCCGGAAACTCATGAAGGGGAAGGCCTCACCGCTGAAATCGATGTCCTTGCAGACGGCGGCCAGCACCTTGCGGGCATTGGGGCCTGCGACAGTAGTCACCGCGAACTGGTCAGTCACCGAGGTCAGATAGACCTGCAGATTCGGCCATTCGGTCTGCAGCCAGCGCTCCATCCAGCTCATGATGCGGGCGGCACCGCCAGTAGTGGTGGTCAGCAGGAAATGATCCTCGGCCAGGCGGATGCTTACGCCGTCGTCCATGACCATGCCGTTTTCGTCGAGCAGTAGGCCATAGCGGCAGCGGCCGGACTGCAGCTTGGTCCAGGAATTGATATACAGGCGATTGAGGAATTCGACCGCATCCGGGCCCCGTACATCGATCTTGCCCAAAGTACTGTAATCCAGGATGCCGACGCTGTTGCGTACGGCCAGACATTCACGCCGCACGGCTGCATGCATGTCCTCGCCCGGCTTCGGATAATAATGGGCGCGCTTCCAGTTGCCCACGTCCTCGAAGACCGCGCCTTGCTCCAGATTCCAGTCATGCAGGCAGGTTCGGCGGATTGGGTCGAACCAGTCGCCCAGCTCTCGTCCGGCAAGGGCGCCAAAGCTGACCGGCGTGTAATTGGGACGGAACGTGGTGGTTCCTGTCGCCGGGATGCTCTGCTTCAGGGCTTCCGCCAATACGCCCATGCCATTGATGTTGCCCAGCTTGCCCTGGTCAGTGCCAAAGCCCATCGCCGTGTAGCGCTTGACGTGCTCGACCGAATGATAGCCCTCGCTGACCGCCAGCAGGATATCCGATACAGAGACATCGTTTTGGTAATCGATGAACTGCTTTGGGCCCCGCGTAGCATCCTTGCCCTTGCCGACCGACCATAACGGTAACAGCGGCGTGACCTCGATGGGGCGAGCAGACCAAGCAGGCAAATCAGCGGGTCGCGTCCCCGGGGCACCCTCGGCCGCCCGCAGGCCCGCACGCACGCCGCCATCCAGAGCCGCCTGCAAATCGAAGTCGCCATTGGCGGCACCGGCACTGCCAAGCGGCTGTGCCGCCCCTTCTGGCACGAAGCAGGCACGTTCCTCGCACCAGCGCGGTTTGCTGCGCGACTGAGCGTACAGATGTACGACGGGATTCCAGCCGCCCGAGATGACCAGCAGGTCGCAAGCCAGCGCATCAATCCCGTCGCGCAAACTCACGCCATGGCCACGTAGGCGCACACCAGTCACATGCTTGCCACCGTGCGCCTCGGCCACCACCGTCTGATGGATGATCCGAATCCCCAGGCGTTCAGCCTCGGCCGGGACGGTTCCATGGCTGAGCACGCGCGGATCCACAACCGTGACATCGGCGCCGTGGCGTTTCAGGTCGATTGCGGTTTGATAGGCACTGTCGTTATTGGTAAACACGACAGCACGACGGCCCGGCAGCACGCCATAGTGGTGGATATAGGTGGAGACGGCACCCGCCAGCATCACACCCGGGATATCGTTGTTGCCGAATACCAGCGGCCGCTCGTGGGCGCCAGTCGCCAGCACCACATGTCGCGCCCGGATCTTCCAGATGCGCTCCCGCACGCCACTGCGCTGGGCGATTGGCAAGTGATCGTGCAGCCGCTCGCAGGCGGTAATCAGATTGTGATCCTGGTAGCCAAAGGCGGTGGTGCGCTGCAGCACCCTCGTGTCTGGCTGGGCAGACAGCTCGGCCATGCGCTCGGCCACCCAATCCAGCGCCGGCTTGCCGTCGATGATTTCCTGAGTGCGCAACAGGCTGCCCCCCGCCTCGCCGCCGTCATCCACCAGAAGAACCCGCGCTCCGGTACGGCCGGCCGCGCAGGCTGCAGCCAGCCCCGCCGGCCCAGCCCCCACCACCAGTACATCACAGTGCGCATAGCGCTTCTCGTAGCGGTCAGGATCCCGAGTGTCGGGCACTGAACCCAGCCCTGCGGCGTCACGGATCCGTTCCTCGTATTTGCCCCACCAGCTGCGCGGCCACATGAAGGTCTTGTAGTAGAAACCCGCCGGAATGAAACGCGCAAAGCGCTGCATGATCGCCATGCGGTCATGCTCGATGTCCGGTTTGGCGTTGACGCTGGTCGCGCGCAAGCCTTCATAGAGCTCGACCTCGGTCGCACGCGCATTGGGTATGGTATAGGCACCGCTTTCCAGCTGCACCAGGGCATTGGGTTCTTCGACTCCAGCAGTCATGATGCCACGCGGACGGTGATACTTGAAGCTGCGCGCCACGAAATGCACGCCATTGGCCAGCAGCGCCGAGGCCAGCGTGTCACCCTGCAGGCCGGTATAGGCCTTGCCATTGAAGGAGAAATGCACAGGCACACCGCGCTGCACGCGGCCACCCTGAGGCAGACGGCTGTTCTGATTCATACGGCCTCCTGAATCGGTTCGGCGGTATCGCGGCCCTGGCCATCGAAGGTCTCGTAGCCCTGGACGTCATAGGTTCTGGTGTCGCGCTCGGCGATGAACCAACGACGGCAACCATGGGTGTGAACCCACTGCTCGCGAAACAGCCCGAAAGTATTGCGGCGCATGAATACATAATCGCCCCACTGCCGGTCGTCCATCGTTGAGTTGTCTACGGGGCGCACGATGCCGGCTTCCCCCCCATAACTGAATTCGCTTTCGGCACGATCCCCGCACCAGGGGCATTTGATCTGCAGCATGATGTCTCCTTCAATGAGCTACGGCGGCGGCGCCGTGCTCGTCGATCAGATGGCCGCTATAAAAGCGGTCGACGGAGAAGGCCTGGTTGAGTGGATGCGGTTCGTCATGCGCCACCGTGTGCGCAAAGACCCAGCCCGAACCCGGCGTGGCCTTGAATCCCCCGGTTCCCCACCCGCAGTTGAAATAAAGCCCTTTAATCTCAGTCTTGGTGATGATTGGGCACGCATCAGGCGACACATCCACGATGCCCCCCCACTGGCGGTTCATACGCACGCGGCTCAGGGAAGGAAACATCTCAACGATGGCCTGCAGCGTGTGTTCGATACTTTGGAAGCTGCCGCGCTGACCGTAGCCCAAATACTGATCGATTCCCGCCCCGATCACCAGATCGCCCTTGTCCGACTGGCTGATGTAGGCGTGCACGGCATTGGACATAATGACGGTATGAATGCAGGGTTTGACGGGCTCAGAGACCAGCGCCTGCAGGGGATGGCTCTCAATGGGCAGACGAATACCCGCCATGTCGGCCAATACGCTGGAATGGCCGGCCACCACGACGGCGACTTTCTTGGCCTTGATAAATCCCTTGCCCGTATCCACGCCTTCGATGGCGCCATTTTTCTTCCGGATATTGGTCACCGGGCAGTTCTGGATAATGTGCACACCCAGCTGATCCGCAGCGCGCGCAAACCCCCAGGCCACAGCATCATGGCGGGCTACACCGCCGCGCCGCTGAAACGACCCCCCCAGCACAGGATAGCGGCTGTCCAGATTGATGTTGGGCACGATCTCCTGGATCTGCGCCGGCGTCAGCCATTCGCCATCAACCCCGTTGTAGCGATTGGCATTGATGCGCCGCTGAGTGTCACGCACTTCCTGTAGATTGTGAGCCAGATTCATGACGCCACGCTGGCTGAACATGACGTTGTAGTTCAGGTCCTGCGACAGGCCTTCCCAGAGCTGCATCGCCTTTTCGTAGAGCTGAGCTGATTCGTCCCAGAGGTAGTTCGAACGCACGATCGTGGTATTGCGCGCCGTGTTGCCGCCGCCCAGCCAACCTTTTTCCAGCACGGCGACATTGTGGATGCCATGCACCTTGGCCAGGTAATAGGCGGTGGCCAGGCCATGCCCGCCCGCGCCGATCACCACGACATCGTATTCGCGCTTGGGCTCGGGGCTGTGCCACGCACGGCCCCAGTTTTCATTGTGATTCAGCCCGTTACGAATCAGGCTGAAGATTGAGTAACGATTACTCATGGTCTCCTCGCTCATATGATGGTGCACCTCAGTTGGCGTTGTGGGTGCAGTACATCAAAGGCGGGCGAAACCCGATAGAACTAATTCGCCGTACCCGTGGAAGATTCTGGCTACATCAGAAGAACTCATTGCGCCTGGGGAATACCTCGCTGACATAATCGACCAAAGGATCAGGCGGCGACAGCAGAGTATCGGGCAGCTGGGCATGGCTGCGCCAAGCACTGGGCGGCATTTTGAAGGCCGAGCGGAACTCGCGCCCAAAATGGGACGCATCGGCAAACCCGCATTCCGATGCGATCACAGCAATAGTTTTCGTCGTATGAGTCAGCATCCAGGCCGCCAACCGCAGGCGCATGCCGCGCGCATAGGCCTGAGGCCCCTGTCCGGTTGCCTCCTTGAAGAGCCGTTCCAGGTGGCGCACGGAAATACCTAGTTTGCTACCTAGCTCGTCCAGACTCAGGGCCCGGCCCACATGCTGTTCCATCAGCAGAACCGCACGCCGCACCACGGGATGGGTCGTCGGCTGGATTCCCGGCGGCAGTGGCTGAGCAGCGCTGGCCCGGCCCGTATCCTCGACCTGCAAAATGCGCAGGGCTTTTTGCACAATGGACTGGTCGATATGGCGACGCAGGATCTCAGCTGCGACATCGATCGAGGCCCGGCCGCCCGAGCATGTGATACGGCGCCGGTCGAAAACATACAGACGGTCGGCCACCACTTGCGCTGGATCGATCCTGGGAAAGCGTTCGAGGAAATCCCAGTAATGGAACCAGCTGATGCAGATGCGGTGCTGATCCAGCACACCGGCCTGCATCAGGGTGAATACCCCTGTACACAGGCCCACGAGATGCACGTCCTGATTCGCCGCTTCGCGGATAAATTCGAGCACCCGGGAACTGACAGGTGGGCGCTGCAGCAAACCCCCAACGACAACCACATAATCGAAACGGGCAGGATCACCCAGCGGTTCTGAGGGCACCACCTGAATCCCACTGCTGGAGCGAACCGGCACCAGGGATTCATCGACCACCTGCCAGGCACAACGCACCGGGCGGCTTTGGTCGCCTTCATCACCGGCCAGGCGCAACACATCCAGCATGCCCGAAAAGGCAGTCAGGGTGAAACTTGGCAGCAAAATGAAGCCAAAACGAACGGGCCCCTTATTCATATGATTTAGTCTCTCCATGCCAATTCATTCAGGCGCCATGACGTTTTCATTCTAGGCGGACATACCGCCCCATGATGTAGTAAGTCTGGATACGGCACTGGCGCACAGTGCCAACCATCCCACCAAGACCGGAGACGTATCATGCAGACTTCACCATCCCAAACGCCATCGGCCGAGCACACGCTGTTTTGCCTGACGGTATCGTGCCCCAGCAAGGCTGGACAAGTCGCAGCTATCGTGTCGATTCTGGAGCAGCGGCAAGGCTACATCGACGAGTTCACCGTCTTCGATGAAAAAAACACCCAACAATTTTTTGTCCGTTGTGTCTTTCATACTGAACACCCCAAAACGCTGGACAGCCACTCGCTGAACCACGATTTCGCCAAACTGGCAAAGCGCTTTTCGATGCGCTGGGCCATCCACGATATGTCAAAGCGACCGAAGGTACTGATCCTGGTCTCAAAGCTGGAGCACTGCCTGGCCGATTTGCTCTTTCGCACCCGCATGGGCGAGTTACCCATGGAGATCGCCGCCATCGCCTCGAACCACGATACTCTGCGCCATCATGCCGAGGCCGCCGGGATCAACTTTCACCATCTGCCCGTGACCGGCGACAACCGGCCGCAACAGGAAGCCGCCATCCTGAACCTGGCACACACGACCGATGCCGAATTGGTCATCCTGGCCCGCTACATGCAGATTCTGCGCCCCGAGACCAGCAAGGTACTGGCGGGCCGCGCCATCAATATCCATCATTCCTTCCTGCCCGGATTCAAGGGCGCCCGCCCTTATCACCAGGCCTACGAGCGCGGTGTCAAAGTAATTGGCGCGACTGCTCATTTCGTGACTGACGATCTGGACGAAGGCCCGATCATCACCCAGGCCGTCGAACCAGTTGATCACACACAAACCCCCGACCAGTTGCTGGCCACCGGCCGCAATCTGGAATGCCGTGCACTGGCTCAGGCCGTACGCAACTATCTGGAACATCGGATCTTCATCAGTGGGCACCGGACAGTGGTGCTTTAAGGTCAGCCTGACGAGAGCCGGACGCCCTCCAGCAGGCCGCCCGACTCTGGCACGATCTCTCAGTCGAAAGCTGTCCGTAGCGCATCTGTAATGCCCTGCACACACACTGCCAAGATCAGCTTGCCATGTTCCGCGCTGGCTCGGCTGGCAGATGACAGACAACCTGACTCCGGTGTCCATTCCGGCCTGATCGGGAAGAAGTCGTAGGGCGGGAACGCGGCTGGCGGATGATCCCGCACCTGACTCATGTCAACCAGATCGGCATGCAGATGCAGCATCAAAGAAGTTTCCAACACTCCACCATGTTCCACAGCCCAGCCTGGAAAATCCCCCTGATAGATTTGATCAATCGTCTTCTGATCGATGAAATCCCAATACGACAGGATAATGCAGCGAAAATCCCGAATGCTGTCCCAGCGCAGCTCTCGCAATGCCAGATCGACACCCTCGGTGATAAACGCGGAGTTCTCATAATGACCATTGACGAGCACGACTTTGCGCACGCCGTGGCGTGCCAATTCCTTCAGCACATCACGGATGATGCTCGTGACAGTCAGCCCGTCCAGGCTGGTTGTCCCCGGCATATGATTGCCGCCGCCGCTTTTTTGCTGCGATTTATAGCCATATGCAATGGCCGGTGCCACCAGAGCACCCACCTGTGCAGCCACACGTTCTGAGATGGCGGTCGGCAGCAGAACATCCGGATTCATACTCATGTGGGGGCCATGTTGCTCGAGTGCTCCGATAGGCAACAGCACGGCCGCCCCATTCTTAACTTTGGCCGCGTAAGTCGGCCAGGCCAACTCCGCAATACGTACTTGATTCATGTTTTACCCAATCAGATCAGACGCATACGTCCCATTTTGAAGCCTAAGGTCAGCACCAAATAACTGACCGCCGTTATGCCAATCGCCGGAAAAGATGCTGTCCAGATCGCAGCCGCATCCACCAGGATGTAATGCAGCAGGTAGAACGTCCCCAGGCCCAGCGCCATCGAGATCCAACCCGTCGCGTTCCAATCGCCTAGCCGGCTCTTGGTGGAACCATCGGGAAAACTCTCGGCAAACAGATCCTCGTCCTTGACCCGACATTTGCGTACGATGAAATAGTCAACCACTACCAAGGTCCACAACGGTATGAAAATCCCTCCGACAATTCCGAGGAAAAACTCGAAATACTCAATAAATTTGTCAAAGGCTAGCGGCAAAAAGCACATTCCAAACTGCAGGAGCGCAATAAGCAGCATATAACGCTTGGGAGATTCGCTGCGCGTAGCACCGACAAGCCCCATACCCGCCCCATAGAGAACAGTGACGTTGGTGCTGACGGTGGCAAAAAACACGACCAGAAAGGCGACGGTACCCAGCCCCAGAGAAGCAATGGTAGAACTGGGATCTGAGTTGTTAGGGTCAAAAACGCCTGTTTCCAGAACAACACCAATCACGCCGATGGCACCGACGATCATGAACCAGCCTTGACCCAAATTAACGCCCAGCCAGCTGCCTGCCGTGGCGGCGCCCGGCCCTTTGGCAAAGCGGCCAAAGTCGCCAATCATCGCCCAGCCCCAGCAAAACCCGAAGGCCAGATCAAAATAGAATGCTGGCGTATGCTGAGCTTGTGGCAAGGTCAGACTGGCTATCTTGGCGTAGTCCCAGTGCTGCAGGACAACAAAGGTCTCCCAAACGCCTAGCACGACCAGCAACACCACAGAAACCCATTCGAGGTATTTGATGGCGCGATGTCCCACCACTACGATCACGCCCTGCACAATGGCCGTCACCAGAATCCCTAAAATCAGCGGCGTCGTGGAACCAGGCTGCCCATAGGTTGGACTACCCCACATTTCGTGGAACACATAGGTCAATGAGATGGCCGCGATGAAGGTGTTGATGCTGGGCCAGCCAATCATGCCAAAGAACTCACCAATGCCGGCCCAACGTGATCCACGAACGCCCAGGGCGGGAACTGTGCAGGTCACAGTAGAAGCCCCATGTTTCCAGGAAATCCAGCCAATCATGGCCCAGGGAATCATCATCAACGGCAAATAGATGAAGGCATATTGCCAAACGAAGCTCATGCCGATGGCCGCAGCCATTCCACCAAAATACCAAGATCCGGTATTGACTCCAGATCCGAACCAGGTCACAACCTGGTCAAAAAACCCATACTCACGTTTGTCATGCGGAATTCTGGCTGTACCGTATTCCATGGCGTTGTCTCCTCGAAGGTCTCTACCAACCCCGTTATGTTTCGGGAGTGTACCGGCTCTTATGATCAGGTGGCGACGCCACTTTCAGCGTCGACCGAATTCATCTTAGAGAATGCGCGCCCATGGGCTTTTTTCAGAAGCGACCCTTACTTGTCAGAATGCGAAGTCGGGATCCCTACCGCGATTCAAATCCTGGCCCCCAAGACGTGGGTAGCCTGCGTATCCCAACTCACACGAACCCATCGACCATCCTCCATTGGCAACGCTGCACGGCCGGCATATGGAATCTGTGCCTGAAGTTCCAAGCCCGTTTCAGTCTGAAGATAAATCGTCATCATCGCACCAACGAATTCTTCCCCGATCACGCGACAGCGTTGTCGATTGCGCCCCTCTTCGCAAGATGCAGTCAAGCGGATATCCTCAGCACCGACATACAACGTCACCGGATCACCTGCGAACACCCGCTCGCCAGCCACCCGGGAAGTTTCAAACATGCCATGATCTGACTTGACCAAGATGATGTCGTTAGCGATCTCCACTACCTTTCCTTCGATGATGTTCTTGCCGCCAATGAATTCCGCCACGAACCGATTGCATGGGGTCGAATAAATTTCCTGTGGTGTGCCGACCTGCTCTATTCGGCCCTCGCTCATGATCACTACTCGGTCCGCCATGGCAAAGGCTTCAGAATGGCTATGGGTGACATATACAAATGTGATGCCGATCTCCTTTTGCAGTTCGGTCAGCACACCTTGCATGCGCACCTTCAGGTTTGCATCCAAAGCACTCAATGGCTCATCCAGCAACAGGATAGGAGGTTCGGTCACCAAGGATCTGGCCAGTGCCACACGCTGACGCTGGCCTCCCGACAATTGCCCGATATCCCGATTCACAAACTCGGCGAGCCCCATGCGATCCAGCCACTGGCCCGCTCGCTGTCGCCGCTCTGCCTTCGGGACGCCACGCATCCGGAGCCCGAACTCGACATTTTCGGTGACGCTCAGAAAGGGAAACAATGCGAGGTTTTGCCACACCAAAGGTGTGTCACGAGCCCAGGTACTGAGCTCATTGATACGTTCTCCGTTCAGGCGAATTTCACCTTGTGTCGGCTGATCCAGACCAGCCAGCATTCGTAGGGTCGTTGTCTTGCCGCAGCCGCTCGAGCCCATGATTGCCAGGAATTCGCCTTCACTGATGTTCAGGTTGATCGATTCGACAGCGGTAAAGCCCCCAAAGGACTTGCTGACATTATCCATTTCCACCAAAGGACGATTCATGTTTTCATTCCCCTTTGGCCGTGGCCAAAATTTTTCGAGTCTTGTTTTTCCCATGCCGCAGCAACAGAATCTGCGCCAGGACAACCAGCATGATGGTGACTGTGAATACGATGGAACCGATCGCGTTGATCGTCGGGCTGACGCGTCCCTGCAAGGTCGTGAGGATGCTGACCGGAACCGTGGGATCCAGCCCCGACACAAACCAGGCAACGGCATACTCATCAAACGACACAGCCATGGTCACAAACAGCGCCGCACCGATACTGGGCAGGGAAAAAGGCAGAATCACGTGCCATAACGCACGCCACTGGCTGGCGCCGAGGTTCCAGGCCGCCGCCTCCATGTCGGCGGGCATCAGTGCCAGGCGCATCCGGATCACCGCCATCGCAAACGGAGCGCACATGACGATGTGGCTGATCATGACCGCCTGGATATTGCCCGACAGACTGACGCGCGACAGAAACGCCAGCATCGCCAGTCCCATGATGACCACGGGAATGGTCGGCGGCAGCAGCGCCAGCGTCAGATAGACCGATTTGCCGAAGAACCGATAGCGATGATCGGTATATGCGGCACAAAACCCAAGCACGGTGGACACCACCGCAACGGTGAAGCCGACTTTTGCGCTGTTTCCAAACGCCAGCCAGATATCGGCGTCGGAGATGATGTCCCGATACCACTGAAAGCTGAAATCGCCCAGGGGCAAGGTCGGAAAGCGATCCGCGTTGAATGAAAAGACAAAGCTGGCCGCGATGGGGGTAAAGATGAATACGAATATCCCAAAGGCATAGCAATAAAGCGTCAGATTAATCCATCGGTTTTCGTTCATTTCGGCCTCCGGTAGGCGAACCAGATTGCGGCCAGGGCAACCGCCAGCAAAGTTACGACCATCGTCACCGCCACCACGGCCGCCTGTGGCCATTGCTGGCCGGACTTGACGGTGTCGATGATCACGGTGCTCAGTACGGTTCTCAGGCCCCCTCCCAAATACAAAGGACTGACAAAATCGCCAAACGTCAGGATGAAACAGAACAGCGCCGCGATCATGATGCCGATTCTGGCGGACGGGATGATGACATGCCAGATCGTGCCAAGACGGCCACACCCCAGGTTATGGGACGCTTCCACCAGATTACGGTCCACGTAGATCAGGCTGAGCAACTGCAGCAAGGTCACCAGCGGCAGGCACAGGGTGGCATATCCGATCAAGGTGCCCCCCAGGGTATTGAGCATCGCTACCGGCGGCAGAGATAGCCATTTCAGGAGCATATTGACAATCCCTGAATCCGCCAGGACGACTTGCCAGGCATAAACACGCACTAGGTAACTGGTGAAAAACGGGATGATCAACAACAGCAGTGCGAGCTGCCGTGCGGAACTCCGAAATTTGAAAGCGATTGCGTAGGCGCATGGAAAAGCAATCGCACTGATGGCGACTGCGGTGAGAATCGCCATTCCGAAGGTCAGAGCGTATGCGTCGTAAAAATAGCCGCGCGTATAGATGAATGCCCAATTGGCGAACGTAAAATCTGGTTTCAGTCGGAAGAACTCGACCGACCAGAAGGTAATGACCAGCAGGAACACCACCGGGAAGACCAGAAAGAGCAGTTGCCACACGAGCGGCGGCAGGCTCAGGGAAAAGGCATATAGCCTCTGTTTTTGAACGAAATGCCCGGCACGCGGCGACTTCCGTCGCAACTTGCGCACGTCCGCCGCGGCGCCAGGGGATCGCATTGAACTCTGATGCGGGATTATCACCGAAACCTCCTGTGCCACGAGGCTCAATCAGGCCCTTTGCGGGCTTTCTGTTTTTGAGCTAGGCGCCAACTCTGAAATCGCAAGCCGCTGACCAGGCTCGTGCCTACCACAGTGCTGCATTGGGCACGAGTCTGGTCAGGGATTGCTCAAGCGTTCTTGTACTTCTGCCAGAAATTATTCCAGTCCTGCAGCGATTGCTGGACCGGAAGCTGCCGATCGTGGATGCGGCCTTCTCGGATGATGTTCATCACGTTGTACTCATCCATCAGCATGCCCCCACGTTCAGCTGCCACGTGATTGACCTTTGCCAGGAGTTTCCATCCCTCTTGATTCGGGATCACGGCCGGGTAAGCCTTCATGGTCGCCGCCTTGACCTGCCCCTCCGGGGTGGACATATATTGCAGGAACTTGGTGGCCAATCCGACCTTCTGGCTGCCCTTGCCGATACACAGGCATTCGTCCCATTGCAGACCGCCTTCCTTGGGCACGACAGTCTTGAACGGACCGCCATCCCGCGCCAGCAGGCCGGTAATCCAGTCACCGATGCCCAGCATGGCGTGGACCTGCTCTGTTTTCAACGCTGAAAGCGTGCCGCCATAGCCGAAGAACCCAGCGATCTGCGGACGCAGGCTCATGGTTTTGTCCTGCACCTTTTGCCAGGCGGCGGCATCGATATCGTAAGGCTTGGAATTTCCGTTCAGCAGACTCATCTGACCGAGATTGGGCAGATGCCAGTCGAAATGCGCAACCTTGCCTTTGAGCTTTTTGTCCCAGAACATCTCGTAGGAGCTTGCCTGCTCGTCGGTAATATATTTGGTATTGAACGACACCCCCAGAAATCCGAAACGCATCAGCAACGCATACATGTCGTTCTCATGCCATAGCATGGGAAATCTACGGAATTCCGGAAAATAATCATTAAAGGGATAGTCCGCCGGATTCAGCTTTTCGATATAACCAGCGGTTCGCAATTGCTGTACATATTCACCGTCAGCAAGAATGACATCGTACGTGCCGGGGGGCGACTGGGAGATCAGCGCCAGCATCTCGTCACCGCCGGTATAGTATTTGGCGCGGATCTTGACGCCATGCTTGTCCACAAAGTCCCCGACCACCTCGCGCTCAGCGAAGCCGTTCCAGGTCAGCATCGTCAACTGTTCCAGAGCCCAGGCGCTGCGTAGTGGAAGCGCACTGGCCACAGCCGCAGCACCTGCCAGGCCCCCGAGCCTTGTGACAAAACGCCGACGAGCTGCAAAATCACTGCGTTTCATGGGAAGTTTCATGTTCCTTTTCTCCTTGGTTGTACCTAGCCATATCCAGCGCTAAATTGGACGTCGATTAATGCTATTGGAAACAACGAAAGGGACAGCAGCCCCTTTCAGGACCTACTTCCATACTTGATGGCAGGCAATGCTTTGTCTCTGTCTTATGTCATCGTTTCAGCTTGCCTGCAACGCTGATCCTACGGGTTCCTGCCGCCTGACTCGTTGCCGGAAACGACATCAAATTGTCTGGAAGCGAACCAGTACCTATCGAGTGCAACGTGGGACGCGATGCGTCAACCCTGCCAGCAGATCATTGGCAATCGTGCTGGATGACCAGGCAACCTCATCCACCGAAGGCCCGCCATCCCCCCACAAAACGACGGGCGACCCGACGTCCGCAGCAGGCACGGGATTCAAGTCCACGGACAGCATGTCCATGGAAACCCGGCCCACCAGCCGGGTTCGCACGCCAGCCACCACCACCGGAGTACCGGTGATGGCGTGGCGGGGATAGCCATCCGCATAGCCGCAGGCAACGATCCCCACCCGCATGTCGTGATCCGTGCGGAATGCGTGGCCGTAGCCGATCGCCTCGCCCGCCGGCAGCACATGGACACTGATCAGTTCGGAGCCCAGCGTCATGGCCGGACGCAGCCCCAGGGATTCGGCATCCCGGCCCATATAAGGGGACGCTCCATACAGGCAAATCCCCGGCCGTGTCCATTGCTCATCCCCCGGGATCCGGGCAGCCAGGCCGGGGGCTAGAACCGCGGCCGAGTTGCAGACGCTGACTGGGCCAGGAAGCCCCGCCGTGACGCGGCTGAAGCATTCCAGCTGCTCCCGCGTCACGGCCAGATCGTCATCAGCTCGGGCGAAATGCGTCATCTTGCCGACGGCCCCCAGAACACCGGCATTTTGCAACACCCGTGCGCGGTCGAATGCGGCGCGGTATTCCCCTGGCTGAAATCCCAGCCGATGCATGCCGGAATTGAGCATGATGTGAACATCGACACCGACGCGGCCGGAATGCGCTGCCAGCATGTCCATTTGCGCATGGCTGTGCACCACCGTACTGATCGAGTGATGAGCCAGCACATTCAGATCCTGCGGCTTGAAGAATCCTTCCAGAAGCAGGATGGGCCGCCGCCAGCCCAGGTCGCGGCATCGCACCGCCTCGTCGAGATCGAGCAGGGCCAGACCATCAGCCGCAGCAAAGCCGCGCACAGCGGCTTCCAGGCCATGGCCGTAGGCGTTGGCCTTGACCACAGCCCAGATGCGAGCCGGCGCAGCCGTATCGTCCGCCAGACGGCGGGCCACACGGCTTAGATTGAGCGCCAGGGCCCCCGCATCAATCGTTGCCAGAATGGGACGCGACACGACACCCTCTCTCGCGAAATTCCTGGCGGATGGCTTCTGGAACCAGCGACCCGCCGGTACTCCAGATAACATGGCTTGCCTGATCCATGACAGATTCCAGGCCATGGCGCTGAAGATAAGCCCGGCCCTGTGGCGAATCCAGGACCCACGCGGGCCCACGCAAGCCGGTCGCCGCGGAAGGCTCCACATAGATATTCTCCGCGTTTTCCAGGCGCCAGGCGTCGCCATAGAAAATTGGCTCATCAGCCGTGAACACCCCCGACAGCAGGGGCTCGATCAACGGCGCAACCAGCGGCGAGGCCAGCCCCACCGCAAGGCCATCGGCCTCGGTGCGATTGTCCAGCCCGACGTCGTAGACGGACACAGGGTGCCGTACGCCGCACGCCAGCTGCACCAGCATGCAGGGGGATGCCGTCGGCTCGACGAAGAAGCCATGCACATGTCGGCCAAACAAACGTTTCAGGCCAAACAGGATGCCGCCCGGTGCTCCACCCACCCCGCACGGCAGATAGACGAACAGCGGATGATCAGCGTCGACCAACCGACCGGCCGCCCACAACTGTGTTTGCAACTCGCGCGCTGCCGCGGCATATCCCAGAAATAGGGCCTCGGAATGCTCGTCATCGACGAAATGCATCATGGGGTCGGCCTGTGCAATCGCCCGGCCGGCGGCCACTGCGGCCGCATAGTCGCCAGAGTGTTCCACGACATCGATCCCGTGCTTGCGCAAGCGTTGCTTCTTCCATTCCTTGGCATCTGCGGACATATGCACCACTGCGCGCAGACTCAGGCCCGCCCCGATCAGGCCGATGCCCAGGCCCAGATTGCCAGTACTGCCAACCGCCAGAGTGTGGCGGCCCAGGATAGCCCGTCCTTGTGGACTGGCTAGTACACGGCGATCCGTATCGTCACGCAACAACCCCTCTTCGGTGCCGATCCGTTCGGCCAATGACAGCACTTCGTGAAAACCGCCTCGTGCTTTGACGGATCCCGCCACGGGCAAGGCATCATCCCGCTTGAGTAACCAGGCCCCGGCTGATTCGCCATGGAATATCAAATCCCTGAAGCGAGGAATCGGCGTCAGGGGTGAATCCAGCTGGCCCGCATTGGCCCGCAATTCGGGGAATACTTGCTCTAACAGACCTGCGCAGCGAGCGAATCGCGCTTCGGCCACAGCTGGATCCAAGGCAACGGCTGTCCCGTCGGATCCGGCATCGTAGCCCGGGTTAAGCCACAGCAAGGGCTGCCTCTGCATCACGCCCGCTGGCAGACTGGAATATCGGCTTGCTAGACTCTCGTTCATCGTTCGTTCCTATTGTTCACCATGGCATAGGCCGAATGATTATGAATCGACTCGAAATTCTCGGCCTCTACTTGATAGGATGCCACGCCGGGCAGCCGCCGCAACAGGACAGCCACATCACGCACCAGGTCTTCGACGAATTTTGGATTCTCGTATGCCTGCTCGGTGACGAACTTTTCATCCTCTCGCTTGAGCAGACCCCATAACTGCGAAGAGGCCTGCGCCTCCACACCGCGGATCAACACATCCAGATCCGCCGCCACGGGCGTTTCATAGTCGAGGGAGACCTGGACATGCGAGCGCTGGTTGTGTGCCCCGTACTCGGAAATCGCTTTAGAACAGGGGCACAGGCTGGTCACAGGCACTTGGACCTGCTGCGAGAACCGGGTTGGCGCACCCTGCGAGGCGTGGGCCACCCAGCTGACCTGGTAATCCATGAGACTGCGCAGGCCGGACACCGGAGCCGCCTTTTCCAGGAAATAAGGAAAACTGGCGGTCAAGTCGGCGCTCTCCACTCCCAGTCGGTCGCACACAGCCCGCGCCATGCGGCAAAAGCCATCCGGGGACATTGGCGTCTCACGCCAGGCTTCCAGCACCTCGATGAAGCGCGACATGTGAGTGCCCTTGTCCTTGGCGGGCAAGGCCACGGTCATTTCCCAATGCGCAACGATTTGCTGCGGCTGGCCGGCCGACATGGCCAGCCGCAGCGGATAACATACCCCTCTGACACCGACCCTTTGAATAGGGACCCCACGAGTATCCGGACCGCCCTGTACGTCTGGCATCGAAACCGCAACGGGATCGAAAAGAGTATTCATCTGCTTTCTGCTCAGTCCACGAATTTTCGAAACGAATCCCTAATGCGCGAGCGGGTCACGCGAGGTCTCCTTGCTCAGCGCCATTGCGACCAGCGCAATGCCCGCCGCCGCCACGAGATACCAGGCGGGGGCCAGCTTGTTGCCCGTCAGATGGATCAGCCAGGTTGCAATGAACGGCGCGGTCCCGCCAAAAATCGCATTGGCCAAATTGAAGCTAAGTGCAAAGCCGCTGTAGCGCACCCGGGTCGGAAAGATCTCTGACAAAAAGCACGGCAAAGTCCCGTCGTTCATGGTCAACATGGCGCCAAACACGATCTGGATCAGGACCATGCCCAGAAAGCCCACGGACGCCAGACTACTAAACAGCGGCACCGTCAACCCGATGAAGGCGATCGACGCCAGAATGAGCATCGTCTTGCGGCCCCAGCGATCGGACAGGATGCCCATCAGGAAAATGAAACCGATATAGGAAATCAATGCGATCGTCGTCGCCATGAAAGATTCTGTTTCGCCAACCCCCAACTCAACAGCCAAATACGTGGGCATGTAGCTCAAAATGATGTAAAAGCCCACGGCATTGAGCATGGTGACGCCGATCGCGATCACCAAGGCGCGGCGATGCCGGGACAACAGCAGGCTGACCGGCGCATGGGACACTTCACGCGATTCTTCCATTTCACGGAACTTGGGCGAATCTTCGAGATGAATCCGGATATAGCGGCCGATGTAGCCCAGAGGCGCCGCCAGCAGAAACGGCAGGCGCCAGCCATAGGACTGCATCTGTTCCGGGGTCAGAAACAAATGCATGCTAGAGACCATCAGCGATCCCAACAGCAAACCAGCGGCCGTACTGGCTGGCACGATGCTGGCGTACAGGCCGCGCTTGTGAGCGGGCGCGTATTCGACCAGAAACGCCGAGGCGCCCGCATACTCACCCGAGGCGGAAAATCCCTGCACCAGACGCAAACCCAGCAACAGAACTGGCGCCCAGACGCCGATCTGATTGAAATCCGGTAAAAGCGCAATGGCGAAGGTTGCCAGAGACATAATGATGATCGACAGCGACAGCGCATGTTTGCGGCCGATCTTGTCGCCATAATGGCCCCAGAACACGCCACCGATAGGCCGAACGATGAAGGACAGTGCAAATACACCGAACGTCGCCATCAGGCCGGCGGTCGGTGAGACATCGGGAAAAAAAACGGCTGCGATAATCGTTGCCAGATAGGCATAAGACGCGTAATCAAACCATTCGACAAAGTTACCGATGAAGCCTGCAGCGGCAACCTTGCTAATGACGCGGCGTTCACCAACGCCAGGCATGACGCCTGCGCGGACGGTGGTAGAAGTCATTGCTGTCTCCATGGGCCGTCCTTCCAGCCGATCCTTTCCGGACCGTCCCGATTGGACGTGCTCCTTTATTGGTATAGCGGAAAATCATGCAAATCCGTTGGGGGCATGAAGTGCCAACCCCGAACAAACCGGGATCGGCACTTCAGGCGACAGCGGATCAGCGCTTCACGATATTGTGCTCTGGACCATACGGGAACTTGGTAATATTCTCGGCCCCGTCAGCTGTCACGACCAGGATGTCATGTTCGCGATAGCCACCAGCGCCCGGCTGTCCTTCAGGCAGCATTAGCATCGGTTCCATCGAGACCACCATGTTGGGCGTCAGCACGGTATCGATATCCTCGCGCAGTTCCAGCCCAGCCTCGCGCCCATAATAGTGGGACAGGACACCAAACGAATGGCCGTAGCCGAAGGTACGATACTTCAGCACGTCATGGCGATGGAAGATCTCGTTCAGCTCGGCCGCGATATCGCAGCATCGGGCACCCGGGCGGATCAGCTTCTGACCAGCCTCATGCACCTCGACGTTAATTTCCCAGATACGGCGGTGGGCATCCGAGCATTCCTCGGCAAACAGCGTGCGCTCCAGCGCCGTGTAGTAGCCGGAGATCATAGGAAAGCAATTCAGGCTCAGGATGTCGCCGCGCTGGATCCGGCGCGACGTAACCGGATTGTGGGCACCGTCGGTGTTGAGTCCGGACTGAAACCATGTCCATGTGTCCATCAGCTCGGCATCCGGATAGGTACGGGCGATCTCACGCACCATCGCCTGCGTAGACGCCAGCGCCACTTCGTGCTCAGGCACGCCCACAGCGATGGCATCATGGCAGGCGGCCCCGCCGATGTCCGCGATCCGGGCACCCTGTTTGATCAGGGCGATTTCCTCATCAGACTTGACCATCCGCAGCCGCATGCAGGCCTTGCCGATATCCACCAGCTCGCTGCCCGGGAGGGCGGCACGCAGCTTATCGAGGTTTTCTGCCGTGATGTGATCAAGTTCCACCCCGACCCGCTTCTTGCCCTTCAGCAGGGTCTGAACCGCGTGGAAATAGTTATCTCGCTGCCAATCCGTGTAGACGATGTTATCGCCGAAGCTGCGGCGTGCCGGCTGGCCGGCATCAATATTGGCGCTGATGGTGGTGTGCTTGTCCTGTGTAAGCGCCAACCCATAAAAGCGTCCGAAGTGGCAAAATAGAAAATCGGCGTAGTAATTGATGTTGTGGTATGAAGTGAACAGAATGCCATCGATATCATTGCCAGCCATGTGTGCACGCACCGCATCGATGCGCCGCTGCATTTCAGCGGCCGAAAAGGTTGGTTTGGCATGCGTGCCGTTGGGAATCTGCAGCAGGCGCGTCTCGCGCATCTGCTGAGCTGCTGTGGCGGCATTTGAAAATTGCAGGCTGCTCATGGGGATATCTCCTGTGATTGGCATTGACTTTTGAAATGACCACTCGGTCATCCTTGTTCGTGCAGACCATCTTAGAGACCCGATACACCCCACCTTTTTTCAGAAGCGACCTTTAATTGCCTGGAAACGAAGATTCTCACCAAGCAAGACAAATCTATAGCAAACTCGGCACCACAGTTTGAAAGCAGAAGTACTCTTCAGACGGAGACAAGCAGGATGGATATCCTTTCGATTCAGGATGCCTTGCATGGGCATCCGATCCCTGCCACACAACACTACGGCTTTTTGCTCGTTCCGGGATTTAGCCTGATCGGCTTTTCCTCTGCCCTTGAACCCTTGCGCATGGCCAACCTTGCCAGCGACAACAGGCTGTTTCAGTGGTCCACGATCAGCCTGGACGGCGCACCCGCCCAGGCAAGCAACGGCATCGCCATCCAGCCAGATTACGCGATGGATGGGGCACCGGCATTCGATACCCTGTTCGTCTGCGGATCCAACCCCATCCCGCCCCGCATCGAACCGCGCTACCTGAACTGGCTGCGCCACCTGGCACGACAGAAAACCGTTCTGGGCGGCATCTGCACAGGCAGCTACTGGTTGGCACGCGCGGGTTTGCTGAACGGCTACCGCTGCACCCTACACTGGGAAGACACCGAGCGGCTTCTGACAGACTTCCCCGACATCATTGTCTCCAAGCATATCTATGAAATCGACCGGGACCGCTACACCTGCAGTGGCGGAATCGCGCCCGTGGATCTCATGGTTGCGCTCATCAGTCTGAGAACTGGGAGCAACGAGATCGCTGCTAAAGTCTCCGAACTAATGGTCTGCGAACGGATCAGATCCACCCAGGACTCCCAGCGGATACCACTGCGCCAGCAATTGGGAACGAGCCAGCCGAAACTGACCGAGGTCGTGACGTTGATGGAAAACAACCTTGAAGAGCCTTTAACCAAAGAAGAACTAGCGCAATTTATCCAAGTTTCCGTACGCCAGCTCGAGCGCCTGTTCCAGGAGCATCTGAGATGTACGCCCAATACCTATTACCTCGAATTACGGCTACGCAGGGCACGGCAATTACTTCTGAGCTCGAATCAATCCATCATTGATGTAGCGGCCGCCTGTGGTTTCGTATCAGTGACCCATTTCACGCACCGCTATCGGGCTTACTTCAGCACCACACCCGGCCGCGAACGCCGCGTCGGCCAGCCACCCAACGCGCGATCGGCTGTCGGTAGACCTCCCGTGCGGATATCCTGAGCGGCGGCCGGTGGACGTCTGCGGCCAGAACGCCCGCAACGGCACTCGCGTCCCAGTATTATGGCGCGAACATACCTGCGAAAGACGTGGCTTTCCCTAGAATGGTCAGCAAGCGAGCCTGGCAGATCGCACCGACCTTAACCAGCGTCGCACGCGCATCGAACGCGCGCACAGCGATGCCTGACTCATTACGGGAGACACCATGTTTTCAGAAAACGAACAGATCCAGGGTTTCGACGATGCGTTGTGGTCAGCCATCGAAGCAGAGCATCAGCGCCAGGAGCAGCACATCGAGCTGATTGCCTCGGAGAACTACACCAGCCCCCGCGTCATGCAGGCTCAGGGAACCAGACTGACCAACAAATACGCCGAGGGTTATCCAGGCAAACGCTATTATGGCGGCTGCGAATACGTCGATGTGGTGGAGCAGTTGGCGATCGATCGAACCTGCAAACTGTTCGGTGCCGATTGGGCCAATGTGCAGCCCCACTCGGGCTCCCAGGCAAATGCTGCGGTCTATCTGGCCCTGCTACAGCCGGGCGACACGCTGCTGGGCATGAGCCTGGCCCACGGTGGTCACCTGACTCATGGCGCCAAGGTCAGTTCCTCGGGCCGCCTGTACAACGCCGTGCAATACGGCCTGAGCGAGGACGACCGGATCGACTACGACGAGGTCGAGCGCCTGGCCCTGGAGCACAAGCCGAAGATGATCGTGGCGGGCTTTTCCGCCTACTCGCAGATCCTCGACTTTCCCCGTTTTCGTCAGATTGCCGATCAGGTCGGCGCGCTGTTCATGGTAGATATGGCGCACTTTGCGGGGCTGGTTGCCGCGGGCCTGTACCCCAACCCCGTGCTCCATGCCGATATTGTCACGACCACGACACACAAAACCCTGCGCGGTCCGCGGGGTGGCCTCATCATGGGCCGAGCCAATCCGGACATTCAGAAAAAGATCCAGTCAGCAGTGTTCCCTGGCGCTCAGGGAGGTCCCCTGATGCATGTCATCGCCGCCAAGGCGGTTGCCCTGAAGGAAGCCATGCAGCCAGAATTCCGCCAGTATCAGCAACAGGTGCTGGATAACGCCAAGGCGATGGCAGAGGTTTTCGTCGCCCACGGCTTGCGCATCGTGTCAGGCGGCACCCACGACCACCTATTTCTGGTGGATCTGTCGTCCAAGGGGATCACCGGCAAGGCTGCGGACGCCGCACTGGGGGCAGCCCACATCACCGTCAACAAGAACGCAGTCCCCAACGACCCGCAACCGCCGTTTGTCACCAGCGGCATCCGGGTTGGATCCCCGGCAATCACGACCCGCGGCTTTCATGTCGAACAGGCGCGTCAGTTGGCCGGCTGGATGTGCGAAATCCTGGATGACCTGGACAACCAGGAAACCATTGCCCGAATCCGCAAACAGGTCATCGAACTGTGCCAACGATTCCCGGTGTACCGCACATCTCCCAAGCCTGTTATGGCATGATATTTTCATGACTCCCGACGCGGTCGACACAGCCGGCCAGTCCTGCAGCGCCAGCCAGCAGACGCGGTTGTGCCTGGCTTTGTTCGCGGCAGCATACACGGCGCAGACAGTCTCCCCGGTGATGCTTTTCTACACCATCGATCTACGCCTGTCGACCACTGACCTGACACTGTTCTTCACTGTTTATGCCGTCGGTCTGATGCTGGCCTTCCTGATCGGGGGGCCTCAATCGGATCGACGAGGCCGCAAGGCGGTGATCCTGCCATCGGCTGGCCTGCTGCTGCTGGCTGTTCTGGCCCTGATGGGCTCGGCGGTCTGGGGCAAGCCAATGATTCTGGCTGCGCGATTCCTCCAAGGCGTCGCCAGCGGCGCCCTCTTCACTGTTGGCACGGTCTGGCTGCGTGAAATGGCGGGCACCCGCAACGCCGCTCGCGCGTCGATGTTGGCCAGTGGCGTCATGGCGTTCGGCTTCGCCATCGGGCCCTTCGTCTCTGGCGTACTAGTGCAATGGCTGCCCTGGCCCAGGCTGCTGTCATTCATGATCGCTCTGGCCATGGTGGTGGGCGCCATCCTGATTATCCGCACCTTGCCCGAAACATGGGCCGTAGGCCAGACTTCCCGGATCCAGATAGGCCTGCCACCAGGAACCGCCGCGGGGTTCTTTTGCTATCTCATTCCCTGCGGCTTGCTGGTCTACACTTTCACGATGCTGTCGCTGATCGCCTTCCCGATTCAATTGGGCAAAGCTGGATTCGCGCAGATCTATTTCATCCTGGGGCTCAGCGCCCTGATCGTGCAGGGGTTCGCGGCATCAGCCACATTCTGGGCGATGCGGCTGGGGCCGGCACGTGCCGGCTGGATTGCCGGCCTGTGCGGTGCGGCCGGCTGCGCCCTGGGCTATCTGTCAGTTCAACCCGGCGGCTGGCTCTGGGTACTCCCTGCGTCGGCCGCCATAGGGCTGGCTAACGGCCTATCGATGGCCTCTGGCGTGGCGGTATCGGATCGCCTGGCCCCCCAAGGCCAGCGAGGGGCATTGATTTCGATGTTCTACGTGATCGTCTACCTGGGCTATTCCAGCCCGACGATCCTATCGCTGATTTGGGGGAAGCAGACGATGGAACGGGGCGACACCTTGATGATCCTGGGCATATGTGCCCTGGCGATGACAACCGTCATTGCCACGGCTGGCCGGCTGGCGATACGAAGCCGCCCGGTCGGTATGCCCGCTGGCGCCCCGGCAACCGGAGCAAGGCCGTCAGACGCCTGAGGGATGCCGCCACCTCATCGCGCATAGTGGCTCTAGGGTGAAACTGCCGTTTCGACGGAATCCAACTCAACCGAGAAACGTCACTTGACACACGGTTTCCCGCAGACTGAGGCGACAGATCGTGTAAGGTACCGGCTTCAGCCACGAGGTAATCATGAACCACCCCGACATCACCCTGGACGTACGCACCCTGCCCCCACCCGAGCCACTGGAACAGTGCCTTGAGGCACTGGCCGACCTGCAACCCGGCCAGCATCTGATCCTGCTGATCGATCGTGAACCCTACCCACTGTATACGATGCTGGATCGCGACGGCTTTCAGCACAGCTGTGTGCTGCTGGAAACCTATTTTCAGGTCACCATCTGGGCTGACTAAGCATGCAGCGTGCACTGGATTTTGATAAAACTCCTGCGCTGAGTGTGCCGCTGCCGTTTTTTCTCAATGTCCCCGCGTTTGGGATACTGGCGGGTCTGTTGGCAATATGGGCCGGCCCGGCCGTCTTCACCTCGCGCTGGAGCCCGGCTGCTCTGGCCCTTACCCATCTCTGGACACTCGGTATATTGGGTAGTGCCATGCTGGGCGCCCTACTGCAGATTCTGGCTGTTGCGTGCAATGTCGCGGTGCGGCCGCCACAGGCCGTTGCCGGCAGCGTCTGGGTATTGTTCACCACCGGCACAGCGTGCCTGGTGGCTGGATTCCTCTGGTGGGCGCCCTGGGCATGGATCAGCGCCGTCATTCTGCTGGGTGTGGCCTTTAGTGTGTACCTGAGCACCATGGCCTGGGCGCTGTGGCAAGACCGTGGCCAGGTGTACAAGGGCGCACGCGAAATCCTGGTGCCCATCCGCGGGGCCCTGGTGGCGCTGGCCATCACAGTACTGATCGGGATGGCCATGGCTGGGGGCCTTGCCGCAGGCCAGGGGCCATCCGCCTGGGTGGGCAGCCACCTTGTGTGGGGTTTGCTGGGCTGGGGCGGGCTGCTTCTAATGGGGATGTCGTTTCAGCTGCTGCCGATTTTCCAGCTCACCGAGCTCTATCCCAAACCGCTTGTGCGCTGGCTGCCGTTGCTGATACCGGGCCTGCTGGCCGCCTGGACGGCACTGGACGCATCCACCGGGCTGCCCTCACTGATGCGCGAAACACTTGAGCTGTTACTGGCGGGGGCCTGGACCATCTGGGTGGCCGTCTCTTTGCAGCGCCTCTGGACACGCAAACGCCCGACGCCCGAGCCCACGTCTCTTTTTTGGATCACCGGACTGGTGTGCCTCTTGCTGTGCGCACCCGTCTGGATCTGGATGCGGCACGGCCAGGCGCCTGAGGCCGCCCGAGTGCTGGTTGTTCTGATCGTGGTGGGCGGGCTGGGATCCGTGGTGCAGGGCATGCTGTACAAGATCATGCCGTTTTTACTGTGGAAGCACGCCCAGGATGCACGGGTGATCCCCAGCCACAATCCTGCCCTGGCCCGGGTTTACCTAAAGATATTACCCAAGATGGCCAGCTACATACCGGCAAACCCCGCCCGCTGGCAATGGGGGCTGCATGTGCTGGTCATCATCAGCTATGTGCTGGCCACCACCGGCCTGGTATGGGCGGGCTACGCAGCCGGCCCCCTGATGTTGGCAGCCAGCCTGATGCTGGCTATCAATATGGGGCGTGCACTGCACCTATACTGGCGCACCGGGCAGGCCATGCGGGCGATGGCTCAGGCGCGGTAATTTTTCAGGCCATCTGCATCCAGCACCGTAAACTCGCGCCCGCGCACCCGGATCAGATCCCGCTCGCTGAGCTCGCGTAATACCCGGGAGAAGTGCTCAGGAGTGAGATTCAGGCGCGACGCAATCACTGATTTGCTGATTTCGATGCGAAATGGCTCTCCGACCTGCCCGGGCCACTGATGCAGCAAAAAGGACACCAGGCGCTGGGCACCGGTTTGCAGCGTATAGGCCTCAACGTCCCCCATCAGCGTATACAAGCGCCGGCTGAGCCCTGCCAACATCTTGCGGGCAATTTCGGGATGGCGGTCGATCTCGGTGAACAGTGCATCGCGCCCCACATGCAGCAGGCGGCTGTCCTGTAGAGCTTGGGCGGTGACGATATAGTGCTGGCCCATAAACATGAGCGCCTCGCCAAACCCATCCCCCGGGCCGATCAGACGCACCACGCGCTCGACCCCTGAGGCAGATACAAAGACCAGCTTCACCTGTCCTTCGACCACCACATGGAACCCGACACAGGGATCACCGCGCCTGAAAATGATGTCTCCACGGCCAGCGATGACTTCGTTGGTGCCCCGGGCAATGGGTTCGAGGTCTGCGGTAGGCAGCTCGTTGAACAACGGCACGCGCCCCAGCATATAGGCAATCCGCTGAGTGCGGTCTTTTGGTACTGCCCGTGCGGGATGGTCTTTATAATCGGGATTATTATGATCCGCGCCCTGTTTACCGTCGTTGGCATGCTCTCCCTGGCTCTGGGCGTGCTGGGGATTTTCTTGCCCCTTTTGCCCACTACGCCCTTTTTGCTGTTGGCGGCCTTCTGCTTTTTGCACGGTTCGCAACGCATGCACCACTGGCTGATGTCCCATCGTATTCTGGGTCCTTATATCCGCGATTTTCAGTCGGGGCGCGGCATACCCTTGCGCAGCAAATGCATAGCACTGGCACTGATGTGGCCTTCACTGGCCCTCTCGGCATGGCTGATGCCAGTGCCGTGGGCACGCTGGTTGCTGCTGATCCCGGGGATCGGCGTCACCATCTACCTGTGGCGCCTGCCCACCCGACCCTCAGATTAGTTTCGAATACGTGGCCACCCGTGGGCGGCGTACATACTGATCAAACACCATAGCAAAGGCGCGTACAAACACGCGCCCACGGGGCAGCACCCGCAACCCGGTGGCGTCGCGCGCCAGCAGGCCGGCCTCGACATACGGCTGCAAGCGCTCGAGCTCGGGGCCAAAGCAGGCTTCGAAAGACTGCCCGTGACGCTGTTCGAAAGCTTCGAAATCAAGTGGCATGCTGCACATCAGCGCCATGATGACTTCGCGGCGGATGACGTCTTCGACGCCCAGATCGAAGCCTTTTGCCGTGGGCAGCTCGTTACGTGCCAGGACGTCGGTATAGGCATTGAGCGAATGATGGTTCTGCACATAGGCGTTGTCGATCTTGCCAATGGCCGAGATGCCAAAGCCGATGAGATCGCACTCGGCGCGTGTGGTGTAGCCCTGAAAATTGCGATGCAGGCTTTGATGAAGCCGGGCCTGATTGAGCTCGTCGTCGGGCTTGGCGAAGTGATCCAACCCAATATAAAGATAGCCTGCTGCCAGCAGGCGGCGCACGGACATCAGAAAAATCTGCAGGCGGGTATCGGCCGAGGGAAGGTCTTCGGCACGGATCAGCCGCTGGGACTTGAAGCGATCAGGCAGGTGGGCGTAGTTGTACAGCGCAATGCGATCGGGGGAGAGCTCGATGAGCTGATCCAGCGTACGGCTGAAGCTGTCGAGCGTTTGCAAAGGCAAGCCGTAGATGAGATCGGCATTGATGGATTGAAACCCGTTATCGCGGCTGGCCTGCAAGGCCTCGCGCACCATTTCGTAGGGCTGAATTCGATTGACGGCCGCCTGCACCTGGGGATCAAAATCCTGCACACCAAAGCTGGTGCGATTAAAGCCCAGGCCGGCCAGCATGGCCAGGGTATCGGGATTGACCGTGCGTGGGTCGATCTCGACCCCGAGCTCGGCATCCGGCGTAAATTGAAAATGGCCGCGGATGTGATCCATCAAGGAGGTGAGCTCCGCGGCACTGAGAAACGTGGGCGTACCCCCGCCCAGATGCAGCTGCACGGTTTGACGCGCGTCTCCGAGATACCCGCCGACCAGATCCATTTCGTGGAAAAGAATATCGAGGTATTCGGCCGAGCGGCTGTGGTCTTTGGTGATGATCTTGTTGCAGCCACAAAAATAACAGAGTGACTCACAGAACGGTAGGTGAACATATACCGACAGCGGAGCCGGCCGGGCGGCGGCCGCACGGCGCGCCAGATGCTGGCGATAGGAATCTGCCGGATAATCGCGCAAAAAGCGATCGGCCGTGGGGTATGAGGTGTAACGTGGCCCCGACTGATCAAAGCGCCGGATCAGGGCTTCGGAAAGTTCGAGGTCGGGAAACGCGATGGCCTGATCATCAGACAGCGACTCAGGCTGGCCAGGTTTTCCGGCGGGGGCAAGCGCTTGGGTGGGGTGGGTCATGCTTTAATCTCCGGGACGCCGGCCAGTACCTTTTGGCGGTGGCCGATACGGCGTCATTGTCGTGCATCCGATGGCATTGTCGAACGAAAAGTCGACATCCTGCTTGATCCAGGTCAAGTGTGAAAGATCGCGTATCATACTGACATCCCCCTGACACCCGCTTCTTGGCCTTCGATGTTGTTAATCCTGATCCTGGCGATCCCGTTCGTCGGCAGCTTGTGTACTGCACTGCTGCCGTCCAATGCGCGCCGGGCAGGTGCCTGGATTGCGGGCGGCTGTGCCCTGGCCAGCCTGCTGCTGACGCTTTGGCTGACACCCGAGATCGCCAGCCAACATATTCTCAAAATTACGGTTCCCTGGATACCCTCGCAAGGGGTCGACATCACCTTGCGTATGGACGGCTACGCCTGGCTGTTTGCAATTATCGTCTCGGCCATGGGCGCACTCATTGCCCTCTATGCCCATTACTATCTCTCCAGCCAGGATCCCGTCCCCCGATTCTTTACCTTTTTGCTCAGCTTCATGGGGGCCATGCTGGGCGTAGTGCTGGCGGGCAACCTCATTCAGTTGCTGGTGTTCTGGGAGCTCACCAGCCTGTCTTCCTTTATGTTGATCGGCTATTGGCAACACCGTGCCGATGCCCGGCGCGGGGCGCGCATGGCCCTGCTGGTCACGGGTGGTGGCGGGTTCTGCCTGCTGGCCAGCATGCTCATCATCGGCCACATTGTCGGCAGCTACGATCTCGACGCCGTGCTGGCAGCCGCCACCGAGATCCGCACCCACCGCTGGTACCCGATTCTGCTGGTGCTGCTGGCATTGGGAGCACTCACCAAAAGCGCACAATTTCCGTTTCACTTCTGGTTACCCAACGCCATGGCGGCCCCGACACCTGTCTCGGCATATCTGCACTCGGCCACGATGGTCAAGGCCGGGGTGTTTTTACTGGCTCGTTTCTGGCCGATTTTTTCGGGCACCGACTGGTGGACATGGACAATCGGCGGCGCAGGCTTATGCTCATTGGTACTAGGGGCCTATGCAGCAATTTTTCAGCGCGACATCAAAAGCGTACTGGCGTATTCCACCATCAGCCACCTGGGGCTGATCACCCTGCTGCTGGGCATGAACAGCCGCTTGGCACTGGTGGCTGCGGTGTTTCACATGATCAACCACGCCACCTTCAAGGCGTCCCTGTTCATGGCGGCCGGGATCGTCGATCACGAAAGCGGCACACGAGACCTCACCCGCCTCTCAGGCCTGCGTCACCTGATGCCGCTGACGGCAACGCTGGCCATGGTGTCGGCAGCCGCAATGGCCGGGGTGCCCCTGCTCAACGGCTTTATCTCCAAAGAAATGTTTTTTGCCGAAACCATCTTCGCCACCGGGCATGGCATTACCCGCTGGGGATTGCCGGCAGTGGCCGTCATTGCCGGCGCATTCAGCGTCACGTATTCGCTGCGGCTGGTGATGCAGGTCTTTTTTGGCCCTGTGGCCACAGACTTACCCCGCACACCACACGATCCCGCCCGCATGATGCTCATCCCCTGCGCCGTGCTGGTACTGATCTGCCTGGGCGTCGGGATTTTCCCGTCCTTCACGCTAGGCCCCACCCTGACACTGGTGATGCACGGGCTGCTGGGCGAAGACGTGCCGATCTACAACTTGCAACTCTGGCACGGCATCAACCTGCCGCTGGTCATGAGCCTGATTGCTCTGGCGGCTGGTGTTGCCCTGTACGCCGCCCTGCGCCGGCGCGACACCCTGGCGCCCGGCCGGGTTCCCCTGATCTACCGCCTCGACGGACGCCAAAGCTTTGAGTGGCTACTGGAAGCCACAGATACTGCCTCGGCGATCTTGCTGCGCTACCTGCACAGTGCACGCCTGCAGCCGCAGGTATTGCTGCTGGTTGTCTGTACATTGGGGGTGGCCTGCCTGCCCTTGCTTAGCGGCGGATGGTGGTCGCAGATAGAACTCACCAATACTCCGCTGCAGTGGTCGTTTGGCCTGATGTGGCTGGCTGGTGGCGCCTGCGCCATCGCTGCCGCCTACCAGGCCAAATACCACCGCATGGCCTCATTGATGCTAGCCGGCGCCACCGGCCTGATCACCTGCGTCACATTTGCCTGGCTGTCCGCTCCCGATCTGGCGCTCACACAGTTGTCGGTTGAGGTGGTGACCACAGTTTTGATTTTGCTGGGGCTGCGCTGGCTGCCACCGCGCATCGAGGAGTTTCCCGCCGCCACCTGGCAGCGTGCCCAATGGCGGCGCATCCGCGACCTCGTCGTAGCCATCGCCGGCGGCACAGGCCTGGCCATCCTGGCCTATGTGATGATGACACGCCCGGACGTGCAACCGCGCATCTCCGAATTTTTTGTCGAACAAGCCTTGCCCCTGGGTGGCGGCGCCAATGTTGTCAATGTCATTTTGGTTGACTTCCGAGCCTTTGATACCTTCGGCGAAATCACCGTGCTGGCCATTGTGGCCCTAAGTGTGTACGCTCTGCTGCGCCGCTTCAGGCCCCCGGCAGAAGCCCTGATCGTGTCATCCAGGCAGCAGGCCCTGCGCGCACAACCCAACGAGCACGAACCCAACCTGAATGCACCGCTGCCCGATGGCCTGATGCGCATCCCCGCCGTACTGGTGCGCCTGATGCTGCCGGTCTCCACCTTGATCTCCGTGTATTTTCTGTTGCGCGGCCATAACTTGCCGGGCGGCGGATTTGTGGGCGGCTTGGTGATGGCCACCGGGATCATCCTGCAATACATGGTGGGCGGCACCCTTTGGGTCGAGGCCCGCCCCCTGATCCGCCCGCAAGCCTGGATTGCCCTGGGGCTTCTGGTGGCGGGTGGCGCCGCCATGGCCGTCTGGTGGGCCGGCCAGCCACTGCTATCCGCCTATACCGCCGATATCACATTGCCGCTGGTGGGCACGGTTCATCTGTCCAGCGTGCTGGCGTTTGATCTGGGCGTCTATATGCTGGTGGTGGGCGCCACAATCTTATTTTTGGTGGCACTGGCTCACCAGTCATTACGCTTCCATCGCAAGCTCACAGAGCCCACCGACAGCGTACTGAAGGAGGCTTGACGATGGAATGGATATTGGCACTGGCGATTGGCGTACTGGCAGGATCAGGGATCTGGCTGCTGCTGCGCCCACGCACCTTCCAGTTCATTATGGGCCTGGCCCTGATGGCCTATGCCGTCAACCTGTTTATCTTTGCCATGGGGCAGTTGCGGCTGGATGCCCCCCCGGTCATCGACCTGCACTGGGCAGACCCCGCCAGCTACACAGACCCCTTGCCCCAGGCCCTGGTGCTCACGGCCATCGTCATCGGGTTTGCCACTACCGCCCTCTTTTTGGTGGTGCTGCTGGTGGCACGCGGGATGAATGATACCGATCACGTCGACGGCGAGGAAAGCCGGCCATGAGCTTCTGGATGCAGCACCTACCGGTTCTGCCAGTACTGATTCCGCTGTTGTCAGGCGCCTTGATGCTACTGACGCGCGACAGCCAGCGCACCTTGCGTCTGGCGCTTGCCGTACTGTCGCTAAGTCTGCTGGCCTTTAGTGCCCTGGCCCTGATCCGCGCCACACAAGGTATTGGGGGTTCCGTCTGGCCACAAGATATCGGTGTCTATCGGCTGGGCAACTGGCCAGCGCCGTTTGGCATCGTTCTGGTGGCCGACCGTCTGTCGGCCCTGATGCTGGGCCTGACTGCTGTACTGGGCAGTTGCACCTGGGTATATGCCACCGCACGCTGGGATCGCGTGGGCAGCCATTTTCATCCCCTGTTTCAGCTACAGCTGATGGGCCTGAACGGCGCCTTCCTGGCGGGCGACCTCTTCAACTTATTTGTTTTCTTCGAGATCCTGCTGACTGCCTCGTATGGTCTGATGCTGCACGGCTCGGGCAAATATCGGGTGGGCGCGGGCCTGCACTATATCGGCATCAACCTGATCGCCTCCTTTTTGTTGCTGATCGCCATCGCCCTGATTTACCGGCTGACCGGCACCCTGAACCTTGCCGATATTTCCGTACGTGCACAGGCGCTTGGCGGCGCAGACCGCCAGCTCTTTGACAGTGCCGCCGCCATTTTGGGTATCGCTTTTCTGATCAAAGCCGCCGCCTGGCCGCTTAATTTCTGGTTGCCCAACACCTACTCGCAAGCCTGCGCACCGGTGGCCGCCCTGTTTGCTCTCATGACCAAAGTGGGCATCTATGCCTTGCTCAGAATCGGCTCTTTGCTGGTACCCGCAGGCGCACCCGCAGCCTTCGGCGGCGCCTGGATGTTTCCGGCTGGCATCGCCACACTGGTATTTGGCGCCCTGGGCATGCTGGCCAATAGCGAGCCACGCCGGATTGCCGCCTATGCAATCATCACATCCTCAGGCACGCTCTTTGCAGCCCTGGGAATGCCAGGTGTCACCCTGACCGGGCCAGCACTCTATTACCTTCTCAGCTCGGTCCTGGGGTTGGGCGCCTTATTCTTGTTGCTCGAACTCACCGAGCGCAGTCAATCGTTTGGCGCCAATATCCTGGCCATCACCCAGGAGGCCTTCGAAGCCGACGCACCCGACGAAGCCAGCCTATCAGAACAGGTAGTGGGCACACCGCTGCCTGCCACTATGGCCTTTCTGGGCCTCAGCTTTTTTGCCTGCTCGCTGCTGGTCATCGGCCTGCCGCCGCTGTCGGGGTTTGTGGCCAAGTTTTCGCTGCTGTCGGCAGCCCTGCGTACGGCCGAATTCGGCGCACCCACCCTTAACGTCTGGCTACTGGTGACAGCCATGCTGGGCTCGGGGTTTGCCTGCCTGATGGCGCTGGGCCGGTGCGGCGTACGGCTCTTTTGGGTGCCGGATGATCTGCACGTGCCCACGCTCAAGCTCAGCGAAGTCGCGCCCATCCTGTTTTTGCTGGGTGCCTGTGCCGCACTGACCATAGAAGCCGGGCCGGTGATGAACTATCTTGAGTCCACGGCACAGTATCTGGATCAACCTGGCCTGTATGTCCAGAACGTGCTGGATTCTGCCCGCTACGCCGGAGCCCGGCCATGATCAAACGTGCGCGTGCCTACTTACCCATGATCGTCCTGCTGCTGGTGCTTTGGCTGGTGCTGAACGATTCTTTGTCCAATGGGCAGATGGTGCTGGGGCTGCTGATTGCCCTCGCGCTCAGCCTGTTGGCGCCTATCCTCAGGCCCGTACGCTCGCGCCCGCGTCATCCTTTGATTGCACTGCGCCTGATCGGCCACGTGGCCACCGATATCCTGTACTCCAATTATCAGGTCAGCCGCCGTATTTTGCAGGGTGCTGCTACCAGCGCCCAACCCGGCTTCCTGGATATCCCCCTGCGCATTCGCGACCCCCACGGCCTGGCCGCCCTGGCCTGCATTGTCACCTTTACGCCCGGCACGGTCTGGGCAGGCCACAACCCCGAGCGTAATCTGCTCACATTGCATGTGCTTGATCTGAGCGATCCAGCAGGTTTAACCCGGATCATCCAGAATCGCTATGAAAGCCCCCTGATGGAGATTTTCCAATGAGCGCCCTGATCGTCTCCTGGGCAGGCAGCTTTGCCCTGCTATGTTTTACGCTGGGGCTGGCCTGCGCCGTCCTGCGCCTGATCCGCGGCCCACGCGCCGAAGACCGCATCCTGGCGCTCGACACCCTATATATCAATGGCATGCTGATTTTGTTGGTGCTGGGCCTACGCTTCGAAGCAGGCCTCTACTTTGATATCGCCCTGCTCATCGCCCTGTTCGGATTTGTAGGCTCAGCAGCCTTGTCCAAATTTTTGCTGCACGGTGAGGTCATCGAACCATGAACGCACTGCCGCTTTGGGCCGCCATCCTGATGGCGTTATTGATGGTGCTGGCAGGGGTGGTAACCCTGATTGGCTCGATCGGTCTGTTGCGTCTGCCCAGTTTCAACGAACGCATGCACGCCCCTACCCTGGGCACTACCTTGGGCACTTTCTGCATGGTATTGGCGTCTACTTTAGTGGCCAGCTTGCTGCACGGCCGGCCTATTTTTCACGAATGGCTGATCAGCCTGTTTTTGTTCATAACGGCACCGGTAACAGCCATTTTACTGATGCAAAGCGCCACACAACGCCACCCGGCCAAGCGCTCCCAGCCTCCAACTGACCCCCCCACCCCCTAAGCCAGAACAAATTTGTAACATCGACATAGGGGCAAACCCGTACACTATACGAGTCCCTGAACCGGGCCGGGACAGCGCCCGGAGTTCAAAAAGGAGTGCTCATTATGCGTCAAGCACTGAAAATTTCTTTACGCGCCAGCATGCTGGCGGCAGGGTTGGGTTATGCCACGCTTTTTGCGCCAGGCGCTCAGGCGGCCAGCCAATATCAGCAGGATGTACAACGCTGCAACACCACGCCAGGCATCGACAAGCAAGCTTGCCTGCAAGAAGCAGGGGCCGCTGCGCAAGCTGCCGAGCAAGGCAAGCTGACTACGCCTTCAATGCAAGCCGAAAGCCAGAATCGTACCCGACGCTGCAGCAATTTGCCGGCCGACAAACGCCAGGATTGCATGATCCTGATGGAAGACACCCACGCACAAACGCAGGGTTCGGTGCAATCAGGTGGTGTCATCCGTGAAACCACGATCACCATCCCGGCACCGGTAACATCGGCGCCCACAAGCACCACGCCTGCAACACCGGCACCAACCACCACCACACCCGTGATGCCGTCTTCAAGCTACTGATGGTTTCGGTATAAGCGGCGCCCCGCCAACAAAGAGGATCCTTGGTCAGGAACCCCACTGATCAAGGATCTAAAGCTCCATCTGCATGCCCATCTCCACCACCCGATTGGGGGGGATCTTGTAGAACCGGGTGGTTCTACTGGCATTACGGGCCATAAGGGCAAACAAATGACGCCGCCAGCTCTGGTACCAGGGCAGGCGGCGTATCACAATGACGGTCTGGCGAGACAGGAAATACGAGGTTTGCATCGGCTCGAGATTCAGCTCGGGCACTTCCTGACCAATTTGCTCAACCACTTGCGGCACGTTGGGCTCTTGTTTAAAGCCCCATCGCGCCACGGCCTGCCAGCTGCTGCGGCTGACGCGTTCAACCTTCACCCGCTCATTAAAAGGCACATAGGGCACATCCGCCACCTCGATGGTGAGAAACAGCGCCTGCTCGTGCAGTATCTTATTGTGTTTCAAGTTGTGTAAGAGCGCCGGTGGCACCGTGCCCACAATCATGCTCATAAACACAGCCGTCCCCGGTACCCGGGTGGGCGGATAGGCCTCCAGGGACTCCATAAAATTGACCAGCGGCTGGTGATCACCCAGCAGCGTGTCATGGATACGCTGGCGCCCCTGCTTCCAGGTCATCATCAGCGTCAGCAGCACAATGCCCACCAGCAATGGCAGCCACCCGCCCTCGTGGATCTTGAGCGTGTTGGACGTAAACAGCAGGATATCAATGATCAGAAACACGGTGATCAGAACCAACCACGCCACCCGGCGCACCCCACGGGCCGCTCGCGGCAGCACGGCAAAAGCCAGCAGCGACGTCATCAGCATGGTGCCTGTGACCGCAAAACCGTATGCATGGGCCAGCCGATCAGAAGAACCAAACGCCAAGATCAGCACCATCACCGCCGCCATCAGCAACCAGTTGACGCGTGGCAGATAGATCTGGCCTTCTTCGCGCGCAGAGGTGTGCTGGATGACCATACGCGGCCAATAGCCCAGTTGCACTGCCTGGCGCGTCATGGAAAATGCCCCCGAGATCACCGACTGCGATGCAATCACCGTAGCCACGGTAGCCAGGGCCACCAGCGGGATCACCGCCCACTCGGGCGCGAGCAGAAAAAACGGATTACTGATGGCTGACGGATCGGCCAGCAGCAGTGCACCCTGGCCAAAGTAGCAAAGCAGCAACGCCGGCAATACCAATGCAAACCACGCCCGGCGAATAATCGTACGGCCAAAGTGGCCCATATCGGCATAAAGCGCCTCGGCTCCGGTCAGTGCAAGCACCAACGCGCCCAGCGCCAAAAAGGTTTCCCAGGGCGCATCACCAATAAACCGGATGGCCCACAAGGGGTTGATGGCCTGCAGCACATGCGGCTGCTGCAACACACGCCAGCCACCCAGCACACCCAGCGTGAGAAACCACAGCAACATAACCGGGCCAAACAGCTTGCCCACGGTACCTGTGCCGCGCGACTGCACCATGAATAACGCCACCAGCACCACCACGGCTATGGGCACCACCCAGGCATCCAGACGATGCGACACCACACCGATGCCTTCCACAGCCGACAGCACAGAGATGGCCGGGGTGATCATGCTGTCGCCGTAAAAGAGGGCTGCACCAATCAGGCCCAGGATCGCCAGCCGCCAGCGGGTGCGATTGGGCCGCCCGCGCATGGCAAGCTCCATCAGGGCCAATGTGCCACCCTCGCCCCGGTTATCGGCGCGCAACACGCAGATTACATATTTGACAGATGCCACCAGCACCAGCATCCAAAAGAGGATGGACAGCATCCCCAGCACGTGCTCGACATCCGGCTGAGCAGAACCTGACAACGCCACCTTGATGGTATACAGCGGGCTGGTGCCGATATCCCCATAAACCACCCCCAGGGCGCCCACCAGCAAGGCAGTGCGGCTTGTGCCGGTGTCCGGCTCTTTTGCATGTATGTTCATGGTTACTCAACCCGCGTCAGACAGGCACCCCGGCGGGGTCCGGGAAAGCTCAAGGTGACGCGTGTCCCCGAAAACGCTGGCCGGCTGGTGATTTTCCACCAGGCGCCATGCGCCCGGGCAATCTCACGGACAATCGCCAGGCCCAGGCCGGCCCCGCCCGCACGCGCATCCGCGGCGCGATAAAACGCTTCAAAAACGCGCTCGATATCCTCGGTATCAATGCCAGGCCCATCGTCCTCCACCGAAAACGAAGGGGGGTTGGCCATGACCCTAAGGTGAACACCCGCAGACCCACAGCCGTAACGCAAGGCATTGTCAATCAGATTGCCCAGCAACTCACCCAGAAGAATGGGATCCCCATCCACCCAGACGGGTTCATCGGGGGCAGACAGCTGAATGGCCACACCCCGTTCGCGGGCGCGATCCAGCCAGTTGGCGCCGGTCTGGCGCATCCACTCGCATAAATCGAGGCGCTCAAAACTGTCCTGCGGCCGTGTAGCATGATCAGCCCGGGCCAGCACCAGCAGCTGCTGGCCCATGCGGATCATGTGGTCAGACACGGTCTTGATGCGCATGGCCCGCACACGGATATCATCAGGCAGTGTTTGTGCCAGCATCAGTTCAGACTCAAGTTTCAGGCCCGCAAGGGGTGTGCGCAGCTGGTGGGCCGCATGGCCAATGAAGCGGCGCTGCGCCTGCACGGAGTCGTCCAGGCGCAGCAGCAAATCGTTAAAGTGCAAGACAAGCGGCGCAATCTCGCTGGGCAAGCCGGCCAGATCCAGTGGTTGCAGATCTTCAATCGAACGCTGCCGGATCTGATCAGCAAGCTGATTGACTGAGGTCAGCTCGTGGCGGATGCCGGAAATCAGCACCCACACAAACAACACCACCAGCAAGCCCTGGGTCAGCAACATCACCCAGAACAAATCCCGAAGCAGCCAGGGTTGTGGCCGGATGACGCCTGTCATGAACCAGGTGGCCAGCAAATCGATGGCTACGAGGATAAAAAATGCCGGTAACAGCCGGCGCACCAGCCGGCGTGCGAGGGAGTCCTGCGGCATCAGCCGCTCGAACAGGCCCAGGGCCTGGTGATCGGCTTCTTGCGAGTGGGTACCTACAGGCTTATTGCGCACTTTCGATATCAAGCAGATAGCCAAATCCGCGTACTGTCTGGATGCTTGCACCCGAGCCGTCCAGCCGCTTGCGCAACCGGTAGACGTAGACCTCGACTGCGTTCTCGCTAAAGTCGGCATCCCAGGCAGAAAGCGAATTGACGATCTGCTGTTTGGTAACGACGCGGCCAGGGCGTGCCATCAGCATCTCGAGAACAGAGAGTTCGCGCACGGACAAGGCCAGCCGCTTGCCATCCACCCGTACCTGACGCCCGACGGTATCAAACGCCAGCGGCCCGCACTCGAGGATGGTTTGTGCTTGCCCCGAATGACGCCGGGCCAGTGCCCGCACCCGTGCGGCGAGCTCGGGGAGTTCGAAGGGCTTGGTGACGTAATCGTCAGCGCCCGCATCCAGGCCTGCTACCCGGTTATCCAGGCCGTCCCGGGCCGTAAGGATCAGGACAGGGATCTGCACACCACTGGCGCGCAAATTTTGTAAAACCTCAAGGCCACTTAAGCCAGGCAGGTTGAGATCCAGCAAAAGCAGGTCGTAGGCCTGGGCAACCAGCGTCCCATTGACGTGGTCGCCGGACTGCAGCCAATCGACGGCATAACCTTGACCGGAGAGAAACTCTTGCAGCGCATGGCCCAGAGTGGTGTCGTCTTCGATGACTAAAACTCGCATGGGGTGATTCTAGCCCGAAGAAGACACGACACGTCACCAGAATCCCGGTGTGGTTACATAGTTGACACGCACTTGAACATACTTGAAGAAAAACTAGGGTGTCGGCTGTACTGCCGGCAGACCGGGCGCCGGCGGATTGCTGGCCGGCCGGGTAACAAAACCCAGGCGCTGCATGCCTGCGCGACGCGCTGCACCCATGATGCTGGCCAACTGACCGTAAGGTGTGCTGGCATCGGCCCGGATGCGCACCTCGGGCTGGGGATCAGCACCTGCTTCTGCGGCAAAACGGGCTTCGAGATCCGCCATCGCCACAAGCCGCTCATCCCAGTACACAACACCTGCAGCATCGATGGCCAGATCAATCACCTGCGGCTTTTGCTCGACTGGTTGCGCCGACACCTGCGGCACCTGTATCTGGATCGAATGGCTGAGCAGCGGTGCCGTGATGATAAAAATCACCAACAGCACCAGCATGACGTCGATCAGCGGCACCATATTGATTTCGGACAATGTGGTGCTTGACGTCTTGGAATCGAAACTGCCAAACGCCATGATCAGGCCTCCCGGGCCAGGCTGATGTGCCGGCCATGACGCTCAGGCGCGTTATCGGCCACTGGCTGCCCGGTGCTTAGAAACGTAAAGAGATCATGTGCAAAGGCATCCAGCTGTGCAAGATAGACGCGATTCAGGCGCACAAAGGCGTTGTATGCCAGTACTGCGGGTATGGCAACGGCCAAGCCCAGGCCCGTCATGATCAAGGCCTCACCGACTGGCCCGGCAATGCGATTGATGGTGACACCATCGGCCATACTGATGCTGAGCAAGGCGTGATACACACCCCATACCGTACCAAACAGCCCTACAAACGGCGCAGTAGAGCCTACCGAAGCCAGCACCGTGAGGCCGTTTTCCAGTCGGGCGGTTTCTTCATCAATCACCTTTCGGATCGTGCGCGTCACAAAAGAGGCCGTGGTGCCGCTTTCTTCGAGCTTGAGGGCACCATATTTGGCATGATGCTTTTGTGCATGGATCGCATGGCTGGCCAAATGCGCAAAGGGTTCTTCCGCCCCGTGTGTGGCGATTTCATTTTCAACCTGCTCCAGAGAGCTGGCAGCCCAGAACTCTGCCAGAAACTTGCGCGAGCGCCGGCGGATGCGCAACTGCGTCAGGCCCTTGGCCAAAATCAGGTACCAGGAAGCCAGCGACATCAGCAACAAAAATCCAAACAAGGATTTTCCCACTGCATCGCTTTGACCAATAAAGTGCAAAACCCCCTGGCCACCGTCAGCCATCGCAGCTGCCGGCTGCACGACGCCCTGAGCAACAGCACCGGCCAGCGGCAAGCCCGCCGCCTGGGCACCTGCAGCGGCCACCTCAGGCGCCGTCGCCTGTGCCAACACAAGCACAGCATGATTCATCAGATCAAACATCATGGTTGCAAACTCCTGTCAGGCGGCATATCGGGCCGCCGGCCTGCTACAAAACAAAATCAAAAGGGATATCGACCAGCGCTTTATAAGCCACGCCATTTTCGGTGTACGGCCGAAAGCGGGCGGACGCCATTGCTTCAACCGCTGCGTCATCCAGACGGGGATGGCCCGACGAGCGCTGCACATATACCTTGGCAACATGCCCCTGAGGTGAGATCAGAACCCGCAACACCACCCTGCCCTGTTCTCCCCGTCGCTGCGAGACACGCGGATAGACAGGCCGAGGCCGCTTGCCCAGATAATCCACCTTGCCAACCGTGCGCGGCCGCGCCAGATCTTCGGCACGGGCTTTGCCTTGGGCGACAGCGCCTGCGTTGGCCTGCTGATCAGCGCGCGCCACCTGAATGGCCGGTGCGGATGGCTGCGGGCGACGCTGCTGCGTGTTCGGTTGCGAATGCTTTTGCTTGCTTGTCTGTACAGGCCGAGGTTTGGCTACTTGCTTGGGCGGCGGCTTGACCTCCGGCTTGAGGCGAGGCTTGGGCGGAGGGGTAATCGCCGGTTCAGGGGGCGGCTCAGGCGCCGGCTCGGACACGGCCTCGGGCTCAGGGACAGGCTCGGGAATTGGTTCTGGCTCCGGGATAGGCTCGGGCTCAGGTGCCGGCTCTGGCTCGGCCACCGCCTCGGGCTGTGGCAGTGGCTCAGGCTCGGGCGCGACGTCTGGCTCAAAGGTAGGCTCCGGCGCTGCTACCGGCTCAGCCGGCTGGCTTGCCATCGTGGGTGCGGGTACTGCATCATCCGCGGATCCCAGCTCGACAAACATTACATTCATGGCGTCCGGCTGCCCTGGTGACACCGACGTCACGGGCGCAGCCAACACCATTGTCAGCACAAGGGCATGCAAGCCCACCGCCAACGCCGCTGCCAGCCACCTCACACCCGAGGATCGCGGGGATAAGCCAAAATCCATGAATTGAAACCACTTCAGTAAAAGCGGGATATTATCAGTAATGAAAACTATTCTCAATATCAAATGAGAATATCAAGACACCGATTATTCATGCTGGCGTCACATCAGATGCTAAATCATCCGCAGCACATAGCAAACAGACAACAGTAGCCAAGCGTCAGAGAAACTGTCGTTTAAATTGGATGGAGGGAGAAACGGAGAAATCCGGGATGGTGGGTGCTGAGGGGTTCGAACCCCCGACCTACGCCGTGTAAAGGCGCCGCTCTACCAACTGAGCTAAGCACCCGGAAGACAGCCACTGCGAGACACAGATGACCAGCGCCGCATTATAGCAGCAAGTAAAAAGCCATCGCGAACGATGGCTTTTTACTGCCGCAACGGCTCAAACAGGCCACTGCGAGATCAGTTAAGCGCGCTGATCAGTTGACAGCGTCTTTGAGAGCCTTGCCCGGACGGAACTTGGGCACCCGTGCCTTTTTGATCTTGATGGCTTCGCCGGTGCGAGGATTGCGGCCGGTACGGGCAGCGCGCTCGGAGACGGCAAAGGTGCCGAAGCCCACCAGCGTGACCGAGCCCTTTTTCTTGAGGGTGGTCTTGACAGCACCGACAAAGGCTTCCAACGCACGACCGACGTCGGCTTTGGACAGATCGGTCTTGGAAGAAATATGCTCGATCAGCTCGGTCTTATTCATTAAAAATTACCCCTGAGGTTTATTGTCGCCCGATGACTAACCATCGGTGCATTTGATGGATGTGTCTGGCCATCTTGCCGGCTGGTGCTACACAGGCCGCCCGGATAGGAAGCGGAACCCCGCCGAATTTGGTGGCTAAGGCGTATTAAGCCTGCGATTGCCCTTCCATGTCAAGCGGAAATCGCTGGAGACCCGCGTGTTTCCTGACGTTTATACGAAAAACTCCTTCAATTTCGGGTTTTTCCTAGGTAGCCTGTTTACACTTGAGATTGATCCAAGGCGCTGGAAAAATCAGTGATCAGATCGGCTTCCTCTTCGATTCCCACGGAGATTCGCAGGAAACCGTCGGGAATGCCCATCAAGGCACGACGCTCGGGCCCCATCTCAAAATAAATAGTGTGTGCTGCCGGCAACACCAGCGTCCGGTTGTCACCCAGATGGGTGGCCAAGGCAGCTACCCGAAGGTAGTTGAGGCACTCGAAGACATCCACCTGATCTTTAAGCACCACACCCATCAAGCCACCGTAACGCGGCCCAAAGAACTCTGTGGCACGTGCGTGCTGCGGGTGGCTGGACAAGCCTGGATACTGCACACGCTGCACCAGCGGATGCGCCTCGAGGGCCTTGGCCAAAGCCAGGGCATTGCCGCAGATGCGATCCATCCGCAGCCCCAAGGTTTCTGCGCCTGCAGCAAGCCGGTGCGCGACATCCGAGGACAGCGTGCCGCCCATATCGCGCAAACCTTTCTTCTTGATCTGGAGCAGCCCCCAGGTGTGCGAACCATCGCGCTGGTATTGCGGGTAGATGTGGGGGTAATCGGCCCAATCGTACAGGCCGGTTTGCGTCACGGCACCGCCCAGTGCATTGCCATGGCCGCCCAAATGCTTGGACAGCGAATTGATCACCAGGGACGCGCCAAAATCACGCGAGGCCCGCAGATAGGGCGAGGACAGCGTACTGTCGACCACATACACCAGTTTGTGCACCTGACAGAGATCACCAATGGCCTTGAGGTCGGCGATCTGTGTACCGGGATTGGCAATGGTTTCGACAAAGACCATCCGGGTGTTGGGCCGCAGCGCAGCTGCTACCTGGCCAGCATCCGTGGCATCCACCAGCGTCAGCTCTACGCCAAACTGCTCCAGCGTCATCAGCAGGCTGTTGGTGTTGCCAAAAATATATTTGCTGGCCACCAGGTGGTCGCCCTGGCGCAACAAAGAAAAGAAAATGGCGCTCAACGCCGCCATCCCAGTGGCAAAGCATACCGTGCCGTTGCCGCGCTCCATTGTGGTCACCTGCGCCTCAAGCGCCGCCGTGGTGGGCGTGCCGGTGCGTGCGTAGGTGTAGCCCTTCTGGCGGTTCTGAAACACGGCCGCCAGATCACGGGAATCGTGATAGGTGTACTCGGTGGAGGGGTGGACAGCGGCGTGGACGGACCCGTGCAGAGAATCTGCCCGATGACCAAAATGCACGATTTGAGTCGTAAAACCGGGGGTGGACATGGTGCTTACCAGAGAAAGAACAGTAAAGGGATCAGGGCTGCAGGCGCTGGCGAACAGTTTCGTAGAGACACACCGCACTGGCCACGCTGACGTTCAGGCTTTCGACAGAGCCCCGCATGGGGATGGAGACCCGTTCGTCGCAGATTTCGCGTGTCAGCCGGCGCATCCCTTCGCCCTCGGCGCCCATCACCCAGGCAACGGCGCGGCGCGCATCCACCTGATGCAGGCTATGGTCTGCACCGTCGTCGGTGCCTACCAGCCAGATATCCCGCTCGCGCAGTGCCCGCAGTGTGCGAGCCAAATTGGTGACCATCAAATACGGCACCGTATCGGCCGCCCCGCACGCCACGCGCTGCACGGTGGTGTTCAGGCCAACCGCGCGGTCTTTGGGGGCAATCACAGCATGCACGCCGGCCGCATCCGCGGTGCGCAGGCAGGCACCAAGATTATGCGGATCGGTGACCCCATCGAGCACCAGCAAAAAAGCAGGTTCGGCACGGTCTTCGAGAAGGTCGAGGACCTCGTCGATGGAGATGGCCAGCGGCCGGGCCGTGGCCAGCGCGACGATGCCCTGATGGCGCACACCGTGCACCAGGCCTTCCAGGCGTTGCGCGTCGGCGGCATGCCAGCGCACGCCGGCAGACTCGAGTTGCTGGATGCATCGCTGCATGCGGGCGTCCTGGCGGGAGGTGTCCAGGTACACATCCCGGATGGAGTCGGGAGCGTGGCGCAAACGCGCCTGCACGGCATGAAAGCCGGCCAGAATTTGTTGGGATGACATGTCAGTGAGGTGGTTGGCGTCGTGCCTGAGCAGGCATTGTAGTGCTCAGTTTAACGTCGCCGCTTGCGCGAAGGGGTCTCCTGACGAGTGGCGCGCTTGGCTTCGGCACGGCGCTGATGGGCAGTGGTGCCCCGCAGCGCAGCCGGCTTGGCGCCCGCAGCTTTTTTGCGTGGCCGCGGTGTTGCCGGTGCAGCATCGCCTTCGATGCCGGCCTGCAGCGATTTGAAGTCTTCGCCTCGCACTGGCCGGAAATCAATCCGGCGGGCTTCAAGATCCACGCGGGCCACCTGAACCTGCAACGCATCGCCCAGGCGGTAACGCAGCCCCGTCCGCTCGCCACGCAATTCATTTAGCGCTTCGTTGTATTGGAAATAATCACCACCAAGCTCGGAGATATGCACCAGGCCATCTACATACAAGGTGTCAAGCGTGACGAACACCCCAAAGCTGGTGACGCTGCTGATGTGGCCGGCAAACACCTCGCCCACATGCTCGCGCACAAACCAGCACTTCAACCAGGCCTGCACATCCCGCGAGGCGTCATCAGCGCGGCGCTCGCGCGCCGACAACATCGCACCCAGGTCGTCCCAGGCGTCAAGCTCGCGCGCCTTGGCCGGCAGGCTGGGATCGGTGGGCGCACCAGGCACCACGGGCGGCTGGTAGCGGCGCTTGTGCACAATACTGCGGATCACGCGGTGCACCAGCAAATCGGGATAACGCCGAATGGGCGAGGTGAAATGCGCGTAATGCTCGTACGCCAAGCCAAAGTGACCGGTTTGCTCGGGGCTGTAAATAGCCTGTTGCATCGACCGCAGGCAAAGGGTCTGGATGATGTCGAAATCAGGCCGCCCACGGGCTTCCTGGATCAGTTTGGCGTAATCGCTGGTTTGCGGGTCATCCCCGCCACCCAGGGCAAGGCCCAGCAAGCGCAAAGACTCGCGCAAGGCCTGCAGCTTCTCGGGTGTGGGGCCGTCATGCACCCGAAACAAGGCCTGGCGTTTGTTGCGCACAATAAAATCCGCCGCGCAGGTATTGGCCGCCAGCATGCATTCTTCGATCAGGCGATGGGCATCATTGCGAACGTAAGGCTCGATTTTTTCGATACGGCCCAGAGGGTTGCAGACAATGCGGGTTTCGACAGTGTCGAAATCAATTGCCCCACGTGCGCGGCGGGCTTGCTGGAAGGTCTGAAAAAGTTCGTACGCCGTTTGCACATGCGGATAGAGATCACCCAGCGCCTGGGCGGCAGGCCCAGTGGGCTGCTGCAGGGCGGCCCAGATATCGGTATAGGTGGTGCGGGCATGCGAATGGATCACCGCCTCGTAAAACTGATAGGCACTCACCTGCCCTGCCTTGGCTCCACCGGCCGGGATCATCATGTCGCACACCATCACCAGGCGATCGACCGCGGGATTCAGCGAACAAATCCCGTTGGACAGGGCCTCGGGCAACATGGGAATGACTCGCCGGGGGAAATACACGCTGGTGCCCCGGTTCAGGGCATCATCATCCAGCGCAGAACCGGGCTGCACATAATGGCTGACATCCGCAATGGCCACCAGCAAGCGCCAGCCTGGCCGCGCACGGCTGGCCGTACCCAGATCGGCCGGCATGCAAAACACGGCATCATCAAAATCACGGGCATCCTCACCATCGATGGTGATGAATGGCACGTCACGCAAGTCGATACGCCCGGCGTATTCGGTGTCCCGGACGTGATCAGGAATCTTGCCCAGTTGCTTGAGCGTGGCGGCAGAAAACTCAACAGGCACATCAAATTTGCGCACTGCGATTTCGATTTCCATGCCGGGGTCGTCGATCTCGCCCAGCACCTCGATGATGCGACCCAGCGGCTGCATATGGCTGGCCGGTTGCCGCAGGATCTGTACCGTTACCACCTGCCCCGGCTCTGCGCCTGCCGTCTCTTGCGGGGAGATCAGGATGTCGTGCTTGATGCGCTGGTCTTCGGGGGCCACCACAAAGGCCCCATGTTCTTTAAGAAAGCGGCCCACCAGTTTAAGGGTGCGGCGCTCGAGAACCTCTACGATGGCGCCTTCAGGGCGGCCACGGTATTCGCCCGAGGCCCGTACACGCACACGGTCGCCGTGCAGTACCTTGGCCATCTCGTGCGGCGATAAAAAGAGATCCTGGCTGCCGTCATCGGGCAAAAGAAACCCGAAACCGTCGCGATGTCCCTGAACGGTACCGGTAATAAAAGTTGTGTTGTTGCAAATCTGCAACCTTCCCTGGGCATTAAATTGCACCTGCCCATCACGTTCCATCGCTTTTACCCGGCGGATAAAACCATTGGACAGAGGGATGGTCGATTGTGTGGCGTCGGCCAGTGCTTCAAGAGAAAAGGGTTTGCCTGCTTCGCGCAGGGCCTCAAGGATGATCTCCCGACTGGGTACCTGAGGGTCGAAATCGGGAGGCAGATCGGTGGTTTTTACCGGGTAAGCGTCGCGGTTATTGTCGTTGTTCGTTCGCTTTTTCAAAGGCTATTTGCATCCAAAAAAATTGTGCTGTATAGTTTCGTCTTTGCTGAAACGGCCCCTAAAAAAGGGGCTTACAGTTTAGCAAAAGCAATAGCATACACGTTATGCCGTGCCCAGGTGGCGGAATTGGTAGACGCGCATGGTTCAGGTCCATGTGCCGCAAGGTGTGGAGGTTCGAGTCCTCTCCTGGGCACCACTTCTTTACAGAAGTCCAATTCTCTGATGTCTTGTACATCAACATGCAAACCCGCAAACCCCACAGGTCTGCGGGTTTTTTGCTTTGCGCAGGCTGCCCGCCGCCGAACTACAATCCGATTCATGAACCGTCCTGCCCATTCTCCCAGCTCAATGCGCTGCGGCCTGGAGTCTCTCGACCAATTTGATGAGATCATCGATGTGCGCACGCCGGCGGAATTTGCCGATGACCATATCCCGGGCGCCATCAACACCCCTGTACTCAGCAACGAAGAACGCGTGCTGATCGGTACCATGTACGCACAGGAATCCCCCTTCAAGGCCACACGGCTGGGGGCTGCTCTGGTGGCCCGCCACATTGCCGAATACCTCGAGACCTGTTTTGCCGACCGTCCACAAAGCTGGCGGCCCCTGATCTATTGCTGGCGCGGCGGCAAACGCTCGGGCGCGATGACCACGTGGTTCAACCTGATTGGCTGGCGGGCCCGGCAACTGGAAGGTGGCTACAAAACGTGGCGCCGCCATGTGCTGACATCGCTCGAATCCCTCCCTGAGCCTTTGCGCTGCATCGTGCTCACCGGCCCCACCGGCTCGGGCAAAACCCGCTTGCTGCAAGCACTGGGGCGAGCCGGCGCGCAGGTGCTCGACCTTGAAGATTTGGCCAGCCATCGGGGCTCTTTGCTGGGGCAGTTGCCCAACCAGGCACAGCCCAGCCAGCGCTACTTTGAAACCCGGCTGCAGCAGGCCATCGAAGCACTTGACCCAAACCAGCCGGTGTTTGTCGAGGCGGAAAGCCGCCGTATCGGGCGCGTCAGCCTGCCCGACGCTCTACTGCAAAAGATGTACACCGGGCAATGTGTGCAGGTGAAAGTCGCAATGCCACAGCGTATCGCGTTTTTGCTGCAGGATTACCGCCATCTGTTTGATCGGCCCGAGGCATTCAAGGCAACTCTTGATCGTCTGCTCGGGCTGCACAGCCACGAGACTCTCAAGCACTGGCATCACCTGATCGACACCGATCAGCGTGCCGAGCTGTTTCAGTGCCTGGTGTCCGAACACTACGACCCCGCCTACCGGCGCAGCAGCCATGGCCACTATGCACAGCTGGAGCATGCGCCCCAATTTGGCTACGATCCAACAGACGCAGAGGAATCCCACCAGGCCCACGCCCTGCTGCAAGCGCTGGCCGGCCTTGGCCGGCCCGAGGCGATTTCATCCACTGCACCCTAAGTGCCTGCAGCCAAATTTTTAGAGATTTTCATGACCCAAGCACCTGTCATCACCGATATTCCACGTTTGACCTCGCTTTCGCACGGCGGAGGCTGCGGCTGCAAGATTGCGCCAGACGTCCTGGCCAAACTGATGCAGAAAGGGATACCCACAGGTGTTTTTCCCAACCTGCTGGTGGGGACGCAATCTTCGGATGACGCCGCCGTTTATCGCTTGAACGACGAGCAGGCCCTGATTGCCACCACCGACTTTTTCATGCCGATTGTGGACGACCCCCACGATTTTGGTCGTATCGCAGCTACCAATGCCTTGTCGGATGTTTATGCCATGGGCGGCACACCCATCATGGCGTTGGCGCTGGTGGGCATGCCCCTGAAATCCCTGCCACACGAGACAATTTCGGCCATCCTGGCGGGTGGCGCATCGGTCTGCCAGCAAGCCGGCATCCCGATTGCCGGCGGGCATTCCATCGATTCTGTCGAGCCCATCTATGGGCTGGCGGTGATGGGGCTGGGGCACCCCGCACACATCAAGCGCAATGATCAGGCCAAGCCCGGCGACGCGCTGATCCTCAGCAAACCATTGGGGGTTGGGATTTTGTCGGCTGCCCTTAAAAAGGATCAGCTTGCACCTGAAAGCTACCAGGCCATGATTGCCAGCACTACCCAACTGAATACCCCGGGCGGCCAACTAGGCCGCATGGACGCCGTGCATGCCCTGACAGACGTTACCGGGTTTGGTTTGCTGGGGCACACGCTGGAGATGTGCAAGGGCTCGGGCCTGCAAGCCACGCTTGATTACCAGGCGCTGCCATGGCTGGATGCTGCCCAGGCGCTTGCCCAGGCAGGCATCCACACTGGTGCTTCGGGGCGCAACTGGCAAGCCTGCCAGCAACACATCACGCTTGACACCACCTTGCCCGCCGAAGCGCAGGCACTGCTTACCGACCCCCAAACCTCTGGCGGGCTTTTGGTGGCCTGCGACCCAGCTGCCGTCGACGAAGTTCTGGCCCTGTTGCGCGCTGACGGCTTTGCCCAGGCCGCACACATTGGCCAACTGGCTTCCGGCACCCCTCACATTCGGGTATTCTGAAAACTGCCTTTTGCACACAGGAGCCTCTATGGCCGCCCCTTTGATTATTGCCAAAAACAGTCAATTTGAAGCTGCTATCCTGCCCCCCCTGGCCAACCGGCATGGTTGCATCACTGGCGCCACCGGCACAGGCAAAACCGTTACGTTGCAAGTGCTGGCAGAGTCCTTCTCAAGAATTGGCACGCCGGTATTTGTGGCAGACGTCAAGGGCGATCTCAGTGGTATCTCGCAAACGGGCATAGCCTCCGAGAAGCTTTCGGGGCGGCTGAAAAAACTGGGCCTACCCGAGCCCCAATGGGGCGCAAGCCCCGTCACTTTCTGGGACATCTTTGGCGAGCAAGGCCACCCAATCCGGGCAACGGTCTCCGATCTTGGCCCCCTGCTGCTGGCCCGCATGCTCGATCTCAACGACACCCAAGAAGGCGTCCTCAACGTCGCCTTCCGTGTCGCCGACGATCAGGGCCTCTTGGTACTCGACCTCAAAGATCTGCGCGTCATGCTGCAATATGTGGCCGACCATGCAGCCGAGATCCGCACCACCTATGGCCAAGTGTCCTCGGCCTCCATTGGTGCCATCCAGCGCAGTCTCCTGAGGCTCGACTCCGAAGGCGCCGAACAATTTTTCGGCGAGCCCATGCTGGATGTGTTCGACTGGATGCGCACCAACGCGCAAGGCCTGGGCATGGTCAATGTGCTGGCGGCCAATCGCCTGATGCAGTCCCCCCGGCTGTATGGTGTGTTTTTGCTGTGGATGCTGGCTGATCTCTACGAGCGCATGCCCGAAGTTGGCGACCTCGAACAACCCAAGCTGGTGTTCTTCTTCGACGAAGCCCACCTGCTGTTCAAGGACGCACCCGAGGCCCTGCTCGAGAAAATCGAACAAGTCGTACGCCTGATCCGCTCCAAAGGCGTGGGCGTGTATTTTGTCACGCAAAACCCGGCCGACATCCCGGATACCGTACTGGGGCAATTGGGGCACCGCATCCAGCATGCACTGCGTGCCTACACACCGCGCGACCAAAAAGCCGTGCGCACCGCGGCACAAACCATGCGCCCCAACCCGCCCCTGGATATCGAGGCAGCCATCACCGAGCTTGCCGTGGGCGAAGCCCTGGTGTCCATGCTCGACCAAAAAGGGCAACCCGTCCAGACACAACGCGTCTGGATGATGGCGCCGGGCAGCCGGATCGGCCCGGCCACAGACGCCGAGCGCCAGTCAGTGCGTAGTGCTTCTCTGCTGGGCGGCAAATACGACCAGACAATGGATCGCGAATCTGCCTATGAGATTCTGCAAAAACGCGCCGAGACCACCAGCAACAACCTCGCAGAAGCCACCGCAGAGGCCAAGCCCGCCACGGCACAGGCCGAACCCGCCGAAGATGGCGCACTCGGACTCGTCAGCGATTTTCTGTTTGGCTCTACCGGCCCCCGGGGCGGGCGGCGCGAAGGAGCGGTGCAGTCGATAGCCAAGAGCATGATGCGCAACGCCGCCAATCGGCTGGTGCGCGGCTTGTTGGGCTCTTTGGTGGGCCGGCGCTAAGGCCTTGCCTGGCACATATCTGCAAATACCCACTTACCAACCAAACAGGCTCCTTTACCCATGGCCGACACCACCCCACGCTGTACCTGGTGCTCCGATGACCCGCTCTACATGCACTACCACGACCACGAGTGGGGCGTGCCGTCATACGACGCCGACCATCTGTTCGAAATGCTGCTTCTCGAAGGCTTCCAGGCGGGTCTGTCCTGGCTCACCATTTTGCGCAGACGCGAGGGCTTTCGTAAGGCACTGGCATCGTTCGACCCGCACACCCTGGCGGCCACCACGCCGGAGTGGGTAGAACAACAAATGCAAAACCCGGCCATCATCCGCAATCGCCTCAAACTGCAAGGCGTGGGTAAAAACGCCCGAGCTTGGCTGGCACTGGAAAACCCTGTCGAGCTGGTGTGGTCGGTGGTGGATGGCAAGCCCAAAGTGCACCATTACGCACAGCCCGCCGAGATCCCCACCGCTGGCCCCGAGGCCCAGGCACTTAGCAAGCTGCTGAAGCACCGCGGGTTTACCTTTGTGGGCCCCACCATTTGTCAGGCGTATCTTCAGGCCATCGGTGCCTTGATGGATCACACCACCGACTGTTTTCGACATGCCATGCTGGATACCTCACGCCTGGAATGACATACCTGCCCCAGGCGTATCAGGCGGCACGTTATTACATCGACACGCCCTCGCCTACCCTCATCATCATCGGCCGGCCTCAATCCGGCCTGCAGGCCCTGCATCAGCAGTACCACTGTACCCACAGCCATATCCTTACCCCATGCAACCCCCGCAGCCGGCGCCTGCGGCCTGCCGCCAATCTCAGACGGCTAGCCGCCCTGCACCGCAGGCTGAGTATCTTGGGCGTCTCCGTTTTACCCGCCCGCAACACAGACCCCACCGGCCAATGGCCCGAAGAGCCAGGCTTCTGGATTACCGGCCTGCCACCACACACGATACGGATGCTGGCCAAAAGCTTTGGGCAAAACGCCTGGGTTTTATGCCCGGCAGACACCATCGCCCGACTGCAGTGGGCTGCTGGGTAAGCAACCCACCCATCGCTTGCACAGCAAAAATTTATTGCTATAATTGCGTGCTTTGGCGCATTAGCTCAGTTGGTTAGAGCGACGGAATCATAATCCGCAGGTCCGGGGTTCGAGTCCCTGATGCGCCACCAAAGATATCAAACAAAACGCCAGCCCTTGTAGGTTGGCGTTTTGCGTTTATGCCGGCCGGCGGCGTTGCGCCACTTGCTGCCGCTTGCGCCAGAACCAATAGATCCGCATGGCCAGCAACGCCGCCAAGGCCCAGGCTGATACGCGTGGCTCGAAGAAATCATGTTTGCCAGCCCGCATCAGCACAAAGTGCCAGACCGAAAGAATGGCCGACGGATAGATCAGCCAATGCAGCTGCGACCATCTGCGCCCCAGGCGCCGCATCCAGCCGCGTGTGGATGTCAGCGCCAGCGGGATCAGGCACAGCACAGCCAGCGTGCCGATGCCGATAAACGTACGTTGCCAGATATCCTGCCACATGGACAGCCATACACCACCACGATCCCAAAGCCCCCACGCCACCACGTGCACCACGGTATAAAAAAACGCATACAGGCCCAACTTGCGCCGGTGCACCATCACGCCGGCCCAGCCGGTAAGCCGGCGCACGGGCGTCACCATCAGCACAATCAACAGCATGATCAGCGCCCAATCGCCCGTGGACTGCGTCAGAAACAAGGGAGGATTGGCCGTCAGTTGGCCCTGCCAACCCAGCCACAGCCAGCGCAACAAGGGAAACAGACCCAGCAGATGCATCAGGCCCGTCAGCAGCCAGCGCATCTGGCGTTGCGGCAAAGGGGCTGTCATCGACGAATGCAAACCGGCGAGACCATCAGAAGTTACGTCGGAGGTCCATGCCTTTGTACAGGCTGGCAACCTCGGAGGCATAACCGTTAAACGGTTGCGTGGGGATCCGCGACGCAAAGAACCCGCTGCCTATCCGGCGTTCGGTTTCCTGGCTCCAGCGCGGGTGTGGCACCGCCGGATTGACGTTGGCATAGAAGCCATATTCTTGCGGGGCCGCCTGCATCCATGCCGTAAGCGGCGGAGTGGATTGCAGATGAATCCGCACCAGTGACTTGGCCGATTTAAAGCCGTATTTCCAGGGGATGATGACACGCATTGGCGCGCCATTTTGGGCAGGCAGCTCGCGGCCATAGACGCCGAACGTCAGCAAGGTAAGTGGATGCATGGCTTCGTCCATGCGCAGGCCCTCGGTGTAGGGCCAGTTAAGGATGCCCTGGCGCACGCCCGGCATCACATCAGGCTGCAAGACAGTGGTAAACACCACGTAGCGGGCTTCTTCGGTGGGCTCGGCTTTCTTCAACAGATGCGACAGCGAATACCCGATCCAGGGGATCACCATCGACCAGGCCTCGACGCAGCGCAACCGGTAAATGCGCTCTTCCATCGGCGCCAGGTGGCGAAGCGCATCAATATCCAGCGTCAGTGGCTTTCTGACTGCGCCATCCACCTGAACCGCCCAAGGGGTCAGCTGCATGCGCCCTGCGTTCTCGGCGGGATCTCCCTTGCCGGTACCAAACTCATAAAAATTATTGTAAGTGGTGATGTCGCTCCAGCGATTGACGGTTTCGTCGGTAGACCAGCGCTGCGATGGCGTCGCTGCCAATTTTGGCCCGAAGGGCTCGGTGTCCGGGGCAGCCTTGGCCGACGCCGCACCTGCAGCCAGCAAGGCTGGCGCACTGACGGCAGCACGCAACCACTGCCGCCTGGATTGCCAGACAGACTCGGGGGTAATCTCTGACGCCACTGGGTAATTTTTCCTGAAACCGTGCATGGTGAGCCTCCTGGGGCATACCGCACAAGCGCCTGTAAACCAGCCAACAAACCAAAAACCTGCAACTGTTACGCGCTTAAATGCTTTAACCCTTTACATTCTAGCGACACAGGTTCTGCAACCCAAGCACTTTGGTGTAGCCTAGCGTAGGTTTTTGTTATCTCATCAAGGAAATTACCAGATGCCTGCACTGGCCATTTCTCGCATCACGCTTCGTCGGCTGATCCTGAGTTTGTCCATGGGTAGCGTACTGATCATGCTGATTTTGGGTGGCACGGGAATTTATGGCATCCAGCGCACCCAGTTGATGGACGACACACTGGCGTCCAATCAGGCGTTTGCACAAAAGCTGGCCGCCTCCGCCTCCGATTTCCTGACGCAGGCTCAGAACGATCTGGCCTATTCTGCCAAACAGATTGCCCAATTCGGGACGAACCCCGCCGTGATGCAGATGGAAGCCAATCATCTGCACCTGCAGGGCGCAAAATTTCACTCCGTGTCGATCACCAGTGCACAAGGCATCATTCTGGCCATTTCACCCGAGACACTGCAGATATCCGGCCGTAAAGTACCAGCTGTCGACCCGCAAACCGCGGTCCTGAGAAAAAAGACACCCACCATCAGCAAACCCTTTACGACGATACTGGGCAATCTGGCCATCCTGCTGACACACCCCTTGTATTCACCCCAGAACGAGTACTTGGGCTATCTGGCAGGTACGGTGTATTTGAAGGCTGACGGGGGCCTGTCCCGTCTGATCAAGCAGCATTATTTTCGTAACGACACCTATGTGTATCTGGTGGATAGTTCCCGGCGCCTGCTTTACCACCCCGACCCCAATCGCCTGGGCACCATCGTGGGTACCAACCCGGTAGTCACAGCCGTCCTGAGCGGGCAAACCGGTGCTGAACGCATCACCAACAGCCAGGGGGTCGACATGCTGGCAGGCTATGCCTACATCCCAGGTGCCAAGTGGGGAGTGGTGGTGCAGCGCCCTACAGAGGTCACCCTGGAAAAACTCAGCACGCTGATGCAAAGGGTCATGTGGCTATCCCTGCTGCCAGTGCTCTTGCTGCTGGCGGCACTCTGGTTTCTGTCCACCTGGATCTCCCGGCCGTTGCGGGCACTGTCTCATATCATGCAAACAGGATACGACGGCAATGCGGCCGAGCGCATTCGATCGGTACGCTGCTGGTACTCAGAAGCACAGCACCTGCAAAAGGCTTTGCTGGCAGGCACAGATACCGTTATCTCGCGCCTGAGCCAACTGCGTGAGGAAGCCTACCAGGATCCGCTCACCGGCCTGGGCAACCGAAGAGGCCTGGATATCGCCTTGCAGGCGCTCGAAAGCACCGGGCAGACGTTTTCTGTGCTAGCCCTGGATATCGACTTTTTCAAGCGCATCAACGACCACTACGGGCATGACGTGGGCGACCAGGTGATCAGACAAATGGGTGAGCTGATGCGCTCACAGGCCCGCAATGGAGACTCTTTGTTTCGGATGGGCGGAGAAGAATTCTTAACCTTGCTGCCAGGCACGCCGGTAGACAATGCGCTCACCATCGCAGAGCGATTACGCGCAGCCGTCGAAGCATCTCCCCTGCTGCCCCAGGAACGAGTGACCATATCCATTGGCATCGCAGCCTGGGGGCCAGACAGCGCCCGCCGCGTGGCAGACACCCTAAAAGAAGCTGATCTGGCCTTGTATCAGGCCAAGCAAAATGGCCGCAACCGGGTGGAGAGGTCAGCGTAAAAAGATGAGCCACAATCGGAGTGGACTACACATGAAGTAGCCACAAACGTAAAGGCCCCGCCTTTTGGCGGGGCCTTACTGCCACTGGGGCAGTTGCACTGCACGGGGGCAGTGCGTTGTCTTCGCTTTGAGGCGAAGAGTCGCTACCTACTGGGGTAACGGTTTCAGTATAGGCACCTCAATCCAGGAAGGCAAGATCAGTATTTACCCTAGGGCACTTGGTGCGCCAGTACGTAGTCAAGCGCCGCGCACACTGCCGCCATTTGTGCGGCATTACAGATCTCGGGCGTGGCCCGGGGGCTGTCCGGATAGACCTCGGTGGTGGTTTTATACAGAGCTGGCGTAACGCCGGCACACAGCCCCAAAGACCCTAAGGCGTAACGGATCACACCGGGCGCCACCGCGACGGAACCAATGATCTCACCCCGGTGATCGGCAGGCGCGATGTGAGTGATCTGTGCCACCGCATCAATGATGGCCTGCTGAAATGCCGGCTGCGGGGCCGTTTCATCATCCACCAGATAAAAGCCGTCCGGAATGCTGCCGGGTTTCCAGGCAAGCCCGTCCCGGGCCGCCAACGCTGGCCGGAACTCGGTTTCGTCAGAATCGGTGGTTTCGTGCAGGTCGATGTGCATGCACACCCGATGCGCCAGGGGCGCCACCAGGCGCATCACCGCTGCGGCCTCGGCAGAGGGGCTATTTGCCCTGAACGAGCGGTTGGGGTCAATCGCATCCGGGTTCCAGCGATGAATCCGCTCGAAGCCCCACGGGCTGACACACGGGAGGATCAGGAGATCCACTTGCCCCTGATAAGCCTGGGCCCGCTGTGCGGCAAACTGCAATGCCCCCATGACGCCGCTGGTTTCATAGCCATGCACACCACCTGTCACCAGCGCGAGAGGCCGCGTATCCTGCCAGCCCTTGCTGCGCAATGCCATCAGGGGGTAAAGATCGGGTGGGTAATCCAGCTGCCCATACTGTTCTACATCAAACGCGGGGCGCAATGCATCAACAGCCGCCAGCACCTGGCTGGCATAGTTGCGCTGGCGATGCTGGCACGCACGCCACGCCTCACGTTCTGTCTGGCCCCACGCTTGCCCGGGGGTACCTATCGGATAAGAGGACATCAACATCACTTATAGTGTGAACAAGAGAAACAGTGTAATCCGCCAGCGGGCGCGCCGGATGCGCCTGCCCCCCCCGGAAGATGTGAGACGATGTTGCCGTACCCACCGGCAGGTGAAGCGCTGTACAGCCGCGCCAGCTGTGCTCAGGAACGTAACCACTGGACACCTTGTGCGCGCGCCAATTTGCTATAAACCAAGGTGTCTCGCCCTTGTTTGCCGGATCCCACCATGACTGTCCAAACCCTTGGCCGCTGCGGCCTGCTCTTAACCGTACTGCTGCTTTCCGCGTGCTCGTCAACCTCATCGTCACAGTGGATGTCCCCTGAAGAGGCAAGCCAGGCCAATACCAGCACACGCTGCTCGTGGCTGTTTGGCAGCTGCGGCTACGAAGGCTCCTACGAGCCCGGTGAAGCGGTGTATGCAGAACAGGAAGCCGCCCGCCTGAACCGTGCGCAGCTTTCGCGTCTTAAAGGGTTTTAGGTATTCGTCAGGCGCGGCCCTCTACACTCATCATTAAACAGACGCTGGCCGCCCCGCTTATCAGACAATAAAAATGGATCGGGCCGCCAGCCAAAAAGGAGGCCAGATGCCAGATAGAATCATCCGCAACATTGTTCCTCTGCTTGCCCTGCTGCTGACACTGCTTTGCTTTGTCCTGGGCCTCACGCTTAGTGCAGCCTGGTTTTGGCCGCTTGTCATTTTTGTGCCTGTGCTGCTTCTGGGCATCTACGATCATTTCCAGCGCGGCTGGACAATTACCCGCAATTACCCGGTGGCCGCACGGATACGCTGGCTTTTTTACACGCTGCGGCCGTTTCTGCGGGCCTACCTGGTAGAAGACGACATCCACGGCACACCGTTTTCTTTCAAGGCACGCAATCTGGTGCACGAACGTGCCCGCGGCCGTACGGACACTCAGCCGTTTGGCACCGAACTTGATACGGATTCGGCCAAATACGAATGGTTTGCGCATTCGATTGCGCCCGAACCCAACCCGGATCAATCCCCCCGGGTACAGGTAGGCACCGAACAAGCGTCCAAACCGTACTCGGCTTCTTTGTTCAATATCTCTGCCATGAGCTTTGGCGCACTATCGGCCAACGCGGTTCGAGCCCTGAATCTGGGTGCCAGAGAAGGCAATTTCTATCACGACACGGGCGAAGGCGGCCTTAGCCAATATCACCTTGAGCACGGGGGTGATCTAGTGTGGGAACTGGGCTCTGGATACTTTGGCGCACGAGACAAGGCAGGACGCTTCAGCCCTGATGCGTTTGCCGATAACGCTATCCACGAAGCCGTGAAAATGACGGAAATCAAACTTAGCCAAGGAGCCAAGCCCGGACATGGCGGCTTGCTGCCTGCGGCCAAGGTCAGCGAAGAAATTGCTCGCGTGCGCCAGGTGCCGGCGCACCAGGATTGCCTCAGCCCCGCGGGGCATTCTGCGTTTTCGACGCCCATCGAGCTGATGGAGTTTGCCGCCCGAATGCGTGATCTATCAGGAGGCAAGCCGGTGGGAATCAAGTTGTGCGTTGGCCAGATGCATGAACCCTTTGCTTTGATGAAGGCCATCCTCGAAACAGAAATTCTGCCCGACTTTATCGTGGTGGACGGCGGCGAAGGCGGCACCGGTGCTGCACCACAAGAGCTCTCTGATTGGGTGGGCATGCCCTTGATGGAGGGCCTGGTGGTGATGCGCAATGCCCTGGTGGGCTGTGGCTTGAAAGACAAGATCCGGCTGGTGGCCAGCGGCAAGATTTACTCTGGCATGGGCATGGCCAACACACTTGCCCAAGGTGCCGACTGGTGCAACGCGGCACGTGCCTTTATGTTTTCAATTGGCTGCATCCAGGCCCAGCGCTGCCATCTGGGCACCTGCCCCACCGGCATCACCACGCAAGATCCCCACCGCCAGCGTGGGCTGATCCCCGAGGTTCAGGGCAAGCGGGCAGCACGGTTTCATGCCGAAACACTGAAATCTCTGGCCCATATCATGTCGGCCGTTGGCGTCCAGCATCCGCGCGACTTGCGCCCTCATATGTTGATGCATCGGGTAGGCCCCGGCAAGGCTTTGCCAATCGACGAAATCAAGGTGTTCCTGCCGCCCAAGGCATTGCTTGAAGCACCTGACGACACTATTTATGCCGACTGGTGGCACGCCGCCAGCGCCAGCACGTTTCGGCCAGTGCGCGAGGTGCGGATCAAGCCCACACAGGCGCACAGCCTGTAAGCATGGCTCCGCAAGCTGCGGCTGCTTCTGTCTGAAACCGTGACAGGCCACGCAACAAGGATCGGCTATGCTGGGCCAGCAGCATCACTCTTTATAAACATACTCCCTGCCTTATGGCCCAACCCTCGGTACACATCCATTGCACAACTCGGGGCAAAGGCCACTACCCCACCAGAGCATGGGTGCTGGCCACAGTGCTAATGCTGGCAGGTTGTGCCAGCCTGCCAGCACACGTCAAACGCCCGGTCTCGCACGCACTCGAAAACCCCACCGACACAACACTGGGGCAACTGGCCAACCAAAAGCGGCCAAGCCAAGCCAATAACGCCCGATCAGGGTTTGCATTGTTAGCCTCACCCAACGCCGCATTTGCGGGCCGCTTGGCCTTGACGCAAGACGCCAGCAAAACACTGGATGTTCAGTACTACTCCATCCACCTCGACCCCACCGTCATCAGCCTGCTGGCGGCCATCCGGCAAGCGGCGCAACGCGGTGTCCGCGTGCGCATCCTGCTGGACGATTTCAACAGTGTTGGTCACGACGCCCAAGTCATGCAGATGGCCGGCGTGCCAGGCATCGAGATGCGAATGTTCAATCCCTTGCCGGGTAACCGCGGTTCAGGCCTGATACGGGCGTTGACGTCTTTGCACGACTTCAAGCGGATTCAGCACCGCATGCACAACAAGGTCTATATCGCAGATAACGCCTGGGGGATTATCGGCGGCCGCAATCTGGGTGACAGCTACTTTGGTACTGCCGAGGGTGAGGACTTCATCGATATGGATGTGCTGGCAGCAGGCCCGGTGGTGCGCGGCCTGTCAGCCAGCTTCGACCGCTACTGGAATAACCCCCTCGCCTACCCCGTTGAGTCGCTGATTACGCCCAAAGAGCTTAAACAGCTGCGCAACACCAAACAGCCGGACAACCCCACTTCTGCACTCTCTGTCGCAGGGGGGGATGCCATACCTATGGAGACGGACGCCAGTCAGCCTCCACCCTTGCCTGCCGCGCTGGATCTGAAAAAACTACCCCTGACATGGGCCGTAGCCGGCCTGTTGGTAGACAGCCCGCTAAAACTGGTGCCTGATGACGATCAGGACACCCCCGAGGACACCGTCATTGACGGCTTGCTGTCATTATTAGGTACTGCGCAGCATGATGTACTGATCGTCTCGCCCTATTTTGTGCCAGGCGAAGAAATGATGACCGTATTTGCAAACCTCAAAATGCGGGGCGTGCGTGTCCGGGTACTCACTAACTCGCTGGCCTCCACCGATGCCCTATTGGCGCAGATCGGCTACGCCCGCCATCGCAAGGCGCTGCTCAAGAGCGGGCTTGAGCTTTACGAAGTGAAAGCCCATGAACGCGCCCAGGTACGCGACACCATGCTTGGTTCACAGAGCTCGGGCTCGCGCGCATCCTTGCACGCCAAGCTGGTGATCGTGGATGACCGGGTGATCGGCATCGGATCCATGAACCTGGATCTGCGATCCAAGCTGCAAAACACCGAGATTGCCCTGGTGATCCGCAGTCCCGCTTTGGCGCGGCAAGCGGCCAAACAGGTCCACGACGTCATCCATGCCGGCGCGTGGAAGCTGTCGCTGACACCCGATGGCCGCGTGCAATGGCACGCGTTACCCCAAGACCAGCAGCCGGTGCTTGATCATGACCCCGACACCAGTGCCTGGCTACGCTTTCTGGCCAAGCTGCTAAGCCCGCTGACACCCGACGAGATGCTGTAGTCAGCCCCGGCACAACCTTGGGGCAAACCCAAGCCAGCAAGGGCCATACGGCTTTAGTTTTCTGCCAGCGACGCGCAGTCGATCACGAAGCGGTATTTCACATCGCCACGTAGCATGCGCTCGTAAGCCTCATTGATTTGATCCGCACGAATCATTTCGATGTCGGCGACGATGTGATGCTTGGCACAGAAGTCCAGCATCTCCTGGGTTTCCGGGATGCCGCCAATCAGCGAGCCCGCCAAGCTACGGCGCCGGGCAATCAGGCTGAACACCGCCGGCGAGGGATGCGGCGAGGCTGGCGCCCCCACCAGCGTCATCGTGCCATCACGCTTGAGCAGCGCAAAAAACGGATCCAGCGAATGCGGGGCCGCCACCGTATTGAGGATGAAATCCAGACTCGCCGCGTGGGCCGCCATTTCGTCCGGATTGCGAGAGACCACCACCTCGTGGGCGCCCAGTTTCTTAGCCGCCTCACGTTTGGATTCTGAGGTGGTGAAGGCCACCACATGAGCACCCATGGCATTGGCCAGCTTGATGCCCATATGACCCAGGCCACCGATCCCGACCACGCCCACTTTTTGGCCCGGCCCGACTTTCCAGTGCCGCAGCGGTGAATACGTGGTGATACCGGCGCACAGCAGCGGGGCGACCGCTGCCAGCTGATCCTCGGGGTGATGCACTTTAAGCACATAGCGCTGGTGCACCACAATCTGCTGCGAGTAGCCGCCCAGCGTATGGCCGGGAGCATCCGCGGTGGGGCCGTTATAGGTGCCCACCATGTGATCACAGTAGTTTTCCAGGCCGTCATCGCACTCGGCACAATGCTGGCAGCTATCGACAATACAGCCCACGCCAACAAGGTCGCCCGGCTTGTGGTTGGTGACATGTGCGCCCACCGCCAATACACGGCCCACGATCTCGTGGCCAGGCACACAGGGATACTGCGTACCGGCCCACTCTGAGCGCACCTGATGCAAGTCGGAATGGCAAACGCCACAATAAGCAATCTCAATTTGTACATCGTGTTCACCCGGTGCACGGCGGGTGATAGCCAGGGGCTCCAGGGAAAGGTTCTTGGCGCGAGCGCCATATGCATGAATCGTCATGATTGGGTTCCTTCGAGACCGCGGGATGTAAAGATCTGCGCAGATGCAGCCGGGTGCGGCCAGGATATCCAGTATAGCCAGCATGGATTCAATAATAGGAAAGAGACGCATTACCGGTTATGATAGGCACGACCCAACCCCACTGCCCTAATGGATACCCACACGCCCCATACACCCCCCCAGCAGTTGTCCGTCTCCGATCTACGCAGTTTCGGCGACCGCTTTGGCATCGACTATCATTTCTCCCTCCCCTTTGCGGCGCACACCGACCTCCCGGTTTTGCGCGGCAAGGTCGAAGAATTACCGCTGCCTTCAGGCCTGCATCTCACCCACTCTTCCCTGGATGTATTGCAACCCTATGAAACTTTGTCTACACGGGGCACTGCGATTTTTCTTTTGATCGTTCTGGAAGGTTGCGTACGACTGACGATTGCGGGTCAGCAGTACGTGGCCGAGGCGGGTATGGCCATCACTACTCACCTCGACAAACAAAGCACCTTGCAGGCCACCCACGCGCCCAAACAGCACCTGAGAACACTCACGGTCGCACTGGACATCAGCCCGGCGACCCAGACCAAGCCAGCCTGGTTGCCAGAGGATTTTCTCGCATCAACCAAGCCAGCCACCAAACTGTGGCATGTCCCAGGCCATCTGCATCAATCCTTGCAGCACTGGCAAGCTTTGCAACCGGCTGGGGCTTTACAGCAGCGGCTACTGCTTGAGGGGCTGGCCCTGCAACTGCTTGCCTACGGCCTGGATAGCAAACCGGCGCCCCGGCCACCCGCGATTTCTCCAGGAGAACGCAAGCGCCTTGAAGCCGTGCGCCAGCGCCTGGATCTTGCTCCCGATCTGGATTACTCGGTAGATCAGCTCGCCGCACAAGCTGCGATGAGCACCAGCAGCTTTCGCAGCAAGTTTCGCCTGATGTTTGGCGTACCGGTACTCAGCTATTTACGCAACCAGCGCCTGGAACTGGCCCGCCAATACTTATTGCAAGGCCATTCGGTACAGCAGGCTGCGCACCTCAGCGGCTACCGCTACACCACCAATTTCGCCACAGCATTTCGCAAACACTACGGCGTGTCACCTAACCGCCTCAGCTAAAACCCATTTTGTTGTCGCGCATACGACACTCAACATCCTGCATATCTCCCAGAATTGATAAATGATAATAATAATAGTTCTTAATCAATATATATTTCTGGAAGTCCGTGTTATGACTATGCCTCGCAGAACCCAGCTCTCGCTGGTCGTCGCACTTTTGGCAACCGGCCTGGGCAACGTGTCGCAGGCTCAGCAAGCGGTTGGCGAATCCGTGCAGGCAACCGCCACACCATCCGATAGCGACGTCCAATCCGCGCAAGAGATGGGCGCCATTACCGTGAATGCCCAACAGGGCGCAACCAAACTATTGACGCCGATTGTTGAAACGCCGCAGTCGGTTTCCGTGATCACACAAGAGCAGGTACGGGAACAAGGCGCCACCAGCGTACAACGCGCCACAGCCTATACCGCCGGGGTGTTCAGCAACCAGGTCGGCGCATCCAACCGCTTCGATTACCTGGTGATGCGCGGGTTTTCTGACGGCAGCCTGGGCAATACCTATTTGAACGGCCTGAAGATCCTGGGGGACACCAATTCGCACAGTTCATTGGTGATTGACCCCTGGTTTCTAGACACGATTGAAGTGGTGCGTGGCCCGGCATCCGTGCTGTACGGGCAGTCTTCGCCTGGCGGAATCGTGGCCTTGCAGACGCGCCGGCCCGAATTTGCGTCTTTTGGCGAAATCGAACTGGGTATCGGCACCGACCACCAGGCATATGGCGCCTTTGACCTTAACGACACACTTGCCGACGGCAAAATCGCCTGGCGGCTGGACGGCAAGGTACGCCGTGCCGATGCACAGGTGGATAAGGTGAAGGAAGAGCGCTATGCACTGATGCCTTCTCTTACCTGGAAAATCACCCCGGACACTACCCTGGACTTGATGGCGTATATCCAGCGTGAACCTGAAGGCGGCTACCACTCGGGCCTGCCGTACGAAGGCACGGTAGTGCCGCATGATGGCAACATGGTGTCACGGTCTTTCTACGAAGGCGAACCGGGTCACGAGAAATACGAACGCAACCAGACACTGCTGGCCTACGGCCTGACGCATCATTTCAACGACGCCGTCACGTTTCGCCAGAACGCGCAATACCTGAAATCGAAAGTGACGCTTGAGCAGGTGTACGCCTTTGGCTGGGCCTCCCCCACCGAGCTGTACCGCTACTACTCAGGCAGTAATGAAGACCTCAGCGCCTTTGCCATCGACAATCAGCTGGAGTTTCGCTTTGATACGGGCACCGTGGGACACCGCGTACTGACGGGGATGGATTATCAATGGCGAGAGAACGATGTCAGTTGGCCCTCTGGTGCGTTTCCCAACATCGATGCGTTCAATCCCGTGTACGGTGCATCACCCACCGCCATGTACGACCCATTGCAAGAGCGGCATGTACTTAAGCAGACCGGTTTTTATGCACAGGACCTGATGAGCTGGAAACAATGGCACCTGACGCTGGGCGGCCGTTACGACCGTGTGGATATCCGCAGTACCAATCTGGACAGCCAGGCCCAAAGCACCCTGGAGGACGGCCAGTTCAGTGGCCGTGCCGCCTTGATGTACTCGTTTGATAACGGCTTTGCACCGTATGTCAGCTACTCCACCGCTTTTACGCCCACAAGCTTTACGGATGTACAGGGCAATTTGCTTAAACCCATGGAAGGCACGCAATGGGAAACAGGCCTCAAGTACCAGCCCGTGGGTAGCCGCGACCTCTACACCATCGCGCTATATGACATCCGGCAGAAAAATGTGGCCACCAAAGAGCAACCCACGGATCCCTACCGTGCAGTGGGCGAGATCCATTCTCGCGGGATAGAACTGGAGGCCAACACCTGGCTCAGCCAGCAGTTGCGCCTGCAGGCCAGCTACAGCTACAACGATATCCGCTACGCCAAGAGCGACGATGGCCACGAGGGCAACCGTGCCATCTACGCGCCCAGGCACATGGCAAGCCTGTGGGCCACGTACGAGCATAGCGGCAGCTTGCGCGGCCTCAGCACCGCTGCCGGGGTGCGCCATGTGGCGGGGGTTCAGTCTGATCGTGCCAACACACATACCCTGCCCGCTTACACACTGCTTGATCTGGCCCTGGGCTACGATTTTAAAACCCTGGGGGCCGACGGCTTGAGTGCAAGGCTTAATGTGCTGAACGTGCTGGACAAGAAATACGTGGCAAGCTGCAACTCGCTTGAGTTTTGCTACTTTGGTGCAGGCCGTAGCGTGACACTTAATATGAACTATCAGTTCTGATGCAGGCAACGCTGTTGATCCAGAAGCTGCAGGAAGATGCAGCGCTTGCCCCCCTATTGCCGCTGCTGGTGAGCGGCCAACAGGACGGGCTCTGGTTGACAGCGCGCGAACTCCAGCACCCCGAAACGCTGGCGCCCCTGCTAAAGGATTTTTCTACGGAAGAAGGCTGGCCTGGCGGAGACGGCCGCGCCATCGCATCGTTGTGGTCGCGGTGGCATTTCGCTGCCGTGCTGTCGCCATGGGTGGCCGCCTTGCTGCTGCATCGGCACACCCCTGTATTGCAGGCGATTCAGCTTTCGCCCCAGCACAAAACCTGCGGCGTGGCCTGGGAGCCGGTTGTCCCGGCACTTGAGCCCGCCTCTGCACAAACAGCGTGCGAACAGATCGTGCAACAGATGCAGCCGCTGATTGAATCGCTGCACAAAGTTTCCCGGACATCTCCCAGGGTATTCTGGAGCAATCTGGGCAACCTGCTTGAATACCTGGTGCAGCAACTGCGTGAGCACCCAGGGGCCAGCCCAAAAGTGCTGCAGGCATTTGAGAACCTTTTAACGTCGCCCTCACTGAGCGATGGCAAGCCAAACCCGCTGCAACAGCCCGTACGTGACGTGCCTGCACCTGCGGCCGACACGGGCTGCACGTGCCGTGTGCGCAAAATTTGCTGCCTTTACTACCTGCTGCCGGGCACCAGCCTGTGTGAAAACTGCCCTCGTCCAGCCCCCGCACACCAACATGTTTGAACTTCAACACGCCGGCTTTCGTCTGCCGGAAAAAACACTGCTGCACGCCACCAGCCTGCGATTTGATTCTGCCGGTATCCATGGCCTGATCGGACACAATGGCTCGGGCAAATCGACACTGATCAAACTGCTGGCGGGACAATTGACGCCAACAACCGGCAGCGCATGTTTTGACGGCCGGCCCATCCGGCAATGGAACAAGCGGCTGTTTGCCCGCCAGGTGGCTTACCTGCCGCAGCAACTGCCACCCTCAGAGCACCTGACGGCACAGGATCTGATCCGCTTTGGGCGCTACCCCTGGCTGGGTTTCTTAGGGCGTGCGGGTGCGCAGGACAAGGCCGAAGTTGAGCGCGCCATGGCACTGACACAGACCTCGGCTTACCGGCATCAGCGGGTTGACACCTTGTCCGGGGGCGAGCGGCAGCGCGTGTGGCTGGCCATGCTGCTGGCCCAGAACAGCCGCTTTTTGCTGCTGGATGAACCCCTGGCGGCACTGGATATTGCTCACCAGATCGAAGTACTGGAACTGATCCGCACGCTAAGCCGGGAACTAGGCCTGGGCATCATGCTGGTATTGCATGACATCAACCTGGCAGCACGCTATTGCGACCACCTGATTGCCCTGCGCGGCGGCCAGGTGATTGCCTCCGGGACCCCGCGGGACATCATGACCCCGACGTGTCTGCACGGCATCTATGGGGTAGACGTGAGTATGGTGGCCCATCCGGTGTTGGGCACGCCGGTGGCTTTGGTGAACTAAGCCATGCGCATGTGGATCTCCCTGCTGGTGCTATGCCTGGGCCTGCTGCCTGCTCTTGCCGCCACACAGCAGACGTCGCCGGACACGCCCGCAATCATCACGCTGGACTGGACACTGGCCGAAACCTTGACGGCAATCGGGCACCCACCTGCCGGAGTGGCCCAGATCGCCGATTACCACAGCTGGGTCGGCAAACCCATATTGCCCGCCGACACCATAGACCTGGGCTTGCGCAGCCAGCCGTCGATGGAGCTTATGGCCGCGATGAATCCTGATCTGCTGCTGATCACGCCGATGTTTGCCAATATGGCAAATCAGCTGAAAGCCATCGCCCCCGTGGTGACCGTACCACTGTATGATCCGCAGGCCGACACCTGGCAAACCCTGGTGGACATGACCCGGACGCTCGGCCACATGACGCATCGTGAGGCCGCCGCGCAGGCCCTGATCCGTGACACGACCACGATGCTGGATGCCGGGCGGGCCCGGCTGCGGGGATGCGGCCCCTTGCTGGTGATTCAGTTTGCGGACGACCGCCACCTGCGCGTCTATGGTGGCAACAGCCTGTACCAGCATGTACTGGATCGGCTGGGCATCCGCAATGCCTGGACTGGCGCCGTAAACAGATGGGGATACCGCCTGCTTGCGCTGCACGAGCTGGCCAAGCTGGACGGGCGTGTCGTCATCATAGAACCCGTGCCACTGGGCACGCTGGCGCGCCTGCAAAACAATGCACTGTGGCGAGGCTTGCCTGTCGTCAAGCAGCAGCCGCTCCGTGTATTGCCGCCCGTCTGGAGCGTTGGGGGGCTACCATCCGCCCAACGTTTTGCGCAGTTGCTTGAGCAAACAGTGTGCAAACCATGAAGGTTTCTGCGCGCGCTGCACTGCTGATCTGCCTGTTATCCATGGTGCTGCTGGTTACGCTGGCGGGGATGAATCTGCAGTCGCAAGGCGGTATCCAGGCAGCGGTGCACGCCTTGCATGTGGATCTCTCCAACGCATCAATAACGGAGCTGCTGCTTTCACAAAGCTGGTGGCCCCGCCTGACACTGGCCCTGCTGGCAGGCGGCGGCCTGGCATTGGCCGGCGAGTTGCTGCAACTGCTGTTGCGCAACCCGCTGGCCTCGGCCACCACGTTGGGCATCTCCAGCGGCGCCAGCCTGATGCTGATGCTGACCACGCTGTTGGCACCCGGGCTGCTGGCGCTGGGCCAGGAATGGGTTGCCATGCTGGGGGCGGGCCTGTCACTGGCACTGGTCTTTGGGCTCGGTTGGCGCTCCGGCCTCAATCCCGTGGTGCTGATCGTGATCGGCATGACACTGAACCTGCTGCTGGGCGGGCTATCCATGGTGTGCCTGTTGTTCAACCAGGAAGCCCTTTCCGGGCTGCTGATCTGGGGAGCGGGTTCTTTGGCACAGCAGGGATGGGATGGCGTGCAGTTTTTTCTGCCACGGCTGCTGGTGGCGATGCTGTGTGTACTGCTTTTGCTGCGTCACCTGCGGCTGATGGCGCTGAACGATGCCACCTTGCGCAGTCTGGGCATCTCGGTGCGCGCAGTGCGGCTATACGGCTTGGGCGTTGCCGTTTTTCTCACAGGCAGCCTGGTCAGCTGCGTAGGCATTATCGGCTTTGTGGGGCTTGTGGCACCCAACATCATGCGGCTCGCAGGCGCCATCCGCCTGGAGGCAAGGCTGCCGCTCTCCATGTTGTTTGGCGCCTTGCTGCTTGCCGCCGCCGATCAACTGGTGCAGGCAAGCAGCGCCTGGCAAACCACTTTTGTACCCACAGGTGCCATCACCGCCGTCCTGGGCGTACCCCTTTTATTGTGGCTGCTGAGCCGCCTGCACCTTGGCAGCTGGGACATGCCGGCCCTGGGTGGCAACGCGTCCCAAGGCAAACCTGCTTTCAGCCTGATCTGGCCCGCCCTTGCCCTGATATTGGCCACACTGCTTGCCCTGGCGTTTGGACAAGCGCTTGACGGCTGGACCTGGCAATCTCCGTTAAGCCCCGAGAGCCTGACATGGCGGCTGCCGCGTGTGGTTGCCGCCAGTTGCGGCGGCCTGCTGTTGGCACTGGCGGGCAGCATTCTTCAGCGCCTTACCGGCAACCCCATGGCCAGCCCGGAGCTGCTAGGCGTCAGTAGCAGCAGCGCCATCGTGCTGGTACTGGGCATGTTTCTGCTGGATCAGCCCAGCTACCTGACGCTTGCCGGCATGGCGCTGCTGGGCGCCAGTGTTGCATTGCTGCTGATTGTGCTGCTAAACCGGCGCAGCCATTTTTCGGCCCAAGGCGTATTGCTGACGGGCGTTGCCCTGGGCGCGCTGTATGAAGCACTTAGAAACCTGCTGTTGGCCGATGGCGACCCGCGTGGCCAACAGGTAACCGCCTGGCTGTCGGGCTCTACCTATTACGCCACACCATCCGGCAGCACCTTTTTGATGGCTCTGTCATTGCTGTTGCTGCCGCTGGTATTTATTTTTAGCCGCTGGCTGGATATCTTGCCCCTGGGCGCAGCCGCCGCCCAGGCGCTGGGGGTACCGCTAAAACAGGCGCGGCTACTGCTTTTGCTGCTGACCGCCCTGCTGAGTGCACTGGCCACACTGGTGGTGGGCCCTCTGGCCTTTGTAGGCCTGATTGCCCCTCATTTGGCCTACCTACTGGGGTTTCGCCGCGCCTCCAGCCAGTTGCTTGCCGCCGCACTGATCGGCACCCTGATCATGGTGCTGGCAGACTGGGCGGGCAGGCAAGTGCTGTTTCCCCAGGAGATCCCCGCAGGCTTGATGGCGTCACTGCTGGGCGGCAGCTATTTCTTGTGGCAGATACGGCGCGGGCGATGAGGGGGATTACCCCCACCCCCGCAGAAAGCGTATGTTGGCTATCGTTCTGGCGGCTGTTGCTGAATCAGATGATCAATAGTCATGAGGAACAAGAAAATCGCGGGCCAGGCTAAGATCAGGCTCGATCCCCAGCCCCGGAACCTGCGGAAAACCAACCCAGCCCTCCTCTGGCCTAAGTAGTGGCGCCGCAAATAATTCACGCAAAGGATTTGGATTGGAGTCGACTTCGACATAGCCGTCGTGCCCAACGATGGCCTTTAATTGCATGGCCGCGGCCAAGCCAATGCCACCCCCCAGCCAGTGCGGGCAAAACAGCCGTTGCTGCTGCACAACCTGCCGCCCCACAGAAATACAGCCACTCAACCCGCCCCATTTCCCTGGGTCTGGTTGCATGACAGAAAAGGCTCCCGAGGCGGTGGCCTCGGCAAACTGCCGGCGGCCACGCATGTTCTCTCCTGCTGCCAGCGGGATACGGCTTTCTTTTGCAAGGTCTTGCCACGCTTGCAAAGGTGTATCAGCACGCATGGGTTCTTCTGCCCACACCGGATTGAATTCTGACAAACGCTGGCACATGCGGGTGGCAGTTGCGAGATCCCAGGCCTGATTGGCATCGATCATCAGAGGCACTTGATCGCCAAACTGTTGGCGCAGGCTACTAAGATTCTGCACATCACGCTCAGGCTCAAAACCTACCTTCAGCTTAAACGCACGATAGCCCTCCCGGTGCTTTACGGCAGCCAAGCGGCAAGGGTCTGTCGGGCTTAGACCCGACGCATACACCTGCACTCGAGACTGCCCGCCAAACAACTGCCAGAGGGGCTGCTCCAGCCGACGCGCGGCCAAATCCCACAAAGCCATATCAGCACCGGCAACAATCTGTGCCACGGTGCCCGGCTCGCCAGCCTGGATGGCCAGCACCTCGAGCTGTGCACTAAGGGCGCTAAAAGCCTGAGCAGGGCCTTCCCAGTCCTGCTGCAACAGGAGCGGCGCCACACAGGATTGAAACATTCGCGCCCGATGTTCAGCCCCGACCCCAGGGAAATTGCACCAGATCTCACCCCATCCAACGGCCCCCGTCCGATCTTCCAACCGCACCACAACAGAGGGACGGTCATGCATGATGCCAAAAGACGTCTGTACGGGCTTGTCCACGGGCGCACGATAGACAAACACACGGGCCGTGGCCAACCGGATAGTTGGTGTTTCTGGAAATTGCATGAGGCAACCCTGGTACCAATGGAAAGAAGGCAGTTGAACCAGATGCGCACCATGCGCACTGTTCATTGTGGTGGAGCCGCCCGCATGAGATCCATCTCGATCTGAATCATCTGGCTTGGATATCGGATATGGGCGTAATAAATAATCTTGCCGGCGGCATCGACAAGCGTGCGGCAGACATCTGCAATAGGGTCTCCTACCCCGATATGCAGATGTGAAGCTGTCTCTTCATCCGCCACGACAATTCGCACAACCTGTTTGGCGCCGGCAATATGGATATCTTCACGTGCTGCCAAGAGCTTGACCACAGGCGCCCCAGCAAAGCCTTGTGGATCAGAATCGAACAAGGCCTTATCCAGATAGATATCAATCAGGCAATAAGGCTCGCCCTCGTGGTAGTGCACGCGCTTAAATGAGCGATATGCTTTGCCCACCACGCCAAAAGAAAAAGCAGGCTTGGGGGGGCGCTCTGATTGCTCGATCTGCAAAAGCCGGACATTCAGGCTGGATACTTTATTGGCAAGCTCATCGAAAGTATTGGCGAGCTTGTACCAGCGTTCTTCGGATAGGTCTTTGGTGACAAACGTGCCCTGGCCACGCGTACGCCGGACAATGCCCATTTCCTCCAGGTAATTCAGCGCACCCCGTAGAGTGACACGCGAGACTTCATATTCTTTTTCAAGCGCATCAAGCGTTGGAATTTGCCCTCCAAAGGCCCACTCCTGGTGCTCGATCCTTTGACGCATCAACTTAGCCAGCTGCAAATACAGCGGCATGCGGCTTCGGTTTCGGTTTCGGGTATCAGAAAGCTTTATTGTCACAATGCATCAGCCAAGATCGGGTAGTTGGTTTTATAAGTCTTATAGTTATAATAATAAGCACTTTAAGGAAATGCAATCCTTTAAATGACAAGCACGAGGCCAGAGATGACTGAATCGCACTACCCGGACACTCAACTGCTGATCGCCAACACTTGGATCGATGCCCAGGATGGCAGCACACAAGAGGTTCTTAATCCAGCCAACGGCCGCGTGATTGGGCATGTGGCATACGCCAGCATTCACGACCTGGATCGAGCCCTGGCAGCGGCACAGTCCGGCTTTAACGATTGGCGCGCCTTACCCGCCTACAAGCGTGCTGAAATCATGCGCAATGCTGCCGCCCTGCTGCGAGAACGAGCCGCGCACATCGCCCGACTCATGACCCTGGAGCAAGGCAAACCCCTGCAAGAATCTCAGGCTGAAGTGCTGGCTGGTGCCTCGATTCTTGAATGGTTTGCCGATGAAGGCCTCAGGATTTATGGGCGCCTGGTACCCGCACGCCACCCAAACATGCAGCAATATGTGCTGAAAGAGCCGGTGGGGCCTGTGGCAGCCTTTACCCCATGGAATTTCCCAATCAATCAGGTTGTCCGGAAACTGGGCGCAGCATTGGCTGCAGGTTGCTCATTCTTATGCAAAGCGTCAGAAGAGACGCCCGCCTCGCCGGCCGCGTTGATGCAAACATTTATCGATGCGGGTGCACCGGCCGGCGCTGTCGGCTTGGTTTACGGAGATCCGGAACAGATTTCCTCTTATCTGATCCCGCATCCTGTCATTCGTAAAGTCACCTTTACAGGCTCGACTGTCGTCGGCAAGCGCCTGGCTGCGCTGGCGGGCCTGCACATGAAAAGAACCACTATGGAACTGGGCGGCCATGCCCCTGTGATCATTGCCCGTGATGCAAATCTTGAGCAAGCCATCCACGCCATGGCCCGCGCCAAATTTCGCAATGCCGGACAAGTGTGCATCTCACCTACCCGCTTTCTTGTCCATCGCAGCCTGCTGGACGATGTTGCTCAAGGCCTGGTGCATTACGCAGAGAACTTGCAGCTTGGCAATGGCCTGGATGCACAAACAAGCCTGGGGCCATTGGCCAACCCGCGTCGCATTTCCGCCATGGAACGTCTGGTAGAAGACGCTCACAGCCAAGGCGCCCGCATTTTGACGGGTGGCGAGCGTCTGGACACAGAAGGCAATTTCTTTACACCCACAGTGATCAGCCATCTGAGCACACACTCGGCTCTGTTCAACCAAGAACCCTTTGGTCCGGTTGCTGGCTTATGGGCCTTCGATGAACTGGATGAAGCAATTATCGAAGCCAACCGCCTACCCTATGGACTGGCAGCCTATGCCTTTACCCGTTCCTACGAAAACGTACATCAGCTATTGACGCGACTGGAGACTGGCATGCTCTGGGTGAACCAAGCTGCAACCCCTTCTCCAGAATTGCCATTTGGCGGCGTCAAAGAGTCTGGCTACGGTTCCGAAGGCGGCCCCGAAGCCCTCGAGGCCTACCTGAATACCAAGGCTGCCTCCGTGACGGCCTCCTGAGCGCTTTACAGCGGTTCGCCCGCCCCCACGCGATCAACAATCAGATGGTAGTGTTCAGGACGCCGGTGGCGCGCAAAATCAAAGATGTTCTTACGGAAATTCTCACCCATCGCCAGATCAATATTGGCTGTGATCACCTCGTCTTCTTCGGTAGCGGCCTGCGCCACGATCTCGCCCGCCGGCGACACGATGACAGAGCCACCAATCAAGTGGAAACCATCTTCAAAGCCGGTTTTGCCGGCGGCCGCCGCCCATACGCAGTTCTGGTAGGCACCGGATTGCATGGACAACAGGTGCGATTGCATGCGCAGGTGCACGGGCTCGGGCCAGTGGATATTGTGCGCCGGGGTGTTGTAGCCCAGCACGATCAACTCGGCGCTTTGCAAGCCCATGACACGCCAGGTTTCCGGCCAGCGGCGATCATTGCACAGGCACATGCCCGTGCGGATGCCGTCCACATTCGACACCGTCCAGGTGTCTTCACCGACGTCAAAATATTTTTTCTCCAGGTGCTGGAAAGGTGCACCCACCTTGTGATCATCATGGCCAGGCAAGTGGATCTTGCGGTACTTGCCCACGATCTCTCCCGCCTGATTCACCAGAATCGACGTGTTGTAGCGCCGGCCTTCAGGGGTGAGCTCGGCATAGCCCAGGTAAAAGCCCACACCCATGCGTCGGGCCTCGTCAAACAGCGGCTGCACGTCGGCATTAGGCATCGTTTTTTCAAAATAGCGGGCCTCCACCTCTTCCATCGGCGTCCAGTAACGCGGGAAAAAAGTAGTGAGTGTGAGCTCGGGAAACACCACAAATCGCGCGCCCCGGCTGTGCGCTTCGCGCAACATCTCGAGTAAGCGTTTGACCACGCTGGCTCGTGTATCCGCCAGATCAATGCCACCCACCTGGGCGACAGCCAGGCCAAACTTGCGGGATGATGTGCTCTTGCTCATAAAAACTCCAGAATCAGATAAAGATGTTCGATAAAGCGATCTGCAAAGCCCTTGCAGGCGCCACCGGGTAGTGCCCCTGGCGTGTGCCTGCAAATGGGCTCGATGCGGTTTATTGCCGGGCTGAGGCCACTCGCCCCAGTGCCATGGCTACTGCTGCCATGGTGGGATCAACGACCGGTACGCCCAAGGAGTCCTCCAGCCAGGTGCGGTAATGCGACATACCCGCGCAGCCCAGCACCAGTACGTCGGCGTGGTTCTCTTGCACCAGGCGACGCCCCACGGCCAGCATGCGTGCACGCGTGGCTTCTGCATCCTGCAACTGAGCCACAGACAGATCCAATGGATACTCGCCCGCAATACGCGAGCTGATGCCCGCTGCTGCGTAGCCTCGCGCATGGCGGCCCATGAGGGTGGGCAAGATGGCAATCACGCCCACGCGCTGGCCAAGGGCCAAGGCGGTAAGCAGGCCACATTCATTAATCCCCAGCACGGGCTGCTCCACCAGACTGCGGGCCAGATACAAGCCAGGATCGCTGAAGCAAGCAATAACAAATGCCGCTGCCGGCTTATCTGCTTGCTGGGCCAATGTGGCCACACGCTGGCCCACCAGTACGGCACACGCAGCCACATCTTGTTCGCTCTGAATACCAGCCGGGCCCTCATGCAAAGTGAGGCATTCAATCGCACACCCACCCGCCTGCTGAAACAACGCCAAACTGTCCTGCAGGCCACGTGTGACGGCCTCGAGACTATTGGGATTAATGACGTAAATGGTTGGGTTCATGCCGACCTCCTATCGCTTGAATCCATTCTATCTGTGAAGCTTCACCACCTTGATATACTGATTCGTCCCCTGGTATTAACCTTTTGTTATGGGCATCGCTGCCGATGAATCTCAAACAGATCCATACCTTCCGGGCCATCATGATCACCGGTTCGGTCAGTTCGGCAGCCAAGTTGCTGTTCGTCTCGCAACCTGCCGTCAGCCGCCTGCTGGCCCATACCGAACAACAACTCGGTTACCCGCTGTTCGAGCGTATCAAGGGCCGCCTGTATCCAACCGCTGAAGCACGCCTGCTGTTTGATGAAGTGCAGTCGGTGTATCAGGGCATCACGCGTATCTCCACACTGGCAACGCAACTGGGCGAAAAAAAGCAGGGCCTCCTGGGCATTGTCAGCAGCCCCAGCCTGGGCCACGGCCTGATGCCACAGTGCATCCAACGCTTCACCGCCCAGCACCCCGAGATCCACATTCGTCTGCGCTCGCTTACTTACGATGCGCTGGTACGCAGCATTCTCGATGGCGAGTGCGAAGTCGGCCTGCTGTTCATGCCTGTTACCCATCCCAACCTGACAGCTACGCGGGTTGGCTCTATTCCTCTGGTGTGTGTGCTGCCCAGCCAGCATCCGCTGGCCATCCAGCCGGTCATCGATCTGTCCCAGCTGCAAGACCAGCCTCTGGTGGCCTACCGCAGTGGCTCGCCGCTGGCCAAAGTACTAACACGCATGTTTGGCGACGATCACGCCCCTGAACACATCCTGATCGAAGTCGACACCCAGCAAAATGTCTGCGATCTGGTGGCGCAAGGCATCGGGGCCGGTATCGTGGATCAGGCGGTGGCCATGGCGGCTGCCCGCCGAAATGATCAACTACTGGTACGCCCCTTGAAGCAGCGCCATACGCTAGAGCTGTATCTGGCCAGCTCACGCTACGAGCCGCTCTCCTTGTTGGCGCGTGCCTTCGGCGACATCATTACGCAGGAAGCCAGCCAGCTTTAGTCAGTGGCTCATGGCCGCCAGCTTGCGCTGCTCGAGCCTGCCCAGGTAACGCACGATGGGCAGCAAAATAATCAGGTAGAAAATTGCGGCCAGCACCAGCGGTGAAGGGTTGTACAGCAGCGATTGTGCATTGCGGGCCAGATACAGCATCTCTGGCAGCGAAACTGCACTGGCCAGGGTAGTCAGTTTCACCACTTCCAGGGCATTACTGATGAGATCGGGCATCACCGCGCGCGTGGCCTGAGGTATTTGCACATGGATCAGCGTTTGCAGGCGCGACAGGCCGGTTGACCGTGCAGCCTCCATTTGGCCTTTAGGCACGCTCTCAAAGCCGGCCCGAAATACTTCGCCAAAGTAGGCGCTGGTGTTTAGCGTGAAGCACAGCGCCACAGCCAGCAGCTTGGGTATATCCAGATTGAGAAACGGCAAGCCAAAATAAATGAAGATCAGCAGCACCAACGGTGGCAAGGAGCGGAAAATATCGATGTACACCATCAACGCCACCCGCAAGCTGCGGCAACGCATCTCCTGGTGCAGAACAGCTGCGACCAAACCAAAAAACATGCCCAAGGGGATCACCAGCGCTGAGAGCAGCACCGTCATCCACAGGCCTTCGAGCAGGTAAGGAGTAACTTCCTGGTAGATTTCCAGGTTGAAGAAATTATGAATAATTTCCTGCATGGCGGGCCTCGTCAGTTCTTCCAGCGGAATCGGTGCTCAAGCAAGCGGCTGCCCACCACGATGGGCACGAAAATCACCAGGCAACCAATCGCCCCCAAGGTAAGTGGTGTGGCGTTGCCCAAGGTGCTGCTGGCAGTTTGCGCGTTATTGAGCACTTCACTCAGGCCCACAATAGCGCCCAGCGCAGTGGCCTTGGTGATGGCAATCACCCGGTTGGTAAGCGGCGGCACAGCCAGCTTGCAAGCCTGGGGCACCACGACATAAATCATGGACTGAAACCAGCTCATACCCGTAGAACGGGCGGCCTCGGCCTGCCCCTTGGGAATGGACTGTATGCCCGCCCAGAAAATTTCTTCGGCAAAGGCGGTGAGCACCAGAGAGAGCGCAAGCCAGGTGGCAAAAAAGGCAGACATCGCCAGGCCAACGTAGGGAAAGGCAAAGAACAGCACCATCAGCACCACCAATGGTGGCAGCGCACGCATCACATCAGCAAAGGCAATAATAAAAACGTTGAGGGCGCGCAGGTGCAATGCACGGATAAAGGCCAGCACCAAACCCGCAGCCAGCCCTGTCAGGGTAATCAGCACCCCCAGCTGGACGGTAATCCACATGCCCTGCAGCACAGGATCGATGGCCTGACGCGCCACATCCGGGTTAAAGAAAGCAAAGCGCAGTGCAGAGAGATCCATGGCGCAACCTCAGTAGTTGTGGGACACACTGGACAAAAAGGCCTTGGTGCGTTCGTGCTTGGGGTTGCCAAAGACTTCGCTGGGTGACCCCTGCTCGATGATGTTGCCGCCATCCATGAAGACCACACGATCGGCCGCCGCCATGGCAAAGCTCATTTCGTGCGAGACCACCACCATCGTCATGCCGCCTGCCTTGAGATCTTTCATGACCTTCAGCACACTGCCCACCAGCTCGGGATCAAGCGCACTGGTGGGCTCGTCAAACAGCACAATCTTGGGATTCAAGGCCAGAGCGCGGGCAATGCCCACACGCTGCTGCTGCCCACCAGAGAGCTGATCTGGGTAAAAATCCGCGCGCTGCTCCAGGCCCACACGCTGAAGGGCGTGGTGGGCCTGCTTTTCGGCCTCGGCCTTGGGCAACTTTTGTACCTTGCGCAGGGCCAGCGTGATGTTGGACAACACACTCATGTGCCGGTACAGGTTGAAGTGCTGAAACACCATACCGATTTTCTGTCGGATGCGGTTCAGATCGGCACGCGGCGCAGTGATGTCTTCACCATCGACCAGAATCGAACCCGAGGAGGTTTCCTCCAGGCGGTTGCAACAGCGCAGCAGGCTGCTCTTGCCTGAACCCGACGGGCCGATGATGAAAACCATCTCGCCCGCATGCACATCCAGATCAACCCCCTTGAGCACCTCATTGTGGCCGTACTGCTTGTACAAGCCCTTGAGTTGCAGGATGGGCGCTGCGGCAGCGGTGGTTTGCGTAGCGATGGTATCAGTGGCCTGAATCATTGTGTTGTCCTCAGGATTTGCAGCTGTACTTCGCTGGGGTGGGATCATAGCCCGGCAGGCCTTGAACACCCTGGCCGGTTTCGATAACCACAGAGGCAGCATCCGGCGCTGGATCGGTACCCAGCCATTTCTTCACCAACCCTGCCACAACGCCCTGCTTCTTCAGGCACTTGAGCGCATTGCTCAGGCGATCACGCCCCTTCACATCATCTTTACGGAAAACCAAGGCAAAGACCTTGCCCGAGCGGATGGTGTAGCTGGTTTGCAGCATGGGGTTTTTCTTGGCTGCCCATGGGCCAGAGATGTTGTCGATCAAGGCCGCATCGGCCAGACCGGAGAGCACCGCCTGAATGGCATCAGCGGTGGTGCTGAACACCTGATACTTGAAACCGTACTGAGCTTCGTTTGCCTTGGCCCAGGCCTCGTAGGCAGACCCACTGTTTACCGTAATCGTCTTGCCCTTCAGCTGGGCCAAATCGGTAACGGGCGCTGCACTCTTTTTTTGTACGAAGGTGTAATCCGTATTGAAATACCCCTCGGAGAACAGCAACGACTGCGCACGCTGTTCAGTTGCCGTGGTGGGCGCCAACACAAAATCGTACTTGCCGGCGTTTAACGCAGGGATAATGGCCGAGAACTGTGAGGGTTCGATCTTTATCGTGATCCCCATTTCTTTGGCCAGAGCATGGCCAAGATCCACATTAAAGCCTTCGAGCCCGCCCTTGAGGTTTTGCATGGCCATAGGCGAAAACGTGGGATCCACGCCCGTGGTGAGGGTCTCGGCCAGGGCGGGCGCCGCTTGCAAGGCCAGGGCGCAGCCAGTGGCTGCGGCGATAAAGGAAAGCTTCTTGCTGAAATAATGCATGGCTTGTCTCCGGGTGGATGAGGGGCTCAGCGTGCAAAGAGTTTTTTGACGATGACGCCTTGTTCGATGGCTTTCTTGTTGCGAGTAATAGGAGCGGGTTCACCGCAAGGCAGGTACTGGCCGTCACCGGCACGCGCCAGCAGGGTGTCGTTTTCGACCACCGCGCGGCCACGGCTGAACACAGCCACTGGCCAGCCGGTCACTTCGCGGCCTTCGTAGGGTGTGTAGCCCACGTTATCGTGCAGCATGTCCCAGGTGACGGTTTTTTTCAGATCCGGATCCCAGATCGCGAAATCGGCATCGCTGCCCAGCCGGATGACACCCTTGCGCGGATACAAACCATACATGCGGGCATGATTGGTTGCAGTGAGTGCAGCAAATTGTGCAAGGCTCAGGCGGCCAGTGCGCACGCCCTCTGAATACAGCAGCGGCAAGCGCAGTTCGATACCCGGCAAGCCGTTGGCCATCTGCTTGAAGGTAGTGGCCTCGCCATTAGGCAATTTTCCGGTTTCATCAAATCGATAAGGCGCATGGTCGGATGAAAAAACCTGCAAGGTATCGTTCAGCAGGCCTTCCCAGACAGCCTCCTGCGATTGCGGATCGCGCGGTGGCGGGCTGCAGCAAAACTTGGCGCCTTCTACGCCAGGCTTGTCGATATCCTCGGCCGTCAGAAACAGGTACTGCGGGCAGCTTTCCGCATAAATGGGCGCCCCCATGGCTTGCGCGGCATGAATCACGCGCACAGCCTCCAGCCCCGCCACGTGCACGATAAGAATCGGTACACTCATGAGCCGCGACAACGCGATCGCACGATTGGTGGCCTCGCTTTCGGCCAGTGGGTCATGCGCCACAGCGTGGTATTTGGGGTGGACATGGCCCTCACTCAGCAAGCGGCGCGTGATCCAGCGAATGATGTCATTGTTTTCGCAGTGCACCATCACCATGGCGCCGTAGCGATCAGCGGCATGCAGCACATCCAGCAACTGGAAGTCATCAAGTTTCCAGGACTCGTATGTCATGTACACCTTGAACGAGGTGATGCCCTCGGCAATCACTTGAGGCAGATGTTCGACCAGTGTCTTTTCCGAGGGGTCGGACAAAATCAGATGGAAAGCATAATCAATGACGGATTTTTCCCGGGCCAGGCGCGAGTAATCCTTGACTACCTCGAGCAGATCATCCCCCTGGCGCTGAGCGGCAAAGGGGATGATGGTGGTGGTGCCGCCAAAGGCCGCCGAACGCGAGGCTGTGTAGAAATCATCTGCCGTCATCACCCCCATGCCAGAAAGCTGCTCGATATGGCAATGGCTGTCGATGCCGCCGGGCAGCACCGTATGGCCCCGAGCGTCCACATCCTTGTGCCCAGCCGGCAAGCCGGCCTGGAGTGAAGTGATGATTCCGTCCTTGACCCCGATATCCAGCGCTTGGGGGCCCGCTTCAGTGCAGACCAGCCCATGGCGTATCGTCAGATCAAATTCCATACAGCATTCTCCTGGTTGTCGGCCAAGGCCCAGATGCAGGACCACAGGCCGATGGCAAAATACTAAGCGTGATTCCAGCCAGGGACGAGTACCGTTTTATGAGCCCACCATAAGGCATTGTTATATTAGAGAAAACCCTAGCCAGGGTTTTTATCTGCAAGAGTGGCACGCATCAAAACGACCGCTACCAAACCACCGTACCAGAAACCGTGCGTCGCGCCCTTCAGTTGGGCAAGCGCGACAAGATCCATTACACCATCTGCCCCGACGGTCAAGTGGTACTGACACGCGCCAGTACGCCGGCTGACGCCGACCCGGTACTTGGCAAATTTTTAGATTTTCTGGCTTGCGATATCAGCAACCACCCAGACCGCTTGCAAGCAATCGATCACAGTCTCGTACAGCACCTGCAAGCTCTCACCGAAGGTGCAAATATCGAGCTTGACATGCCCCTATCGGCGGGCGATGAATGAGCACGGGCAAACGCACTCCTCTGCTTATCCACGGATGGACGGTTTTTGCACACCCACTATTTCTTGCGCAACTTGACACACTCACCCAGCAGGTTGAAGCACTCAAAAAAAGAGATCCTGCTGGATATATAAAGAAAAATGCCACCAAACGGCTGGCAGCGATCACAAAACTGGCATTCGATATCATCCCGCAAGACCCCGCGAAGCCAGAATACCGGCAAGGCCGCACCCTGGGCGACCATTACAAGCACTGGTTCTGGGCTAAATTTTTTCAGCAGTACCGTCTATTTTTTCGCGATCACGCTCCCAGCAAAGTGATCGTGCTGGCCTGGGTTAACGACAGCCAGCCCCCTAGCCGCTTACTGCGCCAATACCGCTGCCAACAAGCCGGGAAATCGGCTTTCAATATCGGCACGTCGTAATGTGTTTATGTGCACCGTGCCATTGTTTTCTGTAAACACCAACCCCGCCTCACGCAGCACCTTGAAATGATGAGAGACGGTAGACTTGGGACGCCCACCATCCAGCTCGCCGCAGGTGGCTGCATCAACACGGGCAAGTTGCCGCACGATATCGAGGCGAATGGAGTCGCTTAACGCGTAGAGCACGCGTTCGAGGGATAACTCACTGGTAGCGGGATGCTTGAAAGGACGCATGAGCAGCATCATACCCTTTGGATTACAATAATTCTATTGTTCGTATGCATTCGAACAAACGAATAAAATTCAGCCTTTCCTCTCCCCAAAGGGCCACCATGTCTGCTCTGTTTCAACCCTTCAAACTTAAAGATGTCTCTCTGCGTAATCGTATCGCTGTCCCCCCGATGTGCCAATACATGGCGGTTGACGGGCTTGCCAACGATTGGCATCTGTCACACTACGCGGGAATGGCGCGCGGCGGTGCCGGGCTTGTGATCGTCGAGGCCACAGCCGTTTCACCTGAGGGGCGCATCACACCTGGCTGCACAGGGATCTGGAAGGATCAACAGGCACAGGCGTTTGCGCCAGTGGCCCGGGCAATCAAGGCTGCAGGGGCGGTGCCGGGCATCCAAATTGCCCATGCCGGCAGAAAGGCCAGTGCAAATCGCCCATGGGAGGGCGACGACCACATCCCCGAAAACGACCCACGCGGCTGGCAGACGATTGCTCCCTCGGCCATTGCGTACGGTAAGGGCTTGCCCAAGCAGCCGCGGGCGATGACCCTGGACGACATCGCACGCGTCCGCCAGGATTTTGTGGATGCGGCAAAACGGGCCAGAGAGGCTGGCTTTGAATGGCTGGAGCTGCATTTTGCACACGGTTATCTGGCACAGACTTTCTTTTCCGCACACTCCAATCACCGCAATGACATCTATGGTGGAAGCGTTCAGAACCGTGGACGGTTTCTGCTTGAAACCCTAAAGGCCGTCCGCGAAGTGTGGCCAGAAAACCTCCCGCTGACGGTGCGCTTTGGCGTCATCGAGTACGACGGGCGCGACGAACAAACGCTCATCGAGTCGATCGGGCTTGTGCGTGATTTCAAAGCGGCCGGCATGGACATGATCAATGTCAGCATCGGCTTTACCATTGCCGACGTCTCCATCCCCTGGGCGCCTGGGTTCCTGGGGCCTATTGCAAAGCGGGTGCGCCAGGAAGCAAATAGTCCTGTCTCTGCCGCCTGGGGCTTTGGCACTCCAGATGTTGCGGAGCACGCCATCAAGGAAGAGCAGCTTGATTTGGCGATGGTGGGGAAAAGCCACCTGGCAAACCCCCATTGGGCGTATTACGCGGCAAAGACGCTTGGCATCGAGCACGCCTCGTGGACATTACCGGCGCCCTATGCCCACTGGCTTGCACGTTACTAAATCAAAAAAGCCTGCCACGCAATCAGCGCGGCAGGCTTGAAAGTGAAACGGCAAGGTGCTGATTACAGCACTTGCGGATAGTGAGCGCTCTCACCCACGGTCAGCAGACCAGCGCTCTTGGCCTGATCCAGTTCGTGCACCACTTCAGCGCGGCTCAAGGCCTGCGTATCGCTTTGCAGCTTCGGGTAGTCAGACTGTTCACCCATGACAACCTGCCCTTGTGATTGTGCCAAGCGCAGCGCTTGGACAACTTCTGCACGGGTTTCCGTGCTGGGGGTCGAGGTTTGGGGATAATAAAGCGCTTGGTCAGCCTGTGCGATACCGGCAGAGGCGAGACCTAGGGACAAGAGGGCGATAGAGGCGGCGGTGGTGACTTTCATGATGGTTTCCTTCATTTGGAGTATGAGTCAGTACAGGATTCACGGGCTTTCCGCTTGGTGAGTCATGTCCTGTGCTGTTGGAAACAGTGTGCGCTTTTGCTGCGCCGCAATAAATAGGGCTATGATCAATTCAATATTCCGTTTTCGTGAATAATTACGGACTGATCACTCACACCTTCTGCAGTAGCCTATCCAGCACGATGGTTTAATCGAGCAGACACGCGACTCGGCTGCCGGCCAAAGTCGTCGTATCACGCTTACCAGGGCCGCGCGGGCGCGCATGCCCAAGGCGATGGCAGGATTCACGCCCGCAGAAACCGTGCAACTGACTAACCTCTTTACACGACCGAACGATAATTTCGATTCACTTTGAGCAAACTTTTAGAGCACCCCCATGGAAATCAAAGTCAATTTCCTCGATAAGCTACGGCTCGAGGCCAAGTTCGACGACTTCACGGTCGTGGCCGATCAGCCTATCCGCTACAAGGGCGACGGTTCCGCTCCCGGCCCATTTGATTATTTTCTGGCTTCGTCGGCTTTATGTGCTGCCTATTTTGTGAAGCTATATTGCGTGACGCGCAACATCCCCACCGAAAACATCCATCTATCGCAGAATAATATTGTTGATCCCGAAAACCGGTATCAGCAGATTTTCAAGATCCAGGTCGAGTTGCCATCGGATATTTCAGAACTGGACCGCCGGGGCATCTTGCGCTCGATCGAGCGTTGTACCGTAAAAAGGGTGGTGCAGGCTGGCCCCGATTTTGTCATCGAAGAGGTAGAGAATTTAGATGCTGATGCCCAGTCGTTGCTGACGCTGAAACCAGCCGCCGATGCCAGTACTTATATTGCGGGCAAGGATCTTCCGTTAGAGCAGACAATCGCCAATATGTCAGGGTTCTTGGCGGGCCTGGGTATCAAAATTGAAATTGCCTCGTGGCGCAATCTCGTCCCCAATGTGTGGTCGCTGCACATCCGCGATGCGCACTCGCCGATGTGCTACACCAATGGCAAGGGAGCAACCAAAGAAAGCGCTTTGGCATCGGCATTGGGAGAATTCATCGAACGCCTGAATTGCAATTACTTCAATAGCGACGCATTCTGGGGTGAAGATATTGCCGATGCAGCATTCGTACATTACCCGGATGAACGCTGGTTCAAGCCCGGACCCAAAGACTCACTGCCAACTGAGATTCTGGATGCGTACTGTCTGAAAATTTACGATCTGGATGGCGAGCTTCGCAGCTCGCACCTGCATGACACCAACTCTGGCAATGTACAGCGTGGTATATGTTCTTTGCCATATGTACGGCAGTCTGACGGCGAGGTCGTATATTTCCCGTCCAATCTGATCGATAATTTATTCGTCAGCAACGGAATGAGTGCCGGTAATACCCTGGCCGAGGCACAGGTGCAATCTCTTTCCGAAATCTTCGAGCGGGCTGTAAAACGTGAAATCCTGGAAGGCGAACTTGCATTGCCTAACGTGCCGCCCGAAGTGCTCGCAAAATACCCCGGCATCCTGGCTGGGATTCAGGGGCTGGAAGAACAGGGTTTTCCGGTGCTGGTCATGGACGCGTCACTGGGTGGAACCTACCCTGTGATGTGCGTAACCTTGATGAACCCAAGGACAGGCGGCGTGTTTGCTTCGTTCGGCGCACACCCGAGCTTCGGGGTGGCACTGGAACGTAGCCTTACTGAATTGCTGCAGGGGCGCAGTATCGAAGGCCTGAACGATTTCCCTCAGCCCACCTTTGTCAGTGATGCTGTGACTGAACCAAATAACTTTGTCGAGCACTTTATTGATTCCAGCGGCGTTGTGTCGTGGCGTTTTTTCAGTGCCAAAGCCGATTTTGATTTTGTCGAATGGGATTTTTCTGGTCTGGGTGAGAATTCTAATGTCCAGGAAGCAGCAACACTATTCGATATTCTCAAAGGCATGGGCAAAGAGGTATATATGGCAGTGTATGACCAACTGGGTGCCACCGCCTGCCGGATCTTGGTGCCCGGCTATTCGGAGATCTACCCGATAGAGGATCTGATCTGGGACAACACAAACAAGGCGCTGCTATTTCGCACTGACATTTTAAACGTGCACCACTTGGATGATGACGGCCTGGCAGCGCTGCTGGATCGACTGGAGAGCAATGACCTGGATGAGTACTCCAAGGTTTCCTCATTGATCGGTATTGAATTCGACGAAAACACAGCCTGGGGGCAACTGACGGTTCTCGAGTTGAAGCTGCTGATTCAGCTTGCCTTGCAGCGATTCGAGGCGGCGCAAGAGCTGACAGGCGCCTTCCTGCAGTACAACGACAATACGGTCGAACGTGGACTGTTTTACCAGGCATTGAATGTGGTTCTGGAAGTGCTACTCGATGATGACTTGGCGCTGGACGATTACATCGTCAACTTCCGCCGGATGTTTGGCGACGCTCGGATGGATGCCGTCATGGATGCTGTAGACGGCCGCACACGCTTCTACGGGTTGACGCCGACGAGTATGAAACTAGAGGGCCTCGATAGACACCATCGATTGATCGACAGCTACAAAAAAACGCATCAGGCACGGGCCAAGCTGGTTTGAGCTTTACCGTCTCGGCCCCTTGACGCTTTCCAATCGCATCGTCATGGGGCCTTCGACCCGTAGCCGCATGGATGCGGACAACTAGGCCGCTTAGCGCAGCAAGCGCTCGAAAATGTCGTCTGTCCCCATCTGACCACCCTTGAGCATGACCTCCAGCCCGTCAAGATGCGGGACATCGGCATGCACGCGGCACAACGCCACACCGGGTGCCAGTAGCCGTCGATAGGTCAGTCCCCAGGCGTCCAGCGCCTGCATGCAATGGCTGGACGTATCCCCTCCCGACAAGCCCAGACGCGCAGGACGTACAGTTCGCAGGATATCCGCCACCAGGCTGGCGCCGGCTCGGGCCAAACGGGCAGGATCCAGGCGCGGCGCAGCCGCAGCGGCGGAAGCATCCACCCAGTGGACCAGAACATGCCGGCCAGCGGCCAGCGCTTGCGCAATACGAGCCTGAAGCGCAAATCGCTGCGCTGCCGAGCCATCCAGCATATCCCCCACCGGCACCGGCACGCGGACATAAGACCGCGCCATCTGGATCTGCTGCGCCGTGCGCGGCGACAAGCTGCCGGAAAACACCAGCACAGGGCCACCCGGTGGGTAGCCATCCGCGTCCGGACCCGACAGCACCGGGGCATGCGCCGCAGTGGCCTGCCCGGCATCCTGCCACTGGGTTAACAGGGCTTGTTCGACGCTGCTGGGGCCAACGGCCAGCAACGGCTGGCGCAGCGCCCGCTGCCACAACAGCTGCCCGACCACCACCAGATGTTCTGGCGTGGCAATATCCAGCAGCACTCCGTCGGGGCCACTTTCCAGCGCTGACTGCAGCTGTGCGTCCAAAGATTCCTGTCCCTCGCCATAGGCGGGATAGACAATGCCGGCTACAGATTTCAGCCCCTGACGGGCCAGATGGCGGCGCAGATCGGCCTCGTCCATCGGCGTCACCGGGTGGCGGCTCATGGTCGGGTGCCGATCCAGGCGAAAGACCTCGCCGCCCACCTGAAACGCGGCAAACAGTGTCCCGAACACGCAATATCGTCCCAGATTGGGCTGCCCACCAACGATGGGCACGAACGGCCCCACCGGCAGGCGTTCGCGCAACACCCTGACGGCCAGACCGATACTGCCCACCGACGGGCTGCTATCGAATGTAGAGCAGGTCTTGTAATGCACCACAGGTGGGCACCAGGACGCGATACAGTCCGCCACCCGGCCCAGTTCCGCCTGCAACTGCCGGCAGCTCATCGACCGCGATGCCCCCGCAATGCCCAGGCAATCCTGAGGGCCCAGCGCCGCCCGCTGCGCTTCAGTGGGCAGACGCAAAAACAAGGTCGCCCGCAGCCCTGCCTGCGCCACCGTAGCCAGGGTGTCAGTTGCCCCGGTGAAATCATCGGCATAGAACACCAGCTTCAGATCCGGGGCAGTACCCACACTCAACCCTGTCTGCAGTTCATCGGCCACCAAAAAACTCCAACGCCCGGCGCAATTCGGGTGCCTGACGGGCAAAATCTGCCAAGGCAACGCCATTGCGGGATGCCTCCCAGGCTTGGCGCAAGCTGGCGACTCCGGCAACCGGACCATCAGGGTGCGCCAGAATGCCGCCCCCGGACATAAACAGCAGATCCTCGCCAGCTGCCTGATAGGTAACCGGCACAGTTCCAGCCCACTGCCCGGAGGAGAACGCCGGCATGACCACATCATCTTGCCCCGGCGCCAGCGGCGTCAGGCAGGCCCGCGCGGATTCAACGACTTCATCATCGGTCTGGGCGAATTTCCCCTGCAAGCCGTGCACATGCATATGGTCGACCCCGGCCAGACGCCACAGCGTCTGGTAGGCCTGAAACGAAATGCCCAGCAGTGAATGGCGCGACATCGCGCCAAAGCCATTGCGGTGGCCATGGATGGCCAGCGGCGTAGAGCGGCGCAGGCTTTGTACGGCGGAAAACCCACAACTATTGAGGCTGACCATGACGCAAGACCCACCCTCGCGATGCACCAGATCAGCATGGCGGCGCATGGCATCCAGCTCGTCACTGATATTGAAGGCCATCATGACATTGCGGCCACTGCGTTCGCGGTAACTGCGCACCGCTGCCATCACGGCCGGGATGCGCTGCGCCAACGGCGCATGTACAGGATCAGTGCTGATTTCATCATCCTTGATGAAATCCACCCCCGCCTCACACAAAGTTGTCACCAGCGCCGCCGTCTCTTGTACCGACAACCCCACATTCGGCTTAATGATGGTGCCAATCAGTGCCCCATGGGTTACGCCCGTAGCGGCCCGCGTACCGCGCACCCCATGAGAAGGAAAATCAAATTGCGCCCGATAGGCGGCCGGTACCTGCAAGGTATCAAGCCGCATGCCGGTGACTTCGCCCAAGTCGTACAGATTGCCAGCAACCGTCGCCGCCAGCGTCGGCAGGTTGGCCCCAACATTGGCCACCGGAAACTGAATCCGCACTCTGGCCCGCGTCCAGGGGCCCGCTACCTGCTTGCGCGTCAAAAAGGCATTGGGCAAAGCCGGCTGCGATGCCTGGTCGATCACCTGCACATCCAGGACTTCGGCCCGTGCACGACTGCGCAGCTCGTCGGTTTCGCCCGCCACCCGAGCAAAGGTACCGCAGGATTGCTCGCCCGCCATGACCTGCGCCACCTGTTCGACATCCAGCGGAGTCTCGATCAGGTACTCCGCCTGGTAATGATCATCACTCATGGCAGGCTCACAGCGTGTTCAGATCTGGAAACGGCCTGACCGGATCACTGCCGTCCCAACCATCGGCCGCCTGGCGGATCAGATCGAACAGCGTGCCCTTGGGCCCCAGAACCTCGGACAGCTCAATGACCGTGCCCGGATGATATTCCGTATCGAAATAGATAAAGCGCCCGTTCTCACCGACTTCGCCGCCCATCACCGGCTTGAAGCCTTGGCCCAGCAGGCGTGCCAGATCCGCATCGTACTGGCGCGTCCAGTAGGCAACATGCTGCAGGCCCTCGTTTCCCGCCTGCTGGAAATCCCGGTACATGGACGGCACCTCGTTGCGCGTCTGGATCAGCTCGACCTGGACATCACCGGAATTGGCCAAGGCCACCGAATTATGAGGCTCATACGACTGCCCTCGATACTGGTAGTTCCGGATTGGCACCTTGGGGTTGTAGTACCAGGGCCCTACGCCCAGGGTGCGGCTCCAGTAGTCCATGGCCGCCTTGATGTCCTTGACGACATAACCCAGTTGGCGGATCTCTCCAAAAAAGCGACTCATTACTCATACTCCTATTCATCTATGCATCTATTCATGCATTCCGTTCAACGAATGAACAGACTCGGAAACCAGGTAGATACCGCCGGCACCAGCGTGACAACCAGCAGCGACAACACCAGCGGAATGAAAAACGGCAAGGCCCCCGCAATCACGCGATGCAAAGGCAGGCGTGCCATGATGCTGACCATGTAGAGGCTCATGCCCACGGGCGGGGTCAACAGGCCGATCATCAGGTTCAGCACCACAACCACCCCCAGTTGGACGGGGTCAACCCCGGCAGCCAGCAGCGCCGGCGTCAGGATCGGCGCCAGAATCAGGATGGCGGCGATGGATTCCATGAACATGCCCACCACCAACAGCAGCACATTGACGATCATCAGCAGCACAAAGGGACTGCTGGACAGGCTCAGGAAAAATTCCGTCGCCAGCATGGGTACCTGATCGATCGTCAGCACCCAGGCAAACAGGGCAGCCGCGCCAACAATAAACAGCACACTGGCCGTCGCCCGGACTGTCTCCCGGGCGGCATTCCAGACCCCGCGCGGCGTCAACTCTCGATAGACGACAAAGCCCAGGAACAAGGCGTAAAACACCGTTACGCCTGCAACCTCGGTTGGCCCAAACAAGCCACTGACCAGCCCACCGATCAGCACCAGCGGCGCGCACAGCGCAGGGAATGCCACCAGCGCCTGGCGCAGCAGCGCACGCGCATTGACGACAATGGTGTCGCGCGGCAAGTTCTGGCGTTTGGCCATCACTGCGATCTGCACCATCAGCAGAGCCGTGATGATCAGCCCCGGCACAACCCCGGCCAGCAGCAGTTTTACGGCGGATACCTCGGCTGCCGAGGCGAAAATGATCAGCGGAATACTGGGTGGGAATATCGGCCCAATCGTGGCTGCCGCCATGGTGATGCCCGCCGCGAACTCGGGCTTGTAGCCCTGTTCGCGCATCAGGCGCATCTGCGTGCCGCCCAACGCCCCGATATCGGCCAGCGCAGCCCCCGACATGCCTGAAAAGATCAGGCTGGTCAGCACCGACACGTGCCCCAGACCACCCCGGATACGCCCGACCAGCATGCGCACCAATGTGAACAGGCGATCTGTAATACCAGAGGCATTGAACAGGCAGGCCGCGAAAATGAACATCGGCACCGCCAGCAAAGGCGTGGAATCCAGCGCATTGACCATGCGCTGCGCCAGCACAGACAGCGGCAGATCAAACCACCACAGCACAATGCCGGCCGACATCCCCATGGCCACGGCAATGGGCACCCCCATCAACATGATCACCAAAAAAAGAATCAGAATGGTCAAGCTCATCATGACGGCTGCTCCGATTGATCGGCAGTGCTCTCAGCAGGCCAGATGATGTGGATCAGACGCTGGATGGCCACCAGGGTGAACAACAACATCCCGACCACCACCGGCAGATAGAACAACAGGTTGGGCATGCGCAAGGCCGGCGTCGAAAACTTGCCTGCCTTCATCAAAAACATATAACTGCCATACAGAAACAAACCGCAAAATCCCAGCACGATGATCTCGTTGATCACGGCCAGCGCCCTGCCTGCCCGCCCATGCAGCCGCGCACTGATGATGTCCACGGCAATATGGCCGTTTTGCAGCAACAACAGCGGTATGGCCAGATAGACCACGCCCAGGCCCCCGTACCTGGCCAGCTCATCGGCCCATGGCAGGCCCACCTGCCAGACATTGCGGGCCACAACCTGCAACACAACCAGGGATGTGGTCAGCAACAGCATCACAATGGCCAGCCGCTCAAATCCTCGGCAAAGGCACGGCAGCAGCGATACAAGACGGCCCGGCGGCGGGCCGCCTGGGTTGATCGGGGTGGAAGACATGATGGGGGCACTCCTGCCACACCCTGAGAACGGGTGTGGCGTCAAAGAACTGGGAGACGGTAAACGCCAGACTTACTTGATGGCAGCAATCTGCTGATAGAGCTCGCCAAATTTCTTGCCGAACCGTTCTTGCACCAGTGCATGTGCCCGATCCTGAAACGCCTTCAGATCCAGGCCGTCTTCCGGGCCAATCACCTTCATGCCCAGTTCTTTCAGCTTTTCAAGCTGTGTGGTTTCCTGAGACAGCACCATTTCAGTGGCCTTGGCGCGCGTTTCTTCCGCTGCGCGGCTAAAGGCATCGCGCTGCGCATCACTGAGCTTTTTCCAGGTACGGTCGTTCATGATGATGAGTTCGGGGTTGGTGATATGCCCGGTGCGGATCAGGTACGACTGAGACTCATAGAGCTTGTTGGACAACACCACGTCCACCGGGTTTTCCTGGCCGGATACCTGTCCGGTGGCCAGTGCGGTCGGCACCTCCGACCAATCCACCGGTACCGGCACAGCCCCCAAGGCTTCGACAGCCGTCATGTAAATGGGAAACGGCAAAGACCGGATCTTGACACCCGCCAGATCCGCCGGCCCGTAAACAGCCTTATTGGTGGTCAGCTCACGCGTCCCGAAATCGTAGGCGTACAAGACACGCACACCCGCTGAATCCATCAAGCCTTGGTTCAGGCTCTTCATCACGGGCGAATTAATGTCTGTCACCTTCATCAGGTGATCGACATTTCGATACAGATAAGGGGTATCCAGGGCAGCCACCGGCTCGTACAAAGCGCCGATACCACCCGCCGTATTGTGCGACAAGGCAATCACCCCGGTTGAGGTGGCCTCGGCCAATTCCTGCAATTTGCCCAACTGAGAAGACGGGTACACCTGAATGGCGACCTCGCCATGGGTGTATTCCTTGACCTTATCGGCAAACATTTGCGCCTGCAGGCCGGCCACACTGCTGGGGGAATTCATGTGCCCGTAGCGCAGGGTCAGGGGTGCTGCCGAGGCAGGGCCAGCGGCCAGGCCGAGGCTGGACAAAAGGATTGCCCCGATCAGACCCCGGCGCAGCAAAAGAGAAGCTGGTTTCATATGATGTCTCCGTGATTGAATTTGATGTGAAGATTCTTTTGCCTTCTTGTAAGGCTTAAGTGTTCAATATATGATGTCCAGGGTCAATCACAATATTTGATTGCTTTTGATGTAAATATGGATCAACCATCATCTTCCAGCCGGCGCCCCGGCATCCGCGACATCGCCCAGGCGGCCGGGGTCTCCACCGCCACGGTAGACCGTGTACTGAACCAGCGTCCCGGCGTGCGGGCCGCCACTGTGCAGGCCGTTTTCAAGGCCGCCGCCGATCTGCGCTACCTGCCGCAGGCGGATGTGTACCGGGCGCTGCAGCCCCAGCCCATGCGCCTGCTGTTTTTGCTGCCGGCCGGCACCAACCGCTATCTGAATATGCTGGGAGATTACGCCGGCGCTGCGCACGACCACACCGACCCGTTCAACGTGCATTGCCGCAGCCGTTTCGTCGAGGGTTTCGACCCCCATATTCTGGCCGAAGCCCTGCTGCGGGAAGGCAAACGCGCCGACGGCATCGCCTTCATGGCCCTGGAGCACCCCGTGGTGCGCGAAGCCGTCAATCAGCTGGCCGACCGAGGCGTGCGCACCATCACGCTGATCTCCGATCTGTCCAGATCCGCCCGCGCAGCCTACGTGGGGCTGGACAATCGGGCAGCGGGCCGCAGCGCAGGCCTGCTGATGGGGCGCTTCATCGGCCCGCGCCCGGGGCGCGTCGCCATGATTGCCGGCAGCCGCCACTATCGTGGCCACGAAGAACGCGAAATGGGCTTCCAAGATGTGCTGTACGAGAAATTTCCCTCTCTGCAGGTGGTTGGCCTGAAAGAAGGCCACGACGACGCGGCCACCAACTACCGCCAGACCCGCCAGCTGCTGGATCAATATTCAGATCTGGCCGGTATCTACAACATCGGCGGCGCGTCCGACGGTGTGGGCAAAGCTCTGAAAGACGCCCGCAGAGACCAGGACATCGTCTTCATCGGCCACGGCCTGACCCCCGACACCCGCAGCCTGCTGATTGACGGCACCATGGATGCCCTGCTGAACCAGAACCTGCAATCCACCATCCTGTCGGCCGTGCGCATCTTTGCCAATACCCGCGCGGGGCGCGAACCCATGGCGGGCATCGAGCCCATGCAAATCAGCGTAGTGTTTAGCGAAAACCTGCCCTAGATCTCCCGGCTGGCTCCCACCGTCAATCCCCCAGACTGCAATTCCATCACTGGCGCAACCGCAGCACCTTCTGCAACAATTGGTCCAGCACGCTGGCAAAGGCGCGCCTGTCTGCCTGGCTGAAAGCCGCCGGCCCGCCTGTATCGACGCCTGCGCTGCGCAACTCCTCCATCATGTCGCGCATCGTCAGCCGCTCGCTGATGGTATCGGCGGTATAGCGCTCGCCGCGGGGACTAAGCACCAGCGCCCCCTTGCACAGGGCCTCGCTGGCCAAAGGGATATCCGCGGTAATGACCAGATCGCCGGTGCAGGCATGTTCGACGATATAGTTGTCTGCCACATCGAACCCTTTTGGCACCTGGATAGCCCGGATAAAAGGCGACGGCGGCGTGCGCAGCATCTGGTTGGCCACCAATGTAAGTGGTTGCTGCACGCGCTGCGCCGCCCGATACAGGATGTCTTTGATCACCATCGGGCACGCATCGGCATCCACCCATATATGCATGGGCTAATCCTTCAGCGCATCGGCCAGCAAGGTATTGACCAACTCGCTGACGCTGACGCCATCGGCCTGTGCCTTGGCCTGCAAGGCCGCAATCAGCGGCTGGTGCAGCTTGACGGGAAAGGACACCAGACCCGCTGCCTGATCCAGGCGCCGCTGCTCGCGACGATCCACAGCGGGTGCAGCGCCCGCATAGCGGCTGGGCGGGATGGCAGCATTGAGCTTGCCCATCAGTTTCAGGGCTTGTTGCTTGTCTAGATCAGTCTTTTTCATGGAGCGCTCGGTGCTGAGTCTGTTGGTGGCAATCTCGCCAGGCCGCATGTTAGTGGATATTGGAGTAGGCGGCCTATTTTAGGCTTGGACTTGCTTATTATTCTGCGTTATCAGGGCCCACTGGACGGACGATCCAGCACGGCAACTGCCGCTCAGAGCAATGGTGAGGCATTACAATTGAGTGCTTACCCGAACTGATCATTGCGACGCTGGACTCAAAAGAGCGGCTGCCAGTTGGGTTTCTATCAGACTGATGGGGTTAGCCTGTATGCCAGAAATCAGAGCGGTATGGGCCAGGTATCCGGCGCTGGTTTTCTGGTGCCTGACACTATTGTTACTTGCACCCGCGGATAGCATCCGCGCGGCAGCCAACGATGTGGTCTTCCCGGCGCAGGTGCAGCAGGGGGCGATGGTGATCGGCAAGGTGCCCCCAAAAAGCCAGGTAAGCTACGAGGGGCGCACGCTCGCCGTCACCAACTATGGCACCGTCGTGTTCGGTGTTGCGGCCGATGCATCCGGCCCTCTCCACCTGCGCGTGAGCCCACCCGGCGGTGCTGCCCTGTCCGTGGATCTGTCTGTACAGCCGCGCGACTGGCCGGTCGAGCGGGTTAGCGGGCTGCCACCCAAGACTGTCTCGCCGCCACCGAAGATTGCGGCCCGGATTCGCCGGGAGCAAGCCAGGGTGGCCGAGGCACGTACGACCAGCGATTCCGGGACAGGTTTTGCCGAGGCCTTCATCTGGCCAGTGCACGGCCGTGTTTCAGGGCGCTTCGGTAGCCGGCGTATCTATAACGGGATTCCTGGTGCCCCACATTCGGGCATGGACATTGCCGTTCCGACCGGCACGCCAGTCAAGGCACCCGCCAGCGGCCGGGTGGTATTTGCCGATCCCAATCTGTATCTTACCGGCGGCACGGTGCTGATTGACCACGGTTATGGCATCGGCTCAAACTTCCTGCACCTGTCCCGCCTGGACGTCCACGTGGGTGACACAGTGAGCCAAGGCCAGGTGATTGGGCTGGCTGGCGCAACCGGGCGTGCATCCGGGCCACATCTGCACTGGGGCATGACCTGGTTTCAGACGCGTATCGATCCCCTGCTGGTGCTGGAGCGCACACAGTGACTTTCTGCGTCTACCGGATTTAGGCTGATAAGACCCCTCGCTTTCCCATCCCCCATTCAAAGAGGACAATTCATGAAAATTCTGATGATTCTCACTTCGCACGATCAACTGGGTGACACCGGCAAGAAGACGGGTTTCTGGCTGGAAGAATTCGTCGCGCCTTACTACGTGTTCAAGGACGCTGGCGCGCAGATCACAGTGGCCTCGCCGCAAGGCGGGCAGCCGCCGCTGGATCCGAAGAGCGACGATCCGTCGGCGCAGACCGATGCCACTCGCCGTTTCAAGGATGACCCGGCGGCTCAGACCGTACTGACCAGCACGCAGAAACTCAAGGATGTCTCGGCTGCCGGCTTCGATGCAGTGTTCTATCCGGGCGGCCACGGCCCGCTGTGGGATCTGGCCGAAGACGCCACATCGATCGCGCTGATCGAAGCCACGTTGGCCGCCGGCAAGCCAGTCGCTGCCGTATGCCACGCACCCGGCGTGCTGCGCCACGTTAAGTTGGCCGATGGTAAACCGCTGGTCCAAGGCAAGTCGGTCACCGGTTTCACCAATACCGAGGAAGACGCCGTCGGCCTGACCAAAGTGGTGCCGTTTCTGGTGGAAGACATGCTGAAAAAGAACGGCGGCAATTACAGCAAAGAGGGTGACTGGCAGCCATACGTGGTCAGCGACGGCCTGCTGATCACCGGTCAGAATCCAGCATCATCCGAGCCCGCCGCCAAGGCGTTGCTGAAGATGCTGGGCTGAGCAAACCTCGCCAACGATACGATGCTGTCTGCAGCATCGTTGACGCAGATGTTCTCTCTGCTTCGTCGTGTGTATAGGTGGTAAGCGATGGTTCAACGCTTCCCGAACGTCAGTTCTAGGGACTGTATTTGGCCGCAACCAGCCCGTCCTATACATCACAAAGGAGCTCCTACTAGTTAATAAAAACCAAAAAATCCCAACCGAAACCGGTTGGGATTCTAAAGACTGGTGAGAGCCGGGGAAATTGAACCCCCGGCCTACCTAGTTTTTATGAGGGTTTCCAGAGCCATCGTGGCGGCATGGCCTGGCAGGACTGGAATGGTCGCACAGCCTGGTATTTCGTGAAACTGACGCCGGGCGGATCGCGCACCGATCCGCAGACGGCCCACGACATAAGCGAAAGCCTGGGCAAACATGAGGTCGAGCGCCCAAAATTCAGTGTTAGCCGCAGTGTCGATCACCGTAACACCTCGGATAATATGGATCGAGCGACCGAGGAGGTGGTGACGGCGGCGCAGATTCAGGCTCTGCCGGTGCTGGAGGGGTATGTGGCGTTGGCGGGAGATTTGCCTGTAGCTAGGGTGAAAATGCCGTATCGACGATTTGAAGGGCGGACAGAGTCATTTTTAGAAGCTTGGTCAGAAGCAGCCATCCGCCACCACTCAGTCTTGCGACTTACAATTACCTCGCCGTAGCAGTGGGCTTCGGAGCAGCTTACGACTCTTAGGGATGAAGATGAACTCCAATATGACACTCGTTTGCAATGTGTGCGAAGGAGAGACTGACTGTCGATTTGGGTATTCCAACCGAGTCCATCAACCGTTCAGCTTCGCTTGTCCGCACTGCGCCTCCCTGATGCTAGTTACCATGGACACGTCGAGTCCACCTCAGACAAAATTTGAGTTCAAAGGCTGTGAACCATCTGAAGGTCAGCATCGACTATTCTCGGATCACAAAAACCCTTTTGTCGATCTGCACCTCGACTTCCCTGTACGCTTTGGAAAGTACATCATAGGCAATACGCCGTATATGATGGCTGCACAGGAACTTAACGGCACGAGCGAGTCAGTTGCGGAAGGGCAAGCCAAGATGGCGTTCCACAACCAGCGGCTTGATCAGCTCAATTACTTCTCTGACCGTACTGACGAGATCAAAGTCATCATTCGTTTGTACAGTGGAAAGAACAAGCAGCTATTCAAGAAGAGAGTCAGCGATTTCCTTAATAAAGACCTCGGTCCGTCGCTGCAGCCTCAAGATATCAATGCCGCGTTATATCAATTCCTCACATTTATATTTCTGCCCTTTTTTCATCTTGGTGAAGTTAAGTCTTTAGTAGATTGGATTACAGAAATAACAATGAATCTTGCAGGGAAGCCGCTTGATGATTTCGTGAGAAATATTATCGATACAGGCTTTCTAAGCACTCTGCAGAAGGACTGCCTCAAGCTGTATTCTGACATATATTCAGCTGAGCTTCCCCTGCGCCCAGCTCTTTACCTTGATCTCATTCATGGATACGAGAAGGCGAAGATCGCTGCTCGTGTCTCGACGAAGGACTTTCAATCGTACAAGGATTTGTATAAAGACATTATTGAGGTCTTCAGTCGGCAGCTCATACTCGTCGCGGGAATCAACAATCTTATTCACAGGGGGGATATCAATGCATTCCCTACCATCAACGGTGGCACATTGAGTTCGATCACAAAGTTCTCTGAAAAGACGCTATCGGAAAGATTCAAATATCTCGACGACTGCTGGTATGATATCGACCGCGAGGTTATAGACACAGAAGTGCGAAATTCTATTGCGCATAACAACGTTAGTTACAACGATGTGACACAAATTATTGAATACTTCCCTGACGGTGGTAGAATCGAGCCAACTCCCGCCCAACAGATTTATTTCCTTGATTTCATGCGGATGATCCTCGTCGCCTTTCGGGAGATTAATAACCTTCATCACCTCGTGAAGTGTTTGTTCTATTATGAGTACCTCATTCTGCAGAATCCAGAACGCAAAAATAAATAACAATAATGAGCACCTTTCATTCGAATACAGTAATCTGATCACACTGAAATTCAGCTGTCCAAGTCGATAGTGCCCCTCCGTAGGAGCACACTGAATCTCCCTTTACTCGAAAGGAGATTGTCATGGAATCTGAGAATGCCACCATTAGCCGTCGTGTGCCATGGAACAAGGGCAAACTCACCGGGCAGAAGCCGCCGCTGAAGCTTCGAGAAATTTGGGCAATCCGAACGAGACTTCAGATGGCTTCGAACATTCGGAAACTAGCGATGTTCAATCTCGCAATCGATAGCAAGCTTCGAGCGTGCGATCTCACGCGATTGCAGGTGCAGGACGTCTGTCACGGAAGCCATGTGGCCGCAAGAGTCACCGTTATGCAGCAAAAAATCCAGAGGCCGGTTCAATTCGAGATCACGGAACAGACCCGTGAGAGCCTCGAAGCCTGGATCGAAGCTCGAGGACTGAAGGCGGCAGATTTTCTGTTTCCGAGCCGGTTGCATACGTCACCGCATCTATCGACGCGGCAGTACGCCCGGATGGTGCATCGCTGGGTCGCATCGATTGGTCTTGACGATACCGCATATGGTACCCACACTATGCGCCGCACAAAAGCTTCGCTGATCTACCGACGAACAAAGTACCTTCGGGCCGTACAGTTGCTGCTTGGGCATACAAAGCTGGAAAGCACGGTTCGCTATCTCGGCATCGAGGTCGACGATGCCCTTGAGATGGCAGAGCAAACCGAGGTTTAATGTACCTTGGCCGGTGAGCGGTCGCTTGCCGGCCAGGAGCAATCGGTCATGGGCGATCTATAATTAAAAAAGCTGCTCCGATCACTTCACCGATGCTAGACATAGGCGCTCTGAGGGACTTATCGCACATGCTACAAACTGCTAATCTAGCGCTCTCTCAACGAGAGGCTAAATCATGACTAAAAGGTTCGACGAATTCATTAAAAGTCAGGCAAAAAATACTGAGAAAAATAGTACCGCCCAGATAACCCCTGAGCAAGAGAAAAAGTTATGGCTGGAGAAGCTTGCTGAGCTGCACAATCTCGTAGATGAAAGCCTCAACGCGTACGTGAAAAGCGGAGACGTAAAGATCACTCGCGTTCCAGTTGTCCTTCACGAAGAACAACTGGGTTTATATGAGGCAAATCAGCTCGAGATTCTTCTTGGGCGACAGTTAATTCGCCTTAAACCGATCGGTACATTCCTAATCGGAGCCCGCGGTCGTGTCGACATGACCGGGCCACGAGGGATAGTACGCTTTGTTATCGTACCGCCTGCATTGGAAAAACCGAGCTTCAGAGTTACTGTTTCTATTGGGGGGAAGGAGAATACCCCTACCCCCGAACCCAAGTATGTCCCACCTGAGGAATGGGTATGGAAGATTTCAACACTTCCACCACGAATCATGTACCTTGAGCTAACTTCGGAGTCATTTCGAGAAGCCTTAATTGAGGTCGTAAATGGCGATGTCTAACAAGGTGAAATTTTCAGGCCAGCACCAAAGCCTTGAATACGTTGCCTTGCACTATCTAGATGTCCGTACCGCTCTAATCGACTTCTTTGCTGGCACCTCACCTGACCTTCAGGTGAGGTATGCGGGAGCGAAAATAGATGATGCTCGTGAGACGTCTCTAAGGGAGCTTGATTTAAATAGTTCTTTGGCCGTACTGTCCTCCGTTGAGGCGGCCGTTCGAATCGACTATCTGAGTCGATCGTATGCTCGGAAAAAGGATCCACTATCAAAGGCAATGCGTGCAATCTACACGCGGCGAGGAAATGCCGCTAAACTTGAAGATGACTTGCTGCAGGCATGGTGTGACGATGGAGTCGTGCCGAAGGCCTTGACCGGCGAACTAATTGGCGCTTTCAAGTACAGACACTGGCTAGCTCACGGCCGATATTGGACACCGAAGTTGGGCCGCATCTACGATTATGTTACTGTCTATGGTATTGCGGAAGAATTTCTCGATGCTGTAGAACGGTATAAGCAATTTCGCTAAGTTTTCTGATCAAGCTAACTGATACATTCTGAGGAAGGGAGTGCACGTAGCACGTGAAGACTTGAAATAAAATACCTGATCCACTGATCAATGTCCGCTCACCCATAGCGTGTCTGCTCTTTTAGGGAACAAATTTTCCAAACCAAAAGGCATCGATGGGTTGGAGACGGTCGCTGAGCAGAGGTTACCCTGTAAGCAAGTCGGTGAAGCGTTGAAAATAGCAGAGCGGACAGAAATGTGATAATTATCTACGATCGAGCAGGGCCGTAGTCCGTTTTGTTACTATCCAGCCACACTGCACGGTTCTTTAGAGTACGTCACAATGCCACTCGAAAATTCTGTTACGAAAGTAAAAAACCCACTGACGATGGTGTCGGTCTTTGCTACCATTTCAGAAATCGCGATGGCATACGTAATCACGACGCTACCAGATAAATTGCAAGAGATTTTCATCTGGTTCGTGATGGGGTTTCCAACCGTTCTCGTCTTTATCTTCTTCTTCATACTTTATCGGAAGCCGGCAGTGTTCTTCTCTCCTGGCGATTACAGGAGGGAGGAGCTGTATGTTAGTTCTATTGGGCTAGGTGGGTTTAATGACTCCACTCGAATTAAAAAACTCGAGGACTCTGTAGCAATCCTTGATGTCTTTCTTGAAAAGACAAAGCCGGGGGTAGCCGAACAAGTAGAGTACACGAAAATCCGAAAAACCATTCAGAAACAACAGGATTTACAAACCAATCCTCTGTACGCATTTATTACCCGTGATCTCGGGGTTGCTCACGATGTCGCGCAACGTTGGATAGCAACAGCGAACGACGTATGGGAGCTTCCGAAGTTCCTTGAGGCGGATCTCGATGATCAGCGTAGAACTGTACGCCTCACTGATCTACTTCAGTCGTTTCCGAGCGCTGAGATGGATTTTCAGAAACTGAAGCCATTTGTCCAATTCATTGGAGAAACCAATTGACATCAGGTATTTTTTTTATAGAGTTTTCTGTAGGCCCTAAGAATCTGGGCGCTGGCCTCGCAGTCATCTCCGATGGCGATATTAACGGGGGTGACGAGACTTACCTCTATCGGGGCCGTCTAGACGCCTATGGCAGTCAGGCTAAAGCAACAATTGAAGTCGGGCACTATCGCGGTGCATTGAACTCTGTATTTGGACCACTGCGAAATTTCACACTAGATCTCGCAGGGACTATAGAAGAGCAAGCATTTGACGTTCAGGGAACAATCAAAGGCACCTCGAGTCCGATGATTCGGATCTCTGGACGAAAGGTCGCACAACTCTATGAACGCGGTGCCTAACCTTAATAGTGCTGATGGCTTCCTGTTAACCTTGCTGTCTGAATCTCCCCGGATTTTATGTCAGCCCCTCAGAAGCGTGACTGACTGCTTTGGGTCGGAAGCAGTCATCTGCGACCGTCAGCTTTCGTCCCAAAGCGGTAGTTGGCAGCTCGGAGAAGCGTACCTTCAGGAACGTCTGAATTCACTGATCTGCGCGGCTTCTCGCGCAGGTCTGGCGGAATGACGAGTTGGCAATCGTCATAGCTGGATGTCTTTACCTGTCTTGAGAATGAGCTCTTCTGAAATGCGACGAAGAAGCGGTGCCTCATTCACGAGAATTTTCTCCTGACCTGAGAATGGTATAAATCTGGAGACCTCGCCTTCTTTATTATGCACTAATGCGTTTCGAATGTGATAAATCCGGGCTCCAATGGTCGGAAATATCTGATTCTCAGAGGTGTCAACTTTGCTTGGCTCACCGAAGAGATCACGCTCGGTTCTGAAGTAGTCAGAGTTCTCTTTGTCGAACTCATCAATCCACAAGCGCAACGCTTCTTTATCGATATGTTGGTCGAAAACAGTTTGCAGCATCCGCCTTTCATCCATCCTCTGATCGAATTTACGAATTACCTTCGCCAATTCCCTTAGCTTTCCCACTTTTGTGTGTGAGAAGTCAGGTGCGACCAATTGATCCACAATCTTTTCATGTAGCAAGTGCTCGGATGCAGCTGTGAAGAAGTACTCCAATATCTTGTAGAGAGCGAGGTAGGAAAGAATTAAGCTCTCTCCCCCAAGAGCCATTTGATAGTAGGCAACCAAATCATGGTTATAAGTACGGAGTGGAAACTGGACGGTCTCTTTCCGCTTCCCATCGAGGAAGTGAAGAGATCGCTCCCATGACTTAATTGGAATCAAGCCGACACCATAGCCGTAGGAAACGTTGTAGATGCTTGCTTCTGCGATTGCCTTCAATTGCTTAGCGTTGTTGTGAAATGGATGTGTTGCTGGCGCAAAGATCTTTACGGAAAGGATTCTTGCGAATAAATCCGTCAGCGTGACTTCTGCTCTTCCCCGAAGCATAGGGCGCCTCATCATAGAAAGGCGCCGAAAATCACGATGCATAGTGTCAGTGTCTGTTAGGAACATGATGAATTTGGAGGAGATTGGGCTGATCTCCACAACAAATCCCGTTTGTTCATGCTTGAGAGAGATCTCGTCGCTATCACGAAATAGCCGGTAGGCGTTTGGTCCTCGTCCTTGAAGTTCTATCGCATGTTCAAAGTAACCCACGACATATAGGCTAGTGTCAGTACTCTGGTTTGGTGCAGACCTAACTTGGAGGTACTCATCGAAATCAGAGGCAACAATGGAAATCCTGACTCCCCCGATGTCGCATCTGACAGTGCCAACGGTAATTTCGATGTTGCTGGGGTTTAGTGCTCTGAGAATCGATTGGACTTGCTCGGCAGTGATCATGTGATTGTTAATAGTTATGCAGGCACAGAAATGTCATCGTTATTGTTGATAACACGGAAACGACTGCGTCGCCTGTAAGCTTATGAATGACATCGAGATTATCCGATGCCGTCGTCCTTATCAATCAAAAATCGTACGGACAGAGCCAATGTCTGCTATGTGGTGTTTTGCTAAGAGGCCGCTCTTGGCCGCAAGTAGCCATCCACAATTATTGTGGACAACCCTGTGTAATCTCGCCCCTCCTTCTCCCAACAGCCAGCATTGACGCGCCTTTCACGTCCACTGGCTGATCTTTAACCATCCCCCACCCCGGAGTCTCCATGATCTCGCATAGCCAGATCTATCGGGTCCGTGCGGCCCTCGCTACCCACTACTATGCCGACCAGGCCGATGACCACTACAGCCGCGATGGCAGCGCCGCGAGCTGGCAGGGCAAAGGGCCCGCCGCCTGGGCGCGGTCGGTGCCATTGACCCGGCCCGCTTCAAAGCCATGCTCCAGGGCGATTTTGGGCATGGCATCACAGCGGTCCAGTCGGTGCGCAAGGACGCCAAGGCCCGTGCCGCGCGGGATTTGACCTTTGGTGCCCCCAAAAGCATCACCTTGCAGGTGCCGATCGGCGGTGACGACCGCCTGATCCAGGCCAATGACGATGCAGTTGCCACGGCGCTGGCCTATGTGGAAAAGCATCTGGCGATGGGCCGGCGCAAGGAAGGCGGCAAATCCCGCGTGGAACACACCGGCAATCTGATCGTGGCCAAATTCCGCCATGAAACCGCACGGCCCAAAATGGTGCTGCTCTATGCCTACACCACGACGGCGCATAGCACCCAGGGCCTGACCTGCGACCGCGTGCTGTACAACGCGGAAAGCTTCAGCCGCACCACGGCCCAGGACACCTATTACGTCAGTATTTCACGCGAACGGCACGAGGTCGTAGTGTTCACGGATGATGCCGACGAACTGCCGGAGCGGGTGGATCGGCTGGGATACAAGGGGTTGGCGCATGACCTGCAGCCGGTGACAGTCCAAAACCTGGAGTCAAGCCGAAGCCATCACGCCGATACTCCGTCGCAGTTGGAGCCTGAGCTGGAAGTCGAGTAGCTTCCATCCACGACAGACGTACGATTCATTGCCAATATGTCAGAAACTGATGTATAGTTTCTCTGTACATGAGGTGCCCTATGAACTCGCTGCCAAAAGCCATCCTGCAACACGCTCGGTCCTTGCCCGAAGGCGGCGTGCTGTCGCCCAAAGAATTTCTCCATCTGGGCAGCCGCTCTGCAGTGGATCAGGCATTCTCACGCTTCGCCAAACAGGGCAAGCTGCTGCGGGTCGCGCGCGGCGCATACACCGCGCCGGTCAACAGCCGATTCGGCTCGCGCGCCCCAGCCCCAGAAAAAATCATCCAATCACTGGCAGAACACAACGGTGAAGTCGTCGTGCCGCACGGCGCCAGTGCAGCCAACACGCTTGGCCTGACACAACAGGTCCCCATCCGCGAGGTCTACCTGACGTCCGGGCGCACACGCAAGCTGCAAATCGATCACTCAGAAATCCTGGTAAAGCATGCGCCTCGCTGGATGCTCGCCTTGGGCGAGCGGCAGGCAGGCACCGCCGTCCGGGCGCTGGCCTGGATAGGCCCGGCGTTTGCCCAGCAATCATTGGCATCGCTGCGCCGTACCCTACCCGCTGCCGAATGGCAGGCACTAGCTTTAGCTCGGGCAGCGCTTCCGGGCTGGATGGCGCAAGCCATCGGCAAGGAAGCAGCCCGTGGCTGAGTTCTTCTTCGGCCTGACCCAACAAGACCAACGCGAGGCCCTGGAGTTCGGCCGTGCCAAAACGGGGCGCCCGGCCCACTTGTTGGAAAAGGACATCTGGGTTGTATGGATGTTGGGCGCTTTGTTCGACTCGCCGATCGCAACCGACCTGACCTTCAAGGGTGGCACATCATTGTCAAAGGTCTACAAGGTGATCGATCGATTCTCCGAAGACATCGACTTGACCTATGACATTCGCAAGTTGATTCCCGACCTGACTGGCGAGCAAAGCGATCTGCCAGCCAGTAGAAGCCAGGCCAGCAAATGGACCCAGGCCGTGCGGCATAGGCTGCCAGGCTGGATCACACAAAATATACAGCCCGTCATAATGGCAGCCCTGGAACACGCCCAACTGGACGCCCATGCCGAATTGAGCGGACCCGGCAACGACAAGCTGACGCTGCGGTACCCGGCGTTAGCGCACGGCACGGGCTATGTCGCCCCCGTCATCACCCTGGAGTTCGGTGCACGCGCTACCGGTGAACCGCACCGGGTACTGCATCCTTCGATGACCTTATGGGCGCATGTGCAGACCTCGAAGCCAAAGTAAACGGCGCCGTCTGATAGCAATATCAGCGCAAACCAGAATCCGGTGGACGGGTGGTGTTTCCCGATAGGATTGCCGGTGTCATCTTGGTGTATGGCCGGTGTCCGGCCCATTACTCCGGCCCGTCTACATCGTATTCGGCTACAGGTGTGGCAAGCACGCCACGGCACGACCGCATCACGGTCGAAGCGATCAACCAAGCCCAGGCCCAGCAAGCCGCCATCGAAATCATCCCTCGGACCATGAGCAAGCTCTCGGTTTATCACCTGAATGAGTCCGAACTGTCCGTGGGCAACCAGGTACGCATCACCCGCAACGATGCCCAGCATGACCTGGTCAACGGGCAACTTGCCCAGATCGTCGGCATCGAGGCCGATACCGTCACCTTCGAAACCGGCAACCGACAAATCATCCTGCCCACCGACCAGCCGCTGCACCTGGACTATGCCTACACCACGACGGCACACCGCGCCCAGGGCCTGACCTGCGACCGGGTACTGTACAACGCGGAAAGCTTCAGCCGTACCACTGCCCAGGACACCCACTATGTCAGCATTTCACGCGAACGGCACGAGGTCATGGTATTCACCGATGATGCCAACAAGCTGCCCGAGCGGGCGGATCGATTGAGATACAAGGGACTGGCTCATGACATCGCTGGCTCCGCTCACGTAATGACAGGAATGACAATGGATGCATACGAAGCCGCACTGGAGCTGCAGGCCCCTTAAACTACAGCCACTCTGCAAGAGGAAAATATACCCGTATCGGGTATACTTGAAGGAAGCTTGATGAGCCTGATTCTGAAGAGAAAAGACTTCGCACGTTGGCAGTCAGCAGAAAAATTGCCAGATTCTGCACTATGCAAAGCCGTCGAAGAAATGGAAAGCGGTCTGATCGACGCTGACTTTTCCTGGAGCTACCAGCACACGCCTTGTCCAAGGCGCTGGAATCTGGGGTATTACTAGAGGTGCATTGTGAGCAAAATCATTGAATCCCTGCGCAGCGATCTCGCCACGCTTCACAACGTCAGGGCGATTGATAAAGTGACGATGCGTGAATTCGACGCAGTCTGCCCGCCGCCCGTGCGAGATCTTAAACCCAGCGACATCAAAAGCCTGCGTGAAAAGTTGAAGTTCAGCCAACCGGTGTTCGCCCACCATCTGCACACCACGGCATCGACTGTCCGAAAATGGGAGCAAGGGGATACCCGCCCAACAGGCCCCGCACTGAAGCTGCTGAACATCATCGCAGACAAGGGGCTACAGGCCATCTTGTAGTCCATCCTGAAAACCCGGCCAGAAGTGCAGCACAACCTGAAACTCAGTGCAAAACTAGTGTCAGTCAGGTGTGCAGGTGGTGTTCCCTCGTAGGATTGCCGGTGTCATCTTGGTGTACTACCGGTGTCCGGCCAATTGCCCCGGCCTGTCTACATCGCATTCGGCCACACTCGTGGCCGAACTTCCTTCCGCCCGATCAATGGCTTGCGCAATTCCAGCGCCCTATTTGTCCCACAAGCCGAAAATCGGCAGCAGCCGCGCAATCCATTGATCCACAAAGCCTTTCAGTGATGCCATGATGGATTCTCCTATGGGAGCCGCTATGTCGCCGCGCAGGGGTGCGCTACCGAAATCCGTACCAGATCCGCCATACCTATGCCAGCACTCTGCCGACCGCCGGGGCTAATCCGTTCCGGCTGGCCCTCCAGATGGGGCACAAGGATGTAGAGATGATTTTCAAAGTCTATGGTAAATGGATTGACGCGAATTACCAGAAGGCCAAGGCCGCATCTGGCTCTCCATCATGAACGGGGGACACCGACATTCATTAGACTTGTTTTTACGAAGAACACGTTTAATGGAGTCAATGCCGATGTCCCCAATAGATTCTATCCTAGGCATCCACGGTTTGGTGGTGCA